>NZ_DATAJZ010000016.1:0-3347 GCF_036261875.1 Sphingopyxis sp. | reverse complement strand
CAGGAACGGCGGCGCTGATGGTGGCGGTTTCGCTGCTCACGTCTTTTCCTTTTCTCGGCTGCAACCTTTAGCCTAGAGCGGCCTCAATAGCGGTTTTATAGACGTTTTCATCCGGCAAGGTGACGTTGTTGAACGCCTCTTGCACCTTGTAAACCGTGGTCGAATGTGGCGGCAGTGCTTTCAGCGGCACCGTGGCCCCGTCGATGATGCCTGCTTCTTCGTGTTCATAGGCAAGAAACGTGATCGAGGCCGGTTGCAAGGCATAGCGGATCAAACCGGCGACGCCACCAAGGCGGGCCATGATTCTCGTGTAAACGGGTTGCGGGCAGACGAAGAACAAACCTTTCCGGCACAACTCTTCACGTTGCAGCACCTGGCCCTTGTAGATCAGTTGGGGAAGGATGCGTTTATTGACGTTTTCCCAATTCAAGCCCGCCGTCGTCGCCGGGTTCGTGCGTTCTGGCGTGAGCAGGGCTTCCCGACCGTTGCGGTAGTTGCCCGTTGTGTCGATGGTCTGAACTTCGACGGCGACAAACTCTTTCAGCTTGCCATTGGCATCAAGCAACGCCAGCACCCAATCCACGAAGTAACTGCCCGCGCCGTCCTTTTGCGGTAAGCGCAGCTCGCCGCCCCAGCGTTTGCCGAACACGGCTACGACTGGTGCTTGTTTCGCCCGCGCCCGTGCTGATGCTTGCCGGCCCGCGATCAGCTCTAAATCGTCGTCAAACGCGATCTTTGCCACGTCATACAGGGCACGGTACTTGTCCGCGTACAAGCGGATAGGACAGCAAATAACCGGGCCGGAAGTTACCGGCTTGATGGTGCAAACGCCGGCGATGGCCCCGTCACTTAACCGCTTTTCGCACACTTCGGACAAGTAGGGGCATTGTTTGTCCGTCGCGGCGGCCACCGCCGCCGGAGAGTGGTCATCGGAGCGATAACCGAAGAACTCCCAAATCTTCCCCGCCACTACGCCACCCGTACTTTGCGCTCGTTCTTGCGGACACTCCCCAGCACCTGGGCGATGGCTCGCCCGACGGCTGCACCCAGCAGCGGCGGCACGGCGTTACCCACCTGTTCGTATTGCTCAACCCGTGACCCGCAGAAAACGTAGGTGTCAGGGAAGGACTGGATGCGTGCCGCTTCGCGCACGGTAAAGGCTCTGTCCTGCTCGTAATGGAAGTAAGCGCCCCAATGCGGATCGCACTTGGTCAGGATGGTGGATGCGAGGCCGTCAGGATTGACCCGACCGTAACGCTTCGTGTGGTCACTGCGCCGCGCCATGCGCATCCCGCGTGGCAACAGGGCTTCGGGAATATCCGTCCAGTTCCCGCCCGGCGGAATGTGCGTCATGCGTTCAAGGTTGATCTTGCTCAACCGGGCGGCCTCGTGACACGTCACGCCCGTTGAACCTGCCCGCATCAATTGTTGATACGGGTTATCCGCCGGGTGCCGGTAGTCTTTGACCTGTTCGCCAATCTCGCCGTTATGCAGGGCTGGCAAGTCGCCAATGGCATCCTTGACCGTGACGTGTGACGGCAATTCCAGGGAGCGCGGCAAGTTCACCAAGTTTTTCCCGGCGAATTGCGAGGTGAAATTCACCCGAACCGGCGCTTGGCGCAGCGGCTCCGGGAACAGCGCCATCGGATCGACGCCGCAGCGACTGCCAAGGATGATTGTGCGCCAGCGGGTTTGCGGCACGCCGTAATGCGGCGCGTACAGAATCCGCACGTCGGCGTCGTAGCCGAGCTGCTTCAATGATTCCAAGATCGCATCCAGCGTTGCGCCGCCTTCAAACGACACCATACCAGGGACGTTCTCGATCAAGACCGCGCGCGGCTGAAATTCGGTGACAAACCGCAGGTATTCGCGGAACAGGTGGTTCCGTGAATCCTCGGTGGAACGCTTGGGCGCGTTGATCGAAAAGCCCTGGCAGGGTGGGCCGCCAGCGATCAAATCCAGTTCGCCCCGCTTCAAGCCCAATAGTTTTCGGACTTTGCGCGCATCGACCTTGCGAATGTCCCGGCTATCGACCTGCGTGGCCGGATGGTTGGCGGCGTAGGTTTGCGCATAGCGCGGGGAAATCTCGTTTGCGTAAAGCGACGTGAAACCGGCTTCGCGCAGTCCTTCGGACAGTCCGCCCGCGCCTGCAAACAAGTCGAGCGAGGTCAAGCGCCCTTCCAAAGAATTAAGTTGGCTCATATCGCTTTTCTCTTTGTTGATTGACGTGGCTTCCTGGCTGCTGGTGCCGTGAACATATCGGGTTGCAAGCCGCCTTGATGCCGGTCGGCGAATGCCTGCATGAACTCGCGCAACACTTCCGACGCACTCCTGTTTTCGGCCAAGCAAGCCCCTTGGAACGCCTCGCGGAGTTCCCTTTCAACACGGATACGGAGGCCAGCGTCTTTGCTCGACATAGAGCGACAGTATCGCATGGATACACGTTTGTGTATCCAAAAAATCGCCACTTCGTCGCATATATCCTGATTTTGCTGTTGCCGCGTTTCCTGCCCTTCTCGGCCGACACCCATGTTGCGGCGACCGTCATAGGTCAGGACCGATGGAACGCCGGCG
Organism: Sphingopyxis sp.; assembly: GCF_036261875.1. Classification (GTDB taxonomy): domain Bacteria; phylum Pseudomonadota; class Alphaproteobacteria; order Sphingomonadales; family Sphingomonadaceae; genus Sphingopyxis. The sequence continues at coordinate 773 of NZ_DATAJZ010000016.1, read as the reverse complement.
TCACCATGATGCGGGTGGCCGATCCCCGAAGCTGGCGCGGCGTGGCCGATTCCTCGCAGCTCGTGCGCGACAATGCCGAGGCGATCGGGCAATGCGCCGAGGCCGCGCGCACGGCCGGTTCAGATCAGCAATGCACCATCACCGTGAAAGCGCCGGCAGCACCGGCGCAGTAGGGTTGTGGGGGGACACCAGTTATTTCGGGAGGTTTTCTTCCGCCTCAACAGGTCCGGCGGCCATCGCGACGAGGCGCGCCGCGATACGCTTGCGCAGTTGCTCGGGGAGCGGGCGCGACGACAGCGCCTCGTGAATCCACAGCCCATCGGCGGCAAGGCGCGAAATGAACCTGTCCAACTCGGCAGCGTCGTTTCCAATCGGCGCAGGAGGTGCCCAGCGGTCGATGACCTGTTGCCACAGATCGCCAAGCTGCCGATTGTCGGAGCTTTCCAGCATGAGCAGTAGTTCGACCCGCCGGGCAGCTCTTGCGCAGGTGTTGATGTAGGCGGCGTGTCGTTCGGCGTCTGTCGCCCTGTCCGAGGTGTTGCCGGCGCTCGCTTCCAGCTCCTGTTCCCATGAGCGAGTCAGATGCTCATGGGTGGCGAGGATCAGGGCTTCGCGCGACGGGAAATGATACAGAAGGCCGGCGCGTGTCATGCCGGTTTCGAGCGCTACGGCGTCGAGGGTGACGGCGGTGAGGCCGTCACGCTCGATGATGCTCACAATGGCTTCAAGCACTTCGAGGCGCTTGCTGGCTCTCGCCATGTCGGCTTCCTTAG
>NZ_DATAJZ010000012.1:0-81827 GCF_036261875.1 Sphingopyxis sp. | reverse complement strand
CGAAGGCGAACCAGAAGCCGATCTGCCAGAACCAGAAGGACAGCTTGCCCCAGAACGGATCCAGCTTGAAGCCGAAGGCCTTGGGGAACCAGTAGTTGATGCCGGCGAACAGGCCGAACAGCACGCCGCCGATGATGACATTGTGGAAGTGGGCGATCAGGAACAGCGAGTTGTGCAGCACGAAGTCGGCGGGCGGCACCGCGAGCAGCACCCCGGTCATCCCGCCGATGACGAAGGTCAGCATGAAGGCGACCGTCCACATCATCGGCAGTTCGAAGCGGATGCGGCCGCGATACATGGTGAAAAGCCAGTTGAAGAGCTTCGCCCCCGTCGGGATCGAGATCACCATCGTCGTGATGCCGAAGAAGCTGTTGACGCTGGCCCCCGACCCCATGGTGAAGAAGTGGTGCAGCCACACGATATACGACAGGATGGTGATGCAGATCGTCGCATAGACCATCGACGTATAGCCGAAGAGCTTTTTGCCCGAGAAGGTCGAGGTGACTTCCGAATAGACGCCGAACAGCGGCAGCACGAGGATATAGACCTCCGGGTGCCCCCAGATCCAGATCAGGTTCACATACATCATCGGCGAGCCGCCGAGGTCGTTGGTGAAGAAATTGGTGCCCGCATAGCGATCGAGCGCCAGCAGGGTCAGCGTCGCGGTCAGGATCGGGAAGCTCGCGACGATCAGGATGTTCGCGCAAAGCGACGTCCAGGTGAAAACCGGCATCTTCATCAGGCCCATGCCCGGCGCGCGGAGTTTCAGGATCGTCACGATCAGGTTGATCCCCGACAGGGTCGTGCCGACGCCGGCTATCTGAAGCCCCCAGATATAATAGTCGACGCCGACATTGGGGCTGTAGGCGATTCCCGACAAGGGCGGATAGGCGAGCCAGCCGGTCTGGGCATATTCGCCGACGAACAGCGAGATCATCGTCAGCGCCGCGCCCGACACCGTCATCCAGAAGCTGAAATTGTTGAGGAACGGAAAGCTGACGTCGCGCGCGCCGATCTGGAGCGGGACGATATAGTTCATCAGGCCCGTGATGAACGGCATCGCGACGAAGAAGATCATGATCACGCCGTGCGCGGTGAAGATCTGGTCATAATGGTGCGGCGGCAGATAGCCTTCGGACCCGCCGAACGCCATTGCCTGCTGCAGGCGCATCATGATCGCGTCCGAAAAGCCGCGCAGGAACATGATGAGGCCCAGGATCATGTACATGATCCCGATCCGCTTGTGATCGACGGTGGTCAGCCAGTCGCGCCACAGCCAGCCCCACAGACGATATTTGGTGATCGCGGCCAGCACCGCGATGCCGCCGATCGCGACGGCGATGAAGGTGACGACCAGGATCGGCTCGTGCAGCGGCAACGCGTCGAGCGACAGCTTGCCGAGGAAGGGGCCGGTTGCGGGGGCGGGTTGCGGGGTGATCACGAAGGCTGCCTTCAGCTTGTCTGGCGGGGAACGGCGTTCAGAGCGGTACGCTCGGGCGCCTGATTGGGATGGGGCAGGCCTTCGCCCTTCAGCGGCGCCGGGTTCACCGGCTTCGCGTCGGGACGGTCGGCCGAGTGCATCTGCTGGCTGCACAGCGCCGCGACATAGCGGACGCTCCAGTTCGCAAGACCGCCGGTTCCGCGCGCGGCGAATTTGTCATAGGTGACCGAACGGACGTTCTGGATGCCGGCAATGCCCGCGCCGCCCTTCGCATCGATCGCCATCATGTCGTGCATGCACATCTTGCCGGGTTCGACGCACATGTTGACCACCGCGTCGAAAAGCTGGGGATCCACTGTGGCGAAACGGCGCACCGGCTCCTTCTGGCTCGGCTTCTCGAGCTTCAGATAGGCGGCGCGGCCGAGGTCGCCCTCGCCCGAGGCCTTCGCCGCGGCGACCCATTGGTCGAACGCAGGCGCGGGCAGGCTCTTCACCTTGAAGCGCATGTCGGAAAAGCCCCAGCCCGAATAATTGGCCGAAAAGCCGTCGAACGTGCCGGTCTTGTCGAACACGCCGTGCAGCTTGGTCTCCATCCCCGGCATTGCATAAATCTGGCCCGCAAGTGCCGGAACGTAAAAGCTGTTCATCACCGACGAGGCCGAAATGCGAAAGCGGATCGGCCGGTTCACCGGCACCGCCAGTTCGTTCACCGTCGCAATCCCCTGTTCGGGATAGATGAACAGCCATTTCCAGTCGAGCGCGACGACATTGACGTCGAGCGGCTTCACATGGGCGGCAATCGCCTGCCCCGGCCCGGTGCGCGCGAGCGGGCGATAGGGGTCGAGCAGGTGCGTCGCGACCCACGTCACCGCGCCGAGGCAGATGATGATCAGCAGCGGCGCCGACCAGATGACGAGTTCGAGCTGGGTCGAATGGTCCCAATCGGGCTTGTAGGTCGCCTGCTTGTTCGCCGCGCGATATTTCCACGCGAAGAAGATCGTCAGCGCCATCACCGGCACGATGATCAGCAACATCAGCACGGTCGAGATGATGATCAGATCGCCCTGCTGGCGCGCAACGTCGCCCGCCGGATCGAGCACGATCAGCCCGCAACCCGACAGCAAAGGCAGCGCGGCGAGCAGCGGCAAAAGCCGCCAGCGAGCAGGAAAACGGGGGAGATTGCTTGGCATGATGCGCGCCTAGGCCTCCTTTGTTGCACTGCACATAGGACATTTTGTCCAATCCCGCGACCGCCGCGGATCGCGCAGGGGCAATTTCATAAGGGGCGTTTTTGCCCTATGATCGACTCGCGCCACCGAATGTCCCTTTTCGGGAGCGCCAGCAGCAGGACGCATCTTATGTCTGCCGAAACCGCGCCGTCCACCACCCAGGCCGAACGCGACGCCCGCGCACTCTATGAAGACGATCATCGCATTTCTCCCGCCGAGATCGCGATCGGGGTCATCATAGGGCGAACGTCAGAGTTTTTCGACTTTTTCGTGTTCGCCATCGCCTCGGTGCTGGTGTTCCCGAAGCTCGTCTTTTCGCAGCTCGACCCGCTCACCGGCACGTTGTGGTCGTTCGCGATCTTCGCGCTCGCCTTTCTGGCGCGTCCCGCCGGCACGATGGTCTTTTCGTGGATCGACCGCGTCTATGGCCGTGGCGCCAAGCTGACGATCGCGCTGTTCCTGCTCGGCGGATCGACCGCGGCGATCGCCTTCGTGCCGAGCTATGAGACCGCCGGGATCGGCGCGGCGCTGCTTCTGGCTCTTTTCCGCATGGGACAGGGCGTCGCGCTCGGCGGCTCGTGGGATGGGCTCGCCTCGCTGCTCGCGATCAACGCGCCGGAGGGCAAGCGCGGCTGGTATGCGATGATCCCGCAATTGGGCGCGCCGCTCGGGCTGATCGTCGCGAGCCTGCTCTTCATGTTCCTGATCGCGGCGCTGCCGGCGCAGGATTTTCTCGACTGGGGCTGGCGCTATCCCTTCTTCGTCGCCTTTGCGATCAACGTCGTCGCGCTCTTCGCGCGGCTGCGCATCGTCGTGACCCCCGAATATGCCGCATTGTTCGAGGATCGCGACCTTGAACCCGCGAAGCTGACCGAGACGCTGCGTTCCGAATGGCGGATCATCGCGATGGGCGCCTTCGCTCCGCTCGCGAGCTTCGCCCTTTTTCACATGGTGACGGTGTTCCCGCTGTCGTGGGTGTTTCTGTTCACCGAAGAGACGCCGGTGCGCTTTCTGATGATCGAGGCGGTCGCAGCCGCAATCGGTGTGTTCGCGATCATCGCCTCGGGCTATCTCGCCGACCGCGTCGGGCGCCGCACATTGCTGGGCGTCACGGCCGCCGCGATCGCCGCCTTCAGCGGCTTCGCGCCGCAGCTTCTCGGCGCGGGCGAGGCCGGCGAGGCCGCCTTCATGATCCTCGGCTTCATCCTGCTCGGATTCTCCTTCGGCCAGTCGTCGGGGGCGCTGTCGTCGAACTTCGACCCGCGCCATCGCTATACCGGATCGGCGCTTACCTCCGATCTCGCCTGGCTGTTCGGCGCGGGCTTCGCGCCGATGGTCGCGCTGTGGCTGTCGAGCCAGTTCGGGCTGATCGCGGCGGGCGCCTATCTGCTGTCGGGCGCGATCGGGACGCTCGTCGCGCTGTGGCTCAACCACGAACTGGCGCGGACGATCGATTGACGGCCGCCGCCTCCATCGCCGGCGTCGTCCTTGCGGGCGGCGCCTCGTCGCGCTTCGGCCGCGACAAGGCGGAGGAAATATATGCGGGGCGCAAGCTGATCGACTGGTCGATTGCGGCGCTCGCCCCGGTTTGCGGCGCCGTCTTCGTTTCGGGTCACGCCCATGCAGCGCGCGAGAGCGTACCCGATCGCCCGCGTGCCGGGCTGGGGCCTCTCGGCGGGCTGGCGGGCGCGCTGACGGCGGCGCGCGACGCAGGATATGAGCGCCTCCTGTCGCTGCCCTGCGATACGCCGCACCTCCCCGAGGGGTTGCTCGATCGGCTCTGCCGGTCGGACGGCGCGGCTTTTGCTCTCTCCTGCCCGGTGATCGGCATCTGGCCGAGCGCCGACGCCGACCGCCTCGCCGCCTGGCTGGCAGATGACGGCCCACGAGCGGTGCGCGCCTGGGCCGAAGCCATCGGGGCGCAGGCGGTCGAAAGCGATACGATCCCTAACATCAATCGCGTCACAGATTTCGAGCGGCTAGGTCAAAAATAGAACCCCATCATTCCCGCGAGGGCAGGAATCCCGCTTTTTCCTTTTATTCTTATCTTCTTCGTGCCTTTGCGCCTTTGCGTGAGTTTTTCTGGAATCTCACGCAAAGGCGCAAAGGCACGAAGAAGAAAGCTGGATCCCCGCCTTCGCGGGGATGACGAGATGGAATTTATCCGCCCACTTTGCGGAGGTTTCCCTCGATCCCGGCCAATGCCAACGCACCGAGCAGTCCCGCATCGCCGCCGAGCGCGGGCGCCACGATCATCGCTTCGGGATCGCCCGCGAAATAGCCTCCCGCCGCAGCCGCTTCGCTGCGCACCCGATCGAGCAGCCCAGGCGTTTCCATCACGCCGCCGCCGAGGATGATGCGATCGGGCGCGAGAATCGCGCGAAAGCTTGTGATCGCCCGCGCCAGATACCAGGCGATAATCGCGTGCGCTTCATGTTCGGCAGGCGGGTCCGAAAGCGACGCCCCCCACCGCGCCGCGATCGCCGGACCGCTCGCCAGTCCTTCGAGGCAATCGCCGTGAAACGGGCAGATGCCGCCGAAATCCCTATCGTCCGGGTGGCGCGGCATGGCGATATGCCCCATCTCGGGGTGCGAGGCGCCGTGGATCAGCCGCCCGCCAACCACCGCACCGCCGCCGATTCCGGTCCCGACGGTCAAATAGAGCGCCGACCGGCACCCCTGCCCCGCGCCCCAGCGATATTCGGCGAGCGCGGCGCCGTTGACGTCGGTATCGATCGCGACCGGACAGCCGAGCGCGCGAGCGAAAGGCGCCGCCATCGCCGCATGGCTCCAGCCGGGCTTGGTCGTCCGCGTGATATGGCCCCAGTCCGGCGACGCCGGATCGAGGTCGAGCGGGCCGAAGGAGGCGATGCCGACCGCCGCATAATCGCCGCCCTGCGCGCGCAGCCAGTCGATCGCCGCGCCGATGGTCTCGGCGGGATTCGTCGTCGCTATGCGCGTGCGTGCCGCAATCGTGCGATCGCGCCCAGCGATCCCGACGACGAATTTCGTCCCGCCAGCCTCGATCAGCGCTATCCTGTCCCTCGTCATCGCCGGCACTCTCCTATTTCCAGCCTTCGGACAGGCTGACCGGTTGTCAAGCACGCGGCCGCCCGATAGGGCACACGCGGTGAACAGCAGCATCGAAATCGGAACCGACGACCGGGGCAGCGCCGTTCACGTCAATGTGCAGGAATTGCTCGCGACGCGCCTGCTCGTTCAGGGCAATTCGGGGTCGGGCAAGTCGCACCTGCTGCGCCGTCTGCTCGAAGAAAGCGCCGGACTCGTCCAGCAGGTGGTGATCGATCCCGAGGGCGATTTCGTCACTCTCGCCGACCGCTACAATCATATCGTCGTCAACGCGGGCGATTACAGCGAGCGCGAGATCGCCGCGATGGGCGCGCGCATCCGCGAGCATCGCGCTTCGGTGATCGTGGCGCTCGACACGCTCGACATCGAGGCGCAGATGAGCTGCGCCGCGGTGTTCCTCAATGCCCTGTTCGATGCGCCGCGCGAGCATTGGTTTCCCGCGCTCGTCGTCGTCGACGAGGCGCAGATGTTCGCGCCGAGCGCGTCAGGCGACGTCTCCGACACCGTCCGCCGCGCGAGCCTGTCGGCGATGACGAACCTGATGTGCCGCGGCCGCAAGCGCGGTCTCGCGGGCGCCATCGCGACCCAGCGCCTCGCCAAGCTTGCCAAGAATGTCGCCGCCGAGGCGAGCAATTTCCTGATGGGCCGCACCTTCCTCGACATCGACATGGCGCGCGCCGCCGATTTGCTCGGCATGGAACGGCGGCAGGCCGAGGCGATCCGCGACCTCGAACGCGGGCATTTCCTGGGGCTCGGCCCGGCAATTTCGCGGCGTCCGATCGCGGTCAAGATCGGCTCGACCCAGACCGCGACGCGCGCCGGGACGCATGGCCTGCTGCCGCTGCCGAGCGCCGAGCCGCACGATATGCGGACGATGCTGTTCGCCGAACTGGAAACGCAGCCGCTCCCGACGCCAGCGCCCGCGCCGAAGCCGGTCGCCGCGCAGGAACTGATCCAGCGCTTCGCCGAGCAGGATGCGGATGACGAAGCGCCCGCAGCAGCACCGACTTTATTCCCCGAAGCCGATCTGCCCGATGCCGAACCGGCGATCGTCGCCGCGCTCGAGGACATGCTCGCCGACCCCGACTGCGCCTTCCACCCCGAATCCTTTCTCTATCAGGATTTCTCGGTGCGCTGCCGGATGCAGAAGCTCGGCCGCGTTCCGCTCGATCTCGCGCAGTTTCGCAAACGGTTCGCGCTGGCAAAGGGCGGCATCTTCGACCCCGCCGAGGACAAGTGGCGCGAATTGCTGGCCGCTGCCGACCGCCTACCCGACGATATGCTCGCGCCGTTCGTGCAGATCGCGCGCGCCGCGATCGAGGGCAGTCCCTGCCCCGACGACGACGCGCTCGGCCGCGCCTATGGCACGCGCTCGCCGGGCCGCATCCGGCGGCTCGTCGACTATATGGAAAAACAGGGCGCGATCGTCGTGCGATCGGACTTCGGCGGTCGGCGCTCGATCGGCATCCCCGAATTGGGGCTCAGCACCGAGGCGGAATAACACCCCGTCATCCCGGCGCAGGCCGGGATCTCGCCCTATTGGCATGACGCACCGGCGAGATCCCGGCCTGCGCCGGGATGACGATGGATTTATGCCGTCGCCAATATATCCGGCCGCCGTTCCAGCAACCGCTGCTGCTCAGCCTGCGAGCGGTATAGAAAATCAGCAGGAAGCCCGAGCCGCAGGCTCGCCTGACATGGCGCCGACGTCCGGCTGGCGAAGCGGTCGGCCAATTTGCCCACCGCACGCAGCATCAGCCTGTCCGCGCGCGTGAGGTCATATTTCGGCCCCAGATCGAGCCGGCCCCGGAGGGCATGGGGGAGCAGCGATACCGATGCCCGCGCGATCGCGCGATGCAGGAAACGCGGCGTCCCCGGCGCCGCGCGGCCCGACTGGATGATATCGAGGAATTCAAAGATGATCGGATGCGCCTCAAACTTCGGTTCGAGCATGGCCATCATGTCCATGAACCCGTCGACCGACGCCGGCGTGTGCCGCGCGCCGAACTCGCGCCCGATCGCATCGCCGTCGCGCATGAAGCGATCCTTGTCGGCCTCGCCGAGCGGATGGACGAAACGGTCATAGGCCATCAGGAAGCCATAGGAGGCCGTCGCCGCGACCCAATCGAGCAGCACCGGGTCGAGCGCGCGATAGGATTCGCCCGCGGGAGTCTTGCCCTTCACCGGCCCATGCAGGCGATTGACCTTGCCGATCACCTCCTTCGCGACGCTCGCGGGGCCGTAGCAGGCAAGCATCGCGACGAGGCCGGTGCGGCGCGAGCGGCCGATCGGATCGACCTTGTAGGTCGAATGATCCCATACCCCCGAACGGATGCGCGGCTCGGCAAATTCAAGCAGCACCGCCGCGATGCCGCCGATGCCGAGCGCGATCGGATTCTTGTAGACGCGCCACTGGACGCTGTCGGGCGCAAGCAGGGCCGGTTCCCCGGCGGGAGAGGCAAAATCGATTATCGTGCCCAGATAATTGTCCTGCATGTCTGCCTGCGCCCTTTCAGCAATTATTTGCGGCTTCCGCCGCGAGCGGCACCGGCCCGCTCCCCCTCCCGGCCTCCCATAGGCTACTATCGTCGGGGAGGCCGGGAGGGGGAGCGGGCCGGTGCGGGACCCCCGCTAAAAATCGTAACCCAGCGTCAGGCCGAAGGTTCGCGGCTGGTTGGCGAAACGGACGACGACGTTGGCGTTGCTGGCGACCGACGACCAATAATATTTGTTGAACAGATTCTTCGACCATAGCGACAGCGACCACCCGGCCTCTGACTTCAGGCCAAGGCTGGCGTTCACGACGGCGAAGGAGTCGATCTTGTAGAGCGGATCGTCCTCGAAGATCGTGTTCGACTTGCTCTGATAGCGCAGGCTGACCGCGCCATTGACGTTCAGCGTATCGCTCACCGGCGTGTCATAGGCGGCAACGATGCTGCCCTGGAAGTGCGGGCTGTAAATGAACTCCGCACCGTCGAAATTCTGCGGCTGACCGGCGGCATTGGTGCCGACATAATCGATCACGCGCGTCTTCAGCCACAGGCCGTTGGCGGAAATCGTCACGCCCTGGGCCGGACGCAGCGTCAACTCGCCTTCGACGCCATAGGCCTTCGACTTCGGCACATTGTCGAGGCGGGCCAGCGCCGTATAGATCGGATCGGCGAAATAGGTGCTGATCTGCTTGTCCTTATAATCATAGTAGAAGGCAGCCAGATTCGCCTGAAGGAGGCGATCGGCCAGCGTCGCCTTCAGGCCGACTTCATAGGCGGTCAGCTTTTCCTGCGTGACCGGCGCGTTCTGGCGCGCCTTGCTCGCCGCGTTGACCGGCGAGGTGCCCGATTTATAGCCGCGGGACACCGATGCATAGACGAGCGTATCGTCGTTCGGCGACCAGTCGAGCACCACCCGCCAGGCGAGGTTGTTCTCGTCGAGCGTGGAGACCACCGGGCCGAAGCTGTTCGTCACATCGTCATAGGTGTTGCACTGCCCCTCGACGATGGGCGCCGGGATCGGCAGCGTGCCGCCGGCCGAGAAGAGGAAGCGGTTCACGACGTTGACGTTCGGCAACATGCTGCCCTTATAGTCGCGCGAGCAGCCCACATAGTCCTGCTTGTCCTCGGTATAACGAAGGCCGACGGTCAGCTTGAGCTGCTCGGTCAGTTCGGCGTCGGCGTTTCCGAAGAGGCTCCACGTCTTCGTGTTCATCGTGCCGATGTCTTCATAGGTGCGGAACGCCGTCGCCATGTCGGCGGCCGTATAGCCGCCGGAATTGAACGGCGTTTCGAGCAGATTGACGCCGGGCACGATGAGATAGGGTGCCGCGCGGATGAAGCGCGCGTTCGCATTTTCACCGAGCAGCGTGCGGTTGCTGTCGACGATCTTGTCGTGACCATAATAGCCGCCGACCAGCCAGTTGACGGCGCCGCTCTCGCCCTCGAAATGAATCTCCTGCGCGAAGCTCTTGATGCGGCCGTCGGCTTTCTGCAGCAGAACCTCGAACGGCGCGCCGCTCCAGTCGGACAGCGCCTTGCGCCGAAAATCATTGTAGCTGGTCAGGCTGACGAACTTCACCGCATCGGTGACGTCGTGATCGAGGCGCAGTTTCAGGCCCCAGAAGCGATTATTCTCGGCCAGGTCGCCGGGCAATCCGGCTCCGCGTCCGATATCGGCCGAACGAGCGGCTTCGGGCGCCCAGTCGGCCTGGCTGGCCTTGGTCGGGAAATTGCCCGCGATATAGTCGGCAAGCCCCGGGACATTGAAGAAATGCGACGCGCTGGTGCCCGTCACGGGATTGGTCGCCGGCGTGAAGCCGATTCCCTGCCCGGCGACGGTGTCCGACTTGTTCCGCCACCAGGTTACCGACAGGTCGATGTGGGTGCCGGTGCCGGGCTCGACGGCGAGCGAGCCGCGGATACCGAGCTTGTCGACCTTGCCGAGGCGTTCGTCGGGGCGCGAATTGCTTACCTGCCAGCCCTTGTCGCTGTTCTCGCTGCGGATCGCGAGGCGCGCGGAAACGCCCTCGCCGAGCGGGCCCGAGATGTGACCGGCGAAATTATAGGTCTGATAATTGCCCAGTTCGGCGCTGACCCCGGCGTCGAAATGATCGGTCGGCTTGGCGGTGATGAAGTTGATGAGCCCCGCCGTCGTGTTGCGGCCATAGAGAGTGCCCTGCGGCCCCTTCAGCACCTCGACGCGCTCCAGATCCATGATCGGCCCGGTGTTCATGATCGGATAGGCGTAAGCGACCTCATCGACATAGGTGCCGACGGTCGAGGTTGCGGACAGGTTGATCGTGTTGAAGCCGATGCCGCGCAGCGTGTAGGTCGGCACGCCCTGATAGCTTTGCGACACGGTGAAGCTCGGCGCCACGGCGGTCAGGTCGCGCACATCGGTGACGCGCAGATTTTCCAGCGTTTCGCTGTCGACGGCCTGAATCGCCATGCCGACATCGTTGATCGATTCGGCGCGGCGCTGCGCGGTGACGATAATGTCCCCCTCGACCGGCGGCGCCGCCTGGTCGGCCTCGGTAGCAAAGGCCGGCACCGTCCCGGCCAGACCCGCCGCGGTTCCCGCGAGCAGAAAAATACGCATTGCCTTCATCGTCCATCCTCCCTCAAACAGCTTGTCGCGGAACTCGTCTATGTGCGAGCGTCGCGCGAAGCCGGACAATGACAGAGGACCGGATTGCGGCCCCGCGAACAAGCTGGCACCTGTGTCAGGATGAGGATGAGGTAGACGAGGTGAAGGACAGCCAGGCGCTTTGCTGGGCAGAAATGCCGACCCTGATCGCCGAGGTGCAAGCGGCGGGCGATGCGATCGGCCTTCCCTTCATTGCGGCGCAGGCCGATCTCGGCGATCCCGAACCGATGGCCGACGCCGACGGCCGTCCCTATGCCGAAACGAGCTTTCGCTGGATCGACCCGGCGCACGCCTATTGGCGCGACCGCAAGCTCGCGCTCCACATCGCTTTCCTGACCGCGGCGCGGCTCGTCGCCGAACCCTTTTATTACAGCGACGGCAGCCTCCACACCTGGCGCCCGACCGGGCTGCTCGACGCGGTCGATTGCGAGCAGGCGAAGAATACGCCCAATTTCGGCGAAGCGATCATCGCGCCGGTGCATCTGCCGCGCGGGCTCGTCGGCGCGGTCTTCTGGTGCTCGCGCGAGCCCGTCGGGGTCGAGGCGCTATTCGCGGGCCATGCAGGCCGCCTCCATAATCTCGCGGTCAAACTGGTCGCGACGCACAACGAGGCGCGCGGGCGGCCGCGTAACGCGACGGTGCCGCAAACGCTGACGCGGCGCGAGGTCCAGTGCCTGCGCTGGGCGGCGGCGGGCAAGACCGATGGCGAGATCGGGATCATCTTGTCGCTGTCGGTCTCGACGGTGCGCTTCCATCTCCGCAACGCCGCGGCGAAGCTCGGCGCGACCGGGCGCGCGCAGTCGATCCAGATCGCGGCGGGCCTCGGCTTCGTCGGCGCGCGCGCCGCCTGATGCAGGTGCCAGCTTGGCCCGACAAGGCGAGCGCCTGTAAGCCGGGCGCATGGACATGCTGACCGACGCCCTGATCCAACCGGGACTCGCCGATTTCCGCGCCGAGGTGCGCGCCTTTCTCGTCGAGAAGCTGCCCGACGACCTTCGCCGCGCCGCGAGCCGCGCGACGAGCGTCTTCATCGATCCCGCCGTCACGCTGCCGTGGCAACGCATCCTGAACGCGCGCGGCTGGGCGGCACCCGACTGGTCGGCCGAGTTCGGCGGGCCGGGCTGGAGCGAAATCCAGCGCTATATCTTCGCCGCCGAATGTGCCGCGGCGGGTGCACCGGGGCTCGCGCCGATGGGGCTCAAGATGGTCGCGCCGGTCATCATGCATTACGGCACGCCCGAACAGCGCGCCCACTATCTGCCGCGTATCCTGTCGGGCGAGGATTATTGGTGCCAGGGCTTCTCCGAACCCGGCGCGGGCTCCGACCTCGCCTCGCTTCAGCTTCGCGCGGTGTCCGACGGCAGCGACTATGTGCTGAACGGGTCCAAGATCTGGACCACCCACGCGCATTTCGCGAACCGCATGTTCGCGCTCGTCCGGACCTCAGCCGAGGGCAAACCGCAGGCAGGGATCAGCTTTTTGCTGCTCGACATGGCAACGCCCGGCATCACGGTCGAACCGATCCGCACCCTCGCGGGCGATCATGAGTTCAACCAGGTCTTCTTCGACGATGTGCGCGTGCCGCAGGCGAACCGGCTCGGCGGCGAGAATGAGGGCTGGTCGGTCGCCAAGCATCTGCTGACCTTCGAGCGCGGCGGAAAATATGCGCCGGGACTGATCGGGCGGCTCGAACGGCTGCGCGCCGAGGACGGCATCGGCCCGGTGCTGCGCGCCGAGCTCGACCGTGAGGCGATCGGGCTCGCGGCGTTGCAAGCGCTCGAAATCAAGGCGATGCGCGGCCTCGGCGGAAGCCCCGCCCTTTACGCCTCGGTTCTCAAGATATTGGGGACCGAAGCGGCCCAGCGCATCGACACGCTCGCCTGTGAAATCGCGGGCCCGGCAGCATGGGCCGACGCCGACGGCCAGACACCTGCCGAGCTTGCCGTCGCGGTGCCGCGCTATCTCAACGACCGCGCGGCGAGCATCTATGCGGGCTCGAACGAAATCCAGCGCGACCTGATCGCGCGGCTGATGCTGGGATGATCAGGCCGCCGCTTCGGCATAGCGCGCCAGATGATCGGCGCGCGACCCGAATGCCGCCGCGATAGACAGCGCGCGCTTGAAACAGGCGCCGAGGCTCAGTTCCTCGGTCAGCCCCATGGCGCCGTGGATCTGCACCGCGCCCTCGCCGACGATCCGAACCGCATCGGCGACCTCGACGCAGGCCGCGCTAACGGCGATTGCACGATCGGCGCTGTCGCGGTCGACGGCAAGCACTGCGAGTTCGGTGAGCGCGGCTGCCTTCATCAGCGCAAGCTGCATGTCGGCGGCCCGGTGGCGCAGGGCCTGGAACGATCCGATCGGCGCCCCGAACTGCCGCCGCTGCCCCAGATAGTCGATGCTGTCCGCGACCATGCGCTGCATCAGCCCGACCGCTTCTGCGCAGCGGGCCGCTAGCATCAGGTCGGATATCCATTCGGCAAGGCTGGCGGCCTCCTGCCCCGCCGCCAGCAACGCGCGATCGGCGGCAGGCGCGGTGAAACCCAGGTCGGCGGTGACGCTGCCGTCGTGCATGATCCGGTGGCGCTGCTCGACCTTGCCCTGGTTGGCCGCCAGCAGGACAATGCCGCCGCGATTGGCGACAAGGAACAGATCGGCCTCGGCCGCCCCGGCAACGAGCCGCGCGACCCCATGCACCGCGCCGAGCGCGACATCGGGCATCGCGGCGCTCGATGCGGAGCAGATGATGGCCGCGCGCCGCGCGCCCGCCGCAAGCTCGGGCAACACCTCGTGGCCGGGATCAGTCCGCGCGATCAGCATGGCGGCGGCGGCGTGCGACAGCCAGTCGGCGCCCGCGAGCGCGGGGCCAAGCTCGGCCATCGCCACCGCGACCTCGATCGCGCCGCCGCCGAAACCGCCCGCGGCTTCGGGCACCGTCAGCCCGGCGAGCCCGATCGCATCGACCAGATCGCGCCAGCCCGGACGCGGATTGTCGGCGAGCAGGCGCTGGATGCTCGCCGCGAGCATGTCGCGCTCGACGCTGTGCGGCAGATCGAGCCCGTTCACCGCCATCCTATCCCGTTATCGCGCATCTCGCTCTCCCTGCCCCCGCCTATGCGGCGATCGACAGGGCCGGACTAGCTGTCGGGCGTGACAGGTAGCGCCGGATCAGCCGAACAACCCCGCTGCCCGCGCGAGCACCCACAGGCCGATGACGAGGAACAGCGCCGCCGCGACCATCCGCACCTTCTTGAGGTCGACCCGCTTCAATAGCTCATTGCCGAGGAAGATCGCCGGCACATTCGCGATCATCATCCCCAGCGTCGTCCCCGCGGTGACCGCGAGGACATTATGATATTGCGCGCCGAGCGCGATCGTCGCGACCTGCGTCTTGTCGCCCATCTCGACGAGGAAGAAGGCGATCAGCGTCGTCACGAACGCCCCGAAGCGCGGCTTCGGCGCCTCGTCATCCTCGAACTTGTCGGGGATCAGCGTCCACGCTGCCATCGCGACGAACGAGATGCCGATCGCATAGCGGAAAGCCGGGCTGTCGAGAAACGTCGCCGCCGATGCGCCGAGCAGCGCCGCGAGCGCATGATTGGCGATCGTCGCCGCCAATATGCCGAGAATGATGGGAACGGGCCGGTTGAAGCGCGTCGCGAGCAGGATCGCGAGCAGCTGTGTCTTGTCGCCGATCTCGGCGAGCGCGACGACGGCGGTCGAGGTAAGGATGGCTTCCATGGCAAAACTCCGGGGCCGGGCGGCAGGCGAATTCCAACGGACATCGCACCCTGCCGCCCGGCCCGGACGGAAGGTTCGATGCCATTGGTCTCGCCCGAACGATTTCCCGTTCCCACCGCACCACGGCCTCTCGACCGAGTATGTTGACGCGGCGGCCCGTCCGGATCGGACGGCTGGCTACTCCCCAGATGACGGAGGCGCGTTAGACGGCTTCGCGGATGCTGGCAAGGCTTTCGGCTGCGTCGCGGCCGCGGCCTTCTCTGTCTCAGCGATGTCGGCGTCCATCGCCCGGGCGCGCATTTCGACCTCCTTCGCCGCCTTGTCGTAGCGTTCGTCGAAGTCGGGTTCCTGATGGCAGGCGGCGAGCAGCAGCGGCAGCAGGAGGACGGCGCGGCGCATCAATAATCCTTGCGATAACGGATGCTGACATTGGTCTGACCCGACCCGCCCGCCTGGCTGAGCAGCGACAGCGCGCGCGTCAGGCTGATCTCAAGCTGTGTCGCGGTATAGCCCTTCGCATCGGTGATCACCTCCAGATAGATATCCTTGGTGATATGTTGCCCCGCAGCGAGCGCGGCGCCGCGCCCCGTCGTATCGTCGGGACCGAGAACGCGCAGCCGGTCGATCCCCGCCGCCGACTGCAGCGCGCCGAGCGGATTGAGACCCCCGCCACCGCTGCTCAGCGTGTTGAGCGACGCGGCGAGCTGCACCGCCTGGAGCGGCGACAGCGAAGTGATCGAATCGCCGAACAGGATGCGCGAGACGATCTCGTCCTGCGGCAGTCCCGGCACGCTCGAGAAGGTCACCTGCGGATTGCTCGCGCGGCCCGATACGTTCACCGACACCGTCACATTGTCGAACGTATCGCTCGCGACGAGTTGCAGCGCCGGGTCATAGGCATCGCCGGTCGGGAATGTGATTTTCCCTTCTTCAAGGTCGAACGACCGCCCCGCAAAGCCCAGCGTACCGCGCACCAGTTCGACCTGGCCGGTCACGCGCGGATCGAGGGTCGTGCCCTTCAGCTGAATGTCGGCCTGCCATTCGGACTCGAGCCCCATGCCGGTGACATAGATTTCGTCGCCCGCGCGCAAATGAATGTCGAGGCGGATGAGATCGAACAGGCTACCGCCGACCGCCGCGAGCCCGTCGCCGCTGATCCGCCGCCGCCCGGTCGGTGGCTTGCGCCGTACACCCGTGAGGACGGGCACGGCGGCCGCCCCCTCGCGCACGATGCGATACCGCGTCTCGGGCAGCTTGAGGTCACCCGACAAAAGTGCAGCCTGCCCCGCAACCTTTTCGAGCGTCAGCGTGCCCGTCGCACGCGCCGCGATATTCTCGCTGCGTGCGAGCCGTGCATTGTCGAGCGTCGCACTGAGGTTCATCGGATAGCCGTCGGCCTGCGACAGGCTGACATAGCCCTTCGCATCGATGCTGCCGTCGCCCGCGGTCGCGGTGAGCTTCTCGATTTCGAGCCGGTTCCCGGTGAAGCGCCCATCGACCACCATATCGGTCAACCGAGTGCCATAGGCCTGATTCTCATAGGTCATGCCGTTGCCCCGGATCACGCCGTTGAGGCACGGATCGTCGACCCGGCAGCTGAAATCGGCGGCTACCGCGATCGGCCCCGCTATCCCTTGCCCGGCGGGCCCGGCGAAGGAATAAAGCGTGTCGGCAGGGCCATTATAGCGCAGCCCGCCGCTCAGCGGCGCGGCGCGCAGCCGCGTCGTCCAGTCGCCCGCGCCGGGACCGAGCGGCCGCAGCGAGGCCTGCAGCCGCCCGATCACGCTGCCGCGCTTGCGGATCACCGCGCGCGCCTCGCCGCCGTCGCTCAGCAGCTTGCCCGCAAAATTGATGTCGACCGGCTGGCTCACCGTCGCCGCGGTGGTGCGCGTGAAGTCGGTGATCGTCAGCCGCGCGTCGGCGCGCGGAAAGGCGTCGGCGTTCGCCTGCGCGAAATCGATGCTGCCCGTCGCGCGCCCGCCGAGCCCGAGCCCCGGATAGACGGCGTTGACGATCGCCATATTCGCGCGGTCGAGCCGGCTCTGGACCATGATCCCCTCGCCGAAGCGCCCGGCGAGCCGCGCGCTGCTGCCGCGGCCAAGGTCGATCGTCGTCGGGAGCAGTTCATACTCGTCCTTGTGCGGGATGATCCGCGCCGGCGAGACGGTGCGGAAATTGACCCCGGTCGCGCGGCCCTGCACCGATGCGCGCCACAGATCAGGCTGCAGATCGGCGTTGGCGGCGATGCGGAAGGGCACGCCGCTCGTCCCCTCGACGAGCGCCTGCGCATGGCCGCGTCCGTCGCGGTAATCGATCTTCACCCGCCCGACCGCGATGTCGTAGGTGCGGATTTGCGTGTCGGCGATCTGGATATCGGCGACGACGCGCGGCTGATCATAGAGGACGACGTCGGCGTCGACGATCGCCGACCCGACCGCGAGCTTCGCGGCGCCAGGCAGCACGACATTGTTTGCGCGCACATTGATCGCCGCCGCCTGATACTGCCCTTCGCCGCTCAGCCGGACGAGACCGCCGAGGCCCTGCCCCGACGCGTCGAGCCGGCCCTCGAACGGACCCGCGGCGCTCTTCACCAGTCGGCCGTGGAAACCGATTCCCGACAGGTCGCCGCGTTCGATGTCGATCGTCATCGGTCCCGCCGCAGTCAGCAGGACGACATCGGCCGACAGCGGGCCATAGTCGGTATCGCCGGTCGCCGCGAGGCGATAGCCGTTCGGCGCGCCGCCCACCTTCGCAACCAGATTGGCGAGCCCGATGCCCAGCCCCGGTCGGTCCGCCGTCACCACCGCGCGCGGGTCGCTGATCGTCCCGGCAAGCTGAACGCCGACCGGGCCATAATCGGTCGAATGCGCGCGCGCCGCGAGCTGGATCTGTCCATCGGGCGAATAGCTGCCCTGCCCGCCCGTCACGCGCAGGCGCGGCGCGGCGAGCCGCAGATTAGCGAAACGGACGATGCCGTCGGTGCCATAGCGCACGTCGCCGCTCGCGACGGCATTGCCGCCGAGAAAATCGCGCACCCCCGAATTGAACAGCCGCGTCGAGCGCGCGCGCACCTTGCCGACAATCTCGAACCCGCCGCGCGGCGCGGTCTTCAAATCGGCATTGGTGTCGATGTCGAACAGGCCGACGCTCTCGATGCGATAGTCGTTGACCCGCCCGTCGATCGCGCCGGTGTAGAAACCCTTGTTCAAATCGGCGATCACGATCGCCTTCGCGTCGATCCGCGGCGAGCGGAGGCGCAGATTGTCGCTGAGGATGCGCCCGTCCTTATAGGCGAGATCGCCGTCGAGCCGCACCTGCACCAGCGTCCCGCCCGCCACGGTGTCGAGCCCGCGAATGCGCGCTACCCGCCCGGCGACGGGGACATAAATCTGATCGGCGTCGACCCGCGCCTTGCCCGCGAGGCTCAGCGTCTCGACGATGACGTCGTTGAACGCGAGGGCATTGGCGTTCGCCTGATATTCGACCGTCGGCAGGTTGAAGGCGCCGTCGAGCTTTGCCGTCGCGCGCAGGCCGTTGCCGCGCAGGTTCGGCGCGAGCGCGTCGGGGCGCAGCAACACGAAGGCGAGGTTCAGCGCATCGTAACGGCTCTCGCCGAGATCGACCCCGCCGCTGATGCCGAGACGGAAGGCGTCCGACGATAGCCGGCCGTCGAGATCGGCCTTGCGCTTGTCGAGCCGCGCGGTGACGTCGACCGCGGTCTCGCGGCTGAGCAGCGAAGCGACGGGCCCCTCGGCGAGCAGCCGCGACGCCTGCGTCGTGCCCTTGACCGCGAGCGTGCCGTCGCGCGCGGTCAGCGCGAGCCGCGCGAGCGGGTCGGTGCCGAGGTTGGCGGTCAACGAACCGTCCCATTTTTTCCAATCGCCGCGCCCACCAAGTTTCGCGGTCAACGGCGCGGTAAACCCGCCCATCGCTGCAAGCACGCCGCCCTGCGGCGCGTTGAGGTCGAGCGTCGCGGCGAGGCGGTTCTTGTCGGGCACCGCATCGAGGACGAGCGCGAGCTTGTCGCCCCTGGCCTTCTCGCCGATCGTCTCGGCGTTCGCGGTGACCTGCGCACGGCGGTCGGCGATCGCGATCTTGCCGCTCAGCGTCGCGACTTGCCGCTCACCGGTGATCGCGGGCGCGAAGATCAGCCGGTCAACGCGCAGGGTTCGCACGTCGATGTCGATGTCGGGGAGCAGCGGCTCGCCAGTGTCGGGCACCGGCTTGAAGGTCGGCAATTTCTCGACGACCAACGTCTTCGCGGTCGCCGAGCGGACGTCGACATGGTTCGACAGAAAGGCGAAGGGCCGCCAGTCGATCCGCAGTTCGGGCGAACGAACGAACACGCCCTTGGGGTCGGACAGCGTGAAATTGCGCACGACCATCTCGCCGAACAGCGATCCGTCAAGCCGGCCGATGCCGATCTTCATCCCGTTCTCGAACTCATATTTCTCGATCTGGGTCGCAACGAAGCGCCGCCCGGCATCGCTGTTCAGCCCGATAAGGAACAGCGCGACCAGCGCGATCAGGCCGAGCAGCGCGATTCCGACGCCCTTGGCGATCCGAAACCCCAGCGATGGCCCCGCCGGCTTGTCGCCTTCGGTCGCGATGGCCGCTTCCTCCGCCATCAGAAGGCCTGGCCGATCGAGACATAGACGGTGACGCGCGCTTCGCCCGGACGCCGGTCGATCGGCGTCGCGATGTCGAGCCGCATCGGCCCGAAATTGGTATAGAAGCGCCCGCCGATCCCCGCGCCGAAACGCAGGTTGGAGAAATCGGGAGTCGATCCGCGATAGACCTGCCCGGCATCGAGGAAACCCACGATGCCGTAATTGCCGAAGCGATAGCGCGCCTCGACCGCCGCCTCGTTGAGGCTGCGCCCGCCGATCGGATCATTATTGGGGTCCTTGGGCCCGAGCTCCTGATAACCGAAGCCGCGTACAGACCCGCCGCCGCCGGCATAGAAGCGCCGCGACGGCGCGAGCCGCTCGCGCGCCGCGCCGACGATCGAGCCGACGCGCACCCGTCCCGCAAGCACGATGCTGTCGGTCACGGGATAATAGCCGCTGGCATCGACCTGCGTCCGTGCATAGGGCGAGAAGCGGCCGGCGAGCGATCCCTCGGGCTCGACCCGCGCGAGCAGGCGGAACCCCTTTGTCGGGTCGAGCAGGCTGTCGGTGCGGTCGATCCCGACCTGCCCGTTCAGCCCGACAATCGTGTAAAAGTCATTGACGCGCTCGCCGCGCGCAAAATCATAGTCATCCTCGCGCGTCGCGATCAGTTCGGCGCCGAAGGCATAGGTCAGTTTCTTCTGCCAGATCGGCGTCGAATCATAGCTGATGCGCGCGGCAACGCGGCCGGTGATCGCGTTGAAGGCGTTGTAACGACTCCGTGTCGCTTCGGTGACCAGTTCGAAGGTGCGGTCGCGGCGCCCGGCATTGGAGCGGCGCATCGTCACGCCCAGCGCCTGCTCCTTCGTCCCGGCCACGGCCCGGCCGATCAGCGCGCCTTCGGGCGGGAAGAAGTTGCGGTGCGTCCAGCTACCCTCGAGGCGGATTCCCTGCCCGGTGCCATAGCCCGCATTCGCCGCGATCGTGCGCGGTGGGCCCGCCTGCTGGGTGACGAGCATAGTCACATATTCGCTGTCGTCGCCCGCGCTCTCGCCCGTCGGCTGCGGCTCGACCGCGACGGTCGCGAACAGGCCGGTCGCGACGAGCGCCTGCCGCAGATCGTCGACCTTGCGGCTGTCATAGAGGTCGCCGCGCTTGAAGCGCGCGAGAACATCGACATGCTCGGCGTCGAAGGCGAGCTTGCCGGTCGTCTCGATCCCACCGAAGCGCCCGCGCGCGCCGATGTCGACGGGGAGCGTATAAAGCCCCTGCCCCGTATCGCCATCGAGCAGGATATCGCGCTGTCCGATCTTGGCGAACGGATAACCTTCCTGCGGCAGCTTGAGCGCGATTGCCGCTTCGGCGCCCTGCACGCGCTGTGCAACGATCGGCTCGCCGACCACGAGTGGGAAATTGTCGTGGATCAGTCCCGGCGGAATCGTCGGCTTCGCGTCGATGACGATGTCGGAGAAAGTATAGCGCACGCCGGGCTTCACATCGATGACCGCCGTGATCGACCGATTGCGGGCCGGCGCACCGCTGGCGCCTGCCTCGGCTTCGCCGCGGTCAATGCGCGTTTCGACGACAGCATCATAATAGCCTTCGGACGCAAGGATGCGCGACATAAGCTCCGAATCGGCGCTGAGACGCGCGCGAAGCATCGCGAAGTTGTCAGCCTTGCCGTCGCCCTCGTAGAGCGCCGACAGATCGTGGAACAGGTCAGCGAGATCGGCATCCGTGCCGTCATCGGCTGCGGCGAGACCGTTGACATTCACCGCATAGCGGATGGTCCGCGTCTCATTCGCATCCTCAGGCTCGGCGAATTCGACCGGCGTGACGTCGAAGCTGTCGAGCGGCGGCAGCGGCGCAGCCAGTTCGGCGTCGCTGATCGGTGCATCGCCGATGGCCTCGACGCTGTCGCCGTCCGCCAGTGCCGGCACGGGCGTGCCGTCGACTTGCGGCACGTCGGTCGCGGTGGCTTCGGCCGGCGTTCCGGCTTCCTTCGCTTTCGCCGCCTCGACCTGCCGGCGCTCGAATTCCGCGATCGATTCGAGCGGCTTGTCGAGCTCGGGGTCGTCCTCGGCGCTGATCGGCGGAATCGCCGATTTGAACTCCTCGTCAGGGATGATCGGCGCGACCTCGGGCAATTGCGCCTCGGGCGGCGGCGGGGTCGGCGCGGCGATATCGGGCAGCGGCTCGGCATCGGGCGCTTGCTGCGCCACGGTCGGCACGACCGCAGGGGGCGCGACGTCGGCCTGTTGAGCGGCCGCAACGCTCGTCCAGGCTAGGCCGAACAGCGACGCGGTCAGGATCAATCGCTGCCGACGCCGCATTCGCGGCGAAGGATCAAATTCGCGAGATTTATCAATATGACGCATCATGTCCCGACCGATGCGCACTTGTGGATCGCGAGGCGTGGCTGTGCAACCCGAATCTCCCCTGTTTCCAAGCCAACTCTCCGGCAATGGGACGGTTCCCGGCGTTGCGGCGGTTCGAGGGGACGGCGATGAGAGAATGGCGTCAGCTATCGGCGCCGAACAGGTCGCGACTATAGACCTTGTCCGCGACATCGGCGAGTTCATCGGTCACCCGGTTGGCGATGATGATGTCGGCCTCGGCCTTGAAAGCATCAAGATCGCGGACGACGCGCGAATTGAACAGCCGATCCTCCTCGATCAGCGGTTCGTGGACGATCACCTCGATCCCCTTGGCCTTGACGCGCTTCATCACACCCAAAATGCTGCTGGCGCGAAAATTGTCCGATCCCGCCTTCATGGCGAGCCGGTGGATGCCGACGACGCGCGGGTTACGCTTGATGATTTCCGCCGCGATGAAATCCTTGCGGGTCGTGTTCGAGGCGACGATCGCGGCAATCAGATTCTGCGGCACCTCCCTGTAGTTCGCCAGCATCTGCTTGGTGTCCTTGGGCAGGCAATAGCCGCCATAGCCGAAGGAGGGATTGTTGTAGAAACTGCCGATCCGGGGATCGAGGCACACCCCCTCGATCACCTGCCGCGAATCGACGCCGTGGGTCGCGGCATAGGTATCGAGTTCGTTGAAGAAGGCGACGCGCATCGCGAGATAGGTATTGGCGAACAGCTTGATCGCCTCGGCCTCGGTATTGCCGGTGTGCAGAATTGCCGCCTCGGGTTTCAGCGAAGCCTCCAGCAGCAGCCGGGCGAAGGCCTCGGCGCGCGGATGGGTGTCGCCGACGATGATCCGCGAGGGGTGGAGATTGTCGTAGAGCGCGCGCCCTTCGCGCAGGAATTCCGGCGAAAAGACGATGTTGTCCGATCCCGTCTCGGCGCGCATCCGGTCGGTGAACCCGACCGGCACCGTCGACTTGACGATCACCAGCGCGTTCGCCGCCATTTTGAGCGCATCGGCGATTACGGTCTCAACCGTGCTCGTGTTGAAATAATTGGTGTCGGGGTCGTAATCGGTCGGCGTCGCGATGACGACGAAATCGGCGCCGTCGTAGGCAAGCGCCCGGTCGGTCGTCGCGAGGAGGTCGAGCGGCCGGTTCGCCAGATACTCCTCGATCTCGGGATCGGCGATCGGCGACTGGCGCGCGTTGATCATCTCGACCTTGCGCGCGTCGATGTCGAGCGCGACGACGCTGTTGCGCTGCGCGAGCAGGACCGCATTCGATATGCCGACATAGCCCGTGCCGACGACCGTGATCTTCACAGGCGTGGCCTGCTGCGCTTCTGCTTCGGGCAATGAACGGTCCTCTGCTGGATATGGGCGCCGTCCCTAGCAATTGCCGCGCAGCCACTCAACCCGCACTGCCTGTCAGGTGCCACAGAAGGTTTTATAGGGGCCGAATTCGGCGGGCGCCGGCCCCTCGAACAGCGCCCATTCGGGACGCCGGACATAGGGATTGCGCACCACCTCCAGCAATTCGAACCAGGCGGCGAGATCGCCCGCCTCGGCCGCGCCCAGCGCAGCCTCGACCAGATGGTTGCGCGGAACATAAAGCGGATTCACCGCATCCATCGCGTCAGCGCGATTCAGCGGCGCGTCGGTCTCGCGCGCCAGCCGCGCCCACCAGTCGGCGATCCACGGCACCATCGCGTCGGCGTCGGGCAATTGCGCCTCAAGCTCCGATCCGTCGCCGCGCAGCATCATCGCAAGGCCGCGGAAGAACAAAGTAAAATCGACCTGGTGGCGTTCGAGTTCGGCGAAGAGCGCGTCGAACAGCGCGCCATCGCCATCCTGCGCTTCGGTCAGCCCCAACTTTCTGCGCAACCGCCCATGCCAGACCGCGGCAAAGCGGCCTGGCACCTCGGCCACCAACGCCTTCGCCGTCTCGACATCGGCGGCATCGACCGAGTGGATCGCGGGAAGCAACGCTTCGGCGAAACGCGCCATGTTCCAGTGCATGATCTGTGGCTGGCGGCCATAGGCATAGCGGCCATGGGCGTCGATCGAACTGAACACGGTGTTGGCGGCAAAGCGGTCCATGAAGGCGCACGGACCATAGTCGATCGTCTCGCCCGAAATCGCGACATTGTCGGTGTTCATCACGCCGTGAATGAAGCCGACGCCCAGCCAGTGCGCGACGAGGTCGCATTGCAGCCCGATCACCCGGTCGAGCAAGGCGAGATGCGGATTGGGCGCCTCGACAAGATCGGGGAAATGGCGGCGAATGCTGTAGTCCGATAGCTGGACGACGTGATCGGCACCGAAATGCGCCGCGAAGAACTGGAAGGTGCCGACGCGGATATGGCTGCTGGCGATGCGGGTCAGCACCGCGCCGGGATGCGCCTGCTCGCGCTGGACCCGGTCGCCGGTCGCGACCGCGGCCAGCGCCCGCGTCGTCGGCACGCCCATCGCCGCCATCGCTTCGGAGACGAGAAACTCGCGCAGCACCGGGCCAATCGCCGCCTTCCCGTCGCCATTGCGCGAGAAAGGCGTCGGCCCCGATCCCTTGAGCTGCACGTCGAAGCGCGCGCCGTCGGGCGCGACGATTTCGCCGAGCAGCAGCGCGCGGCCGTCGCCGAGTTGCGGCGAGAAATGTCCGAACTGATGTCCGGCATAAGCGAGCGCGAGCGGGTTCGCCCCACCGGGCAGGTCCTGCCCCGAAAAAAGACGCGCGATCACCTCGTCGCCCGCGCCGGCACCGTCGATCCCGAGCCGGTTCGCAAGCGCATGATTAAAGGCGAGCAGCTTCGGCGCCGCGGGCTTCGCAGCTTCGGCAGGGGCGTAGAAGCCTTCCATGGCGTCATGAAAACTATTGTCGAACGCGAGATCCATCGCCTCTATGTCGAGCGCGAACGCCGGGATTGCAAGGACCCGATGGGTCTTCCGCATAGCTCGCCCCTTCGCGATCGATTAACGCGCTGTTTTCCAAACCATGGCAAAGAGCGCTCGACGAACCCAGTTGATCTTCGGCGGGCGGATCGGCACAGGAGCGGGCATGAAAGTCTTCGTTACCGGCGGGGCAGGCTACATCGGCAGCCATACGCTCGTCCAGTTGCTGTCCGCGGGCCACGAGGTTTGCGTCTTCGACAATTATTGCAACAGCTCGCCGGTCGCGCTCGCACGGATTCGCCAGCTCAGCAACCGCGACATGCGTGTGGTCGAGGCTGACATCTGCGAGGCCGACGCGCTGACGCGCGCGGTCACGGACTTCGCACCCGATGCCGTGATCCATTTTGCGGGATTGAAAGCGGTCGGGGAATCGAACGATATTCCGCTGCGTTATTATCAGACCAACGTCAGCGGAACGATGAACCTGCTCGGCGCGATGGACGCCGCGGGATGCCGGCGCATCGTCTTTTCTTCTTCAGCGACGGTGTATGGCGAGGCGCACTATCTGCCGTTCGACGAAAATCATCCGATCGCGCCGACCAATCCCTATGGCCGCACCAAGGCGATGGCCGAGGGCGTGATCGCCGATTGGACGCGCGCGAACCCCGATGCTTCGGCCGTCCTGCTGCGTTATTTCAATCCGGTCGGAGCGCATGAATCGGGCCGGATCGGCGAAGATCCGGACGGCATCCCCAACAATCTGATGCCTTTCGTCGCGCAGGTCGCGATCGGGCGCCGGGAAAAGCTCGCAATTTTCGGCGACGATTATGACACACGCGACGGCACCGGCGAGCGCGATTACATCCACGTCGTCGATCTCGCCGACGCGCATCTCGCCGCGCTTGGATATGCGATGGGCACGGCGGGCTGCGAGGCGATCAACGTCGGCACCGGGAACGGCATCACGGTGAAGGAGTTGGTCGCTGCCTACGAGCGGGCGTGCGGGCATCCGCTCGCCACCGAAATCGCGGCGCGACGCGCCGGCGACGTGGCCGTGAGTTATGCCGCGACGGGCAAGGCCGAGCGCCTGCTGGGTTGGAACGCCCGGCTGGATGTCGATGCGATGTGCAGGTCGTCGTGGCGCTGGCAATCGGACAATCCAGAGGGCTTTCCCTCGGCAGGATAGATCGAAAGCAGCGACGGACCGACCTTCGCACGCGGCGCATGACAGCCGGCCGATTGAATTTATTGCCATCTTCGCTAATCTCGCGCCGAAACACCCACGATATGATGGGCACGGTCGCATGGATTTCGCATAAGAAGGCTGGAATGATTTGATGGGGCACGAGCAGGGATGGCACGATGTGCCGGCACGGATCGTCAACCTCGTCCTCAACCAGACGCGCGATCAGCGACGGTTGATCGCGGCGTTGATGGACGGGGCGCTGTGCGTGATGGCGGTTTGGATCGCCTATTCGCTTCGCGTCGGCAGTTGGAGCTTCTTTTCGCCGCCGGTTTCGAGCTTTGCCGCCGTGGCGCTGCTGTTCTGGTATCCGATAGCGCTCATGCTCGGCGTCTATCGCTCGCTCATACGCTTTTCGGGAGCGCGGACAGTCGCGGGTCTCGCCGCAGCCTGCGCGGCGCTGGCGATCCCGCTGCTCATCGTCTTCGTCATCTTTCGCTGGCCGGTGGTGCCGCGCACCCTGGCGATCCTGCACCCGATCATCTTTCTGATGCTGCTCGCATCGAGCCGGATCACGATCCGCTTCATCCTGCTGGATCTCCTCAACATCGTGTCCACCAAGGCGCGCCGCGTGCTCGTCTACGGCGCAGGCCGGGCGGGCCAGCAGCTCGCGCTTTCGCTCCGCCACGAATCGCAGGTCTATCTCGTCGGTTTCGTCGATGACGACCTGCGCCTCGACGGGCAGCGGCTGGACGGAATCCCGGTCTTCGGGTCGCACCGACTGGAAACCATCCTGGGCGACACCGACGTCGACGAAGTGCTGCTCGCTATCCCCAGCGCCTCGCGCACGCGCCGGCGTGAGATCATCGAGCGGCTGCAGAAGACCGATGCCTATGTTCGCTCGCTCCCCAGCCTGACGCATATCATCGAGGGTTCGATCACCGTGAACGATCTGCGCGAGATTCAGATCGACGAGTTGCTCGGACGCGAGGCGGTGGCTCCCAACGAGGTACTGATGGGCAGGACCATCGTCGGAAAGACGGTCATGGTATCGGGCGCTGGCGGCTCGATCGGCAGCGAACTCTGCCGTCAGATCCTTCAGTGCCACCCGAAAAAGCTGATCCTGCTCGAACAGTCGGAGTTTGCTCTCTATGCGATCGAGCAGGAGCTTTTGAGCCATATCCGGTCCACGGGGCATGACGTATCGCTGGTGCTCGAACTCGCCAATGTCGCCGAACGGTCGACGATGATGCGGGTCTACAAGCATCATCGTCCCGACACCGTCTTCCACGCCGCCGCCTACAAGCATGTTCCGCTGGTCGAAGCCAATCCGGTCTCGGGGATGCGCAATAACGTCATGGGGACGCTGCACAGCGTCGAAGCCGCCGAGGCCTGCGGCGTCGCAAATTTCACGTTGATCAGCACCGACAAGGCGGTACGGCCGACGAATATCATGGGCGCCTCGAAACGGGTCTGCGAACTCATTCTTCAGGCACGCGCCAGCGAAAAGCGCACAAATTCGACTGTTTTCAGCATGGTTCGGTTCGGAAACGTGCTTGGTTCAAGCGGATCGGTGGTGCCGCTCTTCCAAGCCCAGATCGCCGCCGGCGGTCCGATCACGATCACGCATCGCGACATCACCCGTTATTTCATGACGATCCCCGAGGCCGCGCAGCTCGTTATCCAGGCGACGGCGATGGCAAAGGGCGGCGAGGTGTTCGTGCTCGATATGGGACAGCCAGTCCAGATTCTCGACCTAGCGCGCAGCATGATCCGGCTATCCGGCCTCGGCATTCGCGATGCCGACGATCCCGATGGCGACATCGAAATCGTCGAGACCGGACTGCGTCCGGGAGAGAAGCTCTATGAAGAACTGCTGATCGGCGACAATCCCGAACCGACGAACCATCCGCGGATTCTGCGCGCGCGGGAGAAGCTGTGGCCGTGGCTGGAAATGAAACAGGCGTTGGACGAACTCGACGCCGTCATCCGGGGCAGCGGCGACCCGCACGCGATGGTGCAGGTTATCGCGCGGCTGGTTCCCGAATATACACCCGATGCGATGTGGCGCGAACGACTAACGATACATGCGTCCGCGGATCACCCTTGACCCGTCATCGCGCGGACGCCTGCCCCTTTGAACCTGGTAAGATGATCTACGGACCATCGGATCGGAATGGAATTGTCGATCAGGTTGAGGCGGTCCAACGTGACCAGGGGAAGCACGTCGCCCGTGCTCCCATTCCTCCTGAACCACATGATGCGGGTCTTGGGATGCGCCTTCACGATGTCGAGGCTGAGGCGCAGTTCAATATCGGCCCGGGCAAGATCTCTGGGACGCCACGCCACTATCCGGGTGGCCGTTGGCGCGTGAATTTGCAAGCTGACCTCGGTTACGCCGCCATAACGGGCATGCATGCCATAGTCTGACTGATGCAGCGCCCCGACCTTTGGAGAAAGATCGGCATTTCCAGTCGTCCGCAACACGCCGGTGATCCTGAAATCATGCCCGTGCATTTCAGCCAGAACCACCGGCGGACTCGCGCTTTTGATAAACTCGCCATGGGCCTCGTTCTTGTTGCCGCCCATTATGACGCCATTGGCAAACGTGCCGCGTAGACTGCAATATTCGGCGTTGCCGTGGATGTTGCCTCCTGCCAGGCCGGCAACCGGATGGCTGCCAGCCTTACCCTCGAAATGGATATCGCGATTCATCCCAACCTTGCCGCCATCCGTCTTGCCGCCGCCGATGGCGAACCCGCTGAAATGACCGTAGCACTCGCCGCGCAGGCGCACGTCCTGGCTATTTGCCACGACACAGCCATAGGGGCTTTTGGTCTCGGCAGCCGTCTGGCGCACCCGCACATTTTCGCCGGACACATAATAGCAATCGGTGATCGATAGCGCCGCCAATCTGCCCCCTTCGATTCGGCAATTGCTTATCGTCGCCCCGTCGAGGCTTGCGAACTCCATCGTATAGCCGATGTCGTCGCGGCCGATGACGGTCAACGACGCGCATCCTTGGGTGAAGCGGTCCCCCGCCCGCTTCCAGACTTCGGTTGCATTCGCAGGATAGTCATCGCGGCACCCATTCTCTACGGCGATTCGGGTGGCATCGATCACTTGGGCGACCCGGAACATCTCGCCCTTGCGGTAATAATAGCGATATCCGTTCCCCGCGAAATCCACGGTCCCCGACACTTGAAAAGTCTCGCCTACTCGCAAGCCGTGCGGCCCGGCAAATCTCAGCGTGCGCTCTCCCATCGCCAGATTCCGCAGCAGGTTCGGCAGCTTCGCCCTTGCCGCTCCGTTCACTCGCACGCAAATCCCGTCAGGAAAGTCCGCTGGATTAGCCTCCCTAAAATCGAGAACGACGTCGCCCCCTTCCAGGATGCCCGGCGGAATCACGAGCGGCCTCGATACTTTATACATGCCCCCAGGCAAGGAAGCGCGTCCTGTCCTGGCCATGTCGGCAAAAAGCGCCATGAGCGCGTCGCTATCATCGCCGCGAGGATCGTCCGGCAGGACATCGCGCGCATGCGCACATCTGGGGATGGCAGGCGCAAGCGCCATGCCCGCAAGAATCGCGAAAGTGTCTCGACGCTTGATCGTCATGCGATTTGCCTGATCTCCACCTGATATCGACAGACAGTTTCGTGTCGCCGATCCCTCCTTAGCGCTATGCCGCGCGGAGCACTATGCCTGCGGTCAATGCAATCTGTTCGCCGGTCGGCCTCTGATGCACCGGCTATATCAAGCCCGATTCCCCCGTGCGCGCGACCGGCAATCGCTGGAGCGGGCATAAATAACGATCACCGCTCGCCGGCAATCCTGATCCGACGGGATCAGGATGCGACATGATCGCCTCGTCCGCCACCAACGAACGTGATCCAGATCAACCTGATATCGTGCGCCAATGACATATTGCCCAGATATTTGGCGTCATTCTCCGCCAGTTTCTGCGGGTCCGACATGTCTATCCCGGCGACCTGGGACACGCCCGTAATTCCGGGCCGTATCGCCGCCAATCCACGCTCGCGACGGGCAAGAACAAGCGCGGTCTGAGATGGAAGGCATGGACGCGGCCCGACAAAGCTCATCTCGCCTTTCAACACATTCCAGAGTTGCGGCAATTCGTCCAACTTGAGCCGTCGCAACCACTTGCCAAGCGGCGTTACCGCGTCCCTATTCACCTGATGCGTCGGAAGGTCCGCTGTTCCGATGTACATTGTTCGAAGCTTCAGGCATTCGAATGGCCGCTCATCGAGCCCCACGCGCGTTTGCCGAAAGATCGCAGGCCCCTTCGATCCTGACCGAATGGCCACCATGCAGGCTGCAAGGAACGGGGCGGAAACCAGCAGGCCGAGCAATGCCAGGACGATATCCATCAAGCGTTTCAAGACGATGATCCGATTAGTTGTGCGGGTCGACCATAAAAGGAACGGTATAGTTCGCCCGATTTGCGTATGGACGCGCGAAGATTGGGGAAATCCGGAATAGAGAATGTGGAAAAGAAACGGGAAGGGTCAAGAACCAGATCGCCCATCAGACCCTCGATCAATTGTCGCCTGCCTGTCAATCGGCCAGCCAGATGCAACATCGCTTCGGGACAGGAAAACAAGCGAGGAGCCATTCCCATACCAGCACGAAGTTCCGTCAATATGTCCGCCGTAGAAATCGCAAAGGGGTCCGCGATACAATAGTTTCCACTCTTTATTGGCTTCGGCTCCTGCACACATATTGCCGCGATCGCCGTCACCAGCAAATCGATGGAGACAATCGATCGTCGATTCCTAGCTGACCCGAAGGGCAAGGGAAGTCCGGACAGCGCAAGCCGCTGCAACTTCCCCCAATTCCCCCCCGCATCATATCCCAGCACCAGGGGCGGTCGAAGCGAGACAACGCAAACCCCCTCTTCGGCCAATGCTGCGACATGCTGTTCCGCCGCCAATTTGGAACGACCGTAAGCTGTCACAGGCCGCGGTTCGGTCGTGTCGTCAACGACCTGATCGCTCGAATTTGCGGTAACCGCGGCGACACTGCTCAGATGGAGGAGAAGTGGAGTCTTCGATCGACGGATGCTCTCGGCCAATTGCAGGGCACCGACTGCATTGACCTCCTGAAAGGCAGCCTCTCCCGTCCTCGATGGCGCGTGCGCCAAGCCGGCCAAATGCACGACGGCCCAAGCTCCGGAAAGACCTTCACCCGCCATGACCGACGCGTAGGGAATAAAATCGATTGCCGGATGATCAGGAAACGCTCGCCGGGAACGACCGACATCGCGAACTGCGAGCGTCAACCGGAAATCCTTCTTCAGCAAGGCAGCAACCAGGTTACGGCCGATAAAGCCGGTGGCGCCGGTAATGACGATCCGCCTAGACATATTGCGTCAAACGACCCCACTCGCCCGCAAAGCGATCTTTCCATTCGCCCGGCCGAAAGTCGGAACGTCGAAGGCAGGGCTCCGCTCGGCGCATATCGATACCGCCTGTCCATTCATAATATCGCGCAAGACGCCAATGCCCGCGATCATTGCGACATCATCCTAAAATAGTTCGGCATAAATTCTTGCGAGAGCGGCATAATCATGGTTCGTTCGGACGAACGCCAGACCCCGCTCTCCCATTTCCCGCAACTCAGCGCGATCCATATCCGCAAGGCGGGCGAAGGCTTCGGCGACGGCAACAGGATCGCCCGGTTCGACAGTGAGGCCGCATCCTGCCTCGGTCACCGAATCATTACCCACCCGCATTGCCGACACGATCGGCAATTTCGCCAGCATATAGTCATAAAGTTTGTTCGGGCTGATGCCGTGCATAAACATAGGTTTAGGCCTCAAAGAAATATAACCGACATCGGCTTTCTGCATCAAACCGATCGCATGGGATTTCGGCACTTGTGGATAGATTGCAACACGCTCTTCCAGCCCAAGATCCGAGACCATCTTGGCAATTTGTTGCTGCAGTTCTCCTCGCCCGACCACAAGGATGCGAATCCTGTCGTTACCACGCGAGCGAAGTTCGGCCGCAGCCCGGACCAGAATATCGATATTGTTGGGAGGGCCGAGCGCGCCCGCATACAGAACGACGAACTTCTCTTCCTGATGCCACTGCATCAAACGCCGATAGGCCGGCTCGTCCGGCTCGATGACTGCTTCTTCCTGTGCATCCACGCCGTTGGGAATATAGTGCCAACGATCGGCATCAACTCCTCGCTCACACATATAGGGCCGGGATGCGGACTGAAGCGACACCACATGGTCGGCGTGTCGATATGCATATCGCTCAACCCATCCCGTCCCGATGACCAACGGATGATAAGGGCTTACATCCGCCAGTTCCACAAGGCTCAACGGCCACAAATCGCGCACCTCGAAGATCGAAACCGCGTTATAGCGTTTCGCCAGCCGGTGGGTCGCCAGAAATACATAAGGATGCGGACTCGATCCGATAATTGCATCAGGAACCCCGTATCGCGCGACAAGCCGGTCAGCGTCGCGCAAAAGACCGAATGAGAAGTCCGCCATATTGAGCAGGCGTGCAAGCCCGTTGTT
Source organism: Sphingopyxis sp. (assembly GCF_036261875.1). Classification (GTDB taxonomy): domain Bacteria; phylum Pseudomonadota; class Alphaproteobacteria; order Sphingomonadales; family Sphingomonadaceae; genus Sphingopyxis. Next base: position 49,585 of record NZ_DATAJZ010000012.1, on the reverse strand, counting down.
CGGATAGGCGCGCGCACCAATGAAGTGGTAAGAGACATCGTCGATGCGCTTTTCGCCAGGCGCTTGCGGAGCATCCATCAAATGATGGAAGGTCGGGGACAGGATCGTCGTGCGAATTGATTGCAAACGCCAGTTTTGAGCAAGATAAAAGGCGCGGCTGAACCGACCGATTCCCGGCCCTCCCGCATAGGGGTGAACATACCAGATATTTTTGTGGACGGGCGGAATGGACTCAGGGGTCGACGGCATGCTCGCCAAATCCGGGGAACCAGACATGATTGATTTTATTCTCCGATTGGAAACATGGGAACGGAACGGCTGTCGACGGCGCGGTGGCCTCGATCTATCTGATCGGGCAAGTCGTCACAAGGCAATGGAGCCCGCCAGAGGATAGTATGCGCCGGATCGCAACGACGCATATTCAATCAAAGGGCAAGCCGATGTTATTTTCCGGCCCCCAGCAGAAACTCCCGATCCGCCGAGCGGGCCGGGAGCGCGTGAATCTTCAGCATATTTTCACGATACTCCGCCAATGGATGTTCATCCCCTGCATGTCGCGACATGCAAACTTCGAGCGTGGACGACGACATGAATCAGGACAAAAAGGCGCAGCGCAGCGATTGCAAGATCCTCATCACGGGGACGGCCGGATTCATTGGCTTTCACCTCGCCAATATCCTGCTGGCCGAGGGTTTTCGCGTCCACGGTTATGACGGCATGACGGATTATTACGACGTCGCCCTGAAACGGCGGCGCCACGAGATATTGAAACAACAGACTGGCTTCAGCGCGACCGAGGCGATGCTGGAGGATTGGGACTGTCTTTCCGGCGTCGCCGGCGATTTCGCACCCGACGTCATTGTTCACCTCGCCGGACAAGCAGGCGTACGATACAGCCTGGAAGAGCCGCGCTCCTATATCGAGAGCAATGTCGTCGGCACCTTCAACGTCATGGAAATCGCTCGGACGAGAGCTGTCGAACATCTGCTGATGGCGTCCACGTCATCGATCTATGGCGCCAACGACCAAATGCCCTTTACCGAGATGGACAAGGCCGACGCGCAGCTCACCATCTATGCCGCGACGAAAAAGGCGAATGAAAGCATGGGCCATGCCTATGCCCATCTGTGGAACCTGCCCACGACGATGTTTCGCTTCTTCACCGTCTACGGCCCCTGGGGCCGCCCCGACCTCGCTCCGTCACGCTTCGCCGACGCGATCCTGAATGGTCGCCCCATCGACATCTATAACCACGGCGACATGTATCGGGACTTCACCTATGTGGAGGATCTGGTGCGCGCGATCCGCCTGCTGATCGATGCCGCCCCGGTTCGTCCCGCATCGAAGGATGATGTTCCCGAAGGCGACAGCCTGTCCCCCGTCGCGCCTTTCCGCATCGTCAACATCGGCAACTCGGACAAGGTGCGGCTGTTGGATTTCGTCGACGCGATCGAGGCGGAACTGGGGATCAAGGCCATCCGCAACTACATGCCGATGCAAAAGGGCGACGTCTATGCGACCTGGGCCGATGCGTCGCTCCTGCAGCGGCTGACCGGCTATCGCCCGCAAACCGACATTCGCGACGGAGTCGCGCGCTTCGTCGCCTGGTATCGCGATTATCACGGAAAATAGGAACAGACGCGCGAGCGCGCTATTGCACCAGGCATCCACCTGTTGAAGCTGTCAGCCCCGCTTCGACGTGCGCGACGGGAATATAGAGTTTCACGACAGCCAGCGCGCATGAAAGCGTCGAATTGTTGTCCCCGTAAATCAGAACCGCATCGGGGCGAAGGTCGAGCAGGAGATGTTCGATTCCTTCAGCATCCGGCCCATCATCGCGCCATGCAAGCCGCCGTGCACGTCCAGATTATGGTCAGGGTGAGAATCCCAGCTCCTCAAAGAATATATTGGCGTCATGATGCCGGCCCGCATGGATGATGATTTCATCGATTTTGGGGAGTCGCCTTGCCGACCACGGACACCGCGCTTGCCTTGATGAATTGCGACCTCACGCCGACGATGGTTGCGATCTTCAACGTGGAGGTCATGCAAGGATATCCGCGTAGAGTTGCAAAAGCTTCTCTTCCTCGACCGACCAATTGAAAACTTCCTGGACCGCGGCGCGGCCGTTGCGTCCCATTTGTTCGGCCCGCTTGCGGTCGGATATCAACGCGTCGATCGCGGCCGCGATGGCATCGGGATCATCGGGATCGACGCAAAGACCGCAATCACGGCCGAGGACGATCTCCCGCCAGAGCGGAAAATCGGATGCGATGACCGGAATGCCGGCCGCCATATATTCGAACATCTTGACTGGCAATGAATCCAGATAGGCCGGTGTCGGACGAAGCGTGACGAGACCCGCCATCGATCGCCCCAGCACATCGCGAACGCCGGCGCGATCCTGAAAACCGTGGTCATGGACGTTCCGCCAACCGGCCGAATTTTTGACGACCGATTCAAGCTCCTTGTCCTCGAACCTGCCCACCAGATTCAGCTTGGCGCCCGACCGGATGCGCTCGAGTGACCGGATCAGGGGAACAATACCCCTGATGGCAGAGATGCCGCCGACATAGGCAATCTCGTCGGCCTTACCCTCCCAGGGACGTTCGCTCTCCAATTCACCGATTCGTGGAAAATTGTTGATGTTCGCGACCCGCTTCGCGGTTTCGCGAAACTTTTCGGTGATGCCCGGCGTCGCGCCGATAACGGCATCGAACCGCGGAGCTTTCGCCCTCTCATATTTCGCAAAAGCGGCCGAGAGGAGGCGGAGCGCCCAACGGTTCAGATACGGCTTGCTCAGCAACTGTTTGGGCACATCCTCGTGAAAATCGAAGACGACCCGTTTGCCGTGCCGTTTCAGCGCCAGGCCGACGGGGATCAATTCGGGATCGTGCAGGTGATAAAGGTCCGCATTCAGGGCGAAAGCTTGTGCTTTGACCTGCCGGGTCGCCTTCACCATCCGTCCGAGCCGCCCTCCCGAACGGCCGACGTCCAGAATATGCACTCCATTATCGCAATGCTCATCGCCTTTCCCGTCGGCGACCACAAGGGACACCGCGTAGCCATTGGCTGCGAGACTGTTGCATAGCTTCCAGAAAATCCGCGTATCGTAACGCTGGTGGACCGACGTCAGATGCGCGATGTGATGCCTGGGAATAGCTGACACCCTATCATTCACCTTTCAATAGCCGTATCTTGTCCAAGGCCGAGCAAAAGCGATGACCTGTGCGAACCGTGGACTTTTGTGGCCGCACAGGGCAATCGAATGGAATCAGGAATAGACGCCGACCCTGCGCCCGCGCAGCTTTTCCAACGCCACCTGTGCGGTTTTCGCTATCTTCTGCCGTCTTTCCCAAGTCGGAAAATCACTATGATGCCGCATGGGATCGGCAAGAATCGCCTCGAACTCCTCACGCGAAATCCGAAGCTTCTTGCAGAAATAATTGATGTCGGTCTCGAGTTCGATCGGATCGTAAAGCGGCTCGTCCAACGCCGCGACAGCCTCGTCACGCGTCATCTGGCCCGAAACGATCAAGCTCGAATAATGCGGCCGACGCTTGTCGAAACCGAAGCGCATAGGAAGAATATAATTTTGGAAGAGCCGGGTAAACAGCGACTCCCCGTGCTTGCGACCATAGCCTCGCCAGTTACATTTTTCCGCCAGTTCGACCATCGCAGAATCCTTGTCGTACGGCATATAATTCAACGGGCGGATCGTTCGCATCTTGCGAACGAAGGGGAAATAGAAATAATATTCGAAGAAACTGATGGTCGGATAGGATTTGAGCTTCCGCGAACCGAACTTGTCATGGATCGCCTTCAGATTCACGGCATCCATCGCGCTGCCGTGCCACGATGACGGGAAAATTCCCTCCGTCGCCAGATTTCCTCCCGAAAAAACCGTCCGGATTCCGTTTTCGACCGCAAACCGATACAGGCTGGCGAAGAAGGCGTGATCCTGCGGGACATCCTGGTTGGAAATCCCTGACCGAAGATAGGCCAATTGCAGGTCGCGCATGTCCTCCCAGTTGACGACATGCGTATGCAGATCGAAACCACAATGTTCGACGATCGCTTCGATATTCGCCACGGCGAGCTCGCTGTTCCAGCCGGCATCGACGTGGACAACGAGCGGGCGAAAGCCCGCCTCGTGAATCTTGAGCGCCAGATAGGAGCTATCGACACCGCCGCTAAGACCCAGGATGGAGTCATAGGCCTTGCCCCGACCATCCTGCTTGACCTGTTCGGCAATGGCCTGCCATTTTTGCTCGCCCTGCTCGTTCGGGAACCACTGCAGCGGCGCAATCTCGTCAAAATGGCGGCAATGGCTGCACACGCCATTTGCGTTGAATGAAATTTCGGGATCGGATGTGTCCATCACGCAGCGCGTGCAGACCTGATAGTCGCGGGGGGAGTCGATCATAATTTCTCACATAATGGCTACGCCGCCCGGGGAGAGCGCGCCCATTCCTTACCTGAAAGGACTACAAAGCCAAACAACAAAGCCACGCCCGACGACAGTGCTGCGGTCGTTGCCGCCTGTTCCACGATGAGCAGCGAGTATAGAAAGGCGATATAGAGATAGCCCAGGCTTTCCGTGCTCTCATAGAGCGCATCGAGAATTTTGAAGAAAGCCAGGACCAGCACCACGACCGCAATATAAGCCGGATAACCGCCGTCGGCGAGCGCATATACAAAAGCGTTCGTATTCGCATTCGTCTGGGCGTTTCCCAGAAATACCTCACCGATCACGAAAGTGACGGGCATGCTGTCGTTCAACCCGCCCCAGGCCGACCAAAAAAAGCCGTGGCTGTCGAACATGAACGTCATGAAATATTGCACGAGGAATCCGGGGATGACGAAGACCCGGCGGAAAAAAAATTCCGCCACCTGCGAATAGCCGGTTGCAATATATTCCACCAAAAAGACCACAAACAGGGCCGCGCAGATAAAGAAGATGGCCATGAAGACCCCACCGATCCGGCCCCGACGCGCAAGCATCCCGACGACCAGCGAAAGTACGACCATAGCCGTCGGCGCCTTCACGCCAAGGCTGTAGAAGAACAACAAGCCAAACAGGATCGGCAGCGCGAACAGCCACTTGCGGTTCCGAAGTCCGGCCCAAAAGGCAAGGAAGGGATTGAGTCCATTCATCGCCATCGCCACCAGATAGCTGAGAAGAGAGCCGGCCTGAAATACTTCGCGCCCGACCATCCGGCGCTCATAGGCATCATCGATCGAAAGGCCGCCGACATCGCCCACACCCGCGACGGCAAACACCACAGCCAGCGCGACAATGGAAATCGCAACGACGAGCAATAGCTGGGGCTTGAGGGCGAACGGAACCTCGAGCGACCACCGCACGCGCTGGAGCAGCAAAGCCCCCACATAGGGCAATGATAGAAGTCCGACCTGAAATAGATATTCGCCATTCCCGACATCCGTCGCCACGCCGCGAAAAAAAACGAAGGAAGCCAGTACGAAGATAGCGTAAATGACGATGAACATATCCAGCGGACGCGATGCGTTCGATGGAATGGTCAATCCGATCGCCGCGCCGAGAAAAAGCGCAATGGCGACCTTGAACATGCTGAAATCCAGCGGGACGAAGCCAGCATAGCTGTTCGTATACTGGAGTTGAAGGACATAGATGAGAACCGCCATACCCCCAAGGGCGTAGAATCCGGCGACAGTTGCCAGGCGGGTTCGTGTCACGCGAAACTCAGACATCGGGAAAAATGTCCTTGGGGTAATTGATCAGCACGGCCTTGTGCTTGCCGCGAAATACGAAGATGCTGCCGGCGGCAACGGCCGAAGCGCCTCCCTTCTCCACAGCTTCCACCAAATCCACCGCCGTTCCGGCTCCGCCGCAGGCGATCACCGGCGTGGGCGTTACCGAAGCGACCTTCCTGATAAGCTCCAGATCATAGCCATTCATGCAGCCGTCGCGATCGATGCTGTTCACGAAGATTTCCCCAACTCCAGCCTCCACGAGCGCGGCGACATGATCGGCCAGCTTCACCTTTTCCTCGCGGACACCGGAACGGGAATATAGCTTATGGCTGCCCAGAAACGTCTTCTTCGCGTCGATGGCACCGACAACCGCTTGCGCGCCGTAAACGGCCGATACTTCGCGTATGACGTCCATCGACCGGTAGGCTGCGGAGTTGATGACCACCTTTTCCACGCCGGCCCTTATCACCCTCTGGGCATCCTCGAATGTCGAGATGCCGCCGCCATAGGCAACCGGCATGAAGCTCTCGCCGGCGATTTCATAGAGGATTTCCAGATCCGGTCCGCGATCTTCGCGTGTTGCGTCGATATCGAGAAAGATCAGCTCATCGACCTCTTTGTCGTTGAAGATGCGCACGGCGTTCACCGGATCGCCAATATAGGTATCCGATCCGAACTGCACCGTTTTCACGAGGCCACGGTCGCGTAGGAGCAGGCAAGGTATGACACGCGGCATCATCCGCAAAGATCCTTGAACGCGCGCAGGAGACTTTTCCCATAGCGATGGCTCTTTTCCGGATGGAACTGAACCCCGTAGACATTGTCCTTCACCACCCCCGCTGCAAAGTCGAGGCCATAGTTCGCCTTCAGAAAGACGTTGCTGTCCGAGCGCGGTTCCAGAAAATAGCTATGGACGAAATAAAAGCGGGAATCCGGTTCGATCGCGCTGCCGATCGGATTTGCGGGCTGCGTCACGCTTATGCCGCACCATCCCATATGCGGCACCCTCCGCGATGCGGAGACCGGGAATTTGCGGGCGGTCATATCAATCCACCCCAGCCCGCTCTGGCCTCCTTCCTCGCTTCCGGTCCCCAGCATCTGAGCACCTACGCAAATACCGAGCAGCGGCACTTTGGTGTCGAAAACGCTCTTTTCGATCACCGGAAGCAAGCCCGTCGACCGGAGCCCGCGCATGCAGGCGTCGAAAGACCCGTTTCCGGGCAGGATCAGTCCGACCGCCGATCTTACCTCATCGGGATCGCTCGTGATCTTGGCCTTCGCTCCGAGACGGACCAGCATGTTCGCGATCGCGCCCAGATTTCCGATATCATAGTCAATTATCGCGATCATCAACGCGGCCCTTGCTGGCTGTGTAGCTGAGATAGATATAAAGAACGTACATCAGGCTGTAACCGGCACTGTAAGCCAAAATGACGCCCCTGACGTCATGCGGGACAAACATCGCGGCCAAGACCACGGCAAATCGCCCGGTCTGCCATGCCAGATCGACATTTTGCCGTCCGACGATATAGAAGACGTAGCTGAGCGGACTCGCCATGAACCCCAGCGCCACGAAGGGCGCGAGCCAGATCGCGAAGGTGCCGGCCTGACGCCAGACCTCCCCAAAAACGAAAGCGAACGCAGGTTCAGCGAGCAGGACAATCCCTGCCGCGAGCAGCAGTGAGAAGATCGAAAGCACCCTCAGCGTGGATATATATACGCTCCTGCATTCCCCGCGAGTGCGAAAGGCATCTGCGGCATAGCGGCGGAATACGTCGAGAATCGATCGTCCGATCAAACCCACGGGAGTAAGCAGAACGCGCAGCGCCAAAGCGAATATTCCCGCGACATGCGGTCCAAAGCGGGCCGACAGAATGAACAGCGGCAGTTGGAGCGACACGGCGCTCATCAGATCGGCCGGTAGCGCGAAGCCCGGGAAGCGTGGATAGCGACGCCAGAAGGCCACGAGCCTCGACCCCAGCCCCTCGATGCTGGGCAACGGCAAGGGACGAAACCATTGCGCCATAAGGATCGCAAACACCAACCCGACAAGATGCCCTATGATCAGGGCTTCCGGTACGCGCGACACCAGCGACGCCGTAATCTGACAGATGAGAATGCTGGCAGATCGGCCGATCCGGATCTTGACGAGTATCCGGTAAGTGCCGTCGGCGGAGGCAACCCCCTGCCAGGTTTCCGTGGTAGCGCTCAGCATGGCCGCAAGAACCACAAGGCCGAGCATATAGGGCTTCGCGACCGTACCGGAAATTAAGCCCATTGCCAAAAGCAGCAATGAAATCAGCAAGGCAGCGATGCCCACAAGGACGATCGTCACGAAAATCAGCCCGGCCGCATCTTCACGGCTTCGTCCATCGTCTATGATCGGAAGCGCCGTTTCCAGGCGCAGGGTCAATGTGACCGCAAGGATCAGTACAAAACCGAGCCAGACCGAATAGATCCCAAAAGCGTCAGGAAGGAACAGGCGCGCCAGTACCAGCGCACCCAGAACCGGGATGGCCTGAGCGACCGCAGTACCTGACAGGACGCCGGCTACATTGGTCCAGAAACGTCCTTGCATGGTGTCCGCTTTCCGAGAGTCTCCTGATCTTACTTCAGGAGCGCAGCGATTATCTCGTCCTGCTGTTCTTCGCGAAGATAGGGATGCATCGGCAGGCTGAACACCGTTTTCGCCAGATCGGCGCACGTCGCGAGACCCGCGGGATCGGCGGGATAATCGCGATAGGCCTGCTGTTGGTGGAGCGGCATCGGGTAATAGACGACGCTCGGGATGCCTTCGGCCTTCAGCGCCGCCATCGCGGCATCGCGTTCCTCGGTAGAAGCAGCGCGCAGCGTATATTGCGCCCAGACCGACCGCGTTTCGTTCGGAATGTGCGGCACCTGGAACCGCGCGGAGAGCGCCGCCGAATAACGCCCCGCCACCGTCTGTCGCGCATCGAGTTCATCGGCATAAATGGCGAGCTTTTCGAGGAGGATCGCCGCCTGCAGCGTGTCCAATCGGCTGTTCACGCCGATCCGCACATTGTCGTATTTGTCGCTGCCCTTGCCGTGGACGCGAAGCGACCCGATCAGCGCCGCCAGTTCGTCGTTGCTGGTGAAGACGGCGCCGCCGTCGCCATAGCAGCCAAGCGGCTTCGCGGGAAAGAAGGAGGTTGTCGCGATGTCGCCGATGCTGCCGGTGGTGCGATCCTTGTAGGTCGCACCGAAACCCTGCGCGCTGTCGGCGATGATCCACATGCCGTTTTCGCGGGCGACCGCCTCGATCGGTTCATAATCGGCCGGCAGGCCGAACAGGTCGACCGGAATGATTCCGGCCGGGCGAAGACCCAGTTCCTTCGCGTGGATGATCGCGCGCTTCAGGCTTTCGACACACAGGTTGAACGTCCGCGGATCGACATCGACGAACACCGGCGTCGCGCCGACGTGCGGAACGATCTCCGCGGTGGCGGCAAAAGTGAAGGACGGACAGAAGACCGCGTCGCCCGCCTTCGCGCCGAGCGCCATCAGCGCAAGGTGCAACGCATCGGTGCCGTTCGCGCAGGTCAGCACGTGCTTCGCGCCGCAGAACGCCGCGAGTTCGCTTTCCAGCTCGCGCACTTCGGGGCCCATGATGTAGGCGCCACCTGCAAGCACTGCCTGGATGCGCGCGTCGAGCCTGTCCTTGATCCGCGCCTGCTGCGCCTTGAGGTCGATAAATTCGATCGTCATGTTGGTTCAACCTTCAACCAGGCGCAGCGCGCCGTCGATTTCTTCGTAGATTTCGCCCGTGCGCGGGCAGACGAGTGTTTCGTCGAGGCGCTCGCCGGTACGCGAGACCCAGCCGATGCGCCGCGCGGGCACGCCCGCGACGAGCGCGAAGGGCGGCACGTCGTGCGTCACCACCGCCCCCGCAGCCACCATGCAATATTCGCCGAGGCTGTTGCCGCAGACGATGGTGGCGTTAGCGCCGATTGTCGCCCCCTTCCCCACCGGCGTGTCGCGGAACTCGTCCTTGCGCTCGACGAACGCGCGCGGCGTCAACACGTTGGTGAACACGCACGAGGGGCCGCAGAACACGTCGTCGGCCAGGGTCACGCCCTTGTAGAGCGCGACATTGTTCTGGATCTTGCAATTGTCGCCGATCGTGACGTGCGGTCCGGCCATCACATTCTGACCGAGCGAACAGCGCGCACCGATCGAGGTGTGCGACAGCACATGGACGAAATGCCAGACGCGGGTGTCTTCGCCGATCGACACATTGTCGTCCACGAAGGCGCTTTCGTGGACGAAGGCTTTGGGATGGATCGTCATGGTGGGCCTTTTCTAGGATGCGGATGCGAGCGCGTCGGAGGCGCGGCGCAGCACGTTCAGCACCGCCAGCCCCTCGGCCCCGTCGGTCACCGGCGCGGTTCCGTTCGCGATGCAATCGAGGAAATGCTGGCACTCGTTGCGAAGCGGTTCCGATTTCTCGACGATGATCGCCTCGGCCGTAGCCGGATGCGGCACGGGCACCGGCCCCTCGCGGTCGATGCGGTGGCGATAGAGCCGCAGCTTGCTGTCCCAGTCGGGCGCCGAATCCTCGAACACCAGCATGGCTTCGCTGCCGATCGCGACGAGGCGCTGTTCCTTGAACGGGTGCAACCAACTCGTCTGGATATGCCCCTTCAGCCCGTTGGCGAAGCGAAGCTGGAGCAGCGCCCAATCCTCTATACCGGGGGTCACGATCGCCGCACCCTGTGCCGTCACGCCGGTGCAATCGGCGTCGACGAGCGACAGGATCATCGACACGTCGTGCGGCGCGAACGACCAGAGCACATTCTCCTCGATCCGAAATTTGCCCAGCGACATGCGGTTCGAATAGACGTAGCTGAGTTCACCGATCGCGCCCGAGCGGACCATTTCGCGCATCTTGCGAAAGATCGGGTGATATTGCAGCAGATGTCCGACCATCAACCGCCGATCCTGCCGCGCCGCGACCTCGATCAGCTTTTCGGCATCGTCCGGCGACAGCGCGACGGGTTTTTCGACATAGACATGCTTGCCGCTCTCGAGCGCGCGCAGCGCGAGCGCGGCGTGGGTTTCGGCCGGCGTCGCAAAGGAGACGCCGTCGATCGACGGATCGGCGAGCACCTCGTCCAGCGTCGCGATCCGCGCGCCGGTGGCTTCCGAAATCCGCTCGGCGGTTTCGCGATGATCATCGACGATCGCATCGAGGGCGCCGAGCTCGGCGAAATTGCGGGCCAGATTCTTGCCCCAATAACCGCAGCCGACATGGGCGATACGAGGCTGGCTCATGCGCGCACCACGTTCGGAAGGTTGAGATCGAGCTTGCCGCGCGTATCGATCAACAACCTGGCCTCGCGCATCACGAGGTCATAATCGACATCGCTATGGTCGGTCAGCAGCAGCACCGCATCCTGCGCGCGGATATTCTCGGCCGTCAGCGGCACCGACGACAGGTCGAAACTATGCTCGCGCATCTTGGGAAAGCGCGGAACGTTCGAATCGCTGTACGCGACCTCCGCGCCCAGATCGCGTAGCAGTTCCATCACATGCACCGACGGGCTCTCGCGCATGTCGTCGACGTCGCGCTTGTAGGCAATGCCGAGCACGAGAATCTTCGAGCCCTTCACGGCCTTCCCATGTTCGTTGAGCCCGGCGGTGGTCTTGTCCACGACATATTGCGGCATCGCGGCGTTCACTTCGCCCGCCAGTTCGATGAAGCGCGTATGCAGCCCGAATTCGCGCGCCTTCCATGTCAGGTAGAAAGGGTCGATCGGAATACAGTGCCCGCCGATCCCCGGCCCCGGATAATAGGGAGTGAAGCCAAAGGGCTTCGTCGCCGCGGCGTCGATGACCTCGAAGATATTGAGGCCCATCTTGTCGGCGACGACCTTCATCTCGTTGACGAGACCGATGTTCACCGAGCGATGAATATTCTCGAGCAGCTTGACCATCTCGGCCGCCTTGGTCGAGCTTACTGGAACCACGCGGTCGATGAACGCCGCATAGAGCGCGGTGCCGAGTTCGAGACAGGCCGGCGTATGGCCGCCGATCACCTTCGGGATCGTCTGCGTATCGAAAGACGCATTGCCCGGATCTTCGCGCTCGGGCGAATAGACGAGGAAGAAATCCTCGCCGACCTTCAGCCCCGCCTTTTCGACATAAGGCAGCAATATTTCCTCGGTCGTGCCGGGCCAGGTCGTGCTTTCGAGCGACAGCATCTGGCCTTTGCGCAGGTGGGGCAGCAAATTGTCCATCGTCGAGGTGACGAAACTGAGATCGGGTTCGCGATAGAGGTTGAGCGGCGTCGGCACGCAGATGATCAGCGCGTCGCACTCGACCGAACGGCTGAAATCGGTGGTCGCCTCGAACCCCGAAGCGCGCATCTCGGCGATGTCGTCGTTGCCGATATGCTTGATGGGGCTGGTGCCGGCATTCAGCTCATCGACCCGCTCCTGGACGATGTCGAAACCGAGGACGGGCAAGCCCACCGACGACATTCTCCTGGCCAGCGGTATGCCGACATAGCCCAGGCCCAATATTCCGACACGAAATTGTTTTGCGGCGATATGGTCAAGAAATTGCTGCATAATATGGACAATCAAGCCTTTCGATTTTCAGCGGCCTCTCTATGGAACCGATGGATAGTTGGCAATGCTTCTCACTGGCGCGAAGAGACGACCAATCTGCGGCGTCGAAATCGACGACTCATTTCCAACACGTCACGCAAGCCAGCTGCAACTCGCCTCGGTCGAACTGCCCGCCGATCCATCGCCGGGAATTGTTGCCCATTTCTGTCATTCCGCTCGATAAGCTCCGCTGCCAGCGTCCGTGGTTGATCGCAACGGCGCGTCCGGATGCAAGACTGTCAAAGAATTTGTTGGCTGAATTATGCTGCATTTCAGGCAAGTCGATAGAAAGCGAAAGCGCAGCCCTGCGAGAGAATGGATCACTAACCCGCTGGGGTACTCGTGAGCGGCGCAAGGGACAGCTGTTCAAGATTGACATCGATGCCGAGCGCATCGTCCGGAATTTCGACCGCAATCGTGAACCAATACCATTTACAACCGCTATCAGGCACGGAGACAATCGCTTTTGCGGCGCCAGGCTTCAGCGGAACCGGGGGCAGATCGCCATCTTCTCTGCCCCGTTCCGCGCAAGCGATACGAGCGACCAACTCGCCCGGGTTGACCGTACTATCGGCGGCGATTTTCCAGCCCAGGGAATAATGTCCGGGTGCCAGTTGCAGCAATTGTTGCGCCGCCGCGCCGCGTGCGCCGCCGATCGCCGAGATCAGCAGGTTCTTCTCGCGCGGATCGATAGAAGCCCCCAGATTCCCCAACGACGAAAGCTGCCAATCGAAGGGCGCCAGTTCAGGAGCCGCGCCGAAATCGCCATTGTTGAGCAGGTTCGACGCTGCCGGGCGGCTGAGCCCCAGGCCGACGGCCAATCCATACGCGGCATCAAGATGGCCGTTTCGGCCAAGCGCCAGCAATAGTTGCTTGTCGGTCAACGTCACATCGAGTTGGCTCCACGGCGCTCGCGCCACGGCGAGCCGCAATTGCGCGGCGTTGACCAAGCTGGCCGGCTGCTTGACAACGAGTCGCCAATAATAATCGTCCCAAGCCGGACGCGGTCCGATGATCGGCGTCAACGCCTCGACCGCTCCGTTACGCGCCGTGGCCTGCGCCATCGCCGTACCATAGGCCGCCTTCGCCTGATCGCCGATCAGCATCACCCGCGACAGCCAGGTGAAAAAGGCGCGGTCGTCGCCGCGCAACGCCGCCGCCTTGATCTGCTCATTGTTGACCAGCATATTCCGACGGCTGATCTTTCCGGCCAGGTCGAGCAGCGCCTGTCGCTGCCTGGCCTGCTTGCCGCTCGTCATCGATACCGCCAAGATGCCAAGCGCAGGAACCGAAAGGGGTTCGCTCCGATAAGCCGCTCGCGCCAGCTGCACCTCGTTGGCATTAGCCCACGCCTTGGGATTCCGCGCGCTGCGTGTCGCAAAGACGTCGTAAGCGAGGCTGGCCTGCGCTGTCCCCGGAGTCGGAACCGCTATGGCCAACGCTCGCACCGGAGCGCGCTTATCGTTCGCGATGGCATAGCTCCAAAGCGCCACGACCAGCGCGATCACGATCGCGATCAACCAACCGATACCGCGCCTGACAGTCATTTTCATTTCCGAACCGATTTACAGCCGAGCGAAAGAGTCACCCCTTCGGCTCTTCATCGCCGTATTTGAAGCCGTAACCATAACCATAGCCATAGCCATATACCTGATTTCTGGCGCCGACCTTCGTCACGATCGCACCGAATATCTTCACGCCCGCCATGCGGAGCCGCATCAGCGCATTCGCAATCGCGCGCCTCTTGGTCGCATTGGCCTCGATCGTGAACAGCACGCCCTCGACGCGGCGCGCGATCAGCGGCGCGTCGGCCAATCCCAGCAGCGGCGGCGAGTCGATGAGGACATGATCATAGCGCGTCAACAAAGCGGCGATCAGATGGTCGAGACGCTGGCTGCCCAGCAATTCGGCGGCATTGGGCGGAACCTTGCCGGCCGTCATGATCGAGAAGCCATATTTGGGCATTTCCGCAATCATCGCGTCGTAATCGTCGTCGCCCGCCAGATAGTGGCTCAGCCCAAGCTTATTGGGGATGTGCAGATATTCATTCTGCGACGGATTGCGGACGTCAGCATCGATCAGAATCACCGACTTTCCGGTCGCCGCCATCACCGTCGCGAGGCATAGCGACGAGTTGCTCTTGCCTTCACGCGGCTGCGACGAGGTCAGCATGATCGATCGCGGCGCGCCATGAGCGGTCAGGAACGACAGGTTGGTCATCAACGCGAAATAGGCTTCGTAAATCTCCGATTTCTTGTCGATGATCAATTCAGCCGGGTGGCCTGCAACCTCGGGAACAGCCCCAAGGAGCGGCAGTCCGAAGCGCGCATTCACCTCCTGCGGATCGCGGATCGAACTGTCGATCTTTTCCTGCGCAAAGATCAATCCGGCTGCGAGCGCTATGCCTGCGAACAAGGCGAGCGCCACGTTCACGATCAGACGCGGGCTCGACGGACGATCGGCAATCTTGGCGGCATCGACGACCGAAATATTGTTGGTGCCGACGCCCGCGGCACCGATTTCCTTGTAGCGCTGCAGCAAGCCTTCATAAAGTTGGCGATTGGAATCGACTTCCCGCTGAAGGATCGCCATTTCGATCGATTCACGCTGCTGCTTGTTATACCGCTGGGTCAGGTCATCCAGTTCGCCCTGCAAATCGCGCTGGCGCTTTAGGGCGGCCTGATAGGCCTCGCGATTGCCTTGCGACGAACGTGCGACTTCCGCAGCAATGCTGCGATCAAGGTTGGCGAGTTGCGCGCGCAGGGAAACGACCGCCGGATAATCGTCGGCAAAGATCGTCCGCTGCTGGGCCAGTTCGGCTTGCAGTTCGGCGCGCCGTTGCCGCAGGCTGCCGATCGTCGGGGCGTTCACCGCCGCTATCCCGGTCTGCGTGTTTCCAAGCTGAGCCTCGGCGGCAATTCTTTCTTCGCGCGCCTTGGAAAGCGCGGTGCTGACAGCGGCAATATCCGAAGCAACCAGCGTCTGCGAACGCGTTCGACCGTCGGCGTCGGACTGTGACGAGATCGTGACGATCCCCTTGCTCATGCCATAATTTATCAGCGACCGTTCCGAGGTTTCAAGATTCTGGCGTAGCGTCTGTAGCCGCGCTTCGAGATATTTCCGCGCGTCGGACGTCGCAGCGAACCGGCGATCGATGCTCACTTGCTGGAACTGTTGCGCCCACAGATTTGCGAGTTTGGCGGACAGCTGTGCTGAAGGCGTCGCGAAACTGACGTCGACGAGGCTCGAATTGCGCACCGGAGAAACCGACAAACGATCGAGCAGGGCGGTCACGGCATCGCTATTTAAATTCCGCCGCTCAACGCTGGTCATCGACGCATCGGCATTGTCGAGCTTGAACGACGAGATGAAGTCCTTGTCCGCCAGAAGATTGCCGGCCCGCAAGACGCGTTCGGCAAGCGCCTCCGACCGCAAGAGCGAATATTGCGTATTATAGAAGGAAATTTCGTTGATCAGCGCCTTGTCGCGTTGCCCTTCGACCGAGGTTGCGACCGGCGCATCGGGCAGGATTTCCAGTCGCGTCGTCGACCGATATTGCGGCGTGGAGAGGAAGGTCACGATCAAGCCGAGCAAGACCATCCCCAAGACGGCCCCGGCCGCCAGATTGCGATGGTTGACGATCGCCATCCAAATCTGTTCGAGGATCGACAGGCTAGGCTGCCTCTCTCCGGCGAAAGATTCGTCCACGGGCGCCGGCAGACCGGGTGTCATCGAGCCATTATTGCTGATCAACTGATTCATTACGCGATATCGTCCCGGTCAAAATTCTCTGGCGAGCAGAATGATCGGCGACAAAAACGCCGGCACAACTGCCAATATATCCTTGAAGCGGCGCCTTGCCGGGGAATCGCCGACAATGACCACATCGTTCGGAAAGATTTCCGGGTCCGGGTAGTTACCGCGCCGAATGCCTTCCAGATTATAGATGCCGACATATTTCTGATTGCCGACGTCGCGAAACACGACAACGTCCTGGAGCTTGGCGAATTCGTTCGTGCCGCCGGCAAGCGCGACCGCGCGCATCAGCGTCACGCGACCGACAACCGGATAGGCCCCCGCCTTGTTCACCTGACCATCGACGGTCACCGACATCGACTGGATCGAGAGCGGATTCAAAGTCGACTTGAAATTCACAGTCACTTGCGGGTCGCGAATATAGCGCGCCGCCAGTTTCTGGCGAATTTCCTCTGAAACATCGCCCGGAGTCTTGCCCGCGGCGGCAACCGATCCGACGAGCGGGAAGGCAAAATTGCCCTTGCCATCGGTCATGATGTCGCGCTGCATGTCCGGGACCCCGAACACCTCGACGCGCAATTCGGTAAAGGGCCCGATAAACGCCAGTCGTGTCGAACGAACAACATCCGTCGCCTCGGGTTCGGGGAGGTCCTTGAGCGCGGTGACCGGACTATCCGGCGCGCTCGCGACCGGCGGCGCATTCTTCACGCAACCGGCAAGCATCAGCGCAGAAACAACGATGGGAATGTAGGCTCGGTTCATATCGGGAAGGATGCTCGATCAAGGAAGGGCTCGGGTGCTATAGAGACTCTAGGGGGCACCGCAACCCTAATCCGGGCGCGTTATCGCGCTCTTAGGGCAACACAGCAGGATTATGAGGAGCACCGCCAGAACCTGTATGGACGGAACGCGGAGCGAATAATCCACGACGCTTCCCGCCGCCAGAAGAAGAAGAATGACCATTGCCGGCAACCGGATGTCGCCTCGATGCCCTTTGATCAACCCACGCAGCCCGCCACGCCGCAGCCCGCGCAATATCCAGAGGATGGTGACAAGCAAAATGATCGCAGCGGGAAGTCCGCCTGTGATGATAATCTCGACCCAATCATTGTGCGCGTGATTGAAATAGGATGGTTGAAGAAGGTGGTCGGGTTCGAATATCTTATAGACATCCGGAAACGAGCCAAAGCCACTACCCATGACCCAATGGGTGTCGAGCATCGACTGGACGGTTGCCCAGGCCCGAACGCGCATATCGGCTGCAACGTCCTGACCGACGATGCGAGTCAGCGCCGTCGAGCGATCGGACGCCCAGAGCGCGAGTCCGAGCAAGGCGGCCATTATGACCACCGGCAGGTAAAATAACCAACCAGCATAGGGACGGAGCAAAGAGGCACCTCGCTCGCCCTGGACAGCACGCGACCGCCACGCCGAGCCGACCATCAAATACCCAACCGCGAAAGCAACGGCCCCTGCCGCCAGACCGGCGCGCGATCCGACCAGAATCGTTGCAACGGTCAAGCCAAGACCCACGACAGAGAGGCCGACTCGGACGAGGCCGCGCTTCTGCCGACGCATCAATTCGTCGCGCAAAAGCGCCGCCGAGATGAGCACGCCTGACGCCAGAAACATCGCATTATGATTGCGATTTGCAAACAGCCCAACCATAGCGTGCGAATTGGTTATCCGATAGAAATAGGCACCACTCGAGGGGCCCGACAATATCTGCACAAATCCCAACAAGAAGCTAAGGCAAGCGAGGCAAACGAGCGCGAAGAGAAGCCTGGAATTATCGTCGGCACTTCCGCGGCTGAAGACGATCAAGGCTGCGAACGGCACAACCATCGCCAAAAGACTATCGAGGCTTTGCGAGGGCGTCAGCGAAATCGGCCGCCACAGATCAGCTTGACCCAGCAGGCGATCTGCAGCAGCGATCGCCTCTCGTCCAGGCAGCCCGTGCCACATCGAGGGCGGCAGCGGTATCAACTGGACGAATATCCACGCGGTCATCGCCCCCAATAGCAGCAGCGGAATGCGGATGCGCCGCCAATCGGCGCCGTCTATCTGGAATGCCGCCCAAAAAGCAAAAAGAACGGCCCCGCCACGAAGAAAGGCCAGCGAGGCTGTGTCGCTCCGCGAGCCACCGCCGGTGAGGAACACGAACACCAGAAACAGAATGGCTATCCAGCCTTGCATATCGGGCGAACTGGCGCCCTTCGGACGCGACGCGCCTGTCGTTCTTCTGCTCATATTTTCACTATTCTGGCATCGAATGCGTGGAATGCAGGGCCATAGCCCGTATCGGCGCCGGCGAATAGACCGTCCTGCGAGGAGTGGCAAGATTCCCCGAGATCAGGCCGCATTCGCCTGGACCTCGCTTTCGCGTGCGAAGAGGAACCAACGCCGATCTCCCTCCAGTCCGATCCCGGCGAGGACACCGCTGCGGAACGCACCGACGTCGATGCCGATGCGATTAGCCTGCTCGTCGGGCGCGGCGGTGATGCTGTGACCATGGACGATGACCTTGCCATGATCGCCGAGGTCATCGAGAAATTCGTCGCGAATCCAGCGCAGGTCGGAAAGCGCCTGCTTTTCGAGCGGAACGCCGGGGCGCACCCCCGCATGGACGAAAGCATAGTCGCCGATCTCGACCATATCCTCACCGCCGCCGAGGAAATCGACATGATCCGGCGGCACCAGCGTGGGCAGCCGCTCGGCGACCTCCTCGAAACTCGCGTCTTCGAACGCCAGATCGCCGCGCCAATAGCTGCGGATCGTGGCGTCGCCGCCGATCCGCATGAAATAGCGAAGGCGGCGCACGTCGCCCGTCAGCGCCGCGAGAAAACATTCTTCATGATTGCCGATCAGCATCCGGACGTCGGAAAACTCGTCACCAAGCCGCATCGCGCGCTCGACGACCTCCGCCGACGCCGGGCCGCGGTCGACCAGATCGCCCAGCAGGATCAGGGTCATCTCGGCCGGCCCGCGCGCGGCATGATCGGCGCGGATCATGCCGATCATCTCCGCGAACAGATCGTCACGTCCGTGGATGTCGCCGATGGCGTAAACACGCTGTCCCGCCGGTATTTCATGTCCCCGGGGCGCGGACGGGGCCGGGCTTTTGCTGCGCTTCCAGAACATGACTAGCGAACCGATCAACCTCAAAATATCGAACAACGGGGTTTAGGCTGCGCGATGGCCGCGCCATTCCCCCCTAGCCCTCTGCCCCGTGGATGACAACACACACCGCCAAGCCCGAAAAGTTGCGTCCCGTCTCGCAAATTTTTCGGGCAGACGCATCTTCGTGCCGAAGAGAGCAGAAAGCATTTGCAAGCTAAAGTGATCAAGCTAAAGCGATGAAGAATCATGATATCCTGGCGCGAAACACTGGGCCGTGCGATTCAGGGAATAACAGATGAAGATAGTGACGGTTTTCGGCACGCGGCCGGAAGCGATCAAGATGTTTCCCGTCGTGCACGCCCTTCGCAGCCAGCCGGGTATCCAGGCTCGCGTCTGCGTCACCGCGCAGCACCGCGACCTGCTCGACCAGGTGCTCCAAATCGCGCGGATCACGCCCGACATCGACCTCGACGTCATGCAGGCGAACCAGACGCTCGATGGATTGCTGGCGCGGCTGGTGACCGGACTCGGCGAGACGTTCGATGCCGAAAAGCCCGATCGCATCCTTGTCCACGGCGACACGCTGACGACGATGGCAGCGACACTCGCTGCCTATTTCCGCAAGATTCCGGTCGGCCATGTCGAAGCTGGCCTGCGCAGCGGAAATATCTATCACCCTTGGCCCGAAGAGGTGAACCGCAAGGTCGCCGGCGCCGTCGCCGACCTGCATTTCGCGCCGACCGAGACCGCTGCCGCCGCGCTCCGCGCCGAGAATGTGCCCGCCGAGCGCATTCACGTCACCGGCAATACGGTAATCGACGCGTTGCTCGCAACCCAGATGCGGCTTGCTGAAGAGCCTTCGCTGGCCGCCGGTCTCGACCCGCTCGCCGCGCGCTTCGCGGACAAACGCATCATCGCCGTCACCTCGCACCGCCGCGAGAATTTCGGCGACGGCATGAGGGCGATCGCCGAGGCCATCGCCGGCATCGCGGCGCGCGACGATGTCGCGGTCATTTTCCCCGTCCATCCGAACCCGCATGTGCGCAGCGCGATGGAACCGATCCTCGGCGATCTCCCGAACGTCGCGCTGATCGATCCGCTCGACTATCCGCATTTCGTCCGCCTGCTCGGCCTCGGCCATCTGGTGCTGACCGACAGCGGCGGGGTGCAGGAGGAGGCGCCCTCGCTCGGCAAGCCGGTGCTCGTGATGCGCGAGACGACCGAGCGGCCCGAGGGCATCGAAGCGGGTACGGCGCGGCTCGTCGGCACCGACAAAAATCGCATCATTTCGGAAATTTTTAGCCTATTGGACGATGAAGGCGCTTATAGCGCCATGGCGCGCGCGCATAACCCCTTCGGGGACGGCCGCGCCGCCACACGAATAGCGGAGATTGTTGCGCGTGCCCATCGATAACGACCATCAGATTACCGTCCTCGGCCTCGGTTATATTGGCTTGCCGACTGCCGCGCTGATCGCGCGCTCGGGCAGCAAGGTCACTGGCGTCGATGTCAGCCAACACGTCGTCGACACCGTCAACAAAGGCAAGGTGCATATCGAGGAAGTCGATCTCGACGGCCTCGTCCAGGGCGTCGTGTCGCGCGGCACGCTCGTCGCTTCGACCGAAGTCGCGCCCGCCGACGTCTTCGTCATCGCGGTGCCGACCCCGCACGACGAAGAGCATCGCCCCGACATCAGCCACGTCCTCTCGGCCGCGCGCGCGATCGCGCCGAAGCTGGAGGCGGGCAATCTCGTCATTCTCGAATCGACCTCGCCGGTCGGCACCACCGAAAAGGTCGCTGCGCTGCTCGCCGAGTTGCGCCCCGATCTCAAGGTTCCGGGCGCCTGCACCGGTGCCGCCGACATCTTCGTCGCTTATTGTCCCGAGCGCGTGCTGCCGGGGCGTATCCTCGTCGAGCTCGTCGACAACGACCGCTGCATCGGCGGCATCACGCCGCGCTGCGCGCGCCGCGCGATGACCTTTTACCGCCAGTTCGTCCGCGGCGCCTGCGTCACCACCTCGGCGCGCGCCGCCGAAATGGTGAAGCTGGTCGAGAACAGCTACCGCGACGTCAACATCGCCTTCGCCAACGAGCTGTCGATGATGGCCGAGCATCTGGGCGTCGACGTGTGGGAGGTGATCCGCCTCGCCAACCGCCACCCGCGCGTCAACATCCTGCAACCCGGCCCTGGCGTCGGCGGTCACTGCATCGCGGTCGACCCCTGGTTCCTCGTCCACGGCGCGCCGGAGCACAGCCGCCTGATCCGCACCGCGCGCGAGGTTAACCTCGCCAAGACCGCGCACGTCATCGGCGCCGCCGAAATGCTCGTTTCGCAGCATCCGGAGGCGCGCGTCGCCTGCCTCGGCCTCGCCTTCAAGCCGAACATCGACGATTTCCGCGAAAGCCCCGCTGTCGAGGTCGCCGCTGCGCTCGCGCGCCGTTTCGGCCAGCAGATCCAGATCGTCGAACCCTATGCGAGGGGCCTTCCTATGGAGTTCGCGGGCACCGGCGCCGAACTCATCGACCTCGACAGCGCGCTTGCCGCTTGCGACTTGTTGATCGTGCTCGTCGACCACGATCTTTTCAAATCGATCCCGCTCGAGGAGCGCGGCGACAAGATCGTCTATGACACGCGCGGGCTCTGGCTCGACCAGCCCGGCGGCGCGAGCGGCAATCGGCTGCACCGGGCGGCCTGACGCTCTGGCTTGCTTTTGCGCAACAAAGCGCGCCCTATCGGGTTAAGGGTTGATCATTCCCGATCGTCATCCCGGCGAAAGGAAACACACCCCGATCGCATATGACCATGCTGACCCGCCTCGAAACCATCATCGTCGAAAAGCCGTGGGGGCGCACCGACATCCCCGCGGAATTCGGCGATTTCGGCGGCCGCCACATCGGCGAGATTTGGTTCGCACATCCCGGCGGAGCGGATGCACCGCTCCTGGTCAAATTCCTCTTCACGTCGGAGCGGCTGTCGATCCAGGTTCACCCCGACGATGTTGCCGCGCAGTTGGCGGGTTATCCGCGCGGCAAAGAGGAATGCTGGCTGGTGCTCGATGCCGAACCCGATGCCGAACTCGGCGTCGGCCTCACCGCACCGACGACGCGCGAAGCACTTCATGACGCCGCGCTCGACGGCTCGATCACCGGCATGATCGACTGGCGCCCCGCGAAAACCGACGATTTCGTTTATAATCAGGCGGGCACGATCCACGCGATCGGAGCGGGACTGACCATCGTCGAAGTGCAGCAGAATGTCGACTGCACCTATCGCCTCTACGATTATGGCCGCCCGCGCGAGTTGCACCTCGATGCGGCGCTGGCGGTCGCCGAACTCGCGCCGCGCCCCGATTCACGCGATGGTCACGTTGCGGCGAACGAGACCCGCCTGCTCGTCGACGGCCCGCACTTCCGCCTGCTTCACCTGTCAGGACAGGACGCGGCAACATCGTTGCCGCAGGAAACCGGCGATTTCACCTTCACTCCCCTGTCGAATGGCTGCCGCGTCGGCGGCGAGACGGTGAAGCTCGGCGAATGTGTCGCGACCGATCGCGCGGATGATATCCGCCTTGATCCCGGCGCACGCGCATTACTAAGCTGGCCTGCCGAATGATCGTCCCCGTCATCCTGTCCGGCGGCACCGGCACGCGGCTTTGGCCCGTATCGACCAGCGAGGCGCCCAAACAGTTCCAGCCGCTGATCGGTGACGGCGACATGTTCCGCCAGACGCTGGAGCGCGTCGTCGACCGCGCGCGCTTCACGCCGCCGCTGGTTGTGTGCGGCCCCGCGCACGTCGCGCATGTCGAAGCCGATCTTGCTGCTGCCGGCATCGCGGACGCGACGATCATCGTCGAGCCCGCCGCGCGCAACACCGCGCCGGCGATCGCCCTCGCCGCGCTCGCGGGCGATCCCGACGCGACGCTGCTTGTAATGCCCGCCGATCATTTGATGACGGATATCGCCGCCTTTCATCGCGCGATCGACGCCGCGCTCCCGGCGGTCGAGGCCGGCGCACTCGCAACCTTCGGGATCGCGCCCTCGCACCCCGAAACGGGCTATGGCTATATTGCGTCGGGCGATGTCTTTGCGCCCGACGTCCACCACGTGCGTCGCTTCGTCGAAAAACCACAGCGTGCCAAGGCCGAGGCCATGATCGCCGAAGGCGGCCATTATTGGAACGCCGGCATTTTCCTGATGCGTGCCGACCGTTTCCTTGTCGAGCTCGAACGGCAGCAGCCTTCGATCTGGAGCGCCTGCGCCGACGCGATGGCGGCGGCACGCCGCGACGGATCGTTGATCCATCCGCACGCGGAAGCATTCCTGCCCAGCCCGTCTCAATCGGTCGACTATGCGGTGATGGAGGGCGCGGAACAACTCGTCGTCGTGCCGGTCGATCCCGGCTGGTCCGACGTCGGCGGCTGGGCGGCGCTCTACGAACTCGCCGACAAGGACGAGCATGGCAATGTCCGCATGGGCGAGGTCGTCGCGCTCGACGCTCGCGGCAATTATCTGCGCGCCGACGGCGACAAGCGCCTCGCGGTCGTCGGCGTCTCCGACCTGATCGTCGTCACGCTCGGCAACGATGTGCTGATCATTCCGCGCGAGCGCGCGCAGGAGGTCAAGGCGATCGTCGAATATCTGGCGGCGAACCCGCCGCGCTGAGCGCGCGACTCCCCTTCCCCTTGCGGCCCCGCCCGCCATCTCCCATATCCCGGCCCATGACCAATCCCCATGCGCAAAGTGCCGCGCCCTGGCACGGAACAACCATCCTTTCCGCCCGCAACGCTGACAAGGTCGTCGTCATCGGCGACGGTCAGGTGTCGATGGGCCAGACGGTGATGAAGCCCAATGCGAAGAAGGTGCGCCGCCTCCACGACGGCAGCGTCATCGGCGGTTTCGCGGGCGCCACCGCCGATGCCTTCACCCTGTTCGAGCGCCTCGAAGCCAAGCTCGAGCGCCACAACGGCCAATTGCTCCGCGCTGCGGTCGAACTCGCCAAGGACTGGCGCACCGACAAATATCTCCGCAATCTGGAGGCGATGATGATCGTCGCCGACAAGGAAGTGACCCTGGTGATCACCGGCAACGGCGACGTCCTCGAACCCAAGGGCGGGATCGCCGCGATCGGATCGGGCGGCAATTTCGCGCTCTCGGCGGCGCGCGCCCTTGCCGACTATGAAAAAGACCCCGAGGTGCTGGCGCGCAAGGCGATGGAGGTGGCCGCCGATATCTGCGTCTACACCAACGACCAGTTCACCTCCGAAACCATCGAAATCCGGAAATAAGCATGAACAAGGATCTGACTCCGAAGGCGATCGTCGCCGCCCTCGACACGCACATCATCGGCCAGAACGCCGCGAAGCGCGCGGTCGCCGTCGCGCTTCGCAACCGCTGGCGCCGCCAGCAGCTTTCGCCCGATCTGCGCGACGAGGTGAGCCCCAAGAATATCCTGATGATCGGCCCGACGGGCTGCGGTAAGACCGAGATTTCGCGCCGTCTCGCCAAGCTCGCAGACGCGCCTTTCATCAAGGTCGAGGCGACCAAGTTCACCGAGGTCGGCTATGTCGGCCGTGACGTCGAACAGATCGCGCGCGATCTCGTAGAAGAAGCGGTTCGCCTCGAAAAGGACCGTCGCCGCGGCGCCGTGCGCGCCGCCGCCGAAGAAGCCGCGATGGAGCGATTGCTCGACGCGCTCACCGGCAAGGGCGCGAGCGAGGCGACGCGCCAGAGTTTCCGCCAGCGCATCCGCGAAGGCCATCTCGACGACAGCGAGGTCGAGATCGAGATTGCCGACGCGCCGAACATGCCGTTCGATCTGCCCGGCCAGCCGGGACAGATGAGCATGATCAACCTGTCGGACATGCTCGGCAAGGCCATGGGCGGATTGCCCAAGAAGCGCCGCAAGCTGAAAGTGATCGAGGCCGCGACGCGGCTGATCGAGGAAGAGCAGGACAAGCGCCTCGACCAGGACGATGTCGCACGCGTCGCGCTCGCCGATGCCGAGGCGAACGGGATCGTCTTCCTCGACGAGATCGACAAGATCGCGGTCAGCGACGTGCGCGGCGGATCGGTGAGCCGCGAGGGCGTTCAGCGCGACCTGCTGCCGCTGATCGAGGGTACGACCGTCGCGACCAAATATGGCCCGATGAAGACCGACCACATCCTCTTCATCGCGTCGGGCGCCTTCCACGTCGCCAAGCCGAGCGACCTGCTCCCCGAATTGCAGGGCCGCCTGCCGATCCGCGTCGAGCTCGGCGCGCTGACCGAGGAGGATTTCGTCCGCATCCTGAGCGAAACCAAGGCCGGGCTTCCCGAACAATATGCCGCGCTGCTCGGCACCGAGGGCGTGACGCTGACCTTCACGCCCGACGCGATCGCGCGCGTCGCAAAGCTGGCGGCGGACGTGAACGAGAAGGTCGAGAATATCGGCGCGCGCCGCCTCCAGACGATCATGGAACGGCTGGTCGAGGAGATCAGCTTCACCGCCGAGGACGTCCCCGACACGACGCTTGCCATCGACGCCGCCTATGTCGACAAGCAACTCGCCGATGTGGTGGGCGACACCGACCTCAGCAAATATGTGCTGTAGGGTGTGACCTCTGGCTTAGGATGGTTCCCAAATCTTCGTCATTCCCGCGAAAGCGGGAACCTAGTGTGGGGTAAGCCGACGCGCGCTCTGGGTTCCCGCTTTCGCGGGAATGACAAAGGTAAGGGATGAAGGGCCCGCTAACCGCCTTTCTTTTTCTGCGCCCGCGCCGCCCGGACGCCTTCGATGAACTGTTTTTCGTTCACTTTCACGGCCAGCCCCTTATCCGACAGGAAAAAAGCGGCGCGCGGCATCGTGATATTGCCCTCGCTGGTAGTCAGCACCGCGCCCTGCGCCACGATTTCCTTGATCTTGCCCAGCACCGCCGCACCGTCGGCGCTGCGGACCGCCACCCCCGGCTTCAAGGCGCCATCGACCGCCGCCGCATCAGCCTCGGCCTCCTTCAGCACCGCGAGGATCTTCGCCTTGGGCGCCTTGAGGGCGGGCCCCTTCGCCGACTTCACGAACGCATCCTTCGGCACGACCAGACCGTTGCCGTCGATCGCCACAGCGACCTTGTCACCCGCCACCTTGACGATCTGCCCGACCTCTTCGCCATTCTGGTCATAGACCTTCGTGCCGGGCGTCAACGAAGCGGCCGCCGCCGCGCCCTGCGCGCACGCAGGGGAAGCGGCAAGTGGCGCAAGGCCGGCAAGACACAGCGCGATGAGCGCACCGGAGGGTTTGAACATGAAGGCTCCTGTCGAACGGTAATGGCCCGTCGGTGACGCATCGCACGCGGTCACACCAAATACTTAGCTGCCCGGCCGTGCTGCGGATACGGCGAGCCGACGAAAGGCCGCCCGGACGAACAGGAGAAAGATCGCTGCCGTCCCATGGCAAGATTATCGATCGATCAGTCCTATGGAACGGTCCTTCGGCGTCTGCCTTTGGCCGAAACCCGTAACCGCTTCTTTTCAACCGTTCGTTTACCGAACTCCATTTGACTTTCGCGCGCCGTCAATGCGATGAACGGCCCGCACGGCCGAACCGGGTTGCATCGGCCGGCAAGGAGACAGCGATGGCAGACGAGGAAACCGCCCCCGAGCAGGGCGAGTTGGCGATCACGCGCACCGGCGACAAGCTGCGATTGGCGCGCGAAGCTGCCGGCCTGTCGCTCGCCGACGTGGCGACGCGCACGCGGATCACGCAAAGGCACCTCGACGCCATTGAAAAGTCCGATTTCTCGGAACTGCCGGGCCGCACTTACGTCACCGGCTTCGCGCGCGCCTATGCCCGCGCGGTCGACCTGCCGGAGGCCGAGATCGCGGCGTCGATCCGCCGCGAGCTCGAAGAGGATCAATATGGCGCGCGGCCGGTCTACGAAGCCTATGAGCCGACCGACCCGGCGCGCCTGCCGACCGCGCGGCTGACCTGGACGCTCGTCATCGTCGCGCTGCTGCTGGTGTCGGCCTATGGCGTCTGGCGTTTCCTGTCGGTCGAACCCGACGAGGCGCTGATCGCGGCGCAGAACCAGGCGGCCGAGGATTCGGAAGCCCCCGCCACCAAGGCCGCGCCCGCGACCGCCCCGGCGAAGACCGGCGCCTCCGTCGCCGCGAATGCGCCGGTCGTGCTGACCGGTCTTTCCGAAGTGTGGATCGGCTTCGACGACGCCAAGGGCAAGACCGAGAATTGGCGGACGCTCGATCCCGGCGAAACCTATGAGGTGCCGCCCGCCTATATCGAGCAGTTCACGCTTCGCACCAGCATTCCGCAAGCGCTGAAAGTCACCGTGGGCGGCCGCGACGTCGGCCCGATCGGCCCCGCCGACACGCTGGTCAAAGGCATCTCGCTGAAGCCGGTCGACCTCGTCGCGCGCGCCGGCGGCAGCACCGCGACTGCCGCCCCGGCAGCGACGCCCGCGTCCAAGACCCGGCGCTGAACGCCTTCACCCTGCCGAGGTGATGCGGCAGCGCGCCGAAATAGGTTTGCGCGCCCACCGGTTCGGGCGTTATGAAGAGCAAGATAAAATTGGTTAATCTGTGGGGGCCTATCGGCAAATGATGAAGCATGTCACTCTCATGGGCGTGGCGGCGGTCGCGATCGCGGCGGCCGCACCGGCACAGGCGCAGGACCAGACCGTCACCAAGCGCGTTGATCGGCTCGAAAAGGAAATGCGCGCGGTCCAGCGCCAGGTCTTCCCCGGCGGCGCCCCGACTTTTTTCGAAGGTGAGATCGCGCCCGACAACACGCCGGGCGAGCGCGCCAAGGCCGCGACCCCGATTGCCGACCTGACCGCAAGGGTCGACGCGCTCGAATCGCAGCTTCAGACGCTGACCGGTCAGACCGAGCAGAATGCCTATCAGCTCCGCGAGCTCGAAAAACAGTTCACCGCCTACAAGGCCGAGATGGATAGGCGCTTCCCCGCCGAAGCCGCGGCGGAGGCGACCCCCGCCAGCCTGCCGGTGGTGCCGACGGTGAAGCCGACGCCCGCTGTCACGACAGCGGCAGCGCCCGCGAAGAAGCCCGCCGCGACGCCCGCCAAGGCGGCGTCGCCCGACGCCGCGCGCCTCGCCCTGGTCAAGAAGGTCGAAATTCCCTCGACCGGCAACGAACAGCAGGATGCCTATGATTACGGGTTTCGCCTCTGGGATGCGAAACTCTATCCCGAGGCGGAAACCCAGCTCAAGACCGTCGTGACCAAATGGCCGAAGAGCAATCAGGCGAGCTTTGCGCAGAATCTGCTCGGCCGCGCCTATCTCGACGAGGGCAAGCCCAGCCTCGCCGCGGTCGCTTTCTACAATAATTACAAGGATCGGCCGAGCGGACCCCGCGCCCCGCACAGCCTGATGTATATGGGCGTCGCGCTCGAAAAGCTCGGCCGCAAGGCCGACGCCTGCAAGGCGTTCCGCGAACTCGACGATGTTTACGGCGACAAGGCGCCGCAGGATGTCCGCACCGATGCAGCCGCCGCAAAAGCAAAAGCAGGCTGCTGACAGCAGCGAGGCCGTCGAACGGCTCGGGCACGACCTCGCCGCGCTCGCCGGTACCGACTGGCAGCGGCTGCATTATGGCGTCGCGGTCTCGGGCGGTCCCGACAGCATGGCGCTGCTCTGGCTGATGGCGACGCTGCTGCCCGGTCAGGTCCGCGCGGCGACGGTCGATCACGGTCTGCGCAAGGGATCCGACGAGGAAGCGCGCATGGTCGCGGGCTTCTGCACGCGCGAGCATATTCCGCATGACACGCTGCTTCCGCCGGCACCGATCCGGGGATCGACGCAGGCGGCGGCGCGCGCCGAGCGCTATCGCCTGCTCGACGGATGGCGTCAGGATCATGGCATCGCGCATATCCTGACCGCGCATCATGCCGACGACCAGCTCGAGACGATCGTCATGCGGCTAAACCGCGCGAGCGGGGTCGGCGGCCTGGCCGCGATTCGCGCGCGCAACGGATCGGTGCTGCGGCCGCTGCTGCACTGGCGGCGCGACGATCTGATGCGGATCGCGTTCGACAACGACATCCCCTTCGTCGACGATCCGTCGAACGCCGACGACCGCTTCGACCGCGCGCGGCTGCGCCACGCGCTGCGCGCCCAGACGACCCTCGATGTCGAGGCGGCAGCGCGCTCGGCACGCTGGCTGGCCGAGGCCGACGAAGCGATCGACTGGGCGGTCGAGCGGCTCATCGCCTCGTGGCCCGATGCGTCCGATATCGCGGTGATCCGCGACGAAGGCTACCCGCCCGAGATGTTCCGCCGCGTCGTCACCCAGCGGCTGCGCGCCAACGATCCCGGGCTGGCGCTGCGCGGCGCGTCGCTCGACGGCGTCATTGCCGCGATGAAGGCGGGCCGGCGCGCGATGGTCGGTGCGCTGCTGATCGATGCGGTTCCCGGCCTCGCCGGCACGATCTGGCGTATTTCCGCCGCGCCGCGACGGAAAGCGCGCGCCTAGGGCGAATTGGCTCATTGTCATTTAACCCGATTATCCTACATTATCGGGAGAGAAGCGCCGCGTGCGCAAATTTTGGCGCGAATTTTGGAAAGATTCCGATGCAGGACGACAAGGAACCGCAGGGCAATCCCTGGATGAAGAGCGTGATGATCTGGAGCGGCATCTTGCTTGCCATGCTCCTCGTCGCCTCGATCTTCGGGGGCGCGGCGCAGCCGACCGGCAACACGCTCGCCTATTCCGAGTTCCGGCAGAAGGTGCAGGAAGGCGCCGTCAAGCAGGTCGTATTGTCCGAGGATCGCGTCACCGGCGAGCTGACCAACGGCGACCGCTTCACCGCCAATATCGTGCGCGACCCCGAACTGCTGAAGATGCTCAACGACAATAATGTCAAATATGACGGCAAGCCGACCGAAACCGGCAATATCTGGGTCTATCTGCTCATCCAGTCGCTGCCCTTCCTGCTGATCCTCGGCATCGCCTTCTTCGTTTTCCGCCAGGTGCAGAAGAACAATGGCTCGGGCGCGATGGGCTTCGGCAAGTCGCGCGCCAAGATGCTGACCGAAAAGCAGGGCCGCGTGACCTTCGACGATGTCGCGGGGATCGACGAAGCCCGCGAGGAGCTGGAAGAAATCGTCGAGTTTTTGAAAGACCCGACCAAATTCTCGAAGCTTGGCGGCCAGATTCCGAAGGGCGCGCTGCTCGTCGGCTCGCCCGGCACCGGCAAGACCTTGCTTGCCCGCGCGATTGCGGGCGAGGCGGGCGTGCCCTTCTTCACCATTTCGGGTTCGGACTTCGTCGAGATGTTCGTCGGTGTCGGCGCGTCGCGCGTCCGCGACATGTTCGAGCAGGCGAAGCGCAACGCGCCGTGCATCGTCTTCATCGACGAAATCGACGCGGTCGGCCGCCATCGCGGCGCCGGGCTCGGCAACGGCAATGACGAGCGCGAACAGACACTCAACCAGTTGCTCGTCGAGATGGACGGTTTCGAGGCGAATGAGGGCATCATCATCGTCGCGGCGACCAACCGCCCCGACGTGCTCGACCCCGCGCTGCTGCGCCCCGGCCGCTTCGACCGCCAGGTCGTCGTGCCGCGCCCCGACATCGAGGGCCGCCAGAAGATTCTGGAAGTCCACACGCGCAAGAAGCCGCTCGCGCCCGACGTCGATCTCCGCCGTATCGCCCGCGGCACGCCCGGATTCTCGGGCGCCGACCTCGCCAACCTCGCGAACGAAGCGGCGCTGCTCGCGGCGCGCAAGGGCAAGCGCCTGATCGCCTCGAACGAATTCGAGGAGGCCAAGGACAAGGTGATGATGGGCGCCGAACGCCGCTCGATGGTGATGACCGAGGACGAGAAAAAGGCGACCGCCTATCACGAAGCCGGCCACGCGCTCGTCTCGCTGCATGTCGAGGGCAATGACCCGCTGCACAAGGTGACGATCATCCCGCGCGGCCGCGCGCTGGGCGTGACGTGGAACCTGCCCGAGCGCGACCGCTATTCGCAGAATATGAAGCAGATGAAGGCACGCCTCGCGCTCTGCTTCGGCGGCCGCATCGCCGAACAGCTCATCTACGGCAAGGACGAACTCAACACCGGCGCCTCGAACGACATCCAGCAGGCGACCGACATGGCGCGCGCGATGGTCATGGAATATGGCATGTCCGAAAAGCTCGGCTGGCTGCGCTATCGCGACAATCAGGACGAGGTCTTCCTCGGCCACAGCGTCTCGCGCGCGCAGAATATGTCCGAGGAAACCGCCAAGCTGATCGACGCCGAAGTTCGCCGCCTCGTCGAGGAAGGCGAGAATGTCGCGCGCAAGGTGCTGACCGACAATCTCGACGAGCTTCACCTGCTTGCCGGGGCGCTGCTCGAATATGAGACGCTGTCGGGCGAAGAGTCGAAGCGCGCGATCAAGGGCGAAGACATCGGCCGCGACAATGATCGGGACAAGCACGGCAACCCGGTTCAGGGCCACGCCGGCGGCCTGCCGCAGATCAAGCGCAAGCCGCGCCCCTTCGGCGACGCCAACCCGCAGGGCGTCTGATTCAGACCTTGTTCATTGATTTTGCACGATTCCGGTCCGCATGACCAACGGGGAAATGCGGATCGGATCGGCTTTTGCCGCACTCGGCGCGGGCGCTCTGCTGTGCGGCATGGCGCCCGGCGACATGAGCGTCGCGACCTTTCTCGCGCGCGCCGGTTCGATCGAACGGCTGGGGCCGCTGGCGATCGCAACCCCCGAGGCCCATTATCTGAAAGGCGAAGTGATCGCCGCGGGCAAGCGCTACAAGGCGCGGATCGATGCCGAACGCAAGGCCGGGCGCAGGACCACGAGCTGCCCGCCCGAAAGCGGCACGCTCTCCCCCGAACAATGGCTCGCACATCTGCGCAGCTATCCGCCGCAATCGCGCAAATCGATTTCCATCTATTCGGCGTTCGATGGACTGATGCGGAAGCGCTATCCCTGCCCCGCCTGATGCGGCGTGCATGAGGCGAAGAAGGGTGCGGCATGACGATCTATTGCGATGAATCGGGTGGGCTCAATACGGGCGCGATGACCTTCGCCGCCGTGATGCTTTCCCCTGATGCGGCCGCGGCGATCCATGCCCGCTTCCGCGCCGTCACCGGGCTGCGCGGCGAGCTCAAGGGCAGCCGGATCAGCCTGACCGAGCGCGCCTATCTGCTCGAACTCTTCGATCGCGCGGGCGGACGGGCGTGGGTCGCGGTGGCGAAGCGCGACAATCTTGCGCCGCCCGCCGATGGTCGGCTCGCGACCGATCTCGCGCTCTATACGGCGTTGCTCGATCTCGCGGTGAGCAACTGGCTTCCCGAAACTGGCGGCGTCTGCACCGACGTCGTGATCGACGACGGTCGCTACGACCCGGTGATCCTGGCCGGTGTGCGCGAAACGATCCAGGCCGGGCTTGCCGGTTGGGGCCAAGCGTCGCTCGCCGACAGTAGGCGCTCGGACGGCGTGCAGATCGCCGACGTGATCGCGAACAGCCTGTTCAACGTCGAAATCGGTTCGCCGCGCGCGCACCGCATCGGGGTCATCCTCGAACCCATGCTCGCCTCGCGCGCGATCCGCATCGCCGAACTCACCACACTCCTCTGAATCAAGAAGGGCCGCGGTTTCCCGCGGCCCCCTTGGTTATCGACTGTCGTCGGCGCTTATTCGAAGTCGCCGCCGCCACCGGCCGGGCTGCGCGGGGGCGCCGCCGCGGTCAGGCGAAGCGCTTCGGCCGAACGCGCGATCGAGCTGATTTCGTCGGGCGTATCGTCATCATCGACGACGACCTTCTGGAGCGAACCGACGAGCGCATCGCCGAGATCGGTGGGGCGCACCGTCTGCTCGGCGATTTCGCGCAGCGCGACGACCGGATTCTTGTCGCGGTCGCGATCGACCGTCAGTTCGGAGCCGCCCGAGATTTCGCGGGCGCGATGCGCGGAAAGCAGCACCAGATCAAAGCGGTTGGGAACCTTGTCGACGCAATCTTCGACGGTAACGCGGGCCATTGTGTTTCCTTAGAAGCGGAGAGGCCAGCCAGAGGCATGGCGGCAAGCGCTGCGCGCTAGCAGCGGGCGCCGCCGATGTCAATCAAACCCCTGCCCTTGCGGGCTCCACGCCCCCAAGCCTATGAGCAAGGCATGACCGAGCCCGATGCAGCCGCCGGCCCCCTCGATACGTTGAAAGCGGACGTGGCGGGCCATCGGCTGGAGGTGATCTTCAACGGCGAACGGCGGCTCGAGCGGCTGCTCGCACTGATCGGCGGCGCGATCCGCAGCGTCGACCTGATCATGTATATCTTCGAGGACGATGATGCCGGGCAGCAGATTCTCGGCGCGATGACCGCGGCGGCGCAGCGCGGGGTGCGCGTGCGCGCGGTGATCGACAGCTTCGGGTCGGGCGACATATCCGACACCCTCTTCGCGCCTCTCCGCGCCGCGGGGGGCAGCGTCATCTTCTTCTCGCGGCGCTGGCGATCGAGCTATCTCGTCCGCAACCACCAGAAATTGCTGCTGATCGACGGCGAAGCCGGCGTAACCGGCGGCTTCAACATCGCGAATCCCTATCTCAGCAACCGGCGGACGCATTGCTGGTTCGACCTCGGCATCGTCATCCGCGGCCCCGTCGTCGCGGATATGACCAAATGGTTCGAGGCGCTGCACGATTATACCGTCCACGACGACGGCAAGCTGCTGGTGCTACGCCGGCTGATCCGCGAATGGCCGGTCGATGGCAAACCGCTGTCCTGGCTGGTCGGCGGCCCGACCCAGCGCCTGTCGCCCTGGGCACGGATGGTGCGCGGCGATCTGGTCGGGGCACGGCGGCTCGACATGGCGATGGCCTATTTCTCGCCCGGTCAGGGGATGCTCCGGCGGCTCGGCCGGGTCGCGCGGGCGGGGAAAGCGCGCTTCGTGATGGCGGCGAAGTCGGACAACCCCGCCACGATCGGCGCCTCGCGGCTGCTCTACGGCTATCTGCTCCGTAAGAAGGCAGCGATCTGGGAATATCAGCCGTGCCGGCTGCATATGAAGCTGATCGTGATCGACGACGTTGTCCACGTCGGCACCGCCAATTTCGACATGCGCAGCCTGTTCCTGAACGTCGAGGGGATGCTGCGTATCGATGATGCGGGCTTCGCCCAGCAGATGCGCGACTTTCTGGACGGGCTGAAAGGCGATTGCGAAATCGTCACCGCCGCGAGCCACAAGGCGCGGGCGAACTGGCTGACGCGGCTGCGCTGGACGCTCGCCTGGTTCGTCGTCGGCGTCGCCGATTATACGGTGACGCGGCGGCTGAATTTCGGGCTGGGGGAAATCGATCCCGAGAGCGAGATTTAGTCCTTCCAGCCCCAGAAGAGGAAGCAGGGCGGGACGTTCACCCATTCGAACGCATTGTCGATGCGCCGGAAATGTGCCGCAAGGAAATCGCGGGCGCGGGCGCGGAACTGATAGACGAGGAAGGCGCCGCCCGGACGCAGCACGCGATGAGTCGCGGCGGCGATCGCGGGGCCGACCCCCGCCGGCAGCGTCGAGAAGGGCAGGCCCGACAACACATAGTCGGCCTGCTCGAATCCGTGCGCGCGGACGATCTCCTCGACATCGGCGGCCGAGCCGTGGACCGCGATGAAGCGGCTGTCCCGAATGTCCTTGCGGAGATATTCGATGAAATCGGGGTTGGTATCGATCGCGATCAATGTCGCATCGCCCGCCATGCGTTCGAGAACCGGGCGGCAGAAGGTGCCGACGCCGGGGCCATATTCGACGAACAATTTCGTATTTTTCCAGTCGACCGGGCGCAGCATGTGGCGGATCAGCGTCGGCGAGGACGGGACGATCGATCCGACCATGACCGGATGCTTGATGAAGCCCTTCACGAACATCCCCCACGGTCCGAAAAAGCGCTTCAGCTTCTCGCGAACCCGGCGGATCGGCGAGACGGTCGATTGGGCCTGCGCCCGAGGATTGGTCATGACGGCTTTCGCATTGTTGCGGCTGGATAAGTGCGTGGCAAAATCGGCCCGCCAGCGCAAGGAAAGAGTCGGTCTTGACACTGGACAGCCCCCCTTTCGCGTGTAGGAAGACGCTGACCGCGGCGCAGGGCGACCGAAAGGGGACGAGGTGACGGCCAAATCGATTCCTGCCGACCGTATGGCGGTGCTGTTCGCGGTCATGCTCGTTGCCGCCGCCGGCAACACCGCGATGCAGTCGATCCTGCCCGCGATCGGTGCCAAACTTCGCATTCCGGACGTCTGGGTCAGCCTTGCCTTCAGCTGGTCGGCGCTGCTCTGGGTGCTGACCGCGCCCTATTGGGCGCGCCAGTCCGACAAGCGCGGCCGCAAGGTGCTGATGGCGCGCGGGATCATCGGCTTTTTCCTGTCGATGGCGCTATGCGGCCTCGCGCTGTGGGCGGGCTTGTCGGGTTGGCTCGCTGCCAGCACGACCTTCATCCTCTTCGCCTTGTTCCGCAGCCTCTATGGCGGTTTCGGGTCGGCATCGCCGCCAGCGGTGCAGGCCTATGTCGCGGCGCGCACCGACGCCGAGGAGCGCACACAAGCCCTGTCGCTCGTCTCCTCATCCTTCGGCC
This sequence comes from Sphingopyxis sp., assembly GCF_036261875.1. Lineage (GTDB taxonomy): Bacteria > Pseudomonadota > Alphaproteobacteria > Sphingomonadales > Sphingomonadaceae > Sphingopyxis. Next base: position 13,778 of record NZ_DATAJZ010000012.1, on the reverse strand, counting down.
TCGGAACCGTCATCGGCCCGGCTGTCGCTCCCTTCTTCATCCTGCCGATCTTCGGCCTCGCCGGCCCGCTTCTCGTCTTTGCGGTCATCGGCATGATCGTGCTGGTGATGCTGCGCTGGCGGCTTCCGAACGACACGCCGCGCTTTGCCGCCCGCGGCGCGATCGCCCCCTATCCGCTTTCCGCCGGCCCGGCCGAGCCCACCGCCGAGGACGAGAATGACCGCGACCCTGCGACGCAGGAGTCGCTCGGCTGGCGCGACGAGCGCGTTCGTCCCTGGCTCTACGCGGGCTTTTTCGGCGGTCAGGCGCAAGCGATGATGCTTGGCGTCATCGGCTTTCTGATCCTCGACCGGCTGCACCTGCGGCTGAAACCCGACGAGGGCGCCGCGATTACCGGCATCGTGCTGATGGGCGGCGCCTTCGCGACGCTGCTCGCACAATGGGGGCTGATCCCGCTACTCAAGATGACGCCGCGCACGACCGTGCTCTATGGCGCCGCCTTTGGCGGGACGGGAATCATCATGACGGGACTGGCGCAGGATATGCACGCCATCGTCATCGGTTTCGCCTTCGCGTCGCTCGGCTTCGGTCTCTTTCGTCCCGGTTTCACCGCGGGTGCGTCGCTATCGGTCCCGCGCCGTGATCAAGGCAGCGTCGCGGGCATGACCGCGTCGATCAATGGGTCCGCCTATATCATCTCGCCCGCGATCGGTGTGCTGCTCTACAACTGGCACGCGATGGCCGCCTATGGTCTAATGGCCGCCTTCTGCGCCTGGCTGGTGGTGTGGGGCTGGTCCGCGCTACGGCAGGACCAGACTGTTCCGGACATACATATTTAGAGCGGGATCACATTGCCTTCACTCGTCATTGCGAGGAGCGAAGCGACGCGGCAATCCAGAGCGTGCGTAAACCGCCCTGGATTGCTTCGCTTCGCTCGCAATGATGAGCGAGGAAACCAAAGTCATCAAGCTCCCGCGCCATCCCGGCCTTAGCCGGGACGCGCAGGTTCAATCCTTCGTCTCTTCGGGCGGATCGTCGGGATGCTTCCGCTCGCGCATCGGCTTGAGCATCCCCGGCGCGAAAAAGCCGATCGGGTCGACGCTCATCGCCGCCTGCTTGATCTCGCCCTGGATCTTTTCATAATCCCTTTCCATGGCTTCGGTCACCGACGCCCGCGTATCCTTCAGCGCCGCCTCGAAATCCGCCATGGTGACGACATCGCTGCTCAGCGACCGCTTGAGCGCCGCAAGACCTGCGCGGCGGACGAGATCTTCCAGATCGGCGCCCGTGAAGCGCTCGCTGCGCTCGGCCAACGTGTCGAGCGACACATCGTCCGCAAGCGGCATCCTGCCGGTGTGAATCTCGAGGATGCGCTTCCGCCCCTCGGCATTCGGCACCGACACATAGATGAGTTCGTCGAGTCGCCCCGGACGCAGCAGCGCCGGATCGATCAGGTTCGGGCGATTGGTGGCGCCGATGACGACGACCGACTGCATCTCCTCGATCCCGTCCATCTCGGCGAGGATCGTGTTGACGACACGTTCGGTCACCTGCGGCTCGCCGGATGTCCCACTGCCTCGAGCGGGGACCAGGCTGTCGAGCTCATCGATGAAGACGATCGTCGGCGCGACCGCCCTTGCCCGCGCGAACAGTCGTGCGATCTGCTGCTCGCTCTCGCCATACCATTTGGAAAGCAGGTCGGACGATTTGATCGAGATGAAGTTCGCGTCGGATTCGCGCGCCGCCGCCTTCGCCAGCAGCGTCTTGCCGGTTCCGGGCGGCCCATAAAGCAAGAAGCCTTTCGCCGGGCGAATGCCGAGCCGGCGGAACGCCTCGGGATTCTTGAGCGGCAGTTCGATCCCTTCGATCAATTTGTCGCGCGCGGCATCGAGGCCGCCGATGTCGCTCCAGCGCGTCTTTGGCGCCTGCACCATCACCTCGCGCATCGCCGATGGCTGCACCCGCTTTAGCGCGTTGTTGAAGTCATCGCGCGTGACGCGCAATTCCTCCAACACTTCGGGCGGGATCGTCCCGTCCTCAAGGTTGAGCTTGGGCATGATCCGCCGCACCGCCTCGATCGCCGCCTCGCGCGTGAGCGCCGCCATATCGGCGCCGACGAAGCCGAAAGTCGTGCGTGCGAGTTCGGCCAGGTCGATATCCTCACCAAGCGGCATACCGCGCGTGTGGATGCCCAATATCTCGCGGCGGCCGCTCTCGTCGGGAACCCCGATCACGATTTCGCGGTCGAACCGGCCCGGACGCCTGAGCGCCTCGTCGATCGCATCGGGACGGTTGGTTGCCGCGATGACGACGAGGTTCGTCCGCGGTTCCAGCCCATCCATCAGGGTCAGGAGCTGCGCGACGATGCGCTTCTCCGCCTCGCCCGTCACCTGCCCGCGTTTCGGCGCGATCGAATCGATCTCGTCGATGAACAGGATCGAGGGCGCGGCCTTGGTCGCGGCCTCGAACACATCGCGCAGCCGCTTTTCGGATTCGCCATAGGCGCTGCCCATGATCTCGGGCCCGTTGATCAGGAAGAATTGCGCCTCGCTCTCGTTTGCGACCGCGCGCGCGAGCCGCGTCTTGCCCGTTCCCGGCGGGCCGTGGAGCAGCACGCCGCGCGGCGGATCGACGCCCAACCGGCGGAACAGTTCGGGATAGCGGAGCGGCAGCTCGACCATCTCGCGAAGCTGGTCGATCGTATCGCCAAGCCCGCCGAGATCGTCGTAGGTGACGTCGGTGCGCCGCGTATCCTGCGGCTCCTGATATTCGGGAAGCAGTTCGACTTCGGTATTCTCGTCGATCGTCACGATCCCCTTGGGGCTCGCGGAGACGACGAGCAGGCGCACTTCGGCAAGCGCATAGGCCGGTGCGTTGAGCATCTGGCGCAATTGTGGCGGCATGTCGCCCGACGGCAGCCGCTGCTGCCCCGCGGTCGCAACGGTGTCGCCCGCGACGAGCGGGCGCCCGAAGAAGCTGCGTTTGAGCGCGTTCGCGGAGCCCTGAAGCCGCAGATTCTCCTGCGCGGGTGCAAAGACGACGCGCGTCGCGGGGCGCGTTTCGGCGCGGCTCAATTGCACCATGTCGCCCGCCCCCGCGCCAGCGTTGGCGCGCTGCAGGCCGTCGAGGCGGATGACCTCCAGCCCCTCGTCCTCGGCATAGGGCGCGACGACGCGCGAGGCGGTCTCGCGCTTGCCGCTGATCTGGATGACGTCGCCTTCGGTCACGCCAAGCTGGGCCATCGCCGATCGCGGGATGCGGGCAATGCCGCCCCCGCTTTCCTCGGCGCGCGCATTGGCGACTTGCAGTTTGACGCTTTTCTCTTTTACCGCGGCGTCGGCCAAATTCTTTCTCCCGCAAAGAGGTCAATATGCGGAAGATAGGATGGTCGTTCCCGATTTTCGACCCCCGTTCGCTCGGAACGGCAGACGCCAATTACACCGCACCGCACAAATTTTCTGGCATGTCAGTAAGTGCCATGCCATCACCGCCGCTGAGACGATCATGCAACGCCTTCCCCCCCTCAGCAGCATGGAAGCCTTTCTCGAGGTCGCACGTCACGGCACGGTAAAGGCGGCCGCGAGCGAGCTTGGCCTGTCGATGCCGGCGCTATCGCGGCGCATCCAGACGCTTGAGCACGCGGTCGGACGGCCGCTCTTCAACCGTCACCATCACGGCCTCAGCCTGACCGAGACGGGACGCGAGTTGCAGGAACAATTATCGCCGATCATCGACGATCTGCGCGGGGTACTCGGCCGTGTCGGCAGTCCCGACGCGTCGCTGCGCCTGCACCTCAATGTCCTGCCGCTCTTCGCGCAGCAGCGGCTCTTTCCACGCCTGCCCGAATTGCGCCGCCTGCACCCCGAACTGCATATCGATCTCGACACGCTGTCGCACGCCGAGGCCCGGCTGGGCGAAGGGATCGACGCGGCGATCGCGCTCGCACGAACGATCGATCCGGCGCTTTATGCGGCACGGCTCGACCAGGACAAGGTTTTCCCCATCGCGGCCAAGACGCTGACCGACGACGGCCGCGCGATCACCGTCCCCGAACAATTGCAGCGCCTGACCGTCCTGCTCCACCGCGAAATGCCCGAGACCTTCGCCGAGTGGCGGAAGGCGGTCGGCATGCCCTATCTTGAGCCGGCGGGGATCGATTTCTTCGATTCGGGTCCGTTGATGCTCGAAGCGGCGGCACAGGGCATCGGGGTCGCCTTCATGCATGGCCATCATTTTGACGATGCACAGGATCCGCGCCTCGTCCGCCTGTTCGATTTCGATGTCGACAGCCCCTACAGCTATTGGTTCGTCTGCCGCCCGCGCGCGCTGCGCCAGCCGTCGGTCAAGCTGTTCCACGACTGGCTGCTGTCGGCGCGAATCTGACGAACCTGAGGCCAATTCACAGGAGGTTCAGTCGCGGGAGCCGAGCATCGCGGTTCTGCCACCGAGGGAGAAAGCCGATGCGTCCGGTCCTGTTGCCCGTCCTGCTGTTCGGCTTGCCGTCACTGGCGCACGCCCAGTTCATTGTCACGCCATCCCCCCGCAACGACCCGATGCCCGGCATCGCCGATCACGGAACGATGACACCGTCCCCGCCGATCGGCCACGAGATCGGCGAACTGCGCGATCGCATTCGCGACGGCCGCAAAAGCGGCGAACTGACAAAAAGAGAGGCCAAGGGATTGAAGCGCGAGGCCGACATGATCGGCACGCTGTCCGAACGCTATGCCGCCGACGGCCTGTCCGATTCCGAACAGCGCGAGTTGGAGATGCGGATCGAGGTGCAGCGCGCAACGACGGCGCGGCAACGCCTACTGAATGACGACCAACACCCCTGATCAGCCAGTGCCGGCAATTTCAGGAAACTGGTGCTGCTGGAGAGGATTGAACTCTCGACCTCACCCTTACCAAGGGTGCGCTCTACCACTGAGCTACAGCAGCATCCGGGTGCCGGCGAGCGCATGCTCGCTGGGCAGGCGCGGCCTATGGCGGGGCGCCTTGCCGCTGTCAAGGTGCGAGGCTTGACGCTACGCCGATTTCGCCGCATCGCCCCCTTTGTGAGCAAACCGCCCTCCCCCGCCGACCTCGAACGCGAACGCCGCCTCGCCGAGGCGCTGCGCGCCAACCTGCGCAAGCGCAAGACGCAGGCGCGCGAGGCGAAGGCGGAAAACCCGCCTAAAGACTGACGGTCACCGTCACCGCGTCGCCCTCGGCAAGGTTTTCGGCCTTGCGGACCGCGGCCTTGACCGGAAGCAGCCAGCCGCCGCTTTCGCGGTGCGGAAAGACCGAAGTGTTCCAGCGCGTATCGCCGATCGTCGCGCGCACGCGGGCCGAGCCGAAACCCTTGCGGCCATCGAGCCATTGACCACCGATCGCGGCAAGGCGAATCCCATCGGCCGCCTCGCCCGCAATCGTCAGGAAGAACCACGCCGCCGGCGCGGTCGCCGACTGCCACCGCCACAGCGGCGTCGTGACGGTGAAATCCTCCACCGCGCCTATTTCGCGGCGACAGGCCGGATCGGAACCGGAATATTGCAGATGTCGGCGCCACCCGCGGGTGCGATGAAAAAGGGATCGCGGCGATTCTTCCGCGCGTCGGCGTAGCGCGCAAAGCTGTCGCTGTTGGTCGACAGATATTCGAACTTCGGCTGCTCGGCCGCGGGCAAGTCGGTCGCGAGCCGGATCGAAAGGATCGGCACCTGCTCCTCCGCGCGCGCATAGACGCCGAGATCGCCCGTGCCGCGCGGCAGGCTCGACAGATGCTCGATCCCGCTGATCACGCGGCCGACGACCGCGATATTGCGGTCGAGATGGCGCGGCGCGTGGCCGATGACGGCATAGAGTTCGGCGCCCGAGCCCGTATCGGGCGACATGTTGCGGCCGACGCCGACCGCGCCGTAGCAATGGACCGGCCACCAATAATCACCGCTCTGGGCAAGCGGCCAGCCATCCCTGATATCGGCCGTTTCGGCATAGGAATCGACCAACCCAAGCCGGCCGAGTTGTCCCTCTTCGGCGGCAGGCACGCGCTGGACATAGTCGCTTTCCGGCACCGTCACCAGCCGCTCGGGCAACGGCTTCTTCTCGGTCGGATCGCCCCATTGCGCGACATAATTGTCCTGCACGCGGGTGACGGCGGTGCCGTCCCACCAATGCGCGGCGGCGAGCTTGCGAATGTTGCCAATCCAGCCCTGGCTGAAGGGCGGCGGCATCAACTGGATGACGACGCGGCGCGGCTTGCCCTTCGCATCGGGCGCGAGGTCCATGACCAGCATGTCGGACGGCGCGATCGCGATCCAGTCGCTCGCGGGCGCCGCGGCGGCAATCTCACCCGGCGATGGGACCGGGGCGGGTTCCCCGGCATGAACCGGAAGAGCAAGCAGGGCGACGGCCAGGAGCAGATTTCTCATGCGGACTGTCTGCCACGCCCATCCGACTTGCGAAAGACCCGGCAAGCGATTAGGGCGCCCCTTCCAGAGCATGCGGAGCGGTGGCCGAGTGGTCGAAGGCGCTCGCCTGGAAAGTGAGTATACGTCAAAAGCGTATCGAGGGTTCGAATCCCTCCCGCTCCGCCAAGATTTAGATTTCCATATCGTTTGGATCACCGCCCTGCGCGACGTCAGCGGAATTTAGGTCGCCGTGCGTAAATCGGCACCGCCCCAATTCCGCCCCAATTCCGTTCGTGTCGAGCGAAGTCGAAACACGAACAGGATGGTGGGTCAGATTAAGGGCTCACCGCTCTAGATAGCACTCATTCAGCGGGGCCGTGCCGCCAATATTCGCCTCTGATGCGACGGCGGTGGCGCGCCTTTTTGATGGCGCCCGTCACGCCATAAACGATCAGCGCGATCAGAAACGCGGCCATGATCGATGCATAAAGATATCTGTGTTCCACCGGGTAAGCTCCACGAACTTTCCCCCCCGTGCGCGAACGCCTATATCAATTATGTTTCAGGATCGCGAATCTGCCGGACCGATTCCTCTAACGGGCTGGCGGAATAAACGGGTTTTGCCTCAAGGAGATGAGGCGTCGCGGCCGCGTCAGCAGGTCGCCAGTCCCGCCTCCAGATCGTCCAGCAGATCCTGTTCGGCCTCGAGCCCGACCGAAACACGGAGCAGGCCGGGGCCGATCCCCGCCAGCGCGCGCGCTTCGTCGCCCATGTCGGCGTGAGTCATCGTCGCCGGATGGACGATCAGGCTTTCGACCCCGCCCAGCGATTCGGCGAAGGTGAAGACGCGGAGCGCGCCGATCAGCCGCTTCGCCGCCTCAACGCCGCCCGCGAGTTCAAAGCTCAGCATCGCGCCGAAGCCCGATTGCTGGCGCGCCGCGAGGGCATGGTCGGGATGGCCCGGCAGGCCCGGATAATGGACCGCCGAAACCGCGGGGTGACGGCTCAGCATCTCGGCGATCGCCATCGCATTATCCTGCTGCGCGCGCATCCGCGCGAACAGGGTGCGGAGGCCGCGCAGCGTCAACCAGGCGTCGAACGGCGATCCGCCGCAGCCGACGACATTGGCCCAATGCGCAATAGACTCCAGCCCTCCGGCGCCGGCGGCGATCACTGCGCCGCCGATTACGTCGGAATGGCCGTTCAGATATTTGGTCGTCGAATGCATGACATAATCGGCGCCGAGCGCGATCGGTCGCTGAAAGGCCGGCGACAGAAAGGTGTTGTCGACCGCGACCATGGCCCCCGCCGCCTTCGCGCGCCCCGCAAGCGAAGCAATATCGACGACGCGAAGCAGCGGATTACTCGGCGTCTCGATCAGCAGCAGCGCGGGTCTCTCGGCCAGCGCCGCCGCAACCGCAGCATCGTCGCGCTGGTCCACGAAGCGTAGCGACAACTGACCCAGCACCTCGCGCGCCTTGAGCAGCCGCATCGACCCGCCATAGCAATCGTGCGGCGCGACCACGCGCCCCCCGACGGGAAGCTGCGACACGATCAGGTCGAGCGCCGCCATCCCGCTCGACGTGACGACCGCCCCGGCGCCGCCTTCCAGCTTCGCGAGCGCGCCCGCCAGCAGGTCGCGGGTCGGGTTGCCGGCGCGGCCATAGTCATAAGCGCGCGGATTTTCGAATCCCGCGAATTCATAAGTGCTCGACAGATAGAGCGGCGGCGCGACGGCGCCGAAGGCCGTGTCGCCCGCGACGCCGTGCGCCGCCGCGATCGTCTCGGGCCGCGGCGAATGGTTCGGCTTGTCCATGGGCGTCTTTCCTGTCTCGATGAGGTGTCGCGGGCCTGTTGCGCAGCCTGCCGGGGTTCGACAAATGCATATTCTTCATGGCTGACGCGCGAAATTTTGCCGTCAAACCGCCCCGTTCGGCGACGGCCCGTTCGCATCCAGAAAGGTGGCCGCGCTGTCGATATTGACCTTATGGCTTTCCAGCATGTCGCGCAGGTCGGCGTGGAGCGCGTCGTCGCGGACGCGGCGCATCAACTCGGCGAGCCTCCGCACCACCCACGCCTGGCCGCGGTTGAGGAAAGCGAGGCGCTCGATCGGGTCGGCAATCGCCATCGCCTTGCCGCGAAACGCGCCACACTTGCGCGACGGGGTGCCGCCGAGCCGCCGGATCTGGCGCGACAGCATCGCGCACCAGCGTGCTTCGTCGGCGCGGACGGTCCGCATCATCGCGGCATGGTCGGCGCTCACCGCATCGCCGACGCTCCCCAGCGCGACGCGCGCGCCGGCGCGTTCGGCTTCGAGCAGTTCGTTGAGCGCGGCCATGATCTCGTCGCGCGGCGCATAGCCCATATAGACGTCGTCGGCTTCGGCGCCGTAGCAGACCGGCGAGGCGCGGTCGCCGCTCATGCTGCCCCCGCCGCCGCGCGTAGCCCGCGCCGGATGCGCTCCATTACGCCCGCGTCCGCCGTAGCCGAATGAACGACGTGCGCCGAATAGGAAAAGGCGGGGCTGTCGGCGACGATCGCCAGCCGCCCCTCGGCGAGATGCGGCCGGATGAAGCCTTCGCGGAAATAGCCGCTGCCGCCGGTGGCGAGGATATAGTCGAGCGCGAGCGGCCCATAGTCGATCGAAACCACGGCATTGGGTTGTTCGGGAAAGGCCGAACGATAGCCCGCGGCAAAATCCGCGCCCCAATCGATCGCGACATGATCCTCCGCCGTCAGCGGCCGGTCGGTCGGCGTCGTGCGGACGAGCACCAGTTTCTCCTCGAACAGCAGTTCGGCGACGACCCCCGGCAAGGGCGGCGCCGCATAGACCACCGCGACATCGAGCGACCCGTCCTGCACGCGCTCCATCAGCCGGTCCGAGGTGTCGATCGACGTGCTGACCGCAATGTCGGGGCATTCGCGGCGCATCCAGAGCAGCCAGTGGCGCAGCAGCGGGCTCCACAGGCTGAGCTCCGCGCCGATCGTCACCACCGTGTCGCGTCCGGGCGGCAGTGCGATCGCGCGCCGCGCTCGATCCCAGACCTGGACCATCGTCGTCGCGAAGCGCAGGAATTGCTCGCCCGCCGGGGTGAGCCGCGCGCCCGCCTTGTTGCGGACGAAAAGCGGACGGTCGAGTTGCGCCTCCAGCCCGCGAATGCGCGCGCTGACCGCGGTCTGGGTGAGGTTCAGATTGGCTGCGGCGCCGACAAAACTGCCGGTTTTTACGATTTCCAGAAAGGTGCGCGCGACAGCGACATCCATATCGATTTTATTTCTGAACCACCCATAGCAATCATTTTCTTGCTACTTCCTAGGCGCTGCGGCGCCGTCTGGCAAGGCGGCTTGGTGCCCGTTGAGCGGTGTTCCCCGCCGCCGATCAGGCGGCGAGAAGGACGTGGCGATAGGCGCTTTCCTCGAACGCGTGCCCCGCGCCCGTCGCGACGCAGGTCAGCGCGTTGTCGGCGACGCGGACGGGCAGCCCGGTGGATTCGGCGATCGCCTGGTCCAGCCGCCGCAGCAGCGCGCCGCCGCCGGTCAGCGTGATGCCTTCGTCGATGATGTCGGCCGCGAGTTCGGGCGGCGTTCCTTCGAGCGCGGCGCGCACCGCGCTGACGATCTGCGATACGGGTTCGGCGAGCGCGTCGGCGATCTCGGCCTCGGTCACCGTCACCTCGGACGGACGGCCGTTGACCAGGTCGCGCCCCTTGACCGCCATCGACAACCCCGCGCCGCCGGGCGCGACCGCCGATCCGATGGTGAGCTTGACGCGCTCGGCGGTCATTTCGCCGATCATCATATTATGCTTCCGGCGGATCGACGAGGCGATCATGTCGTCCATCTTGTCGCCGCCGACGCGCACCGAATTGCTGTAGGCGACCCCGCCAAGCGACAGGACCGCGACCTCGGTCGTGCCGCCGCCGATATCGACGACCATCGTGCCGAGCGGCTCGGTGACGGGCAGCCCGGCGCCGATCGCGGCGGCGAGCGGCTCCTCGAGCAATTGCACGCTCACCGCCCCCGCGTTCGACGCCGCGTCGCGGATCGCACGGCGCTCGACGATCGTCGAGGCGGTCGGTACGCAGACGACGACGTTGCTGCGGCGGCGCAGCCGGCTCGGCCCGCCGAGCGCCTTGTCGATGAAATGCTTGATCATCTGTTCCGCGACCTCGATGTCGGCGATGACGCCGTCGCGCAGCGGGCGCAGCGCCTCGATGTTCGAGGGCGTCTTGCCCATCATCAGCTTGGCGTCGTTGCCGACGACCTTGACGCTGCGGACGCCGTCGCGCGTTTCAAGCGCAATGACCGACGGTTCGTTGAGGACGATCCCCTGCCCGCGAACATAGATGACGGTGTTCACGGTCCCGAGGTCGATGGCGACGTCATGGGCGTGGGGCGAAAAGCGCTGAAGAAGATTCATTTAAGGGGCGGCACCTTGGAAAAGAACATGGACCTGGAGCCAACGGTCCCGCCCCCCGGCCTCCCGCCCTCTCCATCCGCCGGGCATGTGGAAAGCCGGGCGCAGCGTCAATCGCGCCGTGAGGCAGGCCGTGGGTTTCCCGCGCCTGACCGATATTTCCGCCGCCCGCCGACACCACATGGCGCGCGCTTTACGCAAAAGCTCGCCTGGACGGTCGAAATACCAGCGGAAGAGAGCTCAAAAATATTCCCACTGCGTGGTGGAAACAGATCAACATCATCATCGTCATCCCAGCATCGCGGCGCGTTTCGCCGGGCCCGATACCAGTCCCGCTAAGGAGCAGAAAACAAATGCCAGAGGGCGCTTGTCAATATCGGGCCTCGCTGTTAGAGGCGCCCGCGTTGCCGCTTTAGCTCAGTTGGTAGAGCACATCATTCGTAATGATGGGGCCACAGGTTCGAGTCCTGAAGCGGCACCACTTAAATCATTGAAAATAAATGATTTTTGCCAATAAAAGCGAAGCCTTGGCGTGCCCGATCGCATGAAATGGCGGAGCTCGCATCCATTATGAGACCGCGATCCGCACGCGTGAGTTCGCCGGGCACGCCTACAGCTCGCCGCTATCTTCCAGCCTGACGAATGCGCAAACTGCTTCAGATCATGTGACGATGAACCGGAATGAGCGGAAACCGCTCTAATGCCCGCAGTGGCCGATGATGGTCTGGCAGGACTCGGCATGGACAATGATAGCCGCCACCCAATTTTTGAGCCCCGCCGCGGGCAATATATTATCTGAGGCTTCCCGCTTACCATCAGACAGATGGTCTCGAAGCAGGGAATTTCCGCTTCGCCTCATCGGGCCCAGCCATTGGTTCAAGACCGAAGCACGTAGCCAGTCGCGCCCATGATTGCATCTTTGAGGTTTGTTAATGATGCAAGCTCCATAAGGAAGGTCGCGAGGACGTTCCCTGCCCTTATGAGAAGGTGGGCTCAGATGTCAGGCTTGGTTACGGCCATAGACTCGTCGCCCGGCGCCAGTTTTTGGGGCATATTGTTTTTTCGCTTTGCGGTCGCGGGCGCACATAACTGTCTTGCCAGAGGTTAGCCTTTGCCTGTGTCCGCTCTTGCCTGGGCTTCTCCCATCACATTTCTGCTCTGCGGCCTGGCCCTGATCCTCGCCGCACGGAATGGGCTTCCGACAGCGCAATGGGGCAGAGCCCTATGTCTGCTGGGTGGAGGGTTCGGCCTGATGGCGATCCCCACGCGGGATTTTTCGACTATCAAGCCGTTGGCGGAAGATTTGCTTATAATTTTGGGCACGACCGCCCTGTGCCGGGCCTTGGGGCAACGGTTCAGGCTCCATCCCAACCCGAATTTCGAGATCATAGTCATTGTTTTGGCCATGTCTCTGGCCGGCGGCTCGCTCGCCATGTCCCAAAGCCATAAAATGGAAGCCTTCTTCATTCAGTTCGGCTGCACCATATTATTGACTTTTCGCCTCTACACTATTCGGAACGCAGTCAGTACCAAAGCAGATAAAGTTCTGTTCTATACCTTTCTACCGCTCACCATATTCGTCGGAGCGCAGTGCATTTTCTATATTTTTGCGAAGGACACGCCGCCCATAGTGGGAGCCTGGCGCGAATCTTTCTGGGGTATGTTGATTCAATATACCGGCATCATGGTCGCCGTTCCCTTGTCCTTCGCGGCCATGTTCGCGGTCAGCCTGGATTTCATCAACTTCTATCGCGAACATGCCCATATCGATCCCCTCACCCGAATCTTGAATCGGCGCGGTATGGAAGCCTTCTTCCTCTCGGCCAAGGAAGCCGGGCGCCTGACCAAGCCCGCATCTGCCTTCGTGGCCGACATCGATCGTTTCAAGAGCATCAATGACAGGTTTGGCCATAATGTTGGCGACAGGGTTATCGCTGGCTTCGCCGCGTTGCTGCAAAGCCAGATCGATGCCAAAGGATGCGCGGCGAGATTGGGCGGGGAGGAGTTTGTAGTCCTGCTACCCGACACCTCGCTTGATGAGGCGGCAGCGATTGCCGATCAAATTCGGATAGCGTTCAAGGCATCGCACTGGCCGGATATTCCCGGCGACCCGGAATTTACCGCCAGCTTCGGTGTGAGTTTCTTCAGTCCCGCGGATTCGATCGCATCGCTTCTCGCGAGAGGGGACGAATGCCTTTATCGTGCCAAGCAGGGTGGGCGCGACCTTGTGGTGCCGGATAGCGCGCGCGTCCCGGCCCTAACCGCGACGCTTTCAGCTCATGTCCCCGACCAAATCGACCTTGTCACCGAACGGCTTAGTCCAGCGAGCGTCGGAAGACCCGAAAGCGAACATTGACGGCAAGACGCGCGCGAACATTGTTTCGCCGCCGTCAGCCCCATCAATACCACACCCAAACGCTCAGCTACCGTGAGCTTTTGGCTGATAGCGGAATGGCCGTTTGGACAGTGATCCTTCCAAAACGGCCGCTCCATGATCCTGGTTGCGTTCTACCCCCGCTGGGAGTCGAGCACTTCATGTTCATTGGCAACCCGTTGGGCCTTGTTGCAGCTTTCGATGAGGAGCTGATAGGGCGGAAAAATCTTGGTGTAGACCTCAGCCCATTCGGCGGCATCGTCGCGGTTCCATGTCCTCTGAAGCTCGGACGCGACGGCAGCCGTGTCCATCGGCACGACGCCAGCCTGGACGACGCGCGCGAGGGTGATTTCCTGCGCCATCTTCGAATAGGTGCCCGAGGCATCGACGACGGCGAAGTGGTGACACGCCTCGAAGAGGAGACCCGGATCGGCAAAGGCGGGACCCTGGCGGCGCAGCTGTCGCGGCTCGACCTGATCGTGCTCGACGAGCTCGGTTATCTGCCGTTCGCCCGCTCGGGAGGGCAGTTGCTGTTCCACCTCATCAGCAAGCTTTATGAGCGGACCAGCGTCATCATCACCACGAACCTCGCCTTCGG
>NZ_DATAJZ010000003.1:0-57190 GCF_036261875.1 Sphingopyxis sp. | reverse complement strand
CCATCACCGATGCTTCAAGCTGCCGGAGGCTTTTTTCAGGACGGATGTCAGTCCTGCGATGCAGCAGCCCCGTCGCCACGATCAACAGGTCGAGAGCGCCATCTTGGGCAATCTGGCGACCTGCCTCGGCAAGCGTGTCGTCGTCCAATATGTCGATCGTCAGCCTAGTTACATTGGAATGGTGCGCCGCATGGGGCCGCCTGTTCCCGGCATAGATGCGGTCAAATCGCCCCGACGCCACGAGTTGATTCACAAGCGCGGCACCGATACCGCCGCTGCTTCCGATCACCAAGGCGCGCTTGACGCTCACATGCTGCTCCTCGGGCTATGACGTCAGTCCGGCATCCCGACGCTCTTAATCGGCAGCAGCGCGATATCCCATATGCCTCAAAGGGAAGATGGAGCGGTGGCTAGAAACCGGCCTCGACCGCGAGCCGGATCGCATCGGCCGTGGTTTCGACACCGAGCGCGCGCAGCAGCGCAGCGCGGTGCATCTTGATCGTCCGCTCCGACAGCGACAGCGTGAAGGCAATCTGCTTGTTGAGCTGTCCGCTCGCCATCAGCTTCAACACCTCGCGCTGCCTCGGCGAGAGCGCCTCAATTTGGGCGCGCGCTCGCGTGCTCCGTCCTCCAACGGCCTCGCCAGCCTCGTCGACTTCGATCTGCGAGCCGAGAAAATATTCGAGATTGCCGCCGGGGCCAAAGATTGGCGCCACCAGCACGGCATTGCGGAAGGGCGTCCCGTCTTTCCGGTAATTGAGGATCTCGACGAGCGCCGGCCTCTGCTCCCGGATGGAGGCCCGCAAGGTCTCGGTCAGTTCAGGTTCGGTATCCGGCCCGGAGAGAAAGCGGCAATTGCGCCCAAGGATTTCGTCCGGCCCATAGCCGGTGAGCGCCGAGAAGGCAGCGTTGCACTCAACGATCGGATTGTCAGGTAGGCGCGGGTCGCTGATCACCGCGGCGATCGGGCTGGCCGCGATCATTGTCTTCAATGACATAGTATCTGCCTGCTCTCCCCTGGGTGCCCCAAGGGACATGTTGCGACACTTCCCCTCGCTCATGCAAGCCTGCGTCGATGACAATTGCGACGAACCGGAAAAAATCGCGCAGGACGCCTCGCACGTCGATAGCGCGGACATCCTTGCAGGCGGAGGTCGGACATTGTCCGTGCCACATCGGTGACCGCGAGGCCATGGTCTGATGCGGGTCGCGATCATCGGAGCCGGCATTGCGGGGCTCGCCTGCGCGCGTCGGCTGCGCGACGCAGGTCTGGAAGCCACGCTGTTCGACAAATCCCGCGGCATCGGCGGCCGCCTCGCGACCCGCCGCGCGGATCCTAGCAATCCCGAGGTCGCATTCGATCATGGCGCAACCCATTTCACGGCACGCTCGGAAGGCTTTACCAGGCTCGTAGCAGCGTGGGAGAAGGCAGGCCTCGCCGCGCGTTGGCCGGCCGCCGGCGCGGACAGCTGGGTCGGCACGCCGACCATGACCACGCCGCTCAAAGCTCTCGCGGACGATCTCGATGTCCGCCTGTCGCGACCGGTCACAGCCCTGACCAAATCGCCCGCGGGCTGGACGCTCCACAGCGAGGCAAAACGGCTCGGCAAATATGATGCGGCGGTGATCGCCATCCCCGCCGAGCAGGCAGCGCCGCTTCTGTCGCTTCACGATTTCGAGATGGCGCGCGCGGCCATGGCGGTGCGCTACAATCCCTGCTGGACCGCGATGTTCGCCTTCGATGAGCGGATCGAGGAGCTTCCCGATTTCCTCCGCGGCGCCGGCTCGCTTGTGACCGCTGCGCGCGACAGCGCGAAGCCCGGCCGCGCGCCGGGCGAGCGGTGGGTCGTGCAAGCCGACTGGACTTGGTCGGAGGCACATCTCGCCTGCGACGGCGCGAGCGTGGCGCCAGCGCTTCTCGCCGAACTTGGCAAGATCGCCGGACGCGACATGCCCACCCCAAGCCATATCGCGGCCCATCGCTGGCTATTCTCGCAGCCCTCGGGACAGGATCTGAAGCTGCTCTGGAACCCTGCCATTGGTCTCGGCGCCTGCGGCGACTGGCTCTATCACGGCTTTGCCGAATATGCGTGGCTGTCGGGCCATGTACTCGGCGCGGCGATTGCGGCAGAGGCGCCGCGATGATGCGCGCGATCGTAATCGGAGCCGGCATCGGCGGCCTCGCCCTCGCCATCCGGCTCCAGTCGGCGGGCCTCGATACGCTGCTCGTCGAAGCGCGCGACCGCCCGGGCGGCCGCGCCTATGTCTTCGAGAAGGATGGTTTCACCTTCGATGCCGGGCCGACGGTGATCACCGACCCGGCCTGCCTCGCCGAGCTCTGGGAGCTGAGCGGCCAGCGGCTCGAGCGCGATGTCGACCTCGTCCCGGTGTCGCCCTTTTATCGGCTGAGCTGGCCCGACGGATCGACCTTCGATTATGGCAATGACAAGGAGGCGCTCGCCCGTCAGATCGCCGCGCTCGATCCCGCCGATGTGGCGGGATATGAGCGATTTCTTCGCTATTCCGCGTCGGTTTACGAGGAAGGCTATGTGAAGCTCGGCGCCGTGCCCTTCCTCGATTTCCGCTCGATGCTGAAGGCGGCACCCGCGCTCCTGCGGCACCGGGCCTGGCGCTCGGTCTATAAAACCGTCGCGAGCTATGTTCGGAGCGAGAAGCTGCGCGAGGCTCTATCCTTCCACACCTTGCTTGTTGGCGGCAACCCGATGGCGACGAGCAGCATCTATGCGCTCATCCACAAACTCGAGCAGGATGGCGGCGTCTGGTATGCGCGCGGCGGCACCAATCGGCTCGTCGCCGGCATGGCCGCGCTGTTCGCGCGTCTCGGCGGTACGCTGAGGCTTGGCGATCCCGTCGCCCGCATCGAAACTAAGGGCGACCGGGTGACGGGCATCGTGACGCGGAGCGGGTTTACCGCACGCGCCGATCTTGTCGCCTCGAACGCCGATCTCATGCACAGCTACCGCGACCTGCTCGCGCATCCGCGCGGCAAGCGCGAGGCGAAGCGCCTTGCGCGCAAGAGCTGGTCGCCGAGCCTCTTCGTCCTCCATCTGGGGGTTCGCGGTACCTTCCCCGAAATACCCCATCATATGATATTGTTCGGTCCGCGCTACCGCGGGCTTCTCGACGACATCTATCGGAACGGCACCCTCGCCGAGGATTTCTCGCTTTACCTTCATCACCCGAGCGCAAGCGATCCGGGCGTGGCCCCCGCGGGCCACAGCAGCTTTTACGCGCTTGCGCCGGTTCCCCATCGCGGCCACGCCTCGCTCGACTGGGAGGTCGAAGGGCCCAAATTGGCGAAGCGCATCATCGCCGAGATCGAGCGGCGCCTGATCCCGGACCTTGGCGAGCGGATCGTCACGCAAATCCAATATGCCCCGCCGGACTTCGAACAGGATCTCGCCGCGCATCTCGGGAGCGCCTTCAGCCTTACGCCAACACTGCTGCAGAGCGCCTATTTTCGGGGGCACAACCGCGACGCGCGCATCGAGAACCTCTATTTTACCGGCGCGGGCACGCATCCCGGCGCGGGTATTCCGGGGGTCGTCGCGAGCGCGAAGGCGACGGCGAGCCTCATTCTCGGCGACTTCGGCATCAGAACTGCGGCAGCCCGCGATCCGGGCGCTCGCGACCGAATATTCTCCGGGCGTGATGACACGGCAGGAGATGTCATGCCCGGCTGATCGCAAGGACATTCCGGTTCTGCCGGCGGCCAGCGCCTTGCGACCCGCGTCTGGCCGCGGCGGGGGGCGGTGATTGCTCACCGCCCAACCTTCCCCTTGCTCGCGCTCGCAAAGCGGCTCTTCATTGCCTGAACTGCCCGAAAGGTCATCTTTTGCGGAGGTCGGAGCCTGCCAGATGAGGAAATCCGCGATCGCCCGCACCCCAGCCCGCCAAAAAGGGAACCGTCGCCATGCCGCCCGCCATATTGTGGCTCCGTCAGGACCTCCGCATCACCGACCATCCGGCGCTCCTCGCGGCGATCGCCGAAGGTCCGGTCATTCCGCTCTACATATTGGACGACGAGAGCCCCGGAACGCGCGCGATCGGCGGCGCGCAGCGCTGGTGGCTCCATCACAGCCTCACCGCGCTCGATGCGAGCCTTCGCAAACGCGGCAGCCGGCTCGTCCTGCGCCACGGCCCTGCCGCCGAAATACTCGAACGCGTCGCGGCGGAAGCCGAGAGCACAAGGGTTCACGCGACCCGCTGCTACGAGCCTTGGTGGCGGCGCTGCGAAGACGCGCTGGACGCCAGGCTTGCGCTGCGGCTCCATGACGGCAATTATCTCGCGCCGCCCGAGAGTATCACCAATGCGCAAGGCGCCCGCTACCGCGTTTTCACGCCTTGGTATCGCGCGCTTCTGGGGCGCATGCCGCCCGCCCTTCCCTATGCGGCGCCCGACCATATTCCGGCGCCTGGCGTCTGGCCGGCGTCGGACAATCTTGCCGATTGGGGGCTGACCCCGACCAGCCCCGACTGGACCACAGGATTTGGCGACTGGAGCCCGGGCGAGAAGGGCGCCTGGCGGGCGCTGCGCGACTGGCTGCCGCTCGCCGGCGACTATAAGTCCCGTCGCGATTTTCCCTCGCTCCCCGCGACATCGCGGCTGTCGCCGCATCTTCATTTCGGCGAAATAAGCCCCCGGTCGATCTGGCATGCGCTCGGCGAGCGCGACAATGCGGGTGCCGAAACCTTTCGGTCGGAGCTCGGCTGGCGCGAACATGGCATCAATCTCGTCGACCAGATGTCCGATTATGGTGATCGAAACGGGCGCCCCACCTTCGATAATTTCGGCTGGCGGAGCGGCCCCGAAGCCGACCGGGACTTTGCTGCCTGGACCCGGGGACGGACCGGCTACCCGGTGGTCGACGCGGGCATGCGCGAGCTCTGGCACACGGGCTGGATGCACAACCGCGTGCGGATGGTCACCGCCTCCTTCCTCGTCAAACATCTGCTGATCGACTGGCGCCGCGGTGAACGCTGGTTCTGGGACACGCTGCTCGACGCCGATCTCGGGTCGAATGCAATGAACTGGCAATATGTCGCGGGCACCGGCGTCGACGCGCCGGTCTTCTCGCGCATCATGTCGCCGCTGCTCCAGAGCGAGCGGTTCGCGATGGGCGATTATGTCCGCACCTATGTTCCGGAGCTTGCACATCTGTCGGATGCCGAGATCACCGCCGCCCATGGACAGGAGGCCGGGGTGCCCGCCTATCCCGCGCCGCTTATCGGCCATGAGGCGGCGCGGGCGCGCGCCCTGACTGCCTGGGAAGCGCTGCGCAGCTAGCGAACGAGGACCACCAAGCTAGTCGAAGGCGGCGCTTGCCACGCCGTGGCTGTTGTAAACAGGGCCTTCGCGCGACACACCGAACTTGCGGCTTGAGGAGGAACGTACACCAAACGCGCCGATATGCCCCAGCATTCCCCTGTACTGCGGCCCGGCCAGATGCGCTGCGAGCGCCGCTTCGCCGTCCCATTCCTCGAACACGTGGATGCGCGTCGCCACATGCGGATCAAAGGTCCAGGCGTAAGCGAGACAACCCGGCTGGGCGAGCGCGCCTTCGATCCAGCCGCGCGCACCCGCGAGCGCGTCCCCGCGCGTCTCGGGATCGATATCGATGACCGCCTGGATCAGGATCTTCATGACTGCACCTCACTTCTTGAAAGCTGCGGCAACGGCCGAAACCGCCGCTCTGTAAACAGCCACCGGCCATCGATTCGGCGGCAGACGTCGTCATAGATGCCAAGGGTCCGGTGAAGGGTGCCGTCGCGCAGGAAGACTTCCTCGGTGTAGGACCGCATGGCCGCGGTCTCGCCATGGACCTCGATCGAACCCGGCCAGGCGCGAAAGACGATGTCGGGAAAAGCGCGCATCGCCGCGCGCCAGGTGTCGACGATCTTCGCCTTGCCCTCGAATATCCCGAAACCCGGAAGCGACCATCGGCCGCCTTCGTCCCAAGTCGCGGCCCAGGCCTCGCTGTCGGCCCGGTTGACCGCATCGGCATAGGCGTCGAGCAGGTCGCGAAGCGCCAGCCGGTCTTCGAACGACCCCTCAAACGGCATGGAAGCCCCCTTTTCGCCCGGCTGCGTCGATGGTCCAGCCTGCCGCCGGTTTGCCTGCAGCCGATGGGAGGGAGAACTGCCGTTATCGCTAGCGGCGATGGGCCGCGGAGGGCGGGCCGGATAACCCGCCCCAAAGGACAGGTCGCCCCGGCGGGGCGGCGCGCCTAATTTCATGCCCGTCCTATCCCCCCGGGACGAACATTCGAAACGGAATGACCAATGGCTATTTCCCGTATCTCTCTTTCGCTCGCCGCAGCAGCGCTCGCGCTCGCCGGCGGCATTGCAGCCGCCAAGAACCCGATGGTCGGCGGCGCCGCGATGTATGAGACCAAGACCATCGTCGAAAATGCCGCCAATTCGAAAGATCACACGACGCTGGTCGCGGCGGTCAAGGCCGCTGGCCTCGCCGAGACCCTTTCGGGAGCCGGCCCGTTCACGGTCTTTGCGCCTACCAACGCTGCCTTTGCCAAGCTTCCCGCCGGCACCGTCGATACGCTGCTCAAGCCCGAGAACAAGGCGATGCTGACGGGCATATTGACCTATCATGTCGTGCCGGGCCGCCTGACCGCGACCGATATTGCCGCGCAGGCCAAGGCCAATGGCGGCAAGGCGGTGCTCACCACGGTGCAGGGCGCCATGCTCACCGTCTGGGAGAAGGATGGCAGCTGGTATGTGAGCGACGCCAAGGGCGGCACGGCGAAGATCGGCCCTGCCGACGTTCTTCAGTCGAACGGCGTGATCCACGTCATCGACGGCGTGCTGCTTCCCGCCTAATGACCTGTCGGGGCTGCGCGACGCTTGTTAGCGCAGCGCGGCCCCGACAATCAAAAGCCCTCAAAGCCAGCCCGAAAGCTCGCTCCTTATCAGGGCGGCGAGCATATCCATCCCGACATCGCTATCGTTGAGACAGGGCACATAAGCGAAATGGCGTCCGCCGGCGGCAAGGAACTGCTCGCGTCCGCGGATGGCGATTTCCTCGAGGGTTTCGAGGCAATCCGCGGCGAATCCCGGCGCGATCACGGCCACCGACCGGCCTTCGCGCCCTAGCGTTTCGAGCATCATGTCGGTTGCCGGCGTCAGCCATTTGGCCTGGCCAAAGCGCGACTGAAAGCTCGGAATAACATTCTTCCCCAGAACTTCGCCCAACCGACGCGCGGTCTTGAGGCACATGCAGTGATAGGGATCGCCGAGACGAAGGGTGCGCTCGGGCATGCCGTGGAAGCTCGCGACGATCGTATCGGGCATAAAGTCGAGGCCGCCGATCGCACGTCCGAGCGACGACGCCAGCGCCTCGACATGGCGATCGTCATCATAATAGGGCGGAAGGACACGCAGCGCCGGCTGCCAGCGCAGGCGCGCCATATGCGCCTGGACGGCATCGCCAACGCTCGCGGTCGTTGCGGCGCAATATTGGGGATAAAGAGGCGCAACGAGAATGCGGCGACATCCTGCCGCAAGAAGCGCGTCGATGCCGTCCGCGATCGAGCTGCTGCCATAGCGCATCGCATGCGCAACCACCGCACCACGTCCGAGCGAAGCCTCAAGCGCCCTTGCCTGGCGGCGGGTGATCGCGGCGAGCGGCGAGCCTTCTGAAGTCCAGATTTCGCGGTAGGCATGCGCGGATTTCCGCGGCCGAACCGCAAGGACGATCCCGCGCAGGATCGGTTGCCAGATCAGCGAAGGCAGTTCGACAACGCGCCGGTCGGAAAGAAATTCCGCGAGATAGCGCCGAACCGCACGGCTCGTCGGCGCGTCGGGCGTCCCGAGATTTACGAGAAGCACGCCGATGCGGTCGACCGGCACGGCGGGGTGACCCGTCGGCAATCGGGCGGGATCCGCTTCTTCGTAACGTTCCCCGATTCTGGCCGTTACCAGAGGCCCTTCGACAGTCATTGCAATCTCCGCGGACAAGACGCCTCGCGGCGACCATGCCGCGCGATGTGGATCGCATGTCTCCGACTTGCCCCGCGCCGCCAAGCTGCACCAAGGGGCAGACGGGATGCCATTTCCCGCCTCCCGGCAGGCCCCCGGGACCCGGCACCGCCCTGGCTGCCGCGACACGTCAGCCGACGTTCCGAGCGGCACCCTCGCTCTTGAAACGGCAAAACGGCTTTCCTAACTCATTCCCGGACGCGGGATTTTCCGCGTCCTAGGACAGAGAGAGCGCCGGCTCTAAGTCCCGGCGCATCTCATGCCCGAATTGCTTCAATCAGGAGGATTTGGAAATGAGAACCGATTTTGACTTCACCCCCTACCGCCGCTCGACGGTGGGCTTCGATCATCTCTTCGACCTGCTCGAGAAGGGGCAGCGCGGCGAGACGTCGGACGGCTTTCCTGCTTTCGACATCGTGCGCGACGCCGACGACCGTTTCCGCGTCACGCTGGCGGTGCCCGGTTTCAAGGCCGACGAGATCGAGATCGTCGCGCAGCAGAACCAGCTCAGCGTCACGGGCAAGCCGGCCGAGGAGGATGCGACACGCGCCTATCTCCACCGCGGCATCGCCCGCCGCGCGTTCGAGCGTCGCTTCCAGCTTGCCGACTATATCGAGGTCGGGCGCGCGAGCTTCGCCGACGGGCTGCTCACGATCGAACTGAGCCGCGTCGTCCCAGAGGCGATGAAGCCGCGCAAGATCGAGATCGGCAGCAGTGCCGGCAAGCCGCAGCGGATCGAAGCGCCGATGGATAAGGCGCTCGAAAGCGCCTGAGTTCGACAAGGGAGGCACGCCAACGGCGTGTCTCCCTCTCTTGCTGAAGCGCGATCGCCTCAGACCTGCTCCGGCGCGCCGCGTGTCCCTGGAACCGCCAGGCTAATCAAGCGAGTGAATGATGTCCGCCGCGCGCCACTCGGCGGGCCCGATCAGGGCGTCGTGCGCGATGCGGACCGAGTGGAGCGCGGCTTCGATCTGGCGCCTCCACATGGCAAGAAAATCGAACAGCACCGGGAAGTCCGGCGGCAGATCATAGTCCTGCCAGACGAAGAGCTGGAGCAGCGAGGGATGATCGGGCCGGTAATAATGGATCTCGGCGGTTGTCAGCCCATAGCTGTCCAGCTGCGCGATCAGCGCCCGGTCGGTCATGGCGCGCGCGCCTCGCCGCCGTCGAGCGACCGGAGCGCGGCGAGCACATCGTCGACCGGCACGGCGCGGCGCGCGCCGGGCGGCTTTCGGAGCGCGGGCTTGTTGCGGACCGCCGAGTGGTCCGATGCCCAGGATGCCAGAAGTGCGCGCTTGACCTCCGGCTCGAGGCTCGGGTGACGCGCCACGTCGAAGGGGTGAAGAAAACGGGAAAATGGCTCGGACATGATCGTGCCTCCTTCGTTATAGCCTTTCCTTTCCTGTCGTGCGGCAGGCTGCCGCGACCAGAGATTTTGGAAAGGAAGCGAGTCGAGTCAAGAGGTGTCAGCCCCTTGATAAGGGGCATTTGTTTTGCGCTGGCGCGAATGCGAAAAAATTTTCGTCGACCCTCTTGAAGCAAAAAATTCCGCTTCCTAGCTCATCGGCGCCGCGCGTCCCGGACAGGCGCGCCGGCTTGTCATATCGTTATGCAACATGGAGGTTATGCATGCATTTCCGTCCCTTGCACGACCGTGTGGTCGTCCGCCGCATCGAAGCCGAGGAGAAGACCTCGGGCGGCATCATCATCCCCGACACCGCCAAGGATAAGCCGCAGGAAGGCGAAGTCGTCGCCGTCGGTCCGGGCGCCCGCGCCGAGGACGGCACGGTCACCGCACTCGACGTGAAGGCCGGCGACCGGATCCTGTTCGGCAAATGGTCGGGCACCGAGGTCAAGATCGACGGCGAGGAACTGCTCATCATGAAGGAGAGCGACATCCTCGGCGTCATCGAGCAGGCCGCGGCGCTCAAGCAGGCGGCGTAACGCCCATTCATCACCCACTGAAAGGACAGCAAGAAGGAGGTCAAAATGGCTGCCAAGGAAGTGAAATTTGCGTCGGACGCGCGTGATCGCATGCTGCGCGGCGTGGATACGCTTGCGAATGCAGTGAAGGTCACGCTCGGCCCCAAGGGCCGCAACGTCGTGATCGACAAGAGCTTCGGCGCGCCGCGCATCACCAAGGACGGCGTCACCGTCGCCAAGGAGATCGAGCTTGCCGACAAGTTCGAAAATATGGGCGCGCAGATGCTGCGCGAGGTTGCGAGCAAGCAGAACGACAAGGCCGGCGACGGCACGACCACTGCGACCGTGCTCGCGCAGGCGATCGTCCGCGAAGGCTCGAAGGCGGTCGCCGCGGGCATGAACCCGATGGACGTCAAGCGCGGCATCGATCTCGCGGTGAATACCGTCGTCGAGGACCTCAAGGCGCATGCCAAAACGGTCGAGGCGAACAGCGAGATCGCGCAGGTCGCGACGATCTCAGCCAATGGCGACGAAGAGGTCGGCAAGATCCTCGCGGAAGCGATGGAGAAGGTCGGCAATGAGGGCGTGATCACGGTCGAGGAAGCGAAGAGCCTCGCGACCGAACTCGAGACGGTCGAGGGCATGCAGTTCGATCGCGGCTACCTCAGCCCCTATTTCATTACCAATGCCGAGAAGCTGAAGGTCGAACTCGACGATCCGTACATCCTCATTCACGAGAAGAAGCTGTCGAACCTGCAGGCGATGCTGCCGCTCCTCGAGAGCGTCATCCAGTCGGGCCGGCCGCTGCTGATCATCGCCGAGGATGTCGAGGGCGACGCGCTTGCGACGCTCGTCGTCAATCGCCTGCGCGGCGGGCTCAAGGTCGCCGCCGTCAAGGCGCCGGGCTTTGGCGATCGCCGCAAGGCTATGCTCGAGGATATCGCGGTGCTCACCAGCGGCAATGTCGTCAGCGAGGAACTCGGCATCAAGCTCGAGAGCGTCACGATCAACATGCTCGGCCGCGCGAAGAAGGTCGTCATCGACAAGGATAATACGACGATCGTCGATGGCGTCGGCGCGAAGTCGGATATCGACGGCCGTATCGCGCAGATCCGCCAGCAGATCGAGACGACGACCAGCGACTATGACCGCGAGAAGCTGCAGGAGCGGCTTGCCAAGCTCGCGGGCGGCGTCGCGGTGATCCGTGTCGGCGGCGCGACCGAGGTCGAGGTCAAGGAGAAGAAGGATCGCGTCGACGACGCACTCCACGCAACCCGCGCGGCCGTGGAAGAAGGCATTCTTCCCGGCGGCGGTATCGCACTGCTCCGCTCGCTGAAGGCGCTCGAAGGCCTCAAGGCCGCGAACGACGACCAACAGTCGGGCATCGACATCGTCCGCCGCGCGCTCCGCGCGCCGGCGCGCCAGATCGCCGACAATGCCGGCGAGGATGGTGCCTGGATCGTCGGCAAGCTGCTCGAGAGCGACGACTATAGCTGGGGTTTCAACGCCGCGACCGGCGAGTATCAGGACCTCGTCAAGGCCGGCGTGATCGATCCTGCGAAGGTCGTACGCACCGCGCTGCAGGATGCCGCGTCGGTCGCTTCGCTGCTGATCACCACCGAGGCGCTCGTCGCCGAGCTGCCGAAGGAAGAGAAGGCCGCACCGATGCCGGCGATGGACTTCTGACAGACCGGGGGCGGCGGGCCACCGCCGCCCCCGCATTTCCATACCGCCCTATTCACCCAACCACCGCGCACCGCGCCACGCCTCGTCAAGCGAGCGAAGGGCATTTCTGCGTTCGGGGGTTCACCCCAGGTCCGTGCACGAAACGGGCTTCCAACCGGCGATCTGCCCCAAGGGACATGTTGCGACGCCATGCTGCGCTCGGGCATGCGCCGATCCGGCGGTCCACCTCCCTCTCCTCCCCTCCCGGACCGCCAACACTTCGCCGTCAGGAGGCCAAGACCATGCTTCACGTGCCCCCTTCCAGCCCCACCGTTGACGGCGCGATACCCCCCGAGGTTCTCGCGTCGGTGGAGACGCTGCTGCGCTGGGTCGGCGAGGATCCTCATCGCGAAGGCCTGCTCGACACACCGAAGCGCGTCGCGCGTGCCTGGAAGGATTATTGCCAGGGGTATGACGAGGATCCGGCGGTGCATCTCTCGCGCACCTTCGAAGAGGTCGGCGGCTATGACGAGATCGTCTTGCTGCGCGACATCCCTTTCCAGTCGCATTGCGAGCATCATATGGCGCCGATCACCGGAAAGGCGTCGATCGCCTACCTCCCCCGCGACCGCGTCGTCGGCATCTCCAAGCTCGCGCGCGTGCTGAACGGCTATGCGCGCCGGCTGCAGGTGCAGGAGCGGCTGACCGCCGAGGTCGCCCGATGCATCTGGGACAATCTCCGTCCGCACGGCGTCGCCGTGGTGATCGACGCCCAGCATGGCTGCATGACCGGGCGCGGCGTGCGCACGCCCGGCGTCGGCATGGTCACGAGCCGGCTCCTCGGCTGCTTCCTCGACGACCAGCGGAGCCGCAAGGAAGTGCTCGCACTGATGGGATATTGATGCGCCGGTCGAGAATCCGGACCGGTCTCGCGAGCGTTACCCGCCCCCATGAGGCGCTCGCCGGAATTCTGTGCGGCGCCGCCTCGCGCGGGTCTCCTGCCGGGATTGCACCGACATGACGCGGTCTCCACAACCATCCGACGATCTTGGTCATCTTCCGAACAGCTTGCGTGGGCAGCCGGACGAAGCGGGTCATTTCGGGAAATTCGGGGGCCGCTTCGTCCCCGAAACGCTCATGCCCCTCATCCTCGATCTGGAGCGCGAATATCGAGCCGCAAAGCGCGACCCGGCCTTCCAGGCCGAGTTCGACGACCTGCTCGAACATTATGTCGGCCGTCCCAGTCCGCTATACTTCGCGCCGCGCTTGACGTCCGCGCTCGGCGGCGCTCAGATCTGGTTCAAGCGCGACGAACTCAATCACACCGGCGCCCACAAGATCAACAATTGCGTCGGCCAGATCCTGCTGGCGATCCGGATGGGCAAGACCCGCATCATCGCGGAAACGGGCGCGGGCCAGCACGGGGTGGCTACTGCAACCGTCTGCGCGCGCTTTGGCCTGCCCTGCGTCGTCTATATGGGCGCCGCCGATATCGCGCGCCAGGCGCCCAATGTCTTCCGCATGAAGCTGCTGGGCGCCGAGGTCGTGCCCGTCACGGCCGGCGCCGCGACCCTCAAGGACGCGATGAACGAGGCGCTGCGCGACTGGGTCACCCATGTCGAGGACACCTTCTACATCATCGGCACCGCAGCCGGTCCCCACCCCTATCCGGAGCTTGTGCGTGATTTCCAGAGCGTGATCGGAAGGGAAGCGCGGGCCCAGATGCTGGCCCGTGCCGGCCGCCTACCCGATCTCTTGGTTGCCGCGATCGGCGGCGGATCGAATGCGATCGGTCTCTTTCACCCGTTCCTTGACGACCCGATGGTGAAGATGCTTGGCGTCGAGGCGGCCGGCCATGGCCTCGACAAGGAACATGCCGCCTCACTGGCCGGCGGGCGTCCCGGCATTCTTCACGGCAACAAGACCTATCTGCTGCAGGATGACGACGGGCAGATCGTCGAAGGCCATTCGATCAGCGCAGGTCTCGATTATCCGGGCATCGGCCCCGAGCATGCATGGCTCAAGGACATCGGGCGGGTGGACTATACCTCCGCGACCGACGCCGAAGCGCTCGAAGCGTTTCAGCTGCTTTGCAGAACAGAGGGTATCATCCCGGCGCTTGAGCCCAGTCACGCCGTCGCCGCGGTTGCCAGGATCGCGCCGACGATGCCGAAAGATAGCATCATCATCGTCAACATGTGCGGACGAGGGGACAAGGACATATTCTCGGTGGCCCAGCATCTCGGCGTGGAACTTTGAGCGCGACGAAAGGTAGGGGCACGGGACATGTGATCGAAGACACTGGCGCAACAGATTTCGGATCTATGAGGGACGGATGATGATAAGGGTGTTTCTTGTAGAAGACGATCCGCTGGTGGCGATGATGCTTGAGGGGTATCTCGACGTGCTTGGACACGAGATCGTAGTAACCGCAGCGACCGTCGCGGAGGCACTGGATCTCGTCGCGAAGCAAGATTTCGACCTCGCAATATTGGATGTTCACCTTGCCGATGGCAAAACGAGCGAGGCGGTCGCTGCCGCGTTGAGCGATGCCGGGAAGGCGTTCATAGCGACGAGCGGAGATGCGACGATCATGGCGGCTGAATTTGATGGCCGGCCAGTTCTTCGCAAACCTTTCAGGATTGCCGAGCTCGAACGGGCAATCGCCGCTATAACGGGGTAGCCCGCGGTCACAGGCCGGAGCCTGCTCGACGGTCGTTATTCGGGCGCGACTTGGTGACGGGCCATGTGCGGCATGAAATCCATCTTGCCTATGGCAACACCTGCGTTGCGCAGCGGCGCGTAAGCCATCGTCACATGAAAGTAGAAATTTGGCATGATCCAGTCGCGGACTCAAAGCCGCGATTGCAGCCGCAGCATTCTCGTGGCAGATTGTCGTCGATGGGGTCGTTTCGTACTTTTTTGATCATCCTTTGGCTGGCGCTGGCCGCCTACACCGCTGTAGTCATTTCCCGCCATGGCCTTGGATTGTTACCGATCTTTTTCGGAGACGTGGCGAAGCTGGGATGGCCCGGGCAGTTCAACCTCGATTTTCTCTGCTTTCTCATCCTCTCTGCTCTTTGGACGGCTTGGCGGAATGGATTCAGTGCGATCGCCCTGCTCCTCGCGCTCATCGCCTTTTTCGGAGGCGCGGGTTTCCTGCTTCCCTACCTCGTCTTTCTCACAGTTCGTGAACGAGGAAACATGCCCCGGGTGCTGATCGGCGCGCGAACCCGAAGAGATGAGCCTTACAGCGGACGATGAGCGCGACGGCATTTCGTCGTCATCGAACGAACTGCGCTTCTCGCGGCGCCGCTTGGCCGATAGCGGTCAGGCGGCTATCAAGCCCGAACCCAAGAAAGCCGACATTCCGCAGAGACCGGCGCGAATAATCCTTGGATGCGGTTCGGGTTTAGACCCAAGGAAACAAAGGGCGGGCTCACTTCCCCGCGCCCGCCCTTCCCTTTTTAGCTCAGAATTCGCCGGCGACCCCAATTCGCGCGGCCGTATTGTGACGCCCAGCGTAAGAGACGCCGGCCGTGAATGCGAACGGGTTGTCGGTATTGAACCGGTGCGCGATCGACGCGCCGGCCGCCTGTTCGCCGCGGAATGTGGCAAGGTTGAACGTATAGCTCGTCCGTCCAGGCTCCGACGGCATCGTCGCCGCGACCAGCGCAACCGCGGCGGCGGTTCCGCGCTGCGCCTCGCGGCGGTCGCGGTCGGTGATCGCATAAAGGTCGCCGATCTGTGCACTGTGCGTCGCGGCAAGCGACTGGAGCGCGGGAAGCGCGGTTCCGGCCATGCTTTCCAGCGACATCAGCCGATTGTCCTGCACATTGTTCACCGTCTGAATCGCCGCAATCTGGTTGTCCTGCACCATATTCTGCGACACGGCGGCATCGGCGGTGATGTGAGCCGCCGCCGCGGCGGTCGCGACCGTCTGGACCTGACCGACGTTCGCCGCATCGGTCGCCGCGGTGCCCGCGGCGACGTTCACGATACGCCGCTGAAAGCCCGCCGAGCCGACCGACACGGTATTCGCCTCATCGGCAACCGAGCTGGAGCCGATCGCAACCGAGTCCGCCCCCAACGCTTTCGCGTTCACGCCCAGCGCGGTCGCCCCGAGGGCCGTGGTCTGACTGTTCACGCCC
This sequence comes from Sphingopyxis sp., assembly GCF_036261875.1. GTDB lineage: Bacteria > Pseudomonadota > Alphaproteobacteria > Sphingomonadales > Sphingomonadaceae > Sphingopyxis. Next base: position 41,435 of record NZ_DATAJZ010000003.1, on the reverse strand, counting down.
AAGGCGACCGAATAGCCGCCATTGGCGAAGGCCCCCGACCCCGTCGCCGTGTCACCCTCCTTGATCGCGCGCGCGCCATAGCCCGTGGCAGTCGAGAAATCGCCCCCGGCAGCCGCGCCTTGGCCGAAAGCGGTGCTTGCAAGGCCGCTGGCAAGGCTGTCGCGACCGACTGCGGTCGCATTTTGCCCGCCTGCCGCGGCGTTGGCGCCGATCGCCACCGATGCCGGCGACGCGATCGTGTCACGACCAATGGCGATGCTGCCATCGGCCAGCGCATTCGCATTGTTGCCGATGGCGATGGCCGACAAGCCAAAGGCGCTGGAGGCTTTGCCCAAGGCGACAGCGCCGTCGCCGATCGCCTGATTGTCGGCGCCGATCGCTACAGCGCCGGTCCCGGTCGCGACATTCGGATCGCCGATCGCGACGGCGCCGTTGCCGGTGGCAGTCTGTCCCTGTCCCAGCGCGACGGCGCCATTACCGCTTGCGGTGCTGCCGTCGCTTTGCAGGCTGCTATCGCCGCTGTTGCCGCTGCGCACCGCCGAGTTGGCGATCGCGGTCAGCGCCGCGGCACCCATGGCGGTATTCAATTGCCCCACATTGACAGCGTCGGACACGAGCGTCCCTGCCGCGACATTGGTGATCTGGCGCTGGAGGCCGGCGTTGCCAACCGATATGGTCGCACCGCGGTCTGCGACCGATCCCCAGCCCAGCGCAACCGACTGGTCCGCGGTCGCGCTGCTGCCCGTGCCGACGGCGGTCGAGCGCGTTTCTTCGGCAGCGGCGATGAATCCGACCGCCATCGCTTCGTTGCCCGTCGCCTTGGCCCCGCTTCCATAAGCGGTGGCGCCCGGCGCCGAAGCTTCGGCGCCAAGCCCGCACTCGAGCGTATTTTCGGGGTCGTCGGGCGTGCCGAGAACGCCATCGGCCCCCGCGTTCTGAACGCACGGGACGGTCGCCTGTGCATAGGCGTTCGGCGCGGCGCCGACGGCAGCAAGGATCGCAAGGGGCGCGGTCGCGCCAATGAGGGTGGTCATGCGTTTCATATCGATCTTTCCTTATGGATCGGCGCAATGCCGATCGGTTTCCGGGCGACCCCTCGCAGCGACCTTTGGTGGCGCCTTGTTCGCGGTCACCTCGTCGACGCCGCCGAACGCGGCGCCGCGGGTGCAGCATTTGGAAAGACGGGAATGGTCGCCCGATCCGGACAGGTCTCGTCTCCGAAAAAGCGGAAATTATCTCGCCGACCGCAAATAAATTAGGCATCTAGGGTGCGCGCCACATGGCGCGCCATGCGGGGAGATCGGCGATCAACGAGGAACCGGGTCGTGCTGGCAGCATCGACGGCGACGCCGACGCGCTCATCGCCACGCTGTATGACGAGCTCAAGATCATCGCGCGCCGGGAACATTATCGCGCGGGCGGCGGACAGACACTGCAAACGACGGCGCTGGTTTCAGAAGCCTATCTGAAACTCAGCAAGCGCAACGATTGGGAGAGCGAACGCCACTTCCTCGGCTGCGCGGCGACCGCGATCCGCCACATACTGATCGACGCCGCCCGCGCCCGCATGACGGCGAAGCGTGGCGCTCCCGACTATGCCTTTACCGAAAGCCTCGATTCGCTCGCCGCGGCGGCGCCCGAGGACGAGGATGTCGTGCGGCTGGGCGAGGCTTTGCAACGGCTCGCGCGCCTCGACCCCAATCTTGCGCAACTGATCGACTGCCGCTTCTTCGCCGGGATGACCGAGGAGGAAACCGCAAAAATCCTGGGCGTCAGCGACCGGACGGTGCGCCGCTGGTGGCTCCAGGCGCGCGCTTGGGTGCACAACGAAATGGGCGCGGGCTAGGTGCTCAAGCGCCGACGCAATGTGGCGAAGGATTTGAGGTAGGATTCGCCCGGCGCGCCGAGCGTCCTGAATATCTGTTCCGATGCGTCGGCCTCGCGCCGCGCCTCGGCCATCCGCCCCTGCTTCAGACGGATGATCGCCCGCGTCCGCGCCGCAATGCCCTGCGGCAGGCCGACCGGTCCCATCGAGGCGATCCGCGGCGCGGCTTCGGCAAGTAACGCTTCGGCCCGTCCGGTGTCGCCCGCCTCGGCCAAGGCTTCGGCAAGGCCGAGCGTGATGACGAGCGTCGGCACCGCATCGGGGCCAAGATTGTCGATCGCCATCGGCCGCGCCTCGCCAAGAACATCGCGCGCCGCGGCGAATTTCCCCAGCGCCAGTTCGGCGCGCCCCAGTTGCAGCAGATCGACCGCCAGCGCCGCAGACTTGCCGAACACCGCGCGGCGCCGGTCGGCGACGCTGCGGAACAGGCGCTCGGCCTCGGCCAGCCGGTCGAGCTTCATCAACCGCACGCCCTTCAATTGCTCGATCGCCAGCCCCTGTGCACTGCCCTGTTGCCCCGTCCGCGCCAGCGCCGCGTCGGCGGCGGCAAAGACCGCGGGCATCGCATCGAGCCGGTTCGCCTCGACCATATAGACGAGCAGGTTATTGTAGCGCGTCAGCAGTTCGCGATGATCCTCGGCATAAACGCGGTCGGCGTCAGGCAGGCTCGATCGCAACAGCCGGATCGCGGTGTCGTAATCGCCCTTGCGCCGCGCGAGCTGCGCCCGGCCGCTCATGCTTTCGAGGCGTTCCTTGCGGAAACGCGCCGGGTCGGCGGCAAAGACGGCATCGGCTGAATCGAGCAGTGGCGCCATGTCGTCGGTCCGCCCCATTGCGGCAGCGGTCGAGGCGAGGCGCAGCTTGATTTCCGCGGTCGCCACCGGATCGCCGGCGCCGATGCCGCGCGCAAGCGCTTGGCTGAGCAGCGCGTCAGCGCCGGCGGCATCCTCCAGATTGACGTAAAGATCGGCAAGCGTGGTAATCAGCGTCGCCGATTTCGCGCTCCGGTCGACCGACGCGACAAGCTGCGCCGCCGTCTGATCTAGCATCTGCTTGACCGTTGCCTCTTCGCCGACGGCGCTGCTGGCGGTGTCGCGGAACATGACGGTCAGCATGCGGTTGATCGATTCCGATCGCCGCGCTTCGGCCAATGCGACATCGCGCTCGATCGCCGTCTGACGCGCCTGCCAGGCGGCCGCACCGCCACCCGCCACGATGGCGAGCAGAGCGGCGGCTGCCGCTGCCGTCGCGACACGGTGCCGGCGCAGGTAGCGCCCGATCGTATAGCCCGCCGAACCCGAGCGCGCCGCAACGGGGCGCAGGGCGATATGGCTTCGGACATCGTCAACCAGGTCGCCGACACCGCGATAACGGTCTTGCGGTGCGCGGCGCATCGATTTGAGCACGATCGCGTCAAGATCACCCGCTACCTCGCGCCGCCCGAAGGGATAGCCGGGCGGCACGAGCGCGCTGGGCAGGGGCGGGTCTTCGTTCAGGATGCGCCGGATCACCGACGGCAGCGCCGATCCCGGCTCGCGCCACGGGCTGCGACCGGTAAGCAGTTCGAACAACAATACGCCCAGCGCATAGACGTCGGTGGCAACGGTCGGGGCGGCATTTCCGAGTTGTTCGGGTGCAGCATAATCGGGGGTCATCAGCGCGACCGTGGTTTGCGCCTCGCCCTCGCCTTCGATCTCCACAAAGCGCGCGATGCCGAAATCGAGCAGCCGCACGCGGCCGTCGCCGTCGACCAATATGTTCGACGGCTTGAGGTCGCGGTGGACGATCAGGTGGCCGTGCGCATAGGCCACCGCTTCGCAGACATCGCAGAAAAGCCGCAATCGCGTCGCAAGATCGGCGTCATGGGTCCGGCACCACGCGTCGATCGGCTCGCCGGTCACATATTCCATCGCCATATAGGGCCGCCCGTCTGGCGCGACACCGCCGTCGATCAGCCTCGCAATCCCCGGGTGCTCGAGTCCGGCGAGCAGGCGGCGTTCACGGTCGAACAACTCGCTGTGCGCAACCGATTCGGGACGGAGCAGCTTGATCGCCACTTGCTGGTCGAACATCCTGTCGCTGCGATGCGCGGCGTAGACCTCGCCCATCCCGCCGCGCCCGATCAGGCGGTCGATGGTAAAGCCGCCGATGACGGCGCCTTCGGAAAGCGAGCTGTACGCCCGGCACGGGGCGGTTTCGAACGACGACGGCGCCGCGCCGTCCAATATCCCCGAATTGCGCGACGCAGCGAGCAACGCCCGCAACTGCCCGCCAATGAAGTCGTCCTCCGCCGCCAGCCGGTGCTCCTGCGCCGTGGGGTCGAGATCGATCAATTCGACGAACAGCGCCTGGATATGGCTCCATTCGGACCGGCTCGGCTGCCGCACCATATCGCCCCTCCCCTGGCGCATCATCACGCTTCGGTACGAAGCAGCACCGCCGCGCGGCGGTCGTCAAGCACCAAGTTTGCGTGCGAGCGCGACCGCCTGCTCCTTCGAAGCCTCGCTCGCCGGCACCGTGATGATCGCGAATTTATCCTCGCCGATGAAGACATTGAGCGATTTGGTCATCCCAGCCCAAAAGGCGGCCTTGCCGAGTCCGTCGATCGTCTCGACATGACCACCAAAACCCTTGAGCGTCTGCTCCAGGCCATTGCGGGTCAGGTTGATCGATCCCTCGCTATTGTCGCCGATCGGCGACCAGCGCAGCATCAAGGTAGCCGATCCGCCATCGGCAAGCTGATAGCTGCATTCGGAGGTGACCGCGGTCGCGCCATCGCTTTGGCTGACATTGCCGAGGCGGGTTTCGGTGACCGCCTGTCCGAGGATCGCCGACATCGCCGCCTTGTCGACCACGGCGCAGGCGTCGGCGGCATTCCAGTCGCGCGGCGGTGCCGTCCCGCTCTTCGCTGCGACCGACGAAGCCTTACCCGCGCCGTCGCCCTTGTCCGCCGCTTCGCCGCCACATCCTGCAAGCGTCAGCGACGCCGCGACAGCAACCAGCATGATCGATCTGCTCATCCCCAAAATCCTTTCGTTCACAAATGACGTCAGCGGCACGCGCCGGGGCGGTTCGCCCGCCGGTCCGCGCTCATATAGGTGGCATAGCCAAGGCGGTCGGACTCGGTGAGGCCGCGCGCGAAGCCGATCAGCTTGCCGCCATCAGGCGTCAGCCCGACATAACCGCGCAGTCGTCGCGGCGCGCCGTCGGGGCCCGTCTCCACCATGTCGAGCGTCAACACCCGGCCGTCGATCCGGCCCGTGATCCGCCCCGCCTGATATTCGTAACAGCCGGTTACGGTATCGCCGCTCTGCGTCAGGTTGAGCGTGCCCCAGCCGCTCCATCCTTCATAGCGTCCGGTGACATCGGGCAATGTTGCCGTTGCGGTGAGCGGACGGCCATAGCCGTGAAAGCCGGTGAAGCCGGTATAATCGTCCCCATAATTGCTCGCGATCGTCAGCCGCACCCAACGCCCGACCGGGCGATGCTCAGGGTCGAAGCCGAAGCTTTGACCATCCTTCTTCATCTTCAGATCAGCCGCCAAGATCGGCACGAAACCACTGCGCGCCGACGTGTCGGACAGTTCGACGCGGATCGCGCGCGGTGACTTTTCGTCGCGATTGAGGAAGGCGGTGTCAAAGGCGACGCGCGACAATTCGGTTCGCTCCGCCAGTTCGAGCACGAACACGGCGGGCCGCCCCGCTTCGCCCGTCCAGTCGGTCGTCGCCGATCCGTCGATCAGGTTGAACGGGCTGCTGTCCATCGCCGTAAATTCGGCGTCGTCCGGAACCTGCACCAACCGCGCCCCTTGCGAAAAGGCGAACAAGTCGGTCGCGGGACCGGTTTGCGCCGCCGCCGGTGCGGCGAGCGCGAGCGCGACAATCATCGTTCCGAGATATTTCATTTCTTCTGCTTCCTTTTCTTTGCGGTTTCGACGACCGCGCGCAGCAGCGGCGAAACGCCGCCGGCGACGGGCGCCTCGATGCCCACGGCGCCGGTCAGCGGGTCGACCCGGTCGCCGATCCGGCGCAGGCCTTCCTCCGCATCGACCGCTTCCGCGTCGCGTTTCTCACCCAGCAAATCACGCCCCGCCGCAGCCGCGCCCAGATCGCCGAAGCGCCGCCGCGCCGCCGCCCGGCCAACCGGGTCGCTACCCGCCGACCAGCCTTCTTCTTCGGGCCGATCGGGGGCGCCGGCCTTGGCCGCGCCATCCGAATTGCCTTCGGGAGGCGCGTCCCGGTTGCTCCGATCCGACCCGCCATTGTCGTTGGCATTGCTGTCGTTGCGCGCCGAACGATCGTCGCCATCGGCTCCCGACTTGTCCTTCTGGCTGTTCGGGGCTTCGCGTCCCGAGTTGTTTGCGGGCGTCTCATTCTGGTTTCGATCGACCGACCTGTCCGATCCCGAGCCCGCCGAATTGCCCTGCGCGGGCAGGTTTCTTGCCGATCCGCCGGCGCTGTCGCGGCCGCCGCCTGAGTTTCCGTTTTCGGCGGGACCGCCGTTCGAGCGCCGGTTGCCGTTGCCATTGCTATTGTCGGACCGACCGCCGTTTGCACCGCCGAAGGAGTTCAGCGCGCCCTCGATCCCGGTGCTGCCGGAATTGGTGCCGCCCTGCGCCGAGTTACCGCCGCTGCCGCCGTTGCTGTTCCCGCCCAGCCCGGCCACCGAATTGAGCAGGCCGGCGCTGGACCCCAAATTGCCTTCGCCGGCAGAATTGAGGCCGACACCGCCAGCCGATCCGCCATTGCCGTTATCGGGTAAGGCGGCGGCACGACCATAGCCGCGTTCGACATCGGAGACCCGGACACCCTCATTGACGTCGCCGCTTAGTCCGGACGGCACTGCCCCGTTCGCACCACCGCTCTTTTTGCCCGTGGCGAACGAGTCCCGACCAGCAGCATTGTCCGAAGATGCAGCCCCTTCGACGGTGTCCGGATCCAAGACGGTCTTCGGCAGCGTATCAAACTGTCCACGGCGGGAATTGCCGGGATTGCCGATGATGGTCACGGGCTGTGCCGGCACGACCGGCACCGCAATGGAACTGCGCTGCTTGCCGGGCGGCGGTTCAGCGGGCCGCTGCTGCGCATCTCGTTGTTCGGGCGGTTGCTCGGTAGCGGCAAATTGGGCCAGGCAATCCGGCGCCAATCCAACTGTGGCACATACGGCCAATGCTACCCGGCCACCCGTCCCGATCCACTTCGTCATCGATTTTCTCCCGTCTGCCCTCGTGCCACGGCGCAAGTCGTCGGGCAGGCATTCTTCCCGAACCTTTCGCTAGACGAGAGAGGCTGGTGAAAGCGGACAGCACCGTGCGGGATTGTCCGATTTTTTTGGCGCCGAAGGCAGCAGCTCCGTTTCCGAGTTCCGCGCAGCCCGTTCCGAAACGATTGCCAATCGAAGCCGATCAAGAATCTGCAGTCTGCTTTCAGATCGCGACCGGCGCCTGTTCGAGCCTCCGATTTCAGGCGCGTTGCATACCGGCCGCTAGTTTGCTCGACTTGGCCGGTTGCGGTCAGGCAGCTTTCGAATGAGGAACTGACAAAGCTGTCGTGACACTTATCGATTTCAAGCGGATGTGGCCCCTCAGAATCCTGCCCGAATACCCAATCGTACCGTCAGTGGTCGCAGCGGCGTGATCTGCTTGCCGTCGGCGACGGTGAATGGGTTGCCATAGGAGAAGGTATTACCGCTGGCATCGAGCAGGTTCGTGGCATCCAGCGAGATGGCCCAGCCTTGCGATGCGACAAGCGACGCCGACAGGTCGACCTGGGTCGTTTCGCCATGTTCGAGGATGAGTGGCGCCGTCGTCCCCAGGCTCGACGCGCCGATCAGGCGGACGGTACCGTCGAGCTTGAAGGTAAGGCTGGAGGACAAGGGCCTCTCCCAAGCCGCGCTGAAACGCGCACCGGTCCGCGCAATATTAGGCAGCGGCCGTTCGTCGGCCTCTTCGAGCCCTTCGGCAGGGTTGGTCAGCGCGCTGCGATTGACGAACATCGCGCCATCGAAGAACAGGCGATCGGTCGCATGCCAGCGGCCGTTGATTTCAGCACCGTAGACCGTGCCGCGTCCGATATTTTCGGTAAAGGGCAGCCCGTCGACCCCGATCAGATCGGCCTGGATACTAGTCCAGATCGAATAGGAGGTCGTGATGCCGCCTGAGAAGCGGGACGTGGCAGTATCGGCTTCGCTCCCGAACCTGATTCCGAGCTCCGCGGTGTGGATCGAATCCGAATCGAAGCGCTGCGCGGTGTTGACCCGCCCCCCGGTGATCGCGATGCCGCCGCTCCGAAAGCCGCTTTGGTAGCGGAGAAAAGTTAGAAGTTCGGGGTTCGGTTTCCACGACAGCGCAGCGGTCGGGAGGACACGAACCTGCCGACGCTTCGGTTCGAAATCCTGATCCGAGCCACCCATCAACTCGCCGATCGTCTCAGCAAAGACGACACGTCCGCCGAGTGTCCCGGACAGGCGCGGAGCGATCTGCTGCGTCGCTTCGCCGAAGACGGCGACCTCGGTCTTCTGGTTGCGCAGCCGCGCGAGCGTGACGGGCGCGTCGAGCGGACCGAGACGACGGTCGATGCGGTCGATGTTGTGGACGAGACCGAGCCCCACGACCCAGCTGTTGCCGAACGGCCCGCGGTGCGAAAGTCGCGTCTCGTGGGTCAGCAGGCGAATTTCCTCATGCCCTTCGAAAATCTGCACCTCGGGATTGCCGCCAAATCCGGTCGCATCGAAGGTTTCCGACAAGCCATGGTCAACGATACCCGTCGATGAGATGAGCTTGAGATCGCTCCAGTCTTTGGCAATCTCGAACCCCGCCGCCTTGAAATCATTGTCATACGGCTGCGGGATATTTGCAGCATGGGTCCGACGCGGCTGATCGGACTCGGCATATTGGCCGTCGCGGGTGTCGATATTCTGGAGCAACGCGTTGACATCGATCGTCCAATTATCTCCCGGTTCAATTCGCAAGTTTGCGCGTGCGCCATCGATGCGGGTCCGGTTGGTATTCTCGGTCCCCAACGTGCTATTGTCGATATAGCCGCCTTCGACCTGTTTGTAGCCGACGACGCGAAGCGCCACCCGGTCGGTCAGGATCGGGAGATTGACCATTCCCTCGATATCATATCCCGGCTCGGCTCCTCGCGTGAACGATCGACCTGCGGTTGCCGAAGCGTGAAAGCCACCCGCGTCCGCCATTTTCGGAACGATCCGAATGATCCCGCCAAGCGCTCCGGCGCCATAGAGCGTGCCTTGGGGGCCCTCGATCACTTCGATGCGGTCGATATCATAGAGGCGCAGGTCAGGCTCGGGCGCATTATAGGTGAGCCGAAGGTCACCGAGATAGATACCAACGGTCGACTGGGTCGGTCCGGAAAAGCTGCTGTCGGCGATTCCGCGCACAAACAATTTGTTGCGGCCCGGCCCCAGATTGGTCGAGGTCAAGGTCGGGATGCGCGCGACAAAGGCAGCAGTGCCCTGACTCTCTCCAATACCGACGCTGCCTACCGACTCGATATGCGCGGTGCCCGGATAGCTGTCGAGCGGCTGGCCTTGCTTGGTCGCAGTAACGATGATTTCAACGGGCGGCGTCATCGTTGCCTCGATACGCGGCGCGGGGGGTGCAAGCTTCGGAGGCGCCACGGGCTTCGGCCTCGCCTGCGCCTGCGGCGCCGGAATGATACGAACGGTCTCGGCATCGACGATCCGGTAGGTAAAACCGGTACCTCGCAGCATCATGGTGAGCGCCTGTGCGATCGTCATCCGGCCGCGAACCGGCTTGCTGCGCACACCTGCCAGACGCTGATCGATGCCGCCGATAGAAATTTGCGTCTCGTTTCCGAGCGTGATCAAGGCATTGTCGAGACGCTGGGCCGGAATATTAAAGTTGCGGCTTTCCGCCGCCGCCGCCGCCGCCGGGCTCGCAGTAACGATGGCGATTGCCGCGGCAGGAAGAAAATGATTCCAGGTCACCGGATTAGCGCGTCAATTGCCATCCTTTGGCACTATGGCGGGCATGGACGCCAAGCAAGGACTCCAGTTGCCGGAAGAGCTTCGCTTCGTCGCGATCGATGCGGATAACGCCCGAAAAGCGCCGGCTTGTCAGATCCGGCGAAACAGTCACCGGCGTGCCAAGCGAACGCGAGAGATCGAGCGCGATCGTGGTGAGCGGCGCATCATGATAACTCAGCCTCCCCTGCCGCCACCCGCCGACCGAAGCCGGGTCGATGGCCGTCACCACCGCCTTGGACTTGCCGCGCTGGACACGGAGCTGTTTGCCCGCCGTTACCGTGACCGCTTGGGCGCCCGGATCATATTGGATGCTGCCTTCGGACACGCCGACTTCCAGGCCGTTTACCGACTGGCGCACGTTGAAGATCGTGCCGAGATCACGGAGCGTTCCGTCGCCCGTCTCGACGACGAACGGCCGCGCGCTGTCATGCTTGATCGTGAAGATCGCCTCGCCGCTGTCGAGGCGCGCGAAGCGTTCGGCCTTGCGATCGAGGTGAATAGTGGTGCCACCGTTGAGGCCGATCGTCGATCCATCGCCAAGAGCGATTTCGCGTGTTTCGCCGGGCTGGGTCGAAATCACTTCCACTCCAGGCGATCGAAAAAGCATAGGCGACAAGAACAGCGCGAGGACGAGACTCGCCGCGATCGAGAGAAAAGCGGTGCGCCGATACCAGGGCCGGGCACCGGGCTCGTTGTCATTGGTCAGCAGCGGCTCATATGCCTCGGGCGCACTGGTTTCGGCCAGTTCTTCCGAAAGACGCTCGTCGGCGAGCGCGACGGCATCATAGGCATCGGCGTGCGTCGGATCGGCTTCCATCCAGGCCGTGAACTCGGCCCACAGCGCGCCGTCGGCCGCCGGCCCTTGCAACCGTACATGCCATGCGACGGCCTCGTCCACGATGCTACCGGTCCCCATCATCAATTCCTTCGGCCACTTGACGTTGCGGCGCGTCGATATCCACATCCAGCTGCTGTTTGAGCTCCAGAACCGCGCGGTACCCCCGTTGCAAATGCTTCTCCACCGCGCTCACGCTGATCCCCATTTGGGCGGCGATCTGCTTTTGTGGCACGCCATCGATCCGCACGGCGCGAAACGCGAAGGCGGTGCGCTCGGGCAAGGCGTCGAGCACCGCATCGACCCGCCTCAGCTGGTCGCGGGCCACAAGCATGCGTTCGGCCGATGGCTGCGCATCGCGCGGTGCGGCCATGCTGCCGTCGATATGCCCCTTCGTCCATTCCTGCTCGCGCGCGATGCGGCGCTGCGCCGAGCGGCGCCGGTCGAGGACCAGATTCTCCGCGGTTCGATAGAGATAGGCGAGCGGCTCGGCGATCAGGCTCGCGTCGATACCGGCGAGCTTCAGCCACAGTTCCTGCAGGATGTCTTCACCGTCTCCATCGCCTCGAAGACGAACGCGCAAATAGCGCGACAAAGCTGGCCGATTGGCCATGAATATCGCTTCGAGCCCGCCGGATCTATTCATTAAACGCTGCGCTCTTTCGTCTTCGTCCTTGCGGCAAGGCATAGTGTCTGCCTCATATGGCGCGAATATGAAAGGCGTGAGGCTGCACGAAGCGGTTAAGGCGAACGGCGCGCTCATTGCGGACGATCCGTAACCCGCCACAGAGCGAAACCGAGCAGGCCCGCAGCGACCAACGCCTGCAGCAGGGCATGATAACCGGCACCCACGAGCCCTGCAGAGCGGGTAAACAGGGGCAGCAGCGGCATGAGGCCAAGTCCGGCGATTATATTTGCCCTCACCGACAAGCCGGGTCGCCCGATGGCGATCAGCGCTGCACTTGTCGGTGGCCCTGCCATCGCGACGACGCGGGCGAGCGTCAGCCAGAGCATGACCCCGGCAGCGTCGGCGAAGGCTTGCCCGCCGATCAATATTGCGATTTCGCGCGAAAAGAAAGCGAGGATGACGAGAAGAGGCAGCGCCGTGGCGAACGCAATGCCGATGCACCGGCCGAGCGCCTGCCGGATAACGAGACCCGCGCCGCCGCCAGCCGCGAGGCGCGCGAGCTCGGCATAGGCGGCTTGCCCCAACATTTGCGCAGGCTGCGAAATGACGATCGTCGCGCGGTGGGCGATCGAATAGAGGCCCGCCGCTGCCGGGCCGAGCATTGCCCCGACAATGAGCGGTGTCAGCCGTCCGGTCAGGTCGCCAAGCATGATATCGGCATTGGCGGTGAGCATGAAGCGGCCCAGCCCCTCATGCTCGCGCCGCGCGTCCGCGATGGCGCCTAGCAAGGGCTGATCGAGCATATGACGACGGGCGAGATAGATCGCCGCAATCCATAGCGACGCGCCCTCGAGAAGCGCAGCGACGAGCCACGCAACGAGGAAGGCCGTGAGCCCCAGATCGAAGACGATGATGATCAGCGTCCCGAGCAGCCGCATCACCGGGGTGACGATATTGTGAAGCGCGAGGAGGTCGAAGCGCCGTAGTATCTGCAAATAACCGCCCGGCGTCGCGCGCACTGTCGCCAGAACGGCAAAGCAATAGGGGACCGCGAGCGCCTGCGCGTCCGCCGACCATCCGAGCAGCGGGCCGACGAGCGGCACCGCAAGCGCTGCGACAATGACGGAGGCGACGCCCGCCGCCAGTTCGATGGCGCCGGCAAAGCGAAGCAGCCGGATGAGCTTCGCATGATCGGTCTCGGCGGGCTGGACCCCGTAGCGAACGATCGCGTGCCAGCCCGGAAAGGCGATGAGGCCGCCGATCAGCATCGCGAAATAATTGACGAGCACCAGCACGCCATATTGTTCGGGGCCGAGGACACGCGCGGCGACGACGACATAGATGAGACTGATCAGGCCGGCCGCAGCCTTGCCGCCAAGCAGGAGGCCGAGATTTTCGTAGATGCGGCGAACCGGTCCCGGCGGCGCCTTTGCGGTCTCAGTAAGCAAGGCGGCCATCGGGGGACCTGCCCTCGGGCATGACGCCGCGCGCGAGGCAAGCGATCGCACGGGCGGCGCGCGCCGACGATGGCTCGGCGGTGAGGTCGAACGTATGGTCGAAGAGTCGGCGCTGCACGGACCGATAGCGGCCCGGGTGATCCGCCACCGCTTCCTCCAAACCGCGACCGAGGTCGCCGGCTCCCGAGATCACCGGCCCCGATTGCCAATGGGCGAAATTGGGATCCCGGTCGGGGTCGATGCCGTGGCTGTTGAGGAAAAGACAGGGCCGCGGCGATTTCAAAAACTCGTAGATCTGGCTGCTTACGTCGCCGAGATAGATGTCCGCGCCGTTGGTGTAGCTCATGTCGGTCAGCGCGGCGCTGCCGAGATCGATATGGATATTGGGCGCCGCCGCATATCGCCTGTGCAGGTTGCCGGGCAGGCCGAAGCGGAGCTTGTCGATCGTCACCGCCATCCGCCGCTCGAACATCATGATGTGCGGCGCGAAAATCAGATTGTAACGATCGGAACCAAGGAAATAGTCGAGTACCGCGCGGCCCTGCTTGTACCAGGATGAGAGATGCGGCGAGACGTGCGGATTGTAGAGGACGATCGGCCGATTGCTGCCGCGAAACTTGATCGGCCGTCCCTGCCCTGCCGCGATATCGAATTTGGGATAGCCGGTGATCGTCAGGCGATCCGGGCACACGCCCGCTTCCCGGGTCAGCCTGTCCCGGATTTTCGGGCCTGCCGCCAGGATATGATCGAACAGCGCCGCGGACTTGCCGAAGCCGATCGCCCGGTCACCGGCGCCATGATCGGTCAGCACCATGCGGAGCGATGAAAGGCCGTAGCGCGTCTTGAGGATGAGCGACGTCCGCTCGGTCACGACAAGCAAATCGAGCGAGCGGAAGAAGTCGAGATTGTCACGATATACCAACAATTTGGCGGCCGGAAGAATCGATCCGAGCACTGCGTTGAGGCTCCGCGACGCAGCCGAATTCAGACCAAGCGCGACAAGCCGGATGCCAGCCGGCACAGTGCCGCCCATCAACCGGATCGCCTCGCGCGCCAGCAGATCACTGGTGGTCGCGACCATGATATCGGCGCCCGTGCCTGCGCGCGCCAGGGCCATAGCGACCGGCAAGCTGTGCGCCATCTGATGAATCTGGTCGTGGTTGAAGAGAAAGCCGATCCGCATAGGGAGAACGACGCCGCGGCGGCCTGATATCCACAGCAAGTGCGGAAAATAATTCGGGCGGCGTCGTTCCTGCGGAGGAAGTCGCCCATGACATCATCGCGTCCGCTCTCGATCTTCGATCTCGATCGCACCTTGACCATCCACGGGACCTGGTCGCCGTTCCTGCTTTTCGCTGCGCGGCGGCATGCGCCGTGGCGCCTCGTCTTCGTCCCGCTCGTGGTCGCCTTGATGGCGGCGTACAAGGCCCGCTTGCTGTCGCGCAAACAGCTCAAGCAGGCGATGCAGCGCCTTATGCTCGGAAGCGCTGTCGATCTCGACACAATAACCGATCTCGCGGGCGCCTATGCCGAGCAGAGTCTTGCACAAAATATCCATCGGGATGGCGTTGTGAACATCGCAGCCGAGAAAACAGCCGGGCGCCGCGTCGTCATCGCATCGGCCGCGCACCTGTTCTATCTCGAGGCCATCGCCGAGCGGCTCGGCGTCACCGATGTGGTCGGTACGGGGTCGATGTGGCGCGGGCGCGACCTCACGCCCCGGATCGCCGGCGCGAATTGCTACGGCGCGGACAAGCGTCGCATGCTCGAACATTGGCTGGCGAGTCAGGAGATCGATCGCGTGGACGTCCACATCCGCTTCTTTTCGGACGATCTTTCCGACCTTCCTACCTTCGAATGGGCCGATGAAGCGGTGGCGGTCAATCCGTCGCGCCGGTTGCTCCATATGGCCTTGCGACGGGGATGGACGGTCTATGACTGGCGTCAGCCAAAAGCTGCGCCCGTGCGAAGCCTGCACGAGCGGCGCTCCATTCGCGGCTGACGGGCAACCCTCATCTCCGACAATTGCGTGTCGCGAAGCGCAGCAGGTTCCACCAGACGGGGGCATGGGGAAGCCAATGAAAGGCGTTCGCCTCGCGTGAGCCGTCATCCGGCTGCGCCGACGGCTTTGGCGGATTGCTGTGCTGCGGACCCGGTGCCGTCATCGACCAGCCGACAATATCGGCTGCCGGTCGGTGGGCAGCCGCATCATCAGGCGGTCGAGGCCGAACCAGCGCGACAGATGCCGCGCGGGTTGGCTCGCCGACACCAGCATCGCCTCGATGGCGCCGGGCCCGCGACGGATCTGGGCGCGAAGCATCGCGAGCGCAACACAGGCAAAGCCAAACAGGATCGCGACCTGAAACAGGGGCGCTAACGCGTTGGCGCCATCCTCGATCGCGACGATCGTCTGGACGAAGCCCACAATCAGCATGATGCCGAGGCCCAGCCCAAGCGCGGACGTCGATCGCTTGGGCGGAACACCGAGGGCAAAACCGAAGAGCGGGACAAGAGCGATAAAGGCGGCGGTCACAAACCGGCTACCGAACGCTGCGCGGGCTGCCGCGCGTTCGGGCTCGGTCGGGGCGTGAGACGCGGCGCGCCACAGATCGCCGAACATGAGCCGGTCGTTTCGATGGCGCGGCGTCATATGGACGGGCTTGGCGGCCATCAACTCTATGGGCATCGCCATCGCTTGAAACGACGTGACTTCGAGTCGGCCGCTGGGGGACGTCACGACCACATGGCCATCGAACAGGCGCAACAAGACCCCCTCGTGCCCGCCATTGATCACCCGCCCTTCGCGCGCGGCAGCCGTCAGGCTGCGGCTCTGCACAAGAAGTCCGCGAAAAATGCCCGTGCTCCTGTCGACGGCATCGACATGAAACATCGTCCCGGGCCTGGGACGCAGAAACTCGCCCGGCGCGATCGACAGGCCGAGATTGCCAAGCGCGATCGACGTGCCGAGCGCATCGAGCCGCTGCTCGCCGGCCGGTTCTATATAAGCGCGAAGGCCGACATGCAGCAGCGCTACCGCCAGCCCGAACATCAGCGGCGCGCGGAGCAAGCGACGGGGGGAGAGACCGATCGACGCAAATATGTCGAGTTCGCCCTGAAGAGCGAAGTCGCGAAAGACGACCGCGACCGATACGAACACGGCAATCAGCAGGCCAAGCCCGAGATATTCGGGAACAAGATAGAGCATCAGCTTGATCAGCACGGCGACGGGCTGCTCGACATTGCCAAGCAACGCCATCAGCCGGCGGCTGTTCTCGAGTGTCAGCAACAAGACAATTACAGCGCTGACGGCGAGAAAGGGCCGTGCGAGCCGCCGCGCGATATAAAGATCGATCGCGGACATCAGGCCGCCCGGCGGAGCGACGCGAACGAACGATAGCGGCCGAACAGCGCGCCGAAATGATCGTCGATCAGCGGCACGCCCCCGGCGCGCCGGGCGACGGCCGCAGCGAGCGCTGCCGGATCGCGCGCGAGGAGCCGTCCGATCGCATGCGCCGCAGCGCCTGCATCGCCCGCTTCGTAGAGTTCGCCATTGTCGCTGCGCACGAAGTCCGACGCGCCGCCTTCGTCGGGGACGATCAACGGCAGACCCGATGCCGCGGCCTCCGCCGCGACAAGGCCGAAGGTTTCGGCTTCGCAGCCGTGGATCAGCGCGTCGGCGCTGGCCATCACGCGTGCCAGCAAGGCGCGATCGGCGACCGGCGCAAGGAGATGGACGTGCGGATTACTGCCGATCTGGCGGACGAGCCGTGCACGGTCGCGGCCGTCACCGACAAGGACCAGGCCGATCGGACGATGCTGTGACGCCGCGAGGCAGGCATCGATCACCAGCGGCCAACGCTTTTCGCCGCTGTGGCGGCCAACCCCGATCAACAGGGTCGCGCTTTCCGGGAGCGCGCAGCGCGCGAGAAGATCCCGCCGCAGGCCGGGATCGCGGTGCGCCGGCGAGAAGAGCCCCGGATCGACTCCCATGGGTATCGTCTCGACTCCCGCCACACCGCCCGCCCTGAGCCGCGCCGAAAGATGGCGATTGGCGCTGACGACGCTGTCGAAGCGCGCACCCAGCCGGCGCAGATGGCGCCAGAAGAGATCGAAGCTCTTGTCGATCGTCTTGCGGCTGCCGAACCGCCCGAACCAGCGATAGGCATAGGCAGCTAGCGGATCGGCATGCATGATCAGGGCCCGCGGCGCATCGCCCTGCCAGTCGGCGACGATATTGGCGGTGCGCCAGGGCGATGAGGCTTCGACCACATCGGGGCGTTCGGCGTCGAGGCGCGCATGAACGGCCGCGGCGTCGTCGAAATAGCGATAGCGCCGGTCGACGAGCAATTGCGGGCTCGCAATATGGACGATCGTGCCGCCGCCCGCCCGCCGCTCGACCCGATCATGCGAGCCTGGCGCAATGACGACGATTTCATGTCCCATCGCGGCGCCGATCGCGAGCTTGCGGTCGATATAGGTTTTCACCCCGCCGCCGTGCGGCGTATAAAAGGCGCAGACGTCGACGATCTTCATTTGCGTTCCAGTGGCTTATATCTCAGCCCGCTCAGATAATTCATGACGACCTCGGTGCGTGTTGGCCCCGCGCCCACCACGACCGACGCGGCAGCCGCCTTCGGCTTTGACCAGCCGAGCTTCGGATTGCCGCCGAACCCGAGCCCGTCGGACAATTTGTCCCATTTGAGATTATGGTTGCGATCGTGCAGGACCGACAGGCTGTACCGGCCGGGTGCCGGGACGCGCAGACAGAGGGTGACGGGCCCCGATGGCGGCAGTTCCAGGTCCACTCGCCGGAACAATTTTTGCGCGTTGATCAGGACCGCATCGTCGGCAAGGAAATCACTGTCGTTCGCCGGATAGAGTTCGGCGCGTACCAGGCCCTTGCGATCCTTGAGGCCGATCACCGATACGAGGACCGCCGGACCCGTTTCATTCGTCCGGCACGCGGCCCCGGCCTTGCCCAGCGACGGGTCGGGTTTGACGGGGGCTGCCGCCACCAGCAACAGCGCCATGGGTGCAATCGCCATTTTCACGACCGATGCGCCTTCGCAAGTTCCGAGAGCGTCAAAACGGCGCCGAGAAGAAGGTGCACGAGCAGGATCAATCCGGCGATCATTGCGATCAGCGGCCCGATCGCGCCGTCGTGCCCGATCAGGAAGAGCGCAACGCTGGCGAAAACAATATCCTTGTTTGGCACGAAAGGCAGGCGCGTTACGAGCAGTTGCAGTGTGGCGAGGAGGAGCAACGAGCCCATGGGCACGGCCGGCAAGGCGCTGTGCCACATCACGCCCGAGAGCAAGGTGGTCAGCAGCAGCCGGCCGGCATGGACGCCAAAGATCATCTTCAGGTCGGAGCGGGATAGCGAGAAGATGCGGTGGCTGAAGGCGAGCAGGGCGAGCGAGAGCCCCATGATGACCGCCGCCGACAGCGCAACGGTGTGGCCATGGAATTCGGGGGCCACCTCTCCGATGACCGGCCAGGCAAGCGCGAGCATCGCCAGGGTCATTAGATTGCCGGCGACCGCCGACAGGATGCTGACATCCTTGATCGCGCCGAAAGGCGCCGCCGCCATCTTTGCATGGCGCCGCGCCCAGCCGTAGAAATAGGCCTCACCGCTATAGCCGAACAATATCTCGTTGCTGACGAGCTTGCGCAGCAGCGCAGCGAAACCGGTGCGCGGAATGTTCCACAGGCGCCGGAATATCAGCCATTCGGAGGCCGGCAGCGCGAAATAATAAGCAGCAAAGGCAATCCAGAAGACCGGCGACGCGGGGACACCCCGCACGAGTCCGGCCAAGCCGATGCTCGAAAGCTTCGAGCCGAGCGCGGCAAGGAGCGCGAGCGACAGGCCGAGAGAAAGATATTTTTGCCAGGGATGTTGCTCTTGGAGGAGAGGACGAAGGCGCTCTGCCCATCTATTTGGCGTTGCACCCAATGCTTGAGAAGCCATCGATCACCTTTTGGCAGGGGTCACTGAGGGACTGACGCCAAGCCCCCGGTAAATCCGCACCAGCGATTCAGAAAAATCGGCCGGATGCCAGGTCTGCGTAGGCGGCCGGCTGGTGCGACCGCGTAAAAGCACCGAGCGCGCGAATAATCTCGCGCATCAACCGCGGCGAATCGACGTCGTGCGGATGGACCGCGAGACGGACCGTCGATGCACGTGCGAGCAGCGTCGTTGCGAGGCGCGACCACAGGATCGAGCTCGCGATGCGCAGGCGCGACCGGCTCGCGTAGGTCACGACCGGCCCGCGCGCGAAAACCGCGAAATTCTGGGGATTCCAGACGCGAAAATGATCTTCGATCAAGCGTATATCCTGCGCCGCGAGCGCGGCGAGACTATCCTCTCCATAGAGCCACGCAGGCGCGACAAACCCGTCGATCGGCCGGCCGATCACCTGTTCGATCATATCGCGGCCTTCCCCTATTCGCGCTTCGGCCTCGCGCGTCGAGAGGCCGAGGAATTCACCCTCGCCGGCCGTCATGCGCGAAGCCTTCCAGCGGGTGGCCGCGCCTGCATGGCGGCTCTCGTCGATGTGAGTGAAACCATGCAGGAATATTTCGCAGCCCGCGTCGGCCCAGCCGCGCAGGCGGCGGGCGAACTTCGGATCGTCCGTCAACAGGCCCTGCCGATGAAAATCGGGAACGACAAGGAGGGCGTAGCGTCCCGGACCCACGGCCGCTTCGACGATCGGAACGAGGCGGTCCAGACGCTCGGCATGAACCGGCGTGACATCATGGATCGAGGCCAGCAGGCGGCGCGCGGTCATCGAGCCAGCCGGTCAAAGAGCGCCAGATATTCGGCCGCCGAGGCACCAAGCCTGTGGCGATCCGTGATCTTGCGCGCTGCATTTGGTGCAGGAGGCGACCGGCGGAGCTGCGCGACGATCGCCCCGGCGATGGCTTCGGGTTGCCGCTGGCGAACGATCGCCCCCAGTTCGGGCGACGGGAAGATTTCGGGCAAGGCGAGCGAACAATCGGTGGTCACGATCGGGACCCCCGCCGCGATCGCTTCGACGAGGACCGCGGGATAGCCTTCATAATGCGAGCTCATCAGATAGAGGTCCGCCTGCGCAAGATAGGGCGCGATATCGGGAACATGGCCCGGCATCTCGACGCGCGCCGCGACACCCAGCCTTTCGGCTTCGCGATCGAGCCGTCCGCGCAGCGGCCCTTCGCCCAGGATCAACAACCGTGCCCTCAGCGCCGAAGGGAGTTCGGCGAAGGCACGGAGGGCGGTGATCAGATCCTTCTGCGGCGCGAGCCGCGCGGCGCAGAGGATGAGCGGCGCGGGTTCGAGGCCGGCACGGCTGTGCGGGGCGGCGGCATCGTCCTCGAGGATGGGCTCGGCGATTTCAATCACGGCATGGCCCGGAAATACCGACCGCGCTTCGTCAAGCAACGAAGGCGACATCGCGACCAGCATGTCGATCGGCGCGGCGGCGAGCCGGATCGCCGCATCGGCGAGCCCGCATATGTGGTGGCGAATCCCTGCCCGGCGGATCGGGTTGCTGAGCTTGTTGACGAAAATTGGCCGCTTGGCGAAGCGTCGGCGCGCGAGGAAGGCGAGGATGATGAGGTGAAAATTGCCCGGCGAAAAGATGATATCGGGCGCCTCGGCCCGCACGATCCGCGCCATCCGCCACCCGAGTTGCATGCGCGACCAGGGGCTGCGCAATGTTTCGGGCGAGCAGGTCCTGACCGCGACGCCGGGGCCGACGAGCGCGCGTGCCGCGCCCGTCTGCGTTCCGCAAATGATCGTCACCCGCCGCCCCAGTTCCGCCCAGCGATTGGCGAGGCGAATGGCGATGCGTTCGCTGCCTCCGGTCGAGAAATCATGGAGGATGATCGCGATATGCTCGGCATGGGTCATGGTCAGAATTTCTGCCTCAGAAAGATCTGGACGCGCGCGTCCTGGCGCTGGATGTCGCGATCTTGCTGATCGCGAAAATCGATGCCCACCGACAGGCGTCCGGGCTCCCCTGCGGGATATAGACTGGCCGTCAGCCCCCAGCCGCGAACCTCGCGAGGCGCGCCGCCGGCAAGGTCGGTGATGCGCTCGACGGCCGTCCGCCTGTTCGCAGGACCGGTGTCGAACAGCGTGCCCGCCAGATCGAGGCGATCATCGCGGGTCCAGTGCAGGGCGACGGCGCGCTCGTCGGTACGATAATAGCGGTGCGGGCCGACGATGAACGCCGGATGCCACCGCTGGGCGACATAGGTGCCTGCGAGCGTCAGCGTGTCGCGATCCGAGATATCCCGGGACAGGTCGGCACCGATCGCCATCATCGCGAAGCGCTGATACTCGAAACTTTGCCCGGCCATTCGCGCGGACTCCGACCGTCCGCGCATGGCGGCCAGATGAAAGGCTCCGCCGTCCCATTCGCGGCCGCCCGATTGGCTCCTGATGGTGCCGAGCATCGCGACGTCGCCGTTCAGCATGATGATGGGAGAAGGAGCTGCCGGGATATGATCGGCCGAAAAGGCCGCAACCGGTGACCGCATCGATGTTCGCCCGTAATGTACGGGCGCGCTATGCGTGACAGCAATATTCGGCGCTGCCTCCTGCGCCATCAGGGCGCATGGATCGAGCATGGCTGCAACCGCTGCGGCACGGATCGCTAAAGCCCTCATTCCATATCCCCCGAGTTCGCGGGGCACCTGCCAGCCAGATGCCTGAAGGGTCAGACGCCATGGGCCTCGCGTTTCCACACCTGACACGGGGAAGTGCGGATCGCGCGGCTCCGCGGCGTCATTCAGCCGATCTCGAACCGGAAGGAGCAACGCGGATGAGCAAGAAGGTGGCAGGCGTGACTATGCTGATCGCGATGGCGCCGATGCTGTTTGTCGCGACGGTCCCGCCAGCCGCTTCCGCTGCGCAGCCGTACACGTCCCCGCAGCCCGTCACCGCCGGGCTCTCGATCATGGCCTATAATGTGAAAGGCCTGCCCTGGCCTATAACCTCCGACCGCGCGGTCGACTTCGCGCGCATCGAGGAGCGCCTTCTCGCAATGCGGGCACGCGGCGCGCAACCGCATGTGGTCATCCTGCAGGAAGCCTTCACTGCGCCAGCCAAGGCGATCGCCAGACGCAGCGGCTATCGTTATGTCGTCGAAGGTCCGTCTCGCGATCTTCCGAGCCCGGTCCAGCCGCGACTGGGCGATCGCCCCTTCATCGACGGCGCCAGCTTTTTCAAGGGCGAGCGGTCGGGCAAGCAAGTCTCTTCAGGGCTCATGCTTGCGTCGGACTATCCCATCCTCTCGGTGCGCCGCGAGGCCTTTCCCGCCTTTGCCTGCGCCGGGTATGACTGCCTCGCCAACAAGGGCATATTGATGGTGACCATTGCCGTTCCCGGAAGTGCGACGCCGGTGACCGTGGTCACCACGCATATGAACAGCAAGAAAGCCTCCGGCGTCAGCCAGGAGCGCTCGCTTTATGCCTATCGGCGACAAGTCGAAATAATCGACGATTTCTTGACGCGATACCGCAACCCCGACCTGCCGGTCATTCTGGCGGGCGATTTCAACGCGAGCTCGGCCGAGCGACGGAGCTTTCTCACAGCTCACAGCGCGGCCAACTGGACCACCAAACGCCGGCTGCCGATCGACAATGCGCTCCAGCATTGCCTCAAGCCCGGCGAACCATGCGGACGCGCCGTGCCCTCGATCGTCGCGACGGTGTTCCAGAGAGGGCGCGACTGGCAATTCTTCTCACCGGGCTATCGCGCCTCGATCCAAGCGATTGCGATGGCGGTGCCGTTCGGCCGTGAGCGCGACGGCACGATGCTCTCCGATCATGTCGGCTATGGGGTGACCTATCGCCTGACTCAGGCGCTCACCGCGCATTCCCTGCGGCATCGCTCGAACGGCTGACGCGGCGGAGGGTGCGCCTCAGGCGGCTGGTGCGGATTCGCGCCGCGTGAGCGCCAGCAGCACCGCGGGAAGAAAGAAGAGCACCAGCGGCACGGCGGCGATCAGGCCGAAGATGATCGCGGTCGCCAGCGGCTGCTGAAGGCCGGCGCCCCGGCTGATCCCCAGCGCGAGCGGCGCGAGTGTCAGGACTGCGATGAGGGCCGACATCAGGATCGGACGTAGCCTCTTCTTGCCGGCCTCCAGCAACGTCGCAGCCGTCATGGGGCTGTCGCGGTCGATTTCTGCGAGGAAAAAGATGACGAGCTCGGCGACCATGCCGACGACCATGGTGAGCCCCATGAGCGCCGAAATATTGAGCTCGATTCCCATGATCCACAGGCCGATCATCACGGCTGCCGCAGTGAGTAGCACCGTGGCAATCGCCGCGACCGTCCAGCCGGCGCGCTCGAACAACAGGGTGATGAGCAAGGCGCTGAGCAGCAAGGCGGCGCCGAATACCAGCGAGAGATCGGCGAAGCTCTTTTGCTGCTCGGCATAAAGCCCGCCATAGTCGACGCGGACCGAGGCGGGCAGCTTGAGCCGTCCGACCGCGCTCTTGATCTCGGTCATCGCCGAGCCGAGATCGCGCCCCTCCAGCCGCGCGGTCACGGCAATATAAGGCGCCAAATTCTCGCGCGTGAGCTGCTTTTGGCCGCCCTGCGTCGACACGGTCGCGACCGCCGCAAGCCGGATGCTGCTCCCGTCGGGCGCAACCAGCGGCAGGTTTTCGATTTGCGCGACGTCGCTGCGTAAATCCTGCGGCGCGCGCACGCGCACGCCAATGAGCTGCGCGCCGATGCGGACCTGCGTCGCCGGGGTGCCGCCCACGGCAGTTTCGAGCTGCGAAGCGATGCTGTTGGGGTCGAGGCCATATTGGGCCGCGGCGCCCGGATCGACCGCGATGCTGATCGCGTCGCCCGCGACGCGCAGGCCGTCGATGACCTCGACCACGCCCGAAATCTTACCGATACGATCGCCGATAGCCTTCGCCGCGGTTTCGAGCGCTGCCGGATCGTCGCCGAACAATTTGACTTCGATCGGCTGCGGCACCGCAGTCAGGTCGC
Source organism: Sphingopyxis sp. (assembly GCF_036261875.1). GTDB lineage: Bacteria > Pseudomonadota > Alphaproteobacteria > Sphingomonadales > Sphingomonadaceae > Sphingopyxis. Next base: position 17,627 of record NZ_DATAJZ010000003.1, on the reverse strand, counting down.
CGATGAGATCCTCCATGAGCTGGATCAGTTCGACTTCGAGACCTGGCACTTGAGCCGCGATCTTCTCGCGCATATCGGTCATCACCGCTTCGATATTCCGCCGCGAGCCGCCCTTGAGGCGAATGAAATAATCGCCCTCGTCCGCCTCGGTCAGGCCACCGCCGAGCTGAAGTCCGGTCCGCCGCGAATAGCTGGCGACCTCGGGCGTCGCGCGAATGATCGTCTCGACGCGTTGCAGCAGCGCGTCGGTATCTTCGAGCGATGCGCCCGACTGCGCCTTATAGTCGATGACGAACCCGCCTTCGTCCATCTTGGGCATGAAGCCCGAGGGCACGTTACGCCACGCCATATAACCGCTGACCGCCAGCAGCGCCGCGACCACGACCGCGAACAAGGCCGGCCGCCCGAACGCGCGCGTGCTGGCGCGACCGTAGCGATCGAGCAGCGGATCGAGGATCTTGTTGGCGCGATCGGCGGACTCGGCGTCCTTCTCGCGGAGCCAATAGGCTGCGACGAGGGGGATGACGAAGCGCGCGAAGAGCAGGGAAATGACCAGCGCCGCGACCATCGTAATCGCAAGCGCCTTGAAGAAGCCGCCGGTCACCCCGCTGATGAAGGCGAGCGGAAGGAAGACGACGATCGTTGCGGTGGTCGAGCCGAGCAGCGGCATGCCCATTTCGGCTGCGGCGGAGAGCAGCGACCCGGGTTCGGCCAACCGCTGCTCCTGCATCCGCCGCATCATATGTTCGAGCATCACCACCGCATCGTCGACCACGAGCCCGACCGCCGCAGCCATGCCGCCAAGCGTCATCATGTTGAAGCTCATGCCGAACGCGAAGAGCAGTAGGCAGGTGGCGGCGAGCACCGCGGGCAGCATCAGGCCGGTGATGACCATCAGCCGCCCCGATCGCAGGAAGACGAAAAGCACGATCCCGGCGAGCAGCGCGCCCATCAGGATCGCGTCGCGCACGGCATTTGCCGCGCCGACGACCAGTTCGGACTGATCGTAGAAGGTGGTGACCTTGACCGATGGCGGCAGATGCAGTTCGGCGATCCGCGCATCGACCGCTTTGACGATCGCCACCGTATCGCCCTTCAGCGCCTGGCGGACGTTGACGAGGACAGCCTGCTTGCCGTTGGAGGTTACGCGGTTGAACGCCGGGGCCGTCGAGGGCGAGATCGTCGCGATCTGCCCGAGCGTGACGACCCCTGCCCCGCCTGCGGCGGCCTTGACCGGGATCGCGCCAAGATCGTCCGCATTGGCGACGCGGTTCTCGATCAGCACCAGATAGAGACGGTGGCGATCCTCGATCTTGCCGAGCCCACGGACCATATTGGCCTTGCCGAGCGCGGTGACGACATCGGTGAGGCTGATCCCGAGCGATTGCAGCCGAGCGGGATCGACATCGACCGCGAATTCGCGCGGACTGCTTCCCAATATGTCGACGCCGGCGACGCCCTCGACCGAAGTCAAGGCAGGCAATATCTTGAGATCGGCGATCGCACGAAGCGCCTCGGGGCTGAGGCTGTCCGAGGTCAAGGCGAAGCCGGTGACCGGGAAGATCGTCGGGTCCGAGCGGCGAACGTTGAAGCTAGTGCCCGGCGGCAAGGTCGGCAGCAACGTCGCGAGCGCGCCCTGCGTCGACTGGGCGGCCGCCACCATATCGTCGCCCCACTGGAAATTGAGCGCAACCTCGGCGCTCCCGCGACTCGTGACCGAGCGGACATTGGTCACGCCAGGCACCGCGCGGAGCCCGATTTCGATCGGGCGGGTGATCTCGGCTTCCATCTGCGCGGCGTCGCGGTCGCCGGCGTCGACCGACACGACGACGCGCGGATAATCGATGTTCGGGAACAGCCCGACCGGCACGCGCGTCGCCGATACCACCCCCGCGAGCGCGAGCAGGATCACCGCGAGCCAGATCGACCGCGCATGCTTGCTGATGACGTCGGTCACTTCTTCGCGCCCTGGATGCGGGTCTTCATCCCGTCCTCAAGCGCGGTTACGCCAGCCGTCGCGACGCGTTCGCCGGCCTTCAGCCCGGAGGTGACGCTGATCCGGTCGCCGGTGCGCGGCCCGACGACGATATCGCGTCGCTTGGCGATAGTGTTCGCGATGACGAAGACGAAGGGCTGCCCCCCGTCATCGAGCAGCGCCGCATAGGGAATGGTGATGCCGCCCGAGATATTGGCGAGCAACACGCGCCCGGTCAGGCTTTCGCCCGCACCGACGCCGCGCTCATTCGGTATCTGGACATAGACCGACGCCAGCTTCGTCACCGAGTCTACCACGCTGTCGACCGACAGCACAGGGACGTTGAAGGCCCGCTTGCTGCCAGCCGCGGTAACCTCAACATAGCTCCCCTTGGGAATGCGCCGCGCGATCGCGGGATCGACGCCGAAGCGCGCGCGCAAGTCGCCTTCCTTGACCAGCGATACGATCGTCGTACCGGCCGCGACGAGTTCGCCCGCGCTTGCTCCGATCACCTCGACCGTGCCGCTTGCCGGTGCACGAAGCACCAGTGCCCCGTTGCGGGTGGCGAGGCTCGCGCGCGATGCGTCGGCGGCCTGTTTCGCGGCACGTGCGGTTTCGACCTCGGCATCGCTCACCAACCCGTCGGCGCGAAGGCGCCGCGCCCGGGCGTGCGCCAGATTTGCGGCATTGGCATTGGCCGAGGCGGTGGCGAGATCGAGCCGCGCGGTCGGGCTTGGGCTCAGCCGTACCAATATCTGGCCGCGCGTCACGTGGCTTCCTACCGGCGCATCGACGGCCTGAACGATCGCCTCCATCGGAGCCGAGAGCGTATATTTGCCCGCGCCATTGGCCTCGGCCGCGCCATAGAGCATGATCTTCTCGTCGATATCGCCGGTGGTCACGGCCGCAACGTCGATCGTCGCGACCGGATCGGCGGTCGCGGCCGTATCGGTCGAGGATTGGCAGCCGCCCAGAAGACAGGCGAAGACGAGCGGCAGAGCGAGGGACGTCCGGCTGATCATAGGGTCCAGGATTCCTGCGGGGCGCCGACGAGCAGTTCGAGCGCAATGGTTTGTTCGGCGATCGCCTGCTGCGACTGGAGAAGGAGCAATTGCCGATCGCGAAGGCTTTGCTCGGCGACCTCGGCGGTCGCCAGCGCAAGGTCGCCGCGCTGCGCTGCGCGGCGGCTCGCTTTCGCAAAGTTTTCGATGGCAGGCATACCAGCGTGAAGGATCTCATATTGCTGGCGCGCGATCGCGAGCCCCGACACCGCGGCGGCGATATCGGCGCGGGTCTGGAAGAGGCGCGCATCATATTCCTGATGGAGCGCTTCGCGCGTGGCCTCGGCGACCGCGATACCCCCGCGATTGCGGTTCCATAGCGGGAGCGTGAAGCCGATCGACGGGCCGAGCAGCTTGTTGCCGCCCGTATCGCGCGCGCCGTTGATCGTGAGATCAAGGTTCGGGAACTGATCGAGAATCGCGCGGCGGACAGCAGCTTCCTGCGCATCATAGCCGGCACGCAGCGCGTCGAGATCGCTGCGATTGGCAAGAGCGAGAGCGAAGAGGCGATCGGTCCCAGGCACCCCGGCCGGCATCGGCACCGGCGCGAGCCGCAGGGCATAGTCGGGCGGCAGACCGAGCAAGCGGTGCAGTTCGGATCGCGCGGCCGCGAGACCGGTCTGGGCGCTACGGAAATTGCTCTGCGCATCGAGCGCGGCGATGCGCGACGACTGGACCTGATCGGGCGAAATGTCGCCGCGGCCCGCCGCCTTCAGATAGCGGCCGAGAAGCGCTTCGCTCGCGTCGGCGCTGGTCGCCGCATTGGCAAGCGCCTGCTCGAGCGAGAGAACCCGCACCGCCTGCAGCCGCGCGTTGCAAGCCGTCTGCCATTCGGCCCAGGCAAGGTCGAGCCGCACCTGCCGTGCCTCGGCGACGGCCTGCGCGCGCTGCACCTTTTGCGTGCGCAGTGCATTCAGGCTGAAGCCCAGCGCGCCGGCGATATTGTCGAGCGGGTCCGGCCCCGAAAGAATATGGTCGACGCCGAAGCTGAAGGTCGGGTCGGGAAGCAGTCCCGCGGCAAAGACCTGCGCGTCACCGACACCGGCGCGCGCGCGCTGCGCCTTGAGATCGGGATTGGCGATCACCGCGAGGATCGCGATGCCATTGGGGTCGAGCGGCGCCGAAAGGTCGAGCGCGACGGGCTTCAGATAGGGCCGGTCAATCGTCGTAGCGTCGCGCGACAGGATATCGGTTAGCGGGGCCTGAAGCGACGGCGCAGCACCGGCATCGACGAGGAGCGGCTTTGGCTCGTAGTGAGCGCACGCCGCCAGCGGGAAGAGCAGCAACAGTGTCGATGAGGCCCAGAACCGCTTGATCATGCTCGAACGATAGCCCTTTCGTGCCTGGACGCACGCCATTAACAACTCGACATCATTAACATTGGGATCGTGCGGAATCGACATTGGGCTGTTGACGCCGCTGAAACGCAGAATCCGCACCCCATAAGGAAAAATGGGGCCGACGCTCCGGCGGCGACACACTCAGGCCGGCCGGAACGCGATGAGCACGACGCCCACAGTGATCAGGCCGCCCCAGAGCCACGCACGTCCAACGTCTCCTTCCCCGGCGCAGGCATGAGCGCGGGGGCCTATCGGAACGAACTCGCGCCGGCGCCGGCATTTCGGTTCGCCTGCTCGCCGCGCAGTCACTGTTCGGCATTTACGGGCGCCATTTCGGCGGCGGCGGCCTGATAACGACTACGCTTTGCGGGCTGCCAGTGAACATCCGCCCCCGCGAACTGTTCGCGATCCGCACCGCGATACTAGTGGCCACGAACTTCGCCGCGGCGTTCGTGTTCATCCATCCGTCCGGTTCCCCATCATGTCCATAATCAGACGACTGCTTTCAGTGTCGGCCAACCACGGACTGAGCGGCCAACATGAGGCGCGAAGAAGTCATTCTGATTACCTATCGCGAAATCTGGTCTCGCATCGGAATAGCGATGCGACGACGAATGGGCGCGTCGTCCTGGCATATTTCCTTTCAAGGAGACCGATTGCTACCAGGACGATGCCGGTTCTCCTTTCCACTGAGCCTTCCAGCGATCGAGTTGTGGAAGAAGGGCGGCGGGCAGGCTGGAGACAAACGCCTTGTCCATTGGATAGTGAGGCATCGCCTCAGCAACGGCGTCGAGCAGCAGCATGCCCTGCTTCTCATCCTTCGGCCGCTTGAGCGGATTTCGACCAGCCTTCTCAGCCATCCAGAGCTTGTGCAACGCGAAATACCGTGGGTCGGGGGCCACGATACGCGCCGGCGCGTTGTCACGAGCGATGACGACATGATCAACCTGTCGCCCCAGCAGAAGCCATTCTTGCTCGGGGAGAGGGATTGGCTTGGGCTGATCCTTGCGAAACATCCCGTCGATCGTGCTGGGGGCGGCCAGGATCTCGACTTCATAGGCCTTGGCGTTGCGTGCCTGAAATTGGCGTTCGGTGTTGACGGTATAGGTCCGGTCGACAGCCTTCAGCATCATCCAAACCGACGATAGCTCGTCAGCAGGGGGCGCGGCCGTCCATGCAAGATCAAAGTCGAGTGTTTCCTCCGGAACGTCGCGGATCGCGCCGCCTGCCTCAATATGATAGGCGGGCATTGCGTTCGTGCCGACCACCATGAGGTGGCTGCCGAGGAGGTGACGGCGATCGGCCTCGCGCAGGATTTTCCCTGCTTCCGGATCGAGCATCGGTAATTGGAGCGAGCGATAGATACGCGCACGCTCGGCGAGCATTGTTCGACTGGACGCTATGCGCGCTTTGACCTCTTCCTTGTCGCTCTTGTAGGCATCGAATTGCGCCTGCTTCTCGTCGTTCAACCGACCGAGGCTCTTCATATTGCCCTCCCGATCGGTGAGTTCATAGAGATAAGCGTTTCCGGACACCTCCTTGATGCGCAGGTTATATGGCATTTCGGCGAGCGCGCGCTCGGCGTCGCGCCATACCTCATATTGCTGGCGAATGTTGATCAGGTTTCGCGCCTGCTCATCGCTGAACGGAGTGACCGCTTTCATGTTACCCTGCTTTTTCTAATATTCATTATATGCAGGGTAAAACGGCATTTTTCAAGGAAATACCCTGCATTTGCAAATTCAGATCGAAAAGCAGGGTAAATCCGTATTCGTCCCTGGGCTTCGATCTCGAAAAATATGCGGCGAATTGCAGGGATATGTTGCACATCGCCCACCATCGAGGTTGAGGCGCAAACCAAGCGTAGTATCGCGAGTTTTCGAAGAGAGTTTTAACCTCGCTGCGTCGTGCTGCGTTATCGCGCGCCATAACGGTAATATGCGATTTTTCCCGTCGGGCTGATTTTGGGGTCTGGAGGCGCCCCCCGGTGCCGCCGGGAGACTCTTGTGACCCCTACCAAGCTGCTGATCGGCCAAATCCTTGTCGTTTTCGCGATCGTCATCGCGGGCGTGTGGGCTGCTACCCAATGGTGTGCGGCCCAGCTTGGCTATCAGCCGCAGCTTGGATCAGACTGGTTTGTCCTGTTCGATACACCGATCTATCGGCCGTGGTCCATCTTTCCATGGTGGTATCACTACGACGCCTACGCGCCGGAGATATTCGATCGCGCGGGGATGATCGCCGGGGCGAGTGGGTTTCTGGGTTGCGCATCGGCCATCGCCGGATCGCTCTGGCGGGCGCGGCAATCGCGCCATGTCACCACCTATGGCTCCGCCCGCTGGGCGACCACGCGAGAGATCGGCCGCGCCGGCCTGTTCCACGATGCGGGCGTGTTCCTCGGCCGCAAGCGCGGACGCTATCTGCGCCATGATGGCCCCGAGCATGTCATGGCTTTCGCCCCGACGCGCAGCGGCAAGGGCGTTGGGCTCGTCATCCCGACGCTGCTGAGCTGGACCGGTTCGGCGGTCATCCACGACATCAAGGGTGAGAACTGGCAGCTTACGGCAGGCTGGCGAGCGCAGTTTAGTCATGTGCTGCTGTTCAATCCGACCGATCCTCGGTCCGCCAAATATAACCCCCTGCTGGAAGTCCGTCGCGGCGATAACGAGGTTCGCGACGTTCAGAATATCGCCGATATTTTGGTCGACCCCGAAGGCGCGCTCGAACGTCGAAATCACTGGGAAAAAACCTCCCACAGTCTGCTGGTCGGCGCGATCCTCCACATCCTTTATGCGGAGGAAGAAAAGACACTCGCGCGCGTCGCGACCTTTCTGTCCGATCCCCAGCGCCCGTTCACCGCGACGCTGCGCCGGATGATGACCACCAATCATCTCGGCACCAAGGAGGCGCCGCAGGTTCACCCGGTCGTCGCATCGGCGGCGCGCGAGGTTCTGAACAAATCGGAGAACGAGCGCAGCGGCGTCCTCTCCACCGCGATGTCGTTTCTTGGTCTCTATCGCGACCCGACCGTCGCGGCGGTCACATCGCGCTGCGACTGGCGCATCGCCGACCTGGTCGAGGCCGACCATCCTGCCTCGCTCTATCTGGTCATTCCGCCGTCGGATATTTCGCGGACAAAGCCTCTCGTTCGCCTCGTTCTCAATCAAATCGGGCGTCGGCTGACCGAGAAGCTCGACGCTGACCCAACGCAGGGGCGCAAGCATCAGCTTTTGATGATGCTCGATGAGTTCCCGGCGCTCGGCCGTCTGGACTTCTTCGAGAGTTCGCTTGCCTTCATGGCCGGTTATGGCGTCCGCGCTTTCCTAATCGCTCAGTCGCTCAATCAAATCGAAAAGGCATACGGCGAGCATAATAGCATTCTCGACAACTGCCACGTCCGCATTGCCTTCGCGACCAACGACGAGCGGACCGGCGGCCGCATTTCCAATGCGCTCGGGGTCGCCACCGAACAGCGCGCGATGCGCAACTATGCCGGCCATCGCCTCGCGCCCTGGCTCGCGCATGTCATGGTCAGCCGGCAGGAGACGGCGCGCCCGCTTTTGACGCAGGGCGAGGTGATGCAGCTTCCGCCCGCTGATGAACTGGTGCTGGTGTCGGGCATGGCGCCGATCCGGGCGAAGAAGCTGCAATATTACAAGGATGCCAATTTCCGCTCGCGGCTCGTGCCGCCGCCCGCGCTTGCGATCGGCGACTATCCCGACCGCCCGCAGGGCCGTCCCGACGGCTGGACCGGGCTGGTCAGCGCGCCGGATAACCGGCTCGGCAAGGCCGACGAGGACAGCGGCGCGGACGAGGACGGCGGGTTGCAGCAGCAGCGGCATCCTTCGATCGACGAAACGCCGCCGCAGGCCGAACCCGCGATGCAACTCGAACTGCCAGACCTCGAACGCGACGACTCCGACGCGGCGGCCGACAAGCGTGTCATGGACCGCGTTCGCGCTTCGCTGGTCCGCGGCCATGCGATGAATCAATCGCAATCCCAAGACCTGTTGCCGGGGCTGTAGGCGATGAAGGTCCGGCAAAATCTCTATATCGATAGCGACTTGAGCGACGCGCTCGACGCGCTGGTGATCCGGCGCGGCGGCAACAAGTCGCGCATCGTCAACGAGGCGCTGCGCGACTGGCTCGCTCGCCGCGCGACCAAGGAGGTCGACGACCTCCTCAAAGTCCGGCTCGACCGCATATCGCGCGAAATTGCCGCGGGCCGCCGCGACATGGAGGTGGTGCTTGAGGCGCTGGCGCTGTTCGTGCGCTATCAGCTCACCGTCACCGCGCCGCTTCCCGAAGCCGACGCCGCCGCGCTCGCGACCGGCAATCAGCGTTTCGAGCGATTTATCGCCCAGCTTGGCCGCCAGATCGCGGGTGGCAAGCGGACACTCGACACCCAGAACATCATCGAGGCACAGCCATGACCGAGGCGCTTTCCGACGCCAATAATTCCTTTGGGCGCCGCCGTGCGATGCTCCGCACCGCAATGGGCCCGGGCATCGCCGCGGCACTGTCCGACCCCGCCGTTATCGAGATCATGGTGAACCCCGACGGGGTGTTGCGGCTCGACAAATTGGGCGAAGGCCGGACCGACACCGGCACGCGCTATGACCCGGCACAGATCGAGCGCATCATTCGCCTGGTCGCGAGCCATGCGCGCACCGAAGCCCATGCGGCGGCCCCGATCATTTCGGCCGAGTTGCCCCCACACGGTGAAGGCGCGGGCGAAAGGTTCGAAGGCGTCTTGCCGCCGGTCAGTCTCGCGCCCTGTTTCTCGATCCGAAAGCCCGCCGCGCGCATCTATACGCTGCTCGACTATGTGAAGGACGGCATCATGCCCGCCGACACGGCGCGGCTCTTGTCGATGGCGGTTGTCGAGCGCCGGAATATCCTCGTCGCGGGCGGCACGTCATCGGGCAAGACGACGCTCGCCAATGCGCTGCTTGCCGAAATGGCCGGCCTCGACGAGCGCGTTATCCTCATCGAGGACACGCGCGAGCTGCAATGCGCGACGTCCGATGTGGTCGCGCTTCGCACCCGCGCGATCGGCCCGAGCGGAACCGGCGCGGTCACGATGGCCGATCTTGTGCGATCGACGCTCCGTCTTCGCCCCGACCGCATCGTCGTCGGCGAAGTGCGCGGCCGCGAAGCGCTCGACATGCTCAAGGCATGGAACACCGGGCATCCGGGCGGCATCGCGACCGTCCACGCGAACAGCGCGACCGCCGCGCTCTATCGGCTCGAACAGCTCGTGCAGGAGAGCGTCGTCACCGTTCCGCGGCGGCTGATCGCCGAGGCCATCGACATGATCGTGTTCATTTCCGGGCGCGGCCTCGCGCGCCGCGTGGACACGATCGCGCGCGTCGGCGGCCTCGACGCGCAGGGCGGTTACGCCGTCCTCGACCTCACCTCCGATTCCACCGCATTTGAAGGAGAATGACATGCGCCTGTCCCGCGTCCGCCAACCGAACAAGGCCGTAACCGCCGCTGCTGCGGCATTGCTCGGCATCGCCATTGCCGCGACCGCGCAGGCCGCCGGATCGGGGATGCCGTGGGAGGAACCGCTGCAACAGGTGTTGGAGTCCGTCCAAGGCCCGGTCGCCAAGATCGTCGCGGTGATCATCATTATCGTGACCGGCCTGACCCTCGCATTCGGCGAGACGGCGGGCGGTTTCCGCCGGCTGATCCAGATCATTTTCGGGCTGTCGATCGCGTTCGCCGCGTCGAGCTTTTTCCTGTCCTTCTTCTCGTTCGGCGGCGGGGCGCTCGTCGCATGATCGGCGCGGGCCAACACATCGAAGGCTTCGAGGCGCCGATACACCGCGCGCTGGCCGAACCCATCCTGCTCGGCGGTGCGCCGCGCGCCATCGCAATCGTCAATGGCACCGTCGCCGCCGCGCTTGGCCTCGGCTTGCAGCAATGGATTGCGGGGCTGGTGATGTGGGCGGCGGGTCACACGCTCGCGGTATTCGCGGCGAAGCGCGACCCCGATTTTGCGCCCGTCCTCGCTCGGCACCTCCGCCAACGGGGGTATCTGACATGCTGAACCTTCGCGAATATCGCAGCACCGCCGACCGCCTCGCCGATCATCTGCCGTGGGCCGCGCTCGTCGCGCCCGGCGTCGTGCTGAACAAGGACGGCAGCTTTCAGCGCACCTTGCGCTTTCGCGGCCCCGACCTCGAAAGCGCGACGGAGGCCGAACTTGTCGCCGCCTGCGCGCGGGCGAACAATGTCCTCAAGCGGTTCGGGTCGGGATGGGCTTTGCACTTCGAGACCGAACGGCGCGAGGCGCTGGGCTATCCCGACAGCGACTTTCCCGATGCGGCGTCCTGGCTGGTCGATCAGGAGAGGCGCGCGGCGTTCGAGAGCGCGGGCGCGCATTATGAGAGCCGCTATTATGTAACGCTGACATTCCTGCCGTCGCCCGATCAGGCCGACAAGGCGGGCCGCGCGCTGGTCGAACGCAGCGACGATGTGAAAGGCCGCGACTGGCGACAGGCGCTCGCCAGCTTCATTGCTGAAACCGACCGCGCGCTGGACCTGTTCGCGGGCTTCATGCCCGAGGTCCGGGCGCTGACCGACGCCGAGACGCTGACGTTCCTCCACGGCACCATCTCGACGCGTCGCCATGCCGTCGCGGTTCCCGAAACCCCGATGTATCTCGATGCCATATTGATCGACACGCCGCTGACCGGCGGGTTGGAGCCGATGCTTGGCGACGAGCATGTGCGGACGCTGACCATATTCGGATTCCCGAATGTCAGCCGCCCCGGAATCCTCGACGCGCTGAACCACGAGGATTTCGGCTATCGCTGGGTGACGCGCTTCATCGCGCTCGACAAGACCGACGCGACCAAGGCGCTGACGAAGCTGCGCCGCCAATGGTTCAACAAGCGCAAGTCGGTGACGGCGATGCTGCGCGAGGTCATCTATAATCAGCCGGCGCAGCTTCTCGATTCCGACGCCGACAACAAGGTCGTCGATGCCGACCTGGCGCTACAGGCGCTCGGCGCCGATCATGTCGACTTCGGTTATCTGACGACCACGATCACCGTCGCCGATCCCGATCGCGCCCGCGTCGAAGAAAAGGTGCGCGCCATCGAGCGGATCGTCAACGGGCTGGGATTTACCTGCATCCGTGAATCCGTCAACGCTGTGGAGGCGTGGCTGAGTTCGCTGCCCGGTCACGTTTACGCCAACGTCCGGCAACCGATCGTCCACACGCTCAATCTGGCCCACCTGATGCCGCTGTCGAGCGTTTGGGCGGGACCGGCGCGCAACACACACCTCGACGGCCCACCGCTTCTCTATGCGGAGACGAGCGGATCGACGCCGTTCCGGCTCTCGACCCATGTCGGCGACGTCGGGCATTTGGCTGTAGTCGGCCCGACCGGCGCGGGGAAATCGGTGCTGTTGGCGCTGCTCGCCTTGCAGTTCCGACGCTACCCCGATTCCCAAGTCTATATCTTCGACAAGGGCTTTTCGGCACGGGCCGCGGTGCTGGCGATGGGCGGCGCGCATCATGCGCTCGGCCTCGGCAGCGAGGATGAGGCGGGCGGCATTGGGGGCGGCCACCCCATCGCCTTCCAGCCCCTGCGCCATATCGATCGCGCCGACGAACGGGCATGGGCCGCCGAATGGATCGGCGCCTTGCTCGCCCATGAAATGATCGTGGTGACGCCGGAGGTCAAGGAAGCGGTCTGGTCGGCGCTGACCAATCTTGCCACCGCGCCGGTTGAGGAACGAACGCTGACCGGCCTCTCGCTGCTGCTGCAATCGGCGCCGCTGCGTGTTGCGCTCGCGCCTTATACGCTCGAAGGACCATTCGGGCGACTGCTCGACGCCGCCGAGGACGACCTGGCTATTGCCGATGTGCAATGCTTCGAGACCGAGGCGCTGATGGGGCAAGCGGGCGTCGTCGCCCCGGTGCTGACCTATCTGTTTCACCGGCTCGAAGAAAGGTTCACCGGGCGGCCGACGCTGCTCATTCTCGACGAAGCCTGGGTGTTCCTCGACCATCCCTTGTTCGCGGCGCGCATCCGCGAATGGCTCAAGGTACTCCGCAAGAAGAATGTCAGTGTCGTGTTCGCGACGCAGAGCCTCGCGGACATTGCGGATTCGACGATTGCGCCCGCAATCATCGAATCCTGTCCGCAGCGCATTCTGCTTCCCAATGACCGCGCCATCGAGCCGCAGTCGCAGGCCGCTTACGTTCGCTTCGGTCTCAACGCGCGGCAAATCGAACTGGTCAGCCGGGCGATCCCGAAGCGGCAATATTATCTGCAATCGGCGCGCGGCAATCGGCTGTTCGAGCTGGGGCTAGGTCCGGTCGCGCTCGCGCTGTGCGGCGCGTCCGGTCCTGACACACAGAAGCGCATCGACGCGATCCGCTCGAAAATCGACCCGCTCGATCTGGGGTGGCGCGACCCGACCGCGTTCGCGCGGGCCTTTCTCGCCGACGCCGGTCTCGAATGGGCCGCGGACCTGCTCGCAGAATTTTCTCACCCCCAAGCCCCCCAGAAGGAGACAAGTGATGCGCATTCCCCTCAATGACCACATCGTCACCGGCCTGCTCGGCCTCGGTGCCATCGGCTCATTTGCGACCGCCATCGCCATTCCGGTCCCGCCGGCATCGGCCCAGATCAGCGTATTCGACCCGGCTAATTATTCGCAGAACCTGCTCACCGCCGCGCGCACGCTCCAGCAGATCAATCAGCAAATCCAGTCGCTCCAGAACGAGGCTCAGATGCTCGTCAATCAGGGCAAGAACCTTTCCCGCATCGACTTCCCGCAGCTCGACCAGCTTCGCCAGACTCTCGGCGAGATCGACCGGCTGATGGGACAGGCGCAGGGCATCGACTTCCGCGTCGATCAACTGGGCGAGCAGTTTAAGCGGCAGTTCCCGAGCAGCGTTGGCGACGTGATGAAGCGCGACCAACGCATCGCGGCCGCGAAACAACGGCTCGACAATGAGATGGCCGCGTTCCGGCAGACGATGGAAGTGCAAAGCGGCATCGTCGAGAATGTGCGCGACGACGCGCAGGCGCTCGCTGCGATCGTCGCCAAGAGCCAGGGCGCCGAAGGCAGCTTGCAGGCGCAACAGGCGACCAACCAGCTTCTTGCGCTCGCGACCAAGCAGCAATTTCAGCTTCAAAACCTGATGGCGGCGCAATTCCGCAGCCAATCGCTCGAAGCGGCGCGGCGCGGACAGAGCGAGCGCGAGGCCCGCGCGCGGACGACCCGCTTCCTCGGCGACGGCAAGGCTTACACCCCGCGCCAATGAGCTTGGGACGGCGCTGCGCCCCAGCTCCCCGGCGAGCGCCGTCCCGTCGCGGGGACCGCATGGCTCCCCCCTCTCGCGTCAGCGGTTCCCGCGACCCCAATCCATTGCCTTTCAGGAGTCCCGCGCGTGCAGGATTTGAATGTCATCGACCAGTTCATGCAGGCGTTCATCGCCTATATCGACAGCGGCTTCGGGCTGCTCGGCGGTGATGTCGGATTCCTGACCACCATCCTGATCGGCATCGACATCACGCTCGCCGGCCTGTTCTGGGCGCTCGGCGGCGAGGACGACGTCATCGGCAAGTTCCTCAAGAAGATTCTCTATGTCGGCGCCTTCGCGCTGATCCTGAACAGCTTTCCGCTGCTGACTGCCATCATCTTTCGCAGCTTCGCCGGGCTCGGCCTGACCGCCGGCGGCAGCGCGATCGGCGCGCAGGACTTGCTGATGCCGGGACGGCTCGCGGGAACCGGCTTCGAGGCGGCCTTTCCGCTCCTGGTGCAAGCGAAAGAGCTCGTCGGCCCGATCGACTTCTTCGACAACTTCGTCGAGATCGCGGTGCTGGTCATCGCATGGGTCATCGTCATCGCGGCCTTCTTCATTCTCGCGATCCAGCTTTTCATCACGATATTGGAGTTCAAGCTGACCAGCCTCGCGGGCTTCGTGCTGGTTCCCTTCGCACTCTGGAATCGCACCTCATTTCTCGCCGAACGGGTGCTCGGTAATGTCGTCAGTTCGGGCATCAAGGTCATGGTGCTGGCGGTCATCGTCGGTATCGGTTCCAACTATTTTGCCGACTTCACCGGCGCGATTGCCGGCGAGGAGGTGTCGATCGAGCAGGCGGTATCGCTGATGCTCGCGAGCCTGGCCCTGTTCGGCCTCGCTATCTTTGGTCCCGGCATTGCGTCCGGGTTGGTCGCGGGCGCCCCGCAGCTCGGCGCCGGTTCCGTCGTCGCGACAACCGCATTGGCCGCAGGCGGCTTCGCGATGGGCGGAGCCGGCGCTGTTGCCGCTACGCGGGGCGTTGCCGGCGCCGGTCTCGGCGCGCTTCGCGCCGGAACGGCGATGGGGAGCGCAGCTTCGACGGCTTACAAGCTGGGCCAGGAAACGTCCGGCACCTCGACCATCGGCGCCGGTATCGGCGGCATGGCGAGCGCCGCCAAAGGGGCTGCCGCCAACCGGATGCACAATGCCCTCGGCCTTCGCGCTGCTGCCGCGCGCGGTCAGCAAGCCGCCTGGGCCGCGGGAACCAGCGGTGCATCGAGCGCCAACGCCAGCGCCGCAAGTGGCGACGCATCGCCGCCGGCATGGGCGCAAAAACTCCACGCCACCCAGGCTAGCCGTCACCGCCGTCAGATGGCGATCCACGCCGTTCAATCGGGCGATCGTGGCGGCGCCGGGATCACACCGGACATCAAGGAAAGGGATTAAGTCATGAGATTCAAACGAGCCGTGCAGCGCTATGGGCAGACGCCCGAACCTGAAACTCCCTATCAACGCGCCGGACAACTATGGGACGAGCGCATCGGCGCCGCCCGCGTTCAGGCGAAGAATTGGCGGCTGATGGCGTTCGGTGGGCTGCTGCTCACCGCGGGCCTGTCGTCCGCGCTGATCTGGCAGTCGATGCAGAGCCATGTTGTGCCCTATGTCGTCGAGGTCGACACTCTCGGTGAGGCGCAGGCGGTCGCGCCGGCAGACATGGAGTATCAGGCGACCGACCCGCAGATTGCCTGGCACCTTGGCAAGTTCATCGTCAATGTCCGCTCGCGTTCGCTCGATCCGGTGCTCATGCGTGAGAACTGGCTATCGGCATACGACTTCGCCACCGAACGCGCGTCGCTCTTCCTTGGCGAATATGCCCGCGCCGATAATCCGTTCGCGGATGTAGGCCGTCGCACGGTGTCGGTACAGGTGACGAGCGTGGTCCGCGCATCGGATAGTAGCTTTCAGGTCAAATGGACCGAGCAGGCTTATGAACGCGGCAGCCTGTCGGGCACTTCGCGCTGGACCGCGATGCTGACCGTGAAGGTGCAGCCGCCACGCTCGGCCGAGGTGCTGCGCAAGAACCCGCTCGGCCTTTATATCGACGCGATCGACTGGTCCCGCGAACTCGACACCGATGTTCTGAAACCGCTCGATCGCTTCCCGAGACCGGACGAATTGGTCGCGCCGGAACCGCCCGCCGATATGCCGATCGACCCCGAACCGCCGCAGACCCCCGAAAGGAATGAACCATGATCCGCGCCGTCATCCTGTCGGTTAGCGTCCTTGCGCTTGCCGTTCCCGCCGCCGCCCAGCCGACCGCAAAGGTCGCCGCCGCCAACAAGGCCGCGCTGCGCGAGCCGTCGAACGCCGGATTCGTCGGCGCGGTGCAGGTCTATCCCTATAGCGACGGGACGCTCTATCGGCTCTATGCCGCCCCCGAGCGCATCACCGACATTGCTTTGCAGCCTGGCGAGGCGGTCACGTCGGTTGCCGCGGGTGATACCGTGCGCTGGACCGTTGGCGACACGACCAGCGGCAGTGGCGCAGAGCAGCGCACCCATATTTTCGTGAAGCCCTATTCGGCAGGACTTCGCTCGAATCTCGTCATCACGACTGACAGGCGCGTCTATCACATCGAACTCGAAAGCCGATCGACCGGCGCGATGGCGGCGCTGTCGTGGACCTATCCGAAAGACGAGCTGATCGCGCTGCGCCGCCAGCAGGACGCGGCAGCAGCAGCCGCGCCGATCGCGTCGGGCCTCGCGGTCGATCGCCTCAATTTCCACTATGCGATTTCCGGCGACAAACCTGCATGGCGTCCGCTGCGCGCGTTCGATGATGGGCGGCAGACCTTTATCGAGTTTTCGCCGAGCATTGCGGTTGGCGAGGCGCCGCCGCTGTTCGTCATTGGGGACGACGGCGAGGCGCAACTTGTGAACTACCGGGTCGCGGGCCGCTACTATGTCGTCGATCGGCTGTTCGGCGCGGCCGAGTTGCGCCTTGGCGGCAAGAAGCAGCAGATCGTGCGGATCGAGACGGCGCAGCCGAAGCGGAGGAAAGGCAAATGATCGACCCGGCTATCCCGCCCGTCAGCACCGCACCGGCCAAGGCCGACCCCGAAACGCTCGCCCTTCGCGCCGCGCCGGGTCGCGTGACCCGCTTTCGGCGCGGCGCGATCGTCGCCATTGCCGCTGTCGGATCGACCGCGATTGTCGGCGTCACATGGCTGGCGTTGAAGCCTGCGAGTATCGGCATCATCGCACCCGCCGACGACAAGCTGCATGGCGCGAAGGCGCCGCCCGATGCACTCGCGGGCGCTCCCGTCAGCTATGGCGACGTGCCGCAACTCGGGCCGCCGCTCCCCGGCGACCTTGGCAAGCCGATCCTCGACCATCAGCGCAAAATCGGGATGGCGCCGATCGAGTCCGCGGACGAGGCGGCGCGGCGCACGGCGCAGGAGGCCGAAGCCGAACGCCAGCGCATCGCGGTCGAACAGCGCGCGGCCCGCGAGTCCGGCGTCATGCTGCAAGTCGCCGGCAACACCGCATCTGCTCGCCCGGTCGCGGTCACGGCAGAACAGACGCCCGAGTTGCCAGCGTCGCCGCAGGCCGCAGACGATCCGAACGGACAGCAGCGCAAGAACGCAATGATCGGCAAAGCGAACGCGGGCGGCGACGTAAACCCGCACAGGCTGACCGCGCCCGTCTCACCCTGGACCGTGCAGGCGGGCAGCGTCATCGCGGCGAGCCTCATCACCGGGCTTATTTCCGATTTGCCGGGGCTGGTGACGGCGCAGGTCACGGAAAATGTCTATGACAGCGTGACCGGCCAAAGCCTGCTTATCCCGCAAGGCTCGCGGCTGGTCGGCAGTTACGATAGCGTCGTCGCGTTCGGCCAAAGCCGCGCGCTGGTGGTCTGGCAGCGCATCATCCTTCCCGATGGTTCGTCAATCCGCATCGACAATGTTCCCGCGACCG
>NZ_DATAJZ010000039.1:0-160627 GCF_036261875.1 Sphingopyxis sp. | reverse complement strand
CTCAATGCTCTGGTGCGATGCTTCGCGATAGAGCTCGGCCGCAGCAATCCGGAAGCGATAGTCGCGGCACTGCACCCCGGAACAGTCGACACGCCGCTCTCGGAGCCGTTTCAGGCGCGAGTAGCTGAATCATCGCTCTTTAGTGCGGATAAAAGCGCGATGCACATCCTGGCCGTCATCGACCAGCTATCGCTGATGGATAGCGGCGGGTTCTTCGGCTGGGATGGAAGGCCTATCCCGTACTGACGAGCCAGCAGGCGCTTCAAGAGTCTCCGCCTCTTTGCCTGTCCGCTTTAGCGAACATTGTGCCAGAAGCAGACCGACGGCAATCGGCCAGTTCTGCTTTTCTTACCGCTCGGCTTTGCCTGCGGCCAGCGCTTGTTGGATCATCGCGGCGTCGATCATGGCTCGATAGATTCTTCCGACTTCATCTTTGCTAACGTGGCCAGCCTCGAGCGCTGCGGCGCTGATCATCGTCATATCGGGTTCGCGAAGAGCCATGATCGCGGCTTGCGCCTCCGGCAAATAGTCTTGCCAAAGCGGCTTGCCGCCCATCTTCGCATCGGGTGGATTCGCATCCAACTCGCAAAGTGCGCGCGCGACTCGTTCCAGGCCAGAGGTCATGCCAGGAGAATAACATAGAAATCCGGCCTTTCCGCTGGGATAACTATCGTCATGGGGATGGTTGCAAGTCGGTCCGATCCCACGCTCGGACATCGGCGACTTTCCAGAATCTCTATCCCTCTCTACAGCCGCCCAATGGCCAGACGCTCAACCATTGCGGAACGTGTCGAGGCCCTCATCCGGCGAATGGATGGGGCGCCACTTTGCGACGAATGCATTACAGACAGGCTCGACCTTTCTTCGGTTTCACAGGCAAGCGTTGCCACCGGAGCAGCTGCCGGCGTCGGAGGATTTGAGCGGCTCAAAGAGCCGTGCGGCCTTTGCGGCGAGCCGCGGCACGTCATTCGTTACAAAGGCTGAACTGTGCAATTCGCCGCGGAAAGATCGAGCGCGGCTGAATGGGCGTGCTCTGGCGCCGGCAGGCGGCGCCAGGGGCCGCGCGTTATCTTGGGCCGCGCAGCGCACTTGGCTCGCTGTCCTTGCCGGACGGCGGCTGGCCCACAGGCCCGCGCGCACGCCGCCCGGCCGCGGCCTCACCAAGAGCGCATTCTTCTTTGGGCGCTTCGCGCGGTTCTCTGACGCCTTGCGATAGTTACGGGGTTTGAAACGATCGGCGGTCGGCACTACGGATCCGGCAATGATGTTCAGCCTGTTCCTGCTCGCCTCGGTCGTTCCGGCCGGCCAATCCTTCGCCTGCACCCCCGTCGCAGTCTGGGATGGCGATGGGCCGATCTGGTGCGCGGAAGGTCCGCATGTTCGACTTTCCGGGGTCGCCGCACGCGAAATGAATGGCAGCTGCAGTCCGGGGCATCCCTGTCCGGACGCCGATCCGGTTGCGGCGCGCGATCATCTCGTCGGCCTGCTCGGGACGCCGCAAGGGCGGAACCGGACTGGCCATATTCTCGTGCGCGGACCGGTCATGCGCTGCATATCGCGCGGCGGGGCCGGCGGCACCCGCACCGCCGCCTTCTGCACATCGCCCCGGTCGGGCGATATCTCCTGCGCCATGATCCAAAGCGGCCTCACTGCGCGCTGGGACAAATATTGGGGTGCGCATCGCTGCGATTGAACGGTCCGGATCGGGCGGATGGGTCGGGTGGACCGGCCTTTGAGTGCGGCGCGGATCGTTGAATGGACGCGGCGGCAGCTCTGTCTCAGTTGCTCAAGGCCACCCCCTTTTCTGTCGCCTTTCTGCGGGCCCGGCTCGCCTCTGGCCGTCAACCCCATGCGGGGTTCGCCCTCGCGTTCCGCTCGGTGACGGCAGCTCGCGGTCCCTTCTTCTGGCGCCATCGGGGATGTCCCCCGAGCAACCGAAGGAGAAAGTCCATGCCCACCATCGCCAACCTCAACGTCAAGGCCGACGGCAGCTTCGAAGGCACGCTCGCCACCCTCAACGTCACCGCGCAGATCGCGATTGTCCCGAACGGCCGCAAGGCCAAGGACAACGAACCCGATTATCGCATCCTCAGCCGCAAGAACGGCTTCGAACTTGGCGCAGCCTGGGTCAAGACCGCCAAATCGACCGGTGCCGAATATATCGCAGTGACGATGTCGGCCCCCGAATTCGGGACCATCTACGGCAATGTCGCCAACGCCCCCGGCGACGACCCGATGAAAAAGGTCATCATCTGGAACCCGCCGGCCTGACGCGCACCCCGGCTCCGCCTTCGGGCGGAGCCGATTGATTTCATCACGTGAAGGCGGTCCTCTGGGCCGCCTTTTCGTTTCTTGTGCTGACGAGTGAGGGTTTCCGGGGCCCGGCACTCGATTATCCTCCTTTTCGGCGACTGGGCTGTCGCAGACAACGAGGGCCGCGCATGTTGCGAACGGCAGAATGTCGACAGGTCTGCGATTTATAAGGTCAGCGAGGGGGCCGGGACGCGGCGGCGAACCGGGGGCGGGTGGGGCGTGGGGGCTCTGCCGCATGGGACCGGGCCATACCCGCTCTCGATTGCCGCTATTCCCTTGGCCGAGGCCAGGCCTCCTTCAATCAACCCGTAAAGGGTCCCCACGCTTCGCTCGGGCCGCGGCTTCGCGCGCGGTGATTGCGGCCTGTCCCCGTCCGGCGGGGCGCCTGTCGAGCGGGAATGGCCCGCTCCCAAGGACAGGAGTTGATCCCATGCCGCTTTCTACCGCCCAATCGCTTGGCTGGAGCCTCGCCCGGACCATGATGACCGTGATTATTCTCATCGAGACCAGCGCCGGATATTCGGTCATGCCGCTCGATGAGTTTGACGGCGACCCCGAAACGATCGTCAGCGAATATGACCCTTTCAATCGCTAAGCGTCTGGAATTGGTTCCAGATTGGAGCCGGTTCGGGTTCTCCCCCGAGCCGGCTTCTGCTATGTTTTTCATACAGGTTGCGCTGTGGAGGTGGTGGTGGGCGCGTCCGACAGGAGGACGTTCATGACCCTGATGCTGATCCTTGGAGCGGTTGCCGCATTTTATGGTCTGCTGCTGCTCTTTCGCTGCGCGACTTACGCGCTGCCAGTCTTCGCCGGGCTTGGTCTGGCCTTCTCGCTTCGGGACCAGGGTTTCGGCTGGACGGTCATTTTGGCGGGGGGATTGCTGGCGGGTGTCGCCGTCCATACGCTCGGCCGGCGCTTGGCGCGCGGCACGGCTCCGCTCGCCGTCAGGCTTGGCGTCATCCTGATGTTCGTGGGCGCCGCCGCTGCTGCTGGCTTCCAGGCTGGGGGCGCGCTCGCGATGCTTGCCGACGTCGATCTTTGGACGCAGCGCGGCCTGTCCATCCTGACCGCCGTCGTCACCGGCTATGCCGGTTGGCGTGATCTCCTGTCGCCGGGGGGTGGGATCGAGCGACCAGCGCTGCACAGCTAGGCGTTCGCCCGCCTCTCATCCTTCTTTGCTTCCCGGCCGGCCGGCACCGCAACCGTCCGCAGAGCCGCACCATTACGGCCTCTCGACATGCGCCATCTGTCAGCGCGCCGCTTCGCTGGCCCGGCTTGGTGCAACCGCGCCGTTCGACTTTCTTCCCCTGGCGTACCGCCATTCCTCGCGAAACAAGAAAGACGAACGGCGCGGTCCTCCACTGCGCTGCGGGCCTGCGGCTGCACCGCCGGTCTCCCGCTGACGACCGATGCGCATCGAGGCCGCGATGGTGCGGCCCGAGCCAAGGAAGGAATGCGACATGGCCAAGATCGGCACGTTCAAGAAAGTCTCCGGAGAATATCGGGGTCAAATCACCACCCTCTCCGTGCAGACGAAATCGGTTCGCATCGCACCCGAAAAAGACCCGAGCGGCAATGCTCCCAGCCACCGTGTTTTCGTTGGAGACATCGAAGTCGGCGCAGCCTGGGAAAAGCAGACGCAGGACAAGCGCCCTTATCTTTCGGTCAAGCTCGACGATCCGAGCTTCACCGCCCCGATCTTCGCGCAGCTGTTCGCGGGCGAAGGCGATGAGCACGACCTGGTCTGGAGCCGCCAGACCCGCCGCGGCGACTGAGCCGCAGGGACCCGCCCGGCAGCGCCGGGCGGGATACCCATTACTGGGGATGGATATCCCCGCGTCTTGGAATTGGCGCATGCCCGCATATCGCCAACTCTTCGGTCTCCCCGGAGGCTGTTATGGCGATCGAGACGACGGCAAAAAGCGAAGGGCCGCTGCGCCTCGACTTTCCCGGCTACGCCCAGGAGTTTCTGCGCCGCAGTCCGGACTATCGCCGTGACTATCGAAGCGTGATGTCGGATCGCAAGGACGATCCAGCGTCGCAGGAGGGCATGGCCCGGCGATGGGGCCTCTGCTTTCCCGGTCGATCCGCGTGTTTCGGCGCTCGACGCGCCGGCCTTCTGGGACGCGGCGGTCTGTCCCAATGTCGTGATCCTCGACGCTGCACCACCAATCTTTGCCGCTGACCTGCGCTTCGATCCGGCTCGCTCGACGCATCGCCTTGGTTCCAGGATCGGGCCTGACGGTGGTCATTATATATTGGGCGACGGCCGCATCATGCACCGGATCTGGCTGCGCTGCGATCCGGCGGGTGTTCCGCTTGCTGCGCTGATCCCCTGTGATTCCATGACCGAGACGCGCCTTCAGGCCGTCTCCGATCTCCAACGATGGCTCCGCGGAACAGCGTCCGAGTCGGCAGTGTCTCGGCCGACATCCTACCAGTCGCAGCGCCTCGATCTGCTTCTGTCGATTCTCGATCTTCGCGGGGAACGGAACGCAACCAGCCATGAGGTCGCTCGCCGGCTCATCTACCCGCGCCTGGATGTGAGTCGCGGCGCCGCGTGGAAATCCTCTCCGGAGCGGCGTCGGACCCAGCGGCTAATCCGCGAAGCCGAGGGGCTGGCGGCAGGCGAATACCGCGCGCTGCTGGCAGGCCGGGCGGGGCGACAAAAATAGCAGCGCAAATCAGCCGCTCCCCCGCGCGCGCGCTTTCGCGCCACCACGCGACATCGCCCGCCGGCCCGCGCTTTCCGGTCCGGCCGCTGGAAGGAGCCCCCCATGACCACCGGTCACCCACCGCGTTTTCTGACCACCCCCGATGCCGCAAAGCGCGTCGGCCTCTCGCATCGGACGCTGGAGAAGCACCGCTGCTATGGAACGGGCCCCGCCTATCGCAAGCTTGGCGGCCGCGTCGTCTATGCGATCGACGAACTCGATGCCTGGGTCGAACTTGGCCGGCGTTCGTCGACATCCGATCCCGGCACCGGCACCGTGCACCCGGCGCGGCAGGTGCAGCGCTAATGCGCGGCGTCGATTTTGAGCAGGCCTTGGGCCCGCAGCTGACCGCAAGGCAGGGCGCCGGCGCAAACGCGTCGCCGTATGACACCGCGCTCATCGAGGTCGAAATGACCTGGATCGAGGGGCGACACGAGCAGTGGATCCGCTTCGGCCGCATCGCAGCCGAGCGCATCTTGAGCCGCGCCACGCGCGTCGCGGCGTTCCGGCCCGGCGCCGTATTTGCCTATGTGCGCTGGACGTCGAACGACTTCGGGACGATCCATTCGACCATTGCGATTGCCGCGGCGGTGGCACCCGGCGAAGCTTATGCAACGCTGCCGTTCGTCCGTCCCGGCGCGGATATCCTCGCGCGGATCGACGGCTGGCCGAAAGTGCAACAGGCGCTTGAGGCGATCGACGCGGTCGAAGCGACCGGCATCGATGCCTGCGACGCGGCGCCCGATCATTGGCGCCATGTCGGCAGCCGGATCGCCGCGGGGCTGCCGTTCCGCCCCTATTCCCGTGACCGCCATACGGCATGGCTGCGCCGCCGGGTGGTCGAGTCATGAGCCGCCGGGCGCTCCGCGCCACGGCGGCGGCCGCGGCGATCTTCAGCGCATTGTTCGTCGCGGTTGCGTGGCTGAAGCCCGCGCCGCGCTTACTCTGGAATGCGAGCGCCAGCGCTCCGACCGGCCTCTATTGGGTCGATGTGGGCGCGCCGCCGCGGCTCGGCGACCTTGTCGCCATCGCCCCGCCGTCCGCGCTCGGGACATTCCTTGCGCAGCGCGGATATTTGCCGCGCGGCGTGCCGCTGCTGAAGCGGGTCGCGGGCCTTCCCGGTGCGCTCGTCTGCCGTTCCGGCGTCTTCATCACGGTCGATGGCGTCGCGGCCGCCCGCGCGCTGGCGCGCGATCGGGCCGGTCGTCCGCTCCCCGTCTGGACGGGTTGCCGGATCGTCGGCCGCGACGAACTCTTTCTCGTCAATGCGGCGCGCGACAGCCTCGACGGCCGCTATTTCGGGCCGATGGCGGCAGCTGGTCTGCTCGGCACCGCGCATCCAATTCTCACCCGCTCGCATCCGACGGCGGCGCTTCGCTGGGGCTCCGCCGAACCGGACCACGCGCCATCACGCAGCAAGGAGACGTCATCATGATCATCGGGACAATGCGCCGGAATACGACGGGAGGATATTGCGGCTCGATCAAGACGCTCGCGTTCGACGCGCAAATCGAGCTCGCACCGGCAGCCTATTCTGAAAAGGAGAATGCGCCGGGTTGGCGCTTACTGATCGGAGATCCCGCGCTCGGTGCGGAGATCGGGGCCGGTTGGGATCGCACGGGCCCGCGCGGTTTATACATTTCGCTGCAAATCGACGACCCGAGCCTTGCTGCGCCGTTGCGCGCAAATCTGGTTCGCCTGGGCCCCGACCACGGCGATTTGTCTATTCTTTGGTCGCGCCCCGAGCCGCAGGCCGGGAGCTGATCCATGGGGCTGCTGCCGCGCTTCGTGGGTGGGTTCGCGCTCCGCGTCAGCGCGCCTTGCGGCGCGCTGCTCGCGTCATTCGCGGTGCCTTTGGCCTGCACGCCCGCTGCCGCGGCGGTGCAGCCCGCGCGCCATCCATATGCCGCACCGGTCGCCGAAGCGGCACAGCGCTTCGGCATTCCGGAGCTCTGGATCTGGCGCGTGATGCATGCCGAAAGCCGCGGCAAGGTTGGTGCGGTTTCGCACGCGGGGGCGATGGGTCTGATGCAGATCATGCCCGGAACCTGGGCATCGCTGACCGCGCGCCATCGGCTCGGGGCGGATCCGTTCGACCCGCGCGCCAATATCCTAGCAGGTGCAGCCTATCTGCGCGCGATGTGGGACCGCTATGGCGACGTTCGATTGATGCTCGCGGCGTATAACGCGGGGCCGGGCCGCGCCGATGCCTACGCATCGGGGCGCCGCGGTCTGCCCGCTGAGACGATCGCCTATGTCGCCAAGATCGCGCCCGAATTGCACGCATCGGACAGCGCTGCGGCTGCACCGCTGATGCCTTCACCCACGCCGGGATGGCGCGATGCGGGCCTCTTCGCTGAGCGAGATGTGCCGTCTGACGACGCGCAACCTGCAAGCCCGTCGGGAACGGCTGCTTCTGCCCGGGCTGCAAGTGCTTCGCTTTTCATCCCCGTGTCCGTTGGCCGTGACCGGTGACGGACGGCGGGGTCGCTGGGGTTTTTGACAGGCTCTGCTCAGGGCCTGTGGTGGCTTGTTGGAAGGGAAATTCGGGAGGGCAAGATAAAAGCCGTGCCAGCTTCGGGCACGCGATGGTCGGTTTTCTGAGGGTTTGCGCGTATGGCACCCCCCAAATCTGCCACATCATCGCGTCGAACGCGCCTTTTTCTACCATGTTTTCGTATGGCTCCGTGTCTAATGCGCGGTGACGACCATGATTTCCGGATCAGGCCGGGACGGAGCCGCGATCGCGGGGCCGGGTCGGCAGGCAAGGGCAAGCGGCTCGCTGCGCAGGTGCGCAAGGCCGCCGCCCGGTCGGGCTACACCCGCTCGCGGCCTGGCCGCAGCGCTGGCGGCGGAACCGGCACGCGTGGACGGGGCCGGCGGGCCATGGCGGCGATGCGGCGTCAGCCCGGCGCGCGGCGCGTCACCATGATGGCGCGCGTCGTCCGCCACCAAGGCGCGCGCTTTCGCGCCGCGCCGCTGGCGCGCCATATCTCCTATCTCGAGCGCGAAGGTGTGACCCGCGACGGACGCGACGCGAGCATGTTCGATGCCGGCGGCGACGCCGCCGATCGCGATGCGTTTGCCGCGCGCTGCGAGGACGACCGGCACCACTTCCGGCTGATCGTCAGCCCGGAGGACGCCGCCGATCTCGGTGACCTTCGTTCCTTCACGCGCGACCTCATGACGGACATGGAACGCGATCTCCAGACCCGCCTCGACTGGGTGGCGGTCGATCACTGGAACACCGACAATCCGCATATCCATATCCTCGTGCGCGGCGTTGCCGACGACGGCGCCGATCTCGTCATCGACCGCGGCTATATCGCCGCGGGCATTCGCGGGCGGGCCGAAGCTCTTGCGACGCTCGAGCTCGGTCCGCGCAGTGAGCTCGACATGCAGAGCGCGCTCGCGCGCGAAGTCGATGCCGAACGCTGGACGAGTCTCGACGTCCGGCTGCAAAGGTTCGCTGACGAAGCAGGGGGCCTTATCGATCTGCGGCCCGCGGCGGGCGAAGATCCGCACATGCACGGCCTGCTGGTCGGCCGCGCCGGGCGGCTCGAGCAGATGGGTCTCGCCGAGCGGCAGGGCGCCGGCCTGTGGTCGCTGGGGGCGGGCGCCGAGCAGGCGCTTCGCGAAGTTGCGGTGCGCGGCGATATCATCAAGACGATGCACCGGGCGCTGTCGCGCGGCGGGGGGCGTTTCGATCCCGCCTCGCTCGCGCTTCACGACGGCGCGCCCGAGACCTTGGTGGTAGGCCGGCTTGTCGAGCGCGGTCTCCATGACGAACTCGCTGGCAGTGCCTATGCGATCATCGACGGCGCCGACGGGCGCACCCATCATATCCGCTTCGACGATATGGAGATGACAGGCGATGCCAGGCCGGGCGCGATCGTTGAGCTCCGCAGTTGGGAGGATGGCAAGGGACGCGCGCAATTGTCGCTCGCGACGCGCTCGGACATCCCGCTGGCGTCGCAGGTCACCGCGCCCGGTGCCACCTGGCTCGACCGCCAGCTCGTCGCCCGTGAACCGGTCGCGTGCGGGAACGGCTTCGGTCGCGAAATCCGGCAGGCGATGGAGGAGCGGACGCGCTATCTCGTTGAACAGGGCCTGGCCTCGCGTGCCGGCGACCGGCTCACCCTGTCGTCCGGGCTTATCGACAAGCTCGCGTCGCGAGACCTTGAGGCCGCGACCGCATCGATTGCCGAGCGGACCGGCCTTTCCCACAAACCGTCGGCTGCCGGGGATTATGTGAGCGGGATCTACCGCGAGCGCGTGACGCTCGCGTCGGGGCGCTTCGCGATGATCGACGATGGGTTGGGGTTCCAGCTCGTTCCCTGGCGCCCCGCGCTCGACCGCCACCTCGGCCAGCACATCACGGGCACCATGTCCCCCGGCAGCTCGGTCGATTGGGCGCTGGGTCGGGGCATCGGCATTTAGAAAGGCATCGTGCAATGAACGACAAGATCCTCTGGGGCCAGATTGCCGCCGTCGGTTCGATCGTGATCTTCGCGGTCTGGGCAGCAACGCAGTGGACCGCGGGCGCGCTTGGATTTCAGCCGGCGCTCGGCGCGCCCTGGTTCCGTATCGGCGACTATCCGGTCTATCCGCCACCCGCCTTCTTTTGGTGGTGGTTCGCCTACGACGCTTACGCGCCGCCGATTTTCTACCGCGGCGCCATGATCGCGGCGTCGGGCGGTTTCGTCTCGATCATCGTTGCGATCGCGATGTCGGTGTGGCGTGCCCGCGAGCGGCAGCGCGCCGAAACCTATGGTTCGGCCCGCTGGGCCGATGCGGGCGATATCCGCCGCGCCGGCATGCTTGGCGATGTAGGCGTTATCCTGGGGCGCTTTGGCCGGACCTATTTGCGCCATGATGGCGCCGAACATATCCTCTGCTTCGCGCCGACACGATCTGGCAAGGGTGTCGGCCTTGTCGTACCGACGCTGCTGACCTGGCCGGGCAGTTGCATCGTGCACGACATCAAGGGCGAGAACTGGCAGCTGACATCGGGGTTCCGGGCGCAGCATGGGCGCGTCCTGCTGTTCGATCCCACCAATATCGCATCGGCCGCCTATAATCCGCTCCTCGAGGTGCGGCGCGGAGAATGGGAAGTGCGCGACGTGCAGAATGTCGCCGACGTGCTTGTCGATCCGGAAGGAAGCCTTGAGAAGCGAAACCACTGGGAGAAAACAAGCCATTCGCTGCTCGTCGGCGCGATCCTGCACGTCCTTTATGCCGAGAAGGATAAATCGCTTGCTGGTGTTGCGGCGTTCCTGTCCGATCCGCGGCGCGGCATCGCCACGACCCTGCGCATCATGCAGACTACCGCGCATCTCGGCGAGGCGGGCGTCCATCCCGTCGTCGCGGCCGCGGCACAGGATTTGCTCAACAAGTCGGCCAATGAGCGGTCGGGCGTGCTTTCGACCGCCATGTCCTTTCTCGGACTTTACCGCGATCCCGTCATCGCGGCGGTGACGCGGCGCTCGGAATGGCGCATCGCCGACCTTGTGGCAGGAGAGATAGCGACCTCGCTCTATCTCGTCGTGCCGCCCGGCGACATCAGCCGCACCAAGCCGCTCATTCGCCTGATCCTCAATCAGATCGGGCGGCGGCTCACAGAGGAACTCAATCCGCGAGCGCGGTCCCAGCGGCTCCTGCTTATGCTCGATGAATTTCCTGCACTGGGGCGGCTCGACTTCTTCGAGAGCGCGCTGGCGTTCATGGCTGGCTATGGGATCAAGGCGTTTCTGATCGCCCAGTCCTTGAATCAGATCGAAAAGGCCTACGGCCAGAACAACGCGATTCTGGACAATTGCCACGTCCGCGTTAGCTTCGCGACCAACGACGAGCGGACGGCCAAGCGGATCTCGGACGCGCTCGGCACAGCGACCGAAATGCGCGCGATGAAGAATTATGCCGGGCATCGGCTTTCGCCCTGGCTTGGGCATCTTATGGTCTCGCGGACCGAGACCGCCCGCGCGCTGCTGACACCCGGTGAGGTCATGCAGCTGCCGCCTGATCAGGAAATCGTCATGGTCGCTGGCGTCGCGCCGATCCGGGCGAGCAAAGCTCGATATTATACCGACCCCCGGTTCATGGCGCGGATCCTGCCGCCGCCCGTGCCGCTAGACGTCGGCGAATGTCGTTCCGACGACTGGAGCGCCTTGGCCCCGCCTACTGATATTTTAGACGGGACGGTTGAAAGTGCGGCGCATGATGAGATCGCCGATGCGGTCGATGGCGAGGAAGATGATAACGACGCCAACAGCGGTATCCGGCAGGAGCCAGCGATACCCGACCATGAGAATATCGCTCCCGAGCCGGGTCAGGCAGTCAGCGAATTCGACTTTGCGACTGAAGAGCGTGACGAAGACCCTGCTCGCGATCGGCAGGCCGCCGACCGGGCTATGCGCCGTGGCGCTCGCCTCGCGTCGCAGGATCCCGACGACGGGATCGAATTATGAGAAAGTCGTCGGTCAAGCGGACCTTTCGGATCGATAGCGTGCTGGCGCGCCAGCTCGATGAGCGTGCGAGCAGCCGCCGGATCACGCGCACCGACATCGTGGAGGCGGCGCTCGCATCCTTGCTCACTCCCGATCATGAGGAGCGGCTCGAGGCCGTGCTGACGCGGCGGCTCGATCGGCTGTCGCGGCAACTCGACCGGCTCGAATGGCATGTCGAATTGTCGAACGAAGGTTTCGCGCTGTTCGTTCGCTCCTGGCTGATCAACAATCCCCCGCTCCCCGACGCGGCGCTGCGGGCGGCGCAAGTGACCGGCAAGAAACGGTGGGAGGCCTTTGTCGATTCGCTGAGCCGCCGCATGGAGCTCGGGCCGAAGCTTGGTGACGAATTGTCCCGCGATGTGGACGGCAATCATTCGTCGCCCGCCGCGAAATAGGCCAGGAGGCGATGCGCGAGATCGGGCATCAGCCGGATGAAATTGCGTCGTCCGTCGTAGCGGTCTGCTTCGCGTGTCACTAGGTCGGCGTCGCAAAGGCGCTGTAGCAACCTCAGGGCACTGCTCATCGGGAGTCCCGACGCAATGCAAAGCGAGCTGGTCGACACCGATTTGGCCGTGGCCTCGTGGATGAAAAGATCGATGAGCATGTCCCAGGCCGGTTCGCCGAACAGATCGTCGGCGCCGACAAGCTGGCGGCGCAGCAGGCGCCGCCGCGATACGCGTTGCGCGTTGGCGAGCGCCAAGCCGACATCGGGTGCGTTCCGCCAATCGGCATTCCTGTCGCGAAGTATCGTGGCGGGTGAGGACGTGAAGCTGGAAGGTGCGCGGCCTCGGAGAATCGTGTGATGCCCCCGGAGCGCGACAACGATATGTTCCAGCACCTCGACATCGAGCGTCTGCCCGATCGTAGCCAGACGCTCAGTCGTCTCGATATCGCACCGACTCGGCGTCGAATCGCCGCTCGGATGGTTGTGGACGAGAATGATCGCGGCGGCGTCGAGCTCGATCGCCCGCCGAAATATCGTGCGGGGATAGACTGCGAGATGGCCGAGCGTTCCGCGCTGCAATTGTTCATCCGCAATGAGGCGGTGCGAGGAGTCAAGGAACAGCACGCGCAGCGCCTCATCGGGAAGCGCCCCCATCGATGCCCTCAGATAACGCAGCAATTTGGGATTGTCGGGGTCGATGCCGCGACCGCTAAGCTCTGCACGCATGGCCTCCAGTGACACGCGTCGCGCGGCAACGATCATGGCGCCGACAGGACTGTCCTTGCCGAGCGTTCGTGCCAGCGCTTCGGGTGACTGCGCGAAGAGGCGCGCGAGTGTCCGATGCTCGGCAAGCAAGCGCTCGGCTAGGGACTCGCAATGCTCGGGATCGATGGCGGCGACGAGATTTGCCAGGATGGCTCGCTGTCGCCGCGCGCCAACCGACGCTGGTGACGCCAGGTTGCGAGGATGAGGATCGCCGGCACCGGCCAGGACGTCGCCACCTGCATCGCGAGATAGGCTGCCGGATTCAGCGCCACGTCGAGAATCCGGGTCGAGTGCGCAAGGAGCGGGACCATGTGCAAAACCGCGATGCACATGGGCCAGAAGCGATGCGCAAACAGCGCGAGCGTGACGGTGGATGCGGCTCCAAACAGGTCGATCGCAAGATGACCGGTGTCGAGCGATGCGAAGGTCGGCGGAACGAACAGGTGGAGCAACTGATCCAAGCCCACCATCGTCACTGCGATTCCCGCCATCGCTCGTTCCGGCCCGCCGCCTTTCCAGGCCGCATAGCCGACAGCAACAGCCAAGAAAGCAAGAAACAAGGCGATGCGCATGCCCTGAAACTTTCACGGCTGTCGCTCCCGGTCAACCGGCGTCAGGCCGCGGCCGCCCGCACGCTCGTCCCCGCTTCCGCAATCGAAGGACATTCATGGAGGTCATAACCCGCTGTCTCGCGCCCGATATCGGCGAGTTCGCCATGAACCCGCAGGATATCGCCGCTGACATCGACCAGCGCCATTTGCGCCTTCATCAATCGGCGGATCGTTGCCTGCCCTCTGGTCGCCGGCACCCCGGCGGTGTCGCGCCGCGCGGTGACGATGCTCGTCATCAGCGAAGACACTGCGATGAGCGCATCGTCGATCCTGACTTCGGCGGCGGGTACGTCGCGGATCAGACGGGCTGCCGTGATGGTAAGTGCTTGGGACATGACTTCTCCTCTGCCGGAAGCATCGCTCCGACTTATTGGTGGTGGACAGGATGAAAGGATCAGCCGGAGATCAGCCGCGTCAGCGTTTCACCGATCGTCACCCCCGCCAGCGTCAGCAGGATCAACCCGGCAAACATCGCCGCCATGATCCAGACTTTGCTCGAACGCGCGTGATCGTGCCTCCAGAGACCCTTGGACGGGGAGTCGATCGCAATGGGATGCTTGGCGAGCGACGCGTGATCGTTCAGCGCCCATGCGGCCGGCTCTCCGTCCGGGAAATCGGATGCCATCAGTTTGGCCGGCGCCGGTAGTATGATCGCGTCCCATGGTATCCGGTCATAGGTCTGCTTGAGATGCGCATAGCGGACGGCCGCCTCGGCTCGGTCGGCTGCTCCCAGAATATCGCGTGCGGTCGTAAGCCTCAAATCGACGGCCTGCTTCGAGATATTGAGCCGCCGCGCAATCTGCTTTGAGGTCTGATGCTCAAGCACAAGATCGAGGCAAGCGCGCTGCTTGTCCGTGAGCCGCGCCCAGCACAATTCATCCTCTGACGGCTGCGACCCCGAATCAGTCATAGTTACACTGTTGTCAAAATCGGGCGTTTCACAAGTTCCAGCATGATTTTTATCCGTTCCGATGCGGAGCGACCTACGCCACGGCCTGTCTTTCTACGAGACGGTACGACGGCGCGAAAACCTTGTTGAATTCGGGTTTCTTCTGCGTCTCTTACTCGTCCCCGTCGAGCCGGGCACGTCCGCCCGGCCCTGAAAACGGGGTTCCCGATGGGCACAGAACCGAACCGGCTGGAGGCACGTCATCGCAGTGCGCGCATGCTGCGCACGGCGCTCGGCGATGCGATCGCCGAATGGCTCGCCGATCCCCAGATCATCGAAATCATGCTCAATCCCGACGGCCGGCTGTGGGTCGATCGGCTGGGCGAGGGCATCGCGGACAGCGGCCGGACACTGACCCCTGCGGACGGGGAGCGCATCATCCGGCTCGTCGCCCACCATGTCGGCGCCGAAGTCCATGCCGCCGCCCCGCGCGTCTCGGCCGAACTGCCCGAGGGCGGAGAGCGCTTCGAGGGGCTGCTGCCGCCGGTCGTGACGGCGCCGACCTTCGCGATCCGAAAGCCCGCGATCGCGGTCTTCTCGCTCGAAGATTATGTCGCGGCCGGCATCATGCTTGCCGGCGAGGCCGCCTTGCTCCGCGCCGCCGTCCGCGATCGCCTCAATATCCTTGTCGCGGGCGGCACCGGGACCGGGAAGACGACGCTCACCAACGCGCTGCTCGCCGAGATCGCCGGGAGCAGCGATCGCATCATTCTCATCGAGGACACGCGCGAACTGCAATGCGCCGCCCCCAATCTCGTCGCGATGCGCACCAAGGACGGGGTCGCTTCACTCTCCGATCTTGTCCGCTCTTCCTTGCGGCTGCGCCCCGACCGCATCCCGATCGGCGAAGTGCGCGGCGCCGAGGCGCTCGACCTGCTCAAGGCTTGGGGCACCGGCCATCCGGGCGGGGTCGGCACGATCCATGCCGGCAGCGCGCTCGGCGCGCTCCGCCGCATGGAGCAGCTGATCCAGGAGGCGGTGGTCACCGTCCCGCGCGCTTTGCTCGCCGAGACGATCGATCTTGTGGCCGTGCTCGTCCGCGACGGCACCGGCCGCCGCCTGTCCGAACTGACGCGCGTTGACGGGCTCGACCCGGCGACCGGCGAATATCGCCTCATTCCCTCTGTTCACGCAGGAGACCTGTCATGAAATTTGCCTGTCCCAATCGCGCGATGGTGGGCGCCGCCGCCTTCACCATCGCCATCGCCCTCTCGGTGCCGGCCCATGCCGGCGGCTCGTCGATGCCCTGGGAGGCGCCGCTCCAGTCGATCCTCGAGAGCATCGAAGGGCCGGTCGCCAAGATCGTCGCGGTGATCATCATCATCGTCACCGGCCTCAGCCTTGCTTTCGGCGACACGTCGGGGGGCTTTCGCCGGCTCGTGCAGATCGTTTTCGGCCTGTCGATCGCCTTCGCGGCGTCGAGCTTCTTCCTGTCCTTCTTCTCCTTCGGCGGCGGGGCGCTGGTCTGATGGGCCGCGACGGCGAGGTGCCGGGCTTTTTCGCGCCGGTCCACCGCGCGCTGGCCGAACCGATCTTGCTCGGCGGCGCGCCGCGCAGCCTGGCGATCGTCAACGGCACGCTCGCCGGCGCGATCGGCCTTGGCCTTCGGCTCTGGCTCGCCGGCCTCGCCATCTGGGCGATCGGCCACGCCCTCTCGGTCTGGGCCGCGCGCCACGACCCGCAGTTCGTCGACGTCGCCCGGCGTCACCTCAAATATCCCGTCTGGATGCAGCCATGATGAACCTCTCCGAATATCGCACCAAATCCGCTTCGCTCGCCGATTTCCTGCCCTGGGTGGCGCTCGTCGCCGAGGGGATCGTCCTCAACAAGGATGGCTCGTTCCAGCGCACCGCGCGGTTCCGCGGCCCCGATCTCGACAGCGCCACGCCCGCCGAGCTCGTCGCGGTGACCGCGCGGCTCAACAGCACGCTCCGGCGGCTGGGCTCGGGATGGGCCGTGTTCGTCGAGGCGCAGCGCGTGCCCGCGCTGTCCTATCCCGTGTCGGACTTCCCCGATGTGGTTTCCGAGCTGGTGGATGTCGAACGCCGCGAGCAATTCCGCGAGGAAGGCGCGCATTTCGAGAGCTTCTACTATCTGACGCTCTTGTGGATGCCGCCCGCCGAGGAAGCCGCGCGCGCCGAGGCCTGGCTCTATGAGGGGCGCTCGAAGACCGGTGTCGACCCCAAGGAATTGCTGAAAAGCTTCATCGACCGCACCGGGCGCATGCTTCATCTCGTCGAAGGCTTCATGCCCGAGGCCGAATGGCTGGGTGACGGCGAGACGCTGACCTATCTCCACAGCTGTATCTCGACCAAGGTCCAGCGCGTCCGCGTTCCCGAAACCCCCGCCTATCTGGATGCGCTGCTCGCCGACGAGGCGCTGGTCGGCGGTCTCGAGCCGCGGCTCGGCGACCATCATCTGCGCACGCTCACCATCACCGGTTTTCCGAGCGTCACCTTCCCCGGCCTCCTCGACGAACTCAACGCCCAAGCCTTCGCCTATCGCTGGTCGTCACGCGCGATCATGCTCGACAAGACCGATGCGACCAAGCTGCTGACCAAGATACGGCGGCAATGGTTCGCCAAGCGCAAGTCGATTGCCGCGATCCTCAAGGAGGTGATGACCAATGAGGCGTCGGTCCTCATGGACAGCGACGCCTCGAACAAGGCGGCCGATGCCGACATGGCGCTCCAGGAACTTGGCGCCGACGAGGCGGGTATCGCCTATGTCACCGCGACGATCACCGTCTGGGATCGCGATCCGGCGCTCGCGGCCGAGAAGCTCAGGCTCGTCGAGAAAATCGTCCAGAGCCGCGACTTCACCTGCACGGTCGAAGGCGTGAATGCGCTCGAAGCCTGGTTCGGGAGCCTCCCCGGCCATGTCTATGCCAATGTCCGCCAGCCCCCGGTCTCCACCCTCAATCTCGCCCACCTCATTCCCCTGTCGGCGGTGTGGGCGGGGGCGGAGCGGGACGAGCATTTCGGTGCAGCCCCCTTGCTTTACGGCAAGACCGAAGGCTCGACCCCGTTCCGCCTCACTCTTCACGTCGGCGATGTCGGCCATATGCTGGTGGTCGGACCGACCGGCGCCGGAAAGTCGGTGCTGCTCGCGCTGATGGCGCTCCAGTTCCGCCGCTATGAAGGCAATCAGATTTTCGCCTTCGATTATGGTGGCTCGATCCGCGCCGCGGCGATCGCGATGGGCGGCGACTGGCAGGATCTCGGCGGCGCGCTGCACGATGCCGGCAGCGCCGGATCGGTCGCCCTGCAGCCGCTTGCGCGCATCGACGAAGCGGCCGAGCGCGCCTGGGCAGCCGAATGGCTCGCCGCCTTGCTTGCGGGCGAAGGGGTCGATGTCGATCCGGCCGCCAAGGAGCATATCTGGTCGGCGCTGAATTCGCTGGCGAGCGCGCCTGTGTCGGAACGGACGCTGACCGGCCTCGCCGTCCTGCTCCAGTCGCAGGAGTTGAAGCTCGCGCTCGCGCCCTATCTGGTCGGCGGTCCCTGGGGCCGGCTGCTCGACGCCGAGGCCGAGCATCTTGGGACGGCGCGCGTCCAGGCGCTCGAAACCGAAGGGCTGGTCGGCGCATCCTCCGCGCCGTCGGTTCTCGCCTATCTGTTTCACCGCATCGAAGGCCGGCTCGACGGGTCGCCGACGCTGATCATCATCGACGAGGGTTGGCTCATCCTCGACAGCCCTGCCTTCGCGGCGCAGCTGCGCGAATGGCTGAAAACCCTCCGCAAGAAGAATGCGAGCGTGATCTTCGCGACCCAGAGTCTCGCCGACATAGAAGGCTCGCGCATTGCGCCGGCGATCGTCGAAAGCTGCCCGACACGCATTTTCCTGCCCAACGAACGCGCTGCCGAGCCGCAGATCGCGCGCATCTACGAGCGCTTCGGGCTCAATGATCGCCAGATCGAGATATTGAGCCGGGCGACCCCGAAGCGCGACTATTATTGTCAGTCGCGGCGCGGGAACCGGCTGTTCGAACTCGGCCTTGGCGATGTCGCGCTCGCCTTTACCGCCGCCTCCTCGAAAACCGACCAGATCAAGATCGGCGAGCTGATCGAAGCCCGCGGCCATGCCGATTTCGCCGAATTCTGGCTCCGCCACCGCGGCCTCTACTGGGCCGCCGATCTCCTCGCCAATCTCGAAACCCCCGACCACCTTAAGGAGTGAATGCCATGAAGACTTTGATCAACCGGGCGCTGTTCGCCGCCCTGCTCGCCGGATCGTCCGTGACCGCGATCGGTACATCCGCCCCCGCCGCGGCGCAGGTCGGCGGCATCGTCCACGATCCGCGCAACTATGCGCAGAATATCCTTACCGCCGCGCGCACCCTCGAGCAGATCAACAATCAGATCAGCATGCTGCAGAACCAAGCCACTTCGCTTGCGAACGAGGCGCGCAATCTGACGAGCCTGCCGGTCTCGACCCTTCAGGAACTACAGGGTCAGGTCGATCGCACCCGCCAATTGCTCGGGCAAGCGCAGCGCGTTGCCTATGACGTGGGCGATATCCAGACCGCGTTCGATGCCCGCTACAGCGGCGCGGCCTTGTCGGCGCCGCAGGCCGCGATGGTCGCCAATGCCGAGGCGCGCTGGAACGATAGCGTCGGCGCGTTTCAGGATGCGATGAAGGTGCAGGCCGGCGTCGTGACCAATATTGGCGGGACGCGCCAGTCGATCGGCACGCTCGTCTCGGCGAGCCAGTCGGCGACGGGCGCCTTGCAGGCAGCGCAGGCCGGCAATCAGATCCTCGCCGTCCAGTCGCAGCAGCTCTCCGATCTCGCCGCCGCGATCGCCGCGCAGGGCCGCGCCCAGATGCTCGACGCCGCGCGCAGCGCCGCCGCCGAAGCCGAAGGCCGCGAACGCTTCCGGCGCTTCCGCAAGGCCGATTGAGATGGGCCGGGCGGCGAAGATCGCTTCGGTTGCGGCGCTCGGCGGCGTGCTCATGGCGCTGGCTATCCTGCACCTCTCCTCGCCGCCCGCGCCCGATGCGTCTTCACTGAACAGGATCGCGGCGGACGCCCGCCCCGTCACCTCGACCGTTTCGGAGCGCTGCCGCACCGCGACCGTGGCCGACACCGAATGCGCTGCCGCCTGGGAGGCGAAGCGCCGCCATTTCTTTGGACAGAAGGACTAGCCGCATGGAAGACACCGGCGTGATCGACCAGTTTCTGTCGGTCTTCTCGACCTATATCGACAGCGGCTTCGGCCTGCTCGGCGGCGAGGTCGGCTTTCTCTCCTCGACCCTCATCGTCATCGACGTGACGATCGCGGCGCTGTTCTGGGCGTGGGGCGCCGACGAGGACATCATCCAGCGCCTCGTCAAGAAGACACTCTATATCGGTGTCTTTGCCTTCATCATCGGCAATTTCCAGACGCTTGCGGTCATCCTGCTCGAAAGCTTCGCGGGGCTTGGATTGAAAGCGAGCGGCGGTGCGATGGCGATTGGCGACTTCATGCGCCCCGGCGTCGTCGCCGCGACGGGCATCGATGCCGCGCAGCCTTTGCTCGACGCATCGGCGGATCTGGTCGGGCCCGTTGGCCTGTTCACCAATTTCGTGCAGATCATGATCCTGCTGATCGCCTGGGTGATCGTCGTTCTCGCCTTCTTCATCCTCGCGGTGCAGGTCTTCGTCACCATCCTCGAATTCAAGTTGGTGACCCTCGCCGGCTTTGTGCTGCTGCCCTTTGCCTTCTTCGGCCGCACCGCCTTCATGGCCGAGCGCGTGCTGGGGCATATCGTCTCGTCGGGCATTAAGGTGCTGGTCCTCGCGGTCATCACCGGCATCGGCGTGACCCTG
This sequence comes from Sphingopyxis sp., assembly GCF_036261875.1. Taxonomy (GTDB): domain Bacteria; phylum Pseudomonadota; class Alphaproteobacteria; order Sphingomonadales; family Sphingomonadaceae; genus Sphingopyxis. Next base: position 140,515 of record NZ_DATAJZ010000039.1, on the reverse strand, counting down.
TTCGATCGCTTCATGCAGGCGGGGCTTGGGCAGGAGGCCGACATCGAACAGGTCATGGCCATCGCACTCGGCGCATTGACCCTCCTCGGCCTCGGCATCTTCGGTCCTTCGATTGCCAATGGCATCGTCGCCGGCGGCCCGCAGCTTGGGGCTGGCGCGGCGGCAGGAACCGCGGTCGCGGCCGGCGCGACGCTCGCTGCCGGGGCAGCGGGGGCAACGCTCGCAACAGGAGCCGCCGCAGCCGCGGCGCGCGGGGCGACTGCCGCCGGCGCGCGCGGAGCGGGCAGTGCTTCGGCTGCCTATGCCGCAGGATCGGCCGGGAAGAGCGGGGCAAAAGCCGTTGGGGCGGGGCTCGCCAATGTGGCGCGGACCGCGGCCAGCGGCGCTGCTGCTCCGGTTCGCAGCATGGCCGAGCGCATCCGGTCGAACTTCGCGGCTGGCCGCGATGGCGCATCCGCTAGCGCGGCGCCCGCGCGCGGCGCGGACGGACCCCCGCCCTGGGCAGCCGCGATGCGGCGGCGCCAGACGATGACGCAGGGCGCGACCATCGGCGCCCAGACCCTGAAGGGCGGCGACAGCCATGGCGCCGGATCGGCGCCCGACATCAGCGAAAAGGACTGATCCCATGTTCAAAAGGCCCTCCAATCATTATGGCCGCGCGCCCGAGCCGGTCACACCCTATCAGCGCGCCGCGCAGGTCTGGGACGACCGGATCGGATCGGCGCGGGTGCAGGCGCGCAGCTGGCGCTTTGCCTTCTTCGGCTCGCTCCTGATCTCGGGCGGCCTCGCCGCCGGCCTCGTCTGGCAGGCCGCGCGCGGCACGATCACGCCCTGGGTTGTCGAGGTCGACAAGCTTGGCGCCGCGCGCGCCGTCGCGCCGGCCGACGCAGATTATCGGCCGACCGATCCGCAGATCGCCTTCCACCTCGCGCGCTTCATCGAGCATGTCCGCTCGATCCCCGCCGATCCGGTCGTGCTCCGCGCCGACTGGCTCGGTGCCTATGACTTCGCGAGCGCCACCGGGGCGCAGGCGCTCAATGACTATGCGCGGACCAACGATCCCTTCGCCGAGGTCGGCAAGTTCCAGGTCGCGGTCGATGTCTCGAGCGTCATTCGCGCCTCGAAGGACAGCTTCCGCATCGCGTGGACCGAGCGCCGCTATCAGGACGGGAGCCTGATCGAGCGCTCGCGCTGGTCGGCGATCGTCACCGTCACGCTCCAGCCGCCACGCACCCCCGACGCGATCACGAAAAATCCGCTCGGGCTTTTTGTCACCGCCATCAACTGGTCAAAGGAACTCAGCCAATGACGACGCCACAATCCCTCCCGATCGCGCTCGGGGTCGCCCTTGCCTTGTTCGCCGTACCCGTCACGGCAGGCGATACTGCCGATCCCCGCCAGCGCGTCGGTCGCGCCAACGCCGAGGCGCGCGTCCAGCCCGACCGCCAAGGCTATCGCAATGCGATCCAGCAATATGCCTGGTCCGAAGGCGCGCTGTTTCAAGTCTATGCTGCGCCGGGGCAGGTCACCGACATCGTCTTGCAGGAAGGCGAGCAGCTCGTCGGTCCGGGTCCGGTCGCCTCGGGCGACACGGTGCGCTGGATTATCGGCGACACGGTGAGCGGTGCGGGCGCGCGGCGCCGCGTCCATATCCTCGTGAAGCCAACCCGCTCGGACATCATGACCAACATGATCATCAACACCGACCGGCGTACCTATCATGTCGAACTGCGCGCGACCGCCGCATCCTATATGGCATCGGTTTCCTGGACCTATCCGGCGGACGAGCTCATCGCCTTGCAAGTCGCCAAGGCCGAAGCGGCGCGCGCCGCGCCCGTCGCCGGGGCGATTGATTTGGCCGCGCTGAATTTCCGATACCGGATATCGGGCGACAAGGTTGATTGGCGCCCCGTCCGCGCGTTCGACGACACGCGCCAGCTCTTCATCGAATTCGGTGCAGAAATCGCCACCGGCGACATGCCGCCGCTGTTCGTGATCGGCAGCAGCGGCGAGGCCGAACTCGTCAACTACCGGGTGCAGGGGCGCTACATGATCGTCGACCGCCTGTTCGAGCGCGGCGAACTCCGCTTGGGGGCGGGGAAACAGGCGCGGACTGTCCGGATCGAGCGCGAGACGCCGCGCCGCCGGGGCCGGGCATGACCGGGCGCCAGGACCAGGCCGCGCCGCCCGCCGAGGAGCCGGGCGATGAAAATCGCGCCGCGCAACCGCCGGTCGTCGACGCCTTCCGTTTGCGCGGTGACCCGCCGCGGGTCATGCGCCTGTCGCGCAAGACGCTCGCGACTATCGGCGCGGCTGGGGGAATCGCGATTGGCGGAGCCTTGCTCTGGGCGCTGCAACCCTCTGCGCCCAAGTCGCACGATAATCTCTATTCGACCGACACGGCGAACCGCGCCGAGGTCGTGACGGGCGCGCCCGCCGATTATGGCAAGGTGCCGAAGCTCGGGCCGCCGCTACCTGGCGACCTCGGCCGGCCGATTGTCTCGGCGCAGCAGGACGGCGAAGCGATCCCGGTCCCGCCCATCGGAAACCCTCCAGCAGGTGGCCGGTCACCCGCCGAAGACGCGCGCGAGCGGGCGCGGCAGGAGCGCGAGAGTGCGCAGACGAGCCGCCTCTTTCTTGGTGGGGGCTCTTCCGCCGCATCGGTGTCTGACGCGATGCCCGCTTTGGTCGATCGTCCCCTCGGCACGGAGCCGATACCCGACGGCGAGGAGCGAACCGCGACGGACGGGCGGCGCGCTTTTCTAGCTGGCGGGAGCCGCACCCCGATCGAAAGCGCCGCGCGCATCCAGGCACCGAGTTCGCCCTATATCCTCCAGGCCGGAAGCCTCATCCCGGCGGCGCTGATCACCGGCATCCGGTCCGATCTTCCGGGCCAGGTCACCGCGCAGGTGACGCAAAATGTCTATGACAGCCCGACCGGCCGAACCTTGCTCATTCCGCAGGGCGCGCGGCTCATCGGCGAATATGACAGCGAGATCGCTGCGGGGCAGAAACGCGTATTGCTGGCTTGGGACAGGCTGATCCTGCCCGGTGGTCGCTCGATCCGCCTCGATCGTCAGCCAGGCGCCGATGCCCGCGGCATGGCGGGGCTCGCCGATCGCACCGACCATCATTGGGGATCGATGCTGCGCGCGGCACTGATCTCGACCTTGCTCGGCGTCGGTGCCGAGCTTGGTTCGGATGGGGATGACGCGATCGTTCGCGCCCTTCGCGACGGGTCACAGGATACGATCAACCAGTCGGGCCGGCGGCTTGTCGAGCGCGAGATGAATGTGCCTCCGACTATCACGATCCGTCCCGGCTTTGCGTTGCGCGTCATCGTGACGCGCGACCTGATCCTCGATCCCGATGAGGGAGCTGCGCCATGAGCAAGCTCAGGCTGGGCGTCATTGCCGACGATAAGCCCGTGAAGTTATCGGTCGAACTACCGGGCGCGCTTCACCGCGAGCTGCTTGCCTATGCCGAAGTCCATGCGAAGGCCACTGGCCTCGCCGAGCCTCTACCGCCTGAAAAAATCGCGGTGCCGATGATCGAACGCTTCATGGCAACCGATCGGGGTTTTGCGGCCGAGCGGCGTCGGCGCTAAAGCATATAGGCACGAAATCCTGCCTTGCGCCCGACTAATCATGCTCCGGCTCAGCGCATCGGTCGCTCGTCGATTCCATTTGGAGGGTCGCATGCGAGATATCGAATTTCGCATGGAGCATTTCCGACACCGCCAGCCGGATGGGCTCGGCTGTCGCCTCGTCCGTCAAGACGACATGAGCGGTGAGGCTCAAGTCGTCGCCGGCGATCGACCAGAGATGAAGATCGTGAACTTCCGCGACGCCGGATGCGTCGGCAATCGCCGTGCGAACGGCGGCGAGATCGACGCCGCGCGGGACGCCTTGCAGCAGGATGTTGGTCGTGTCGCGCAGCAGGATCCAGGTGCGCGGCAGCACCCAAAGACCGATCGCAATCGCGACCACCGGGTCGACCCAGCTCCAGTTGGTGAAATAGATCAGGACCGCGGCGCCGATGACGCCGAGCGATCCCAGCATGTCGGCCCAGACCTCGAGATAGGCACCCTTGACGTTGAGGCTATCATCCTTGCCGCCCGCGAGCACGCGCATGGCGATAAGATTGATGATCAGGCCCACCGCCGCGACGGCGAGCATACCGAGCGACTGGACCTCTTGCGGCTCGACGAAGCGCTGAATGCCTTCGTAGAGCACATAAGCGGCGACTGCGAAGAGCAACAGGGCGTTGAAGGCCGCGGCGAGGATTTCGAAGCGACGGTAGCCATAGGTGCGCTTGTTGTCGGCCGGTCGCCGCCCGATCCGGATCGCCGCCAGCGCGATCGCGAGCGCCGCTGCATCGGTAAACATATGGGCTGCATCGGAGAGGAGGGCGAGGCTGTTGAACAGCCACGCCCCCACCAGTTCGGCGACGAGGAAGGTGCCGGTCAGCGCCAGCGCGATCGTCAGGCTCCGGCTGTTCGCCCCCGCCGTATGATCGTGCCCGCCATGGCCACTATCGCCATGATCATGCGTGTGCGCCATCGTCCATCCTTTGCTCTCGCCTTAGTCCCCCACCCCCATAACGCGCGTAGAGCGTCGGAAGGACGAAGAGAGTCAAAAGTGTAGCCGAGATCAGTCCGCCAATCACCACCGTCGCGAGGGGCTTTTGCACTTCGGCGCCCGCGCCGGTCGCGAGCGCCATCGGGACGAACCCGAGACTTGCGACGAGCGCGGTCATGACGACCGGGCGCAGGCGCTGTAGCGCCCCCTGGCGTGCGGCCTCGATCCGCCCCACACCCGCACGCATCAAATCCTGAATCGACGACACCATCACGAGCCCGTTGAGGACCGCAATCCCCGACAGCGCGATAAAGCCGACCGCCGCCGAGATGGAAAAATCCATCCCGCGCAGGAAGAGCGCCAGCACGCCGCCGATCAGCGCCAGCGGGACGCCGGTAAAGACGATCGCGGCATCGCGCGCCGATCCGAGTGCGCCATACAGGAGCAACAGGATCAGTGCGAAGCAGGCCGGGATCACCAATTGCAGACGCGCGCGCGCCGAGGCGAGATTCTCGAACTGCCCGCCCCATTCGAGATAGCTGCCCGCGGGCAAGCGGACATTCTTCGCGATTGCCGCGCGCGCGTCCTCGACAACATCGGAGACGGCGCGGCCTCGCACATTGGCCTGCACCACCACGCGCCGCTTGCCATTGTCGCGGCTGATCTGGTTCGGGCCGTCGACGATACGGATATCGGCGACGCTCGCGAGCGGCACAAAGGCGCCCCCCGCGACCGGCACTTGCACCTGCTCGAGGACCGAAAGGTCCGCGCGCTGCGCGTCCGAGAGCCGCACCACGACCGGAAAGCGCCGGTCACCCTCGTAGATCGTGCCGGCTTCGCGGCCGCCGATCGTCGCGGTCACGACATCCTGAACATCCTGGGCCGTAACCCCCATCCGCGCCATCGCGTCGCGGTTCACCCTTATGTCGAGCATCGACAGTCCCTCGGTCTCCTCGACACGGACGTCGGTTGCCCCTTCGGTTTTCTCGAGAACGGCCGCAATTTGCCGTGCGGTCCGGTTCATGGCGTCAAAGTCATCTCCAAACACCTTGATCGCCAGGTCGCCCCGCACCCCGGCAATGAGTTCGTTGAAACGCATCTGGATCGGTTGGGTGATTTCATAGGCATTGCCCGGAATCTTGTTCAGGTCGCCCTCGAGCCGCTCGACGAGATCGGCCTTTGTGAGGCTCGGATCGGGCCACGCCTTGCGCGGTTTCAGAATCACGAAATTGTCGGTCGCATAGGGCGGCATCGGATCGCCCGCGAGATCCGCCGTCCCGGTCTTCGAAAATGCGAAGGCGACCTCGGGTTGCCGCGACAACAAACGCTCGATGGGAACCTGCATCGCCTGGCTCTGCTCGACCGAGGTCGAAGGAATGCGAAACGCCTGGATCAGGAGATCACCTTCATCCAGCTGCGGGAGAAAGACCTGTCCGAGCGACAGGAAGGCCGCAATCGCGACGGCGAAACCGCCGATCCCTGCCCCCAGCGTCAGCGAAGGCTTGTTCATGGCTTGGTCGAGGCGGGGCTCATAGCGCTGCTTGAGCCAGACCATGATCCGTCCTTCCTTCTCCTCGACGCGTTTCGAGAGCCAGATGGCGATGGCGGCGGGTATGAAGGTGAGCGACAGCACGAACGCGAAACCGAGCGCCATGATGACCGTCAGCGCCATCGGGATGAAAGTTTTGCCTTCGACCCCGCTCAAGGTGAGCAGCGGAATATAGACGAGGATGATAATTGCCTGGCCATAAACCGATGGGCGGATCATTTCGCGGGCAGCAGCAGCGACCGTGGCAAGCCGTTCCTCGGTCGTGAGGACTCGGCCTTCGCGATGCTGATACTCGGCCATGCGGCGGAGCGCATTCTCGACGATGATGACCGCGCCATCGACGATCAACCCGAAATCGAGTGCGCCGAGGCTCATCAGATTCGCCGAGACGCCCGTGCGCAACATGCCGAAACTGGTCAGCAGCATGGTGATGGGAATGACCAGGGCTGCGATCAATGCCGCCCGGAAATTGCCGAGCAGCAGGAACAGGACGACGATGACGAGCAGCGCGCCTTCGGTGAGATTCTTGCCGACCGTCCAGATCGTCGAATTGACCAGCTTGGTGCGATCGAGCACCGGCTGGACAACGACATCGGCCGGAAGCGATGCGTTGATGTCCTCCAGCCGATCGGCGACCGCGGTTGCCACCGTCCGGCTGTTTTCGCCGATCCGCATCACCGCCGTACCGACGACCACCTCGCTGCCATTTTCCGATGCGGAGCCCATGCGGACCGCTTGCCCGGTGCGAACCGCCGCCACCTGGTCGACGGTGATCGGAACCCCGGCGCGCGTCGCAACGACCACCCGCGCTAACTCCGCCGTGTCGCGAACCAGGGCATCGGATCGGACGGCAAGCCCTTCGCCGTTGCGGTTGACGACGCCGCCGCCGACGCTTGTATTGTTGCGTTCGAGAGCCTCGGCGAGGTCCGTGAGAGTGAGGTCGAGCGCAGCCAGACGCTGGATGTCGGGAACGACCAGATATTGCTTCGTATAGCCGCCGATCGCATCGATCCCCGCGACGCCGGGGACATTTTTGAGGAGGGGTGTGACGATCCAGTCCTGCGTCGTGCGCAGATAGGTCACCTTGTCGGCTTCGCTGACCAGCCTGTCCCCCTCGGGCGTCAAATAGCTCCCGTCGGGCTGGAGTCCCGGCTCGCCGGCCTTGTGGGCGTCGTCCTTGCGGTGCGCGAGCCGCACTGTCCACATATAGACTTCGCCGAGCCCGGTCGCGATCGGCCCCATCTCGGGCTGGACCCCGGCGGGCAGATTCTCCGCCGCGCCATTCAGGCGCTCGGCGACCTGCGACCGTGCGAAATAGATATCGGTCCTATCGTCGAACACTGCGGTTACTTGGGCAAAGCCATTGCGGCTGAGCGACCTGGTATGGTCGAGCCCCGGAATGCCGGCGAGCGCGGTCTCGATCGGAAAGGCGACCTGTTTTTCTACGAGTTCGGGGGAAAGCGCCGGCGCGCGGACATTGATCTGGATTTGATTGTTAGTGATGTCGGGGACGGCGTCGATCGGCAGGCGCGACAGGGCGGAGGCGCCAATAATGGCGGCGACGACGGTAAGGAGGATGACAAGCCAGCGCTTCTCAACGGCCCAGGTGACAATGCGGGCGATCATGGCTTAATCCTCCTCGCCCGCTTCGCCCTTGCCGAGTTCCGCCTTGAGGGCGTAGCTGTTGGCGATGGCAATCTGCTCGCTGCCTTTGAGCCCGGAGCGGATGATCACATTGGTTCCCGAACGGTCGCCAAGCACCACGGGAACGGTTTCGAAGCCGCCCTTCGTGCGCACGAACACAACGCTTTTGCCTTCGACAGTCTGGATAGCGGTGGAAGGCACGCTGATCATGTTGCTGCCTCCCTCACCCGCCAGTTCGACCGAGGCCGTCACCGCTTCGCCGACCCGCCACTGTCCGGCTCGATTGTCGAGGAGGGCGATCGCCGGTACAAGGCGCGTTACAGGATCGAGTGCGGGAGAGATGAAGCTGATCTTTCCGGTTGCCTGGCGGCCGGCCGCGCTGACCGAGACGGGCGCGCCCGGCCGAATGCGGCCCGCATCTGCCGGCTGCAGATTGAGCGACAGCGACACGCTGGAAAGATTGGCGACCCGATAGAGTTCGGCATCCGCGGCGACCGTCTGCCCGAGCACGACGCTGCGTGAGATCACCTGCCCCGAAATCGGCGCGGCAATCGCGATGCGATTGAGCTGCCCGCCGCCACCGCCGGCGGCCGACACTTGCTGCTGTGCGAGCCGGTACGCGATGCGTGCTTCGGTCGCTGCGGTGCGCGCCGCGATCACATCCTGTTCGGGCGACACGCGCTGCGCGAAAAGTCGCTCCTCGCGCGCGAGATTCGAGGTGGCGAGCGCAAGCCGCGCCCGCGACGCTTCGACTTCGCCCTGTAGCTGCGCTGCCTCGCGGCTCTCGATGACCGCCAGCGTCTGACCGCGGCCGATGCTTTGCCCGAAATTGCGGTTCAGGGCGACGATCCGCCCGCCGATCGCGGCCGAAACAGCCTGGGTGGCTTGCGGATCGCCTTCGATCGTCGCCGGAAGCTGAAGCGCGCCCGCGGCGCCGGTCGTCGGACGGCCCAGCACGATGCCGGCCACCTTGATCTGTTCCGCGGAGAGCATGATCTGACCTTCTTCGCTGGCTGGCCCAGCTTCGCCTTCGCCATGCTCCCCGGCCTCCTTGACGGCGCCGCCGCTGCCGCAAGCGGCAAGAAGGAGCGGCATCGTGAGTGCCAGCGCCAATTTCCGGTTCATATTCATGGTCTAATTCCCTTCGATGGGCGCGGGAGCCGTGAGGCGTTCCAACCGGGCCTTGGCAAGTTGATAGGATGCGAGCGCCTCGATCGACGCCGAGCGCATCTCGGTCAGCGTCCGCTCGGCATCGAGCAACTCGAGCTGGCCGAACTTGCCCTCGCGGTAGCCGATGCGCGCGATTCGAGCCGCTTCCATCGCAGCAGACAGTGCAGGGCCGCTCGCGACGCGCGCCGCCGCGGCCGCATTCGCGGCTTCGACTTCGGCATCACTGATCTGCTGCTCGATATCGAGAGCAGTAACGCGCCGCTGCGCATCGGCCCGGCGGCGCTCGGCGTTCGCCTGGTCGACATCGGCGCGGCCGTTGTTGAACAGCGGGAGCGGCATCGAGATACTGAACACCGCCGCGACATCGTTGGTCGCCTCGAGGCGGCGAACTCCAGGACCGACCGTCAGATCGGGCACGCGCTGCGAACGGGCGAGCTGGACACCGGCATCGGCAGTCGCCAGATCGGCATCGGCGGCGGCCAGCGCCAGCGTGCCGGCCGCCGACGCGGGACGCGGTGGGCCGGCTGCCGCGCTTCGTGGCGTGCCGAGAATCCCGATATCGAGCGGGCCTTCAATCGCGCGCCCGATGCGGCGCGCGAGACTGGCGCGGGCGGCGACGGCGAGACGTCGCGCCTTTTCGGTCTCGGCCGCGGCCGTGAGCCGCGCAACTTCGGCTCGCTCCTCTTCGAGCGGTGAAGCGCGCCCGGCCTTCACACGAATGCCGGCAGCGCGCGCGGTGTCGCTCGCAATCCGAAACTGATCCTCTGCGATTGTCGTCCGCACGTCGGCGGCCACTGCCTGGACATAGAGCTCGGTTACTTGAAGGCGAATGTCGGCCTGGGTAATCGTCTGCGCGAGCAACGCGCGGCGCGCCTGCGCGTCGGCGACCGCGATTCGCGCCTGTCGCTTTCCACCCAGTTCGAGCGGGATCGCGACGCTGACCGTCGCATCGGCGCCGTTGATCCCATTATAGGGACCCGTGCCGACGAAATTTTCGACCTCGACATTGAGCGCAGGATTGGGCCGCAGTCCGGCTACGCGCCGCGCGGCCTGCGCAGCATCGACCTCGGCTTCGGCGGCTTCGGCCGCTGGTGCGCTTCCGCCGGCCAAGGCCACCGCATCATCGATTGAAAGAAGCGATCCCGCGATCGGCGGCCTCGCTTCGGTGACCTCCTGCGCCTGCGCCATCGCGACACATGATGTGGCTGCCACAAGGGCAGCTACGAACCTGTACATAATGATCCATCCTGGTTGATCGAGAGAACCGACGCCGCGAAGAGCGCGGCGGCCGCGGCGAGACCGTCAGGCGAGCGGCGGATCGAGAAGCGGTGGCGATGCGCGTGAGGCGAGCGCAACGGCCGCTGCGGCAAAGACCGGCGCGCTCGCGAAAGCCGTGGCGGCCGCGGGTACGGCTTGCCCCGGGGCAGGTGCCACCGGGCAATGATGATGGCCCGCATGCGCGATTTTCGAGTGCGGCTCGCGCGAATCCGTTCCGCCGCCGTCGAATGCGGCCAGAAAAGCGGGGGCACGGTCCGACACATGGGCAGAGGCGGGCTCAGCAGGCTGCAGGCTGCAGAACAGCATCGCAAGGATCATCAGCCATCGCACCATCGGAGCAGACATATTCAGCGCCGCGCCGCGCTGTCGCGCGGTGAGAGCCGTTCTGCCAGATCGGCCGGTAGCGGCATTGGCTGGAACGCACTGACCCGCGCGCGTCCGATATTGCCCGTCGGAAGACGGCCGGTCAGCGATCCAAGAGGGACGAGAGCGAGCCGGAAGATTTGCCCAGCCGCCTCGCGCCAGTCTTTCAGCGTCAGGGCGAAGCCGAGCATATGCCAATGCGAAGCCAGATGAGCGACAAAATAGGGCTGCGCCAAAATATGTGCGCGTTCGAGGGCGTGCCATGCCGCAACCTGGTCCGAAGCCCGCCGTCCTGCCCGGTATCGCTGCATTTCATCGCGGATCAGCGCAAGCGCCGTTTCCCGAATCCGTGAGTCCATGGATCATCCCCTGCATTCCGATTCGGGCAGCCTTTTGCACCCTGTAGCCGCTAGAGGGTCAAGCGGCTATTTGCGCACCGATAATCCAGCAAGTTGGCCAGCAAGACCGTCGGTTCGCGGATCAGAAAAGATTTCCGTATCGGCTGCGCAGCCCCTAACGGCGTGCTAATCATTCTCAATAGAGGCAACTGCCGTGGCGCGTCCCTTGAACCGCAAATCCTTCGCATTGGCGCGCACACTGCCCCGCGCGGCTTTCAGCGCTTTGCTGCTGGTCTTGATTGCCTTGCAACCGGCGCGCGCGAGCGAACCCGAGGTTCAGACCATTTGGCGTCTGCTCGACTATGTGGCCGTCGATTATCCCGGTGCGGTGTCGGGCGGCAAGATCGTCAGTGCGGCGGAATATGCCGAGATGACGGAATTCGCCGCACAGGTCGAAGGGCGATTGAAGCGCCTGCCGCAAAAGACAGCGAAGCCGCAGCTTTTGGCGCGCGCCGCCGCCCTGCGGCAGTCGATCGCCGCAAAATCCGCGCCGGCGACCGTCGAGGAGCAATCGCGGGGGCTCGCCGATGCCTTGCTTTCGAGCTATCCAGTGCCGCTCGCACCGCGATCGGCTCCCGATCTCGCGCGTGGCGCAAAGCTTTATACGGAGAATTGTGCCATTTGTCATGGCGCGACCGGCGCTGGAAATGGCCCTGGTGCTGCGCAGCTCGACCCGCCCCCGATCGCCTTCACCGATCGCGGGCGGGCGCGCGAACGAAGCTTGTTCGCGCTTTATCAGGTAATCACGCAGGGCCTCGAAGGCACGTCGATGGCGAGCTTTGGAGACCTTCCGGACGCCGATCGCTGGGCTCTCTCATTCTATGTCGGCAGTTTCGCCTACCCCGAATCGACGCGATCTGCGGGCCGGCAAATATGGGAAAAGGATCCGGCTGGTCGCGCTGCCATACCCGACCTTGCAGGCCTCGTCGGCAAGACGCCTGCGAAACTCGCGGACGAGCTGGGTGAGGACAAAGCCGGGCCGCTGACCGCCTTTTTGCGCCGCCAGCCGGACGTTGTGATTCAGAAACCGGCGGGCTCGCTGGCGCTGTCGCGTCAGCGCCTCGAAGCAAGCCTGAAGGCCTATGCTGCCGGCGACCATAACACCGCGTCCGATCTGGCATTATCCGCTTATCTCGACGGCTTCGAGCCGGTTGAGCCGGTCCTCGCGGCCCGCGATCCGGACTTGATGGCCAGTATCGAAATGGCGATGGGACATTTACGCTCAGCTATCGGCAAGCGGCGGCCGGTCGCGGAAGTCGAGGCAGCGAATGCCGAAGTCGCCCGGCTGTTCGTCGAAGCCGAGGCTGCGCTCGCGCCCGAACAGGCGAGCGCATCGTCGAGCTTCCTCGGCGCCTTCGGGGTCCTTCTGCGCGAAGGTCTTGAGGCTCTGCTGATCGTCATCGCGATGATGGCATTTCTGCGCAAAACAGGGCGAACCGACGTCATGGCATATGTTCATGGCGGCTGGGTTTCCGCTCTGGCAGTAGGCGCGCTGACCTGGTTCGTAGCCACCTATTTCATCGGAATCAGCGGGGCGTCGCGCGAACTCACCGAAGGCTTCGGATCGCTCTTCGCCGCGATCATCCTGATCTCCGTCGGCATCTGGATGCACGGGAAAAGCAATGCCGAGGCCTGGCAACGCTATATCAAGGAGAAAATCTCCGCGGCTCTGTCGCGCCGCTCGGCTTGGTTCCTGTTCGGGCTGACCTTCCTCGTCGTCTATCGCGAGGTGTTCGAGACCATCCTCTTTTACGCCGCCTTGTGGGCGCAGGGAAATGGCGGCGCCTTGCTGGCGGGCGCAGCGTCAGCCGCCGGCCTGCTCGCGCTGATCGCTTGGGCCATGCTGCGCTACAGTGCCCGGCTGCCGATCACACAATTCTTTTCCTGGAGCGCGGCCCTGATCGCGATTCTGGCCGTTGTGCTGGCGGGCAAGGGAATTGGCGGGCTTCAGGAAGCCGGGCTGCTCGGCGTAACGCCCATAACCGGATTTCCGCGGATAACGATGTTGGGGATATACCCCACGGCCCAGACCATTTTGGCGCAGCTTGCCGCGGCGATCATCCTTGCCGCGGGTTTCTGGCTCAACCGGGCGAAGACCCCGCGCCGGGCCTAGTCGCGCCGCGCCAGGAACAAGGTAATCGTGCCGGTAGCGGTGGGGAAATGCCGCGCTTCCTGAACTGCGGCAAAGCCGGCCTCCTCCATGAGCCCGGGAAGCACGCCATCGGCGTTGGGCTGCGTGTCCTCGACCCCATCGAGACGCTGGATGGTCAGCCGGAACAAGAGGCGCATCAGGCCCGACTGCTTGCCATAATCGGCCACCAGCAGGCGTCCGCCCGGGCGCAGCGCCGCATGCATGGCTGCGAGACCGGCTCGCTTTTCGGCCAGCGGGACCTGGTGGAACATCAGGCTCGAGGTGATAGCGTCTGCGGCAGCGGGTTCGATGTCGCGGGCAAAGCCCTGGCGCCATTCGATCGAAACGCCCGCGGACTCGGCCTTGCTGCGCGCGATTGCGAGAGCTTCTGTGTCGGGATCGACGCCGACAACCGCGACTTCGGGCGCTGCGGCCTTGAGCATCACTGCGAAACTGCCAGTGCCGCAGCCGATGTCGTGAACGGTCTCGCCAGCGCGCGCGCCGAGCAGATCAAGCATCGCACCGCGCCAGCGCATTTCTCGCGTCCAGCGGCGGATCGCCCGATCATAGTCGGCGGTGTCGCCCGTGCCGAGCGGCGGGGTATAATGGGCCTCGGTCATACCGCGGCCCCTCCGGACTTATGCGACGCGAGTTCGCGCAGCGCGTCGCGGATGATGTCATAGGCCGAGTGGAGAAAGAGCAGCGCGATGACGCCGGCGACGAGAAGGTCGGGCCAGGCCTTGCCAGTCACCGCAACCAGGCCAGCCGCGACGATAACCGCCACATTGGCAAGGGCATCGTTGCGCGAGAACAGCCAGATCGCGCGCGCCGTCGCGTCGCCTTCGTTGCGGAAGCGGCTGAGCACCAGCGCCGCCGAGATGTTGACGAGCAGCGCTACGACACCGATGCCGCCCATGAGATCGGCCTCGGGCGCGATCGCATGGAAGGAGCGCCAGATCGCCGATCCGATGACGCCGAGTCCCAGGACGGCGAGAAAACAGCCCTGAACCAGCGCCGTGCGGCTGCGCGCGACGGCGGTCCAGCCAAGCGCGATCAGTCCAATAAGAGTGATCGAACCATCGCCGATGAAATCGAGCGAGTCGGCCTTGAGAGCCTGGGAGCGCGCGAGGAAGCCGCCGGCCAGTTCGATCACGCCAAAGCCAAGGTTGAGAATGACGACGATCCAGAGCGCGCGACGGTAGGCGGGGTCGATGCCCGCGCGCTTTTCGTCGGCTTCGCAGCCACAATCGCTCATGTCATCCGTCCTTTTCCGTTGCGAGTCGGACAGCTATATGCACCCTCTAGCAACTATAGGGTCAAGCGATGAAAATTGGCGAACTCGCGCGTGCGACCGACACCAAGGTCGAGACCATCCGCTATTATGAAGGCGCGGGTCTGCTGGCGCCGCCGCCGCGGACGGGTGGCAATTATCGCTCCTATGGGACCGACGAGCTGTTGCGGCTGTCCTTCATCCGGCGCGCGCGCGATCTCGGTTTTTCATTGGACGAGGTTCGCGAGCTTCTCGCACTCGCCGATGACCGCGACCAGCCTTGCGGCGCCGTCGATGCGGTCGCGAGCAGCCATCTCGCGACGATCGAGCGCAAGATCGCCGACCTCTCCCAGATGCGCGACGAACTTGCGCGCGTCATCGGCGGCTGCCGCTTGGGAAAGGTCGGCGACTGCAAGATCATTCAGACCCTCGAGCCGATGCGTGGCGCTTCGCACAACTGACGCGCTACGCGAAGCCCGGGCCGCAACCGCGATCAGGACGCGGGAAGCGCCTCGATCCGCGTGATGCGCCCCGTGGCGCCGTTCCAGTCGAGTTCGAAAGCGACGCGATCGCCGACCTTCAGGCCTTTGAGCAAATCCGCCGAGGCCTCGAACCCCATTGCCATCGGCGGCCATTGCAGCTCGGGGATTTCGCCGTGATCAAGTGTGACCGTCCCTTTGGCTGTATCGATCGCGGTGATCTTTCCTTCGCTTTTGCCATGTTGCACTTCGGAAGATGCCGTCGCGCCGGCCGCTTCCTTGGGAGCGGTGGTGGTCTGTTTGTCGGCTTCGGGGCTACAGGCCGAAACGGCGATCAGCAGCACCATGCCGCCGGTCAGAATGCGCATCGATTTCATGTTCAGTCTCCTTGTTTCATATCACGTCTTCGGGGTTTTCAGCGGTTGTCGATCGGGCCAGCGCCGGCGCATCAACAGATAGGCGGCGGGGATGATGAACATCGAGAGCAGCGGCGCCGTAATCATCCCCCCGATCATCGGCGCGGCGATCCGGCTCATCACTTCGGACCCGGTGCCCGTTCCAACGAGGATCGGGAACAAACCCGCCAGTATGACCGCGACGGTCATCGCCTTAGGCCGGACCCGGAGCAAGGCGCCGTCGCGGACCGCCGCCTCGATCGGGCCGTCGCCGCGCGCCGCGAGCGCCTGCTTCAGATAGATGAGCATCACGACGCCGAACTCGGCGGCAACCCCTGCGAGCGCGATGAATCCGACTGCGCTCGCGACCGACTGGTTGTAGCCGAGCAAGTAAAGCAGCCACAGGCCTCCGGTGAGGGCGAAGGGTAGCGTGGCCATGATGAGCAGCGCCTCGTCCCAGCGCCGGAAAGTCAGATAAAGCAGGACGAGGATGATCGCGAGCGTGACGGGTATGACGATCTTCATTCGCTCGGCCGCGCGGACGAGGAATTCGAACTGGCCCGTGTAGGAGATGCTGATCCCCGGCGGCAATGCGACGTCGCGCGACACCGCTTGCTGGATATCGCCGACCAGCGTCTGAAGGTCGCGGTCGCGGCCATCGACATAGATCCAGGTCACCGGCCGCGCATTCTCGCTACGCAGCATCGGCGGGCCGTCGCTGATCCGCACTCTTGCCACGGTGCCGAGCGTGATCTGCTGGCGTGACGGTGTGAGTATGGGAAGAGTCTCGAGCTTGCCAAGGCTGTCGCGGAGTTCGCGGGGATAGCGCACGCTGATCGGATAGCGCGCCAGCCCCTCCACGGTCTGCCCGATGGTCTCGCCGCCGATGACGCCGCCGACGATGGATTGCACATCGGCGACATTGAGACCGTAGCGCGCGGCGGCGGCGCGATCGATGTCGACGTCGATATAGCGTCCGCCGGTCAGCCGCTCGGCGAGCGCCGAGGCGACGCCCGGGACCTTGCGCACCACATCCTCGATACGCTTCGCGGTGCGGTCGATCTCGGCCACATCCGAGCCTGCGACCTTGATGCCGACCGGACTTTTGATCCCGGTCGCGAGCATGTCGATGCGGTTGCGGATCGGCGGGATCCAGAAATTGGCGAGGCCGGGGACCTTCACACGCGCATCGAGCTCGGCGACCAGCTTGGCGGGGGTCATGCCCGGACGCCATTGATCGCGCGGCTTGAAGCGGATCGTCGTCTCGAACATTTCGAGCGGGGCGGGATCGGTCGCGGTGTCGGCGCGGCCCGCCTTGCCGAAGACGCTCTCGACCTCGGGCACCGTCTTGATGAGCCGGTCGGTCTGCTGGAGCAGGCTCGACGCCTTGGCGGTCGAGATGCCCGGCAGCGCCGAGGGCATATAGAGGAGATCGCCCTCATCGAGCTGCGGCATGAACTCGCCGCCGAGCTGGGTCAGCGGCCACAGGCTGGTCGCGAAGATCAGCCCCGCGACTCCCAAGGCCCTTTTGGGATGACGCAAAACCAGATCGAGCGCGGGGTGATAAGCGTGCGTCAGCCAGCGATTGACCGGATTGGCCTGCTCGTTCGGGATGCGTCCGCGAATGAGCCAGCCCATCAGCACCGGGACAAGCGTGATCGAGAGAATCGCCGCCGCCGCCATGGCATAGGTCTTGGTGAAGGCGAGCGGCCCGAAGAGTTTCCCTTCCTGACCCTGCAGCGTGAAGATCGGCAGGAAGGAAAAGGTGATGATGAGGAGGCTGAGGAACAACGCCGGACCCACTTCGGCAGCAGCGTCGGTGATGACGCGCCACCTTTCCTTGCCCGCGAGTTCTTCGCCCGGATGATCGCTTTCCCAATGTTCGAGATGCTTGTGGGCATTCTCGATCATCACCACTGCTGCGTCGACCATCGCGCCGACCGCGATTGCGATGCCGCCGAGTGACAATATATTGGCGTTGAGCCCTTGGAACCGCATGACGATGAAGGCGATCAGGATGCCGAGCGGCAGGGTGAGGATCGCGACGAGCGCCGAGCGGGCGTGCCAGAGGAACAGCGCGCAGACGATCGCGACGATGATGAATTCCTCGACGAGCTTCGAGGTGAGATTGTCGACCGCGCGGTCGATCAGCCCTGACCGGTCGTAGGTGGTGACGATCTCGACCCCCGGCGGCAGGCCGCGTTTCAGCTCGGCGAGCTTCGCGCGCACGCCCTCGATCACCTCGCGGGCATTCTGGCCCTGCCGCATCACGATCACGCCGCCCGCGACTTCGCCTTCGCCGTTGAGTTCGGCGATGCCCCGCCGCATGTCGGGGCCGATCTGGACGGTGGCGACATCGCCGATCGTCACCGGTATGCCGCCCGCCGCGGTGCGCACGGGCACGGCGCGGAAATCCTCGAGACTTTTGAGGTAGCCGCTCGCGCGCACGATATATTCGGCTTCGGCCATTTCGACCGTCCCGCCGCCGCTTTCCTGGTTGGCGCGTTGAAGTGCCTCGGTCACCTCTTGCGCTGTTACACCATAGGCGGCGAGCTTCGTCGGATCGACGAGCACCTGATATTGCCGCACCATGCCACCGATGCTCGCGACCTCTGCGACGCCGGGCACCGCCTTGAGCTCGAAGCGCAGGAACCAGTCCTGCAGGCTGCGGAGTTCAGCGAGATCATGGCGCCCGCTCTTGTCGACGAGCGCATATTCGTAGATCCAGCCGACGCCGGTGGCGTCGGGGCCAAGCGACGCCTTCGCTCCTTCGGGAAGGCGGCTCTGCACCTGGCTCAGATATTCGAGCACCCGGCTGCGCGCCCAATAGAGGTCGGTGCCGTCCTCAAACAGCACATATACGAAGCTGTCGCCGACGAAGCTGTAGCCGCGGACGACGCGCGCGCCGGGAACCGATAGCATCGTCGTCGTGATCGGATATGTGACCTGGTCCTCGACGATGCGCGGCGCCTGGCCGGGATAGGTGGTGCGAATGATGACCTGCACGTCGGAGAGGTCGGGGAGGGCATCGACCGGCGTGGAGCGGACGGCGGCAATCCCGATCAGCGTCAGGATCAGCGCCGCCGCGACGACAAGGCCGCGCGCGGCGACCGATGCGCGAATGATCTTTTCGATCATTTCGCACCGTCCAGCGGCCGCACCGCGATGCCGGTCAGGCTCGCTTCGGAATCGAGGAGGAACTGGCCCGAGACGACGACCTTCTCGCCGGCCGCGAGGCCGCGCAATATCTCGGTCTTACCGCCGCCCTCGCGCCCGGTCTCGACTTCGGCGGGATGATAGCGCCCGTCGCCCATCTCGAGCATCACGATTGTCCGCGTCCCGGTGCGGATGACGGCTTCGCTTGGCACGAGGAGCGCGGGCTTGGCATCGCCCCCCAATGCGACGCTTGCGAACATGCCGGGGCGCAGGCGCCCGCCGCGGTTGGCAAGTTCGATACGCACCGTCAGCGTCCGGCTGTCCGCCGCCGCGGTCGGCAGGATGGCGACGACACGGCCGCCGAAGCTTTCGCCGGGAAAGGCGGTGAGCTTGGCGTTCGCCCGCTGGCCGACCTGCACCGTTCCGGCCTGGGCTTCGGGAAGCGCGGCATTGAGCCACACCGTTCCGAGCCCCGAGATTTCGGCGAGGGTCTGGCCTTCGGCCAAGGTCACGCCGGCGCGCGCACCCAGCGTCTGGACGACGCCCCCGATTGGCGCGCGCACCGTCACCGTGCCGCCCGTGCGGCCGCTGCGATCGACCTGTGCGATCACCACCTCGGGCATCCCCATCAGGCGGAGCCGCTGCCGGGCGGCAGCGGTGAGGTCGGGCCTTCCGAGCCGTTTGACGCTCAAATATTCGGTTTGCGCGCTGCCCCATTCAGGCAATTGCAGGTCGGCGATCGGTGCTCCCGCGCCGATGACGTCGCCCGGCGCGAGCCGGTAGACGCGCTCGACGAAACCGCCCGAGCGCGCCTGGACGATCGCGACGTCGCGCTGGTTGAAATCGACCGTCCCGGTGACGTCGAGCGTCGCGGCGAGGCTGCCCATTTCGGCGGCAACCGCGCGGATGCCAAGGCTTTGCCGCGCCGAGGGATCGACCGCCACACCGGGCGCTGCGCCGCCTTCGTCGGCATATTTGGCCACGAGCTGCATATCCATGAAGGGCGACTTGCCGGGCTTGTCGAACTTCTGGTTCGGGAACATCGGGTCGTAATAATAAAGGACCTTACCGCCGTCGGAGCCGGCCGCCTCCGACGCCATCTCGTCGGTGCCGCGCTGTCCGAGCCAATAGCCCCCGCCGCCCGCCACGAGCACGGCGGCCAATATTGCGGCACGCCACCGTGCCGCCGTCGTTGCATCGGTCATCGCCGTGCCTCCCCATAAGTGTAAATGATCCGCACCGCGTCGCGGGCCACCTCGGCCTCGCGTGCCAGAGCATCGACCTCGGCTTCGGCAAGCGCGAGCGTCGACAGGAGCGCGGTGCCGAGATCGAGACGCCGCGCCCCGAAACTTTCAAGATCGAGCTGGGCGCGTTGCTTCGCGAGTGGCACCAGTCTTGTGCGCGCATTGGCAAGCTGTTCGTCGTGCATGCGGTGCATGGCGAGGTCGGCGGAAAGCGCCGCCGCGACTTCGCGCTCGGCCGCCTCGCGATCGAGGCGCGCACGCGTCGCTTCGCTCGCGCGCGCGGCAATTTTGGGGTCCTGCCGTTTTTTCGCAAACAGCGGCAGATCGATGGTCACCCCGACGGTGACGAGATCGCCAAAATTGGGTTCGCGCCGGCCGTAGGCCGCGTTCACCGTCCAGTCGGGTCGCTTGTCGGCGCGTGCGAGCCCGGTTTCAGCGTCGGCGGCTATGGTCCGTGCGTCATAGGCGCGCAGCAACGGCAAGGCGGCGAGGCCGGCGCGAAGCGCGTCGCCATCGACCGCGAGCGAAGGCAGGTCGCCCGTCGTATCAGCCGCATTATCGCCGGTGAACCGGGTGAGCTGCGCCCGGTATCGCGCGATATCGGCGGTGAGAGTGCTGCGCCGGTCGGCGAGCTGGGCGCGCAGTTGCTCGGGTTCGAGCGCCTGCGCCGGACGCGCCGCGCCGCTGGCGAGCCGGGCGGTTACCGTTGCCTGCAGATCGTCGAGCCCGGCATCGAGCAGATCGAGTTCCTTGAGCCGCTTCTTCGCGTAGTGAAGATCGATCCACGCCAGCGCGGTCGCCAGCCGGATATCCTGCGCGGCGACCGCCTGCTCGGCCTCGGCGACGTCGATGTCGGCATGTGCGCGCAAGGCGCGTGCGCGGCGCTTGGCAGGGTTGGTGAATTCCTGGCTGACGCCGATGACCTGCATCGTGAAGTCGTCGCGGTTGAACCGGCCCGCATCGGGGCCGGTCACCGGGAAATCCTTGACCGCGAGATCGAGCTTGGGGTCGGGCAAGCGGTCGGCCGCGATCGCCGCGGATGTGGCCGCATCGACGCCCGCTTCGCGCGCGCGCAGCTCGGGCGCCTGTGTTTCGGCGCGCCGAAGCGCTTCCTCCAACGACATGGGTTCGGCGCGAAGCACCGTGGGCAGCAGCGCCAGGGCGGCGGTTGCAAGCAATATGCGCATGATCTTCCCCTCTTCGGGCGTAGGCAGGTCCGCCCCCGACGCCTGCGCCGGGGGCGGCACACCGTCAGCCCTTCGCGGGCATCATATGACGAGCGGACATCGACTTCATGCAGTCGGCCGCATCGGACTCCATCATTGCGCAGTCGCAATGCGCCATCTGCGAAGCCCCGTCCTTCACCCAGACGCGCGTGCGCGGGGTGATGTTCGACTTGTTCGGTCCGGGAACGTAGCGCTCCTGCCATTCATAATGACCGCCGGTCTTCTCTTGGGCGAAGGACGGCGCGGCAAAAGCGGTGGCCGCAAGGACTGCGGCAGCAAATATCATTCTCATGGTGAATTCCTCGATTGAAAAGCTTGGAATTGCGCGGCGGAACAGGCCGGCGCGCAAAATGCAGTTCAAGCGAGGACTAGCGGTGGCTCTGGCTCGGGACCGACGCTGCGTCCAACCAGCCGCTGCACGGCAAGCGGATCGACCAGTTCGCGCCGATGACCGGCAACGGCAAGCGGCGCGGCGGGCGTGACGACCGCCAGCGGAATGGCGCAGCCCATCTTGGCGATGCAGTCGAGCGTCATTCCCTTGCACGGCTGATCGGGCTGCGAAGTGTCGACGCCCATCATCTCCGCACATTCGTCGCTCATCTGCGATGCCGTCGCGACGGTGTTTTGCATCGCCGGCGCGGACGCAAAGGCCACTTCCTGGGCCATAAGGCCCATCAATGCGCCCAGAATGAGCAAGAGGGAAAGCAAGCGCTTCACGATTGAAGAGTGGACCTTGTCAAAACTGCCGTCAACGAGAATAGCTACGTGCGTCCTCGCCTTTGTTCGCGAATGGGTCAACCAAGGTTACACAGACATCCGCATTTCGGTGCCCAGCGCGTCGAGGAGCGGGCATCCCGGGTCCAGACCGGCATCGCAGGCTCGCACGGAATCGGTCAGAACCCGTTCCATTCGCTTGAGGTCCGCGATCCGAGCGCGCACGTCCGTCAGGTGCGCCGCCGCGAGGGCTCGCACGTCAGCGCAACCGCCTTCGCCGCCTACCGCGAGTCCGAGCAACGCGCGCACCTCGTCCAGCGTGAATCCCAGCTCCCGCGCGCGGCGCACGAAGCCGAGGCGAGCCACGTCCTCCCGCGCGTAACTGCGATAGCGGCCCCGGCGCTGCGGTATCGGCAGCAGTCCGATACGCTCATAATAGCGGATCGTCTCGATGTTGCAGCCGGTACGCCGCGAGAGTTCGCCGATCTGGATCGCGCCGGTCATCGCCATCGCCAAATTACCTCTTGAGTCTGTAGCAGCTACAGATGCTACGGTGGGTCAATGGTCGTCACAAGGAGTTTCCCATGACCCAGACATCAAGACCGCCCAAGGGGATCGGCACCGCTACCTTCACGCTGGCGGGGATCGCTGCCGCCTTCGGTGTCGCTGCCTGCTGCGCGCTGCCGTTTCTCCTCGCATCGGTCGGGCTCGGCGCGGCGTGGCTCGGCGGCGTGGCCGTCGTTGCCGCGCCATATCGCACACCGCTGCTGACGATAGGTGCCTTGTGCCTCATTGCCGGAGCTGTGTTGCTGACCCGCCAGCAGCTGATCGCGGCGCGCTGCGGCGCGGGCGGCATTTGCACGCCGCGCTGGATGCGCATTGTCACGCTCGTGGGTCTGATCCTCGGTGCGGCGCTGCTATGGGCGGGTTACACCTATGTCTGACGCGGCTCCGCAACTGCTCTCGACTCTAACCTGTCCGCACTGCGGTCACCAGTCGACCGAAACAATGCCGACCGACGCCTGTCAGTATTTTTATGATTGCCGGGGCTGCAGCACTGTTCTCAAGCCCAAGCGAGGCGACTGCTGCGTCTTTTGCTCATTTGGAGACGTGCCTTGCCCACCGATTCAGGAAAGCGGCGCGGGAGCCTGCTGCGGGTAAGGGCAGCCGAGGCCTGAGACTGACCCGCCGAAGCCGTACAGCCCGATGATGGCAAGAACCCTAAACTGGCCCATCTTTGTCGCCTTCGAGCAGGTCTCGGCTTTCCTTCGCGCATGCGCTGCGCCGCCTGGCTAAGCCTTGGGCTTGCGTGACGAGCTGTGCAGGCTGATGATCTGCCATTTGCCGCGCGTCCATTTGAGGACGCTTGTCGCGACGCCATCGCGCGCGACGGTCTCGCCGCTCGGAAGGACGATCGTGTAGGAATAAGTCTCGGTTGCGATCGCGACATCGCCTTCGCCGCGCACCGAAACCTTATAGTCCCGAAAAACGAAAAACTTGAAGGCCTTGAGCTCGGGCGCGAGGTGGTGGTCGCGATAATGCGCAAAATTCCCTTCGATGCCGCCCGACTCGAATATCTGGGCGTCTGACGCGAACAAGGCTTCGGTGCCCGACAGGTCGAGGCTCTCGATCGCGTGCTTATATTGCGCCAGGGTCGCCGTCGCTGCTTGATAATCCGGGGTTGGCGCCGCGTGGACGGGAACCGCGATGACCAGCGCCAGTCCGATCACTGCCTGGGTAATATGTCTCATCCTAATTCTCCCCTTCTGTGCTTTGTCAGCATCCGTTCGCCGCGATGCTTCGGTCAGATTTTTACGAACCGCAGCCGCAGCGAATTGGCGATGACGCTGACTGACGAAAGTGCCATCGCGGCGGCGGCGATGATCGGCGACAGCAGCAGCCCGAAGACCGGGTAGAGCACGCCTGCTGCCACCGGAATTCCAGCGACATTATAGGCGAAGGCGAAGAAGAGGTTCTGGCGGATATTGGCCATCGTCGCATGGCTGAGGTGGCGCGCCCGGACAATGCCCAGAAGGTCGCCGCGCAGCAGCGTCACGCCTGCGCTTTCGATGGCGACATCGGTTCCCGAGCCCATCGCGATGCCGACGTCGGCGGCGGCCAGCGCCGGGGCGTCGTTGACCCCGTCTCCCGCCATGGCGACGATCCGTCCCTGCTCGCGCAGCCGCTGGACAACCGCGCTTTTCTGATCGGGGAGGACATCAGCCTCGACATCGTCGATGCCGAGCCGCCGGGCGATCGCCTCGGCGGTGACACGGTTGTCACCGGTCAGCATGATGACCCTTATTCCGGCCTCGCGCAGCGCCGCGAGTGCCTCGCCCGTGGTCGCCTTGACCGGATCGGCGATGGCGAAGACGCCGGCCGCCTTGCCATTGACCGCAATATAGATCGCCGTCGCGCCATCGGCGCGCAGCCGGTCGGCCGCTTCGGCAAGCGCCCGCAAATCGACGTCATATTCTTCGAGAAAGCTCGCATTGCCGAGGACGATCGCCTTGTCGTCGACGATCCCGACGATGCCCTTGCCGACCGGCTGGTCGACCCCTGAAGGTTCGACGAGCGCGAGGCCCCGGTCTTCGGCCGCCTTGACGATGGCCGCCGCCAGCGGATGCTCGCTGCTCCGCTCGAGGCTTGCGCCGATCCGGAGCAGATCCTGCTCTTCGAAACCATCGGCGACTTCGACAGCGATGACCGATGGCTTGCCCTCGGTGAGGGTCCCGGTCTTGTCGACGACGAGGGTGTCGACCTTTTCCATCCGCTCGAGCGCCTCGGCATTCTTGATCAGGACGCCGATTTCGGCGCCGCGGCCCACGCCGACCATGATCGACATCGGCGTCGCGAGCCCGAGCGCGCAGGGGCAGGCGATGATGAGCACCGAGACGGCGGCGATCAGGCCATAGGCCATGGCGGGAGTAGGACCAAAAAGCGACCATATGACGAAGGCGGCGATGGCGACAAGGATGACGCCCGGAACGAACCAGCCCGACACGGTATCCGCGAGACGCTGGATCGGCGCCCGGCTGCGCTGTGCGTCGGCGACCATCTGGACGATACGGGCGAGCATCGTGTCGCGCCCAACCTTTTCGCTGCGCATGAGCAGGCCGCCGGTCTGGTTGATCGTGCCGCCGATGAGGGCGGAGCCGGCGTCCTTGGTGACCGGCATTGACTCGCCGGTGACCATGGACTCGTCGACCGTGCCGCGCCCTTCGAGTACGGTCCCATCGACGGGGACCTTCTCGCCCGGCCGAACCCTCAGCGTGTCGCCGACCGCGACATCGTCGAGCGCGATCTCCTCGTCGCTCCCGTCGTCGCGAACCCGCCTGGCGAGCTTCGGCGTCAGGTCGAGGAGCGCACGGATCGCACCGCTCGTCGTCTCGCGGGCTCTGAGTTCGAGTACCTGCCCAAGCAGCACCAGCACCGTGATGACCGCAGCCGCCTCGAAATAGACCGCGACCGAGCCGTCGGCGGCGCGGAAGGCAGCCGGGAAGATTTGCGGAGCGGTCGCCGCGATCATGCTGTAGCCCCAGGCGACGCCCGTTCCCATCGCGATGAGGGTGAACATGTTGAGGCTCTTGTTGCGGATCGAAAGCCAGGCGCGCTCGAAAAAGGGCCAGCCCGCCCATAGTACGACGGGGGTCGCGAGCAGCATCTGGACCCAGTTGCTCGTCTGGCGGCCGACATATTCGTGGAGTCCCGTCAAATGACCGCCCATTTCGAGCGCGACGACGGGAAGGGCGAGAAGGAGCCCGATCCAGAAACGTCGCCGCATGTCGCGATATTCTTCGCTGGGGCCGTCTGATCCGGACGGCAGGACGGGCTCAAGAGCCATGCCGCAGATCGGGCAGCTTCCGGGGCCGGGACGCTGGATCTCGGGATGCATCGGGCAGGTCCAGATGGCATCCGCGGGTGCATCTCCTGCGACGGGCGCGCCTTGTGCAGTATAGCGATCGGGATCAGCTTCGAATTTGGCGAGGCAGCCTGCGCTGCAGAAATAATGATGTTCGCCGCCATGCGTCGCGATGTGCGTCGTGGTAGTCGGGTCGACCGACATGCCGCAGACCGGGTCTGTCACGCCGTCTTTCACTGCCTCAAGATGATCGCGCACCACATTGTCTCCCATCGGAATATCGAGGAGACCCTAAGGCCACCCTCAAGTTCAGCTGCCCGTCTTTTTCTGCCCCTCCGCTTGTTCGCGCCGCAAACTAGGCTCCTCTTGTCGATACGCACGGGACGCGGACGCCCCTCATTTCACCAGGCGACCAGATCACCCCGGCCGCCCAGCAAAAATTCCGCGGGAGCTGGAGCCATCGAGTGGCGGTCTGCAACGAACTGTAGCATGTCTTTCCCCGGAGCTGGCCATTCCGATGCCTTGGGACGAGAGGTCAGGTGCCGCCGGCGGGAACAAGGGGGTCTAGCGTGCCGAACCACGCGACAAGCGCAAGGATCAGAATGGCAGCGGTCGCCTCCAAAGCCAGGCTCTTTCGCATTGCTGCAAGTATCTGGTCAGGATCGGGTTCGCTGCCGGCGATCGCCGCGCTGAGCGCGGGTGTCAGGCGCCAGCGGTTGACAGCCGCGAGTGCCAGCATCGTTCCGAAAAGCACAAGCTTCGCGAGGAGCAACTGCCCATAGGGGGAGCCGAGCGACTGCCCGAGATTGGCGGCGCCGACGATCAGCTGGCCGTTGACGAGCCCGGTCGCGGCGATGATCAGAACGCAGATCGTGCCCACGACCGAAAATTGATCGAGGCTTCGCGCCACCGTTTGGAGTCCGTCGGGGCTTTCGCGGACGCGCTGCGGCGCGATCAACAAGAGGAAGGCTCCGATCGCGCCGATCCAGACCGCGGCTGCGATCATATGCAAACTGTCGCTGATTCGGTGGACGGTGCCCGCCGCGCCCTCGGTCGCGCCTGCGTGGCCGGACCAGACCAATGTCGCGATGGCGAGCGAACCCGAGACCGCGATCGTGGCGGCGGCAGCGGATGGCCACCGCGTCATCCAGAGTGCCGCCGCCAGCGCGACCAGAAGGGCGCCGATCCGCACCATCCAGCCCCAGCCAACGTCGGTCTCGCGAACGAGATCCCAGAAGGGTTGAAATTCCAGCGAAAAGAGGCTCACGCCTTGCATGGAAGCCGCGAGCGCAGCCATTCCGAAGGCGGAAAGCAACAGTCCTGCGACACCGAGCCATCGCTCGGTGCGCCAGATCGCGGCCATCGGCTGCGGCGAATGGCGTTCGCTTCGATTTAGCGCGTACAGCGGGAACGCAGCGAGGCCGGCGATGAGCATCAGGTCCGCATAAAGCGCGAACCTGATGCCGATCAGGACTGCGTCGCCCACCGCCCTACTTCACGGTAAAGCTGAACTCGCTGCCCATGCGGTGCGTGTCGGCACCCGCTGCCGACCATTTCACCTTATAGGTTCCAGGCGTGAGCGGACGCTTGGCCATGAGCGTCATCGACTTGCCGTCTTTTCCCATCGCCGACGAATAGGGAATCTTCATCGGGGCGTGATTGGCCATGCCCGGCATTCCCGTCATGACGAGTTCGGTCTTGACCGTCGACGCGATAACCTTTTCGTTGAATTTCAGGTCGATCTTGGTCACCTTCGAAACGGTCGAATTGGCAGCGGGCGTCGAGCCGACGAGCTTGGTGTGCGCGTCGGCCGCGACCGGTGCGAGAAGCAGCGCGACAGCTGCTGCGGCTGAGGGGAGAATGGACTTGAACATAAAGACCTCCAATAGCGTGTCTGTCCTGCTAATACGCAATCGGCCGGCCTAACCCTCATGCTATCCGGATGAATATTGGCGGCGTGAGGGATAATCGCCGTTCGCGCGTATGATCAATGTAAGAAGTTTTGGCGAGTTGGGTCGATGGACGAAGAGCTGCACATTTTGAACCGGATCGGCCTGCCTGCCGGGCTGGACGCGCTTGACGATCGCATCATCGGCGCTCTGTCGGTTCGTCGACGCGAATCGATGGCGACGCGCCGCCTCATGGCGCTCGCTGCCTTTGTGTCGCTCGGCGTGGGGATCATTGCCGGAAGCGCCATTTCCGAACCCGCTGTCGCGGCCAGTCCGCTGAGCCCGTTCGGGCCAGCGAGCGCGCTGGCGCCCTCGACCCTGCTGGAGTCGCACTAGCCATGTCTTCGCGCCGTCTGCTTCTCGTAGGCCTTATCGCCTTCGCCGCGGCCGTTGCCGGCGTATTCGTGGGCCGGCTGGTGAGCGATGCGCCCAAGGCTAGTGAAACCGAACTTCATGCGCTCCTCCACGACCAACTCGATCTGACCCCGGCGCAGGATGCGAAAATCGACCGCATCGAGGCTGACTTTGCGCGCCGCCGCCGCGCGCTCGAACTCGAGATGCGCGCTTCAAATGTTCGGCTCGCGGAGGCGATTAAGGCCGAGCATGGCTATGGACCCCGGGTGACCGAGGCCATCGACCACACGCATGAAGTGATGGGGACGCTGCAAAAGGAAACGCTCGTACATCTTTTCGCCATGCGTGCGGTCCTCGATCGCGACCAAGCGAAAATGTTCGACGAAAGCGTGGTCAAGGCGCTGACCGCCGATGCGCGGTGAACCCCGGCCTTTCGCAAAGTAGCGACCAGGATCTGGCAGCCTATGCCCGCGCCGGGCGCGACGATGCCTATCGCGAATTGCTGAGCCGGTACAAGGCGCCGGTCTATCGACTGATCGTCAAGCATGTCGGCGACCCCGACGAGGCGCTCGATCTGACACAGGAAACCTTCCTTGCCGGCTTTTCTGCAATGAGCCGGTATGATGCGGACCGTCCCTTTCGCGTCTGGATTGCCCGCATCGCGATCAACAAATGCCGTGATTGGGCGCGCCGACGCAAGGTGCGCGCCTTCTTTTCGCGCGCCCTGCCCCTCGAAAGCGCGCACCATGTCGCCAGCGATATACCCTCACCCGACATGGAGGCGAGCGACCGGCTGGAGCTGGCCAGAGTTCGCGGCGCGATCGCGCAGTTGCCGCAAAATCTGCGCGAAGTCCTGCTCTTGCGCGGCATGGACGATGTGAGCCAGGCCGAAGCGGCGGCCATGCTGAATGTGAGCGAGAAAACCGTCGAAACCCGTCTCTATCGGGCGCGGATGCGGTTGAGGGACCTGCTGGCTGAATCGAGTAACCAGGCTCCGGCGTGACCTCGTGCCTGCCAGTCTCGAACGGCGCTCGGTCTATTAGGCATTTTGGTGAGGGGCGACCGCCGCGGCTGCGTATGGCTTTAGGAACAATCAGTAACGGTCGGGAAGAATGATGCAGATAGACAGGCGTCGATTTGTAAATGGTGCGTTGGGCGGCGGAGCGGCCGCTGCGATGGCCGCATGGTTCCCCGCTTGGGCCCAGTCGGGATCGACCGGGATCACCGCCCCCGTTCCAACCGTTTCGGGCAACGACATCACATTGCGTATCGCACGGCAGACGATGCGCATCGACGGCAAGCTGAGCCGCGCGATCGGCATCAACGGCACGGTCCCGGCGCCGCTGGTGCGCCTCACGGAAGGGCAGACGGCGAAGCTCACCGTCGTCAACGACCTCGACGAGGATAGCTCGATCCACTGGCATGGGCTGATCCTGCCGTTCCAGATGGACGGCGTACCCGGCGTCAGTTTTCCCGGCATCAAGCCGCGATCGACCTTCGTCTATGAATTTCCGGTCGTCCAGTCGGGCACCTATTGGTATCACAGCCATTCGGGGCTTCAGGAGCAACTCGGCCATTATGGGCCGATCGTCATCGATCCCGCCGGCGCCGATCCGATCGGTTACGATCGCGAGCATGTTGTGGTCCTGTCCGACCATAGCCAGATCTCGCCCGAGGCGATCTTCCGCAAGCTCAAGGTCAATCCCGGCCATTTCAATATGCAACGCCAGACCTTATCCGGCCTCCTGGCCGGCAAGGATCAGTCGCTTGCGGAGCGCATCGACTGGGGCAAGATGCGGATGGACCCGACCGACGTCGCCGACGTCAACGGCTCCACTTATACCTTCCTCGTCAACGGCCACGGGCCGCGCGACAACTGGACCGCGCTCTTCAATCCGGGCGAGCGCGTGCGGCTGCGGATCATCAACGCCTCGGCGATGACGATCTTCAATGTCCGTATTCCGGGCCTCAGAATGACGGTGGTGCAGGCCGACGGGCTCAATGTCGTGCCGACCGAGATCGACGAAATCCAGATCGCAGTCGCCGAAACCTACGATGTGATCGTGACCCCGGTCGAGGACCGTGCGTACACGCTCGTCGCCGAGGCTAACGACCGGTCGGGCATGGGCCGCGCGACGCTTGCGCCGCGCGTCGGCATGATCGCCGAGGTTCCGCCGCTGCGCGAACGGCCGCTCGCGACGATGAAGGACATGGGCATGGGCGACATGGACATGTCGGGCGGCTCGATGGCCGGGATGGACCATTCGGGCGGCAGCGATATGGGCGCGATGCCCATGTCCGCGAGCGAACCTGCCTGTTCGCCCGAACATGCCAAGATGGGTCATTGCACGCCGGCGGGCGACAGCGGCGCGATGCCGGGCATGGATCATGGATCGGGTGGCGGCATGCAGCACAGCATGCGCGACTTCAGCGTCGCGCCGCAGGTCAAGCGCGATCCCAGCGTCCAGACGATCTCGCCGATGCCGGTCGACCGGATGGGCGAGCCGGGGCAAGGGCTCGCGGATGTCGGACACAAGGTGCTGACCTACCATGATCTCGTCGCACTCGAGCGCAACCCCGACGTGCGCGCCGCCTCGCGCTCACTCGACATCCACCTCACCGGCAACATGGAGCGCTTCATGTGGTCGTTCGATGGTGTGAAGATGTCCGACCACCACGAGCCGATCCCGTTCATCGAAGGCGAACGGGTGCGGATCAACCTCATCAACGATTCGATGATGAGCCATCCGATCCACCTGCACGGCCATTTCTTCGAACTGGTTACAGGCAAGGGCGACCGCTCGCCGCGCAAGCATACCGTGCTCGTCCAGCCGGGCGGCACCGCGAGCTTCGACTTCACCGCCGACGCGCTCGGCGACTGGGCGTTCCACTGCCATCTCCTCTACCATATGCACGCCGGAATGATGCGCGTCGTCAGCGTCCGCCCGAAGGGAGACGGCGAATGACCCGGATCGCGCTCCTCCTTGCGGGCATCGCGCCGCTCGTTTTTGCTGTTCCCGCCGCGGGCCAGTCGATGGATCATTCGATGCACGGCGCGGCGCCCACCGCGACGCCCGCTCCCTCGTCAACGCCAGAGCCCAATGCGCCGCCTGCAACCGATACGGCAGGAGGTGGGTCGATGGAGCAGATGGACCATGGCGATATGCCGGGGACGGACAGCGAGCCCTCGGCCTCGACCTGCGCACCCGAACATGCGGCAATGGGCCATTGTACGCCCGAGGCGGAGGCTTCGGGCAAGGACGCTGCGGATATGGGCGCGATGGATCATGGCACGGCGGCGCCGACCGATCCGGATTGCCCCCCCGAACATGCCAAAATGGGCCATTGCACCCCGAAGGTTGCAGACCCCATGGCTTCGATGGAAGGCATGGCAGCCGGGAGCAGCGCCAGCGGCACCGACCTGCCGCCGGGCGACGCGGTCGCGCCCGCGCCGCCCGCAGACTGGTATGCCGATCGCATTTATCCCGAGGGCGAGATGGAGCATTCGCGTCACGAGATGATGAAGGAAAATGGGGCGCAGACCATCGCTTTCATCAGCTTCAATCTCGCCGAATATCAGGCGCGCAAGGGCCGCGACGGTTTCCGCTGGGACGGCGAGGCCTGGTATGGCGGCGACATCAACCGGCTCACCGTCAAGAGCGAGGGCGAAGGCGTGTTCGGCGAAGGTATCGAGAGTGCCGAAGTGCAGGCGCTCTACAGCCGGGCGATCGGACCCTATTTCAACGCGCAGGCGGGTATCAGGCAGGATCTCGGACCCGGTCCCGACCGCACCTATGCGACCATCGGTTTCGAGGGACTCGCGCCTTACTGGTTCGAAGTCGAGGGCGCGCTTTTCCTTTCGAACAAGGGCGACGTGCTCGCCCGTCTCGAAGGCTATTACGATCAGCGCATCACCCAGAAACTGATCCTCCAGCCCATGGCGGAAATGAATTTCGCCCTGCAGGACGTACCCGAGACCGGCGTCGGCTCAGGCCTCTCGGACGTAGAGCTAGGGCTTCGCCTTCGCTACGAGGTCGTGAAGGAGTTCGCGCCTTATGTGGGCGTTGAATGGGCGCGCAAGGTCGGCGACACAGCGCGCTTCGCGCGGGCCGCGGGCGAGGATCCGAGCGGAGTCAGCTTCGTGATGGGGGTGCGGGCCTGGTTCTAGAATTTTGCGGGGTGGCAGGACGTCGAGGAGAAATGCCATGAAACCAGCCTATCGCAGCCTCGCGCTGCAGACGATCGTCAGCGGCATCATCATGTATCTGGTGATGTTCGTCATGATCGACCGCCTCTCGAGCTTCTACAACAATCTCAACATGCTCTACATGACGCTGATGATGGTGGCGCCGATGGTCGTGCTGATGATCGTCGCGATGCCGGGCATGTTTCCGTCGAGGCGTCTCAATACGGTCCTGCTGCTCGGATCGGCAGTCGCCTTCTTCGGAAGCTTCGCGCTCATCCGGACGCAGACGACGATCGGCGACACCGCCTTCTTGCGTTCGATGATCCCGCATCATTCGGGCGCCATTCTCATGTGCGAACAGGCTTCTCTCAAGGATGCCGAAATACGCACCCTCTGCCGTGGCATCATCGCGGGGCAGGCAGCCGAAATCGAGCAGATGAAGTCCATTCTCGCGAGGAAATGACATGAAAAGTCCGATCACCCGGCGCCATCTTCTTGGCTTGGTTGCGGCCGGATCCGGGATGATGCTTGCGGGCTGCAATTCCTCCTCGCGGCCCGCGGCGGCGGAAGAGAAGAATGGCAACGCGCGCACACCGGTCGCCGATGCGGCGAAGAACAGGCAGATGCTCGTATACCGCGATCCCGAATGCGGATGCTGCGAAGCGTGGGCGGATATCGCGCGCAAGGCTGGCTATCAGGTGACCGTCGAAAACCGCGCGGACATGGCTGCGGTCAAGGCGCGACTTGGCGTGCCCGACCAGCTGGCGTCGTGCCACACGGCCGTCATCGGCGGCTACGCGATCGAGGGCCATGTGCCGATGCGGCATATCGCGAGACTCCTCCACGACAAGCCACGCGACATTCGCGGAATTGCCGTGCCCGGTATGCCGCGCGGCTCTCCGGGCATGGAAATGCCCGATGGCAGTACGGACGCTTTCGACGTGATGGCATTCGGCGGCGACGGCAAGATTTCTGTATTTCGCGCCTGACGTCGCGCCACGGCTGACGCGGACGCTGCTCCGATCGGCGGCATCTCCTCTCACGCGCCGCTGCCGTGGGCGCGCGGGCTTGCGCGCAGCGCCTCGCGTCAGCGTGAACCATCCGAAATGGCCATCAGCATGCGAAGTCCGGCCTCCCGCGATTCGCGCGTCGGGCTCCTATCGTTCGCAATGGCCGCGGCGCGGAAAGCCCCAATAGGCGAGAGCCGCTGTAATTTAATTACCAGAATTTGAGATATGACTACGCGCCGCAGGTGCGGGCTCGCTCCATAGGAAAAAAAATGTCTTGGACATGAGGGGTAGGTCTTTGGCGTGCGTATAAAGCATATCCGATGCGACCAAGCGATACGAATCTAACCTATTGAAGTTAGGCAATAATTTCTATTGACCTGTATATACATTTGATGCTCTCTGCGGTTCATCACGTAACCAAAAGGGGGTTTCGCATGTCGATCAAAAAGTCACTGCTCGCGAGCGCCGCGGTGGTCTCCACTATCGCAACGCCGGTCTTCGCGCAGGAAGGAGAGGCCCCCCGGCCCGCCGCGGAG
This sequence comes from Sphingopyxis sp., assembly GCF_036261875.1. GTDB lineage: Bacteria > Pseudomonadota > Alphaproteobacteria > Sphingomonadales > Sphingomonadaceae > Sphingopyxis. The sequence goes on along the minus strand of NZ_DATAJZ010000039.1, from coordinate 107,021 downwards.
GCTAGCGATGCGGGGAGCGATATCGTCGTCACCGGCTCGCGTATCCGGCGTCAGGATCTGGCCGGTGTCGGTCCCGCCACGGTCGTTTCGGCCGAGCAGATCGAGAACACCGGTCTGGTGAATATCGAGACGGTGCTTCAGCGCCTGCCCGCCAACGCCGGCTTTGCGGGCAACCAGACCTCGGCCTATTGGGCGAACAACGGCTATGGCACCGCGCAGGTCAACCTGCGCGGTCTCGGCATCAAGCGGACGCTCGTGTTGCTCAACGGTCGTCGCCTCGTCGCGGGCGGAACCGGGGCGAACTCGTCACCCGACCTCAACATGATCCCGGTCGTCGCGCTCGCGCGTACCGATGTGCTCAAGGACGGCGCCTCCGCGATCTATGGCGCCGACGCGATGGCGGGCGTTGTCAATCTCGTGACGCGGACCGACTATGAAGGTCTCGGCCTCAGCGTTCGCCAGGGCATCACCGAAAAGGGCGACGGATCGGATTTCACCGCGGACCTGATCTGGGGCATCCGCAACGACCGCGGCGGCTTCATGGCTGCGGTGACCTACCAAAAGACCAGCGCAGTCAACATGGCGACCCGCGCACCTTGCTCGCTTGCGGAAACCACCCCCGGCACACTTGGCTGCGTCAACAGCGCCTCGACGATCGGCGGCCGCGCGGTGCTGCCGAACGGCCAGCAGATCAATTTCAATCAGGTCCTCGGCGGCAACGGCAACTTTTTCGAGCCCTACAGCGCGGCGAAGCATAATTTCAACTCGAACCCATTCCTCAACGCGGTTAGCCCGGTCGAACGTGTCAGCACGGCCTTCTTCGCTGACTATGACCTGACCGACAATATCGAGGCGTTCGGCGAATTCCTTTATACCTTCCGCAAGTCGAACCAGATTGCGACGCCGGGCACGCTGCGCAATCTGTCGATCGCGGCGAGCAACCCGACCAATCCGACCGGGCAGAACATCGTCCTCATCCAGCGGCGTCTCGCCGAGCCGGGGCCGCGGCAATTCTTTCAGGAAACCGACACCTGGCAGGGCACCTTCGGCCTGCGCGGCAAGCTGTCGAATGACTGGGGCTGGGAAGTCGCGGGCGCCTTCGGACGCAACACCGCGGTCGATGGGTCCACCAACATCGCCAATCTCGAACGCGTCCGGAACACGATCAATACCGGTGTTTGTAGCCCGGCGCCTGGCGCGGCTATTCCGTGCGGAGACTATCTCGGGTTTGGCGACCTGACTCCGCAGGTGCTTGACTATATCCTCTTCACGTCGCGCGATCGCGGCGGCAACGAGCTCGCAACGGTCACCGCCGACCTCAACGGCGATCTGTTCAAGCTGCCCGCCGGGCCCGTCTCTTTCGCGGCCGGTGTCGTCTATCGCAAGGAAAAGGGCTGGCGCGATCCCGATCCGCTGACGGTGCTCGGCATTGCCAACACCAACCAGCAAAGCCCGATCTCGGGGACGAGCATCGCAAAGGAAGCCTATCTCGAGCTGTCGGTGCCGATCTTGGCCGATACGCCATTCTTCCAAGCGCTGACAGCGGGCGGCGCGGTCCGCTATTCAAACTATGATCTGTTCGGAAGCGACTGGAACTATAAGGCCAGCCTCGACTGGGTCATCAACGACAGCTTCCGTCTGCGCGGCACCTACGGCACCGGCTTTCGCATCCCGAATGTCCCCGAACTGTTCGGCGGCGTGTCAGAAGGCAATCTGACGACGACCGACCCCTGCTCGCGTTATTCGACAAGCGGCAATGCAGGGCTGATCGCCAACTGCCAGGCATCGGGCGTCCCGGCGAATTATGTTCAGCTCGGCACGACGATCCTGACGACTGTTGGCGGCAACGAGAATCTTCAGCCCGAAAGCTCGACGACCTGGACGGTGGGGACGGTCGTCTCGCCCAAGGGCCTTATCCCTGGCCTGTCGCTCACCGCCGACTGGTTCGACATCAAGATCAAGGATGCCATCCGCGCGATCCCCGGTTCGACGAAGCTCGCCATCTGTTACGCCAGCGCCAACCTGTCGCATCCCTTCTGCGACGACTTCACGCGCAGCCCGCTGACCGGCGAGGTCACCTTCCTTTCGGCGCAGCCGATCAACACCGGTCGCGAGGAGATGAACGGCCTCGATCTTGGCCTCGTCTATAACAATGACATCGGCAGCGTGAATGTCTCGCTCGACGTCAACCTGACCTACCTCAACAAATATGTCGTCCTGCCCTTTCCCGGCGGCGCGCCGATCGATTTTGACGGTTTCATCGGCGGCGGCAACGGCGGTTATCCGAAGTGGCGCGGCTATGGCGTCCTGACCGCCGAAAAGGACGGCGTCAGCGCGACCTGGTCGACGCAGTGGATCGGCAAGGCGACCGACTTCAACGCTTCGCCTGGAGAAATCGGCTACAGCACCCCCAACGTCTTCTATCACAATCTCCAGGTTGCGTTCGAGATCGACGAGAAGACGCGTTTCCAGGTCGGTGTCGACAATCTCTTCGACCGCAAGGCGCCCTACATCCAGAGCTTTACCGATGCGAACACCGACACGATGACCTATGATCTGCTTGGGCGCCGCTTCTATGTCGGCTTCCGGACGGCATTCTGAGGCTATCGTCATGGCTATCCGCTGGCCGTTGCTTGTACGGCGAACCCATAAATGGTTGGCCCTGGTGGTCGGCGTCCAGGCTTTGCTCTGGACGCTGACGGGCTTTTATATGGTAGTTGTCCATATCGACACCATACATGGCGACCATCTGGTGCGCGCGCCGGCGACCGAAGTTATCGACCTTGCCGGCCTTGCGCCGCCCTCGCGGATCGTGGCGGCCGCACCCGGCGTTTCGGAAATCCGCTTGCAGCGATTTTTCGGGTCCCCTGTTTGGCGCGCCGAGACGCCGGAAGGCGCGAAACTGTTCGATGCCCATTCAGGTGCGCCGCTGCCTGCCCTGACCGAGTCCCAGGTCCGGGCGCAGGCGCGGCGCATCTATACGGGCGAGGGCAAGATCGTTTCGGTGCGGCTGCTTACGAAGGCGCCTCAGGAAATGCAGTCGCGCAAACCGCCTTATTGGCAGGTCGAATTCGAAGGCTGGAACCGCCCGACGCTCTATCTGTCACCGCAGACGGGCGAACTCATCTCGCGCCGGCATGCACTCTGGCGCGTCTTCGACTTCGCCTGGATGCTCCACATTATGGATTATGACGAGCGGACCGACGTCAACAACCCGCTGCTCCGCGTCGCGACCTGGAGCGCCTTTGCCATGGCGGTGACCGGCGCCTGGCTGCTGATCTGGTCCTTCAAGCGCCGAAAGAAGAAGACGGCATGAAACGCATCCGGCTGACACCGCTCTTTTTCCGTCGCATCCACAAATGGGTCGGGCTTATCCTCGGACTCCAGTTCCTGCTCTGGGCCTTGAGCGGCTCGGTCATGGCGCTCCTCGACAAGGACAAGGTCGGCGGACACGGCGGCGGGATGTCGCATGCGCATCCTTTGCCGGCCGGCGAATATTTCGACGTCGCCGCCTTGCCGCGCAGCGAACCTGTCACGGGAATACTCTTGCGCGATCTCGGCGCCCGACCGGTTTATGAGCTTCGTACGACCAAGGGCGTCCGCCTCGTCGATGCCACAACCGGTAAGGACATGCGCGTCGATGAGGGCATGGCGCGCGAGGTCGCGTCGATGATGAACGAAGCGCCGATCCAGAAGGTCAGTATACTCGCCAAGGCGAACCTCGAAGCGCGCGATCATGACGGGGCGATGTGGCGCGTCGACTTTGCCGATGCCGAGAACAGCAGCGCCTATGTGTCGCTCGATACGGCGCGCTTTCTCGTGATGCGCGGCGATACCTGGCGGACATGGGACTTTTTCTGGATGCTTCACAATATGGATTATGTGAACCGGAAGAGCTTCAATCACCCGCTGATCATCTTCGTCGCCTTTGGCGCGCTATGGCTTTCCGGGACCGGCTTCTATCTGCTCTTCAAAAGCTTCAGCCGCGCCGATTTCCGCTGGTTGCGCCGGCGCCGCAAGCCTGTGGTGACCCGCAGCACAGCCTGACCACCGGTCGTCAATCGTCGATCGAAAAGGCGGCCGAGAGTTCGAAGCGCGAGCCGGGATGCGTCAGCCAGGCGTGGCTGACGAGGCGTGAGTGGCTCCACGTCCGGCGCGTCATCCGCAGCACCGGTTCGGCATCCGACAGCCCCAGCATGCCGTGCGTTCGCGCATCGGGCATCTCCGCGCGGACGCGGTGCTCGACCCGTTCGAGCGGCGCGGTTTGTGTCAGATATTCGTTCGGCGTCGTCTGCGTGAAGTCCATCTTTCCATAGTCGGGGGCGGCCGACGCGAGCACAAAGCGCTCTTCGAGCTGAATCGGGAATTCCGCTTCGTGATGGACGATGATCGAGTGGAACAATTTTGTCCCGACCGGCACTTCCAAAAGCGCCGCCATTTCGGCATTGGCCCGGATCTCGTCATTCTGCACGACACGGGCACGATAGACATGACCGCGCTCGCGTATCTCTTCCGCAATATTTCGGATTTCGATAATCTGGCCGATCGGTTTCGGCTCCGCAATAAACGACCCGCTACCGGCGCGGCGAACCAATATGCCCGCAGCCTGCAGCTCGCGGAGGGCTCGGTTCGCGGTCATGCGCGATACGTCGAACTGCTGCACCAGTTCAGCTTCCGAAGGAACACGGTCGCCGGGCTTTAAGTGGCCGTCCCGAACGGCGTCGCAAATGCTTTGCTTGATGGCCGCATAGCGTGGCGCAGCGCGGCTGTCCTTATCCTCGGCTTTGCCTGGCCGGGGACCGGCTGGTCTCTTTGAATTGTTTGAACCGCTTCCGGCTGTGCGAGGGCTGAAATCCATAACCCGTCTATACAGGTTGGTGCGGCGAAATTCCAAGCGGCTGAACGGGCGAAGGAAAAAATATCATGTCCCCGGTAAACCCGCCATCTCGGCCGGCGTGATGACAGGCTCGTTGCGGTCCTTCCGCTCCGAATAGCGATCGACAAGCTGGTCGGCATGACCGCGCGTCAACACGGTGAAGCGCACCAACTCTTCGGCGACGTCGACGATGCGGTCGTAATAGCTAGAGGGCTGCATGCGGCCTGTCTCGTCGAACTCGGCATAGGCTTTGGCGACGCTCGACTGGTTGGGAATGGTGATCATCCGCATCCAGCGGCCGAGAATGCGCAGCGTGTTGACGCTGTTGAACGATTGCGAGCCCGCCGACACCTGCATCACGGCAAGCGTGCGTCCTTGCGTCGGGCGAAGCCCCTTATAGGCTAGCGGCAGATGGTCGACCTGCGCTTTCATGATGCCGGTGATCTGCCCGTGCCGCTCTGGGCTGCACCAGACCTGGCCTTCGGACCAAAGCGAATGCTGGCGCAGTTCCTCGACCGCCGGATGATCGTCGTCGGCGATCAGGTCAGGGAGCGGGAGGTCCGACGGATCGAAGATGCGCGTCTCGCAGCCGAAGAGCTGGAGCAGACGTGCCGTCTCCTCGACCACGAGCCGCGAATAAGAGCGTTCGCGCAATGATCCGTAGAGTAGGAGGATGCGCGGCGCCGAATCGAGCGGGCCAAGGCCGAAGCCGGGCTGCGACCGGACATATTCGGGGCTCAGCGCGGGAAGATGGCCGGGTTCGGCGAGCGTGCGCAAGCGGGTGAAGGCTGGGGCGGTCATGTAGGTCAGTCTTTCGCGGGGACGGATGCCGGAAACCAGCGGCGCCCAAACCAGAAGGCGACGCTCACCAGCAGGATAAGAACCGGCACCTCGACGAGCGGACCGATGACCGCTGCGAAGGCGACCGGGGATGCAAGGCCGAAGGCGGCGATGGCAACAGCGATCGCGAGTTCGAAATTATTGCCGGCTGCGGTGAAGGCGACCGCCGTCGTGCGCGGATAATCGGCCTCGATCAGCTTTCCCATCCAGAAGCTGATGACGAACTGGACGACGAAATAGATGGTGAGCGGGATTGCGATCCGCACGACGTCGCCCGGAATAGTGACGATCTCGCCGCCTTTGAGACTGAACATGGCAACGATCGTGAAAAGCAGGGCGACGAGCGTGATTGGGGCGATCTTGGGCAGGAACCGCGTCTCGTACCAGTCGTTGCCCTTGGCGCCGGCCAGTATCTTGCGAGTCAGGAAGCCGGCAAGGAACGGGATGCCGAGATAGATCAGAACCGCCTCGGCGACGGTCCAGAAACTGACGTCGATCACGCTGCTTTCGAGCCCGAAGAGCGGCGGCAGCACGGTCAGGAAAAACCAGGCATAGATGCTGAAGAAGAGGATCTGGAAGATCGAGTTGAAGGCCACGAGCGCCGCGACATATTGATTGTCGCCCTTCGCAAGCTGGTTCCAGACGATCACCATCGCGATGCAGCGCGCGAGGCCGATGAGGATCAGGCCCGTCATATATTCGGGCTTGTCGGACAGGAAGATCACCGCGAGCGCGAACATCAGCACCGGGCCGATGATCCAGTTCTGGATCAACGAGATCGCAAGGACGCGCTTGTCGTCGAAAACCAGCGGCAGTTCTTCGTAGCGCACGCGCGCAAGCGGCGGATACATCATCAGGATGAGGCCGATCGCGATCGGAATGTTCGTCGAGCCCCACGAGAGGCTGTCGATCGCAGCGGGAAGACCCGCAAAGGTCGAGCCGAGCAGGACGCCCAGCGCCATCGCGAGGAATATCCACACGGTCAGAAAGCGGTCGAGGAAGGACAGGCGCTCGCGCTTCGGTTGCGTCATAGAATTGTTCCTCAGCTGCCGACGCGATTGCCGGCTTCGTCGACCACCTGTTCGCCATCTTCCTTGGCGAAGGCACCCCGCTGGCGCGCAGGAATGAGGTCGAGCACCGCTTCCGAGGGGCGGCATAGCTTCACGCCGAGCGGCGAGACGACGAGCGGCCGGTTGATGAGGATCGGATGCGCCATCATCGCGTCGATAAGCGTCTCATCTTCGAGGCTCTCATCACCGAGGCCGAGGTCCGCGAAGGGCGTTCCCTTCTCTCGCAACAATTCGCGCGGCGAGATGCCTGCCCGATCGATCAACTGGACGAGCATCGGCCGCGAGGGCGGTGTCTTCAGATATTCGACGACATGGGGTTCGATGCCCGCATTGCGGATCATCGCGAGCGTATTGCGCGACGTTCCGCAGTCGGGATTATGATACACGATGATGTCGGTCATGATCGGATTTCCGTCAGCAGCAGGCGAGTTCGGCGAGCAGCGGCTCGCACAATTCGGGGCGTCCCTGACAGCAGTCCTTCGCGAGAAAGAGCATCAGGCCCTTCAGTGCGTCGATCTCGGCGCGCTGGATAAACTGGCGTCCGCGCTTCTCTGATTTGACCAGCCCGGCTTTGGCGAGAACCGCAAGGTGGGTGGAGAATGTGCTCTGGGTCAGTCCCGAGGCATCCACAAGTTGGCCCGTCGACAGTCCTTCGGGCTCATGCTGGACCAACAAGCGGAAGGCTTCGAGCCGGGTAGGGTGTGAAAGCGCCGCGAGCGCGGCAAGTGCGGTGTCGGTCTTCATCCATCGGGATTATCCGATAGATATACATGCGTCAAGACTCATCGGAAAAATACGATACATAGTGGCTGCTTCGCTGTAGCGCCGCCAACCCGACGCCGGACGGAAGGCCTTGATTGCCCGGAGGCGGCGGGCCATTCTGTCCGATCTCCTATCCTGCAACGGTGAAAACATGGATGTCCGTCATATCGTCATGGAAGATGCACCGGCAGTTCAGGCAATTTATGCCCCTTATGTAGCCGACACGACGATCTCGTTCGAGGAGGTGCCGCCCGACATTATGGAGGTTGAACGGCGGATCGCCGCCATAGTGCCGCACTATCCCTATCTCGTGGCCGAAATGGACGGGCGGGTTGTCGGTTACGCCTACGCCTCCGAGCACCGGACCCGCGCCGCATATCGGACATCTGTCGACGTGACAGTCTATGTGGCGCCTGGCGCACAACGAAGCGGCGTAGCGCGCTGCCTATATTCTCATCTACTCCCGGCGGTCGCAAGCTTGGGCTATCATGCTGCTTTTGCCGGCATCGCGCTTCCGAATGAGGCGAGCATCGGGTTACACAAAGCTATGGGTTTCGAACTGGTGGGCATTTATCGTGAAGTTGGACGTAAATTTGATGCTTGGCATGACGTGTCTTGGTGGCAACGGCTTCTGTGAGCGATGCAGTCCGATATCCCCGTTCTCAAACTAGATGTGACATGGTTTACCTAAGCCGCGAGTTTCATCGCCTGGTGTTTCTCGGCGCCGCGTGCCAGCAATCGTTCGATCTCGCTGGATGTTCGCTCCACCGCCAGCTTTAGCGCTTCGTCGATATGGACATAGTCCTGCGTCACATTCTGCGAGGCATGCCCAAGCATGGCACGGATGGTAAGTTCCGAAAATCCGAGGTCGCCGGCAACACTTCCAAAGGTGTGACGAAGCGTATGCGGCGTGACGCCTTTGATCCCTGCCAGGCCGCATACCCGCTTCAGGCAATCGCTGACCGCGGTGAACGGGCCGTCGCCAATAGCCGATGGAAACAGATGCGGGTTGCCGGCTATTTCCGCCTGCGCTTCGAGCACACGGATTGCGGCAGGCCCGATTGCTCGGATTTGCGCCCCGCCCTTGGTGTCGGGAAACATGACATAGCCGCGATCGGGGTGCAGCCAGCTGCGGTGCATCGCTTGGCCTTCCTGACGGCGATAGCCGGTCAGGAGCAATGTGCGCAGCACGCCAAGGGCGACCGGGTTTTCCCCGCCTGCCTCGGCATAAGCGATTGCCTTTCCGAGCATCTCGATCTCGGAGGTGCTCAGTCGCCGTGTTCTTTTCTTTCCGGCAAGTTTCTTGGCACCAAGGGTGGGATGGGTTTCGAGAAGGCCCTTATGCTTGGCGTGGCCGAGGATCGCCTGGAGCGTGCCGACGCAGCGACCCGCCACGCCGGGGCCACCGGTCGCCTTTCCGCCACGGCCTCCCGTCCGGGGCTTTGCAGTCTTGCCGTTCTTCACATCGGTCTGCATCTGCTCGACGATCGCAATTGTCAGATGCTTGACGATCCGGTTGCCGATCAGCGGGCCGATATGCGTGCGGATGCGGCTCTCATCCAGGTCGAGCGACGATGTCTTGATGGGGACGTTCTTGCGGCCGAGAATGTTCCCGGCCCGAGCCTCTTCGAGATACCAGCTGCACATCTCGGAAACCGTCATACCCTTGCGAACCTGGCGGACCTTGTCGGCGGGATCTTCTCCAACAATGACCTCAGCCAGTTTCAGTTTCGCGAGATCGCGAGCCCGGTCGACAGTCAGCACGCCAAATCGTCCGAGGTTCATGCGACGCTTGATGCCCTCGGCATTTCGATACTGGACGACAAAGGTCTTGATACCCGACGCCATGATCCGAAGACCGAAGCCCTTCACCTCGGTATCCCACAGAATGACTTGTTTCGCTTTTGGCGGAACGAGGGCGTCTATGGCCCGCTTGGTCAACTTCACTATCGGCATGCGCACCTCCTGCTGGAGACACAGCCTCGAAAATCGTCCGTGTCTCCAATGTGTCTCCAAATTCGCGGGAAAAGGGGACGGCCGCAGGATACATTAGGTCGAATAGGTTTTCAATAAATTGTGTAAAAATAGGGAGATAGCGTAGTATCGGAAAGTATCGAAAAGGTAGAACGGCAAGTTGCCAAGGTTGGGGTCGAGGGTTCGAATCCCTTCGCCCGCTCCAGTTTTTCCTGACATTTTCAACGAATTGATGCTTCCTCGCTGAGGGCGCAGATCTATTACGCACCCTCTTGCTCGCGATTTAGCGATATTCACGCGCAAGAGGCTATGGCTCTCTGCCCTTTTGGATGTTTGTCGCGGCGCCCGCGATCATCGCGCGTACGATCGAACACCAGATTGGAATAGTCTCCGGGATCAGTCGGCTGAAACATCGACCCCACATGTCGGGATCGGATTTTTCGGCGCGTGACGATAGCTTCAGCTATCGAGACTCTTCTTCTCATAGACCGTCTCGATGCCGGCACCGTCCCATACATAGCAGAGATGCCGTTCCTGCCGGCAATTCGAGAGCAGGCGCGGCCGGAACACGGCGGCGCATTCGCCTTCCTGATGGCGGACGCTGTGGTAGCGGATGCCGTCCGAACCCGCGTCGCGCAGTTCGGTCGCGATACTCTGGGCTTGGGCATAATGGTCGGGGTCATAGATATGCGGGTGGCTGTCCGCAAAACCGCGGATGTCGTTGAGGTCCGCGGCAAGATCGACCGCATAGACGCGCATGTCGATCTCCTGCGCCGGCTCGTCGGTCGCGGCGAGGAAACGGGCGCGATGGTAGCTCGTCTCCGCGATCGCGGTCTCGAGCGCTTGACCGACATAGAAGACGCCGAAGCTACCATCGGTGAAGCGGCTGCCTTCCGGATTGAGATGCGTGAAAGCGGCCATGATCGGTGTCGTGCCGGGACCTGCCACACGATCCTCGGGCGGCACGAGCGTGAGATCGCCAGCCTCGTCGCGCAGCCGGTTGTTGGTCATCGCCTCGATCTGAAAGACCGCCTCCAGATCCTCGGCGCGCGCGACCTTGTCGAAGAGTCCGATCGGCGGGAAACGACTTGGGATGATGCGGTAACAGGGCGCCCAACGGGTCGGCGTGACGGGAATGTCCGCGGGCACGCGTTCAGCCGCGCTGCCCGTCGACATATTGCCGCACGACATAAAGGTCGGAGACATTGCCGGACACCATCCGGTCGAGCGCTGACCCGCCGGCGAAGAGCTTCGCCTTGCTCGGTTTGCGTACCCATTCGTCGGCAGTCTGCGGCACCAGAATCTGAAGACCCTTGTAGATGCCCATCACATAGGAAATCCGCTCGAGCGCATCCTTCGACAGCGCCGCGACCTCGCCGCGCTTCCAGTTTTGCAGCGTCGAACGGCTGTCGAGGCCAAGGATCGCCATCTGCTCCCCTTCGCTGAGATGCCAGGCGTCGGCGATGTTGAAGAAGGTGCGCAGCGCCGGGCCGGTCAGGCTCTTCCGGTCGATCGTCTTTGCCGCTGCCGTCGCCATGTCAGGCTCCCTTTCAGATTCTCATATGTTCCTTTTAAAATCAAAAGTCAATATTTGATCCTAAATGGACTATGGATAGGCTGGTCCAATGAACCAATGCGCGGAGCCCGAACGGCGATGGTGCTTTGGTGAATCCAAACCTCAATCGCTGCGTGCCAGCGCATCGATTTGCCCGTCGAGCGCGGCGATGACGAGGGCGGTATAGTCGGCTTTGCCGGCGGTGCGCGCGATCACGGGGAGCCCGGAGAGGAAGCCCGTCAGGCTCGATATCATCAATATCGCACGCACTTGCGCCTCGGTTTCGGTCAGCCGCCGGTCCGTGGTCCGGATGATCAGGTTGGTGGCGAGTTCGATGCCCGGCCGCCAGAGTTCGGCATAGAGAATTTCGAAGGCCGGGCCGGGACTCGCGATCTCGCGCTGGACGAACAGCGACGGATTTTGCGCTTCGGGGGCGGCGAGGAGAAAGCGGGCCAGCGCTGCGAAGAGGCGTTTCAGCAAGGTGCTGGCCGCATCCGGCGTCAACGGGCCGCCGAGCGCCGCATAAGACACCTCGGCCACAGCGCCCATTCCTTCGCGATAGCGCGCGACGATCGCGTGTGCGCACGCGAGATAGAGGCCGCGCTTGTTCCCGAAATAATAAGTGAGGGCGGGCAGGTTGACTCCCGCTTCCCTGGCGATCTGCCGCGTCGTGACGCTGGCGAAGCCGCTGTTGCCGAAGGCGGTGAGCGCGGCATCGAGAATGCGCGCGCGCGTTTCCTCGCCCTTGCGATAGCCGTCGGCGGCGGTGCGGAGCGGGGCGGCGGGGATTGCGGGTCGGGCCATCGGGGGTGCTTCGTTCGTTCTGCTTGAATTTATATCAATTGATATATATGAGCGATGCCATTGCGTCGAGAGGGGATGGACATCGATGACAGGTTCGGCACTCGAGACGCTTTGGGCCAAGGTGGAAGCGCAGCGAGAGCGCGTGCCCGCGATGTACGGTACAGTCGATTTCCGCGCTGTCCCCGAACGCTTCACTGCGACGCCGGGCGACGACACCGCGCTGTCGGGCAAATATGCTCGCGACCGCGACGCGCTGCTGGCGGACCCCGATCGGGTCGAGTTCATCCGCGCCTATACGATGATCGGCGACGCGACCGCCGATGCCTATGCCGGCCTGATGCGCGAGCATGGCTTCCGCGCGCTGGTCGACATGCTGACCAGCGCCTGCGATCGAGGCGTGGAGAATGTGCCCGACGCGCCGCCCGAACTCATTGCCTTTATCAAGGATATGGAGCGTATTCCCGACTGGCTCGATATGGAACTGGTCGAGGAAGGCGCGCGGGTCGATCGTAATGCGGCGGCCAACCTCGGCCCTTTCATCATTCGCGGCGCGTTCATCGCGACCTTCATGAACAAATATGCCGCGCTGCCGATGGCAATCACCGGCACGCTGTCGAGCCAGACGGCGGGGCGCCGCGTCAAGGATACCGCGACCTTCTTTACCACCTCGGTGCTGCCGGGCGCGCTCGATCGCTACGGTCCCGGCTTCAAATCGGCGGCGATGGTCCGACTGATGCACTCGATGGTGCGCGCCAACGTGCTGCGGCGCCCGCAGGACTGGGACATGGGCGTTTACGGCATTCCGATCCCGCAGGTCGATCAGATGCCTGCGGGGCTCATCTCGGTCTTCCTCCTGTCTTACAAGATGATCGAGGAAGGGCGCGTCGAGTTCACCCCGCGCGAACGCGCGATGGTCGAACTCGCGCGCTATCGCTGCTTCCTGCTCGGGCTGCCGGAGGAATTGCTCGCCGATACGCCGCAAGGGATCGTCGACCTGATGAATGCGCGCAGCGGCACGCTGCGCAGCGGATATGACGACAGCACGTGCGGCGAATTGCTGCGCGCAACGATGGCGGCGGATCTGCGGCCGAACAATTCGCGGCGCGCGCGCATCCACGAAATGTTCGAACTGGCCTTTGCCAAGCTGTTCTTCGTCAAAAACTTCATGGGCGGGGACAAGGCAAAGGCGGCGTCGATCGGCGTGACGCTGACCTCGGGCGATGTCGCGCTGGCGGCGGTCGCGGGTCTGTTCATCTATGCACGGATGCGTCTCTATGCGCTCGCGGCGCATATTCCGGGGCTGCGCGGTGTTGCCGATCGCCGGCTGATCGCCAGGCTCAAGGCGCAACTCGTCGGCTATGGCCATGCCGAATTCACGACCGACGCCGCGCAATACCGCCCGTCGGCCGCGCCCGTCCCGGCCGAGTGATGCGGGGCGCCGACACCGGCGCCCCAGAGCTTACGCCGCCGGCGCGAAGGCTTCCATCATTCGCACGGCGTCGCTGTCGATCGGCCGAATGCCCAGTTCGTCGCGAATGCGGCTGATCGGATCGGCGATGCGCTGGTGCCACGGGACCGCGATCAACTCTCTGGTGGCGCGGCCGTGCCGCCAACCGTCGAACATCACAGTGAGCAGCATGTCGGTCAGCATCGGGGCGTGGATCGCGGCGGTCGTCGCCACCGTTGCCAGAAAGCGCGTCGAATAATTCTGGCCGAACTGGGCCATTTGGAACCCCGAAATCGCGACTTCGCCTGCGGGCGTGAAGCCGTAGCCGCCGACCAGATGCCAGATGTCATGAAGCTGAAGAATCCGGCGGTTGGTACGGTTTTGCGCCGGATAGTCGCCGGGCAGGACGACAGTGTCGGCGTCGATCACCTCGATATCATAGCCATTGGCGTTCAGCATCGACAACAGATCGGCCGCGAGGCTGTCGGCCGCATGGCTTTCCAGGTCGGCGGTGGTCAGCCGCACCTCCGGCTGGGCGATCAGATCGTGCACCCCGTCGAATTCGAGCAGCGCGGCCTCGCAGCAGTCGATCATTCGCTGGTCATAATGCTGGCCGAGCGCGACGACCGCGATGGTCAGGTCGAGTTCGCCGGCAGTTGGTGACGGCGCTTTGGAAACGATCGCCCAATAATCGTCCCACAAGGCGCGGGGCATCGCGACGCGCGGCTTTCCGCCGACCACCCACGGCAGCGCCGCCGCGATCTGCGCGGCGCGCGTCGCGCTGTCGTTGCTCGCCGCCGTGGCGGCCGCAATGGCGTCGAAGATCGGCACTTGCGCGACGGGATCGACGAAGGCAGCGGTCGTCATCAGCGCGGCGAGCCCCAGGTGCGGCTCCTCCATCAGCGGCGGCTGGCCCGTTTCGACCCATTTTTCAAATTCGTTTCGCATCGACAAGTCGATCATGGCCATAGCCTCTCTATTCATTTTCCCTAGATTACGCTATAATCATAGAATGATCAACTTATATAGCTGGCGCTTCCTGCCGCAATGATTATAATCCTGTCATGAGCGAAGCATCCAAAGTCAGCTTTCCAAGGCGAACCGCGGCGAAAGCCCGGACGCGGCAGCGCATCGAGGAAGCGGCGCGGCGGCTGTTCGTGACGCTGGGCTATGGCGATGCGACGATGGCGGCGATCGCCGAAGCCGCCGATATCCACATCACGACGCTGTTCACGCATTTTGCATCGAAGCGCGAGCTTGCCGCCGCGATCGCGGTCCGGGCCGGCGAGCGTTTCGAAGAAATCGTCGCGATGCAGCGCGCGCAGGGCGTGCCGGTGCTGGCATTCTGGCGCAACCAGGTTGCGCGGATCGCCCATGCCTATGAACGCGATGGCGATGGGCAGATCAATCTGGGCCGGGCGCTGGCGGGCGAACCTGAATTGCTGCCGGTGTGGTATGGACATCAGCGGCTTCAGATCGATTTGATGACCGACTATATCGCCGACGAGCTTGGGATCGATGCCACGAAGGATGGCCGTGCGCAAATGGCCGCCGCGATGCTGGTCGCGGGCGGGCGCATGGCATTCGACAGCTGGATGGAAAGCGGCGGGGCGGGCGATCTTGTCGCCGAGAATGAGCGGCTGCTCGATGCCGCCGAGGCCTTGCTCGCCGGTGGCTTGCCGCTGATCCGGCGCGACGCGTCCTGATATCCGGGATTGATCGCCCGATCATTCCGCAGCGGCCTCGCCCAGTTGCCGGATATTTTCCAGATGGCGCGATCGATTGATCGGATAATAAGCGAGGCAAATGATAGCGATGACGGTCGCGATTGACAGCACCGCTATATAGATGCTCGCCAGATTCCGGAGCGTATCGGCGGGGACATGGCCGGGCTGCGCATTCTGCGGGAATTGGACGAAGGCGAGCAAGAGCCCCGCGAGCATGATTCCCATGCCCGATATCGCCTTGTTGACCATGGTTGCGGCGGAGAACAGCAGGCCTTCGGACCGACGGCCGGTTTCGAGCTGGATCTGGTCGGTCACGTCGGCAACCATCGACACCGCCAGGATGCCGCCGGCGATGGTCGTCATCATTCCAAATGAGAATTGCCCCATCAAGAGCCACAGCAGCAGCGGATCGCCGTTGGCCGGGAACAGGCCGGCAAGGCGCAGGATCAGGGGCACGACGCTGGAAATCAGCGACAGAGTGAACATCAGCATCGCCGCCGGCTTCTTGCCGAAACGCGCCGACAGCGGCAGCACGACGACGAAAGCCAACAGGATGCCGATGATCGCGGTCGACGCCACGGTGGCGATCTCGCTGGCGCTCAATTCCCAGAAATAGGTCGAGAAATAGACGGCGAGCGACAGGTTGAGTCCCGACGCGACGGCGAAGAACAGGCTGGCGAGCAGGATCGAAATATAGGCGGGGTGCACCAATATGCCCAGCATCTCGCGCAGCATCTGCCCGGCTGGAACCTTTGGCGCCGGGGGGAGCAGCGGACGTTTCAATATCTCTTTCTGCGTCCCGAGCGTCGAGATGAGCACCGCCAGCATCATGATCGCCGCCGCGACCCAGGCATAGGTGACATAGCCGCCCGCGTTCAGATGGCCGACGGGCTGCGCGGCGGTCGGTCGCAGAAAATAGCCGAAGGTCAGCACCGTCATGGCTATGCCGCCGCACACGCCGAAGAAGAAGCGCGCGGCGACGAGCCTGGTACGTTCGTCATAGTCGCTGGTGAATTCGGCGAGCAGCGCGGTCGACGGAATTTCATAGAGGCTGATCGAGAAACGCACGAGAATCGCGGTGGTGACCAGCCATGCGAATTGCGCGCCGTGCGCCATGTCGGGCGGCATCCAGAGCAGGAGATACGAGAGCGCGATCGGCAGCGCCGCCGCATACATAAACGGATGGCGGCGGCCCCAGCGCGTCCGGACATTGTCCGAATATTGGCCCAGCAACGGATCGAACAGCGCATCGGCGATCATCGCGATCATGATCGCCGTTCCTACCCAGGCCGCGGGAAGCCCGACGACCTGGTTGTAGAACAGCATCAAAAGCGCGTTGAAGCCATGATCCTTGATCCCGAACGCGATCGTGCCCGAGCCATAGAGCATCCGCGTCGAAAGCGGCAGCGTGCCCGCCGGGCGAGAGGGGGAATGTCCCACCCGCCGCGCCTATCGGAACCGATATTCAAGCTGGATGCCATAGGTTCGCGGCGGCGTGAACGAATAGCTTTGCGCGACCGCGAGTGTCGGTGAGGACGCGAGCAGATTGCCGAGCGCGCTGTCATAGCCGGCGCTGTTGAAGACATTCTTCACATAGGCGATGATGCGGTAGCGGTCGTCGCGGCCGGACCAGATCGCTCGCAGGTCGACCTGATCCCAGGACGGCATACGGTTATAGGTGCGGTTGAAGATGTTGCTGTACGCCGCACTGCGCCAGACATAATTGCCCGACAGCGAGAAGGTGCCCGGTTCGAACGCGATGCTGTACATCGCATTGAGGGCGACCTTGTGGCGCGGCGTGTCGGAAAGCCTTGCCCCGACGACGCTCTGCGGCTGCTGGCCGTTGGCGGCCGGGCCCGACGGCTGCGCGCCGGGCTGGACCGCCAGCGGGTCCTGACCGTCAACGAAGCAACACCCATCGTCGATCCGCGACTGGCCGAAACCATAGTTGAACGACAGGTGCAGCGGATTCGCCGGTTGCCACGCCAGCTCGACCTCGACGCCATAGCTTTTCGAGCTGGCGAGGTTGAAGAATTGGGTGAGCTGCGCGCCGCCGGGCTGCGACACGGTCAGCGGCACCTGAAGCCCCTGATAGTCATAGTAGAAGCCTGCCAGATTGAAGCGCAGCCGTTTGCCGATCGTCTGCTTGTACCCCGCCTCGAAGGCGTCGATATGCTCGGCCCCGGTCTGCGGCAGCGCCGAAATGCCGCCGGCGTTGAAGCCGCCCGATTTATAGCCGCGGCTATACCGCAGAAAGGCCAGCTGGTCCTGTGTTGGCTGCCATTCGACCGCGACGGTTCCGGTCACGGCGTCCCAGCTGCTCGCCAGACCGCGCCGCGCGATGCCCGTCGCCGGATCGATCGTGACGGGGGAGGTGACTCCCGGCGCCGGCAGGTAGGAAATCTGCGTGGGAGTCAGGTCCAGCGCCGGCGTATACGAGCCGAGCTGATCGGGCGAGACGCTCGGGTCGCAGCCCAGGCATATGATCCTGAAGGCTTCGGCCCCGCTTTTCTTGTCATGGGTGTAGCGCAGGCCGCCGGTGATGCGGAGCGTATCGGATATCCGATAATCGACCTGACCGAACGCGGCGATCGATTTCGTCGTCAGCGTCGACGCCGCGTAAACGAAATCGCCCAACGGATTGAGCGGCGCGGGCAACCCCGTGAGCGCGGTGGGCGCGCGCAGCTGCAACTGATCTGGCGCGTTGAAGTGCGATTCCTGCGATAATGTCTCCTGATAATAATAAACGCCGGCGACCCATTGGAATGGCCCGCCGGTGTTCGAGGTCAGGTTCAGCTCGCCGCTGCCGAATGATTTCTTGTTGTGCAGATTGAGCTGCGATGCGGGATATACCGTCAGCGCGGTGCAGCCCGGAAGAAAGAGGTCGCATAGTGAACCCGGCGTGACCGGGAAGGGATAGGAAACGACCCCGGTATCATCGAGCGCATAGGAATTCTCGATGCGATAATGCTGATAGCCGCCCAGCAGATGAACGTCGAAAGTCGGGAGCGTCCATTTGATGTCGCCGGTCACACCGAAATTGTCCCGCATCCGTTCGCGCTGGGTGGTGACGGTGCTGAAATGGCGAATATTGGTCGCGCCGGGCGGTTGCGGATTGGGGTTGAGCGCCACGACCCCGGGGAGGAGATAGCCGAACGCCGATCCGGGTGTGATCGACCCGGTGGGGTAGGGCGCGAAATCATAGCCGCCGATCCGGTTGAGATTGCGCGGATTGAGGTCGGTGCGACCGGTGAAAAGCTTCACCCAGGCCGTGACGTCGGGACCCAGATCCGCCTCCAGCTGCAGTTCCAGATAACGGCGCTTGCCGCGGCCGCCTTCGCTGATCCCGCCGGCGTCGTTTTTGAAATAGCCGCGGCTCTGGTCGGAGAAAGCACCCGCCAGCCGCGAGCGAAGCCCCGTCGTCAGTTCCCCCGAAACCGCTGCTTCCAGCGTGTACAGGCCGTAATTGCCTACCGTGCCGCGCAGGTCGGCTTCAAGCGCTTCGGTCGGCCGTTTCGAGATCGCGTTGATCGCGCCGCCGATCGAATTGCGTCCATAGAGCGTGCCTTGCGGACCGCGCAGCACTTCGATGCGATCGATGAAGAAATCGGATGCGGCGATCGAACTGGTCGATGCATCGTAAATGCCGTCGGTATAGGTCGAGACGCCGGGATCGCTGCCGTTGGTGTTGGTCTGCCGCCCGATCCCGCGAATGAAGACCCGGTCATTGCTCGCTGAATAGCTGAGGCCCGGCGTGAAATTCGCGACATCCTGCAGCGTCGTGATGCCGGCGAGCTGGCGCGCATCGGACGTATAGGCCGAAATGGCGAGTGGCACGTCCTGCAGATTGACGCTGCGCTTTTCGGCGGTGACGACAATTTCGGCGAGCCCTGAAGCCCCGTCCGTCGTCGCGCTTTGATCCGCCGCCGGTTTTGCGTCCTGCACCTGCGCCGCGGCCGGTATCGCAACGAATGCAACGCTCGCAAACATCCAAGATATATTTCGCATACCACGCCTCTCCCGCCGCCAGCGATCCTGCTGGTCGATTATTGGCGCGATGGGTTCGCTGACGCGGATCCCACGCTTTTTAAAGCGAAATGCCGTCGCGGCATCTCCCCCGGGAGCTTTGTTATCGGTGTTTTATATATGAGTCTATAACGATATATTGAACTTGCGGCATTTGTCGGACATGCGATCCCATAAAGGGGGGGCGAGCGAGGTTCGCAAGCGCGCGTCCGGACAGGCTATCCCGCTGACAAACCGGGCATAGTGGGGCGATGGATTCCTGCCTTTTGCCGATATGATAATTATATGATAGATTTTTCTATGCTTATAGAATTACCTATAGTGGCGCATGGGAGCGCGGCGGGATAGATCGCCGCGACGATCGCGGAACAGGGGAGAGACAGGATGGATGGGCCGCTTCGCGCGAAACATGGGCCGACAGGCCGGAGGACCCGCTGATGGCATCCGCCGGTTCCGCCCTTGCCGACCTCAACGCGCGCGCCGTGCCCGACTGGTATCAGGATGCCAAATTCGGGATTTTCATCCATTGGGGCGCCTTCGCCATTCCTGGATTCGCCCCGCGCCTCGGCTCGATCGGCGAGGCTTTTGCCAGGGATTACGACCGCGCGGTCGCGATGGTTCCCTATACCGAATGGTATTGCAACGCGATCAAGGTTCCGGGCACGCCCTCGGCCGAATTCCACCGGGCGCATTATGGCGATGCGCCTTATGAGGATTTCAAGCCGCCGTTCGAAGCCGGACTCGATCGGTGGGACCCCGCCGCCTGGGCGGAGGCGTTTCGCGATGCCGGCGCGCGCTATGTCGTGCTCGTGACCAAGCATCACGACGGGCTTTGCCTGTGGCCCAGCCAGGTGGCGAACCCGCACCGGACCGGGTGGACGACCGGGCGCGACATCGTCGGCGACCTCGCCGCGGCGGTGCGCGCGGCGGGCTTGCGCTTTGGGGTCTATTATTCGGGCGGAATCGACTGGACCTTCAACCGGCGCCCGCTGCGAACGCTCGGGGACTTTCTCGCTTCGACGCCGGGCGGCGAATATCCCGCCTATGCGATGGCGCAGGTGCGCGAACTGATCGACCGCTATGAACCGTCGGTGTTGTGGAACGACATCAGCTGGCCGACGCGGGCCGGGCCGCTGTATCGGCTGTTCGCCGATTATTATCGCGCGGTCCCCGACGGCGTGGTCAACGATCGCTGGGTGGCGGCCAGCCTGCAGCGCGACGCCCTGAAGATTCCGCTGGTCCGGCGCTATGTCGATCGCAAGATCAAGGCGGCGATCGCCCGGCAAGGCGCCGACGCGTCGAAGGGGATCATTCCGCCGGAAATTCCGCACAGCGACTTTCGCACCCCCGAATATGCCGCCTTTACCGAAATCCAGACCAAGAAATGGGAGGCGACCCGCGGGATGAGCCATAGCTTCGGCTTCAACCGCAACGACACCGAAGCCGATTACGCCAGCGCCGAAACGCTGATCCATGACTTCATCGATGCCGTGTCGCGCAACGGCAATCTGCTGCTCAATGTCGGACCGCGCGCGACCGACGCGGCGATTCCGGGCGAACAGCTCGGCCGCCTCAGGCAATTCGGGGCATGGCTGCGCGCGCATGGCGACGCGATCTATGGCACCAGGCCGTGGACGCGATCGGACGGTGAGACCGAATGCGGGCAGGCGGTGCGCTTTACCGCCGCGCCGGGGCGCGTGAATCTGATCTTCAAGGGCCCCATTGCGTCCACCCGGCTCGTGATCAGGAATCTGACCGTCACGGGCGCGGGAAGGCGCCTCGACGACGGCAGCCCGGTTACGCTCGAGCCGCAGGGACCGGATCTGCGGGTGACCTTCACTGGCCCCTGCACCGATCCGATCGGCACGGCCGTCGCGGTGGCCGTATAGGGAAGGCAAGCAAAGAGCGGCGCTGCCGTCCCGGCTGGATCGGCACGTCGCGCGGTTGATCGCACGATCAGCCGAGATGAAGCACCGTGACCAGCGCAAAACTGATCGCGCCGAGCACCAGCAGCGACAGGACCACCGCCGCCGTAACGCGTCCGCCTGCCTTGGCGACGGTGCGGACATCGACGCCAAGGCCGAGCGCGGCCATCGACACCACGGTCAGCAGCGTCGCGGCGCCGGCCATCGGCGCCAGCGCCGCCTGCGGGATCAGCCCCAGCGAGCGCGCGGCGATCATGCCGAGAAAGCCGAGGATGAACCATGGGACGAGATGATGGATCGGCGGGCGGGCCGGGTGCGGGCGGGACACCGGCGCGCCGGCGTCGCAGCTGTCCTCACAAAGGCGCGGGGCGAGAAGCGAGAGGATCAGGCAGACCGGACCGAGCATCAACACGCGGACCAGCTTGACCAGCGTCCCCATCTGGATCGCCGCGGCGCCCATCGGCGTCGCGGCGGCGATGACCTGGGGCACCGCATAGACGGTCAGCCCGGCGAACGCGCCATATTGGAGGCCGCCCATGTGCAGCCCCAGCCCGAGCAGCGGCAGGCCCAGTACAACCCCGACGCCGAGCACCGCCGTAAAGGCGATCGCCGCCGCGACGTCGTCGCTGTCGGCGCTGATCACCGGAGCGACCGCCGCGATCGCCGAATTGCCGCAGATCGAATTGCCGCACGCGACCAGCGTCGCCATCCGCCTGGGCAGGCCGAGCAGCCGCCCGATCGCGAAACTCGCGCCGATGGCAACAAAGACGGTGGCGGCGATGCCGATCAGCAGCGCCGGACCCGCGGCGAGGATCGTTGCGGCGCTGACCGATGCGCCGAGCAGAACCACGGCGATTTCGAGCAGCAATTTGGCGCTGAAATCGATTCCCGGAAGCCAGCGGGCCGGCGGCGTCCAGATGGAGCGGATCGCAGTGCCGATCAGGATCGCGAGCACCAGCGCTTCCAGCCAGACCTCGCCGAACAATCGCTGCTCGATGCCGGCCAGCGCGAAAGCGACGCCGGTGACGCCGAGGCAGAGCGCCAGCCCGGGAACGATCCGTTCGATCCTGGCGGTGCGGGGCCTGCGGATTGCGGCGGCGGGAAGGGGAACGGTCGCCATGACGGCTTCTTTCTGAAAGGCGGGTAGGCGATAGGTCGCCCTCGATGCCTTCGCTATCGGCCGCTTTCCCGGTCGTCTCCAACGCAAGTTTCTGCTCGTTTCGATCGCCTGCGCTTGTTGATCGCGCTCACGCTAATCAATCGATTTTAATTGTTGGAACGACCGATATATTCGCTTGGACAGATTGAACAGCGGGGCGCATCCTGTGCGCGAAGGAGACGATCATGCGCCCCCCGATGGCACCGATCCTATGACGCTCGAGCAGCTCCGCATCTTCGTCGGGGTCGCCGAGCGCGAGCATATGACGCGCGCGGCGGAGGCGCTCCACATCACCCAGTCGGCAGTCAGCGCGGCGATCAAGACGCTGGAGGAGCGGCACAATGTCCCGCTGTTCCACCGCATCGGGCGGCGGATCGAACTGACCGACGCGGGCCGCCTGTTCCTGGTCGAGGCGCGCGCGGTGCTCGGCCGCGCCGCGAGCGCCGAGCGCACGCTGGCCGAGTTCGGCGGACTCGAACGCGGCACGCTGACGCTCGTCGCGAGCCAGACGATTGCCGGCTATTGGCTGCCCCCCTTTCTCGCGCGGTTTCGCCGGCGCTACCCCGGAATCGCGGTCACGCTGTCGATCGGCAACAGCGAGCAGGCGGCGGATCGGGTGCGCGAGGGCAGCGCCGAACTCGGCTTTGTCGAGGGCCTGATCGACGATCCGGCGCTCGCGCGCTGGACGGTCGGCCACGACGATCTTGCGCTGGTCGGCTCCGAAGCCGCGCCGGGCGGCGCCGACAGGGATTGGCTGGTCTCGGTCCCCTGGGTGCTGCGCGAGGAAGGGTCGGGCACGCGTTCGACCTTCGAGGCCGCGCTCGCCCCGCTTGCCCTGACGCTCGCCGATCTCGACGTGATCCTCACCCTGCCATCGAACGAAGCGGTCCGCTCGGCGGTCAGCGCAGGGGCGGGCCATACGCTTATCTCGACGCTGGTCGTCGAGCCTTTGTTGCGCGCCGGACGGCTCCACCGCACCGCCTTCGACCTCGAACCGCGCCCCTTCTATGGCCTGCGCCACAAGGAACGCTATCGCGGCAAAGCGGGCGACGCGCTGCTAATGATGATCGAGCGCGGATAAAGACAACCGGCTCAGCTTTTCGTCCACCGCCCGCCAAGCGCCCGGAACAGGTCGACCTGCGCGTCGGCGATGCGCGCGTCGGCGAGCGCCAGCGAGGCTTCGGTTTCGGCGAAGCTGCGTTCGGCGTCGAGCGCGGCGAGTCCGTCGATCGCGCCTTCGCGCTGCTGCGCGCGCGTGATCTTCACCGCCGTCGCGGCCTGATCGCGTGCCGCCTGCAGCGCCGTTCGCCGGTCGAGCTGGTGCGCATAGGCGGAGAGCGCGGCTTCGGTCTCCTCGAGCGCGCGCAGCACCGTGCCGTCGAACTGGGCGAGCGATGCCTGCGTGTCGGCCTCGGCCCCCGCGATCCGCGCTCGCGCGCCTTCCTGGTTGAGAAAATTCCAGTTGATCAGCGGGCCGAGCAGCCAGCGCAAAGGTCCGCCGCCGAACAGATCGCCGAGGCCGCTGCTCGTCTGGCCGACCGACCCGCCGAGCGTGATCTTCGGATAGAGGTCGGCGGTCGCGACGCCGATACGCGCGGTCGACGCCGCAAGGCGGCGCTCGGCGGCGGCGACATCGGGCCGGCGCGCGAGCAGCGCGGCGCCGTCGCCGACCGGAATCGGCTGGTCGAGGCGCAGAGTCGTGCGCCGCTCGCCCGCGATCGGCGGCAGATCGGCGGGGGCGCGGCCGGTCAGCGTTGCGAGGCGGAACAGCGCGGCGTCCCGCTCGGCGGCGATCGCGGGAATGTCGGCGCGGCGCTGATCGCGCAGCGCCGCGATGCGCGCGGTATCGAGCCTAGTCGTCAGCCCGACCTCGGCGCGGCGCGCGGTGAGCGCCACCGACTGGTCGAGCAAGGCGACGATGCGCGTCGCGACGCCCAGCCGCTCGGCGGCCGAGGCGGCGTCGGCATAGGCGCGCGCGGTTTCGGCGGCGACGGTGACGCGCACCGCGTCGGCATCGGCCTCGGCGGCAGCAACATCGCCGCGCGCGGCCTCGACCCCGCGCGAGACGCGGCCGAACAGGTCGACCTCGTAGCCGACGGTAAGGCCGGTATCGACCTGCCAACCCTCGCGGTCGGCACCGGGCGGCACCTGCCCTTCGCTGACGCGGCCATAGGTCGCGCCCGCGCTCAGGTTCGTCGAGGGTAGCCGGTCACCGCGGACTTCGCGTAAGGCCGCGCGCGCCTTGGCGATCCGCGCGGCCGCAACGCGGACGTCGGTGTTCGCCGCGAGTGCGTCGGCGACGAGCCCGTCGAGCACGGGGTCCTTGTAAAGCCGCCACCATTCGGCGTCCGCGGGAGCGGCGCTCGTCACCCCCGCCCTGGTCGAGAGGAAGGGGCCGGACGACGCCGCAGGGGGAGCGGGGCGGGCGTAGTCCGGCCCGACCGCGCAGGCGGCAAGCGTCAGCGCGGATAGGGTTGTCATCAGAAGATTACGCATGGCTTTCTCCTTATTCGGCCGGCTGCGGCGCGGGTTCGTGCGAACCGCCGCGGTGGCGCAGCGCCGCGATACGGTCGCCGAGCGCGCGGCAGACGACATAGAAGGTGGGGGTGAAGAGCAGGCCGAACGCCGTGACCCCGATCATCCCGAAGAAGACCGCGGTGCCGAGCGCCTGCCGCAGTTCCGCGCCCGCGCCGCTCGCGATCAGCAGCGGCACCGCGCCGAGGATGAAGGCGAAGCTGGTCATCAGGATCGGGCGCAGGCGATCGCGCGCGGCGCGCACCGCGGCCTCGACCGGCGACAGGCCGTCCTGTTCCTCGGCTTGGCGTGCGAATTCGACGATCAAGATCGCATTCTTCGCCGCGAGCGCGATGAGGACGACGAGCCCGATCTGCGTCAGGACATTATTGTCCATCCCGCGCAGATTAACGCCGACCATCGCCGCGAACAGGCACATCGGCACGATCAGGATGATCGACAGCGGCAGCGTCAGGCTCTCATACTGCGCGGCGAGGACGAGAAAGACGAACACCACCGCCAGCGCGAAGACGAGCGCCGCCGTGCTGCCCGCCGCCTTCTGCTGGAAGGCGATGCCGGTCCACTCGGTGCCGTACCCTGCGGGCAGGGTGTCGGCGCCCAGCTTTTCCATCGTCGTCAGCGACGCGCCCGACGAATATCCCGGCGCGGTGTCGCCATCGACCTCGACCGCGGGGTAGAGGTTGTAACGGACGACGCGGTACGGCCCCGTCTTGTCGCGGAAGGTCGCGACCGATCCGATCGGCACCATCTCGCCGCTGTTCGATCGGGTCTGGAGGTTGGCGATGTCGGCGACCGACTGACGGAAGGGCGCCGCGGCCTGCGCGGTGACGCGGTAGGTGCGGCCGAGCAGGTTGAAGTCGTTGACGAAGGCCGAGCCCAGATAGACCTGCAGCGTCTCGAACACGCGTTCGGGCGGCACGCCGAGCAGGTTCGCCTTGGCGCGGTCGATGTCGGCATAGACGCGCGGGGACCCGGTATCGAAGAAGGTGAAGACCTGCGCCAGACCCGGCGTTTCGTTCGCTTTCCCGATCAGCTTGCCCGATTCCTCGGCCAGCTTATGGTATCCGTGGCCGCCGCGATCCTGCACCATCATCCGGTAGCCGCCCGCCGAGCCGATGCCCTGGATCAGCGGCGGCGGAATCACGATCACGCGCGCTTCGGTGATGTCGGCGACGTCGGCGCGCGCTTCGTTCATGATCTCGTCGAAGCTGAC
Organism: Sphingopyxis sp.; assembly: GCF_036261875.1. GTDB lineage: Bacteria > Pseudomonadota > Alphaproteobacteria > Sphingomonadales > Sphingomonadaceae > Sphingopyxis. The sequence continues at coordinate 81,108 of NZ_DATAJZ010000039.1, read as the reverse complement.
GCCGAGCTTCTTGCGCTCCTCGAAGCTCTTGAGCGGAAAGTAAGCCGCGGCGGCGTTCGGGGCGAGCGTCTGCGACGGCCCGTCGAAGCCCGCGAGCATCACCGATCCGAGGATGCCCTTGTTCGGCAGGATGCGCGCGGCGACCTTGCGCAGCGCCGCGTCGGTGCGCTCGACCGAGGCCCCCGGCGGCAATTGCACGACCGCGAGGAAATAGCCCTGATCCTGCGCCGGGATGAAGCCGGTCGGCGTCGCCCAGAACAGGCCCATGGTCGCGGCGATCAGCCCGCCATAGGTAATCATCATCCGCTTCGGCCGCCGGACGAGCCGGGCGGTGAGCGACGCATAGGCACTGCTCATCTTCTCGAACGCGTCGTTGAAGGCGTCACCCGCTCGGCTCGCCAGCTCGCGGAGGCGTGAGGGCCTGGCGGGTTCGGCGTGCGGCTTCAGCAGGATCGCCGCGAGCGCGGGCGAGAGCGTCAGCGAGACGATCAGTGAGATGATTGTCGCGGTCGATATCGTCACCGCGAATTGCCGATAGAAGGCGCCCGACAGCCCGGTCAGGAACAGCGTCGGCACGAACACCGCGCAGAGCACGAGGACGATCGCGACGAGCGCGCCCGACACCTCGTCCATCGAGGTTTGCGCGGCTTTCAGCGCCGACAGCCCACGTTCCAAATTGCGCTCGACATTCTCGACCACGACGATCGCGTCGTCGACGACGATACCGATCGCCAGCACGAGTCCGAAGAGCGACAGGCTGTTGAGGCTGTAGCCGAGCCCCGCGAGCACCGCGAAGGTGCCGACGAGCGAGATCGGAATCGCGACGATCGGGATCACCGCGGCGCGCCATTTCTGCAGGAAGACGAGGATGACGATCACCACGAGCAGCATCGCTTCGAGCAACGTGTCCTTCACCGCGTCGATCGACTGCTCGATGAATTTGGTGGGGTTGTAGATGACCCGATATTCGAGGCCCTTGGGGAAGCTCTTCGACGCCGCCGCCATCTCGGTCTCGATCGCCTTCGCGGCTTCGAGCGCGTTCGATCCGGGGCGCTGGAACGCCGCGAGGATCACCGTCGGATCGCCCGAGAGATAGGTGTTGCTGTTGTAATCCGATGCGCCGAGTTCGACACGCGCGACATCGGCGACGCGCACCTGCCGCCCGTCGGCGTCGGTGCGGATCACGACGTCGGCGAACTGCTGCGGATCGGCAAGGCGGCCCTGCGTCTCGACATTGAGCTGATAGGCATTGCCGTTCGCATAAGGCGGCTGGCCGAGCGATCCCGCCGCGACCTGCACATTCTGTGCGCGCAGCGCCGCGACGATTTCGCCTGCCGTCAGGTTCAGCGAAGCGGCGCGGGTCGGGTCGATCCACACCCGCATCGCATAATCGCGCGCGCCGAACAGCCGGACGTCGCCGACCCCGTCGATGCGGCTGAGGCGATCCTTGAGCTGGGTCAGCGCATAGTTGGAAAGATAGGAACGATCGAGCGACTTGTCGGGCGAAACAAGATTCACGACCATCAGGAAGTCGGGCGAGGTCTTGCGCGTCACGACGCCGAGCCGCTGGACCGCTTCGGGCAGGCGCGGCACCGCGATCGCGACGCGGTTCTGCACCAGCACCTGCGCGGCGTCGAGGTCGGTGCCGATCTTGAAGGTGACGGTGATCGTCACATTGCCGTCGCCGGTCGACTGGCTCGACTGATAGAGCATGTTGTCGACGCCGTTGATCTCCTGCTCGATCGGCGTCGCCACCGTCTCGGCGACGGTCTCGGCCGACGCGCCGGGATAGCTGGCGGTGACCGTGACCGTCGGCGGGACGATGTCGGGATATTGCGAGACGGGCAGCGACCAGTAGGCGATCGCGCCGACGAGGGTGATGATCACCGCGATGACCGCGGCGAAGATCGGGCGCACGATGAAGAAGCGCGAAAGACGCATGGGAGGCTCCCCGGACTGGAGGATCGAAATTGTGGTTTCAATTCGCCCCCTCCCGCTTGCGGGAGGGGTAGCGAGACTTGCGGGCTTGCCCGCTAGTCGCAGCGGGGAGGGTGGTGACAGGCCCTCCCCAAACCCCTCTCCCTGAAGGGAGGGGCTTCAAGGCGTCACCGCGCGAAAGTGGCCTCGCCGACCAGCGCCTGACTCGGCGGCGCGGCGGCCTGTGCGACCGGCGTAATCCTGCCCGCGCGCGTCTGCACCTTCGTGCCCGGCTGTGCGAGCTGGGTGCCGGTGATCACGACGCGGTCGGCCGGTGCGATGCCGCCGCGCACGACGCGGAGGCCATCGACGACCGGGCCGAGCCGGACCTCGCGCGCCGCGACCTGACCGTCCTTGCCGACCACCAGCAAAGTCTTGCGCGCCTGGTCGGTCTGCACCGCCGCATCGGGAACGAGCAGCGCGCGTTCGCTGGCGCCGCTCGCCAGCCGCATGTTGCCGAACATGCCGGGCGACAGGAACAGGTCGGGATTGGCGATCACCGCGCGGCCGCGGATCGTTCCCGATCGCGGGTCGATGCCGTTGTCGGTGAAATCGAGCCGGCCGGTGCGGCTGTATGTCGCTTCGTCCTGCAGCCTGATCTGCACCTCGGTTCCCCTGGCGCCCGCTTCCTCGGCGCGCTTGGCTTTCAGGAACAGGCCCTCGGAGCCGTTGAAGCTGAAATAAATGGGATCGAGCGCGTTGATCGTCGTCAGCAGGCTGCCGGCGCTGCCTTCGCCCGCGGCGACGAGGTTGCCCGCATCGACCCGGCGGTCCGAGATGCGCCCGCTTATCGGCGCGCGCACCCGCGTGAACTCCATGTCGAGTGCCCGCGAGCGCACCCGCGCATCGGCGGCGGCAAGCGCGGCCGACGCCGCGCGCAGCTTGGCGCCGAGCTGGTCGAGGTCGCTTTGCGACACCGCATCGTCGGCGACGAGCCGGTTGGCGCGCGCGAGGTTGGTTTGCGCAAGCGCCAGATCGCTGCGCGCGCTGGCCGCTTCGGCGCGCGCTTCGGCGAGCGCGGCGGCGAAGGGGCGCGGGTCGATGGTGAAGAGAAGCTGGCCCTTGCGGACGATCTGACCGTCGGTGAAATGCACGCCGACGAGCTGGCCCGAGACCCGCGGGCGCACCTCGACCGCCTGGCTCGCCTCGAAGCGGCCGACATAATCGTCCCATTCGTCGATGTCGCGCACCAGCGGCGCCGCGACGGTGACGATCGGGATCGGCGGTGCGGCGTTGGCCGGCGCCTCGCGGTGGGTCAGGCCCCAGCCGCCGGCGAGAACGAGCGCGACCGGCAGGCCGATCTGCAGGGTCCGGCGCCAGCGGCGCGGGGGCTGGGTCGGGGTGAGGGCGGCGTCTGCCGTCTCCTCGGACTCCAAGGGGGGCCGGATCGGGGAGAGCATGTTCATGGGTCTACTTTCGGAAAAGGCGGGCGACGTGGACTTCGGCGACGCGCTTGCCCAGCAGTTCATAATGATCGGTGCTGAAACCCGCGGCGAAGAAGGCCTTGAGTTCGGCCTTCGGCACCGAATAGCTGTGGTGCCAGGTCAGCACCGCCATCCGGCGCAGCGCTTCGAGCCGCGGATCGGCGAGGCGGCGGTTCACCGCGTCGCCAAAGATCCGCCCGAGCCATTTCGCGACCCGGCCGGGCTCGCGCAGGCTCGATGGCCGGTCGTGACGGGCAAGCATCACGACCGACCATTCCAGCGCCGAAAAGCCTGCGGGACTATCGGCTTTCGGCGCTGCGGGGGAAAATGTCGGGGAGAAGGCGGAAGCCGGCGCGAGGGCGGCGGCTCCGTCGGTCAGGGCAAGATAGGCCATGGTCGGTCCTCCGTGGATATTGGCCGGGCGCAAGGGGGCGCACGCCCCGGAACGCTTGCGCCCGGCGAGGGGAGAGTCTGGATGCGGGAAACCGTTCCCCCGTCATCGACGGTGGTGCGCGATCCTGCGAAACATGTCTGTCTGGGTTGGCCCGGGGATCAGGCCGGCACAGCGGGGGCGGAGTGCATCCGCGCTTCTTGCGGCGCGGCGGTCATTCCGACCATCTGTACTATGTGGTATATAAATCCACCGTTCATCTTGTCAAGGCGTTTTATACCGACCGTTACAAATATATTTTACCGGCTCGGCCACAGCGCCAGGCTGGTATCGACCAGCCGCTCGAGCTCGTCCATCGTCGCGCCCGCGCCGGCCTGGACCGAAATGCCCTGCAGCAGCGCATAGAGAAGGCTGGTCAGTCCCTGCGCGTCGACATGCGCGGGCAGGTCGCCTTCGGCCTTCGCGCGCTCGAAACGCTCGACCAGCGCGCGCTGCGACGAGGCGCGGCGCCCCAGTACGTCGGCTTTGATCGACTCGGCTTCGGGGCTGCACGCGAGCGAACTCAAAATGCCCATGCATCCTTTGGGATCGGTGGTCCCCGCGTGCGTCATCAGCGCGCCGTGCAGATAATATTCCGCCACTTTGCGCGCGGTCGGCTGATCGAGCGCGGCGCGGGTATATTCGAGCTTCTCGGTCTCATAGAGGTCGAGCGTCTTGTGAAACAGCGCTTCCTTGTTGCCGAAGGCGGCATAGAGGCTGGGCTTGGTGATCCCCATCGCCTCGGTCAGGTCGGCCATCGACGCGCCGTCATAGCCCTTCGCCCAGAAGACGTGGAGGGCTTCGGCCAGTGCCTTGTCGACACAGAATTCGCGGGGGCGCCCCTTGACCGGGGTAGCGATATCACTTTCCATAACGAACGGTATATAATCGATCGGGCCGGAAAGTCTAGGGGTAGCGGTTCGGCTGGGTTCTGGGGGCAATGGTTGCTAGCGACCGGAAGCGGACGCCCGGCCTTTCCTAACTTTGTCATCCCCGCGAAAGCGGGGACCCAGAGCTTGCGTCGGCTAACCCCACACTGGGTTCCCGCTTTCGCGGGAATGACGAAAGTGGGGAATGTCCGCTCCCCACCCCTTAGCCGACGTTTCGTCAGAACAGCCCCGGCAACTCTCGCTGCGCCGCGCGAGGCTTTGCGGGCGTCAGCATCTCGGGCTCGGCGGCCATCCTGACGCTGCGGCTCTGCGCGGACGCGCCCGCCTCGGCGATGTGCGTCGTGCAGCTTGCCCCCGCCAGAAAATCGATCGCCGCGCGCACCGAGGCTTCGCGCGGATCGCCGAGCGGCAGCGACAGGTCGTCGTCCGCCGCGCAGCTGTTGCCGATCTTCGGCGCCAGCCCGTCGAAATAGTCGCCGCTGCTCGCCGCATTGCCGGTCGCAAAGGCGATCACGCGCATCCGTTCGTCGCACTCGCTCTTGTCGAGCGCGATCTGCCCGACGGGCTTGCCATAGGTGTTGCTGCCGACCAGCGTCATATTGGTGCCGAGGTAAGGCAGCATCCCGTTGATCACGAGCTCGCTCGCCGAGGCGGTCGATCCGGTGCCGATGAAGGCGATGCGCGTCGGCGCGATCGCCTCGGGCTGCGTCGTGAAGGTGTGGCGCGTATTGTTGCCCGCTTTCGACGCGCGGAAATTGGTCTGCGAGAACAGGTCGCTCGCCGCGCGGTTGCGGCCGAGCAGGTCGCCGAACAGCTCGGCGGTCGAAACCAGCCCGCCGCCATTGTAACGCAGGTCGATGACCACGTCGGTCACCCCCTGGTTGCGGAAATTGAGGAAGGCGGCGCGAAGCTGCGGGTCGGCCGAACTGATGAAGCTGCGCAGGTTCACATAGCCGTAAGCGTGCCCGCCTTCGCTGATGATCTTGGCGCCATAGCGGTCGGAGATCGGGTCGAGGTCGTAATCGGCCTTGGTCACCGAAACGTCGCGGGTGCCGCCGCCGGGTTCGACGATGCGCAGCACACGCGTGACCCCCGGATCGCTCGCCCCCAGTGCGTTGGTGATCCCCTGCGTGCCCTCGCTGGCGACGATGGCCGAGATGGCGCGGACGTTCGACGCATTGGTGCCGATGCCGACGATCTGCGTGCCGCGATCGATTCCCGCCGCAAGCGCCGGGGCATTTTCATACGCCTCGGCGATGATCACGCGCTGGATCGTCGGATCATAGGCGAGCCGGACGCCGAAGCCCGCGCTCGACCCGTTGGTGAAGAAGGCCTCTTCCTCGGCGATCGAGGTGACATAGGTGAAATAGCGATCCTTGTTCAGCGCCCGCGCCGGTGCGACGAGCGCGTCGATATAGGTCTGGACGTCGGCGAAGTTCGCGGGATTGACGTTCGTCGCGACATCGCCGGGGAAGAGATACCATTCGTCGATCACGGCCTTGGCAAAGGACTGGCGCGCGCTGAGGCCGCAGCTTGCCGTGGGTGTTGGGGTCGGCGTGGGGGTGACGGTGACCGGCCCGCCGCCACCGCCGCCGCTCGACCCTCCGCCGCCGCATGCCGCGAGCAGCAACGAGAGGACGGTCAGCGATGCAATCCCGCTACGCATGTGATTTCCCCCGATAATCGATGGACCTTCGATGATAGCGGCGACGGGCGGAATTGGAAGGGATGAGGGTCTGAAAAGGGCCGATTGCGGATGCCCGGCATCTCCTAATTTTGTCATCCCCGCGAAAGCGGGGACCCAGAGCGCGCGTCGGCTAACCTCACACTGGGTTCCCGCTTTCGCGGGAATGACGAAGGGGGGGAGGGTAGCTTCCCACCCCAAAACACCCGTTCCATCCGCCCGTCAGTCCGCGCCGCCGTCTTCCCCGCGTCGCCCCTTGAAACCCTGCGCGATCACATAAAGTTCGGGCGATCCCTTGCGGCTTGCGGGCGGCTTGGCGTGTTTCACGGTAGCGAAATTCTGCTTGAGGACGGTCAGCAGTTCGCGGTCGGCGCCGCCTGCGAATACTTTCGCGACGAAGGCGCCGCCGGGTTGCAGATTCTGCACCGCGAAATCGACCGCGGTCTCGGCCAGCCCGATGGTGCGCAGATGATCGGTCTGCGGATGGCCGACGGTGTTCGCCGCCATGTCCGAAATGATGAGATCGGGGGCGCTGCCCAGCGCCTCGATCAGCGCGTCGGGGGCGGCGTCGTCCATGAAATCCATCTCGAGGATCGCGACCCCCTCGATCGGTTCGCAGGCGAGCAGGTCGATGCCGGCGACGCGCGCGCGCGGATTGGCCTTGCGCACGACCTGCGACCAGCCGCCCGGAGTGATCCCCAGGTCGACCACCGCGCGCGCTTTCCTGAGCAGGCCGAATTTCTCGTCGAGCTCGATCAGCTTGAAGGCGGCACGCGAGCGATATCCCTCGGCCTGCGCGCGGCGGACATAGGGATCGTTGAGCTGGCGCTGGAGCCAGCGGGTCGACGAGGCGGTGCGCTTGCGCGCGGTCTTGACCCGCACATGCAGGCCGCCGCGACCGCCGCCGCTCTTGCCACCCTTGCCCCCGCTCATTTGCGATGCTCGCGCCGGGTAACCGGAATGTCGCGGCCCTGCATCGCCAGCGTGCGCAAGATGCCCTCGCGGATGCCGCGGTCGGCGACGCCGACGCGCGCGGCGGGCCACAGGTCGATGATGCTCTCCAGAATCGCGCAGCCCGCAACCACCAGGTCGGCGCGCTCGCGTCCGATGCAGGCGATCTCGGCGCGCGCGTCGAGGCTGGCCTCGGCGAGGCGGCGGCTGATGTCGCGCATCGCGGCGGCGGGCACCGCGATCCCGTCGACCGCGCGCCGGTCGTAGCGCGGCAGCTCGAGAAAAACGCTGGCGAGCGTCGTCACCGTGCCGCTGGTGCCGAGCAGGCGCAGCGGCTGGTCGGCGAAGCGTTCGGCGCGATCCGCGAAGGCGGCGAAGGCGCTGCGGGTTACTTCGCGCATCCGGGCATAGCTCGCCTGCCGCGCGGCCAGGCTGTCCTCGCCCGGCGCGGCATGTTCGGTCAGCGACACGACGCCCCACGGCACGCTGATCCAATCGTGGATCTTCACGTCATGGTCCGACACGTCGACATGCATCAACTCGGTCGAGCCGCCGCCGATGTCGAAGATCAGCGCCGGCCCTTCGCCGGGTTCCATCAGATTGTGGCAGCCGAGCGCGGCGAGTCGCGCCTCTTCGGCAGCCGAGATGATGTCGAGGACGATGCCCGTCTCGCGCCGGACGCGCGTCGCGAGCTCGGTGCCGTTCACCGCGCGGCGGCACGCCTCGGTCGCGACCGCGCGCGACAGGGTGACGTGGCGGCGGCGCAGCTTGTCGGCGCAGACGGCGAGCGCGGCAACGGTGCGGTCCATTGCGGCCTCGCTGATCCGTCCGGTCGCGTGCAATCCTTCGCCCAGCCGTACGATCCGCGAAAAAGCGTCGATGACGACGAGTTCGCCCTCGTGCGGGCGCGCGATCAGCAACCGGCAATTGTTGGTGCCAAGGTCGATCGCGGCATAGCTGCGGGGCCGGACGACCGGCACGGGGCGGGGCGGAGTTTCCCCTTTCTGTCTTCGGCTCGCCGGCGGGCCCATCTGCGAACCCGGCCGCGGCGATCGCCCTGAAGGCGCTGCCATTTGCCGCATGGCTATGTTGACCTGTCTCTGACTCACGCGTCCGCCGTTTTGCGGACGTGCACTTGCGCGCGAACCTAGGCCCCGGTGGGCGCGATGGCAAGTCCGCCCACCGACAGCAAAGCCCCGTCCGGCGCGGCCGGACGGGGCGAAGGGGGAGAGTCTTTTATTGGGGGTCGGGTCTGCCTTGATGGCGGCAGCCGTCATTCCCCTTTAACGGGCGGGCCCTTAACGGCGGCAGCCGTCATTGCCCCCTAACGGCGGCAGCCGTCATTACCCTTGTCGATGGCGCGGCCGGCGATGGCGCCGACGGCGCCGCCGATGATCGTGCCGACGGTGCGGTCGCCGCGGCCGGCGATCTCGTGACCGGCCAGGCCGCCGGCGATCGCGCCGATGATCGTGCCGCCGGTGCCGTTGTCGCACTGGCGATAATTGCGGTAGTTGCGATGATCGCGGCGGTCATAGTTGCGGTAATCGCGGCGGTCGTAATTGCGATAGTCGCGGCGGTCATAGCGGCGGTCATAGCGGCGGTTGTCGCGATTGTAGCGCGCGTCATAGCTCGAATAGCCGTCGCGGCTGTAATAGCCGTTCTGTGCCGCGGCGGGCGTCGCAAGGCCCAGCGTCGCGGTGGACATCAGGGCGGCGATCGAGAGGGTCACCATCTTTTTCATCGTCGTTCTCCTTCTTTCGTCGTCAGGCCCTTGGGGGCTGTGGATCGATGATGCCCTTTTGCCCGATTCGCTTTGAGTGAAGCCTGAACATCGCTGTCGGCTGCCGTTCATCTTGGGGGGGGGAGGCATCTTGCCGGGCCCGGTCGCGCGTCCTATCGCCGCGCCGATGCGCCGCCTCCTTTTCGCCGCCCTGATCTTCCTCGCGCTCGGCCCCGTGCCCGGCACGCGGCACTATCGTTCGCCGGTCGATCTCACCTCGCAGCAAGTCGCCGCGCGCCCGCTCCGCTATCCGGCGGGACAGGCGGGGATGCTGCGCTTCGTGCGCGGCTGGCGCCTCGTCAGTCCGAACGACGCTTTCGGCGGATTTTCGGCGCTCGCGATCCTCGGTCCCGATCGGTTCCAGCTTGTTTCCGACAATGGCTATTGGGCGCGGCTGACGATCGCCGCCGGCGGCGCGGTATCGGACGCGCGCATCGCGATGCTGCCGCTCGGCGGCGCCCCGTCGCAGCGCAAGTCGCAGCGCGACGTCGAATCGATGGCGTTCGATCCCGCGAACGGCAAAAGCTGGGTGGCGCTCGAGGGGCTCAACCAGGTCTGGCGGCTCGACCCGGCGCTCGGCCGCATCGAATCGCGCGCGCGCCTGCCGCGGCCGTTCTGGCCGTCCAATCGCGGACCCGAGGCGATGGTCCGCCTCGCGGGCGGACGCACCATCATCTTCTCCGAGGACGCCGACGACGATCCGCGCGGCCGCGAGGCGCTGCTCTTCACCGGCGATCCCGCCGAGCCTGGGATGAAGGCGGTTCGCTTCTTCTATGATTCACAGGGGAAAGGGCTGGTCAGCGACGCCGCGCCGCTGCCCGACGGGCGCATCCTGCTCGTCCACCGCCGGCTCGGGCTCGATCCTGTCTTCACGACGATCCTCGGCATCGTCGATCCCGCCGCGATCCGGCCGGGCGCGCGGCTGACCTCGCGGACGATCGGCCGCGTCCCCGCCGCGCTCGCCGACAATTACGAAGGCGCGGCGGTCGAACGCCGCGGCGGGCGCACCTTGCTGTGGCTCGTCTCGGACAATAATTTCAACAATTGGCAGCGCAGCCTGCTCGTCGAGTTCGAGCTTGTCGGCCTGCCGGACAGCAAAAAGGCGGCGCCGTAGACCGGGCCGCCTTCTGCGATACGAAGGATGGAGAAGCTCAGGCGGCCTTTTCGGCCAGCTTCTTCGCGACGTCCTTCTTGACCTTGCGGGCGTTCGCCGAAAGCTGGTCGTCGCCGGCCTTGAGCAGCCAGTTGTCGAGGCCGCCATTATGTTCGACCGTGCGCAGGCCGTGGGTCGACACGCGCAGCTTCACGCCCTTGCCGAGGGCGTCCGACAGCAAGGTCACATTCTGCAGATTGGGCAGAAAGGTGCGCTTGGTCTTGTTGTTGGCGTGGCTGACATTGTGGCCAACCTGGCGGCCCTTGCCGGTCAGTTCGCAAATGCGCGACATGATCTTCTTCCTCGAATCAATGGGCGGCGTCCGGGGTGGGCCAGAAGGCACCGAAAGGACCGGATGGGCCGGGAAAGGCGCGCGCTTATCGGCTTGCAGGAGATTCGTCAAGCGCATAGGCGGGATTATGGCCGCAAACTTCCCCCTTCCCGAGCCGATGCGCCGCGCCCTCGACCTCGCGCGCATCGCCGCAGAGTGGGGCGAAGTGCCTGTCGGCGCGGTGATCGTCAAGGACGGGACGGTCATCGCCGAAGGCCACAACCGTCCGCGCGAATCGCACGACCCGACCGCGCACGCCGAAATTGTCGCGATTCGCGCCGCGGCGGCAAAGCTCGGCAATGAACGCCTCGATGGCTGCGACCTCTATGTGACGCTCGAACCCTGCGCGATGTGTGCGGGCGCCATCGCCCACGCGCGAATCGCGCGCCTCTATTACGGCGCCGACGATCCCAAGGGCGGCGCGATCGCCCACGGCCCGCGTCTCTTCGCGCAGCCGACGGTGCACCACCGACCGGAAATCTACGAGGGCATTGGCGCGGGCGAGGCTTCGGGGCTGCTGAAGGATTTCTTCGCGGTGCGGCGTTGAGAAAATCTCACACAAAGACACAAAGAGGGTGCCCCTCTCAAATCCGTTTGTGCTGAGCCTGTCGAAGCACCGTTCTTTCTGCGGCGTTGAAAGAAAGAACGGCCCTTCGACAAGCTCAGGGCGAACGGCTTATGATGAAACCACCCTCTTTGTGTCTTTGTGTGAGAAAAATTGAGGGAGCCGCCCTTGGCTATTGTCCCAGCATCGCCTCCACCCACGCCGGCACCAGCGCCGTCGCCGGCCCCTGCCGCGCTTCGTCGAACCAGTGGCTTCCCTCGCTCGGCTCCATGTTGAGTTCGAGCGTCCGCGCGCCCGACGCACGGGCTTCGCGGACGAAGCCCGCGGCGGGATAGACCGCGCCCGAGGTGCCGATCGACACGAACAGGTCGGCGCGGTTCAGCGCGTGGTAGATCTCGTCCATCCGGTACGGCATCTCGCCGAACCAGACGATGTCGGGGCGCAGGCTTCCCGCCGCCTGGCACGCCGGACAGGCGGGCCGATCGAGCAATGCTCCGGCCCACGGCATCCGCGCGTCGCAGATCGTGCACCAGGCATTCAGATGCTCGCCGTGCATGTGGATCAGCCGCTTCGCCCCCGCGCGCTCGTGCAGGTCGTCGACATTCTGGGTGACGATCAGCAGCTCGCCCGGCCATTCGGCATCGAGCCGCGCCAGCGCGCGATGCGCCGCATTGGGTTCCCTGGTCTGGATCGCCGCGCGCCGCTCGTCATAGAAGCGCAGCACCAGGTCGGGATTCCGCGCGAAGGCTTCGGGGGTCGCGACATCCTCGACGCGATGCTGTTCCCACAGGCCGCCGGCGTCGCGGAAGGTGTCGATGCCGCTCTCGGCCGACACGCCCGCGCCGGTCAGGATCACGATATTCTGAATAGTCTTCATGGACCTCCCATATCCGTTCGCATCGCGCGAAGTCGAGATGCTGGAACCGATCCCTAATCTCTTCGTCACCCCGGAGGCGAAAGCCGAACCGCATCTCGACTTCGCGCGACCCGAGGGTCTAAGGGGAGAATGGATAGGGGGCAGCGAGTCATGACCAGCATCGGCATTATCGGCAGCGAAGGGCGGATGGGCGTCGCGCTCGCCGCCGCCATTTCCGAGGCGGGGCAGCGCAGTTGCGGCATCGATAAGGGCGGCAATGTCGCGAAGCTCGCCGCGGCCGCCGACGTGCTTGTCGATTTTTCCTCGCCAAAGGCGCTCGAGGCGACGCTCGACGCCTGCGTGGCGGCGAAGACCCCGATCGTCGTCGGCACCACCGGGCTCGATGAGCGCCACCATTATCTGATCGACGATGCCGCAAAGGACATCGCGGTGCTCCAGACCGGCAACACCTCGCTCGGCGTCACTCTGCTCGCGCATCTAGTGCGCGAGGCTGCGTCGCGGCTCGATGCCGACTGGGATATCGAGATCGTCGAGATGCACCACCGGAACAAGGTCGATGCGCCGAGCGGCACCGCGCTGCTGCTCGGGCAGGCGGCGGCCGAGGGGCGCGGGATCGACCTCGCGAAATGCTCCGAACGCGGCCGCGACGGCGTCACCGGCGCGCGCGGCCACGGCAAGATCGGCTTCGCGAGCCTGCGCGGCGGCACCGTCGCGGGCGATCACGACGTGATCTTCGCGGGGCCGGAGGAGATGATCACGCTCGGTCACCGCGCCGAGAACCGGATGATCTTCGCGCGCGGCGCGGTGAAGGCGGCGCTGTGGCTGGTCCGTCAGAAGCCGGGACGCTACACGATGCCGCAGGTGCTCGGGCTCTGAACCCGGCGAATATGGGGGAAAGATAGATGGCGTTCGATCCGGCGACCGCGACGCGGGCCTATATCGACGGCCTCGGCCCGGCGGCGCTCGCCAAGGCCGAGGCCTATACCACCGGCAACGAATGGCTGCTGCTCTGGGGGCTCGTCGTCTCGGCGGTCGTCACCTTGCTCTTCGTCCGCCTGCGCATCCTCGACCGGATCGACGCGCGGCTCGCAAAGCGCGGCTGGGCGCTGCGGACGTGGCTGCTCTGCGCTGCTTTCTTCCTGCTCTCGACGATCCTCACCCTGCCGTGGGACATCTACACCGGCTGGGGGCGCGAAAGTGCCTATGGCCGCACCAGCCAGCCGCTCGGCGACTGGCTCGGTCAGTCGGCGATCTCGACGCTGCTCACCGCGCTGCTCGGCGGGCTTTTCTTCCTTGGCGTCTATGTGCTGATCCGCCGCACCGGGCGGCGCTGGTGGATCTGGTCGGGCGGACTCGCCGCCGCGGCGATCGCGGCGTTCCTGCTCGTCTCGCCGATCCTGATCGAGCCCTTGTTCAACGATTACAAGCCCGTTCCCGCCGGGCCGGTGCGCGATGCGCTGGTCGAGATGGCGGCGAAGGCCGACATCCCCGCCAACCGCATCTATATGTTCGACGGGTCGCGCCAGTCGAACAATTTCACCGCCAATGTTTCGGGGATCGGCCATTCGGCGCGGATCGCCATTTCGGACGTCGCGCTCGGCAAGGCCTCGCTCGACGAGGTGCGCGCGGTGACGGGGCACGAGATCGGCCATTATGTGCTCGGCCATATCTGGCGGATGGTCTTCGTTTCCGCGGGGCTCGCGATCCTGCTCTTCTTCGCCGCCGACCGGCTCTTTCCGCGCCTCGCGCGCTGGTTCGGCAGCGACGCGGGCGTTGGCGACCCGCGCGGCTTTCCGGTCCTGATGTTCTTTCTCTCGCTCTTCGGCCTCGTCACCCTGCCGCTTACCAACACGCTGATCCGCGTCGACGAGAGCGAGGCCGACCATTATTCGCTCAAGACCGAGAACCGGCCCGACGCGCTCGCGACCGCGCTCGTCAAGACCGCCGAATATCGCAGCCCGCGCCCCGGCACGGTCGAAGAGATCATCTTCTACGACCATCCGTCGGTCGAACGCCGCGTGCGCGCGGCGATGGACTGGAAGGCGGCGCATCCGCCGGCGAATGCCCCCGCGCCGCAATGAAGAAAGCCGACATCTTCGAATTCTACCGCCGCCTCGCCGAGCTCAACCCGAGCCCGGAGACCGAGCTCGAATATGGCAACACCTATCAGCTTCTCGTTGCGGTCGTGCTGTCGGCGCAGGCGACCGATGTCGGGGTGAACAAGGCGACGCGCAAGCTGTTTCAGGAGGTGAAGACGCCGCAGCAGATGGTCGACCTCGGCGAGGACGGGCTCAAGCAGCACATCAAGACGATCGGGCTGTTCAACGCCAAGGCGAAGAATGTCATCGCACTCAGCGAAATCCTCGTGCGCGACCATGGCGGCGAGGTGCCCGCCGACCGCGACACGCTCGTCGAATTGCCGGGGGTCGGGCGCAAGACCGCCAATGTCGTGATGAACTGCGCCTTCGGGGCGGAGACTTTTGCGGTCGACACCCACATCTTCCGCGTCGGCAACCGCACCGGCCTTGCGCCGGGCAAGACCGTGCTCGCGGTCGAGAAGAAGCTCGAAAAGGAAACCCCCGCGCCCTTCCGCGTCGGCGCGCACCATTGGCTGATCCTCCACGGCCGCTACATCTGCAAGGCGCGCACCCCCGAATGCTGGCGCTGCCCGGTGATCGACCTCTGCCGCTACAAGCCCAAGACCCCGGCGCCGCAGGCGAAGAGGGCGGCGTGATCCATATCGTCTTTCGTCACCCCGGACTTGATCCGGGGTCCCGCTTGTCACCGTTGCTCAGCGGGACCCCGGATCAAGTCCGGGGTGACGACGGGGGAGAGGCAGCATGAATTTCCGTTCGCCCTGAGTCCTTCGATTGCCTTGCAGGCGCTCAGGAGAGCCTTGTCGAAGGGCCGTTCTTCCTTCAGCATGGTGAAAGAAGAACGGCTGGGCTTCGACAGGCTCAGCCCGAACGGATCAAAACACGATGATAAAAGGGGTTGACGATATGCGTCTTGTTTCCGCTTTCCTTGCTTCCGCCGCCATGCTGGCCGCGGCGCCCGTTCACGCCAAGCCCGCCGATGCCGCGACGGCGAAGCAGATCCTCATGGACAGCGTCGCGATCCCGACGGTCGAGGGGCGCGGCAAGGTGCCCGAACTCGCGGCCTATTATGCCGGCGTGCTCAAGGCCGCAGGCTATAGCGACGCCGATATCGAGATCACCCCGATCGGCGAGACCGCGACCTTCGCCGCGACGCTGCGGGGCACGACCAAGGCGAAGCCGATCCTGCTGCTCGGCCATATGGACGTCGTCGAGGCCGATCCCAAGGACTGGACCCGCGATCCCTTCGTGCCGGTCGAGGAGAACGGCTATATCTTCGGCCGCGGGTCGGAGGACAACAAGTTCGACGTCGCGATGATGGTCGCGACGATGGCCCAGCTCAAGAAGGACGGCTTCAAGCCGAAGCGCTCGATCATCCTGCTGCTCTCGGGCGACGAGGAAACCTCGATGACGACGACGCGCGCGCTTGCGGCCAAATATAAGGACGCCGAATTTGCCTTGAACGGCGATGGCGGCGGCGGGCTGATCGGCGAGGACGGCAAGGCGAAATATTACGGGCTGCAGGCGGGTGAAAAAACCTATGCCGACTATGGGCTCGAAGTGACCAACCCCGGCGGCCACAGCTCGCGTCCCGGCGCGGTCAATGCGATCGTCGAACTGTCCGAAGCGCTCGCCAAGGTCGGCGCCTATCGCTTCACGCCGCAGCAGAATGAGCTGACCAAGGTCGGGATGCCGATCGTCGCCGATCAGGTCGGCGGTGACATCGGCGCGGCGCTGAAAGCCTTCGCGGCCGACCCGGCCGACGCCAAGGCGATCGCGACGATCCGTGCCGATCCCGAATATGTCGGCCAGATCGGCACCACCTGCGTGCCGACGCTGGTCAAGGGCGGCCACGCCGAGAATGCGCTGCCGCAGCGCGCGACCGCCAACATCAACTGTCGCATCTTTCCGGGCGTCAGCATCGAGGCGGTGCGCGCCGAACTCGAAAAGGTGATTGGCGATCCCGCGGTCAAGGTGAACACCGACCCCGATGCCACCGCGAGCGACGCTTCGCCGCTGCGCCCCGACGTGGTGGCGGCGGTGACCAGGACGGTCCATGCGCGCTTCCCCGGCCTGCCGATCATCCCGTCGATGAGCGCGGGGGCGACCGACAGCCTGCATTTCCGCGCCGTCGGCGTGCCCAGCTATGGCGTCGCGGGGCTGTTCAGCAAGGCGAGCGACAGCTTCGCGCACGGCCTCAACGAACGCGCGCCGGTCGCCGCCATCCCCGGCGCCCTCGCGCATTGGGACAGTCTACTGCGCGATCTGTCGAAATAGGCGTCGTGCCCCTGCGAAGGCGGGGGCCCATCACCGGCCTTCGGTTTCTTCCCAGCCGCTCGTTCAGAACGCGATCGCGGGTGATGGGCCCCTGCCTTCGCAGGGGCACGGGCTAGGGTAGTAAGGCCCCCACCGCGCGCTCGACCATCGCCACCGCCGCCTCGGCGCCGAAACTTGTCGAGTCGAGCGACAGTTCGAGCCATAGCCCATCGACCATCGCGGTCAGCAGGATCGCGAGCCGCCCGGCGTCGGCGGCGCCGCACGCGGTCAGCAAGTCGGCCAATCGTTCGCGATAGCCCGCGTAGCTTTCGGCGTGGATCGCCGCCATCCGCGCGTCGCTGCGTGCGAGCGCCCAGAAGGCGGTCCAGGCGCCGAGCAGTTCGGGATCGGTGACCGGCGGGCGAAAGCTCGCGGTGAGATAGGCGGTCAGCCGCGCACGGGGATCGTCGCCCGCGCGTGCGGCCGCGTCCGCGAAGATCGCGTCCATCCGGTCGCTCGTCGCGGCGTAAGTGGCGGCGACCAGATCGCCGATCCCCTCGAAATAATGGCGCAGCAGCCCCGGCGACACCCCTGCTTTGGCGCAGATCGCGCGAACAGTCGTTCCCGCGAGCCCCTGTTCGGCGAGCACCGCCGCGGTCGCCTCGATCAGGCCCGTTCGGCGGGCATCGGCGCTTTCGCGCGTAAAGGCTTGGCGAGCGGCGGTCATATTGTTATACATATGTATAACAAGGAACGGACTATGGCAACTGCACCCCTTCGCGATTCGAATCCCGATCCGCTCGACGGCTGGTCGCTGCCCGCCTGGACCTACAGCGATCCCGAATTCCACGCGGCCGAAATGGACCGCATCTTCCGTCCGAGCTGGCAGATCGTCTGCCACGACAGCGACATCCCCAACGCCGGCGACTGGCACAGCATCGACTTTTGCGGCGAAAGCGTAATCCTGGTGCGCGGCGCAGACCGTATCGTGCGGGCTTTCACCAACGTCTGCCGCCATCGCGGCTCGCGCCTCGTCGATGGTGCCGCGGGCTGCGCGAAGAAGCTCGTCTGCCCCTATCACGCCTGGACCTACGAACTCGACGGGCGGTTGACCGGCGTTCCCGATTCGGCGAGCTACCCGACGCTCGACAAGGACAAGGCAGGACTCGTCCCGGTCGGGCTCGAACAATGGCGCGGCTTCTGGTTCGTGCGGCTCGATGACGACGGCGGTCCGTCGGTCGCGGCGATGATGGCGCCCTATGAGGCGATGATCGCCCCCTATCGCTTTGCGGACCTCGGCGCGCTCGGCCGCGTCACGCTGCGCCCGCGCGCGGTCAACTGGAAGAATGTCGGCGACAATTATTCGGACGGCCTGCACATCCCCGTCGCCCACCCCGGCCTCACGCGGCTGTTCGGAAAAAGCTATGGCGTCGAAGCCGAGTCCGGGGTCGACCGCATGTGGGGCGACCTGATCGACCGGCCCTCGGCGAACTGGTCCGAACATATGTATCAGCGCCTGCTGCCGTCGGTGCCGCACCTTCCGCAAGCGAACCAGCGCCATTGGCTCTATTTCAAGCTGTGGCCGAACATCGCCTTCGACATCTATCCCGATCAGGTCGATTTCATGCAGTGGCTGCCGACCGGCCCGACAAGCTGCCTGATCCGTGAAATCTCCTATGTCCTTCCCGATACGCGGCGCGAGATGAAGGCGGCGCGCTATTTGAACTGGCGCATCAATCGTCAGGTCAATGCCGAGGATACCGCGCTGATCACGCGCGTTCAGCAGGGGATGCAGTCGAAAAGCTTCACCATGGGGCCACTCAGCGACAAGGAGGTCTGCCTTAGGCATTTCTGTTCACGGATGCGCGCGATCATCCCCGAGGCGCGGCTGGAGCAGGCGCCGCCGGCGGGGTGGAGCCGGACATGATGGCCTCTCCATTCCCGTTCGCATCGAGCGAAGTCGAGATGCCCATCGATTGCGCACGCCTTATGGGTGTCTCGACTTCGCTCGACACGAACGGGGAATAGAGGTGATTAATCAACTCCCCATCATCATCGTCGGTGGTGGTCCCGCGGGCATGGTCGCGGGGCTGCTCTTCGCGCGCGCCGGGGTGCCCGTCACCGTGCTCGAAAAGCACGCCGATTTCCTCCGTGATTTCCGCGGCGACACGGTGCATCCTTCGACGCTCGAACTGTTCCACGAGATCGGCCTGCTCGGCGCGCTTCTGAAAGAACCGCACGCCGCGATCGACACCATGACGCTGAACCTGCTCGGCGGACGCTATACGGTCGCGACGATGAAGCATCTCCCCATCGCGGCGCCTTTCGTGGCGATGATGCCGCAATGGGATCTGCTCGATTTCATCGCGGGGGAAGGGCGGCGCTATCCGACCTTCGACCTCCGCATGTCGACCGAGGCCACCGGGCTGACCTATGATGCCGCGAACCGCGTCAGCGGCGTCACCCTCGCAGCCGGCGAGACACTGCCCGCGCGCCTCGTCATCGCCGCCGACGGGCGCCGGTCGGTGCTGCGTGGCGCGGCCGAGCTGCCGCTGGAAGATCTGGGGGCGCCGATGGACGTGCTCTGGTTCCGCGTCCCCGTTCCCGCGGGCATGGACATGGCGGAGGTCGCGCTCGGCACGATCGAGAAGGGCGGGATGGTCGTCGCCATCCCGCGCGGCGATTATTGGCAATGCGCGCGGATCATCGAGAAGGGCGGCTTCCCGCCGATCGAAGCGCGCGGCATCGCGGCCTTCCGCGATGAGATCGTCGCCATCGTCCCCGGTCTCGCCGCCGGGATCGACGCGATCCGCAGCTTCGACGACGTCAAATTGCTGTCGGTCGCGCTCGACCGGCTGACGCGCTGGTCGCGCCCGGGCCTGCTCGCGATCGGCGACGCGGCGCACGCGATGTCGCCGGTCGGCGGCATCGGCATCAACCTGGCGGTGCAGGATGCGGTCGCCGCCGCGAATATCCTCGCGGCGCCGCTCGCCGCCGGGGCCGATCCCGATCCGTTGCTCGCACGGGTTCAGGCGCGCCGCTGGAAGCCGACGACCCGGATGCAGGCGCTGCAGCGCTTCGCCCATCTGCGGGTCATCGAGCCGATGCTGCGCGGCGCGATCGACCATGTCCCGCTTGCCGTCCGCCTGCTCGATCGCATTCCGCTGCTCCGCCGCATCCCGGGCCGCATCCTCGGCCTCGGCTTCGGCCGCCAGCATGTCCAATCCCCGCTTGCGAAAGATTTTTCATGACCAAAGCCTATGACGCGCTGATCATCGGCGCCGGCCACAACGGCCTCGTCTGCGCCTTCTACCTCGCGAGGGCGGGGTTGAAGGTGCGCATCGTCGAGGCGCGCGACGTCGTCGGCGGCGCCGCGGTGACCGAGGAGTTCGCGCCGGGTTTCCGCAATTCGGTCGCAAGCTACACCGTCAGCCTGCTTCAGCCGAAGGTGATCGCCGATATGAAGCTAGCCGATTACGGCTATCGCGTCATCGAGCGGCCGATCAGCAATTTCCTGCCGCAGGAGGATGGCGGCTACCTCAAGCTCGGCGGCGGGGTCGAGCGCACGCAGGCCGAGTTCCGCAAGTTCAGCGCCCGCGATGCCGAGGTGCTGCCCGCTTATTATGACGCGCTCGAAAATGTCGCCGAACTGCTTCGCGACCTCGCGCTGCGCGTGCCGCCGAATGTCGGCGAGGGGCTCCGCACGTTGCTCGACGGCGCGCGGCAGGGGCGGCGCTTCGCGACGCTGAGTCTCGAACAGCAGCGCGACGTGCTCGACCTCTTCACCAAATCGGCGCGCACGACGCTCGACAGCTGGTTCGAGAGCGAGGCGGTCAAGGCGGCGTTCGGCTTCGACGCAGTGGTCGGCAACTACGCCAGCCCCGACACGCCGGGCAGCGCTTACGTCCTCCTCCACCACGTTTTCGGCGAGGTGAATGGCAAGAAGGGCGCGTGGGGCCACAGCGTCGGCGGCATGGGCAAGATCACCGAGATCATGGCGAAGGTGTGCCGCGACATGGGCGTCGAGATCAGCCTCGAAAGCCCGGTCGAAAAGGTGCTGGTCGATGGAAACAAGGCGGTAGGCGTCAAGCTCGTCGGCGGCGAGGAAATCGCCGCCGCCCGCGTGATCGCCAACGTCGGGCCGAAACTGCTCTACGAGCGCATGATGGACGCGGCCGACCTGCCGCAGGACTTCCAGCGCCGCATCAAGGGCTTCAAGGTAGGCAGCGGCACCTTCCGCATGAATGTCGCGCTGTCGGAGCTTCCCAAATTCACCTGTCTTCCCGAGCCCGGCGAGCATCACCAGTCGGGGATCATCCTCGCGCCGACGCTCGATTATATGGACCGCGCTTTCCTCGACGCGAAGCAGCACGGCTGGTCGAAGGCGCCGATCGTCGAGATGCTGATCCCCTCGACCGTCGACGACAGCCTCGCGCCCGAAGGGTGTCACGTCGCCAGTCTCTTCTGCCAGCAGTTCGCGCCCGAACTGCCGGGCGGACGCGATTGGGACGACGAAGAGGAGGCCGCGGCCGATTGCATCATCGACACGGTCGAGAAGCACGCCCCCGGCTTCCGCGCCAGCATCGTCGCCCAGACGCGGCTTTCGCCCAAGGGACTCGAACGCAAGTTCGGCCTGGTCGGCGGCGACATCATGCACGGCAATATGAGCCTCGACCAGCTTTGGGCCGCGCGACCGGTGCTCGGCAACGGCGGCTATCGCGGGCCGGTGAAGGGTCTTTATATGTGCGGTGCGGGCACGCATCCGGGCGGCGGCGTCACCGGCGCGCCGGGGCATAATGCGGCCGAGGTGATCCTACGTGACCGGGGCTTCTTCGCGCCCCGCTGGCGCTGAGCGCCGCATCGCGAGATAGATCGGCAGCCCCGCCGCGGTCATCGCGGCGCTCCACAGGCTCGCCTCCAGCCCGGCGCCATAGAAGGCCCAGCAGCTATAGACGAAGCCCGCGATCGTCGCGGCGGCGAAACCCGCCGAAACCCGGATCGCGCCCCGCCGTTCGAGCAGCAGCGCGGCGAGCGAGCCGACGATATAGAGGATGATCGCGGTCGAGGTCGTCACCTTGACCATGAAGGCGAACAGGTCGGCGAGCCCGCGCGAATAATTGGCATAGACGATCGCGCTCGCCAGCCCGCTCGACACGATCTGGGTGATCCACGGCGAGGCGAAGCGATTGTCGCGCGCGAAGGCGGCGGGAAGTAGACGGCGGTGCGCAAGGTCGCGCGGGATATCGCCCTGCAGCAGTACGAAGCCGTTGAGCGCGCCGAGCGCCGCGATCGCCGCGAACAGCGCGACCACCTGTCCGGCGCCGGGGCCGACGAGCCGCGCGAAGAAGGTCGCATAGGCGGCGTTCGATTCGTGGAGCGCCGCGACCGGCACCAGCAGCGTCACCGTCGTGCACGACAGGAGATAGAGCAGCCCGACCGCCGCCGCCGCGATCACCGTCGCGCGCGGGATCGTGCGTTCGGGATCCTTGACGCGGTCGCTGACGACGCACGCGCTCTCGAAACCGAGCAGCGCGAAAAGCGTCAGCGTCGCCGCGCCGCTGACCCCCGACAGGCTGAGCGGCTCGGTTCCCGCCATCGTCGGCGGTGGAGCCGCGCCGCTGCCGAGCGCCCAGGCGCCGACGAAGACCGCACCCACGACGGGGATCAGCTTGAGGGCGAGGGTGAGCATCTGCGCGCCGCCCGCGCGGCGGACACCCCCGAGATTGACGAGCGTGAAGAACCAGATGCAGCCGATCGCGATCCACGCCGGCGCCGCGCCCTTTTCGCCGAGCCAGGGCAGCAGGATCGACATGTTGCTGATCGCCGCGACCGCCAGCGTCGCGACGACGGTCCAGCAGCTTATCCAATAGCTCCACGCGACGATGAAGCCGGTGCCGGGGCCGAAGGCGGCGGCGCCGTAAGTGAAGGCGGCGCACCCCTCGGGAAGCCGTCGCGCGAGCCGCGCGAACACCACGGCAAGGCAGAGCGTGCCGGCTATCGACACCAGCCAGCCGACGATCGCGTTCCAGCCGAGCGGCGCGAGATCGCGCGGGAGCAGGAACACCCCCGACCCGATCATATTGCCCATGCCGAGCGCGATGCACATCGACAGGCCGAGCTTCTGGCCCGGCCTGTCGGTGCTGGCGACGCTAACCGTCACCCGATCAGAACTTGGCGCCCAGCCGCGCCCCGATCGTCTGGGGCTGGTTCACCAATATCTGCACCCGGCCGTCGCACTGGCCGCAGTTGGAGAAGCGCGACAGTTCGGCGCGCTCGTCGAATGCATTCTGGAGGAACAGTTCGAAGCTGTAATTGCTCCAGTCGAAACCGAGCGCGAAGTCGACCGTGGTCGATCCCCGGATGCGCCCGAGCGCGTTCGCCGTCGGGACGCGGATATCCGGCGTGGCCGAACTGCGATGCGCGATCACCGACTGGAAGTGCATCTCGCCCGGCCCGACCGGGAATTGATAGCGCAGCGTCGCATTGCCGTTGAATTTCGGCGTCACCGGCAGCCGCGTGCCCTTCGCCGCGGCGATCGAATTGCCCGGATCGGTGCATTGATAGGTCGGGTCGTCGATCTCGCACAGATTGTTGCGGGTCTTCGCATCGGTATAGGAAGCCGCGGCGGCGATCGTCAGCCCCTCGACCGGCCGGATGTTGACGTCGGCCTCGATGCCCTTGATCCGCGCGTTCGGGCCGTTGTGGATCTCGGTAAAGCTGTTCTCACCCAGGAAAGAGAATTGGAAGCGCTTCCAGTCCTGCAGATAGACGGCGGCGTTGAGCCGGACTGCGCCGCCCGCCAGCGTGGTCTTGAGCCCCAATTCGTAATTGGTCAGGAAGTCGGCGGCATAGGGCGCGATCGTCCCGCGCCGGTTGATCCCGCCGGGGCGGAAACCGCGCGACCAGGTTGCATAGGTGAGGATATCCTCGCTCGGCTTCCACGTCAGGTTCAGGCGGTGGGTGAAGCCGTTATCCTTGGTGCGCTTGGGAACCAGCTTGCCGTTCACATAATCGGCGAGGTTGGTGCAGGGGCCGCCCTCAACCGTCGCGGGAAGCAGCGTGCCGCCCGGATTGTCGCGCAGGGACTCGCCCGTCGTGGTGTAACATCCCGCGACTCCCGTCCGCGAACTGGCCGCGCCGTTATAGGGGGGGCCATCGGGATTGCGGCCGAAGCCGAAGAAGCCGATCAGGCTGTTGTCATATTTATAATAGCGCCCGCCGCCGGTCAGGGTGACGGTCGGCGTGATGTCGAAGCTCGCTTCGCCGAACGCGGCATAATCCTTGTCGACGCGCTTCTGTTCGGTAAGCCACAGCGTTCCCGGATGGCCGTTGACCGACAGCGCGTCGGCGAGGCCCGGAATGATGTAATCCTGATGGATATGGTTGCTCTGGCGCTGGTAGAAGAGTCCGGCGACGACGCGGAAGCGCTCGTCCTGCGGTGACGCGATGCGCAGTTCCTGGCTCATCTTGCGGAAATGGTCGGTGCCGATGATATATTGCCGCGGGTCAATGGTGTTGCCGGCATTGTCCTGAAGATAGAAGCATCCCGCGAGCCCGCTGCACACGAAATCGCCCTCATAGGTGTAGTTCGCGTAAAGCTGGTCATAGGCTTCGGCATAATCGGTATAATCGTTGATTTGATAGGCCTTGCGGTCGAGATAGGCGCCGGCATAGGTGATGTCGAAATTGCCGATCTTGCCTTCGATCGTCAGCGCCGCCTGGATGAACTTGTCGGTGCGCTTGTCGGGGTAGAAGCGCTGGACCTGGAGGTCGCCGACTTTGGGGTCCTGATAGAAAGTGCCATGGCTCGTCTGCTTCTGATAGAGCAGGGTCGGGGTGACCGTCCAATTGTCGTCGAGATCGACCTTCAGCGCGGCGCGCCCGCCATAGACTTCGGCGTCGTTGAAATTCTTTTCGACGAACGCGTTGTTGTTGACGGTGATGCCCGGCTGGTTGCCGACCAGATTCCCGCCTTCATCGAGGATCGGCGCGCCGAGGAAGCTGCGCGTTCCCGGCACATTGTCGATATAACCGGCGTCCTTCTGATACCAGCCGACGAAGCGCACCGCCGCCATCGGGCTGATCGGCGCATTGAGCATGCCTTCGAGCCGGCCGCCCATGCCGCCATGCTTGATGCTGTTGATCTCGCCGTCGACGCGGCCCTCGAAGGCCGAGGGGTCGGGCTTGTTGGTGATGATGCGGATCGTGCCTGCCTGCGACGAGGCGCCGTAGAGCGTGCCCTGCGGCCCCGCGAGTGATTCGATGCGGGCGATGTCATAGATATGGACGTCGAGGGTGCCGCCGATCGTCGTCACCGGCTGTTCGTCGAGATAGACACCGACGCTGGGCAGCGAGCCCGAATGGTTGCCGTCGCCGCCGCTCGCGACGCCGCGCATATAGACGGTGGTGACGCCCGGCTGGCTCGACTGGAAGGAAACGCTCGGCAGGAGCTTGGAGAAATCCTGGAAATTCGCGACGTTGAGCTGGTCGAGCTTCTTGGTCCCGAGCGCCTGGATGCTGATCGGAACGTCCTGAAGATTTTCCTCGCGCTTCTGCGCGGTGACGACGATCTCGTCGCCATAATCGGTCTTCGAGGCCTCCTGTGCCCAGGCCGTTCCCGATGTCAGGATCGTCGAGGACAGTGAAGCCAGCAGCAGCGCGCGGCGTGAAACATGGACCCGCATAGAAAAGCCCCCCTCTTTGCCCGTTTGTCGCCGTTTGCGCGGCGCGGCAGAGAGGGTGTCGCAACATGGGGGGGATCGTCAATCGGACATATGAAATCGGCTCCGCGCGGCCGCCGATTCGCGATCACTATGACAAAATTGCAACAGGCTCAGGCGGACGCCGGATAATGTGCCAGAACCGGCCCCAGCGCCTCGACCAGCGGCCCCAGCCACGGTTCCATCGCGCGCCACTGGTCCACACCGTCGCGGTTGATCGGACGCCGCACCTGTTCGGAACTTGCGGTGCGCACCGCGCGGTCGCTCTTGTGGAAATCGAGGCAGGACGGCTCGAACGGCAGCCCGAGACAGGTCAGCATCGTGCGCACTTCGCCTTCCAGATCGGCGATCACCCGTTCGTGGAAGATGCGGTGGACATGCCCGGGAAGCACCCGGTCGAAATGGCCCATCAGATCGACATAATCGGCATAATAGCGCCCCATGTCGGACAGGCTGTAGCTGAACGCCTGCCCGCGCGCGAAATGCTGTTTGAAATTGGAGAAGCAGCAATCCATCGGATGGCGGCGCGCGTCGATGATCTTCGCGTTCGGCAGAATCAGCCGGATGAAGCCGGTGTGCAGCCAGTTGTTCGGCAGCTTGTCGATATAGAAGGGCTTGTCGCTTTTGCGCTGGACCTGCGTCTCGCGCAGATACTGTTCGCCCAATTCGCGGGCCTGATCGGCCGTCAGGCCGGCAACCCCGCCCATATTGCGCGCTTTCGCATAGAGTTTGGGGATATCGGGCAGTTCCATCGTGCCCTCGACCATCGAATGGCTCGACAATATCTGCTCGATCAGCGTCGAGCCCGCGCGCGGCATGCCGACGATGAAGATCGGATCGGGCGCATCGGCGCCATGGCCGCCGCGCGCCGCGAAGAAATCCGGCGTATAGAGCGTCCTGGCATGATCGACTGCGGCCCGTGTCTGGTCGGCGTCATAGTCGAGCAGCGTCCGCCGCAGGGCGTTCCCCTGGTCATAATGGGCAAAGGCGGGTTCGGGCTGCTGTCGCTGTTCATATGCCCTGCCCAGCGCGAAATGCAGGTGAAAGCGATCTTCGGCGGTGATGTCGCCGCGATCCAGCGCCGCCTCCATCGCCGACAGGTCGGTGTCGTCGAAGCGCAGCGTTTTCAGATTGGCGAGGCTCCACCACACTTCGCCGAGTGCAGGGTGAAGCGCGAGCGCCCGGCGATAGGCGGCCACCGCGTCGGCCTGGCGCCCGACGGTCTTGAGCATATGGCCATAGGACATCCAGATTTTCGGTTGCTTGCCGGCGCTTTGCAGCACCTGCTCATACAGTTCGAGCGCCTCGTCAAACTCGCCGACGCGGCCGAGCGCGGCGGCTTTCAGATTGGCGTTGCCCGGGTTGCCCGGATCGGCCTGCTGCAACGTGTCGAGCTCGGCGATCGCCTCGGCCGACCGCCCCTGGCGATGCAGGACCGTCGCGAGGTTCGACCGCGCGGCGAGAAAGTCGGGCGCCAGTTCGAGCGCCCGGCGCAGCAGCGCCTCGGCATCGCGATAGCGTTCGATCCGCGCCGCCAACTCGGCGAGCATCCGGATCGCCGCGACGTCGAACGGATCGCGCTTCAGATGTGCCTTCAGCACCGGCTCGGCATCGTGAAGCCGCCCCTCGACCAGCGCCAGCGCCGCCGCCATCAGCTCGGGATTGCGGACCCCGCGCGCGATTGATGCGTGCGCCCGGCCGGCCTCCATCCTCAGCCTTTCTTCCGCGCCTTGGCAATCGCCTGCCGGAGCGCGTCATAGCCGACCTGGCCCTGGAAGAGCTGGTCGCCGACGATCCACGTCGGGGTGGCGTTGAGCTGAAGCTGGGTCGCGAGCGCGAGGTTCGAATCGATCTCGCGCTGGAACAGCGCCTCGTTCGCGGTCGCGTCGGCGCTGCCGTCGGTGACGACGCCCGCCTTGCCGGCCGCCGCGGCGATCGCCGACGGGTCGAGCGAGGAGGCGGCGAACATCGCATGGTGGAAGGCGTCATATTTGCCCTGCCGCGCGGCGGCGAGCGCCATGATCGCGGCATCGCGGCTCTGCGGCGAGATGATCGGCAATTCGCGGAAGACGACTTTCAGGCGCTTGTCCTCGCGGATCAGCCGGTCGACGTCGGGCACGCTCGCGCGGCAGAAACCGCAGGCATAGTCGGTGAAGACGACGAGCGTGACGTCGCCGTCGGCATTGCCCGCCCATGCGCCGGCATAGGGTTTTTCGAGCGCCGGACGCACCGCCTCGACCGCCTTCGCCATTTCCTTGTTCCGCTGCGCCTCAAAGGCTTCGGGGATGATCTCGGGATGCGCGCGGATATAGTCGGCGACGATGGTTTCCACTTCGCTCTTGCTCATTCCGCCGCCGAAGCGGCCGCCGAGCCAGAAGACGGCGCCGAGCAAAAGCAGGGCGCCAAGCGCCATCGCCCAGAGCGGTGCGGGGAGGGCGCTTCCGGGTGCCGCGGCGCGGGGCGCTGGGTGATGTGGCATACGGTCGTCGGGTTCGGGGCCGGAGATCGAGGGCGGCGGCGTCGCGGCGGCGGCCTTCGCTCGGGTGGGTTTCGCCGGCGTCGGTGTGGCGGCGGCAACCGCCTCGCCGGTGAAGAGCGGCAGATCGGGCGCGGATGCTTCGGCGACACGCGCTTCGGCCTCTTCGCGCGCGAGTAGCTGTTCAAGGCCCGAGGGCGGCGGTCCGGCTTCCTCGCGCGGCGTGGGGCGCAATTTGGTCGCGGCTTCGCCAATCTGCTCGCGCAGGCTCTCGCTGCCCGCTTTGGCGACATGGCTGATCCCGGCCTTGGTCTTGCCGGCGACCTCGCCGATGCCACGCCCGGCTTCGCTCGACAGTCTGGCGACCTTGTCGCCGAGCGCCATCTTGTCCCAGGTTTCGCCGCTCGCTTTTGCTGCAGCGCGGCCTGCTTTCGCCGATCCGCGCCCGATGGCGCTTGCGGTGCGCGCCGTCAGTGCGCCTGTCTTTGCGGCCAGTTCGCGCGAGCGGCGCGGGATTTCCATCGCCTCGACCCGCGCGGGAATGTCGGCGCGTTCGCCGACCCCGATCGTCCAGTCGGCGAAGGCTTCGGCGCCGTCCCGGACGCGGTCCCAGAGCCTTGCGGCGCCCGCCTTGATCGCTTCGGGCTTCACCAGCGGCGCCTGCGGCTTTTCGGCGGCCTTGTAGCGCGCGAGGTCGATTCCGACGGGCGGCTCGTCCTTGGGCTTGGCAAGCCCCCCCTGATCCGAGGCGTCGCGTGCGGGGGCCGACGCTTCGGGCATCGGAGCCGGATCGCGCAGCCACGGCTGGTAATAATCGTCTTTCTTTTCGGTCACTTGTCGCCCTTGTGCATCGCTCGCGGCGATACGTCCCTATCGTATCTCGTTTGAATCTAGCGCTTTTTGCGC
This sequence comes from Sphingopyxis sp., assembly GCF_036261875.1. GTDB lineage: Bacteria > Pseudomonadota > Alphaproteobacteria > Sphingomonadales > Sphingomonadaceae > Sphingopyxis. The sequence goes on along the minus strand of NZ_DATAJZ010000039.1, from coordinate 52,592 downwards.
TCGCGTTCCACCTCGGCGCGCGAGACCAGTGCAATATCCTGTGCGCGAATCCAGTCGGCCGACCCTTCGGGCAAGCCCTGCATCGCCGTTTCGGCATTACGCAGTGCAAGCCCCGACTGTCCACCTTCCAGATTATAGCGTTCGGCCGAAGCGAGCGCGGCGCGCGCCTGATCGCCCTTGTTTGCATAGACGATGCCGAGCTGATACCAGGCGAAAGGATTTTGATTGTCGAGCGCGACCGCGGTCTTCAGCACCTTCTCCGCCTCGGCGAAATTGGCGGGGTCCTCGGTCGCGATCAGCGCATGGCCGAGCGTCGCGGCGATCAGCGGCTGCGAGCGCGAATTGGCGACAGCCTCGCGCAGCGGCGGGATCGCATCCTTGGGCCGCCCCGATTCGAGCAGCACTTGTCCCTCGAGCTCAAGGAAATAGGGGTCGTGCGGATCGGTCTTGAGCAGTCCCTCGACTTCGCCGAGCGCCTTGTCGGGATAAGCGCTCTTGTGCCAGGCATAGGCGCGGGCATAGCGCGCTGGGATGCTGGTGTCGGTCTCGGGATATTTGCGCAGCGTCCGGTCGGGATCGGCGATATAGCCTGACAGCTTTGCCTTGACGCGCTGGAAGCGCGCCTCGATCTTCGGGTCGGCGGGCTTGTCCCACGCGGGATCGACGATATAGACCTCGCGCAGCGCCTGGATGCGATCGCCCGACATCGGGTGGGTGCGGCCATAGGCCTGGTCGTCGTCCTGCTTGACGCCATAGCGGAACTCGAGATTCTGCAGCTTCTTGAAAAAGGCGAGGCTGCCGCGGCCGCTGATCCCCGCTTTCGACAGATATTGCGCGCCCGCGGCGTCGGCGGTCGCTTCCTGGGTGCGGCTGAAAGCCAGATATTTGCCGAGCGCGGCCTGCTGGCCCGCCATCATGATGCCCATGCCGGCGTCGCCGCCGCCCGCCGCGATCGCCGCCGCGCCGAGCAGCAGGCTGAGCAGCGAGATGCCCGTCACGGCTTTCATGCCCTCGCTCGATCGGATCGCGTGACCGCCCATGATGTGACCGAGTTCGTGCGCGAGCACCCCCTGCACCTCCTCGGCGCTGTCGGCGGTCTCGATCAGTCCGCTGAAGACATAGATATCCTGGCTGCCCGCGACGAAGGCGTTGATGCTGCGGTCGCCGAGCAGATGGACCTGCACCTGTCCGGGGCGCAGCCCCGCCGCGACGAGCAGCGGGTCCATCATGTCCTGAAACAACGCCTCGGTCTCGGCATCGCGCAGCATCGACTGCGCCGCCGCCGGGCGCGCCGAAATCGCGATCATCGCGAGCAGTGTCAGCAGGAGGCGGAACAGCGGGCGCAATCGATGCGCCCGAAACGCGGGGAACGGCGGGAAAGCGGTCATCGCCGCCTGTCTTGCGCCGCGCGCCTGAACATCGACTGAAGCCATGGGGGCTTATTGGGGCGCGAGGTGCGCAGGCGCAAGGGTGCCGAGGGCGATAATGCGATCAGTTGCCGGGGCCGAAGCGGCGGCGGCGCAGCCTCATCGTCCGCCTTTTATCTCCTCGTCATTCCCGCGAAAGCGGGAATCCAGCTTCCTGCTCTCTTAATCCTTCGCGCCTTTGCGCCTTTGCGTGAGATTTTCAAAAGACTCACGCAAAGGCGCAAAGGCGCGAAGAAGGAAAAGCTGGATTCCCGCTTTCGCGGGAATGACGGAAATCATCCCCTCTCCGTGAAGGGGAAGCATCCTTCCCCCTCACGGAAAATCGGTTCAGTTTCCGAAGGTGCGTTGCCACCAGCCGCGGCGGGGTTCGCCGTCCGGGCCGTCATCGCCGTCGTCCGCTTCGGCCGCCACCGGTTCGGCAGGCGCTTCGACAGGGGCCGGATCGACTTCGGCGACGGCAGCAGGTGCCGCTTCCGCTTCGGGTTCGACCTTCTTCCGGGCGCGGCTGGCGCGCTTCTTCGGCGCGGGCTTTTCGGCTTCGGCCTCGGCTTCGACCTCCGGAGCGGGTTCGGCGGCGGGCGCTTCGACCGTTTCGGCTGCTTCCGCGGCTTCGGCGGCAAGTGCGGCCTTGGTCTTGCGCGGGGCGCGCTTGCGCTTCGGCTTTTCCTCGGCCGCCGGGGCTTCCTCGGCGACGGGTTCGGCAACAGCCTCGGCTTCCACCGGCGTGGCCTCTTCGGTCGCGGCCGTTTCGGCTTCGGTCTCCGTTACCTCTTCGGCTTTCTTGCGGCCGCGTCCACCGCGCCGGCGACGCGGTTTCGCTTCGGCTTCTTCGGCTTCGGCAGTTTCAGCCTCTACCGGTGCAGCCTCTTCGGCGGGCGCTTCCTCGGCTTCGGCGTCGTCGCTGGCCTCGGTCTCGCCGGTTTCATCGCCTTCCTCGTCGCGACGACCGCGACGGCCGCGGCGGCGACGGCGGCGGCGTTTGCGGCCTTCGCCGTCGCTTTCGTCGTCGCCGCCCTGGCGTTCGTGGCGAGCAGGGCGGGCCTCGGCCTCTTCCTCCTCGGTTTCGTCCTCATCTTCTTCGACGAAATCCTCTTCTTCCTCGATCTCGACGATCGGGGCAAAGCTGCGGCGCTGGACCGGCGGCGGGCCGCCGACCTCGACCGCCATCCGCGCGCCCTCGGTCTCGCCGTCGGGAAGGATTTCGACCGAGACGCCGTAGAGCTCCTCGATTTCGCGCAGTTCGCGGCGCTTTTCGTTGAGGAGGTAGAAGGTTGCTTCCTGGCTCGCGCGCAGGACGATCTTGCTGCCCTTGCCGCGCGCGGCTTCCTCTTCGATCAGGCGCAGCGCGCTGAGGCCGGCCGACGAAGCGGTGCGGACGAGGCCGGTGCCCTCGCAATGCGGGCAGGGGCGCGTCGAAGCTTCGAGGACGCCGGTGCGCAGCCGCTGGCGGCTCATCTCCATCAGCCCGAAGCCGGAGATGCGGCCGACCTGGATGCGCGCGCGGTCGTTCTTGAGCGCGTCCTTCATCGCGCGCTCGACCTTGCGGACGTTCGAGCCGTGATCCATGTCGATGAAGTCGATCACGATCAGCCCCGCCATGTCGCGCAGGCGAAGCTGCCGTGCGATTTCGTGCGCAGCCTCGAGGTTGGTGCTGAGCGCGGTCTGCTCGATATTATGTTCGCGCGTCGACCGCCCCGAGTTGATGTCGATCGACACCAGGGCCTCGGTCGGATTGATCACCAGATAGCCGCCCGATTTCAATTGGACGACGGGATTGAGCATCCCCGCGAGCTGATCCTCGACGCCGTAGCGCTGATAGAGCGACACGGGGTCGGCATATTGCTTCACGCGCCGCGCGTGGCTCGGCATCAGCAATTTCATGAACTGCTTCGCGGCCTTATAGCCCTCGTCGCCCTCGACGAGTACTTCCTCGATATCCTTGTGATAGATGTCGCGGATCGCGCGCTTGACGAGATCGCTGTCCGAATGGATCAGCGCCGGCGCGCTCGACCCCAGCGTGTTTTCGCGAATCTCGTCCCACAGGCGGGCAAGATAGTCGAAGTCGCGCTTGATCTCGACCTTGGTGCGGCTCATCCCCGCGGTGCGGACGATGCAGCCCATCGTCGGCGGCAGGCCCATCTCGTCGATCATCGCCTTCAGCTTGCGGCGATCGGCGCCGTTCGAAATCTTGCGGCTGATCCCGCCGCCGTGCATCGTGTTGGGCATCAGCACGCAATAGCGGCCGGCAAGCGACAGATAGGTGGTCAGCGCCGCGCCCTTGTTGCCGCGCTCTTCCTTGACGACCTGCACCAGCATCACCTGGCGGCGACGGATGACGTCCTGAATCTTGTAGCGACGGCGCAGCGACATGCGGCTTTCGCCGTCCTCGTCGTCGCCGCGGCGGCCGCGTCCGCGGCCCCGTCCGCCCTTGCGGCCATCGCGGCCGCGGCGCTTGCGGTCGCCACGACCATTCTTGTCCTCTTCGGCGCCATCCTCGGTGCCTTCGTCATCGCCATTCTCGGCATCGCCATCCTCATCGCCATCCGCGTCTTCGCCGATGGTTTCGGGGGCAGGGGCGTCGCCATTTTCGTCGTCGTGATATTCGACGTCGGCGACATCGCCTTCGAGCTCGTCGAGATCCTCCTCGGCGCGCAGCGCGGCCTCGGCGGCATGTTCGGCCTCTTCGCGCAGCAGCGCGTCGCGATCTTCCTTCGGAATCTGGTAATAGTCGGGGTGGATTTCGCTGAAGGCCAGAAAGCCGTGGCGATTACCGCCATATTCGACGAACGCCGCCTGCAGCGACGGTTCGACGCGGGTGACCTTGGCCAGATAGATATTGCCCTTGAGCTGCTTGTGCTCCGCGGACTCGAAATCAAACTCCTCGATGCGGTTTCCCTTGGTGACGGCGACCCGGGTCTCTTCCCGGTGCCGCGCGTCGATCAACATGCGCGTGGTCATTATTATCACTCCAGGCGCGCCGCGGCGCGCCAAACAAAAAGGCCGCGACCATCCGGGACGGACGGCGGCGGTCGTTAGGGTTCAAAGAAAAAAAGACGTTATTGCCGTGCGCGGCCTGCGTCCGGTCCTGGACGCACATGCGGTCTTCGGTCGCGACAAGCGCAGGGGCGAAAGCGCCTGCGTCGCGATCTGAAGAGGGCATGGCAAGCCTCATGCGGCATCAACCTGGTTACTTGGGTGAGCGAGGAGGCTGGTCGACATTCCGGAGAAGGTCGCGCCGGCCGCCCGATCATCCGGGTGGACTGACGGACGTGCGTTCTTCCCCGCGTGCCCGGCACCAGGGCGGCTCCGATCCGCGATTCGCGCAGGCCGGGCCTTCCCCTCAAAAGGCCGGACGGCGCCGGGTCGGACACCGTCAGTGCGGGGGTGCTAGCATCGGCATGGGCCGACGGCAACCTCCGCCGCCGCATAAGATGGGAATATGTCACCCGATTGCAATCATCGCGTGCGCTTCGCGGCGGGTTAACCCCTGTTTGACAGGATGCGGCTAATAAGGGATTCACCGTGTTTCACGGCCGAGGGCTTCATGGTTTCGAACAGACGCTGGTTCCATATTGGGTCGCGACGCGGCGGTCAGGCGGCCGCGCTGGCGTTTGCTCTCGCGAGCCTGTCGTCGCCGATGGCGCAGTCGGCCGACACGTTCCGGCACAGCGTCGGGCTGGAGCGCGTCTCGGGGTCCGATATCGCCCGATTCCGCGCCGAGCGGCCGAAAAAGCGCTACAGCGTCACCGTCCCGATCGGCAAGCCGAAGCCTGCGCTGCCGCTTCCCGCGATCGAAGGGCCGGCCGATCCGCGCCTGCCGCTCGTCGTGATCGATGCGGGGCATGGCGGGCACGATCCCGGCGCAATCTCGCCGCACGGCGGCCAGCGCGAGAAGGATATCACGCTGGCGCTCGCCAAGGCGATCCGCGACGCGCTGGTCGCGCAGGGCCGCGTGCGCGTCGCACTGACGCGGGCCGACGACCGCTTTCTGGTGCTCGAGGAGCGGTACGGCATCGCGCGGCGGCTGAAGGCCGACCTCTTCCTCTCGATTCACGCCGACGCCGCCGCGAACGAACAGGCGCACGGCGCGTCGGTCTATACGCTGTCGGAGGTCGCGTCGGACCGCGAAGCGGCGCGGCTCGCGGCGCGCGAGAACAAGGCGAACATCATCAACGGCGTCGACCTGGGCGCGCATGGCAGCGCGGTATCGTCGATCCTGCTCGACCTCACCCAGCGCGAGACGATGAACACGGCGTCGGACTTCGCGCGTCTGCTCCAGCGCGAGGCGTCGGACGAGGTGGATTTCCGCACGACCGCGCACCGCTTCGCGTCGTTCGTGGTGCTGAAGGCGCCCGACACGCCGTCGATCCTGTTCGAGACCGGCTTCGTGTCGAACAAGGCGGACGCCGAATTTCTGTCGTCGAAGGCGGGGCAGCAAAAGATCGCGCGCGGGGTGCGCGACGCGGTGCAGATTCATTTCGCGCGCCGGATCGCGGCGACGGGACGCTGACGGCATGAGCGACGATATCAGCCTGCACGCGCATCTGATCGGCCGGCAGGGCTCGCGCGCGGACCTCAACACGCCGGTGCTGGTGCTCGATGTCGAGGCGCTCGACCGCAACATCGCAGCGATGGCGGCGCTCGCCGCGGGGCATGGCGTCGGGCTGCGCCCCCATGCCAAGACGCACAAGAGCGTCGATATCGCGAAGCGGCAGTTGGGCGCGGGCGCGCTTGGGGTCTGCTGCGCGAAGATCGGTGAGGCGGAGGTGCTGGTGGACGGCGGCATCGCGGGCATCCTCATCACCTCGCCGGTCGCCGCCCCGCGCGCGATCGACCGGCTCGCGGCGCTCGCAGCGCGCGCCGACGGCCTGATGGCGGTCGTCGATCATCCCGCCGTCGCCGAACGGATCGACGCGGCGCTGGAAGTTGCGGGCGCGACGCTCGACGTCGTGATCGACATCGATCCGGGCATCCGGCGCACCGGGGTCGCGTCGGCCGAGGCGGCGGTCGATCTGGCGCGGGCGATCACGGCGCTGCCGCGCCTTCGCTACCGCGGCGTCCAATATTATTGCGGGTCGCAGCAGCATATCGAGGTTTATGCCGAACGCCGCGCCGCGATCGTCGAGCGCACCGATTATCTGAAGAGCGTCATCGCGGCGCTCGCCGAAGCGGGCTTCGCGCCGGGGATCGTCACCGGATCGGGCACCGGCACGCACCGCATCGATCTCGACCTCGGCGTCTTCACCGAGCTTCAGGCGGGTTCCTATGTCTTCATGGACACGCAATATCTCGATTGCGACCTGAGCGGCGACGGCGATGTCCCGTTCGAAACCGCGCTCGGCGTCGATGCGCGCGTCGTCAGCGCCAATCACGCCGGGCTCGTGACGATCGACGCGGGGTTCAAGGCGCTATCGACCGACGGCGGGGTCGCGGTCGTCCGGCGCGGCGCGCCCGAGGATGCGCGCTTCGCCTTCATGGGTGACGAGCATTCGGCGCTGATCGCTTCCGGTATCGGAGATCGGCTCGCGCCGGGCGATCCGGTGATGCTGACGGTTCCGCACTGCGACCCGACGGTGAACCTCTATGATCATTATCATGTCGTGTCGGGCGACACGCTGGTCGCGATTTGGCCCGTGAGCGCGCGCGGCCGGGCGCGGTAGAAGATATTTTGCACGAAGACACAAAGACACGAAGAGGCTGGTTAGGGCCGACAGGCCCCTTATCTCCTTCACCGGCGTGAAAAGATGTGTCGTTGAGGGAGAAGGCCGCTTTGCGGCAATCACGACCTCTTCGTGTCTTTGTGTCTTCGTGCGAACCGGCTGGAAACACTCGCTACCTGTCGGCAACCCGCCGCAAGCCCGCTTCCCTTTCGCGCGCGCAGCCTTTAGAGGCTTGGCCCTATGCCGTCCGAGACCATGTCCCATTTCCGCTACCGCCTGCGCCGCGACGGCAATGCGGCCATGTCCTGGTTTCGCGAGATGTGGCTGCGCCGCTGGTTCCGCTGGCTCGGCTATCTGATCGGCGTGGGGCTGCTGGCGCTGATCCTGGGCTGGATCGTCTTCGCGCGCAACCTGCCGTCGGTCGACCAGCTTCGCGATTACGAGCCGCCGCTGCCGACGATGGTCCGCGACGGTGAGGGCAAGCCGGTCCACAGCTATGCGCGCGAACGGCGCGTCCAGCTCGAATATAGCGAATATCCGCCGCTCCTCGTCCGCGCCTATCTGGCGGCGGAAGACCGCACTTTCTTCGAGCATGGCGGGATCGACTATCCCGGCATCGTCAGCGCGATCATCACCAATCTGACGAACAGCGGCCGCCCGATCGGCGCCTCGACGATCACCCAGCAGGTCGCGAAGAATCTGCTCCTTACCAACGAGGTCAGCTATACCCGCAAGATTCGCGAGGCGATCCTCGCCAAGCGCATCGAGGCGGCGCTAACCAAGGAGCAGATTCTCGAGCTTTATCTGAACGAAATCCCCCTCGGCCGCCGCAGCTTCGGTGTGCAGGCGGCGGCGCGCGCCTATTTCGACAAGGATGTCGATCAGCTCGCGCTCCACGAAATGGCTTTCCTCGCCATCCTGCCCAAGGCGCCCGAAACCTATGGCCGCGCACGCAATGCCGACAAGGCGATGGCGCGGCGCAATTTCGTCCTTTCGGAAATGTTCCGCAACGGCTGGATCACCGCCGCACAGCGCGACGCCGCGCAGGCGATGCCGCTCGGCCTCTCCGAAACGGGCAACAAGGCGGTCGCGCAGGTCGGCGGCTATTATATGGAAGAGGTGCGCCGCCAGCTGATCGACCAGTTCGGCGAAACTCCCGACGACGGCCCGCTGTCCGTCTATGGCGGCGGCCTGTGGGTCCGCACCGCCTATGACAGCAAGATGCAGGAAGCGGCGACGGCCGCGCTGCGCCGCGGGCTCGTCCGCTACGACACCGGCAAGGGCTGGTCGGGGCCGATCGCGCGGATCGAGGCCGACGAGCAGTGGAAAAGCCGCCTCGCGTCGAGCTTCATCGGCATCGATTACGACAATTGGCGCGTCGCGGCAGTGCTGTCGAAATCGGCGGGCGAGGCGCGGATCGGCTTTGCCAACGGCGATATCGGCCGCTTGCCCGCGGGAGCGGCGTCGATGGGGTATCGCAAGACGGGCGGCAGCGCCTTTTCGGCGATGCGCCCCGGCGACCTGATCGCGGTCAAGGCGACCGCGCCCGGCGTTTATCAGCTTCGCAACATCCCCGAAGTGTCGGGCGGCATGGTCGTCGAAAGCCCGCATTCGGGGCGCATCTATGCGATGCAGGGCGGCTTCGACGTGCGCCTGTCGCCGTTCAACCGCGCGACGCAGGCCGAACGCCAGCCGGGATCGACGATCAAGCCCTTCGTCTATGCGACCGCGCTCGACAACGGCATGACCCCGGCGACGCTGATCGTCGACGGGCCGTTCTGCGTCTATCAGGGCGCGAGCCTCGGCAACAAATGCTTCCGCAACTATGGCGGCGCGGGCGGGTCGGGCGAACATACGATGCGTTGGGGCCTCGAACAGTCGCGCAACCTGATGACCGTACGCACCGCGAGCCAGGTCGGCATGGAGCCGATCGTCGAGACGATCAAGACGATGGGCATCGGCCAGCATGAACCCTATCTCTCGACCGCGCTCGGCGCCGGGACGACGACGGTCGAGCGGATGACCAACGCCTTTTCGATGCTCGCCAACCACGGCCGCGAACTGAAACCGCGGCTGATCGACTATGCGCAGGACCGCCGCGGCAAGGTGATCTTTCCGAAGAACTGGCGCCCGTGCGACGGCTGCAACATGAAGGATTGGGACGGACGGCCGATGCCGCGCTTCGCGCCGTCGGGCAAACAGCTCATGGACCCGCTGACCGCCTATCAGGTCGTCCATATGCTCGAGGGCGTCGTCCAGCGCGGCACCGCGGTGCGGCTGCGCGACCTCGGCGTGCCGCTGTTCGGCAAGACCGGCACCACGACGGGGCCGAAGGACGTCTGGTTCGTCGGCGGTTCGCCCGATGTCGTCGCGGGCGTCTATGTCGGGTTCGACCAGCCGCGCAATATGGGCGGCTATGCGCAGGGCGGCAGCCTCGCGGCGCCGATCTTCAAGGATTTCTTCCTCGGCGCGCTGACCGATGCGCCGCCGGTGCCCTTCATCGCGCCGAAGGGCATCCGCATGGTGCGCATCGATCGCCAGTCGGGCCGCCGCGTTTACGGCAGCTGGCCGGGAACCGACCCCAAGGCGGCGATCATCTGGGAGGCCTTCAAGCCCGAAAGCGAGCCGCGCCGGACGATCCGCGAAGAGGAGATCAAGCCGGTCAAGACGCCGAAACGCCAGGACGTGCCTGTCCAGCAGGGCAATGGGCGCCGCACCGACGCCGATTTCCTCGACGATCGCGGCGGGATCATCTGACGCTTGTCTATGGCGCGCCAGCCTTTATGGCCGGTGCCCGATCGAATTTCAGGAGCAATGTCATGCGCGCCGAAGCGCAGGATCATGTCGATACCATCAACGCCGCGCTGGCGCTGCTGCGCCGGTTCCTCGACTGGGACCGCGCGGTGCGCCGCCTCGATGAATTGAACGCGAAGGTCGAGGACCCGACGCTGTGGGATAGCCCCAAGGCGGCGCAGGAGGTCATGCGCGAACGCCGCCGTCTCGACGAGGCGATCACCGCGACGCGCGCGATCGAGAAGGAAATGGGCGACACCGTCGAACTGATCGAACTCGCCGAGATGGAAGGCGACGAAGCGCTCGTCGACGATGCCGTCGCCAGCCTTGCCGCGCTCGCCGCGCGCGCCGAGGAGGACAAGGTCAAGGCGCTGCTCGCGGGCGAGGCCGACAGCTACGACTGCTATGTCGAGGTCCACGCCGGCGCCGGCGGCACCGAAAGCCAGGACTGGGCCGAAATGCTCCAGCGCATGTACAGCCGCTGGGCCGAGAAGCGCGGCATGAAGGTCGAACTGATCGAATATCAGGCGGGCGACCAGGCGGGGATCAAGTCGGCGACGATGCTGGTCAAGGGCGAGAATGCCTATGGCTATGCCAAGACCGAAAGCGGCGTCCACCGCCTCGTCCGCATTTCGCCCTACGACAGCTCGGCGCGGCGCCACACCAGCTTCTCGTCGGTGTGGGTCTATCCGGTGATCGACGACAATATCGAGATCGAGATCAAGGAAAGCGACCTCAAGATCGATACCTATCGCGCCTCGGGCGCGGGCGGGCAGCACGTCAACACGACCGATTCGGCGGTGCGCATCACCCACATGCCCACCGGCATCGTCGTCGCGTCGCAGATCGACCGCTCGCAGCACAAGAATCGCGCGACCGCGATGGGAATGCTGAAGGCGCGCCTTTACGAGGCCGAGCTTCAGAAGCGCGAGGCCGAGGCATCGGGCGAATATCAGGCAAAGACCGAGATCGGCTGGGGCCACCAGATCCGCTCCTATGTCCTCCAGCCCTATCAGCTGGTGAAGGATTTGCGCACCGGGGTGACCTCGACCGCGCCGGGCGACGTGCTCGACGGCGCGCTCGATCCGTTCATGGCGGCGGCGCTGTCGCAGAAGGTGACCGGCGAAAAGGTCGAGGTGGAGGACATCGACTGATGATCCGCCGCGCGGCCCCGCCCGCGGCGCTGCCGCTTTTTGCCGCGCTGGCGGCGCTGCTGCTGCTCGGCGGCTGCGACAATCCGTGGAGCAGCGATAGCGACCGCCCCGAAACCGCGCGCGAATTTCCGCCTGCCGACCGTCCGGTCGCGCCGATCACCTCGACCAAATGGTCGACCGAGGAAGCGCGCGACCGCGTCAACGAAGCCGACGACATCATGGATTCGGCCGACGTCCGCCCCGGCATGACCGTCGCCGACATCGGCGCGGGCGACGGCTATTATACGGTGCGGCTCGCCCCGCGCGTCGGCGCCACGGGGCGCGTCCTCGCGCAGGACATCCAGCCCGAGGTGATCGAGCGCCTCGCCGACCGCGTCGCGCGCGAACGGCTCGACAATGTCTCGCTGAAACTCGGCGCGGTCGACGATCCGCGCTTGCCTGCGGGCAGCTTCGACCGCGTGTTCATGGTCCATATGTATCACGAGATCGGCGAGCCCTACGCTTTCCTGTGGCGGCTGCGCCCGGCGCTCCGCAAGGGCGGGCAGGTGATCGTCGTCGACGGTGACCGCCCGATCGCGCAGCACGGCACGCCTTTCCGCCTGCTCGTCTGCGAATTCGAGGCGGTGGGCTACAAGCTCGTGTCCTATGACGACAAGGCGCACGCCGGGGGCTATCTCGCGCGCTTCGTCCCCGAGGGCAAGCGGCCGGCGCCCGACGCGATCACCGTCTGCAAGAATCCGTGACTTTACCCCCCTCCCGCAAGCGGGAGGGGCAGCGAGAGTTGCGAACTTGTTCGCTACTCGCAGCGGGGAGGGCATCTGAAACGGTGCTGGTCCACCCCCGACCCCTCCCGCTGGCGGGAGGGGAGTGTCAATAAACGACCAGCTGATCGTCCGCCCCCGCCTCGCTCAGAAAACTCACCAGCCCGCCCGCGCGGATATCGGGCACCAGCTCGCTCGCGGTCATGCCGGCCAGCGCCAGGCCCGACTGGCAGACGATCAGCCGCACGCCCATCGCCATCGCCTCGGCGATCAGCGATGCGAGGTCGGGTTGCCCGGCGGCCCGGCGCGCGGGATCGCCGTCGAACGAAACGGGCGCGCGGAGCAATGCCGCGGCCTCGCCCTGGAGAAAGAGCCGCGCGGGACGCCCCAGCGCGCTCGCCGCGGCCGCGGTTTCGAGCGCGGCATAGAAGCGTCCGCCGTCGGCGGCGGCGACGATGAGGCTCAGCCCCCGCATATCGGGCACTCCGGTTCCTTGGCGACTGCGACCTCGCGCCAGCGCCGGTCGAGCATGTCGAGGATCGCGAGCTTGCCCGTCAGCGCCCGGCCCCAGCCGGTGAGCGCGCGCACTGCTTCGAGCGCCGCCATCGTCCCGACCATCCCCGCGAGCGCGCCCATCACCCCCTGTTCGGCGCAGTTGATGCCGGGGCGGTCGGGGTCGTCGCCGACGAGGCAGGCATAGCAGGGGCTGTCGGTGCGCCAGCCCTCATAGAGCGCGACCTGTCCCTCGAAGGCGCCGATCGCGGCGGAGAGCAACGGGATCTGGCGCGCCACCGCGGCCGTATTGACCGCGAGCCGGGTCGCGAAATTGTCGCAGCCGTCGAGGATCAGCCCGGCGCCCGCGAGCAGCGCCTCGGCATTGTCCGCGTCGAGCCGTTCCGCCACCGCCACCGCCTCGACATGCGGGTTGATCCGCCGCGCGGCGTCGGCCGCGACCTCGGCCTTCGGCGCGCCGAGGTCGGCGTCGGTGAAGAGCGGCTGGCGCTGGAGATTCGACAACTCGATCCGGTCATGGTCGACGATCGTCAGCCTGCCGACCCCCGCGGCGGCCAGATAGGTGATCGCCGGACAGCCGATCCCGCCCGCGCCGACGATCGCGACATGGGCGCTCTTCAGCTTCGCCTGCCCCGCGCCGCCGAAGGCGGGCAGGACGATCTGGCGCGCGTAACGGTCGAGTTCGGCGTCGCTGAGCAAGCTTATTCGCCGGGCTGGCGCATCTTCATCGCCGCGAGCGAGCCGACATTTTCAGGGATATTATCGTCTTCGATGGTCTCGTCGCTGGCGACCCCGGTCGAGCCGAAGCCGCCCGTCCCGCGCGCGGTTTCGTCTAGGGTCACAACCTCGGCAAAAGCGGCGTGCTGGACGGGCGCAGGAACGAGCTGGGCGATGCGGTCGCCGCGCGCGATCTCGAAATTATCGTCGGACAGGTTGGCGAGGATCACCTTCACTTCGCCGCGATAGTCGCTGTCGATCGTCCCCGGCGTGTTGAGGCAGGTGATGCCGTGCTTGAGCGCGAGGCCCGAGCGCGGGCGCACCTGCACCTCATAGCCGGGCGGGATCGCCATCGCGAAGCCGGTCGCGACCGCGTGGCGCGCGCCGGGGCGCAGCGTCAGCGTCTCGGCCGCGACGACATCCATCCCCGCCGCACCCGCGCTTGCATAGGCGGGCAGGGGCAGGCCGCCGCCGTTCGGCAGGCGCTGGATCGCGATCTCAATCATCGGAAGCGGGCAGGCGGGCGTCGAGCTCATCGGCGATCTTTTCCATCAATTTGCGGGCGACAGCGCCTTTCGGCAGCCGGTCCCAACTGTCCACGCCAGCCTTGCTGACGATATGCACGCGGTTCGTCTCGCCGCCCATCGGGTCGGCGGAAACATCGTTGGCGACGATCCAGTCGCAGCCCTTGCGCGCCAGCTTTGCCCCGGCGTGCGCGAGGACGTCGTTGGTCTCGGCCGCGAAGCCGATCAGCAGCGGCGGGCGCCGCGCACTTTTCGCGAGGCCGGCGAGGATGTCGGGATTCTCGGCGAGCGCGAGCGGCGGGACCGCGCCGCTGCCGTCCTTCTTGATTTTCTGCGCCGCGGTGTCGGCGGCGCGCCAGTCGGCGACCGCGGCGACCATGATCGCGGCATCGACGGGCAGGCCCGCCTCGACCTCGGCTGCCATCTCGCGCGCCGTCTCGACATCGACGCGGATCACGCCGGGCGGGGTCGGCAGCGGCACCGGCCCGGCGATCAGCAGCACCTCGGCGCCCGCCTCGGCGGCGGCGGCGGCAATCGCGAAGCCTTGTTTTCCGCTCGACCGGTTGGCGATGTAGCGCACCGGATCGATCGGCTCGTGCGTCGGTCCCGCGGTGATCAGAATACGGCGGCCGAATAGGGGGCGATGGTTCGCGGGCGCGAAGTCGGGCTGGTCCTCAATATTCCCCTCCCGCCTGCGGGAGGGGTTAGGGGAGGGCATGTCGGCTTCCGTATCGACCGAAACAGGCCCTCCCGTGACCAGAGTCACGTGCCTCCGATCACCCCCTCCCGCAAGCGGGAGGGGAGAAGAAAGCGCCGTGTCGATCGCATACTTGATCGCCTGCGGCTCGGGAAGCCGACCCGGCCCATATTCGCCGCACGCCATTTCGCCCTCGTCGGGTTCCATCACGGTGATGCCGTCGCCGCGCAGCGTCGCAACATTGCGCCGCGTTGCCGGGTGCAGCCACATGCGGACGTTCATCGCGGGCGCCGCGAGCACCGGCTTGTCGGTCGCGAGCAGCAGCGTCGTCGCCAGGTCGTCGGCGATGCCCGCCGCCATCTTCGCGAGCAGGTCGGCGGTCGCGGGCGCGACGACGACGAGGTCGGCCTCGCGGCTGAGCTGGATATGCCCCATCTCGACCTCATCCTTCAGGTCGAAAAGATTTGTATAGACTTTATTCTCGGACAGGGCGGCGAGCGTCAACGGGGTCACGAACTGCTCGCCCGCGCGCGTCAGCACGCAGCGCACGACATGCCCCGACTTGCGAAGCAACCGGACGAGCTCGATGCTCTTGTAGGCCGCGATGCCGCCGCCGATGATGAGCAGGATACGCTTCGGGGCCATGGCATCAATATCCGCTGATGAGCATGTCGATGGCCGACATGACGAGATAATGCTGGTCGGACAGCGACGTCACGAAATATTTGAGATCCGCCGCCGGTACGGTCAACGCAAATTGCGTGTAGAGTGCCATCGGTTCGCCATCGATGGCAAAGACGGGATTAAGCCGTTCGGCAAGCTTCGGTCCATGATCCGGGCTGACCAGCGGGATCACGAAACGGGTGTTGTAATGGTCCAGCGTGTCCGACTGGAAGTCGAGCAGATACTCGCCTTCATCGGTCCGGAACACGTCTAGCTGCGCCACAGGCGATCTCGATACCGGGCGAGCGGCAGACCATGCTTGCGCACATATTCATTGGAAGACTCGATGGCTTCCCGATTTTCGCGTTTCCATTCTTCGCCCAGCCTTTTTCGGACTTCGCCTGTCAACCCCGCCTCGCAAGCCTGCGAGACATTGATGCCCAGGCGTTTGGCTTCGGCCACCAAATCAGCCGGAAGGGTGATGTTGGTCGGCTTTCTGCCGGCCATGGAGCGCGACGGGCGATTCATGCGCAAAATCTATGCGCATGATTCATGCATGTCAACCGAACCAGTTGAACGCGACCGCTCCGGCCGCCGCGCCGACCAGCGCCGTCAGCGCATAGCGCCACCAGACGCGTTTCTCGCTCTTTTCCCACATCAGCGCGATGTCGGGCAGCGGCGGTGCGGGCGGCGCGCCGCCAGGCTTCGGCAATTGTGCGTCGAGGCGGCGGATGATGTCGGGGATCAGCGCCAGCGTCTTGCCCTGTTCGCGGATGCCGTCGGCGAGCGCGGCCTCGGGGCCGAGCTCGCCCCGAATCCATTCGCGAACGAAGGGGCCGGAGACGTCCCACATGTTGATCTTCGGATCGAGCATCGTCGCCACGCCCTCGACCATCACCATCGTCTTTTGCAGCAGCAGCAGGTGCGGCTGCGTCTGCATGTCGAAATCGCGGGTGATCGCGAACAGCCCATCGAGCATCTGACCGACGCTGAGTTCGCTCACCGGCTTGCCGCGCATCGGCTCGCCGACCGCGCGCAGCGCCGTCGCGAACTCCTCGACGCTATGATAGTCGGGGACATATTGCGCCTCGAAATGAATCTCGGCGACGCGGCGGTAATTGCCGGTGGTGAGGCCATAGAGGATTTCGGCGAGCCAGTAGCGCGCCTGGCGGTTGATCCGTCCCATGATACCGAAATCGACCGCGGCGATCGTGCCGTCGGCTTTCACGAACAAATTGCCCTGGTGCATGTCGGCGTGGAAGAAACCTTCGGCAATCGCCTGGCGGAGGAAGGCGTTGACGAGGTTCGCCGCCAGCTTTTCCATATCGTGCCCCGCGGCGATGAGCTGGTCGCGGTGCGAGATTTTGATGCCGTCGATCCAGTCGAGCGTCATCACGCGGCTCGCGGTGCGGTCCCAGTCGATCGCGGGCACTTCATAGGTCGGGACGCCGACCATCGCGTCGGCGAGCTCGGAGGCCGAGGCGGCTTCGCGGCGGAGGTCAAGTTCGCGCAAGGTCCAGCGGCGGAAATTGGCGATCACCTGCCGCGGACGCAGCCGGCTCGCCTCGCCGCCGAACGCTTCGAGATGCGCGGCCGCCCATTCATAGGTTTCGATGTCGCGCGCGAATTGCTTGTCGATGCCGGGCCGGCGGACCTTCACCGCGACCTTCCGGCCATCGGTGGTTACCGCGCGGTGGACCTGTGCGATCGAGGCCGAGCCGACGGGTTCGGGGTCGAATTCGGTATAGAGGCTTTCGAGCGGGGCCTCGAAGGTCTGCTCGATCTCGGCCCTGATGCGCTCGAAACCGACCGGCGCGAGCGCGTCCTGCAGGCTCAGCAGATTGCGGGCGGCCTCTTCGCCGACAAGGTCGGGCCGGGTCGCGAGTGTCTGGCCGAGCTTGACTGCTGCGGGACCGATCGCCTGAAAGGCCGCGGCATAGTCCGGAATTTTCGGCTGGATCGTCCCGAACCGCGCGAGGCGGCACAGACGCTTGACGCCCGGCGGGGTTTGCGGCGCACTCTCGATCCCGCGCAGCGCGCCGTGGCGCGCGAGGATGCGCCCCCATTTCAGCAGGCGAGCGATATGAGTGACGGGTCGGGTCAAGCTTTCCACCCGCTGTGAATCGCGACGAGACCGCCCATGATCGGCTCGACCTTCACCGCGGTGAAACCGGCCTCGCGGATCATCCGGGCGAATTCGGGCATCGGCGGGAAGCGGCGGATCGATTCGATCAGATAGCGATAGCTGTCCTCGTCCTGCGCGATCAGCTTGCCGAGCTTCGGCACCAGATGGTGCGAATAGGCGTCATAAGCCTGTGCGAAGCCGGGCCATTCGTTGGTCGAGAATTCGAGGCAGAAGAAGCGCCCGCCATAGCGCAGCACGCGGTGCGCTTCCTTGAGCGCGGCCGGAATGTCGGTGACGTTGCGGATGCCGAAAGCGATCGTATAGGCGTCGAAGAAGCGATCGGGGAAGGAGAGTTTCTCGGCATTCTGCTCGGACCAGACGAGGCTGTCGATGCTGCGCTCGGCCGCGCGCTCCATGCCGACGCCCAGCATGTCGGGATTGATGTCGGCGACGGTGATGCTGGCGCCCGAGCGCTCCATGCGAAAGGCGATGTCGCCGGTGCCGCCTGCCATGTCGAGGATCGCCTCTCCGCTGCGCGGTTTCACGCGGCGCACGAAGCGATCCTTCCAGAGGCGGTGCATCCCGCCCGACATCGCGTCGTTCATGATATCGTATTTGCGCGCGACGCGGCTGAACACCTCGCCGACCATCGCGGTCTTCTCGGTCGCCGGAACCTGTTCGTAACCGAAGCTGACGGTGTCGGGGGTAGCCATTTATGCGCGCCTTTGCGGGGAGTGCGGAAGTGCGCTCCGGCCTTTAGCCGGGCCTTGCCGCCCGCGCAAATGGCGCGTAGCCCGATGCGCGATATGCCCGAACTTCCTGAAGTCGAAACCACCGTCCGCGGCCTCGCGCCCTTCCTCGAAGGGCAAAGGCTGACGGCGGTCACGACGTTCCGCCCCGACCTTCGCCGGCCCTTTCCCGCCGACCTTGCGCAGCGGCTGACCGGCGCGACTGTCACCACCCTGTCGCGCCGCGCCAAATATGGCATCGTGTCGACCGACCGTGACGATCATATGATCTTCCACCTCGGCATGTCGGGACGCTGGCGGACCGAGGGCGGCGAGGCGGGGAAGCACGACCATCTGCTGCTCGAAACCGGCGCGGGGCACCGGCTGTTCCTTCACGACCCGCGCCGATTCGGGTCGGTCGACCTCGTCAGCGGCGATCCGCTGGCGCTGTTCCCGGCGTTCGTGACCCTCGGCCCCGAGCCGTTGTCGGATGATTTCGACGCCGCCGCCCTTGCCAGCGCGCTGGCCGGGCGGCGCGCGCCGATCAAGGCGATGCTGCTCGACCAGACGGTCGTCGCCGGGCTCGGCAACATCTATGTCTGCGAAGCGCTCAACATGGCGAAGATATCGCCGCTGAAGCCCGCGGCCGATGTGTCGCGCGCGAAACTCGCGGCGCTGGTGCCCGCGATCAAGGCGGTACTGACCGCCGCGATCGCCGCGGGCGGATCGACCCTGCGCGATTTCCTGAGTCCCGAGGGCGACCTCGGCTATTTCGCGAAGGATTGGCGCGTCTATGGCCGCGAGGGCGAGGCTTGCGAATGCGGCGGGACGATCGCGCGCGTCGTCCAGAGCGGGCGATCGACCTTCTTTTGCCCGAAATGCCAGCGTTGAGGCGGCTTTTTGCCGCAATAGGCATTGACCGGACAGCCCTTCGTGGCTATGGGCGCACCCTTCGAGCAGGGTCCGGTCGTCCGGAACCGGCCGCATCCGGACATTGATTCGCTGCACCTCGCGCGATTCGGCTGCTCCGATGAGGCTGCGCTCCGACCATGTTGACCGTTTGAAAGACTAGAGGAATTTATGGCCAATACGCCGCAGGCAAAGAAGCGCATCCGTCGCAACCAGGCGCGCGCTACCGTGAACAAGAATCGCGTTTCGCGCATCCGCACGCTGGTGAAGAAGGTCGAGGCGGCCGTGGCTTCGGGCGACAAGGACGCCGCGGCGACCGCGCTGAAGGCTGCGCAGCCCGAAATGGCGCGCGGTGTCGCCAAGGGCGTGCTGCACAAGAATACGGTTGCTCGCAAATATTCGCGCCTGACCAAGAGCGTGAACGCGATCGCCTGATCGATCGTCCCGAAAGGGTACAAAAAATGCCCGCCGGCCCGATGCCGGCGGGCATTTTTTTGTGCGTCCGTTCGTGACGCCGCGATGGCAGTTGTGTTGCAGCGCGGTAAGTGACGGATTTGCTGCGATTCGCTGCTGTCATATTTGACGTCACAAATAAGATATTGAAAAACATAGGAAAATCGGAGTTCCGACGCGATTCCGACCCCCCTTGCGAGTCAAGATTTTTATTTCAGTATTTTTACATGTGTCGGACTTGATCGACTCGCGCCGCCTTGCCTAGACAGAGGGAGTCATCGGCCTTCGCCGGTGGCCGTCACATCGACATGATTCGCGCTCTTTCGGACTGCGTGTCCGGGACGGAATGTTTGCGTCCTGGCGCAGGCAGCGCGAATTTGCGTGTGGCCGGCCGCGCGAGGAACCGAACGGGGGCAGCGAGGGGCGGCACGGCGTGATACAAAGCGGGGATCGGCATGGCATGGACGCAAGGAACGGGGCAGTGAGCGGGGACGCCGCTACGCTCTGGCCGCGCGTTGCCGAGGGCCTGCGCCGCGACCTCGGCGCGCGCACCTTCGACCATTGGTTGAAGCCCGTCCGCTTTGCCGATTATTGCACCCTGTCGGGCGTCGTGACGCTCGAGACGCAGAGCCGCTTTTCGGCCAACTGGATCAACGAACGCTTCGGCGACCGGCTCGAACTCGCATGGCGCCAGCATCTGCCTGCCGTGCGCGGCGTGACTGTGCGCGGCGGAGCCGCCGCGGCCGCCCGCGCCGAGACGCTGGCGACCCAGCCGCTGCCGGCGTTCGAGGCGCCCCAGCCCGCCGCCGCCAACCCCGCCTTGCTCGGCTTCGATCCGCGCCTGTCGTTCGACCGCTTCGTCGTCGCGCGCTCGAACATCCTTGCCGCCAACGCCGCGCGCCGCATGGCGATGGTCGAGACGGCGCAGTTCAACCCGCTCTATCTCTGCTCGGGGACCGGGCAGGGCAAGACGCACCTCTTGCAGGCGATCGCGCAGGATTATGCCGCGGCGCATCCGACCGCGACGATCATCCTGATGTCGGCCGAGAAGTTCATGCTCGAATTCGTCGGCGCGATGCGCGGCGGCGACATGATGGCGTTCAAGGCGCGGCTGCGCGCCGCCGACCTGCTGCTGCTCGACGATCTGCAGTTCGTGATCGGCAAGAATTCGACGCAGGAGGAACTGCTTCACACGATCGACGATCTGATGACGGCGGGCAAGCGCCTCGTCGTCACCGCCGACCGCCCGCCCGCGATGCTCGACGGGGTTGAAGCGCGCCTGCTGTCGCGCCTGTCGGGCGGACTCGTCGCCGATATTGAGGCGCCCGAGGATGACCTTCGCGAACGGATCATCCGCCAGCGGCTCGCCGCGATGCCGATGGTCGAGGTGCCCGACCCGGTCGTCGCTTATCTGGTCAAGCATTTCACTCGCAACATCCGCGAGCTCGAAGGCGCGCTCAACAAGTTGCTGGCTTACGCCGCGCTGACCGGGACGGTGATCGACCTGGCGCTGGCCGAGGACCGGCTCGCGGAAAATGTGCGCAGCGCCCGCCCGCGGATCACGATCGACGAGATTCAGCGCGCGGTCTGCGCGCACTACCGGCTCGACAAGGCCGAAATGGCCTCGAAACGCCGCGTCCGCGCGATCGCACGTCCGCGTCAGGTCGCCATGTATCTGGCAAAGGAACTGACGCCGCGCTCCTATCCCGAGATCGGCCGCCGCTTCGGCGGGCGCGACCATTCGACGGTGATCCACGCGGTGCGCACGGTCGAGGCGCTTCGCGTCCATGACAGCGAACTCGACGCCGAAATCGCGGCGATCCGGCGCAGCCTCAACGGCTGATCCACAACTTTATCCCCGGGATTATCCCCGCCGGTGGCGGTCTGCTTTGGGGTGGGGAACTGCCGTCGCCGATCCTCCCCGGCACGGGGAGGATATCTTGCCCGCTTCCGGTCGTTTCCTGACATGGCGGCGGACCGCTCACCTAGCTGCCTCTAAAAGGCGTGGCAGCGGGCGGGCGCCGGGCGTAGGTTGTGCACGGCCCATTTCCCGAGTCCCGCCACTTTTCAACCGAAGGAGACCATCATGACCGTCAATCGCGCATCCGCCCGCTACGAAGGGTTCGGCAAGGATGGCAAGGGGGCGATCACGACCAAGTCGGGGGTGCTCGACGCGCAGCCCTATGGCTTCGGCACCCGTTTCGAGGGGCAGCCGGGAACCAATCCCGAGGAACTGATCGCGGCGGCGCACGCGGCCTGTTTCACCATGGCGCTATCCTTCGGTCTCGCGCGTGCGGGCTATTCGGGCGACACGCTCGAAACCAGCGCCGCGGTGACGCTCGAACAGCAGGACGGCGGTTTCACGATCACCAGGTCGGCGCTGATGCTGACCGCCAAGGTGCCGGGAATTTCGGCCGACGAATTCGCGGCGATCGCGGGCGAGGCCGAGAAGAATTGTCCGGTGTCGAAGCTGCTCAACTGCGAGATCACGCTCGAGCATAGCCTCGAAGCCTAGGCGGCATGGCGTAGCGGCGGGGGCAGTTCGTCGGCCATGAAGTCGAACATCGCCTGCGCCGGCGGCGCGAGCGCCCAGCTTTGCAGCACGCGGTGACGGCCGTGACCGACATGGCTTTCGATCAGCGCCAAGTCGCGCGGGATCCAGTTCCAGGCGAGCGGCACGGCGGGAAAATCGCAGGCGCCGTAACCGAGCGTGACATGCGGGCGGAGACCCGATTTGCGATGCATGGGCGCGATATCGTGCGGTGCGAGCAAAGCGACGATCGCTTCGTAAAGCTGTCGGACCTCGCCGACGCTGCCTGCGGTGATAAGTGCGGCGCCCGCATCACGCGCGACGATCCGGCCGAAGGGAATGGACGCCGCCGCAGGCAGGCCCGCCTCGAACGCTCTCGCTACGCGCTGGCGCAGGAAGGGATGCGGCGCCCGCGTCTCGGCGATCGTGCAGAGCGTCAGATGATAGAGTTGCGGTTTCAGCCCCGCGAACAGGTCGCCCGAAACCTGCGGCAACTGGCGCGCCAGCCAGCCCGCGCGGTCGGCGGCGACCTGAAAGCCCAGGAAATAGCGGAACATCGGTGCCATCTCTCTTCTCCGAATCGGATAATGTTCCCATTATGTTCTTATCTGGAGCGAGAGTCGAATCCAGATGTCGGGTTGAAAGGCTGAATTGCCGGGATCGGCGAGACTCGCGATTTAGCCCTCCTGTTCCCCCGCGAAGGTGGGGAACAGGGAGGTGACAAGGCCGCGGGCGCTACTGGCAGTTGCCGTCGCGTTTCTCTTCCTTGCCACTCGCTAGGAACCAGCGGGCCTTGGCGGGATCGGCGGCTTCGTCGAAATAGCAGACGTCGGTCGCGCCGGTGCGCGGGTCGATCTGGACCGACCATTGGTGCGCGCCGCAATTATGCTGCTCGCACGCCCAGGATGCGACCTTGTCGCCGCGCATCTCGATCGGTGAGGCGGGGCCTTGGGTCGTGGTGATCGCCTTCAGAACCGCGGCGTCCTTCACCGTCGCGGCGATTCCCGCCTTGACGAGCGCATGGTCGTTCCACGCGATCCCGTCGACCTTGTCGAACGGATATTTGCCCACATAGGAGGCGAGCTTGCTGCCCGCGGTCGGTGGCAGCGGCGAGGTTATGGCGGGGCCGGCATCGCCCGCCTTGGTGGTGCCGGCGTCCGAGGGATTGCTGGCCGGGGCCGTTGCCGCCGGCGTCTCGCTCTTCGGGGCTTCGGCCCCCGCCTTTTCCGCCTTTGCGCCGCAGGCGGCGAGAGCAAGAGCGAGACAAGAGGTGGCGAGGACGGGGATACGACGACGAACCATGCGGCTTTCTCCTGCTGTCGCGCCTCTCCTATCATGGCGGGACAGCGAAGAACATCGCTGCTGGATGGACCGGCCCCGGCGTGGCATCACGCGCCTTGCGAGGAGCGAGTCATGGCGAAATCCGAAAAGCCCGTCCTGCTGTCGGGCGGCAATCCGCAGATCGCGAAGGGCGAAGGCGATGCGCCGGTGCAGGCCTATATCGCCGCGATGCCGGGCTGGAAATCGGCCGCCTGGGCGCGGCTCGATGCGCTGATCGCGCGCGAGGTGCCCGGCGTGCGCAAGGCGGTGAAGTGGAATTCGCCGCTTTATGGCGCGCCCGATGCGCTGCCGAACCACTGGTTCCTCAGCATCCATTGCTATGACCGCTATATCAAGGTCGCCTTTTTCGACGGCCGGCGGCTCGACCCGGTGCCGCCCGTGGCGTCGAAGAGCGGCGACACGCGCTATTTTCATGTCCATGAGGCCGATGCGGTCGACGAGAGCGCCTTCGCCGACTGGGTGCGGCAGGCGAGCGTGCTGCCCGGCGAGAAGATGTAAGGGAGACAGGGTGATGGCGGACGAAGACGCTTCGGTGCTGATCGATGCGAAGATCGCGTCGCTCGGCGACTGGCGCGGCGCGACGCTGGCAAAGCTGCGCGCGCTGATCCGCGAGGCCGATCCGGCGATCGAGGAAGCGGTCAAATGGCGCAAGCCGACCAACCCCGCGGGCGTGCCGACCTGGGAGCGCGCGGGCGTGATCTGCACCGGTGAGACATATAAGGACAAGGTCAAGCTGACCTTTGCCAGGGGCGCGGCGGTCGCCGATCCGGCGGGGCTGTTCAACGCGAGCCTCGACGGGAATGTTCGGCGCGCGATCGACCTGTTCGAGGGTGACAGCGTCGATGCCGCGGCGTTCAAGGCGCTGGTGCGCGGCGCGGTCGAAGCGAATCTGGCGAAGCCTGCGCGATCAAGGGCATAGGCGCCCGCCGGGGGAACTTTCGGACGCGCAGCAGGGTTGATCCGTCGCCCAAAGGGGAGACGATGATGATCAAGACAGGCTTGCCCATGATCGCGGCGGTGCTGGCGTTCGGCGCAGCGGTGCCGGTCGCGGCGCAATATACGGTCGATACGGCGCTGTCCGATTCGGTGCTCGGCGAGACGCGCAAGATCGGCGAAAAGTCCACCAAATCCGACCATATGACCGACGAACAGCTCGCTTTCTGGCGCGACTATTGCGCCAAATGGCCCAAGGGCGGCGCGTGCGACAGCTATCGTGCGGAGGTGGCGCGGCGCGGCGCCGTGGCGCGGCAGGGGCCGGCGAAGGCGAAGGAAAGACGTCGCTGAGCTTGACTCGGCGTTCCCGCGCTCGCCTAATGCCCGCTTCGGGAGCAAGGAGAGAATGGCATGAACGTCGCCGCATCGCCGCAGAGCTTCGCGCGGCTGAAGGTCGCGCCGCTGACCCCGTCGATCGGGGCCGAGATTTCGGGCATCGACCTGTCGCAGGAGCAGGATGACGCGGTCATCGCCGAAATCCGTGCCGCGCTGCTCGCGCACAAGGTCGTCTTCTTTCGCGGCCAGCCCATCACCCCCGCGCAGCATATCGCCTTTGCCCGCCGCTTCGGGACGCTCGAAATCCATCCCGCGACGCCGAAGGATCAGCCCGATCCCGAAGTGCTGCACATCGCGCACGGCCCCGATTCGAAGGGCAAGGAAAATGCCTGGCATTCGGACGTCACCTGGCGCGCCGAGCCATCGCTGGGGTCGATCCTGCGCGCGGTCGAGGTGCCTGCGGTCGGCGGCGACACGCTGTTCGCCGACATGGCCGCGGCGTTTCGCGGCCTGTCGCCGGCGATGCAGGACTTCTGCCGCGGCCTGACCGCGGTGCACGACATCGTGCGCGTTTTCGCCGGGCGGCTCGGCAAGCCGGTCGAGGAATTGCACAAGCAATATCCGCCGCAGGTCCATCCACTGGTGCGCACGCATCCCGAAACCGGCGAACAGGCGCTCTATGTCAACATCGCCTTCACCAGCCATGTCGAAGGGCTGTCGGCGAAGGAAAGTGACCGGCTGCTCGCGCATCTCTATGCGCAGGCGGCGATCCCCGAATATCAGTGCCGCTTCCGCTGGGAGCCGGGCTCGATCGCTTTCTGGGACAATCGCGCCGCGCAGCATTATGCCGCGTCGGACTATTTCCCCGCGGTGCGGCGGATGGAGCGGGTGACGATCGCGGGCGACCGGCCCTTCTACAGGGACGAGCGCTGAGGCCGCTCCGCCGACCGATTTCGGTGCTTGATCTCAACCGGGCTTGAGCTTTCATAAGCATGGGCCTGCGATTCGCGAAAGGACGATCCGCCCATGCTGCACCGCTTTGACGCCCCCGCTTCGGATGGCGATTTCCCCGATCCGGCACCGGCCGGCGATGACGTCCTCGCCCGCTATTTGGTGCGGATCGGATATGCCGGCCCGGTCGCCCCGACGCTCGACACGCTCGCCGCGTTGCAGGCGGCGCATCAGGCGGCGATTCCGTTCGAGGCGATGGACGCGCTGACCGGCGAAGGCGTCGACATCGACCCACGGGCGATCGAGGCGAAGCTGATCGATCGCCGTCGCGGCGGTTATTGCTTCGAGCAGAACGGCCTGTTCCTGCGCGTGCTGCAGACGATCGGCTTTGCGGCCGAGGGGCTGCTCGGCCGGGTGCGCTGGATGCTGCCCGACGACGCGCCGCCGACGGGGCGCACGCACATGGTGGTGCGCGTGACGATCGATGGGCGGGGGTGGCTCGCCGATGTCGGCTTTGGCGCGACGGTGCCGCCGCAGCCGCTCGCGCTCGGCGATGCGCTGCCGCAGCCGACGCGGCACGAAAGCTATCGTGTCCAGCCGCTCGATACCGGATACCGGGTCGAGGCCGAGATCGCGGGGGCGTGGAAAACGCTCTATGACCTGGAGGCCGCGCCCGCACCGGCGATCGATTATGAGATCGGCAATTGGTATACGTCGCAGCACCCGTCCTCGCATTTCCGGCACCAGCTCGTCGCGGCGCGGACGACCGCCGAGGCGCGGCATGGCCTCCGCGACAACCGGCTGACGATCCGCCATGTGGGCGGCGTGATCGAGCAGCGCTATCTGTCCGCCGACGAGATCGAGGCCGCGCTCGCCGACATCTTCCTGCTGACCCCCGAACCCGGCTGGCGCCGCGCGATCGAGCGCGCGGCGACCACCGCCGAAATTCAGGCCTAACGGCAGCGCACGTCCTTGTTGCCGCTGCGGTCGATCGCGCGGCCGGCGACCGCGCCGCCGATCGCGCCGAGCACGGTGCCCAGCGTTTCGCTGTCGCCCGGCGCGATGACGTTGCCGATCACGCCGCCGGCGATGCCGCCAACGATCAGCCCGGTCGTCCCGTCGCTGCGACGGCAATAATATTGGCCGTTGCGGCCGCGATAGACGCGGTCGCTGTTCGACAGGCGGCGTTCCTTGTAGCGGCGGTCGCTGCGATAATAATTTTCGGCATAATAGCCGCCGTAGCGCGGGTCGGGGCGGTTATAGTCGTAATTGCCATAGCGGTCGTGATAGCCGCGATCGTAATAGCCGTAGCCGCCGTCGTCATAGCCATAGCCGCCGGTCGAGGCGCAGGCGCCGGTCAGGGCGGTCGCGGCGGCGAGGGGCAGGATCATCCATCTGTTCATCGGCATCACTCCGTTGGGGATGCCGGACCGGAGCGGCGGGGCGTCCCTTGGCCCCACCACCAAGAATAGACCCGCGAGACGGGGCGGGGTTCCATGGGCTCCCGAATCCGCGGCGACCGGCCCTCCCGGGCCGGGCAGCGAGGCGCGCGCTCGTGGAAGTTGTCAAACTTGTCATTCCCTTCCGGTAAAATGATACCCGCCGGTCAATAATCGTCATCGTCGCCATAATTTTCGCCGTCGGGGCGCAGGTCGCGCGGATCGATGCCGAGCGCGGCGGCGAGCAGCGCGGGGTCGGGCGGCGCCGGGGTGCCGCGATCCTCGCCCATATAGGCGGAATCCTCGGCGAGGCTGAGCAGCCGCGCGAGGATCAGCGCCGGGCCGTCGAAATGCTGCACCGCTTCGCGCCCGTCGCGCCAGTCGCCAAAGCGCACCGGATCGCGGCGGCGGAGGATGAACTGGGTCAGCCGTTCGTCATAATAGCGCCGCTCGCCGATCTGTTCGCCCTGATAGAAGACGGGGCGCGCGACGCCGTGGACCGCGCGCGACAGCGCCGCATCGGCGAGCCGCCGCACCCCCATGTCGAGCGCCGCGTCCCACGCCAGCCGGAACGCCTGCGCCTCCGGCCGGCGGCGGAGGTTGTAGGCGGCGGTGGCCGACAGCCCGACCGCGGCCGCCGCCTGCACGACGCAGGCAGTCTCCGCGAGCGCCTCGATAAAGCCGACCTGCCGCTCGGGCGTCCAGCCGTCGTGGCGCGCGCGCAGCGGCACGGGGGCGAGGGCGGCGGGCGCGGCATCGTCGAGCGGCGCGGCGGGGCGAGGGGGGAGTTTTTCCGGCTTCATCCGACAGGATGAACCACAGATGGGGAATGTAGGACAGGGGTTTCGGGGCGGGGGTGTGCGAAATAGGATCGGCGCGGGCGGGGGAGAACATATGTCGGTCTCCGGCTGGCAGCGGACATAGCTTGCATCGTCATCCCGGACGTGATGCGCGATCCACTCTCTCATCGTCGGATGAATGGATCCCGGATCAAGTCCGGGATGACGAAGATAGGAGATGTCCGCTTGCGACCGATTGCGGAGCTATCTTCTCTCCTCCCTGGAAGGGAGGGGCGGGGGTGGGTGGCCGCCGAAGGCGGCGCTCTTCCTTCCGGCTCGCTACGCTCGCTACCCACCCCTAACCCCCCCCCTTTCAGGAAGGGGAATATCCGCTTCCCGCCCAAAGCAGCCACCGTCAGCCCACACCGCCGCGGAGGGGCCAGCGGCCGTGTTCGACATGGGTGGTCTTGCCGACGATGCTTTCGGTCAGGATGATTTCGTCGACCGTCCAGCCGATCGGCGGCAATTTCAGCGCGCCGAATGTCTGCGAACCCAGCCGGTCGCCGCGATAGTTGATCGTGATATGCGGTTCGGGGGTGGTGCCGTCCATGATCGGCGCCTTTGCGGCGACCAGATGGTTGACCAGCGCCTTCTGAAACGCCCGCGCCTCGGCCAGCGGCTCGCGCGTGCGCAGCGTCACCGCCTTGCGGTTCTCGATCCGGTCGAAGCGGAGCGGAAAGGGGGGCGCGGCGAAGCCGTCCAGCGCGGCGATGGTCGCGGGCAGCCACTCGGGCGGCGCATGGTGGAGGTCGTAGAGCGAGATGAGCGTGACATGGAGCAGGGCGGGGCCGCGCCCGGGGTCGTTGCGCGGCAGCGCGGCGATCTGCGCCTGCACCTCCGGCGGCGGCTTGGCCATGACATAGAGGGGGTTCCGGGCGCGCATGGGTGGGAGTGTAGCATGGTGTGGGGATTTGGCGCGAATGGCGGACAGTTAGATGTCGAGGGAACGCTTAAGCGTAGCGATCAGATCTTGTGTGAAGTTGCTTGGATTGTCGTTTTCCCAGAGCACCGTCGTACAATGATTGGTGTCAAAGTGCGACTTCCTTTCATCGAATTTTGCCTTCTCACAAATGTAGAGGACAGGTTTTCCTAAACCTTCGGCATAACCTGCCTCCCAATATGCGCCCGCGTTTTCATGTGTTAAGTCAGCTAAAACAAAGGCTGAATCTCTAATTTGAATCCTCATTAAGTTGTCGATGATTCCGGCTTTGCTGACATCTCTCATGTCAACAAGATGATATCCCAGAGAGTTTACTGAAGCGCCCCGGGTTTTCTGGAGGCTGTTTCGTTTGAGTCATGCGACCATATCGAGGGTCTCAACGGTTGCATAGTAATTGGCCTCAGCTTCGGCGGGCGGGATGTATCCGATGGGGCCGAAGAGGCGATGGTTGTTGAACCATTCGACCCAGTTCAAGGTCGCCATCTCGACCGCCGATGCGCTCGGCCATGACCGTTGGCGCCATATGACCTCGGCTTTGTAGAGGCCATTGATGGTTTCGGCCAAGGCGTTGTCATAGGAATCGCCGACGCTGCCGACAGAAGGCACCAGCTTTGCTTCCGCCAGGCGCTGGGTGTAATTCATAGCCAGGTATTGAACGCCGCGATCGCTGTGATGGATCAGCCCATCTTCCGGACTGGGCTGTCGGGCGTGGATCGCTTGTTCCAGAGCATCCAGGACAAAGCTGGCGGTGGGTGCGGTGCTGACTTTCCAGCCAACGATCCGTCGCGCGTATGCGTCGATCACAAAGGCGACATACACAAAGCCCGCCCAGCTATGGACATATGTGAAGTCGACCACCCACAACGCGTTCGGCCGGCTGACGCGGAACTCCCGGTTCACCTTGTCGAGCGGACATGGAGCTTTGGGATTGCTGACGGTCGTCACGCAAGTCTTTCCGCGCCTTACCCCTGTCAAGCCCATGGCGCGCATCAGCCGCTCGATCGTGCATTTGGCTACTGTCGCTCCCTCTCTGCGCATCTGGTGCCAGACCTTGCGCGTGCCATAGAGGCCGGAGCTGTCGTCGTGGACACGCTTGATCTGCTGCTTGATCTCGTCATCGCGCCGGGCTCGCGCTGACCGTTTGGCAGGGTCAGCAAGCCGGGCCGCATGTTCGTGGTAGGAGGATGGGGCGATTGCCAACTCGCGGCAGATCGGCTCGATACCCAGTTCCTCACGGTGGCTGTCGATGAACGACATCACCATTTGCCGGGGCGGTCGAGCTCCGCCTGCGCAAAATATGCCGACGCCTTGCGCAGGATCTCGTTGGCCCGGCGAAGCTCTTTCACTTCGCGCTCAAGCAGCTTCAACCGATCCTTGTCGCTGGCGGTTTGCGCCGCTGGCCCCGCTCGTCGGCTCGCCTCCTCGCGGCACCAGCGGCGCAGCGTCTCTGCCGTGCAGCCGATCTTGCCTGCAATCGAGGTCATCGCCGCCCATTCCGATCCGTAATCGGCGCGGTGCTCGTCAACCATCCGGACAGCGCGTTCGCGGACCTCAGGTGAAAACTTGTTCGTCGTCTTGCTCATCGTGGCTCCTTCTTCTCACAAGTAGGAGCCTCCGGGAAACCCGGGGCGCTTCATACTGCCGGTTTTATATGGTCTTTCAGTAGAGCATCCAGAATGGCTTCTCCGAACCTGAGAGCCATAAATCCCGTTTTAGTGGATATTTTTCCTGACTTTTCTTGCTCATAGATGTCCCATCCCGACAGCGTGAGTCCAACTTGTTGAACCAAGGGTGGGCCACTCAGCGCCTGCATCGAAGTGCAGGTAATTAGACGGCGCCCCTCAATTTCAATAACTAGGTTCATGCAGAATGAACGGTTTGGAGAGCCCACGGCAGCATGGAAGGATGGCGGAAGTTTACCTAGCGTTTTGCCAGATTCTTCGATCCGTTCTCCAATGTACCTGATAATGTTCACGACCTGCTGCGACGGCGTTGGAAGTACATTGTCGCCTTCACAAAAATCCGAAAGGCTGTCCGTGGTCCACAAACTTGGGCGCTCATCATTGTCGGTAAACTGACGGATTTTGTGAGATAGAGCGGCGCGGCGCATGGGTGTCATGCCCGGCATTCTTAAGTCGAGGTAATCGTCTATAACTGTTCTTGATAGAGCGAACTTACCGCAAACCTCGCAATTGAACAGCAACGCGTCGTGCAGGAAGGGCGTGCTGACACAGCGGTATTCGTCAAGAGATAGGCAGACTGGGCATTTGACGTCCTGTTCCATCCTCTTCCCTTATTTCATATCGCGTCGATCAATCGCGGAATGTATTTTCTCTCCAAGACCAGCATATAGTTTTTCTATAGCTTTCGGCTGGCTGATCATAGAATCTACTATCATATTAACCAGTGAGAAAAGTTGCTCGACGACCTTTCTGTCATCTCTAATATCGAGTTCTCCCGGATGCACGGCGTTATTTCCTATAACCCGAACCACATCCAGCATTTTTTGAACCCGGACGTCGAGTCCCTTTTTTACTAGAGAAGATATGTCGCTATTTATGTTTTTTCCTTCTTCGCCAAGATGAATGCAAATCTTTTGAATGCACAAACGAAGTAAGGCTGCACTGCCACGGGGGGACTGACGAGCGATCTGACCTGCTTCCAAGAAGTCTCTCTGAATCTCTTCTGGCATATCGGCGTTGGGAATCGGTGCCTCATTAAGGTGAGGCCAGATCAATTCGTTGCCAATCCAGAATGCTAATTTTTTGCAGTTGTAGCATTCCGAGATATCGGCGTTCTGCACGTGTTCGGTATATCGCTCATGCCGGCCTTCTATGAAGGGCGTGCCAGAGTGCAGCCTTTCGAGAAACAGCTCAAAGTCCCTTCTTTTTTCTTTGTCTTGTATGTCTTTGAGAAAAAAATCTTTTTCTTCTTGCAAACTGGTTATTCTCAAAGGCGCAGAGTTTTCATCTGGCTTGAATGTTGCCTTTATAGATCTCCAATACTGAGTAGTGAGCGCGCTGCAGTGAGGGCATGAGAAGGCGGTCAAGCCAGTGCTCGGCTGTACGAATTTTGCAGTCACTAGCTATCGCCCCTCTCAAGACCGAACGCATTGTTTACACCATTTAACTGTGCGCTCTAGTCGGTAGCGATATCAATCATGCTCCCGGCCCCCCGCGCCCATATACAGCTCGCGCCCGGTTTCCTCATAAACCTCGCTCATCTCCGCCATGCCCTTTTCGGCCTCTTCGGCGGCGATGAAGCCGGCGCTGTCCTGATTTTGCAGCTTCGCGAACTCGCGGACTTCCTGGCTGATCTTCATCGAGCAGAACTTCGGCCCGCACATGCTGCAGAAATGCGCCGACTTGGCGCCCTCGGCGGGAAGCGTCTGGTCGTGGTATTGCTCGGCGGTGTCGGGGTCGAGCGACAGGTTGAACTGGTCGCGCCAGCGGAATTCGAAGCGCGCTTTCGATAGCGCGTCGTCGCGGACCTTGGCGGCGGGGTGGCCCTTGGCGAGGTCGGCGGCGTGGGCGGCGAGCTTGTAGGTGACGACGCCGACCTTCACATCGTCGCGGTCGGGGAGGCCAAGATGCTCCTTGGGCGTGACGTAGCAGAGCATCGCGGTGCCGTACCAGCCGATCATCGCGGCGCCGATGCCGCTGGTGATATGGTCGTAGCCCGGCGCGATGTCGGTGGTGAGCGGCCCGAGCGTGTAGAAGGGCGCCTCGCCGCACGCCTCCAGCTGCTTGTCCATATTCTCCTTGATCTTGTGCATCGGGACGTGGCCCGGGCCCTCGATCATCACCTGCACATCCTGTTCCCACGCGCGCTTGGTGAGCTCGCCGAGCGTGTAGAGCTCGGCGAATTGCGCCTCGTCGTTCGCGTCGGCGATGCTGCCGGGGCGGAGGCCGTCGCCGAGGCTGTAGGCGATGTCATAGGCCTTCATGATCTCGGTAATCTCGTCGAAGCGGTCGTAGAGGAAGCTTTCCCTGTGATGCGCGAGGCACCATTTCGCCATGATGCTGCCGCCGCGGCTGACGATGCCGGTGACGCGCTTGGCGGCGAGCGGCACATAAGGAAGGCGGACGCCGGCGTGGATGGTGAAATAGTCGACGCCCTGCTCGGCCTGCTCGATCAACGTGTCGCGGAAAATCTCCCACGTCAGCTCCTCGGCGATGCCGCCGACTTTCTCGAGCGCCTGATAGATGGGGACGGTGCCGATCGGCACGGGCGAGTTGCGGATGATCCATTCGCGCGTGTCGTGGATGTTGCGGCCGGTCGACAGGTCCATGACGGTGTCGGCGCCCCAGCGGATCGACCAGACCATCTTGTCGACCTCGCTCGCGACGTCGGACGCGACCGCGCTGTTGCCGATATTGGCGTTGATCTTGACGAGGAAGTTGCGGCCGATCGCCATCGGCTCGCTTTCGGGGTGGTTGATGTTGTTCGGGATGATCGCGCGGCCGCGCGCGACTTCCTCGCGGACGAACTCGGGGGTGACGTAGTCGGGGATGCTGGCGCCCCAGTCCTGCCCGTCGCGGATATATTCGGCGAGGCGCTCGCGGCCGAGATTCTCGCGGGTGGCGACATATTCCATCTCGGGCGTGATGATACCGCGGCGGGCGTAGTGCATCTGGCTGACGTTCGCGCCCGGTTTGGCGCGGAGAACCGTCTTGCGGACGTTGGGGAAGGCGGGGACGCCGCCGCTGCGGTCGGGGCCGAGCTGGCCGTTGTCCTCGGGGCGGACCTCGCGCTGGGTCACCTCCTCGACGTCGCCGCGGGCGCGAATCCAGGCGGCGCGCAGTTCGGGGAGGCCTTCGGCGATGTCGATGCTCGCATTGGGGTCGGTGTAGGGGCCGCTGGTGTCGTAGACGCGGACGCTGGGCTCGCCCGAGTGCGGGTCGAGGTCGATCTCACGCATCGCGACGCGAATACCGCTGCCGGTGGGGCTCGCGACATGGACCTTGCGGCTGCCGCGGATCGGCCCGGTGGTGACGCCGATCGCGCCGAGTTTCGCTTCAATGCGGGAATCGATGTCGGCCATGTGCTCTCGCTCCAGTTATCGGAGCGAAGATGGGGATTCCGGGCTAGGAATACCGACCCTCCCTCCGCCGGTATTACCCGGATCAGGTTCAACGGGTCGCGGGTTGTTCCGCTCTCAACCTGTTTCCGCACACAGGCTCCCCGGGGATGGGCGGGTTATAGGCGGCGGCGCGCGCACTGTCCATGCGCCGCTTGTGACCGCGAACACTTTCGCTAAGGGAGAATGCGATTAGGGCCGTCTTATCAACTGGATAAAAGGGTCGGGATATGACGGGATTCGATATGCGGCGTGTGATGCAGATGCTGGCGGTGCTGCTGGCGTGGGCCTTGTGGCCGGCGGCGGCGCACGCGCAATATCCGTGCAACGGTCCGGGGCCCGGCGAGCGGATGGTCGGAATGACGCAGGGCGGCAACGGCGTCGCGCCGATCCCGCTGTGCGTGCGTGACGATTCGGCCGCGGCGCCCGCCCCCGCGCCGGCGCCGAACAACAGCTATGCCGCGATGGCCTGGCACCCCGACGCCGCCGACGTGTGGGTCGACGGCAATTACGTCGGATCGAATAATGTCGGCGAGAGCGAGGTGCTGGCGGCGTGCAACGCGGTGATGGGCGGCGGCTGCACCGCGGCGGGGACGTGGTGGAATTCGTCGATGACGGTCATCCGCGACCGGCAGGGTTATTTCTACAAGGGCTGGGCCGGCGAGGGCGGGGCCGAGCGCAAGCAGGTGCTCGCCGAATGCTCGGCCAAGCAATTGCTGCCGTGCGAGGTTTTCGCGACGATCCGGTCGAGCACCAACCACCGCTTTCCCGGCGCCGGGGTCCGCAAATTTTTCGCGGCGTCGGCGTGGGTCGTCGGCAACGCGGCCGACGGCTATGACGGCAAGCTCTATGTCGCGAGCGGCTATCGGGGTGCCGACGAGGCGATCGCGGCGGCGATCAAGGCGTGCGCCGACGCGACGAAGCACAAGTGCGATTCGAACGCGCTGACCGGCAACGGCTTCATCCAGGCCTATCGCATGAACGGCGGCGACGACAGCGCGACGGTCGAAACATCGGCCAAGCGGGCGAAGGCGGCGGCGGAAGCGAATTGCAAGAAGCAGAAGAGCAAGGGCTGCGAATTGCAGGCGCTGTTCGACAGCCGCACGCCGGGGCTGTTCGTGCATGATTTCCATGCCGCCGGCGGGGGCTGACTTCGCCCGCATCGCAGGCCCGCATTGCAGGATTGTAATGTGGCGGACGCGCTGCCGCCATGCGGGGCGTGCGATCTTCCCCATCCTCTCCATGGGATGAAAGGAAATCCGTCATGCCGAAGTTCACCCTTGCCGCGATCGGCGCCGCCGCGCTGTTCGCACTGTCGGGGACGGCCGCGACCGCCCAGAGCGCGACGCCCTATTGTTCGAAGACCGTGACCGACAATTGCATGCAGCGCGAAGGCCATGCCGCCGCGGTGAAGCATCACGCCGTGCCGAAGCATCATGCCGCCGCAAAGCACCACGTCGCGAAGCACCGCACGGCGAAGCATCGCGTTGCGGCGAAGCATCATCGGCCCGCGCAGCATCACGCGATGGCGGCCAAGCCCGCGCCGAAGCCCGCGCGCAAGATGTGAACCGGGGCCGTGCGTCGCCGCGGCCCGCGCGGCGCACGGCCCGCTTTTCCGCACGCGCCGGCTTGCGGTGCGATCCGGCGCGGCTACACTCCCGCAAAACGAAGCGATAGCGGGAGAGCGATATGGCGTCGGTGGTGGACGAAGCGCGGGCGGTGAGCCCGGTCGATGTCAGCGACATCGCGCTCTATGTCGAGGACAGATGGCGCGCGCCGTTCGCGCGGCTGCGCGCCGAGATGCCGGTGAGCTGGTGCGCAGACAGCCCCTATGGCGGTTATTGGTCGGTGGCGACGCACGCGCTGGTACAGGCGGTCGAGCTCGACCCCGCGACCTTCTCCTCGTCGTGGGAGAATGGCAATATCGTCATCGCCGATCCGCCGCCGCAATCGAACCTGCCCAATTTCATCGCCGCCGACCCGCCGGTGCATACCGCGCAGCGCCGGGTGATCTCGCCCGCCTTCAGCCCGAGCCAGATGAGCGAGCGCGAAAAGACGGTGAAGCAGCGGACGCGCGAGCTGTTCGACGCGCTGCCGGTCGGCGAGACGTTCGACTGGGTCGAAAGCGTCTCGGTGCCGCTGACGATCGGGATGCTGTGCATCCTGTTCGATTTTCCGTGGGAAGAGCGCCACGACCTCAAGCGCTGGTCGGACTATGGCGGCAATGTCTCGCCCGAGACCGCGACCGAGGAATATCGCGCCGAATGGATGGCGCAAATGCAGGCGATGCTCGCGCGCTTCGACGCCGAATTCGCCGCGCGCAAAGCGCTGCCGCCGAGCGACGACCTGCTGTCGCGCATGGTGCATAGCGAGGCGATGGGGAATCTGAACCCGATGGAGCGGCTCGCGAACATCGCGCTGCTGATTGTCGGCGGCAACGATACGACGCGCAATTCGATGAGCGGGCTGGTCGAGGCGCTGCACCGCTTTCCGGGCGAACTCGACCGGCTGCGCGCCGATGCGTCGCTGATCCCCAATGCGGCGCAGGAGATCATCCGCTGGCAGTCGCCGGTCACCCATATGCGGCGCACCTGCACGCGCGACGTCGAGCTGGGCGGGCAGTCCTTGCGCAAGGGCGAGAAGGTGATCCTCTGGTATATTTCGGCGAACCGCGACGAGAGCGTGTTCGCCGACGCCGATGTCTTCGATGTCGGGCGCGAGAATGCGCGGCGACACGTCGCCTTCGGGCACGGCATCCATCGCTGCGTCGGCGCGCGGCTGGCCGAAATCCAGCTCTGCACGCTGATCGAGGAAATCGTCGCGCGCGGCATCCGCATTGCGCCGCAGGGGCCGGCCGAAAGGCTGCCGAGCCCGTTCCTGCATGGCTTTACGCATATGCCGGTGCGGATCGTCGCGGGATAGCCGCCGGCATTTCTTTCCAAACTGGAAAGTAAAGACTTGCCAATATGGAAAGAGACGGTTATCGCTTTCCATATTGGAAAGTTAAGGAGCCGTTTCATGAATCCGATCGAAGCCCGCGCCGCACTCGACAGCATCGATGCGGCGCAGCGCGACCTTGCGCTGAAGGCCACCTATTGCCCGCCGTGGCGGCACGCCGCCTTCGGCGCGGTCCTAACGATATTGGTGCTGGGCGTCGGCTTCGGCCCGGCGATCCAGTTGCCGTCCGTCGTCATCGCGATGGCGGGCGTCGCGTGGCTGGTGACCGACGACCGGCGGCGTTACGGCGTCTTCGTCAACGGATATCGCAAAGGCGCGACGCTGCCGGTGACATTGGCCTTGCTCGGTGTCCTGATCGTCACGATGGCGGCCGAAATCCATGCCCATATCAGCGGCCTGTCGGTGGCGACGAAGCTGGGGATCGCGGGGATCGCCTTTGTCGTGTCGCTGGGTGCGAGCGTCGCGTGGACCCGGATTTATCGCCGCGAACTGATGCGGGGGGCGGCGTGAGCGTCGACGCGATCGATATGCTGCTGCATCCGCCGGCACGGTTGCAGATCGCGGCCTTGCTCGCGAAAGTCAGCGAAATGGAATTCGCCAAGCTACGCGAAATCACCCATGTCAGCGATTCGGTGCTGTCGAAGCATCTCGCGGTGCTGGGCGACGCCGGCTATGTCCATTTGCGCAAGGCCGCGGTCGGCGGTCGCCAGCGGACCTGGGCGTCCCTGACCCGCGCCGGTGCGTCGGCGCTCGATGCCCATGTCGCGGCGCTACGCGCGCTGGTCGCGCATCTGCCCGCCGCGGCCGAATAGAGACTGTCGAATCAGGACGGGCCGGAAACCGCTCCGGCCCGGCGCTCAGGCGCCGGGGATCGAGGCGCTGGCGTCGCGGCCGTCGCCTTCGGGGGCGAAGACGATGTCGCGGGTGACGAGGCCCTTGTCGACGACCTGCGTGTCGGGGCTGCCGACGCTGCTGCGGATGCCGGGGTCGGCGCGGTCGCCGTCGGCCTTGCCGATGACCTGCGTTTCGGCCGCGCTGCGCGTCGCGTCGCCGCCGAAGAGCGCTTTCAGCGTCTGTTCGGCGGTGGTCTCGTTGCCCGGGCGCGCGGCGCCCGGGGCGGGCGGGGTCAGCGCGAAATCGGGCGGCACGACGAGCGGCGCCTGACGCGACACCGCCATTTCATCGGGGCGGTCGCGGCTGAACAGGCTGTTCGATCCGCAGGCCGACAGCGTCGTCGCGAGAATCGAGGCGGCGAGAATGGCGGTGGTCCGGTTCACTTGACTAAATACTCCCAATTCGCCCCGTTTACTCGGCAGGCGGCGTGGCGCCCGCGGCTGGGGCCTTTTCGCCCAAGAGCAGCGCGCGCGCAACCAGCAAAACGACGCCGATCGTGATGCAGGCATCGGCGACGTTGAAGATCATGAAGGGGCGGAACGACCCGAAATGCAGGTCGGCATAGTCGACGACATAGCCGAGCCGGACGCGGTCGACGATATTGCCGAGCGCGCCACCAAGAATCAGCGCGAGCGCGATTACGTCGCCCTTCGCCTTCTCGCGCGTCATCCAGAACGCGACGGCGAGCGCGACCGCCGCGGTCACCGCGACGAGAATCCAGCGCGTCGTCGGCGACTGGTCGGAGAACATCGACAGCGAAATGCCGTAATTCTGCGCCCAGGTGAGGTTGAAGAAAGAGGTGAACTCGATCGACCGGCCGGGCTGGGTTTCCAGCGACAGCGGGACGGTGACGACCCACTTCGCGAGTTGATCGAGGACGAAGGCGACGGCCGCGACGAGGAGGCCGAAGCCGAGATGGGGGGAGCGCTGGCTCATCCTTCGCCCAATACCGTCTCGCAGCGATTGCACAAGGCGCCGTCGTCGGCGACCTCGGGGAGGTGGCGCCAGCAGCGGCCGCATTTGTGGTTTTCGGTGCGGGTTACCACTACACCATCCTTATCATCGGCGATGTGACAGGACGCCGTGATGCAGATTTCCGACATGTCTACCGACCGACATGCGGCGGCGGCCGTCGAATCCTGAACGCTGAGGATTACTTCGGCTTCCAAGCTGGAGCGAACTATCTTGTCACGGCGGAGGGGTTCGATCGCTTCATTTACGAGGCTACGAGCGGTCCGAATGTCTTTCCATTTCGTCCGCGTCGCGAAATCCGCTTCGGCAGCCGGCACGGTCGGCCATTCGAGCAGATGGACGCTGCCCGCATCGGGATAGCGCGTCCCCCAAACTTCTTCGCTGGTGAACACGAGCACCGGCGCGGCGTAGCGCACCAACGCGTGGAACAGCACATCGAGCACGCTGCGATAGGCGCGGCGGGTGTCGGTACCGAGCGGGGCGGCGGGGCCGAGGTCGCAGTAGAGGACGTCCTTGCGGATGTCGAAATAGAAGGCCGACAGATCCTCGTTGCAGAAATCGGCGAGCAGGCGGGTGTATGTGTTGTAGTCGAAGTCATCGACCGCCTGCGCCATCTTCGCGTCGAGCTCGGCGAGCAGCGAGAGCATATAGCGTTCGAGCTCGGGCATCGCCGAAACGTCGGTGACGCGTTCTTCCTCGGTGAAGCCCTCCAAGGCGCCGAGCAGGTAGCGGAAGCTGTTGCGCAGCTTGCGATACTGGTCGGCGACGCCGGTCAGGATTTCCTTGCCGATGCGGTGGTCCTCGGTGAAGTCCACGCTGAGCGCCCACAGGCGGAGGATGTCGGCGCCATAGTCGCGCATCAGGTCGATCGGGCTGATCGTATTGCCGAGCGACTTCGACATTTTGAAGCCCTTGGCGTCCATGGTGAAGCCGTGGGTCAGCACCGCCTTGTAGGGCGCCTGTCCGCGCGTGCCGCAGCTTTCGAGCAGCGACGACTGGAACCAGCCGCGATGCTGGTCGCTGCCTTCGAGATAGAGGTCGGCGCTGTGGGTCGAGCCGTCGTGGCGGACGAGCGCGGGCCAGCGGCCGCTTTCGAGGACGAAGGCGTGGGTGCAGCCCGAATCGAACCAGACGTCGAGAATGTCGGTGATGCGCTCGTAGTCGGCGGCGTTGTAGGCGTCGCCGAGATAGTCCTGCGCGCGCGCATCGCTCCATGCGTCGACGCCCGATTCGCGGACGGCCGCGACGATGCGGTCGTTGACCACGGGGTCGTTGAGATATTGCCCGGTCTTGCGATCGACGAAGAGCGTGATCGGCACGCCCCATGCGCGCTGGCGGCTGAGCACCCAGTCGGGGCGGCCCTCGACCATCGATCCGATGCGGTTGCGGCCCTTGGCGGGGACGAAGCGCGTGTCGTCGATCGCCTGCATCGCCGCCTGCCGCAGCGTCGGGGCGGCGCAGAGGCTTTCCTCGGCGGGGTTGATCGCGCCGCCTTCGCTCTCCCAGCGCTTTTCGCCGCGCGTCTTGGGCTCGATATGCGTCATCACCTTGTCCATCGGCACGAACCATTGGGGGGTGCAGCGGAAGATGACCTTGGCTTTCGAGCGCCAGCTATGCGGGTAGCTGTGCTTGTAGTCGGCGCTGGCGGCGAGCAGACCGCCCGCATCGCGGAGGTCCGAGCAGATCGGGCCGTCGGGGGCGTTGAACTTGGGGTTGATCACGCTGCCCTGACCGCCGAGCCACGCCCAGTCGGCGCGATATTTGCCGTCGCCCTCGACCGCGAAGACGGGGTCGATGCCGTTCGCCTTGCAGAGGTCGAAATCATCCTCGCCATGGTCGGGCGCCATATGGACGAGCCCGGTGCCGCTGTCGGTGGTGACGAAATCGCCCGCGAGGAAGGGGCGCGGGCGCGTGTAAAAGTTGCTATCGACGAATTTCCACCACATCGGATGGCGAGCCGTTATTCCGGCGAGGTCAGAGCCTTTGACGCGGCAAAAAATTTCAAAGTGCTCATCTGGATGGGTGGTTGCGAATCTGTCCAAGAAATCATCAGTCAATTTCTCTGCAATGAGCGCGTTGAGGCCACCACCGCCTTGTTGCAAAATTACGTAATCAATATCTGGCCCATAAGCGAGCGCCTGGTTGACAGGGATTGTCCAAGGGGTGGTAGTCCAAATGACCGCTTGGACTTTCTGACCGAGATTGAGCAAATCTTGAATTGCCGGAGCGTTTGGCGCCGCGATTACTTCGAACGCCACGTCGATCTGGGTCGAGACGATGTCCTCATATTCGATCTCGGCCTCGGCGAGCGCGGTCTTTTCGACCGGCGACCACATCACCGGCTTGGCGCCGCGATAGAGCATGTCGTTGGCGGCGAATTTGAGCAGTTCGCGAACGATGGTGGCCTCGGCCTCATAATCCATCGTCAGGTAGGGATGGTCCCAGTCGCCGCCGATGCCGAGGCGCTTCAATTGCTCGCGCTGGGTGTCGACCCAATGCTGGGCATAGGCGCGGCATTCGGCGCGGAATTCCTCGACCGGAACCTCGTCCTTGTTGAGCTTCTTCTTGCGATATTGCTCCTCGACCTTCCACTCGATCGGGAGGCCGTGGCAGTCCCAGCCGGGAACATAAGGCGCGTCGCGGCCCTTCAGCGTCTGGGTGCGGACGACCATGTCCTTGAGGATATGGTTGAGCGCATGGCCGATGTGCATGTCGCCATTGGCGTAGGGCGGGCCGTCGTGGAGGATGAACTGGTCGCGGCCCTTGCGGGCCTCGCGAATCTGCCCCTCGAGATTGCCCTCGAGCCATTTGGCGAGAATCAGCGGCTCCTTCTGCGGCAGGCCGGCCTTCATCGGAAAGTCGGTCTTGGGCAGGAAGACGGTGTCGCGATAATCGCGCGCTTCTGGGCTGGATGCAGTGTCGCTCATGGTCGCGGCGCTTAGCGCAGATTCGCGTGCGCGCAAACCTTCGGCTGGCGCTATTTCTGCCGTGGCCTCAGCGCCGGACCGAGGTTGTAGATATCGTCGATCCACGCATAGCCGGTGAAGCTCGCCGGGATGCGGGTGAGCTGCTGGACCTCGGTCAGTCCCATGCCGTCCGTGTCGCTGCCGCGCGGACCGACGAACAGCACGCGCGTGCCGTGCTTCGCGGCGCGATCCTGCAGGCGGTCGGGCCAGCCCCAATAGGCCCATTGATAGTCGAGCGGGACGATGATCGTGCCGCCGACGCAGCTCGGCGGATACCAGCCCGACCAGCCGAACTTGATATAATCCTTCGTGCAGCGCCTGGCGCTTTCGGGGTCCATCGTCCAGGCCTCGGGCGCCCTGGCGCGGATGACCTGCATCAGCCGCGCATCGCCGAAAAAGCCGAAGCGCGGTTGGTTCGGATCAATCCCGGCGCGTGCGAAGCTGGTGAGGACGAGTTCGGCCTCGCTGGGGTCGCGCGACTTGAAATTGACGAGCAGCGAGGCGTGACCGAGGTCGTGCAGCACCTCATCGAGGCTGGGCATCAGGCCGACGCCCTTGCCGCGCAAGGGGAAGGTCTTGCCGCCATCGGCGGTGTAGCCATAGCCGACGTCGAGCGCCTTCAGCTCGGCCATGGTGCGGTCGCGGATCGGGCCCTTGCCGTCGGTGCGGCAATCGAGCGCCCAGTCGTGGAAGACCGCGACCTGCCCGTCCTTCGTCGCCGCGACGTCGAATTTCACCATGCCCGCGTCGCGACCGATCGCCGCTTTCATCGAAGGCAGGGTGTTTTCGATATAATTATGTTCGGGCGTGAAGATGCGCGTCGCGGTGCAGGTATCGTCGGTGACCCCGCCATGATCGAAAAGCTGCGCCACGCCGCGATGGGCGATGAGGACGCGCTTTCCGGCGGGATCGGGAGCGAGCCAGCTGGCGTTCGACAGGGTGAGCCAGGCGACAAGCGCGGCGAAGGCCCAAAGGAAGATTTTGGTGCCGCGCTTCATCGGCTTCCTGGTCGGGCCTTCGAGTGCCGCGGCCCAGTCGTCGTTGTCGGTCATGCCATCCCCCCGGATGATGGTTACAGCTCGGCGAGCAGGGTTTTCGCCGCGTCGCAATCGGCCGCGATCTGCGCCATCAGGGCGTCCATGCTGTCGAACTTCGCCTCGGGCCGGATGAAGGCGTGGAAAGCGACGTCGATTTCCTGGCCGTAGAGGTCTTCGGCGAAGTCGAAGAAATGCGGTTCGAGCAATTCCTTCGGCGGGTCGAAGCTCGGGCGGATGCCGAGATTCGCTGCGCCCTTGAGCATGCGGCCATCGGGAAGGCGGCCGGTGACCGCGTAGATGCCGTAGCGCGGGCGCAGATATTGACCCATGTCGAGGTTGGCGGTCGGGAAGCCGAGCAGGCGGCCGTTCTTGTCGCCGTGCTGCACGACATTGCGGACGGTGAAGGGGCGCGTGAGGAGGCGCGTCGCGGTGGCGCAGTCGCCGGAGCGCAGCGCGTCGCGGATGCGGCTCGACGAGACGACTTCCTGTGCGTCGTCGACCGGCGCGACCATTTCGGTGAAGAAGCCGAGGCGGCGGGCGTGGTCGGCGAGGGTGACGACATTGCCGCCGCGGCCCTTGCCGAACACGAAATCGGCGCCGGTGACGACCCCCGCGGCGCCGTAGCGATCCAGCAGCAGTTCGGTTATGAAATCCTCGGCCGTGGTCGCGGCGAGCGTCGCGTCGAAGGGCAGGACAAGCATCGCATCGGCGCCCGCGGCGGCGAACAGCTCCTGCCGCTGGGCGAGCGTCGTCAGGCGGAAGGGCGGGACGTCGGGCTTGAAGAAGCGCACCGGATGCGGGTCGAAGGTCGCGACGATGCATGGCCGCGCATCGTCGGTCGCATGATGGACGGCGCGCCCGACGACCGCCTGATGGCCGAGGTGAAAGCCGTCGAAATTGCCGAGCGCGATCACGCCGTCGCGCAGGGCTTCGGGGATGCGGTCGTGGCCGTCGAGGCGGATCATGGCGCTGGCGCGACGGCAGGGGGCGGCGTCAGCGGGACCAGCCCTGCGCGCAGCACGCGGATCGCGTTGCCGCCCATCGCGGCGCGGATTTCGTCGTCGGTGAAGCCCGCCTCGATCAGCGCTTCGGTCACCTGCACCAGCTTCGAGGTGTCGAAACGGACGGTGGTGGCGCCGTCATAGTCGCTGCCGAGCGCGACATGTTCGATGCCGACGAGGTCGCGGACATGCTTCATCGCCTTGGCGACGCTGGCGGGCGAGGTGTCGCAGACCGCGGCGTCCCAATAGCCGATGCCGACGACGCCGCCGGTCGCGGCGACGCCGCGGATTTCGTCGTCGGTGAGGTTGCGGTTGACCTTGCACGTCGCCTGCACCCCGCCGTGGCTCGATACGACCGGGCGGCGCGCGACCTTGAGGATGTCGGCGACGCAGGCGTGGCTGCAATGGGCGACATCGACGATCATCCCCATCGTCTCCATCCGCGCGACGACCTCGCGGCCGAGCGGGGTGAGGCCGCCCTTTTTCATGCCGTGCATCGACCCGGCGAACTCATTGTCGAAGAAATGGGTGATCCCCGCCATGCGGACGCCCGCGGCGTAGAGCTTGTCCAGATTGTCGATATGGCCTTCGAGGTTATGCAGCCCTTCGACGCTCATCATTGCGCCGACGGGCGGCGGCACTTTCGTTCGCCGCGCGGCGAGCAGCGCGTCGAGCTGGTCCTGCGTCGCAACCGCGACGAGCCTGCCCGCCGAGGCGGCGGCGGCGCGGTGCAGTTTCTCGGCGTGCCAGAGCGAGCGTTCGAGCAGCGAGTTCCACGTCCGCACCGGCTGGAGCTGCGCGATCGCGAGCGCGGTGACGATGTCGGTGTCG
Organism: Sphingopyxis sp.; assembly: GCF_036261875.1. GTDB lineage: Bacteria > Pseudomonadota > Alphaproteobacteria > Sphingomonadales > Sphingomonadaceae > Sphingopyxis. The sequence continues at coordinate 8,420 of NZ_DATAJZ010000039.1, read as the reverse complement.
CCGCTGTTCGCGTCGTAATTCTGGCCCTTGGGCGCCTTGGTCGTGCTCGACAATATCTGCAGCGCGACATTGCCCTCTTCGAGGCGCGGCAGGTCCATATGGCCGCGGTCGGCGCGGTTCAGGAAATTGCGGCTCCAGAGCAGGCTGTCGCTGTGCAGGTCGACGATCGTCAGCGTCTTGTGCAGCGCCTTGGCGTGGTCGCTGACGTGCAGCAGCGGCTTGCTGTCGATCTTGTTCGTGCCGCGCTCGATCATGCCCGGCGCGAGAAGGAAGAAGGCGGCCGCTGCGACGAGCAGCAGCGCGAATAGGCCGATCAGCCAGCGACGCATGTTTTTCTCCCCCTATTTCGTCCGGCGCGTGAAGGTGACGAAGCTGTAGGCCGGGCGCCCCTCGCTTGCGGCATGATCCTCGCGCGCGATTTCCTGCCAGTCGGCCGCGTCGGGATAGGCGATCGTCGCATCGCCCGCGGGCTCCAGCGCGACTTCGGTCAGTTCGATGCGCGTCGCCATGGTCAGGAACAGGCGATAGATTTCGGCGCCGCCGATCACCATCACCTGTGGCGCGTTGGCGAGCTTCAGCGCCTCCTCGATGCTGTGCGCGGCCTCCGCGCCCTCGTCCTGCCAGTCCGCATCGCGGGTGAGGACGATATGGCGGCGGCCCTCGAGGATCGCGGGCAGGCTGTCGAAGGTCTTGCGCCCCATGATCATCGGCCGGCCCATGGTGAGCTGCTTGAAACGGCGGAGGTCGGCGGGGAGGTGCCACGGCATCTTGCCGTCGGCGCCGATCACGCCGTTGGCGGCGCGCGCGAGGATCAGCGTGATCTCGGGGCGGCTCATGCCGGAGTGGCTCCGCACCATGTGGCATGGCCGAGTTTGCGGCCTTCGCGGACCTCGGTCTTGCTATAATGGTGGACGCGGCAATTTTCGTCGGCGAGCAGCGCGGGGATTTGCGCGATTCCGTCGCCGATCAAATTGCGCATCACGACCGGCAGCGCGCGGGTCGCGGTGCTGCCGAGCGGCAGGCCGGCGATCGCGCGGACATGGTTTTCGAACTGGCTCGTCACCGCGCCCTCGATCGTCCAGTGGCCGCTGTTGTGGACGCGCGGCGCCATTTCGTTGAACACGGGTCCCGCGTCGGTGGCGAAGAATTCGCCGGTGAGGACGCCGACATAGTCGAGCGCGTCGGCGACCTTCGCCATCATCGCGCGCGCCTCGTCCTGCTGATCCAGGACGATCGGCGGCGGCGGCAGGCTGGCGGTCGCGAGAATGCCGTCTTCGTGGACGTTGACCGGCGAATCCCAGAAGCGGATTTCGCCGTCGATGCCGCGGACGAGGATCACCGAAAATTCGTGCGCAAAGGCGACGAAGCCTTCGAGGATCGCGGCGTGGCGGCCGATCGTCTCCCACGCGGCATCGGCGTCGGCGGCGTGGGCAAGGCGCGCCTGTCCCTTGCCGTCATAGCCCATGCGCACGGTCTTGAGGATGGCGGGAGCGCCGATCTCGCCAAGCGCCGCATCGAGCGCGGCGCGGTCGGGGACGGCGGCGAAGGGTGCGGTGCGGCCGCCGAGATCGGCGACGAAGCTTTTTTCGGCAAGGCGGTCCTGCGCGACCTCCAGCGCCTGCGCGCCGGGATGCACCGCGACATGGCCCGACAGGAAGCGGACGGTGTCGACGGGGACATTTTCGAACTCGAAGGTGACGATGTCGCAGGCGGCGGCGAAGGCGGCGAGGCGCGGCTCGTCGTCCCACGCGGCCTGGCTGTGGTGCGCGGTGACTTCGGCGGCGACGCTTTCGGCATCGGGGGCAAAGATGTGGACCTTGTAGCCGAGTTGCGCGGCCGCGACGGCGAGCATCCGGCCGAGCTGGCCGCCGCCGAGAATGCCGATGGTCGAGCCGGGGGAGAGCACCGGCGTTCAGCCCTCGCGAACGGGGGTGGGGGCGACGCTTTCGCTTTGCGCCGCGCGCCAGGCGTCGAGTTTTTGCGCCAGATCGGTGCTTTCGGTCGCGAGCAAGGCGGCGGCGAACAGACCGGCGTTGGTCGCCCCTGCCTTGCCGATCGCAAAGGTCGCCACCGGAATGCCGCCGGGCATCTGGACGATCGAATAGAGGCTGTCGACGCCGCTCAAGGCGGCCGACTGGACGGGGACGCCGAGCACCGGCACCCGCGTCATCGAAGCGACCATGCCGGGTAGGTGCGCGGCGCCGCCGGCGCCCGCGATGATCGCCTTCAAACCGCGGCCGGCCGCGCTTTTTGCATAGTCGATCAGGCGGTCGGGGGTGCGATGCGCCGAGACGATTCGCACCTCGTGCGCGATGCCGAACTCCTCGAGGATATGGACCGCATGCGCCATGGTCGGCCAGTCCGACTGGCTGCCCATGATCACGCCCACCGCTGGGGCTGCATCGCCCATCCGTCACCCTCCTGTCCCGGCCGCGCCGACGATGAATCGCCGCCGCCTTCCCCCTAGCGGCTGTCCCGCAGCGGGGCAACGCCCGCGGGGCACGCCGCATTTCGGGCCGCGCGTTTACCGATTGGTATCCAGTCGCAGCTAACAGATGCAGATGGATAGAGCTGTCGGCAATCCGGCCGGCGGAGATGTGGGTCGCACCGGGGACTGGGAATGGATATCGCAGGGGGGGCACGGATAGCGGTCGACCGGACCGGCTTTGTATCCGTCGACTCCATCGAAGACCAGCTACGCGAACTGCGCCGCGAACGCGACGGGCTTCGCCGCGAGAACCGCATCCTGAAGATCGCGGTCGCCGAGTTGGAGCGCGTGTCCGAGCGCGATACGCTGACCCCGCTGTTCAACCGCCGCTATTTCCTGACCGCGATCCACCAGCGGCTCGCGCGCTTCGAGCGTCATGCCGAAAGTGCCGCGGTGGTCTTCGTCGACGTCAATCAGCTCAAATATATCAACGACAGCTTCGGCCATGCCGCGGGCGATTTCGCGCTGATGGAAATCGCCAAGCGCCTCGGCGAATCGATTCGCGCGACCGACGTCGCGGCGCGGATCGGCGGCGACGAGTTCGGGCTGATCCTCGACCAGTCGAGCGAAGAGGGCGCGCGCGTCCAGATCAACCGGCTGCGCCATGTGCTGAGCGCGATCCCGGCGCTCTATGACGGGCACGATATCGCGCTGTCGGCCTGCTTCGGGGTCGCGATGCTGCGCGCCGGGGCGACCGAGTCCGAGATATTGGCGGCCGCCGACCGCGACATGTATCGCTGCAAGCAGGCGCAGGCCGCCGATTCACCCACGCGGCACCGCTAACCGCGTCTTAACCATATGCGCGCATCGTTCCCACAAGGGACAGGGGGCGAATATGGCGATCCAGACCGATCCATTCCAGGACATCCAGAACCGCATCAGCGGGCAGATCGGGGCGCTTGCCGAAGCTCTGCCGCATTGTGCGTTGGCGCAGATCGTGCAGGGCATCGACGACATCCGCTGCCTGGCGCGCGACCACGGCTTCGGCGCGGTCGAGACGCTGGCGAGCCGGCTCGAATCGGCGGTCGCGGGCGGCGGCTATCGCGCCGCGATCCTGACCTATCTCGACGCGATGAGCGACGCGGTCGCGGCGCCGCGCGGGCCGCTGCCCAGCGGCGCGCAGGAAGCGTGGCTGGCGTTGGTCGCGATGCGATTGGGGCATTGACGGCGGGGCGCCGAGGCCGCAGGCCGCTCCCATGGATGCGATCATGCTCGCCCTTGTCGCGGTGGCCCTCGCCAATGCCGACGGGCGCGCGGGACTTTTCCTGTCGCATCTGCTGACCGTGCGGCCGGGCCGCCGGGTCACGGTCGTCATCGTCTTTGGCGCGTTCCTGATCCACGCGCTGGTTGCCGCCTTTGCGGGGGCCCTTGCCAACCGGATGATCGGACAGGGCGTCGCGCAGTTGCTCGTCGCGGCGGCGATGCTGTCGGCGGCGGTCGCGCTGCTATGGCGCGCGGCTCCGCTGGCCGATGCGGGCGCCGAACAGGCGTCGCCGGCGATGCTGGCGGGGCGGATGCTGGCGCTTCAATTCGGCGACCGCAGCCATTTCCTGATCGGCGCGCTTGCGGCGACGAGCGGCGCGGGGCTGTGGGCGGCGGCGGGGGGGATGATCGGCTGGGTGCTGGCGATGCTGCCCTTCCTCGCCTTTGGCGCGGCGACCGCCGGGCGCCGCGGGGCGCGCTTCGTCCGCTGGGGAAGCGCGGCGGTTCTGGCGCTGTGGGGCGTGCGGACCGCGATGGGCGCCTTTGGCCTGTAGGGACCGATCCGCATTTCGGGTTTCATCGTTTTTGTCGATGATAGCGACCAAATGCTTCCATGGGCCTTTTCGGCGCGTTTGTCCTATCTAGAGGCCAACAACAGAAAGGATTCTCCCATGTCCGACAAGAAGAACCAGCCCGCCGTCGCCGATGCGCTCAACGCGCTGCTCGCCGACAGTTTCGCGCTCTATCTCAAGACGAAGAATTATCACTGGCATGTGCAGGGGCCGCGCTTTCGCGAGCTGCACCTGCTGTTCGACGAGCAGGCGGCGCAGATTCTCGCGACGACCGACCTGATCGCCGAGCGCGTGCGCAAGAATGGCGCGCCGACGCTGCGCTCGATCGGCGACGTCTCGCGGCGCCAGTCGATCAAGGACGACGACGCGGCCTCGGTCGAACCCGATGCGATGATCAAGGCGCTGGCCGCCGACAACCGGACCTTGCTCGACCAGCTCAAGGAGACCAAGGCGGCGGCCGAATCGGACGGCGACATCGCGACGAGCGGGCTGGTCGACGGCTGGGCCGACGAGACGCAGCAGCGGATCTGGTTCCTCGAGGCGACCTTGGGGTATTGAGTTGGAGATTCACGGTCCGTTTGGACGCAATGATCTGCTTTTTCGTCATTCCGGACTTGATCCGGAATCCATTCTTCCAGCGCTGCTTTGAATGGACCCCGGATCAAGTCCGGGGTGACGATGAAAGAGAGGTAGCGTCAAGGCGGCGACCATGTGGGATTTGCTGCCTCTCAAAACAAAAAGGGCGCCCGCGGGCGCCCTTTCCGTTTTTAGCGAAGCGTGCCGCTCATTCGGGCTGCAGGTTCACCGCGGCGAATTTGCCGCGATCATCGACCTCGATGTCGAAAGCGACGCGGTCGCCCTCGTTGAGGCCGGCCATGCCGGCGCGCTGCACCGCGCTGATGTGGACGAAGGCGTCGGCCTGTCCGTCATCGCGCGCGATGAAGCCGAAGCCCTTCGTCGTGTTGAAGAATTTCACCGTGCCCGAGGTGCGCTCGCCGGTCAGCTGGCGCCGGCCGCGGGCGCCGCCCGGACGATCGCCACCGGGGCCGCGGTCGTCGCGGCGCGGTGCGAATTCCTCGATCGGCATCGGCTCGCCCTCGATCTTGAGATCGATGGCCGACACCTTGCCGTTGCGTTCGACGAGCGTGAAGCCGAGCGGCTGGCCCGAGGCGAGACCCTGAAGGCCCGCCTGCTCGACCGCGCTGATGTGGACGAAGACGTCTTCGCCGCCGTCATCGCGCGCGACGAAACCGAACCCCTTCGACGGGTTGAAGAATTTCACCGTGCCCTGGCCCTCGCCGACGACCTGCGCCGGCATGCCGCCGCCGCGTCCGCCGCCGAAGCCGCCGCGATCGCCGCCACCGAAGCCGCCGCCCCGATCACCGCCGCCGAAACCGCCGCGGTCGCCGAAGCCACCGCCGCGATTGCCGCCTCCATAGCTGTCGCCGCCATAGGGTGCGGGTTCAAAGCTGTCGAAATTGCCGAAATCATCGCGCTTGCCGCGTCCCCGCTGGCCGCGGCGATCCTTGTTGAAACTCATAGTCTGTTAGTCGCTTTCGGTCGTCCACACCCCATTGAACCGGCTCCTTGCGCCGGACGGGGACGCAGTTCACCATGGGCACAGACTCGCCCCGTGCCGCCAAGAACGCAAGATATAACCTAATTATCCACAGTCTGCGAACAGAAAATTCATGGCAGCGATAGGCAATTTTGCTGGCTTTGCGCGGAGCCGGGCCGGTCGCGCCCTCCCCGGCGAAACCAGTCATTGAGCGGCGCGGCGCCTTCGCCTAAGGCAGGCCCATGACCGTATATTTTCACGAAGAAGACCTGCCCGAGGGCGCGCTGGGCCCCGGCGCGGTCGCGGTGGACACCGAGACCATGGGCCTCAATCCGCTGCGCGACCGATTGTGCGTCGTCCAGATCAGCGACGGATCGGGCGACGAGCACCTCGTCCGCTTCAAGCCCGGCAGCACATATGACGCGCCGGTGCTGAAGGCGATCTTCACTGACCCGAACCGGTTGAAAATATTCCATTTCGGCCGCTTCGACATCGCCGCGATCCAGCACGCGCTGGGGGTGGTGACGGCGCCCGTCTATTGCACCAAGATCGCCTCGAAGCTGATTCGCACCTATACCGACCGCCACGGCCTCAAGGAACTGGTGCGCGAACTGCTCGGCCAGGACGTGTCGAAGCAGCAGCAGTCGAGCGACTGGGGCGCGGCGGAACTTTCGGACGCGCAGCGCGATTATGCGGCGAGCGACGTGCGCTTCCTCCACGCGATGAAGGAGGTGCTCGACGCCCGGCTCGCGCGCGAGGGGCGCACCGGATTGGCGCAGGCGTGCTTCGATTTCCTGCCGACCCGGGCGGCGCTCGACCTCGCGGGCTGGCCCGAAACCGATATTTTCGCGCACACCTGAAAAGCGATTCGCAAGAAAGACCATGTCCGAACGCGCCGACCATGACCGCACGATGCGCCGCCTGTGGGCCGCGAAAGGGTCGAGCCACGACCGCGTCGTGCGCAGCCTGCGCTATGGCCTGCCGCTGATCATCGGGGTGATCGCCGCGGTCCTCGTCTTCTCGCCCTTCACCCAGCGCACCGAGATCAGCTTCCTGCTCGCCAAGGACAAGGTCGACATGGCGAGCGAGCGGATGAAGGTGACGCGCGCCGAATATCGCGGCCAGGATTCGAAGGGTCAGCCCTTTGCCCTGCTCGCGGGGAGCGCGGTGCAGAAAAGCTCGGCCGAGCCGATCGTGCGGATGCAGGAGCTTTCGGGCGCGATTCGCCTGAAGGACGGCCCGGCGACGATCGCCGCCGCCGAGGGGCAATATGATATGGATAGCGAGAAGGTGTCGGTGCCCGGCACGGTGAAGGTGCGCAGCGCCGACGGCTATGCGATCGACGCGAGCAATGTCGCGATCGACCTGAAAGCACGCAGCCTCACGGGCACCGGCGGCGTCGACGGCACGTTGAACATCGGCCGGTTTTCGGCCAACCAGCTTGTCGCCGACCTCGACAGCCGCATCGTGCGCCTGTCGGGCAATGCCAAGCTTCGGATCAACCAGGGAGCGCTGAAGAAATGAAGGGGCTTTGGACGATGAAGAGCGCCATGCTCGCGGGGGCGGGCTTCGCGCTCACCAGCCTGGGCATCCTCGCGACCGGCGGCGGCGCCCCGGCGCGGGCGCAGGCGCTCGCCAACCACAACAGCAATGCCCCGGTCGATTTCGACGCCGGCAGCATCGAGGTGCAGGACCGCGCCGACCGTGTCGTGCTGGCGGGCGGGGTGACGGTGACGCAGGCGGGGCTGACGGTGAAGGCGCCGCGGATGACCGTCGCCTACACGCGCTCGGGCGGCACCGACGTCAACCGCCTCGACGCGACCGGCGGGGTGACGGTGAACAAGGGCGACGAGACCGCGAAGGGCAATGTCGCCATCTATGACCTCGACAAAAGGCTGATCACGATGGTCGGCAACGTCCAGCTCAACCAGGGCGGCAATCACCTGAGCGGCGGGCGGCTGGTGATTGACCTCAACAGCGGCCGCGCGACGGTCGACGGACGCGGCGCCGCAAGAGGCCCCGACGGCAATCCGATCACCGGCGGCACCAACGGGCGCGTCACCGGCACTTTCTCGGTTCCGCAAAGGAAGCAGTAACCTTACCCCTTAATCCTTGGGCAAGGCGCCGCGCGCGAGGGTTGTCGCGGGGACCAGACCCCATGCGGTGCCGGGGGGGCGGCCGCACGAGCAAGGCGTGCCCCCGATGCGATATTCCCCCTTTCTTCCCGTCCGCCGTCCGTTGTTCGGCCGCCGCAAGCCCGCCGATGTCGGGATCGAACCCGCCGAGCCGACGAGCGAGGAGCGGCGGCTGATCGACCGGATCATCCGCCACGCGGGGGCGTCGAAAGCGCGCTGAGCGGCGGTTGTGTATATGGCATCGGCGTGAGGTCGGCTTTGGGGTGGAGAATGGCCGTCGCCGATCCTCCCTGTCGCGCAGCGATGGGGAGGTGGCAGCGCCCTTCGACTGCCTTGCAGGCGCTCAGGATAAACTGCGCCTTTGGCGCAGCGCTGACGGAGGGGCCCTTGGCGCAACCGTCGCGGCCCCTCCACCACCGCTTCGCGGCGGTCCCCCTCCCCACGGCTGCGCCGCAGGGAGGATC
>NZ_DATAJZ010000037.1:0-51669 GCF_036261875.1 Sphingopyxis sp. | reverse complement strand
GCATGGTTCAACCGGCAAGGACTTGTCAGCCTCGCTCATCATCACGCCGCGTTGAACATTACCGGAAACCGCCGTGGTACGTAGAACGTATGCCCGGTGGTGTGGGAGGGGGGTTCCGTGAGGAATCCCCCTACCCGATTTCTATAGTACCAAATCGGTTAACTCACAATTCCTTGCATTGCCCCTAACATACTGATTTCATAACCTATAATATCCCCCCAAAAAAGTGCGAATCCGATTTGGGGCCTGAGTGTCCTCCGGGGTGGCCGCCCCTACGCAATTTAGGCGCATCCACCGCAAATCGGGAATGGCCCGATGGACGATTCGCCTAACGCAATCGCACCGTCGCCGGCAACGGCGCGGTTCCGCGGCATCCGCCCGCGGCAATACGCCGTGGTGAACGGTATGATCGCTTCGCGGCGGTTATCCTGCCGCCGGCCCGCCTTCCAGCCAGTGCCAGACGCATATGCCCTTGGCCGCGCTCGATGCATAAATTGAGGATAGATATTGCTAGATATTGCTAATGATATTGACTCGCATTACTCGCACTCTCGAGTAACAATCGAGCTCGAAGGGGGCCTTTCATGACAGCCGCGCGTTTCACCCAGCTGATCTGCACCGCACTGGCAAGTGGGCAAGTGCTCGCCGAGGAGGCTGCATCGACGGCAGAGGAGTCACAGGACCAGATTGTGGTCACCGGCTATGCGGGAACCAAGACCGATACCGCGTTGATGGAATTGCCGCAGCCGATCAAGGTCATCACCGCCGAGCAATATGAGGCCCAGGGCGCGATCAACATCAGCGACACGGTGAAATACGCCGCGGGCGTCCTCGCCAATCCCTATGGCCGCGACACCCGCGTCGACGGCTTCAACGTGCGCGGCCTCGACGCGCTGCAGTTCCGCGACGGGATGCGCGACATCTTCTCCTATTATGCCTCGATCACCTCGGACCCCTATAATTTCTCGCGCGTCGAGATCGTGCGCGGCCCCGCCTCGGTGCTGTTCGGCCAGGGCTCGATCGGCGGCATCGTCAACCTCGTCAGCAAGACGCCCGATTTCGACACGCGCGGCGAAATCAATCTCGTCTATGGCAGCGACGACCGCAAGGAAGTGCTCGGCGACGTCAACCTCGCGCTCGCCGACAATCTCGCGGTCCGCTTCGTCGGCCGCGCGCGCGACGCCGACACCTTTGTCGACCATGTGCCCGACGACCGCGTGATGTTCGCGCCCTCGATCCGCTGGCAGCCGACGCCCGACACCGACATCGTGCTGACCGGCCTCTACCAGGAGGACGATACCGGCTCGACCTCGCAATTCCTGCCGATCGTCGGCACCTTCAAGCCCAACCCGGTCGCCGGCGAACAGCTCGATCGCTACACCTTCGTCGGCAAGGCCGGTTGGGACCGCTATGCCGGCCGTTCGCTGCAAGGCGGCGGATCGATCACGCATCGCTTCTCGGACAATGTGAAGCTCAGCCTGAAGGCTCGCTATATCGACAGCGACCTTGAGTATAAAACCCATTATGCCGACAGCTACACCAACCCGCAGGATCCTTTCTCGGTCTACGGAACCGACGGCCGTACGATCGCCCTGATCGCGGACGCCAGCGACGCGCGAATGAACGTTTTCTCGACCGACAATAATATCGAGTTCAATTTCGGCACCGGCGCCGATATCGAGCATAAGCTTCTCGTCGGCATCGACTATAGCTGGAACAAGGTGCAAAAGCGCAGTGCCGGCGGCTTCGAGCTCGTCGATCTATACGACATCGATTATGATGCGCTGGCGACCTACGATCCGACCGGTCCCTTCATCTCGGAGAGCCAGAAGCAACTTGGCATCTATGTTCAGGACCAGATTCGCTTCTACGAACGCGTCTCGGTCGTGCTGGGCGCCCGCCGCGACCGCGTCACCGGCTCGTCGGGCCAGAAGGACAATGCCACCACCTTTCGCGCCGGTATCATCGGGGAGATCGGCGCGGGCTTCTCACCCTTCTTCAGCTATACTGAAAGCTTCCTGCCGGTCGCCGGCCGGATCGACAATGGCGACGGCACCTTCGGCGATCCCTATCGGCCGCAGACCGGCACGCAATATGAAGCGGGCGTGAAGTGGCAGCCGACGCCGAACACGCTGGTCACCGCGACCGCCTTCAAGATCAGGGAGCGCAACCGCGTCCTTTATCTCGCCGCCGGCGGCACGACCCAATCGGGCGAACTCAACACCAAGGGTTTCGAGATCGAGGCCAGTCACACGCTGCCCGGCCATTTTGAGCTGCTCGCCAATTACGGCTATGCAAAGCTCAGGTCCGAAACCAACACCAGCCTCGACTATATGCCGCGCCACACCGCGTCGCTCTGGTCGACCAAGACCTTCGGCCTGTCCGGCGAAGCGCAGCTGCGCCTGGGCGCGGGCGTCGTCTATAGCGGCAAGAGCATCTCCACCAGCGACATCTGGTCGATCGTCACGCCGTCGCGCACGACGGTCGACGCACTGGCGGAGATCACGCGGGACAACTGGCGCTTCGCAATCAACGCCACGAACCTTCTGGGCAACAAATATTTCGCATCCTGTCTTGCACGCGGCGACTGCTTCGTCGGCGCGCCGCGCAACGTGATGGCTACGATCGGCTACCGCTTCCGGTGAGCGGCGCTTCGCCCCTCGTCTGGGCCGGTGCGGCGGCCGCGGTCCTCGGCGTGCTGTTGCTCCGCCGCGCCTGGGGCCTGCCCCGGCGCTCGGCGGCGCTGAACGGCGCGGCGTGGGCGCTGCTCCTTCTCGGCACCGCGCTCGGCATCGCCGGCAACGGCGCGTGGGGCGCGGCCATGGTGTCGCTGTTCGGCATGGGAACAGCGGCGCTGCTTCTCGCGCGGGCCGCGGCGGCGGCGCGGCCGGGCAAAGCGCGCGCCTCGGACCGCAAGGCGCACATGTTCCCCGCACAGGGCGAACCGCGCCGGATCGGGCGCCGCCTGCTGACCTTCCTCGTCACCGTGCCGCTCGCGATGCTCGTCTCGCTGCTGGTGGCGCTCGCCGCGCGCGCGCTCGCGGGGCTCGGCGGCTGGGCGGAGGCCGACGGCAACGCGCTCACGCTGTTGTTGTTGCCGCTCCTTTGGGGCATCCTCGCCTTCGCGTTGCTGATGATGCCGCGGCGACGCACGCAATTCGCGTGGCTGCTGCTCCCCGCGGCGGCGAGCCTCGGGCTGATCTGGATCGGAGGGGCGGCATGACCGGGCCGGTCGACAAGGGGATGGTCCAGCGCGCCCTTTCGGCGCACGCCGCGATCGGGCTGCTCGCCTCGGCGCTTCTCTATCTCGTCTGCCTGACGGGCACGATCGTCGTCTTCTATCAGGAATGGCAGCGGATCGAGCAGCCGGCGGCGCCCGAAATGGCGCGCATCGCGCCGAGCGCGGTGCAAAGCGCGGTCGCCGCGGTCCTCGCGACCGAAGAGGGCAAGCCCGCGACGACGCACCTCTACGTCCACCTCCCGGTCCCCGACCTGCCGCGCGCCACGATCACGACCGACAGCCAGGCGGTGCACGTCGACCAGGCCGGCGCGATCGCGGGACCCGAGGGCAATGCCTGGTCCGAATTCCTCCTCGCCGTCCACTATCGGCTCAACATCCCCGGCCTAGTCGGCCTGATCCTCGTCGGCATATTGGGCGTGATGATCGTCGCGCTGTCGCTGTCGGGGGTGATCGCGCACCCGCGCATCTTCCGCGACGCCTTCCACCTGCGCGCCCGCGACAAGGAAGGAGTCGGGCTCGCCGACTGGCACAACCGGCTGAGCGTCTGGTCGCTGCCCTTCGCGCTCGCGATCGCGCTGACGGGCGCGATGATCGGGCTCGGCACGATCGGCGCCTACGGCCTCGCCGCGAGCTTCTACAAGGGCGATGTCGAGGCGGCCTATGCACCGATCTTCGGCGGCGAGGGCAAACCCGACGCGCGCCCCGCCCCGCTTGCCGACGTCAGGGCGCCGCTCGCGTGGATCGCCGCGACGCATCCCGAACTACGCCCCACCTACATCATCCTCCACGACCCCGGCACGCGCGGCCAGCATGTCCAGCTCCTCGCCGAGCATCCGCAGCGGCTGATTTACGGCGAAAGCTATAATTTCGACGCGAACGGGCGCTTCCTCGGCGCCGTAGGCCTCGCCGACGGCCATCTCGGGCAGCAGATGGCCGCCTCGACCTATAATCTCCACTTCGGGAATTTCGGGGGGCTGCCGGTCAAACTCGCCTATTTCGGGCTCGGCCTCGCGCTCACGGTCGTCGTCGCGACCGGCACCTCGATCTGGCTCGGCAAGCGCGCGCGTCGAGGCCTCCACGAGCCGCGGCTGCGCAGCCTGTGGGACGCGGTGCTGTGGGGGGTGCCGCTCGCGCTGACGCTTACCTTTCTCGCACGGGTGCTCGCCGGCAACGCCGCGCCGCTCACCGCGATCTTCTGGACCCTCACGGCGCTGATCCTGGTTGCCGCCGCAATCCGCCCCGAACCGCGGCCGAAGCGGCTTCTGCAAGGACTGTTGATTGTCGGCCTCGCGGCCAGCCCGATCGCCATGTTCCTGGGATAGTGTCCGTCTGATCTCTTTCTACAACGAGCCCGCCTGCAACGAGCCCGCGCCGCGATTTTCGATCGCCCTTGCCAGCAACAAGGCGGCGGCGGCGGCCAGAACCAATCCGGGGGCGGCAATCAAATAGGCCGCGTTGCCGCCCAGCCCGGCGCTGAGGGCAATGCCGCCAAGCAACGGCCCTAGTGCCGACCCGACCCGGCCAACCGCAACGGCGGCCCCGATACCCGTTCCCCTGATCGAGAGCGGGTAAACGATCGGCGCCAACGCATAGAGGACAAGCTGCCCGCCAATGATGAAGAAGCCGGCGACGAAACAGGCAAGCATCGCAACATCCCGATCGGCCAGGCTCAAGAAGATCAAGGACAGGAGCATACCGGAATAGGTCGTGAGGAGTATCGCCCGCATCGACCCCCTGTCCGCAAGCTGGCCGAGAATCAGGCTGCCGATGATAGCGCCGGCATTGAGATATATGGCCGCCTGCGGAGCGACATCGCGGTCGATGCCCTTTGCCAGCATGAGTGTCGGCAACCAGTTGAGCAGAAGATAAACCGCGAGCAGCGTGAAGAAATAGGCCATCCAGAGCATCAGCGTCGGACCAGCGCGTCCGCGCCATAAGGTCTCGGACGGCTCGGCCGACGGAGTTGAGCTTTGCGCAGGAACCGGCCCGCCGGTCGGCATGGCGAGAGCGATCAGCGGCGCCAAAAGCAGCGGCCCGACACCCCCGACTATAAAGACATGCGCCCACCCGGTCGAACCGACAAAGCCGGCGATGACGCCCGCGAATGCGCCGCCGATCGGGAGCCCGCTGTAGACGATACCAAGAAGAGTCACCCGCAGCTTCGGGGGAGCCGCGTCCGAGACCATGGCGATGATGTTAGGCAGCGCGCCTCCGAGCCCGACCCCGGTCGCGACCCTTATCGCCATCATCGCACCGAAGCTCCCGGCGAGCGCGGTCAGCAAAGAAAAACAGCCAAAAACAACGAGCGAAAGCATCAGGGTATTTTTTCGGCCGTATCGATCGGATGCCCAGCCGCCCCAAGCGGCGCCGATCATCAAACCGAAAATGCTCGCGCTCAGAACCATTCCCATTCGCTGGGCATCGAGATCGAGCGCAGGGGCGACTTGCGGTGCGGCGACCCCCATCGACTGAATGTCGAAACCTTCGAACACGGCGGCCAGAAAGCACAGGATGATGATCTTCCACATGGCAAGTCCGATCGCGCGTGAAGTTTGAATTGGGTCGCAAGGGATATTCTCCGTCGCGAGCCGAAAGCGGGTTACAAAATCAACGTCTTGACGATATGTCTATATGAACCAACAATCAACGGCATCGTTTTGGGCCTCGAACAATCGGCGCGGACGGCGCCGCAGTTGAGCTGGGATAGGCAATGACCAAAAGCACGAAATCAAACGGCCGCGCGGACGATATCGATCCGTTTCGCGCGCATTTCGCAACCGCCGAAGCGGTGGCAACGCTGCTGCACCCCTATGCCGAAGTCGTGCTGCACGATCTTCGAACAGGCCATGTCGTTCGCATCTGGAACAGCTTTACTGAACGCAAGGCCGGCGATCCTTCCAACCTCAATGGCGCGGGTGATATTTTCCCCGACGACCAGGCCGTCCTTGGTCCGTATGAAAAAGCGCTGACGTCACAGGGACGAACGAAGTCCATCACCGCGGGCCTCCGAAATGATGAGAATGAGCTGATCGGCTTTCTGTGCATCAATCTCGACGTTACCATGCTCGACCGCCTTCAGGCTGTCGTTGCGGCCTTTGCGTCGCCCGAGTTGAAGCGGCCCGAGCCGATCTATCGAAACGATATTCAGCAACACATCAACTATCTGGTTCGCGACTATTCGATCCGGGTGAACAAACCGATCGACAATCTGACCCGGGCGGAGCGCGTCGAACTCGTGGCCCTCGTCGATAATGACGGCCTTTTCCAGGCGCGCAACTCGGCGCTGCTCGTGGCCAAGGCCATGAAGATCAGCCGGGCGAGCGTTTATAATCTGCTGGCCGACATAAGGGGCTGAAGCCACCGCGTCGCCGAATATTTTACAAATAGTCTATTTAGACTTGATCTCGTAAATGCGGCTGCCATGGTCGCTCCTGAAGCCACCGGGAGGAAATCAGCGTGCAGAACGGGCCATATGATCGCTTCATGCTGCGGCCGGCGCTCGCCGCCGCGCTGCTCTGCTTCGGGGCGGCCAGCGCAAATCAGGCGATGGCCGCGGCGCCTTCCGACGCGGGCACGATCGCACCGCTGGTGGTCGGCGACGAGCCGGTCGTGACGGTCCGGCGCAGCCTCAAGATGCAGCGCGGCGTTTTGAGATATGAGGTCCGCACCGGACGCATCCCGATCAGGACAGACCGATCCGGTGAAATTCGGGGCTATATCTTCTTCACCGCCTATGTGGTGCCGAGCGACGGGCCGAAACGGCCGATCACCTTTGCCTGGAACGGAGGGCCGCTGATTTCATCGGCGATCGTTCACATGGAAGGCCTCGGCCCCCGCCGCAGGGACAGCGGCGCCATGGTCGACAATCCGGATACGGTGCTGACCGAGACCGATCTCGTGTTCATGGACCCCGTGGAAACCGGCTTCTCGCGGCCGGCGAAGCCCGAGTTCGCCGCCGACTTCATGTCTTTTCTGGGAGACGTGAATAGCACGGCAGAGTTCATCCGCGCCTATCGGGCACGGTTCGGCACGATCGCGCAACCGACCTTCCTCCTGGGGGAGAGCTATGGCGTGTTTCGCGCCGCCGCGGTCGCGGACATGATGACCGAACGCAAATCGCCGCTCGCGGGCACCATTTTCATATCGGGCGATATTCCGAACATTCCCCAGCCCCCCGCTTTCTACGACGCGATGCATGTCCCGGCCCGCACGGCAACAGCCTATCATTACAAGAAGCTGGATCCGGCGCTCATGCGCGACCGCGAGACGGCGATGAACGAAGCCGTCGCATGGGCCCGCGACGTCTACATGCCCGCGCTCGAGCAGGTGAATTCGCTCGGTCCCGACCAGCGCGAGGCGATCGCGGAAGCGCTGGCGCGCTATACCGCCTTCCCCCTTGCGCGCATCAATCGCGACACGCTGGTGGTCAGCGCGGCCGACTATCTGCGCTTTGCGCTCGCCGACGACGGCAGCAAACCGCTCAGCGACATCGACACCCGCATCGGCGAGGATGATCCGGGCAATAATCTTGGCGATCCGCTCCTCGTCGATCGCTATATCCGCGGCGAACTCGGCTATTCGACCGATCTCGTCTATGCCGGTCTCGAAAAGGGCTACGTACCGATTCCGGGGCCGAAGCTTCCAACGATCGGCGATCGCTGGGAGTATAACCAACCCGGGATCACCCCGGCGGTCCTCAGCGAAATGCGCCGATCGGGCGAGGTGTCGCCGCTAGCCCGGGCCAATCCGACCTGGATCGTCAATGCGTTGAAGCGCGATCCCGAACTCCGCGTGTTCGTGGCGGCCGGCCGGTTCGATCCCCTGAATATGTGCGAAGGCAATGTCCTCGCGACCGCAACCCTCGCGTCCGACCTGTCGAGGCGGATCACCAACCGTTGCTATGAGAGCGGCCATATCGTCTTTCGCGAAGATGGCGCGCGCGCATCGTTCCTGGCCGATGTGCGCCGCTTCCTTCGCGACGCGCCGCGTCAGCCATAGCAGCCGACGACCGATTTCAGGGCCGAACGAGAATATCGGCGATGCGGTCGACGTCGTCCATATCGTTGTGCACCGAGGGGGATATCCGGATACGATCGCGATATAGCGTGGTCTGGATATTCGCCGCGCCAAGCTCTGCGCCGTAGCGCGCGCGCATCCCGGGTTTCGCCAGGACGAGCGCAGGCCCCTGGGCGCTGGCTGGAGCGAGCGGCACATGACCCGCGTCCGCCAGCCGTTTGCGCAAATGCGCGATCAGCGGGAGCCGGTGGCGCTCGATTGCCTCGACTCCGCGCGACCGGATGTAGGAAAGCGCCGCCGAAGCAATGGCGAGCCCTTGCCAGTTGGGGGTGCTCACCTCGAAAATCCCGGCCGTGGTTTCGTCCAGCGCCCAGTTCCCGATCGGCGGCCCGGGCGGATCGCCCGGCAGGACATGCGACCGATAATCGACGAGGCCCCGCCAGCCGAACTGGACCCGCCGCAAGCGGGGGAGAACCGAGGCCTTCACATAGAGAAAGGCCAGGCCGAAATCGCCCATCAGCCATTTATATGTGCCGGCACAGCAGAAATCGACGCCGCTTTCGCGGACATCGAGCGGAATCGCGCCTGCCGACTGGATGACATCGGCATAGACAAGCGCGCCCTTCGCATGGGCAATTTCGCACAGCGTCTTGAGGTCGTGGCGATAACCGGTGAAGCTGGTGACATGCGACACCGCAACCAGCCGCGTTTCCGGGGTTATGGCGCGGTCGAAATCCGCATAATCGAACGCCCCGTCGCGCGGCGCGACGACCGTGAGCGGCATAGCGCGCCTGGCGCGCTCGCCATACCACGCAAGCGCCGCATCGTAATGCAATGCGTCGGTCACGACACCGGCGCCGGGGCCGAGCCCCAGCGCATCACCGATCAGATTCTCGCCTTCAAGGGTGCTGGGGACGACGGCTATTTCGGTCGGATCAGCGCCGATCAGGGCGGCATAATGCGCCACCGCTTCGTCGCGCGGATTGCGCGCCGGCCAGTTGCGCGTGGGATCGGTAGCCCTGATGCCAAGATAATCCTGAGCGGCGGCGACGGCGAACCGCCCCATCACATGCGTGTAGGCCGCATTGAGATCGATGCCCTTCGGCGCAAAATTCCGGCGATCGGGCAGCGAAGCGGAGTTTGCAGCGGACGCCGAAGCGGCCAATGCCGACGCGGGGCCAAGGCCGAGCGCGGCCGACAAGCCCATTCCGCCCCCACCGCGCAGCAGCGCTCGGCGATCGATCGACATCAGCTTGCTCCTATTCACGGCCTCGAGTGGCGTCATCGACTTATTGCGGCCGTACATCGTCTTTCATCAGCGCATCGACAAAAAAGACCATCTGTGCGGCGAATTCTTCGGGATCCGCAAACTGGTCCGGATAGCCATGCCCCCCCGTGGGCCCTTCCAGCAGCAGCGCATCCGCGCCGACGCTCTGAAGCTTCGCGGTGAATTTTCGTCCATGCCCGGGCCCGACCTGTCCGTCCTTTTCGGATACGACCGTCAGGATATGGGGATAGTCGACCCCCGGCCGGATATTCTGATACGGCGAATAGCCTCGCATGATAGCGGCCTGCGCAGGATCATCCCAGTCGCCGACCTCGACCTTCTGCCCGGCCGAAATGTCGCTGCCGCTGCGTCCGAGGCGAAAAAGATCGACGATCGGCACCCCGACGAGCGCCGCCCCGAAGAGGTCGGGGCACTGGACCGCGACATTGGCCGCGAGCAGGCCGCCAAAGGATCGGCCGAAGGCCCCGATACGGCGCGGCGCGGTAAAGCCGCTTCGGACGAGATCCTCGGCAACCGCCGCGAAATCGTCATAGGATCGCTGACGGCGCGTTCCCCGGGCGGCGTCCGCCCAGCCCGATCCGCGCTCGCCGCCGCCGCGAACCGCCGCAAGCGCATAGGCACCGCCCCGTTCGAGCCAGGGCACCAGCGCCGGTCCCAGTCCGCTCGAAAAATAATCCGGATCAAGATTGACCCCATAGCCGCCATAGGCCGTGATGATCGTCGGCACCGGCCGGCCCGTCGCCGCCTTTGGTCGCACCAGATAATAGTCGACGATCGTGCCGTCTTTCGAACGGGCGGTCCTGATCTCGCTGACATAGGCGTTCGCATCGATCACCGGCGCGGCAACATCGATCATCGTCGACTTGCCGCGCGCTGAAAGAAAACGGATTTCCGCCGGTTTCAGAAATCCGGCCATGCGGACCAGCACGCCATCTTCCGCGCCCGTCGCCCGAATGGTCACCGCCACCCCCGGGTCCGCGCGAAACAACGGCTTGCTGACCCACTTTCCGGCCGCGTTCCGGTGCGCCAGCCTGACCGTCTTCTGCAGGTCGACGCTCTCGACATAGGCAACCCCGTCGCGCGTCGCCGCCAGACCGCCGTACGCGTCATTGATGTAAGAGCCATTGCCGGGCGCCGCGACCAGCGAGACGCGGGCGCCCTCCGCCGCCGCCGGATCATATGCGATCAGGCTGTCGGCGGCATAGGCCACGCCCTCCAGCGTCGCGGCCTTGGCAAGCTGGAAGATCAGATAGCGGCCGAAAGCGACCGGCGCCCCGAATTTCTGAAGACTGCTCGGCAAGGCGAGCGGCACGACCTTGCCCGAGGCATCGAGAATATTGGGCTCGAAGGTCTGGTAATCGCGCGCCAGCGAGATGACGAGCGGCGAAGATCCGGGAACGGGGGTCGTGCTGATCAGCGCATCGCCGGGATGCGCCTGGAACAGCAGGCTGCTTTCCTTCAGCGGCGTTCCGCGCCGCCACCGGTAAATGGCGCCGGGGAAACCGCTCTTCAGCGCCGGGACATCGCCGAGCGCGTGCCCCACGACCAGCGTGTCCGCATCGAGCCAGGCCACCCCGGCCCGGATCGGCGGTGTCTCGAACCCGCCCGCAACGAAGGTGCCGCTCTCGATATCGAATTCGCGATATTGCAGGAGCGAGGAACCCCCTTCAGCAAAGGGGATGAGGCAGCGGTCATAGAGAGGGGCCCGGCACTGTTCCGCCGGATCGAGGAACATGATCTGGAAATCGGTGCCATGCGCCTGATTATACGCCGCGACATCGAGGAGTTGGCGCCATTCGCCGCGGCCATCGATCGGGGCGACCGAGAGGATACCCAGCGGATGATCGCGGTCCCGCGCGAAGCGAAGCAGCTTGCGGCCCAGCGGATAATAGGCTGGCTGCGGCCAGCTCTTCGCGAGCGTATCGCGAATGTCGCCCTGGATCTTCGCGAATTCGGGCGAGGCCTTGAGCCGCGCCATCGCCTTGGCCGTCTGGTTCGCCGCCCAGGCGCGTGCGGCCGGATCGTCTGTTCTCTCGAGCCAGGTAAATTCGTCCGGAGCGCTCGCATCGACATCCTGCGCGGATTGCGCGCCGGCCAGGCCAGGAACGGCCAGGCCGGCGAGCAAAAGGAGCGAAGCGAACCGCTTCATGCCACGTGTCCTACCACCGCTTCGTCAGGCTGATACCAATGGTGCGCGGCTGCGCGACCGCGATCGAATAGGACACGCCGGGCCGCGGCAGACCGATCGTATTCCCAAGCAAGGCTCGCGAATCGGTCAGATTCTGGACAAACAGGTTCAGGCGCAGATCCGGCGTCTCGGCGCCGATCCGAAGGCCGACGAGCGTATTGTCGGGGAGCTGAAGTCCGGCGGCATCGATCATGCTGCTACGATAGCGTGCATCGGCGCTGATGAAAGCATCCCATTCGCCGCCGATCGGCTGGCGAAACTCGCCGCGAAGCGACGCCGTGTAGCGCGCGACGCCCGACAGCCTATCCCCCGGCAGAATGCCAAGGCCGTCATTGCCCTCGGTGAAGATCGCGTCGGTATAGGCAAAGGAGGCGGCGAGCGTCAGCGCCTCGACCGGCTGTGCCTGCAGTTCGGTTTCGATCCCCCTCACCCGCGCCTTGCCTGCATTGCTCTGGACGAAGAAATCCTCGACGAGCGCCAGGTTCTGGATGTCCGTCCAGTCGAGCTGATAAAGATCGACATCAAAGGTGACGCGGCCGTCGAACGCCTTCGCCTTGGCCCCGATCTCGTAACTCCACACGCTGTCCGAGGTGTAGGTCGGGTCGAGCCCCGCGGCAACGCCGGCGGGCGGCAGGGTGCGGCTGCCGCCAGGGCGATAGCCGCTCGCGGCGCGGGCATAAAGCAGCAACGCAGTGGACGGCCGCCACCGGATCGCCGCCGAATAGGTATCGACGCTGTTCTCGGCCGGATCGGTCCGCGAGACGAGCAAATCGGGTTCGGCGCGATTGAAGACGATCCCGGTGGTCTGCTTGTCGTTGCTCTGCTCGATGCGGCTGTGGCGATAGCCGCCGCTGACATCGAGCGTCGGAGTGATATACAAGGTCGCGTTGACGAAGCCGGCATATTCCTTGAGCTCATTCTGCCCCGCCGAATAGGCCGGCTGGCCGTTGGGCGACGCAAGCCGCGTTCCGTCGGCCTCGCGCGCCGTCGCGATCGAAAGCGTGTTCGAGGTTTCGCGCTGATAGAAGCCGCCGACGGCCCATTCGAACCGCTTGTTCTGCGCGGACTGAAGGCGCACTTCCTGAGTGAACTTGTTGACGTTGTAATCTGCCGCAAGCCCGATCGTGCGGCCGCCCCCCGGCACCACACCGAGATAGGTATAGCGCAGGCCATAGCTGCGCGTGACATCGAGGACGCGGGAAATCCGTTGCCGCGTCAGGCCCGTCGCCGACACGAGATTGCCCCATCCGAAATCATAATGGAGTTCGGCGGAATAGACCCGATTGTTCACATGCGACGGCTGCTCGATGTAGCGTGAATTGGTCAGGTCGCCGAAATGGGGCGCGAACGGCGGCGGCATGTCCGGCGCGAGATTGAAATCCACCTCGTTCATGCTGTCGCCGCGCGTGTTTTGAAGGAGTGCGCCCAGCTTGATTTCAAGCGCGTCCGTCGGCTTGATCAGCAAGGCGGCGCGCGTCTGCCACGCGCGGCCGCGATTCACGTCGCGGCGGCCGAGGGTCACATTGTCGACAAATCCCGGATCGAGACGATAGAATCCGCTCAGTCGCAGGCCGACGACATCGCGGATGATCGGCGTGGTGCCCGCCGCACGCACTTTCGCCCCATAGCCGCCCTTCTCGACCTTCGACATTTCCATGCCGGCCTCGACCGACGTATCGGTCAGGCTCGGCGCGCGCGTCACGAATTTGAGCAGTCCCCCGAGCGAAGACGCGCCATAGAGCGTGCCCTGCGGCCCCTTCAGAACCTCCACCCGCTCGAGATCGGCAGGGTCGATATCGGGTGCATAGGCGGCGCCCTGCGCCTCGTTGCTCGACTGACCGAACGGCACTTCGTCGATATAGACCGCGGCGGCGGGGCCGACGCTCTGCGACGCGATGCCGCGGATCGAGATTTCGGTCTGCCCCGGACGGCCATAGGACGTCAGCGATACACCGGGGGTGAAGCCGAGATAATCCTGAATGCTGTTGGCGTTGAGTTCGCGAAGCGTGTCGCCGCTGAGCGCCGAGATGGCGCCGCCGACTTCCGACAGGCGCTCGGCGCGCTTGCCGGCGGTAACGACGATATCGCCATAGCTCGAACCGTTCCCGGCTTCGGCCTCAGCAGAAGCCGTCGAGCTCTGCGCGAACGCAGGCCCGGCCGCGATTACCGGCAAGAGAATCGCCAGGCGGCTTAGGCCCCGGGCAATCTGCGACATGGCTGCTGATTTCCGCATAACTCTGCTCCCTGATTTCGGGTCGCCTGCTGGCAGACTCCGACTCCGTCTCATTTCATTATTTAGACAGATCGTCCAAAACGACAATTGTGTCAACAACACTCTCACGCCTAAGAGAGGGGAAGCGTGGAGAAACATCAGCATGATTCGGGACGAAGACAGACCACAACTCAGATCGACGATGTTCCTCATCGGGGCGGAAGAGCTTGGCGGCCTGGTCACCATCGAGGCCGCGATGCCGGCAATCGAACAGGCGATGCGCGATCTGAGCCAGGACGAATATATTGCGCCGCAGCGCTGGACGATGGCGCTGGATCGGACGGCCAAAATGGGCTTCATGCCGGGAGCGCTTCCGAGCGTCGGCCAATTCGGGATCAAGGTGCTGAGCCTGTTCGATGCTGCGAGCCGCGGCGACTTGCCCTCGCATCAGGGCGTGATGCTGCTGTTCGACATGAACGACGGTCGGCCGCTCTGCGCCCTCGATGCGGCGGCGCTGACGTCTTTACGCACGGCTGCCGCGACGGCGATCGCCACCCGCGCGCTCGCTCGCCCCGATTCCGAAACCCTGGCGATCATAGGATGCGGAGATCTGGCCCAACCGCACTTGGCCGCCATGAAGTCGATTCTTCCGCTGCGCCGCGTCTTCATCTGGAACCGAACCCGCGAGCGCGCCGAGTGGTTCGCCGAGCATCACGGCAAGGATATGGACGTCATCCTATGCGACACGCCGGCCGATACGGTGCGCGATGCCGACGTCGTCTGCACGCTTACGTCTGCGCGGGCTCCGATCCTGTCGGGAGAGGATTTTCGGCCGGGACAGCATATCAATCTCGTCGGGTCCAGCGTCGCAGAGGCGCGCGAGGTTGACGGCGCGACGATCGCCAGATCACGCTATTTCGTGGATAGCCGCAGCCATGCCCTTAGTCAGGCTGGCGAACTCAGAGACGCCATCGAGCGCGGCTTGCTCGGAGAAGACCATATCTCGGGCGAGATCGGCGAGGTTCTGACAGGACGAGTGGGTGGCCGCCAGAATGCGGAAGAGACGACCATCTACAAGTCACTCGGTCATGTCGTGCAGGACCTTGCCGTCGCCAATCTCGCCTATACGGCTGCGATCGGCTTGCCGGCGATGCCGCCTCCGCAAACGGTACGCCAAACTTTCCCTCTTCCGCGCCCGGGACCATTCGTTGCTGGTTGACGAAGGATCGGAAAGTTCAGTCCCGCAAAATCGGCTCGCCCGTTCGCGGGTTGACCAGGGTCACATTCTCCAGCGCCTGAATGCGCCATTCGCCTTCACGTCGGGTCACCACCGCGAGGATCATCGTGTCGACCCGGTGCGGCCCCGCGGGATGCGCCGCCCCTGCGTCCAGCCGCGACCAGATATGCAGGATCGCGGCATCGGCGGAGATCACATCGACGTCGGCGACCTCGTTGGTCAGCGTCGAATCGCTGTAGATCGTCTCGTGGATGGGAACGTGACCCGCGACAATCTGCCCGACACCGCGCCAATAGGTGCCGAAGCGATTCACGAAGCTGGCGTCGGGATGGAACAGCGCGGCGAAGGCCGCCATATCGTGCCGGTTCCACGCATCCGCGAAGCGTGCGGCTATGTCCGCCGGTCCCTTGTCCTCGGCCATCATCCGTCTCCCTGATCGCCGAACCTCTCGACGGCCGAACACATGCCGTCCTATCCTGCCGCTCCACCGAAATCGACAGGTGAGTCGGATCATGAACCGGATCGAAACCCAGGCCTCGGGCGGCTGCCAGTGCGGCGCGGTGCGCTATCGCGCGTCGGCGATGCTCGACACGTCGCATATCTGCCATTGCCGCATGTGCCAGAAGGCGGCGGGACATTATTTCGCGGCGCTGGTCGGCGTGCCCAAGGATGCGCTGACCTGGACGCGCGGCGCACCCGCGACCTTCAAAAGCTCGGATCAGGTCGAGCGCGGCTTCTGCCGCGACTGCGGAACGCCGCTCTATTACGACTATACCGAAAGCCGGCATCTGAGCGTCACCACAGGCTCGCTCGACGACCCCGCGCGCTTTCCGCCGAAGATGCAGTTCGGGATCGAGGCGCGCCTGCCGTGGATCGACACGCTGCCCACGCTGCCGCAGGAAGGCACGACCGAGGAAACCATGCCCGACGCCGCCGCGAAGATCGCCGCGAGCAATCATCAGCACCCCGATCACGATACCGACAGCTGGCCTCACGGCGCCTGAACGGAGCAACTTATGTCGATCGATTATATCACCATCGGCACGAACGACATGGCTCGGTCGCGATGCTTCTACGACGCGGTGATGCCGCATCTCGGCGCATCGCTCGAGGTCGATTTCGGCGATCAGGCCTGTTGCTATGCGCTGCGCGATGGCGGCCGGGTTTGGATCGGAAAGCCGCATGACGGGCGCCCCGCGCAGCCCGGGAACGGGATCATGCCCGGCTTCCGGTGCGAAAGCGCGGCCGCGGTCGATGCTGCCCACGCCGCCGCGCTCACGAGCGGCGGAACGAACGAGGGCGAGCCCGGATCGCGTCCGCTCTACGGCCCCGACTTCTACGGCGCCTATGTCCGCGATCCCGAGGGCAACAAGATGAGCTTCGTCCATCTGGGTTCGCCAGAAAGCTGAGGACTTGCTCCGCCCCGCAAACAAAGCCAGAGCGGGCGAAACCATGCCGGAGACCAAGCCGCCGATGACTCCCACCGCAAAAATCCTCCTGCTCGGCTCGGGCGAGCTTGGCCGCGAGTTCACCATTTCGGCAAAGCGGCTCGGCTGCCACGTCGTCGCCTGCGACAGCTATGACGGCGCGCCGGCGATGCAGGTCGCCGACGAGCGCGAGGTCTTCCCGATGCTCGACGGCGACGCGCTGCGCGCCGCGATCGAGAAGCATCGCCCCGATCACGTCGTGCCCGAGATCGAGGCGATCCGTACCGAGGTGCTGGTCGACCTCGAGGCCGAGGGCTTTCACATCGTCCCTTCGGCGCGCGCGGCGCAGCTTACCATGAACCGCGACGCGATCCGCGACCTCGCCGCGAGCGAGCTCGGCCTCGCGACCTCGACTTTCGAATATGCGACGAGCCGCGACGAACTCGCCGCCGCCGCGGCGCGCGTCGGATTTCCGCTCGTCGTCAAACCCGTCATGTCGTCGTCGGGCAAGGGCCAGAGCACGGTGCGGAGTGCAGCCGACATCGACGCCGCCTGGGACTATGCCGCCGCCGGAATGCGCGGCGACCGGCTGCGCGTGATCGCCGAGGCCTTCGTCGATTTCGATTACGAGATCACCTTGCTCACGATACGGCACAAGGACGGCGTCAGCTTCTGCCCGCCGATCGGTCACCGGCAGGATCGCGGCGACTACCGCGAAAGCTGGCAGCCCGCGGCGATGTCCGCCGCCGCGCTCGCCGCCGCGCAGGAGATGGCAGCAAAGGTCGTCGACGCGCTCGGCGGCCACGGCATCTTCGGGGTCGAGTTCTTCGTGAAGGGCGACGCGGTGATCTTCTCCGAACTTTCGCCGCGCCCGCACGATACGGGGATGGTGACTTTGGTGTCGCAAGCGCTGTCCGAATTCGACCTCCACGCCCGCGCGATCCTGGGCCTGTCGATCCCCGCCGTCACCGTGCCGCACGCCAGCGCCAACGCGGTGCTGCTCGCCGACCGCGATGCAGCGGACTTCACCA
This sequence comes from Sphingopyxis sp., assembly GCF_036261875.1. GTDB lineage: Bacteria > Pseudomonadota > Alphaproteobacteria > Sphingomonadales > Sphingomonadaceae > Sphingopyxis. Next base: position 34,029 of record NZ_DATAJZ010000037.1, on the reverse strand, counting down.
TCACCGGCCTCGCCGAGGCGCTGGTTCCGCCGAATGCGAACACTCATGTCGACGTCCGCATCTTCGGCAAGCCGGTCACCCGCCCGTACCGGCGCATGGGAATCGCGCTCGCCCGCGCCGAAGGCGGCACGACCGACGAGGCGCGCGCGATTGCGGCGGCAGCGGCGGCGAAATTGTCGATCGACTACGAGGGATAAGCCCGCCGCACCGACCGGCGTGTTTCGTCCGATAGCCGACCTAACTTACCTCGTCATCCCGGACTTGATCCGGGATGACGAAGGAAAAGGATGTCCGCTTGCCTCCCCATAACAGCCATCCGCCGCTGCAACGTCTCGCACGGACATAGCTAGGCCGCCCCGCATCCCCCTGCTACACCCCGCGCCATGTCCGAGAAGAATCATCTCTATCTGGTCGATGGCTCCAGCTACATCTTCCGCGCCTATCACCGCCTGCCGCCGCTGACGAACCCGAACGGAGTGCCAGTCGGCGCGGTCTATGGCTATACGACGATGCTCTGGAAGCTCGCGAAAGACCTGCACGACGCCGACGGGCCGACGCATCTTGCCGTCATCCTCGACCATAGCAGCCACTCGTTCCGCAACGACATCTACGACCAGTATAAGGCGAACCGGCCCGAGCCGCCCGAGGATTTGCGCCCGCAGTTCCCGCTGATCCGCGACGCGACGCGCGCCTTTTCGCTGCCGTGCATCGAGATGGCGGGATTCGAAGCCGACGATCTGATCGCCTCCTATGCCGAGGCTGCGGTGCGCGAGGGCTGGGACGTCACCATCGTCTCGTCCGACAAGGACCTGATGCAGCTCATCCGCGAGCCCGCGGACGGCTCGCCGCATGTCGACATGCTCGACACGATGAAGAATGTCCGGCTGGGGCTGGAGGCGGTGAACGAGAAATTCGGGGTCGCCCCCGACCTCGTCGGCGACGTGCTCGCGCTGATGGGCGACAGCGTCGACAACGTCCCCGGCGTGCGCGGGGTCGGGCCCAAGACCGCGACCAAGCTGATCCAGGAATATGGCAATCTGACCGCCGCGCTCGACAGCGTGGAGACGATGAAGGCCAGCAAGCTGCGCGACAATCTGATCGAGCATCGCGCGATGGCCGAATTGTCGCGCGTCCTGGTCGACCTCAAGCGCGATGTGCCGCTGCCCGACGCGCTCGACGATTTGAAGCTCGGGGCGATCCCGCCGGGGCCGCTCAAGCTGTTCCTCGACGAGCATGGCTTCCGCTCGCTCTCGGCGAAGCTCGACAACGGCGTCGCGCCGAGCGGCCCGCCGACGCTGCCGCGCGCGGGCGCCGCGCCGGCCGCGACGCCCGCCGCGCCTTCGACGCCGACCCTCCCCGCCTGGCCCGCGATCGACCGCACGCTGTATGAGACGGTGACGACGATCGAAGCGCTCGACCGCTGGGTCGAGGCCGCGCGCGCCGCGCATGTCGTCGCGGTCGATACCGAGACCGCGAGCCTCGACAGCGTCACCGGCGACCTCGTTGGCATCAGCCTGTCGACCGGCCCCGGCAAGGCCTGCTACATTCCGCTCGGCCATGGCGGCACCGACATGTTCGCCGAAAAGCCCGAGCAGATTCCGATCGGCGCCGCGCTCGACCGCCTGCACGCGCTGTTCGCCGACGAGGCAGTGCTCAAGGTCGGGCACAATCTCAAATATGACATCGGCGTTCTCGCGCAGCATGGGCTGACGATCGCGCCCTATGACGACACGCTGGTGATGAGCTTCGCGCTCGACGCGGGCAAGCATCAGCATGGGCTCGACGAGCTGGCGAAGCTCCACCTCGATCATGTCTGCCTGACCTTCAAGGAGATGTGCGGGACCGGCAAGTCGCAGATCAGCTTCGCCGAGGTTCCGCTCGATCGCGCGACCCATTATGCGGCGGAGGACGCCGAGGTCGCGTGGCGCCTCTGGAAACTGCTGAGGCTCCGCCTGCCGATCGAAGGCGGCACGCGCATCTACGAGATGGTCGACCGCCCGCTCGCCGCCGTCGTCGAACGGATGGAACGCGCGGGGATCATGGTGAACCGCGACTATCTCGCGCGGCTGTCGGGCGAGTTCGCGAACGATATGCTGCGCATGGAGGGCGAGATTCACGAACTCGCGGGCCAGCCCTTCGCGATCGGTAGTCCCAAGCAGCTCGGCGAAATCCTCTTCGACAAGCTGGGGCTGAAAGGCGGGCGCAAGGGCAAGTCGGGCGACTGGTCGACCGACCAGAACGAGCTCGAACGCCTCGAACGCGACGGCGTGCCGATCGCGCGCAAGATATTGGAGTGGCGCCAGCTCGCGAAGCTCAAGTCGACCTACACCGATGCGCTGCAAGGGCAGATCAACGCGAAGACCGGCCGCGTCCACACGAGCTACAGCCTCGTCGGCGCGCAGACCGGGCGGCTGTCGTCGACCGATCCCAATTTGCAGAACATCCCGATCCGCACCGAGACCGGGCGCCAGATCCGCGACGCCTTCATCGCCGCGCCCGGCCATGTGCTGCTGGCCGCCGACTATAGCCAGATCGAACTGCGGCTCGCGGCGCATATGGCCGACGTACCCGAACTCAAGCAGGCGTTCGCGCAGGGGCAGGACATTCACGCCACGACCGCGATCGAGCTGTTCGGAGAGGTCAACCGCGACACGCGCGCCAAGGCCAAGACGATCAATTTCGCGATCCTCTACGGCATTTCGCGCTGGGGGCTCGCGGGACGGCTGGAAATCACGCCGGACGAGGCGCAGGCGCTGATCAGCCGCTATTTCGAGCGTTTTCCGGGCATCAGCGACTATATCACCGACACGCTCGAAACCGCGCGCGCGCGTGGGTATACCGAGACTTTGTTCGGGCGGAAAACCTGGTTCCCGCGCATCAAGGCGGCGAGCCAGAACGAACGCGCGGGCAGCGAGCGCGCCGCGATCAACGCGCCAATCCAGGGCACCAGCGCCGACCTGATCAAGCGCGCGATGGCGCGGATGCCGAAAGCGCTGGACGACGCGGGCCTTGGCGACGTGAAGATGCTGCTCCAGGTCCACGACGAACTTGTCTTCGAGGCGCCCGAAGACAAGGCCGAAGCCGCGGGCGAGGTCATCCGCCGCGTGATGTCGGGCGCCGCCGAACCGGCGCTGACCTTGTCGGTGCCGCTCGATGTCGAGATCGGCATCGGCAAGAGCTGGGGCGAGGCGCATTGATCGCGCTGCTGCTGTTCGCGGCGGCACTCGTCGCCGATCCCGCCGTGCCGTCGCCTCCCGCTCCCGCGACCGAGACTGCGACCGCACCGCCCGCGATCGCCGACGACGACATCCGCGAATATGCCGCGGTCGCGGGGCGCAAGGTCGCGGGGCGGCCGGTCGGCGGTCCCTATGCCACCGCCGACAAGCTGTTGCTGCTCGGCCGCGACGGCAAGGGCTATCCCGTCGTCGCCGCGAGCCTCGGCTTTCCCGCGCGCCAGTCGCTGCCCGCGCCGCCCGGCGGCACGCTCGCCGTCGTACGGCTGCACCAGAAATCCGAAACCGTCGTCCCCGGCCCCACGGCCGACGACCTCGCCTTCGTCGCCGCGAACAAACTGCCGCTGTTCGTGATCGGCGAGTGGGCGCGGCCGGCGCCGATGTGGGAGGTCGCGTGGGTCGATGACGACGTGCGCTTCCGCATGATCGGCGAGGTCGGCGAAATCGGCCCCTGGCAGGAATAATTATCGGACGGGTGGCGGCCCGTAGCGGTTCGGCCCCGCAGTTCCCGCGCGTGCTAGCTCGACGACGAGCCAGAGCAGGATCAGCCCGCCGACGATCGAGGGCCAATCGACCCCGGCCGATGCCTGCATCCTGGCTGGAAAGGACAACGCATCGGCGAAATCGGGCCGAGCTTTCTTTTCCATCTCCGCAAAGACCTGCGGCATCCGTTCCGCCATCGCCGCCATGCGCCGCGCTTGTCCCAGGCCGGTGGCGAAGACCGCACCCGGCAACGCCAGCGCCCACCAGCCCGCGCGGCCGCGATCGTGCAGCCGCCGCGCCGTGGCGGTTATCAACAGCAGCGCGCCGAGCAGTTGAAGCCCAAGGTTCACATAGGCCATGGTCACCATCGCGCGAAGCTGATGCTCCAGAAACGGGGCGCCCGCTGCCGGAGCGCCCGGCCGGGCCGTCATAACCAGATCAAGCGGCGGAATGGTCAGAACGAATTGGAGGATGATCTGCAGGACGACAAGCGGTCCGAAGACGAGCAGCAGGAAAAGCCAATATTGCATCCGGCCGTCGCGGCCCCGCGCATCGAAAAGCCCGCCGACTCCGCGGCGAGCGATCTCAGCCATCGAAACGTCCGCCATGCTCCTCCCCCCAGAGTCTCTCTTCGCTCGCGGCGCAGACTATCGGGTCGCGCCGGGCCTGCCAATCGCCCAAACGCGCCACTTTGGCGGCGAGCCGTCGCCGAGGCGCGGCATCGGCGGCACGCGGCCTTTTCGGCTCCGCACCTTTGGTCTATGACGGCGCCATGACATTCCGCCGGCACTTTTGCGACAGCGGCGACGAAAGGTTTTCATGACGATCCCCCCGGCGGCCGGCGCGCCGACCCGCATTCAGCAGAATTTTCTCGCGCGCCACGAACGCCGCCTGCTCAACTGGATTTGCCCCCGCCTTCCCGCGTGGGTTACCCCCGATCAGCTCACGACGCTCGGCTTCCTCGGCGCCGTCATCGTCGCCGCGGGTTATATGCTGAGCTGGATCGACGACGAATGGCTGGGGCTCTGCCTCGTCGGCTATATCGTCAACTGGTTCGGCGACTCGCTCGACGGCAGCCTCGCGCGCTGGCGACGGATCGAGCGACCGCGCTACGGCTATTTCGTCGACCACAGCATCGACGCGGTCGGGACGCTGCTGATGGTCGGGGCGATCGGCGCCAGCCCCTATATGCGGCTTGACGTCGCGCTGATGGCGGTGATCGGCTATTTCCTGCTGTCGATCCACACTTTCCTCGCCGCGAAGGTCGTCGGCGAGTTCCGCCTTTCCTACATGGCAGGAGGGCCGACCGAGCTGCGGCTGATGCTGATGGCGATGACCGTCACCATGGCGCTCGTCGGTCCCGGCGATATCGGTGGCACCAATTTCTCGCCCTTCGACCTGTTCGCGCTGGTCATCGCGAGCATCCTCGTGACGATCTTCGTCGTCCAGAGCTTTGCCATGGCGCATATGCTCCGCCGCCACGGGGGGTGAGCGCGGGCGCGCCTCTGATCCAACCCACCGTCCCGTTCGTGTCGAGCGCAGTCGAGACACCCATCGGCGTTGCACTACTTCGATGGGTGTCTCGACTGCGCTCGACACGAACGGAATTCGGGGTGACGCCGGCGCTCTAAGGCCGCAGCCGCGCTTGTGGATAGGTGCCGAGCAGCGACAGTGATTTGGTCTGGAAATCGAGCTCCTCGAGCGCGCGGTCGACGCGCTCGTCGCCCGGCGCGCCGACGATGTCGGCGTAGAATTTGGTCGCCGCGAAGCTGCCGCCAACCTGATAGCTTTCCAGCTTGGTCATGTTGACGCCGTTGGTCGCGAAGCCGCCGAGCGCCTTGTAAAGCGCGGCGGGAATATTCTTCACCTCGAAGACGAAGGTCGTCATCAGCGGCACGCCGGCCGGCGGCTCCGCGAGCGGCTCGCGCGCGAGGACGACGAAGCGCGTCATATTATGGTCGGCGTCTTCCATCCCGGTGCCGTGCAGCGTCAGCCCGTAAAGCTCCGCCGCGTGCGGCGGCGCGAGCGCGGCGAGGCCGACCTCGTCGCTGTCGGCGACCCAGGCGGCGGCGCCCGCGGTGTCGCTGTGCGCGACCGGCGAGATATTGTTCGCGCGCAGCCATTGGCGGCACTGGCCGAGCGCCTGCTCGTGGCTCATTGCGCGCGTGACGGGGCCGAGGTCGCGGCTCATCAGCCCATAGCGGATCGGCAGGAAATGCTCGCCGACGATGAACAGACCGGATTCGGGCAGCAGGAAATGGATGTCGGCAACGCGGCCGTGCAGGCTGTTCTCGATCGGGATGATCGCGCGCTCGACTTTCCCATCGCGCACCGCCTCGATCGCATCCTCGAACGAATAGCAGGGCAGCGGCAGCGAATCCGCGTCATATTCGCGCGCAGCCAAGTCGCTGTTCGCGCCGGGCGCGCCCTGAAAGGCGAGCCCGCGCCCCGGCTCGGCGAGCGCCGCCGCCCGCATTTCGTCCACCAATGCTTGTGCCGAAGCCGAATAACTGCCCATGACCGCCTTCCCGCGCCAGAAGCGCGGCGCATAGCGGCAGCGCCCTTCGCACGCAACCGGCGCGGCATCGCATTTCATCCCCTTGCGCCGCGCTCGCCGCCCCAGTAAGGGAGCGTCCAAATCATAGACGCGCCCATGGGCGGGCGTTAGCGAACGGGGCTGCAAGCATGGACAATCGCAACAACACTATTGCCGGCTGGGTGCTGTTCGCCGGCATCTGCGCGCTGGGCCTGACCATCGGCTCGGGCATGTTGTTCGCCAGCCATAATCCCGAAAAGCCCGGCTTTCCGATCGAAGATGCCGAGGGCGGCGCCGGTGGCGGCGCCGCGGCCGTTCCGCTTCCCAACCTGCTCGCCGCAGCCGACGCCGCGAAGGGCGAGGCAGTGTTCGCGAAGTGCGCCGCGTGCCACACGATCAACCAGGGCGGCGCCAACGGCATCGGCCCCAACCTCTATGGCACGCTCGGCGAAGCAATCGGCCAGGGCAAGGGCGGTTTCGCCTTCTCCGACGCGCTCAAGAATGTTGGTGGCAACTGGGACTTCGACAAGATGGATCATTGGCTGACCAGCCCGCGCAAGTTCGCGGCCGGCACCAAAATGTCGTTCGCGGGCCTGTCGAGCCCCGAAGATCGCGCGAACCTGATCGTCTATTTAAACGCGCAGGGTTCGAACCTGCCGCTGCCGAAGCCCGAAGCGGCGCCCGCGGGCGATGCGGCCGCCGCGCCGGCCGAAGGCGACAAGGCTGCGGCCCCGGCCGCCGAAGGCGCCGACAAGGGCGCTGCCGCTCCCGCCGCCGAAGGCGCTGCCGCGGCCCCGGCTCCGGCCGAAGCCAAGAAATAATGCGCTGCGCGCCCGTCCTGCTGGCGGGCGCGTTGATGCTTGCCGGCTGCGGCAAGGCCGAGCCACCGGCCGACGCACCCGCGGATAATTCTGCGGCCTCTGCCCCCGAACCCGCGCCCGCGATCGAACCGACTGCGGCGATGGGCGAGCAGATCTTCAAGCGCTGCATGGCGTGCCACACGATCGACAAGGGCGGATCGAACGGCATCGGCCCGAACCTTCACGGCGTCGTCGGCCGCGCGGTCGCCAGCCATGAGGGCTTTTCCTATTCGGGGGCGATGAAGGCCAAAGGCGGCGTCTGGGACGACGCCGCGCTCGATCATTTCCTGACCGCGCCGATGAAGGCACTTCCCGGCACCCGCATGGCGTTTGCCGGTATCGCCGACGCCGCGGATCGCAAGGCGCTGATCCTCTATCTGAAAGCGCAGTCGAAATAGACCCGGCCTGTTTCCCCGCCGCTTCTGCCGACCTGCGGCACCGGCGTTATAGTTCAGCCGCCATCAGACCCGGCCAGGCGCGCCTTCGTGGTCGGCTGATGAGACTCGTCCTCGATTGTCGCCATGATGCTCGCGATCGCTTTGCCGATACTCGCCGGCCCCGCCGCCGCCCTCATCTTCTGGCGGGACAGTCCGGGAACCCGCAGTTCGGCACCAGCGAGCAGGGCGATAAAAATGCTTAGCACTTGAAGTATTTTTATCGCCCTGCTAGAGAGGCGCTGGGAACGGGGATTTATCCGTCCACGCGATGGCTATGACGAAGACGGAAAACGTCTCCCCGCAGCCAGATCAGCGCGGCCTCCGTCAAAGGATCGACCGTTCCCTCGAACAGAAGAGCCGGTGCGCAGAGCGCATTTCCGCAGAGCCTGCGCGCGCGGAGCGCCAGGCGCGCGTCAGTTTGGGAGGACAAGATGAAGACCGTATTTCTATTGCTTTCAACCGCCGCCATCGCGTTGGCAGCAACTCCGGCCCAAGCCCAGTCCGCAGACTCCGCCGCATCGGGTGACGACAGCAGCGTCGCGGCGCCCACCGCCGACAGCTATGCCGGCGACATCGTCGTCACCGCGCAGCGTCGGTCGGAGAGCATCCAGAACGTCCCGATCGCTATTTCCGCCTTCAACGCCGAAATGGTCGAATCGAGCGGCAGCACCAACATCACCAGCCTCAACGGCATCGCGCCCAACGTCGTTCTTCAGACGCAGGGTCTGGTCGCCAACGTCCCGATGATCTCGATCCGCGGCATGAGCACTTCCGACCCCGATCCCAACGCCGATCCCAAGGTCAGCACGATCATCGACGGCGTCTATATCCCCTTCGTGTCGAGCACGATGCTCGACCTGTTCGACATCGAACGCGTCGAGGTGCTGAAGGGGCCGCAGGGCGTGCTGTTCGGTAAGAATAATCTCGCCGGCACGCTGAACGTCATCACCGCGCGCCCGGCCGAGGATTTCGGCGGCGAGGTGCGCGTGACGCTCGGTTCGTTCGGTCTCAAGCAGTTCCGCGGCAAGCTGAATTCGGGCCGTTTCGCCGACGGTGCGCTTGCAGCAAAGGTCTCGGTCAATTTCCGCGACTATAACGGCTATTCCCGCAACGTGATCACCGGCAACCGGTTGAACGGCGCCAATGTAAAGTCTGTGCGCGGCGCGCTCAACTATGATCAGGGTGGTGCTTTCAACTCGACGATCGTCGCCGACTGGCTGAAGCAGAAGACGACCGGCCCGGCGCCGCACGTTCTCGACAATGGCGACGCGAACTGGGACCTGCTGCCCAAGGCCGCCCGCGAAGACGTCCGCAAGTCGGCGATCCTGTTCGACCCCTATGCCAATACCGAAACCTATGGCGGTTCGTGGACCTCGAATCTCGACGTCGGCTATGGCACGATCACTTCGGTGCTCGGTTATCGCCACTTGTCCTATGTCACCCGCGGCGACTTCGACGGGCTGATCACCCCCGCGCCGAATCTCGATGTGATCCGCGACTTCTCAGGCGAATCGAAGAGCGGCGAACTGCGCTACGTCTCGCCCGCCGGCGAGCCGGTCGATTTCGTCGTCGGCCTCTATTACCAGGCCGACAAGTGGCGCCAGTTCAACACCGTGTTCGCAAGCCCCACGCTGACCACGCTCGCACAGCTCCATCAGGACACCGAAAGCTATGCGGCGTTCGCGCTGGTCAACGCGCATCCGGTCGATGGGCTCACGCTGTCGCTCGGCGGCCGCTACAGCCACGATCGCAAGAAATACAGCATCGCGACGCAGGTGCGCACGAACACCACGCCGGTCGGCAATCTGACCGGGGACGCCTATACCCAGGCGGTGATGGATTCCCTGCTCAGCGGCGCGCAAATCTCGTCCTTCGCCGCCGATCTCAAGGCGTCATGGGCCGAGTTCACTCCCCGTCTGACCGTCGAATATCGCATGTCACCGAGCGCGATGATCTATGCCAATTATTCGCAGGGCTACAAGGCCGGTGGCTTCAACTCGCGCGGCACCATCGCCGAGAATGTCGGCCCCTATGATCCCGAGCGCGTCAATGCGTTCGAGGTCGGCGCCAAGACCGATCTGTTCGACCGGCTGCTGCGCCTGAACGTCGCGGGCTTCGTCAACAACTACCGCAATCTTCAGGGGTCGGTGACCAAGATGGGCGCTGTCCGCGCCGAGAATATCACCACCAATATCGCCGCGGCGAAAATCTATGGCTTCGAGGTAGAGACGCTGCTTCGTCCGGCCGATGGCTTCACCATCGGCGCGAACCTCGCCTATCTCCACGCGCGCTACACCGACTTCTGTGCGGACACGAACGGGGTCTTCACCAACGGCGCGCCCGAGGTCGGCCAGTGCGGGCCCGCCGAGCCGATCCTGATCAACGGCGTGCCCAACGGCACCTTCTCGGTCCCGACCGATTCGACCGGCCTCGACCTCGCCAATGCGCCGAAGTGGAGCGGGAGCCTGTCGGTCGACTATGCGATCCCCGTGTCGTTTGGCGAGGTGAAACTGCATAGCGACGCGCGCTATTCTTCGCGCTTCAACACCTGGGGCCGCAGCAACAATCCCGGCTATTACCGCGACGAGGTCGTGCTGCTCAACGCGAGCATCGCGGTCGCGGGCGAGGACGACCGCTGGAAGGTCACCGTCTACGGCTCGAACCTCACCGACCAGAAAGTGATTTCGGGCGCGACCAACGCCGGCGCGACCCCGATCTCGCAATTCTATCAGCCGCCGCGCGAATTCGGGGTCGACTTCGCGGTCAAATTCTGACGGCTATGTCCCGCGGCGCTTCGCAAGCGGCGTCGCGGGATTTCCATGGCAAGGCAAATACGGGAGAGTGACGATGGGTTGGGACGTGAATCGCCGGACGTTCGTCGGCGGCATGGGCGCACTGGCGGCCGCGGGACTGGCGATGCCCGCCTACGCAAAGAACGGCAAGAAACTCAACGTCCTGATGATCATCACCGATCAGGAACAGAGCATGGCGAGCTATCCAAAAGGGTTGCTCGAAAAGCTGCCCGCACACCGCGAGATGCTCGAGCGCGGACTGCTCGTCGAGAATTATCACGTCCACACCACCCCCTGTACCCCGTCGCGCTCGACGATCTTTCAGGGGCATCACACCCAGCAGACCGGGCTGTTCCTCAACAGCGACAATGCCCCCTATCCGGTCGCGGCGGAGACGATGCCGACGCTCGGCCACATGATGCAGGCTACGGGCTATTACACCAGCTACAAGGGCAAATGGCATTTGAGCCGCCTCAACTATGAACGCAACTGGACGCGCATCCCCGGCGGCATCTATCCGACCACCGAAAATGCGATGGAGAAATACGGCTTCCACGATTATGGCTTCGACGGCGAAGAAGTCGGGCTGACCTGGGACGGCTACAAGGCCGACATGGCCGTCGCCGGTGACGCGGCGCGTTCGATTCTCGATTATGCGCGGCGCGACAAGGCGGGCGGGAAACCGTGGTTTCAGGTCGTCGGACTGGTCAATCCGCACGACATCATGTTCTATGACGCAACGGGCAAGCAGGCCGAAAGCCGCCCCGACCCCAACATCCTCGGACCGCTGCGCCGCGAGCCCGGCGATCCGCTCTACGAGGTCGACAACAAGTTCGATCTGCCGGAAAGCTTCTACAAGGACGATCTCAGCACCAAGCCCGAGGCGCATCGCGCGATCGTGCGGCTCAACGACCTCTTCTATGGCACCCTGCGCCACGATGACGAGGAAAGCTGGCACCGCTTCATCAACTATTATTACAATTGCCTGCGCGACGTCGACCGGCGGCTCGGGCAATTGCTCTGGGCGCTCAAGGAGAGCGGGCAGATCGACAATACGATCATCATCTATACCAGCGACCACGGCGAGCGCGCCGGCGCGCACGGGATGCGCCAGAAGGGCGCAACGATGTACCGCGAAGAGGTCAATATCCCGATGATCGTCGCGCACCCCGATTTCGCGGGCGGACGCACGACCAAGGGGCTGATGGGCGCGATCGACCTTGCACCGACGCTGATGACCCTCGCCGGCCTCTCCGCCGACGAGCAGGCGAGCCGCTTTCCCGGTCTGCCCGGGCTCGACGTATCGGGCCTGCTCACCGCACCGGAGGCGCGAACCGAGCGCGACCGGCAGGGCCATCTCTTCAACTATGCCGTCGTCCATTATTGGGAGCCGACCAAAGACCGCACGGCGGTGCTCGCATCGGGGGAGCCCGACTATTCGAAGCGCTTCGACCTCAGCAAGCGGCGCCTCCACCGCGGCGTCCACGACGGACGCTACAAGTTCGCGCGCTATTTCGCGCCAGCGCATCATAACACGCCGGCCGACTGGAAGACGCTGACGGCGATGAACGATCTTGAGCTTTACGACACCCACGCCGACCCGGGCGAGATCGTCAACCTCGCAAGCGACCCGAAGCACAAGAGCGATATTCTGCGCCTGAACAAGATGACCAATGCGCTGATCAAGCGCGAGGTGGGCATCGATGACGGCCGTGAATATCCGGGACCGACCGAGATGTACAACCAGCCGGCTTGATTTCGCACGCGATGCCCATGTCCCGTGAGGTGGGACATGGGTATTTCCGCGAAGGCGCGAATGACGAGCCGGGAAAAGCGCGCTGGGCGCCGACCGTCAGTGATGCTCGCTGTTCGCGTAGAAAGCCTGGATGATCGCCCACGCCTCTTCGGCGGTCTCGACGAACTGGAACAGGTCGAGGTCGCGGGCGCTGACGACGCCTTCCTCGACCAGCGCGTCGAAATTGACGACATGGTTCCAGAATGTCTTGCCGAACAGCACGATCGGGATCGGCTTGATCTTGCCCGTCTGGATCAGCGTCAGCAGCTCGAACATCTCGTCGAAGGTGCCGAAGCCGCCGGGGAACACCGCGACCGCGCGCGCGCGGAGCAGGAAGTGCATCTTGCGGAGCGCGAAATAGTGGAACTGAAAGCTCAGCGACGGGGTCACATAGCGGTTCGGCGCCTGCTCGTGCGGCAGGACGATGTTGAGCCCGATCGATTCGCGTCCTTCGTCGGCGGCGCCGCGGTTCGCGGCCTCCATGATCGACGGCCCGCCGCCCGAACAGACGACGAAGTGGCGGCAGCCGTCCTCGTCGCACGGCACTTGGCTCGCGAGCCGCGCGAGCTTACGCGCCTCGTCATAATATTTGGCCTTGGCCTTGAGGTGGCGGGCGATGTTGCGCTGGACGTCGTCGGTCGCCGCGGCTTCGAGCCCGTCGGCCGTCTCGGGCTCCGGGATACGCGCCGAGCCATAGATGACCAGCGTCGATTCGATCTTTGCTTCGTCGAGCAGCAGTTCGGGCTTGAGCAGCTCGAGCTGAAAGCGCACCGGGCGCAAATCCTCGCGCAGCAGGAACTCATTGTCCTGAAAGGCGAGCTTGTAGGCCGGATCGGCGGTCTGCGGAGTGGTGGTCGCCTGCTGGGCGAACTGCGCGTCGTCTTTTGCTTTGTGAAAACGCGAACGATGGGGTTGCTTGTCTTTTGCCATTAGCGAGCGGCTACTCGCTTCGCGCGGCTTTGCCAAGCCGGGGCCTGCTATCGCGGCGGAAACCGCGTCTCGATCCGCGCCAGCGCGCGCTCGGCATAGGATTTCAGGCGATTGTTCCGCGGGTAAAGGCGCGGCGCGCCCGGGTTCAGCCCGCGCGCGCGCAGCCGGCGGTTGAACCGGCAGGCGTCGGCATGGTGAAAGCTCCATTCGCTGCGCCAGGTCAGCGACAGCGATACCGACACCGCGTCGTGCGTCTGCACCCAATGCGGCGCGAGTATGGGAACATAGATCGCCTCGCCCGGCGCGATGTCGATCGCCCGACCGCGCGCCGCCCATTCCTCACGCCAGGGCAGGTTACGCGGTCCCCCGGCGAAATATTGCTCGAAGAAGGGCTGGCCGATGATGTCGGGATCGGCGGTCGGGAACAGCGTCATCGTCTTCGAGCCGCGCGCCTGAAACAATATATTATATTCGGGGTCGAAATGCAGCGAGGTCACGGCGCGCGGCGAGGAGATGAAGATGAATCCTTCCAGCCGCATCATCGCGCCGGTGCGCGATTCGACCAACGGCTCGATCTCGCCCAGGACTTCGCGCATCAGCGCGGCATAGGCCGGGTCCTGATCGATCGTCTTGAGCAGGACCCACGACCCGCATTGGTCGATCTGCGCAATCGTGTCCTCCACCGACAGGCCGTTGGCGGGCGTATCGGCATTGGAAATCCCCAGCGGCAGATCGACCGCCGCATTATGCTCCAGGCTTTCGGGGCGCAGCCGGCCGGCGAGTTGCTGCAAGGCCCCGAGTTCGAGCAGGGGGTGGCCGGCGATCTGATGCGTCAGATGCGTCGGCACGCCGGGATAGGCCGCGCTGAAGGCCGCATGGGCCTCCCGGGAAAAGACAGGATTCGCCATGCGCTGAGCCTATGCCACGCACGTAAAACAATGGTTAGGGGCAAAAAGTCGCTGGCGATGCCGAGGGGGAGAATCCCCGGTCAACGGCAATAGCCGTTCCCGCTCATGTCGAGGTGGAAGTGATTGTAATGCGCGGCGTTATAATCTGGGCTCAGCACCGTGCCGAAGCGGCGGCACGCCGATTTATGAAGCGCGCGGAGGAAATCCTGCGACGCCTTGTCGCCCTTCCACCCGCCGTCGAGCATGATCCGCCGCCCGTCGGCGAGCACGAAGCCCGCGACGTCGATCGCGTTGGAAGAGGCGTGCTGCGACAGCCGGCCCGAACGGCCGCCATAGATGTTGCGGCAGCTATAGGTGCCATAGGTCTCGATCTTCACGACCTCGGTCCCGAAATATTGGCGTGCCGCGGGCTTCACCGCATAGCGCGCCCAGGCCGCAAAATTGCGCGCGAGCGGACAGGTCATCGGCCCCAGATTCGTCACCGGCGTGCCGATGTCGAGCAGCTTCACCGAATCGATCGAACTGCACCCACCGCCATGATCCTGGTTCGGCAGCGGGGTGAAACGCACCCCGGCCTGCTTGAGGTCGAACGCGCATTGCTGCGCCTCGGCGCTGGTGAAGGATGGCGTTCCCGTGATCTGCGGACGCTGGGGCGCCGTCGTCGCCGTCGACCGTTTGCCGCCGCTCTGCTTCATCACCTCGGGCGCGCCGAAACAGGCGGTTAGCGCGAGCATCGCGGTCGCGGCGACCAGGATTCGGGCCTTGAGGAAAAGCGGAATCGGCATGGCGTCAAAATACCGACAATATCGTTAACAAGCCGTATACCTTTTTACGGCTCGTCGAAAATTTCGCGCGGCTTACGCATTTTGTTTGACAGTTTCGCCCCTCTCCCTAAACGCGGCGCCGGGCCACGCGGTCCCAACGCCGCGCGCGCTCTCTGCAAGGAGAGACTATGATGAGTGAAGTGCCGACGCCACAGGTGCGCCCGACGCGCCCCTATTTTTCTTCCGGTCCCTGCGCCAAGCCGCCGGTCTGGTCCCCCGAAAAACTGAACACCGAATCGCTGGGCCGCTCGCACCGCGCCAAGATCGGCAAGACGCGCCTGCAGTATTGCATCGACCTGATGCGCGAGATGCTGCAGCTTCCCGACACGCACCGCATCGGCATCGTTCCGGGCTCCGACACCGGCGCCTTCGAAATGGCGATGTGGACGATGCTGGGCGCGCGACCGGTGACGACGCTGGCGTGGGAAAGCTTCGGTGAAGGTTGGGTCACCGATGTCGCCAAGCAGCTCAAGCTCGACCCCACTGTCATCCGCGCCGATTACGGCCAGCTTCCTGATCTGACTGAGGTCGACTGGTCGAACGACGTCCTCTTCACCTGGAACGGCACCACCAGCGGCGTCCGCGTCCCGAACGGCGACTGGATCGCCGAGACCCGCGAGGGCCTGTGTTTCGCCGACGCGACCAGCGCGGTCTTCGCCTACGACCTGCCGTGGGACAAGATCGACGTCGCGACCTTCAGCTGGCAGAAAGTGCTCGGCGGCGAAGGCGGGCACGGCGTGCTGATCCTCGGGCCCCGCGCGGTCGAACGCCTCGAAACCCACACCCCCGCCTGGCCGCTGCCGAAAGTGTTCCGCCTGATGTCGAAGGGTGCACTCGCCGAGGGCGTGTTCAAGGGCGAGACGATCAACACCCCGTCGATGCTCGCAGTCGAGGATGCGATCTTCGCGCTCGAATGGGCGAAGTCGCTCGGCGGCCTCGACGGGCTGAAAGCGCGCAGCGACGCCAACGCCGCGGCGCTCGACACGATCGTCGCGGAGCGCGACTGGCTCTCCCACCTCACCGCCGATCCCGCCAGCCGCTCGAAGACCTCGGTCTGCCTGTCGGTCGCGGGTGCCGATGCGGATTTCATCAAGAAATTTGCGGCGCTGCTCGAAAAGGAAGGCGCGGCCTACGACATCGCAGGCTATCGCGACGCACCTCCGGGCCTGCGCATCTGGTGCGGCGCGACCGTCGACACCGCCGATATCGAAGCGCTCGGGCCTTGGCTCGACTGGGCCTACGCCGAACTCCGCAAATAATTTCCATCGTCATTCCCGCGAAAGCGGGAACCCAGTGCTGCCATCGCTGACGCTGGAACTGGGCCCCCGCTTTCGCGGGGATGACGAGAGTAGAGGAACAGTGACATGACCGCACCCAAAGTATTGATTTCCGACAAGATGGATCCGAAAGCCGCCGCGATCTTCAAGGAACGCGGCATCCAGGTCGACGAGATCACCGGCAAAACCAAAGACGAGTTGATCGCGATCATCGGCGATTATGACGGCCTCGCGATCCGCTCGGCCACCAAGGTCACCCCCGACGTCCTCGCCGCCGCGACCAACCTGAAAGTCGTAGGCCGCGCCGGGATCGGCGTTGACAACGTCGATATCCCCGAAGCCTCGAAGAAGGGCGTCATCGTGATGAACACGCCCTTCGGCAACAGCATCACCACCGCCGAACATGCGGTCGCGATGATGTTCGCGCTCGCGCGCCAGATTCCCGAAGCCAATGCGCTGACCCAGGCAGGCAAATGGCCGAAGAACGACTTCATGGGCGTCGAGCTCACGTCGAAGACGCTCGGCCTGATCGGCTGCGGCAATATCGGCAGCATCGTCGCCGAGCGTGCGCTGGGGCTCCGCATGAAGGTCGTCGCCTTCGACCCCTTCCTGACCCCCGAGCGCGCGGTCGAACTCGGCGTCGAAAAGGCCGACCTCGACACGCTGCTGGCGAAGGCCGATTTCATCACGCTGCACACACCGCTGACCGACCAGACCCGCAATATCCTGTCGAAGGAAAATCTCGCCAAGACCAAGAAGGGCGTGCGGATCATCAACTGCGCGCGCGGCGGGCTGATCGACGAAGCGGCGCTGAAAGAAGCGCTCGACAGCGGCCATGTCGCGGGCGCGGCGCTCGACGTGTTCGCGACCGAGCCGCCCGCGGCCGACCATGTGCTGTTCAGCACGCCGAACTTCATCTGCACGCCCCATCTGGGCGCCTCGACCGACGAGGCGCAGGTCAATGTCGCGATCCAGGTGGCCGAGCAGATTTCGGATTATCTGCTGACCGGCGGCATCACCAACGCGCTCAACGTCCCCAGCCTGTCGGCCGAAGAAGCGCCGAAGCTGCGCCCCTATATGAGCCTCGCCGAAAAGCTCGGCAGCCTCGTCGGCCAGCTCGCGCACGACAACCTCACGACGATCTCGGTCGAGGTCGAGGGCGCGGCGGCCGAGCTGAACCTCAAGCCGATCACCGCCGCAGTGCTCACCGGCCTGATGCGCCGCTATTCGGACAGCGTGAACATGGTCAACGCCCCGCACCTCGCGCGCGAAAGGGGCCTCGACGTGCGCGAGGTTCGCCACGACCGCGACGGCGACTATCACACGCTCGTCCGCGTCACCGTGGCGACCAGCGACGGCGACCGCTCGGTCGCGGGCACGCTGTTCAGCAACGGCGACCCGCGTCTGGTCGAGATGTTCGGGATCAAGGTCGAGGCCGACCTCGACGGCCACATGCTCTACATCGTCAACGAGGACGCGCCGGGCTTCATCGGCCGCATCGGCACCGCGCTCGGCGAAGCGGGGCTCAACATCGGCACCTTCCACCTCGGCCGCCGCGCCGCGGGCGGCGAGGCGGTGCTGCTGCTCAGCCTCGATTCGCCGATGCCCGAGCCCTTGCTGTGGCAGCTCTGCCAGCTTCCCGGCGTGAAGACGGTGAAGGGGCTGAAGTTCTGATCCACCCAGTCCCCCTCTCGCTCGCGTGAGGGGTCAGGGGGGGCATGTCGAGGGTCGGGCTTGAACAAACAGGCCCTCCCCCGGCCCCTCCCGCAAGCGGGAGGGGAGACATATTGAATCCCCCTCGCCACCCGCCTAAGGCCGCACCCATGTCCAAGGCCCCTGCCCTGCTGCCCGAAGGGCTCCGCGACCGCCTGCCCGCACAGGCCGAGGCGGCGTCGCGCGTCACTCGCGCGCTCGTCGACGCGATGCGCGCGCACGGCTATGGCCGCGTCTCCCCGCCGCTCGCCGAGTTTCGCGAAACGCTCGGCGGCGATGACGATCGCACCGCACGCGACCTGCTCCGCTTCACCGACCCGGTGTCGCAGCGCACGCTCGCGCTGCGCCCCGATATCACGCGGCAGGTCGGTCGCATCGCCACCTCCCTGCTCAAGAGCGCGCCGCGCCCGCTGCGCCTCTGCTACGCCGGACAGATCGTGAAGCTGCGCGCCAGCCAGCTTCGTCCGGCGCGCGAGATGCTGCAGGTCGGCGCCGAACTGATCGGCAGCGACAGCGTCGCCGCGGCGCGCGAGATCGTCACCGTCGCGATCGACGCCTTGGAGGCGGCCGGCATCGGTCCCGTCACCATCGATTTCACCCTGCCCGACGTCGTCGACCTGCTCGCGGGCGGTCCGCTTCCGGTCGCGGCGAGCCTCGAAAGCCTGCGCGACGCGCTCGATGCCAAGGATGCGGGCGCGCTCGTCCGCCTCGATGCCGAGGCCTGGCTGCCGCTGCTCCGCGCTACCGGCCCCTTCGACCAGGCGCTCGCCGACCTCCGCGCCTTCGATGCCGCGGGCACTCTGGCGGCGCGGATCGACGCGCTCGAAGCGATTGCCGCGCCCGCGCGCGGCCGCGCCAGCCTGACGCTCGACCCGACCGAGCGCCACGGCTTCGCCTATCAAAGCTGGTTCGGCTTCCAGATTTTCGTCCCCGGCCAGGGCGACGCGATCGGCCGCGGCGGCGGCTATGCGATCCCGGTCGGCGAGACCGAGGAAGAGCCCGCAGTCGGCTTCTCGCTTTATCCCGACCCGCTCATCGACGAGGGACTCGGCAGCGAGAATGGCGCCGAACGCCGTATCTTCCTTCCCCTCGGTCACGGCTCCGCCATCGCCGCGAGCCTGCGCGCCGACGGCTGGCAGACGGTCGCGGCGCTGTCCGACGGCGACGAGGCGACGCGGCTGGGATGCGGTTTCGTGCTTGGGCCGGACGGGCCGGTAGAGGCCTGATCCTATCATTTCACTGTCATCCCGGCGAAGGCCGGGATCTCTCCCCGCCACATCCTGACGCGCCGGCGAGATCCCGGCCTTCGCCGGGATGACGAATGTGTCAAAAATCCGAGACGCCGAAGCGCGGCACCCCCTTATTCTCGCCCGGCGGATCGAGCACGCTCACATCGAGTTCGAGCGGCTCGCCGATCCAGTGCGCGAGGCTCGTATGATCGGCGAGATCGTCGTCGGTGAGCGGATGAACGAGCGCGCGAAGCGCCGCCTTCTCGATCATCGCGATCACCGCCGGAACCGCCGCCCCGAGGAAATGCACCTCATATTGCGCGATCGGATGCGGTCCTGCGGCACCGTCGGTCATATCGCCGACGAAAAGGATCGCGGAGTCGCGGCCAAAATCGTTGCGCAACTGTGTCGCGGCGGAACGCTCGGCATCGTCGAAATAGATATGGGCGTGATAGGGGGCGTTGGCGTCGGACACGGCAATATTCTCTCGTTCAATGAACACGATTCAATGTCTGGAACAGCGCAAATCGTTGGTGGCTCGTCAATCGGCGAAACCGCGCAAAGGACGTCTTCGTGTCGATTAACGTATCGACCTTGGCGATGTCATAAACCCGCGCGTCGGGATACCCTTCCACCGCATGCCTAACCAGGGCACCTTTAAACAGATACACACGCGACCGATCGGCGGGTGGCTCGATATCGGTCACAGTGTTGGACTGAAAATCGCCAGTCAAACGCGCGCGGGCCTTCAAGGCACTCTTGTCGCCAGCGACCATGAGATCGTTCAGATAGCCCATGGTCGTGTCACCACCAAATTCGGCGACATAACAGCGGGATGAAACGAAATGAGGCCGGAAGCCATCGCGGTTCTGCTCAAGGATCAGGAACGCGGTAAACCGGTCATCGGCGCCGACCCAGCAAGATTCAAAGTCGAGATAAGCGTCCGGCGCCATACCTCTCGGCCCGTCACGGCTATCCGAACAACTTGTGACCAGCATCATCGCGATGGCTGACAAAGCAATCTTCAAATCCGTTCCCTCTCCCATCGCCAATGCGTTCAATATTTCATTTCAGATCATCCCGCCACCCTTGCCTCTCCGGCCAAATCCGCTAAGGCCGCGCCGGGCCCGCGCTGGTCGTTTTTGGCCCGGTTCAGCAGGACAGCATCATGGCAAATGTCACCGTCATCGGGTCGCAATGGGGCGACGAGGGCAAGGGCAAGATCGTCGATTGGCTCGCCAGCCGCGCCGACGCGGTCGTCCGCTTTCAGGGCGGTCACAACGCCGGCCATACGCTCGTCGTCGGCGACCAGACCTACAAGCTGTCGCTGCTTCCCTCGGGCATCGTCACCGGGACGCTGTCGATCATCGGCAACGGCGTCGTCCTCGACCCGTGGGCGCTGCGTGACGAGATCGCCAAGCTGCGCGGCCAGGGGGTCGAGATCAATGCCGACAATTTCGCCATCGCCGACAATTGCGCGCTGATCCTGCCCTTTCACCGCGACCTCGATGGCTTGCGCGAAACCGCGGCGGGCGCGGGCAAGATCGGCACCACCGGGCGCGGCATCGGTCCCGCCTATGAGGACAAGGTCGGTCGCCGCGCGATCCGCGTCTGCGACCTTGCGCATCTCGACAAGCTCGATCCGCAGATCGACCGCCTGACCGCGCACCATGACGCGCTGCGCGCCGGTTTCGGCGAGCCGCCGATCGACCGCGAGCGGTTGAAGGCCGACCTCGCCGAGATCGCCGACTATGTGCTCGAATATGCCCAACCGGTGTGGAAGCGTCTCAAGAAGGTCCGCAAGGCGGGCGCGCGCATCTTGTTCGAGGGCGCGCAGGGCGTGCTGCTCGACGTCGATCACGGCACCTATCCCTTCGTCACCAGCTCGAACACCGTCAGCGGCACCGCGGCGGCGGGGTCGGGGCTCGGCCCCTCGGCGGTCGGCTTCGTGCTCGGCATCGCCAAGGCCTATACGACGCGCGTCGGCAGCGGGCCTTTTCCTACCGAACTCGAGGACGCGACCGGCCAGCAGCTCGGCGAGCGCGGGCATGAGTTCGGCACCGTCACCGGCCGCAAGCGCCGTTGCGGCTGGTTCGACGCGGTGCTGGTGCGGCAGAGCTGCGCGGTGTCGGGCGTCACCGGCATCGCGCTGACCAAGCTCGACGTCCTCGACGGCTTCGACACCATCCGCATCTGCACCGGCTATCGCCTGCGCGGCAAGATCCTCGACTATTTCCCCAGCCACGCCGCTGATCAGGCCGAGGTCGAGCCGATCTATGAAGAGATGGACGGCTGGCACGAATCGACCGCGGGCGCGCGCAGCTATGCCGACCTTCCCGCACAGGCGATCAAATATATCCAGCGCGTCCAGGAACTGATCGAGACCCCGATCGCGCTCGTCTCGACCAGCCCCGAGCGCGAGGATACGATCCTGATCCGCGATCCGTTCAGCGATTGACGCCTTCGATCCTTCCTGCCGCGCAGCGGTGGGGAGGATTATTTTCTCCTTCCCGCGACGTCGCGGATCGCCGCGACGAAGCCCACGGGGTCGTCCTCCTGAATGAAATGGCCGCCGTGCAGGGTCCGGTGCGATAAGCCCGCCGTCCCCGGCACCCGGCCGAGGAACAGCGCATCGCCGCCGCGCGTGATCGGATCGCCGTCGGAAAAGCAGCAGAGGAACGGCTTGTCGAACCGCTCCAGCGCCGCCCAGGCACGCTTCTGGTCAGGCACCGCGACATTGTCGCCGAGCGGCACGAACGACGGATAGATACGCGCCGCGACCTTCGACGCTTTCGTCGGGAACGGCGCATCATAGGCCGCGATCTCGGCCGCGCTCAATTCGCGCTTCGCGCCC
Organism: Sphingopyxis sp.; assembly: GCF_036261875.1. GTDB lineage: Bacteria > Pseudomonadota > Alphaproteobacteria > Sphingomonadales > Sphingomonadaceae > Sphingopyxis. Next base: position 12,158 of record NZ_DATAJZ010000037.1, on the reverse strand, counting down.
GCCTTGACGATCCTGCCGATCGGAAAGACCGGGCTGTAGCGCGAAAAGGCGCGCCAGATCGCGAAGGCGCGCGGTGCGGGCTGTCCCTCGGGCAATCCGCCGTTTGCCAGCGCGACCCCGGCAAACCGCTCGGGCATTTCGGCGACGAGGCGCAGGCCGATCAGCGAGCCCCAGTCCTGGCAGGCAAGAATCATGTTCCGAAGGTCGAGCGTCTCGATCCACGCCCGCATCCACGCCACTTGTGCCGCATAGCTGTAATCCGACCGGTCGAGCGGCTTGTCCGAACGGCCGAAGCCGATGAGGTCGGGCGCAACGACGCGAAAGCCCGCTTCGACAGCAGGCCCGATCATGTGGCGATAGAGATAGGACCAGGTCGGCTCGCCGTGCAGCATCAGCACCGGCTGCGCGTCGGCGGCGCCCTCGTCGACATAATGGACGCGAAGCCCGCCCGCGATCTCGGCATATTTCGGCGCATAAGGCCAGTCCGGCAGCCCCGCGAAGCGCGCGTCCGGCGTGCGATAGATCCGCATAATCTTTCCCCTCTTCCCGGAGAGCAGCTTAACCGGCGCGCGGCGCTTGTCCATGCACGGCGATCGGTTAAAGTGCCGCGATGCGCGCCGCCGCCTTGATCCCGCTGTTCCCCGCCGCCTGCGGCACCGCCCATGCGCAGCCGCCGCTTTCCGCCGGGACGACGGTCGACCGGCTGCTCGTCGACAAGAGCGACCGCGTGCTGATCGGCTATGCTCAGGGCCGGGAGGTCGTGCGCTATACCAATATCCGTTTCGGTGACGCCCCGATCGGGCACAAGCGTTTCGAAGGCGACGAGCGCACGCCCGAGGGCGACTATCGGATCAGCGGACGCAATCCGAACAGCCGCTATCATCTGTCGCTGCGCATCTCCTATCCCAATGCCGCCGACCGCGCCTATGCGAAGGCGCGCGGCCGTTCGCCGGGCGGCGACATCTTCATCCACGGCCAGCCGAACGGGCGGCCCGGCCTGCCGATCGCGCGCGACTGGACCGACGGCTGCATCGCGCTGTCCAACGCCGAGATAAAGCAGCTATGGGATCGCGTGCCCGACGGCACCCCGATCACCATCCGCCCCTGAACCGGAGTTTTTCGCATGGCACGCCACATTCTCGTTTTCTATGGCAGCTATCGCCGCGACCGGCAGGGTATCAAGCTCGCGCGCTGGATCGTCGACGCCCTCGCGGCGCGCGGCGACCGGGGCGAACTGATCGACGCGCAGGCCGTCGGCCTGCCGATCCTCGACCGGCGGCACAGCGATTACCCGGCGGGCGAGGCCCCCGTCGCCATGGCCGCGCTCGCCGCGACGATCGCCGCCGCGGACGGCTTCATCTTCGTCGTCGGCGAATATAATGGCGGGCTGCAACCGGGGCTCAAGAATCTCGTCGACCATTATCTGCCCGAATTCGCCTGGCGCCCCGCCGCCATCGCTTCCTATTCGGCTGGGCCCTTCGCGGGGGTGCGTTCGGCCACCGCGTGGCGGACGACGCTGGGCGCGATGGGAATGGTCGTCACCTCGACCCCGCTCGGCCTCGCGCGCATCGGCGGCGCCTTCGATGCCGAGGGCAGACCGGGAGGCGAGGACGGCGTGCGGCTCGAACGCGCCTTTCCGCGCTTCGCCGACGACCTCGGCTGGTGGATCGATGCGGCCGCGGCGCAGCGGGCGAAGGCCGACCCGCCCTATTGACCCTTCAGCGGCGGCGCTCGCGGTCGCGCCAGCCCGCTTCCTCGAGCTCGAGCAATTCCATCGGCACATGGATGGTGCGGATCGCGAGCCGCACCTCGATCAGGAACAGGATCAGCGACGCAAGCAGCAGCAATGTCGCGACCACGAACACCCAGGCCGCGGCGACATTCAGGTCGAACCCGGTGAACGCCTGGGTGAACAGCAGCGCGACGAGCAGGCAGACGACGATGCCGCACGCGACCGCCGCGCCGATCGAATTGTTGATGACGTTGATGCGGCGGTCGACCACGCGCAATTCGGCGACGATGCGATCATGCTCCGGGCCTTCGCTGTTCGCCCAGCGATCCATCAGCCCCCGCGACCGGTCGACGACGCGCGCCAGCCGCCCGGTGAAGACATTGAGCAGACTCCCGGTCGCCACCAGCAGAAAGACCGGCGTGACCGAGAGCTGGATCGTCTGCGCAATGGCGCCGATCGCGGATGCCGCCATCAGCCCCCGCCGCCGGCCGCGACCGACGGCGTGTTGACGCCGTGCATCGCCAGGAATTTGCGCACGTTGCGCGCAGCCTGCCGAATGCGCTGCTCATTCTCGACCATCGCGATACGGACATAGCCTTCGCCGTCCTCGCCATAGCCGACGCCCGGCGCGACCGCGACCTTGGCGTGAGTCAGGAGCTGCTTGGAAAACTCCAAGCTGCCCATCTCCCTGAGCGCGGGCGGCAGCGGCGCCCAAGCGAACATCGACGCGGGCGGGCTCGGAATCTCCCAGCCGGCGCGGCCGAAGCTTTCGACCATCACGTCGCGGCGCTTCTGATAGAGTTCGCGGTTCTTCGCGACGATATCCTGCGGGCCGTTGAGCGCGGCGCACGCCGCGGCCTGGATCGGGGTGAAGGCGCCATAATCGAGGTAGGATTTCACCCGCGTCATCGCCGCGATCAGCCGCTTGTTGCCGACCGCGAAACCCATGCGCCAGCCCGCCATCGAATAGGTCTTCGACATCGAGGTGAATTCGATCGCGACATCCTTCGCGCCGGGCACCTGCAGGATCGAAGGCGTCGGGTTGCCGTCGTAGTAGAGCTCCGAATAAGCGAGATCGCTGAGCACCCAGACCTTGTTCTCCTTCGCCCAGGCGACGAGCCGCTCGTAGAAGGCAAGATCGACCGCCTCGGCGGTCGGGTTCGACGGGTAATTGACCACCAGGATCGACGGGCGCGGCACGGTGAAGGCCATCGCGCGGTCGAGCGCGCGCCAGTAATTCTCGTCGGGCGTCGTCGGCACGCTGCGGATCGTCGCGCCGGCGATGATGAAGCCGAAGGTGTGGATCGGATAGCTGGGGTTCGGCGCGAGCACGACGTCGCCGGGGCCGGTGATCGCGGTCGCGAGGCTGGCGAGTCCTTCCTTCGACCCCATCGTCACCACGACCTCACTCTCGGGGTCAAGATCGACGTTGAAGCGGCGGCCGTAATAATTGGCCTGCGCGCGGCGGAGGCCGGGAATGCCCTTCGACTGCGAATAGCCGTGCGCGTCGGGCTTCATCGCCACTTCGCACAGTTTCTCTATCACATGCGCGGGCGGCGGCAGGTCGGGGTTGCCCATCCCCAGGTCGATGATGTCCTCGCCCGCGGCGCGGGCGGCCGCACGCATCGCATTGACTTCGGCGATGACGTAGGGCGGCAGGCGCTTGATGCGATAGAATTCATCTTCGGACATGGGAAACTAGAACAACTCCTTTTCGTTATGAGCAGATTGACGCGAGCGGCAATCTCGCCAGCCGCATCGCGGCTTGTTATAGGCATTATATCCGCACTGACCAGCAGGAACGAGCATGAGCGACACGGGCACCGACAAGGCTGGGGACGAGACGACCGAAGCACCCAATCCCTTCATGCCATCGCCCGAAGACATGCAGCATTGGGCGAGCGTCATGGGCCGCGCGCAGCAGATGATGCTCGACTATGCGATGGCTCAGGCGACCGGCGGCAATGGCGCCACCACGAGCCTGTTCGACCCCGCAGGCTGGCTGCAGAATCCGACGACGCAGGCATGGGCCGAGCAATCGGCGAAAATGTGGGAACAGGGCGCCGCCTTCTGGACCTCGCTGACCGCGCTGAAGCCGCCCTTCGCCGCGCCCCCCCCCGACGCCGACGCGCCGAAGGACAAGCGTTTCGCCGACCCCGACTGGACGCAGAACCCGGCCTTCGCGCTGATCCGGCAGACCTATGGCCTGCTCGCCGACCAGTTGCTGACGACGACCCGTACGATGGCCGGGCTCGACGAGCACGCCCGCGCCAAGATGGAGTTCGCGGCGAAGAGCATCACCGAGGCGCTGTCGCCCACCAATCTCGCGATCACCAATCCCGAGGTCATCCGGCGCGCGGTCGAGACGCGCGGCGAGAGCCTGCTCAAGGGCCTGAAGCATATGCTGACCGACCTTGCGCGCGGCCAGCTCAGCCATGTCGACCCCGATGCGTTCGAGGTCGGGCGCAATATCGCGACCACGCCGGGCAAGGTGATCCACGAGACCGACCTTTACCAGCTCATCCAATATGCGCCGACGACGAAGGACGTCTTCACCGTCCCGCTCGTCATCTTCCCGCCGTGGATCAACCGCTTCTACATCCTCGACCTCAACCCCGCGAAAAGCTTCGTCGCCTGGGCGGTCGAACAGGGGCTGACCGTGTTCATGGTGTCGTGGAAGTCAGCCGACGCCTCGATGAGCGAAATCGTCTGGGACGATTATATCGCGGCGCAGGTCGATGCGATCGACACGGTGCGCGACCTGCTCGACGTGCCGCATATTCACACCATCGGCTATTGCGTTGCGGGCACCACCCTCGCCGCCACGCTCGCCATGCTCGCGGCGCAGGGCGAGGCCGACAAGGTGAAATCGGTGACCTTCTTCACCGCGCAGGTCGATTTCGAGCTCGCGGGCGACCTCAAGATGTTCGTCGACGACCAGTATCTCGCGCTGCTCCAGCAGCTGTCCGCGGGCGGCTTCCTCGACGGCCGCTACATGGCCGCGACCTTCAACAGCCTGCGCGGGCGCGACCTGATCTGGAATTATGTCGTCGGCAATTATCTGCTCGGCAACGACTATCCGCCCTTCGACCTCCTCTACTGGAACGGCGACGTCACCAACCTGCCCGCCAAGTGGCACCGGCAATATCTGGTCGACCTCTACCGCGACAACCGCCTGGTGATCCCGAACAGCCTGTCGGTGATGGGCACCCCGATCGACCTCAAGAAGATCAGGACGCCCGCCTATATCCAGGCCGGGCGCGAGGATCATATCGCGCCGCTCGCCAGCGTCTGGCGGCTGATGGATCATCTGGCGGGACCGAAGACCTTCCTGCTCGCGGGCTCGGGCCATATCGCGGGCGTCGTCAACCCGCCCGCCGCGGGCAAATATCAATATTGGACCGGCGACAACGACGCCGCGACGCTCGACGAGTTCGTCGCGGGCGCGACCGAGACCAAGGGAAGCTGGTGGCCGCACTGGATCGGCTGGATCGCCGAACAGGACAGCGCGAAAACGCCCGCCAAAGGCGCGCGCGTCCCCGGCAAGGGCGCCAGAAAGGCGATCGAGGACGCCCCCGGCCGCTACGTCAAACAACGGTAATATCGGGGCTTTATATCGCCTTCGGGCCGGCGCTCCGATTATTTTTGTGCGCTGCACAAAAATTCTCTTGAAATCGCCGAGCCGCTCCTATATTGTGCACTGCAACATAAAGGAGTTGTCCCGATGGCTACCAAGATGGATAGTGCCGAAAAGGCTTTCGAAGCCGCGACGCTGGAAACCGCCGCCAAGCCGGTGGCTGCTCCTGTCGCGTCGGCCGTTGCCGCTCCCGCCGCGGCGCCCGTGAAAACCAAGACCGTCGCGGCGAAGGCCAAGCCGGTCCAAAAGAAAGCCGCAAAGCCGGCAGCGAAGAAGGTCGCTCCCAAGAAGGCGGCCGCAAAGACTAACGCCCCCAAGACCAAGGCCGCACCGAAGCCGGTTGCCGCCGCCGCCAAAGGATTCAAGACCATGAACGACACCGTCAAAAAGTTCGCCGAAGACGCCAAGACCCGCGCCGAAGCGCTGACCGCCGACTTCCAGGAACGCTCGAAGGAAGCGCTCGCCAAGTCGAGCAAGCTTGCCGAGGAAGCCGTCGAATTCAACAAGGCGAACGTCGAAGCGTTCGTCGAAGCCGGCAAGATCGCTGCCAAGGGCATCGAAACCCTGGGCCAGGAAGGCGTCGCCTTCGCTCGCAAGAGCTTCGAGGACACGTCGGCCGCGCTGAAGGGCTACACCGCCGTCAAGTCGCCGACCGAATTCTTCAAGCTCTATGCCGAGAACAGCAAGAAGGCGTTCGACGCCGCTGTCGCGCAGACCTCGAAGACCAGCGAACTCGTCGTCAAGCTGACGAACGACAGCTTCGCGCCGATCTCGAACCGCGTGTCGGTCATCACCTCGAAGATGAAGGCAGCCTAAGGCTTTCCTCTTCCCGTTGGCGCGGGCCTTCCCCCCTCCTCTCCCCGTCCGCGCCGACACTCCAAGACCGCTCGCTTCCTCCCCGGAAGCGGGCGGTTCTTGCTTTTGCGGAAACCGCATGGCGAACAATCGGTAAAAATGCCGACACCCGCCCTCTTGCGATTCCGCCCCGGCTTGCGATATTCCCGATGATGATGCTTCCCGCCTCCATTCCTCACATCGTCCGCGCCATGGCGGGCAAGGATGACGACACGCCCGGCACCCCCGGCGTCGGCATCGCGACGCGCACGCGCGCGAAGCCCAAGAAGCCGTCGATGTACAAGGTGCTGCTGCTCAACGACGATTACACGCCGATGGAATTCGTCGTGATGGTGCTGCAGCGCTTCTTCAACATGGACATCGAACGCGCGACGCAGGTGATGCTCCACGTCCACCAGCAGGGCGTCGGCGTCTGCGGCGTCTTCAGCTACGAGGTCGCCGAGACCAAGGTCACCCAGGTGATGGACGCCGCGCGGCAGAACCAGCACCCGCTGCAATGCACGCTGGAAAAGGCGTAATCCCCTCTCCCGATTTCCGCGTCATTGCGAGCGGAGCGAAGCAATCTCCAGCTATCGGCCTTCGCACAAAGGCCGATAGCTGGAGATTGCCGCGTCGCCTTCGGCTCCTCGCAATGACAATCTCGACTACCCGCCCCGCGCCGCCTGCTCGGCCTTGAGCGCCGCCGAAGGCTCCCCCTTCAAATCGCCATAGCGAAGCGCTTCGCCGCAGTTCGGACAGATCGTCGCGGTCCCGACGTCGGCGCCGCAGGCGCGGTGGGTGTAGCGCATCGCCGGCCCGCCCCCCGTCTCGCCGGGGGCATAGGCCCAGCGCTCGCTCCAGTTGCGCATCGCATAAAGGACATCGAACAAATCCTTGCCCTTGGCGGTCAGGCGATACTCATGGCGCGGCGGCCGCTCCTGATAGGCGTGGCGCTCGACCACCCCTTCGGCGACCAGCCGCTTGAGCCGCGCCGAAACGAGCTGCGGGCCGAGCCCGGTGTTCGCCGCGATCGCCTCGAACCGCCGCCGCCCGAAGAACAGGTCGCGCAGGATCAGCAGCACCGCGCGATCGCCCAGCAGCTCCGCCGACCGGCCGACGGGGCAATAGGTATCCGACAGATCGGCGCGCTTGGGCATTCCGCTTATCCCGTTGTTTCGTCACCCCCGCGAAGGCGGGGGTCCAGCTTCCACGCTTTCGTCGGTCCATCAAGCTGGATCCCCGCCTTCGCGGGGATGACGAAGAAAGAAATCTCTTGTTACTATGATTATCATAGTTACTATCGCCCGCAAGAGGAGATTCGCTTATGTCCGCAGCCGTCATCATAGGCGCCGGCGACGCCACGGGCGGCGCGATCGCGCGCGCCTTTGCCGCCGAAGGGCTCACCGCCTGCGTCAACCGCCGGACACGCAACACCGACGCGCTCGAAGCCCTAGCCCAGTCGATCTGCAACGACGGGCATCAGGCACGCGCCTTCCCCGCCGATGCCCGCGACGAGGACGCGATGATCGCGCTGTTCGATCGGGTCGAGGTCGAGGTCGGCCCGGTCGAGGTCGCGGTGTTCAACATCGGCGCCAATGTGAATTTCCCGATCATCGAGACCACGACGCGCGTCTACACCAAGGTCTGGGAAATGGCGTGCCTCGGCGGCTTCCTGATGGGCCGTGAGGCCGCAAAGCGCATGATCCCGCGCGGGCGCGGCACGATCCTCTTCACCGGCGCGACCGCAAGCCTGCGCGGCGGATCGGGCTTTTCCGCCTTCTCGGGCGCCAAGGCGGCGCTGCGGATGCTCGCCCAGTCGATGGCGCGCGAACTGGGGCCGCAGGGCATCCACGTCGCGCATGTCGTGATCGACGGAGCGATCGACACCGAGTTCATCAAGGGCCGCCACCCTGATTTCGATCATGCCAAGGCGCAGGATCTGATCCTGAACCCGCAAGCGATCGCCGCCAATTATGTGATGCTCCACCGCCAGCCCAAAAGCGCGTGGACGCACGAACTCGATCTTCGCCCATGGGGAGAAAAATGGTGATGGAAATTCCCTCTTCCCTTGCGGGAGAGGGTTGCGGAGACTTGGCGGCTCTGCCGCCTAGTCATAGCTGGATGAGGGGTATGCGATCCGCGGGATCGCGCGAGCTTTGCTCGCAACCCCTCATCCAAGTCCGCCTAATCGCTTCGCGATAAGGCTCCCTATCCTTCTTCCGCAAGGGGAGAAGGGAAAGGATTTGAAGCATGACCAAGACTCTCGAACTCATTTTCGACTTCGGCAGCCCCAACGCCTATCTGACGCTGAAGGCGCTGCCCGAACTGCTCGACCGTACCGGCGCCGACCTGGTCATCACGCCGTGCCTGCTCGGCGGCATCTTCAAAGCGACGGGGAACAAGGCGCCAATGGTGCAATATGCCGACGCGCCCGCGAAACTCGCTTATGAAAATCTGGAGATGCGACGTTTCATCGCGAAGCACGGCCTCGCCAAATTCCACCTCAACCCGCATTTCCCGGTCAACACGCTCCTCATCATGCGCGGCGCGATCGTTGCCGAGGACGAGGGCGTGCTCGACGACTATGTCGATACGGTGAACCGTGCGATGTGGGAGGACGGCCTCAAGATGGACGATCCCGAGGTTGCCGCGACCTTCCTCTCCGCAAACGGCTTCGATGGCCCCACGCTGCTCGCGCGCACCCAGGAACCCGAGATCAAGGCAAAGCTCGCCGCCAACACCGAGGCCGCGGTCACACGCGGCGTGTTCGGCATCCCGACCTTCTTCGTCGGCGATGAGATGTTCTTTGGCAAGGATCGGCTCGATCAGGTCGAAGAGGCGCTAGGCTGACGGCCGCTTTCAGCCGGCTCACGAAGGGAGGGGAGCGTAAAGCTCTCCCGCCCGCGCCTCGAACGCCGCGATCATTTTGCGGAGCGCCTTGTCGAACATCTGGCCCGCCAGCGTCTCGAACATCCGGCTGCGGAACGAGAAATCGACCATGAAATCGACCCGGCATCCTCCGCCGTCCAGCGGCGCGAAATGCCATTCGTTGCTGAGATGCTTCATCGGGCCGTCGATATAGCTGACCGTCACCGCGCGCGGCCGTTCCTTGTGGACGCGGCACGAGAAGCTTTCGCGCAGTCCCTTGAAGCCGACGATCATGTCGGCGACCGCCTCATGCTCGCTGTCGCTGCGGACGCGGAGCGCGACGACCCACGGCAGGAATTCGGGGTAGCGCGCGATGTCGGTGACGAGCGCGAACATCTGTTCGTCGCTGTAGGGAAGCTCGCGCGTTTCGTGGTGCCGCGGCAATCAGCCCACCCTGGCGCGGGCGAGTTGCTCCTCGCGCGCGGCGCGCATCCGCTCGAAGTCGTCGCCGGCGTGATAGCTCGACCGCGTCAGCGGCGACGAGGCGACCTGCAGGAAGCCTTTGGCGCGCGCGATCTGCGCATAGGCGTCGAACGCCTTGGGGGTCACGAATTCGGCAACCTTTGCATGGCGCGGCGTCGGCTGGAGATATTGACCCATCGTCATGAAATCGATGTCGGCGCTGCGCATGTCGTCCATCACCTGATGGACCTCCATCCGCTCCTCACCGAGGCCGAGCATGATGCCCGACTTGGTGAAGATCGACGGATCGCGGCGCTTGACGCTTTCGAGCAGGCGCAGCGAGGCATAGTAACGCGCGCCGGGCCGGATCGTCGGATAGAGCCGCGGCACCGTCTCCAGATTATGGTTGTAGACGTCGGGCCGCGCATCGACGATCGCCGCGACCGCGCTTTCGGGCTTGTTGCGGAAATCGGGGGTCAGGATTTCGATCGTCGTCTGCGGCGTTTCGCGGCGCAGCGCCTGAATGACCTTCACGAACTGGCTCGCCCCGCCGTCGGGCAGGTCGTCGCGGTCGACCGAGGTGATGACGATATGCGTCAGACCCATTTTCGCCGCTGCCACCGCGGTATGTTCGGGCTCGAGCAGGTCGACGGGACGCGGCATCCCCGTCTTGACGTTGCAAAAGGCGCAGGCGCGAGTGCAGGTATCGCCAAGGATCATCACCGTCGCGTGTTTTTTCGTCCAGCATTCGCCGATGTTCGGGCACGCCGCTTCTTCGCATACGGTATGGAGATTGAGGTCACGCATCAGCCGTTTCGTCTCGGCATAGCCGGGGCTGGTGGGCGCCTTGACGCGAATCCAGTCGGGCTTGCGCGGGCGCTGAAGGGGCTGCGGCGGCTGTGCGGGAGCGTTCATCGCGTCCACATAGTCGCGCGCGCGCCTCTTCTCAACCTCTCAACCTATGCTAAGGGGCGTCCATGACTCGCTTTGCAGAATTGATCGAAGGCTACCGGCGTTTCCGTAACGGCGGCTGGCAGGAACAACGCGACCGCTGGGAACAGCTTGCCGAGGGGCAATCGCCGAAGGTGATGGTGATCGCCTGTTCGGATAGCCGATCCGAACCCTCGCAGATCTTCGATACCAATCCGGGCGAGATTTTCGTCGTCCGCAACGTCGGCGCGCTGGTGCCGCCGTTCGAGACCAATCCCGGCCGCCACGGCGTCTCCGCCGCGCTGGAGTTTGCGGTGCAGTTCCTTCATGTCGAGGAAATCGTCGTCATGGGGCACGGCATGTGCGGCGGCTGCCACGCGGCGCTGCACCGGACGATGGACGGTGCCGAGCCCGGGCGCGGCGGCTTCATCGCTCACTGGATCGAGATGCTCGACGATGCGAGCGCTGAAATCCGCGCGCGCTACCCCGATTATGACAACCGCGAAGCGGGCCGCGCGATGGAATTGGCGGCGGTCGGCGTCAGCCTGGCGAATCTACGCACCTTCCCCTGCATCCAGGAAAAGGAAAAGCGCGGTAGCCTGAAACTGCGCGGCGCCTTTTTTGCGATCAACGAAGGCCTGCTCTATGTGATGGACGAAACGACGGGAGATTTCACCCCGGCCTGAGCGGCCATGAACAGCCCGGTGAGGAGGACGACATGAGCAAGAACGCCATGTGGCTGACGATCATTTTCGCGGCCGCGATTTTCGGCGCGTTTCTGGGGCCCTCGCTCGCCAGCCTGCTCTCGCCCGAAACCATGCTGATCCTGGCCGTAGTGCTGATCGGCGGGATCATCATCTTCTGCATCTGGGCGCTGTCGAGCAACAAGGGCGGCCAGAAGGCCGATACCGCGGCGCTTGCCGAAGCCCGCGCGATGCAGGCACCCGCGGGCAAGGCGCGCCTCTATGTCACCCGCCGCGGCTTCGTCGCCGCGCTGCAGGGGATGGACGTGACGCTCGACGGCGTTGCGAAGGGTCAGATCAAGTCGGGTCAGATGCTGATGGCCGATGTCGAGCCGGGCACGCACCATCTCCATGTCTCGACCGCCAAGGCGAAGCTCGCGAAGCCTGCCGAGATCGAGGTGGACGTCGGCGCTGGCGGCGTGGTCGTGATCGACGCGATGATCGAGATGGGCGCACTCAAGGGCAGCGTGAAGCTGACGCGACTCGATGCCGCGAAGGCGCGCGAAAATGTGAACGCGACCAAGCTGATATTGTGGGAAACATCGGGCGCCTGATACACTCGAAGCCGCAAAAGGAATCGGCTCCTATGCCGGCGCGGAAAGTAGTATTCCAGTGGCCGGCGAATGGCTGTTTGGGATGAGAGGCAGACATCCCCCAATCAGATACGAAGCGTCACTTTCAGACTCTCGTCATCCCGGACTTGATCCGGGATCCATCCATCCAGCGCCGAGAACATGGATCCCGGATCAAGTCCGGGATGACGACGTAAGATGGGTCGACTTCGAACGCCAACCGCCATTCCGACTCCCCGCAATCGGGTAGGGGGATTCCTCACGGAACCCCCCTCCCACACCACCGGGCATACGTTCTACGTACCACGGCGGTTTCCGGTAATGTTCAACGCGGCGTGATGATGAGCGAGGCTGACAAGTCCTTGCCGGTTGAACCATGC
>NZ_DATAJZ010000035.1:0-33937 GCF_036261875.1 Sphingopyxis sp. | reverse complement strand
GCATGGTTCAACCGGCAAGGACTTGTCAGCCTCGCTCATCATCACGCCGCGTTGAACATTACCGGAAACCGCCGTGGTACGTAGAACGTATGCCCGGTGGTGTGGGAGGGGGGTTCCGTGAGGAATCCCCCTACCCGATTTTGGGGGTGGTGGGTTGCCGGCGAACCATGACGTCGCTCCTGCTTTCGCGGGGGCCGATGGTTAGGGAACGCGCCCAAAGCCGACATCGATGCAGATATCGCGCAATCGTCCTCTTGACTGACGGCATCAGTCGCACATCCTGTGCAGATGCAGATGAAGCGAGCATCGATAACGCCCTTCAAGCGCGCCGTGCCGGCGGCGATCTTGCTCGCGCTCACCACATGCGGGGTAAGCGACGACCAACGGTCGCCGTCCGGCGGGAGCGTCGTCCCTAAGCCGGTGCGCAAGCCGCCGCCGGGCCAGCAGAATCTCGACGCGAGCAGCCTGGTGTCGTTCGCCGGCCCCGAATTCCAACGCTTCGTCCAGCGGGACATCATCAAGAACCCCGCCAATCTTCGGCGATCGCCAACATTCGGCCCCAATGAAGTGCAGTTTCTGACCGCAAGGCTCGACGGGACCGATCTGATCCTGCTTTACCCTTTCGGAGGCGGCTTCTGCGGCTCGGGCGGGTGCGGGCTTTATGTCATCGAACAGGCCGGAGATAATTTTCATATCGTCGGAAACACCTCTGTCGCAATGCTGCCGGTCAAGCAGCTCGTAACGGGAAGCCCTCGCTATCCCGACATCAGCGTTTTTTCACGCGGCTATGGCGAGCCAGGAACCCGGACCCGGCTGCGATATGAAAATGGTCGCTATCCGTCCAACGCCTCGATTCCGCCCGCGATCACGATCACCGACGACGACGCAATGCCCGTCGTGCTCGACTATCCCGAAGGCTGGTGACGCGCCGAGGCTGGCCAAGCCCCCTCGCCTTTCCTATGGCACCGGCGATGGCCGACACCCCCCTCCAGCGTCGTTTCGCCGCCGATGCGAGCCTGCTGCCGCACATGGCCGATCTGGCGAACGACCGCATCCTCGTCGCGCTGCTTAGCGAGGAGGATTATCGCGCGGCAAGCTTTCTCGACCAGCGGCTGCTGACCGAGCGGATCGGCCGCGAATGGGCGGCGTGGGACGCGCTTCCCGATCTCGGGGCGGCGGCGGCGCCTCCCGATTTCATCTTCCACATCGGGCATGTCGGCTCGACCCTCGCCTCGCGGCTTCTCGCCGAAGCGAGCGGCGTCCTGCCCCTGCGCGAGCCGATGCTGCTGCGGACGCTGGCGCAGGTCGCGGAGCGGATCGACAGGCCCGAATCCTTATGGTCGCCCGATCTCTATCGCCGGCGGCTGGCACAGGTGCGCGGCTGGCTCGGGCGCGGCTTCGTGCCCGGACAGCGCGCGATGGTGAAAGCATCGAGCGTGATCACCGCAATCGCCGACGAGCTGACCGGCACCGACGCGCGCGCGCTGTTTCTCCATACGTCGCTGCCCCGTTATCTGGAAACAATCCTGGCGGGCGAAGCCTCGCTGGCCGAGACGCTGGCCCAGGCGCCCGCGCGCATGGCGCGTCTCGCGGCGCGGCTCCCCGGCTTTCCACACGCCTTATGGCAATTGCCGCCCGTCACCCGCATCGCGATGAGCTGGCTTTGCGAGATGGAAAGCGCGCAGCGCACCCTGCCTGCCACCAACGCGCGTCACAAATGGGTCGATTTCGAGGCGATGCTCACCGACCCTGCCGCCGCGCTCGCCGCGCAATGCGCGCATTTCGGTCTCGCGGCGGATGCGGCGGCCATCGAGGCGGCGGTGAACGGCCCGATCATGCGCCAATATTCCAAAGCGCCCGAACATGGCTACAGCCCCGATCTGCGCCGCGAACTGCAGGCCGAGGCGGCGGCGAAGCATGGCGCGGCGATCGCCGAAGCCATCGAATGGGTTGAAGCGCTCGCCGGGCGCTATACACATCTCGCCGACCTGCCGATCCGCTAGGAAGACCCATGTTCAAGCTCGTTCCGCTTCTCGACGACCAAGGCATCCACGCGCTGCGCGAGATCGCGGCGGGGGGCAAGTTCGTCGACGGGCGGATCAGCAATCCGCATTCGACGATCAAGAACAACCTGCAGCTTCACGACGCCGGCGCTTATGAGCGCTCGTCGAAGATCCTCCTCGACGCGATGGTGCAGAATCCCGAGTTCATGGAATTCGCCTTTCCGGCGCGAATCGCGCCGCCGCTGCTGACACGCTACACGCCCGGTATGCATTACGGGCTGCACCCCGATGCCGCCTATATTCCGCTGTCCGACGGCCAATTGCGCACCGACGTCAGCTGCACCGTCTTCATCAACGACCCGGCGGACTATGACGGCGGCGCGCTGCATGTCCGCCTCGGCAATGCGGACCTTCGCTTCAAGGAAGCGCCCGGGGTGGCGATCGTCTATCCCTCGCACACGCTGCACGAGGTCGAGCCGGTGACGCGCGGCGAACGGCTCGTCGCGATCACCTTCATCCAGAGCCTGATCCCCGACGTCGAGCGGCGGAACCTGATCTACGAATTGAACGAGGTCGCGGCGCTGGAGGGCAACACGATGGCGCCCGAAAATTATACCCGGCTGCAAGCGGTGCAGTATCAACTGCTGCGGATGTGGCGGCGCTAGGACCGCGCGCGCTCAATAGCCCATCAGGCTCAGCACTTCCTTGCGGCTGCGTTCGTCGTCGAGGAAGCAGCCGAGCAGGCGGCTCGTCACCATGCCGACGCCCGGCGTACGGACGCCGCGGCCGGTCATGCAGCCGTGCTGCGCGTCGATCACCACCGCGACGCCCTGCGGGTGCAGATTGTCCCAGATGCATTTGGCGACCTCTGCGGTCAGCCGCTCCTGCACCTGCAGCCGCCGCGCGAAACCGTTAAGCACGCGCGCGAGCTTCGAGATGCCGACGACGCGGTCGCGGGGCAGATAGGCGATCGACGCCTTGCCGGTGATCGGCGCCATATGATGTTCGCAATGTGACTGGAACGGAATATCGCGCAACAGCACGATCTCGTCATAGCCGCCAACCTCCTCGAAGGTGCGCGACAGGTGGACCGCGGGATCGTCCTCATAGCCCTGGCAATATTCGAGCCACGCGCGCGCCACTCGCCGCGGCGTGTCGATCAACCCCTCGCGCGCGGGATCATCACCCGCCCATTCGATCAGCGTCCGGACCGCGTCGAGCACATGACCGGGCACGACCGGTTTGCCGTCCGGGCCCAGTTCCACTTTTGTCATCACCCCGTCCTTACTGTTGCATCGATGCCGCACATTTCGCCATGAAATGGGCGATGCGCAACCCCGCGAGACCAAGAAATTCCTGCGCCGGGCCAAGTTTACGTTGCGGAATCTGTGCTTTTCCAGCTTTGGGACTCGCTTGAATTTCCGCGCATTTTCGCGGCGAACAAGTGGCTTGACGCTTTCGTCAACTCGGCGCACCTTCATGGTCATTACAGAGTTCGCTCAAGCGAACCGTAATCCGGAGAGCCCGGCGTAGTCCCCAACGCCGGTGGGAGAGGACGATGACCAGCACAGCTGGCAAGCGGGATATGCCGAGGCACCAGACCGATCCGGTCCGGCACCCTTTGCCACGTCGGGTCACCATCCCTCCCCTTTAAGCACAATATGAGTTGGGCGGCCCGCGACGCGGGTTCGAAAAAGGGAGGATGTAAATGAAGTTCAAGGGACTGATGGGTTCGTCGATTCTGGCGATGGCGGTGGCGACACCAGCCTATGCGCAGGATAGCGGCGGCTCCACCACCGACGCCTTCGGCGGCGAGATCGTCGTCACCGCGCAGCGCCAATCCGAACGTCTGCAGGACGTGCCGATCGCGGTCAGCGCCTTCTCGAGCGAAGCGCTCGAAGCGCAGCAGATCAAGACGCCGTCCGACCTGCAGCTGACCCTGCCGAACGTCACCTTCACCAAGACCAACTTCACCGGCGCCAGCTTCACCATCCGCGGCATCGGCGACCTTTGCGTCGGCACGACCTGCGACAGCGCGACCGCGATCCATCTGAACGGCGATCCGCTGTTTTCGACCCGCCTGTTCGAAACCGAATTCTTCGACCTTGAACGCGTCGAAGTGCTGCGCGGCCCGCAGGGCACGCTGTTCGGCCGCAACGCGACCTCGGGCGTGGTCAACGTCATCACCGCGAAGCCGAAACTCGGCGCGTTCGAAGCCGCGGTCGAAGGCGAATATGGCAATTATGATTCGCTCAAGGGCAAGGCGATGGTCAACATCCCCCTTGGCGACACCGCGGCCTTCCGCATCGCGGGCATCTATCTGAACCGCGACGGCTATACGAAGAACACCTTCCTCAACACCCGCATCGACGATCGCGACCTTTATTCGGTCCGCGGATCGTTTCGCTGGGAGCCGACGCCGGACACGACGATCGACCTGATGGGCTCCTATTTCCACGAACGGGACCAGCGCACCCGCATCCAGAAGCAGCTTTGCCAGCGCGACCCGACCGGCATCCTCGGCTGTCTGAATTCGCGGCTCGACAATTCGCCGTTCAACGGCAATGCGACCTTCACCGCGGCGCTGACGTCGAAAGAATTCCTGGCCACACAGGGCATTCCGGCGATTTTCGCGCTGGGCAGTCTCTATGGCGAGGACATCTACGCCAATACGACGGTTCCCAGCGATTCACGCACGGTGAATACGGCCTATACGCCGAGCTATTTCACCAGCGAATTGATCCTGCAGGGCCAGATCGAACATAATTTCGGTCCCGTCTCGCTGCAGGTCTCGGGCCAGTATCAGAAGGTCAAGCTGGAAGCCCAGCAGGACTATAACAGCAATGTCGGCGATCGGTCGCTCTATGCGAGCGCTCTCGGCTATCTGCAACTCGGCGCCGACGGGAGTCTTGACGGTCTGATTCCGGGCATTTCCACCTATCTGGCACCCGTTGCGGCCGCGCTCATCCCCAATGGTCCCGACGGCCCGCTTTGCACATCGCTGTCGGACGACACCGGACTGGGGAGCTTCGGCGGCAACAGCATCTGCTCCAACGAATCCCTCCAGTTCGACCGGTCGAACCAGTATAACAGCAGCTGGTCGACCGAAGCGATCCTGACGAGCGACTTCGACGGACCGTTCAACTTCCTGGTCGGCGGCATCTACGCCAATTATCATCTGACCGAGAACAGCTATTATGTGAACGCTTTCTCGATCGATTATCTGGCGGGCCTGCTGGGCGCATTCAAATCCTATGGTGCCGGCCTGCCGCCGTCGTTCCTCGGCACGCCCTTCTATCGCAACAATACCGACGATCTGAAGATCAAATCCTATGGCCTGTTCGGCGAAGCCTATTTCGAGGCAAGCGACCGCCTGAAACTGACCCTTGGCATCCGATATAATAATGACCGCAAGACAGTGGCGGCACGGACGTCGCTCGCAAGCTTCCTCGTGCCCTTCGGCCAGACCGGATCGGCCTTCGATTCGCCGTTCGGCGCGGGCTATGACGCCGACCCGGCCACCAATCCGGTCATCGCGGGGGACGATACCCCCACCTGCGCCGAAGTGTCGCCGCTCGGGGCGGTCGGCTCGGTTCCGGGATGCGAGGCTTTCCAGGTCCGGTCGGTGAAATTCGGCAAGTGGACGGGCCGCGCCGTGGTCGATTTCAAGCTCACCGAAGACAATCTGCTCTATGCGTCCTATTCGCGCGGCTATAAGTCGGGCGGCATCAACCCGCCGCTGTCGCCGGTCTTTACGGTGCCGGAATCCTTCGCGCCCGAGCAGGTCGACGCCTTTGAAATCGGCTCGAAGAACACCTTTGCCAACGGCAAGCTGCAGCTGAACCTCACCGGCTTCTATTATAAGTACAAGGATTTGCAGCTCAGCAAGATCGTCGCCCGCACCGCGGTCAACGACAATGTCGATGCCGACATCTACGGCTTCGAGGTCGAAGGCATGGTCCGGCCCGACCCCGACTGGGTGATCAACCTTGGCTTCAGCTATTTGCACACCAAGGTGTCGAGCGACAAGTTCACCAGCAATCCGCGCGATTTCGGCGGCGGACGGTCGGACGCGGTGATCATCAAGGACATCACCAACGGCGCGAACTGCGCGGTTGCTTCGGCATCCGGCAGCACCGCTGGCGTCAACACCTTCGTGAACACGGTGAACACCGTCATCAACGCAGGTCTCGTCCCTGGTCTGAAAGCCGGCGCGGGCCTGCAAGGGACGACGGCCTTTCCGGCGGATGGCGGCATCGCTTCGACCGGCGCCTACGGGATTTGTGGCGTCCTCGAAGCGGCTGCGGCCGGCGCCTTCAAGGCCGGCGGCCTCGATCCGGCGGCGTTTGGCGGCATCGAATATTATTCGGCCGGCATTCCCGTCAACCTCAAGGGCAACAAGCTGCCGCAAGCACCGAACTACAAGTTCAGCGCTGGCGTCCAGTATACGGCGCATCTGGGTGACATGACCCTCGTCCCGCGCTTCGACCTTGCCTATACCGGCGACAGCTATGGCAGCATCTTCAACGGCAACGTCAACCGGATCAAGGGCTATGCTCAGGTCAACGCCCAGCTGCAGCTCAATGGCGCCGACGACAAATGGTTCGTCAAAGGGTTCATCCAGAACCTGTTCAATTCGAGCAGCGTCACCGGCGAGTACATCACCGACCAGTCGTCGGGTAACTACACCAACATCTTCACGCTCGAACCGCGCCGCTATGGCATCGCGGCCGGGATGAAGTTCTAACACCACCGGCGGCAGCGCCAAAAAAAGGCCCCGGTCTCTCCATCGAGAGGCCGGGGCTTTTTCTTGTCCGCTGGGACCGGGCGGGACGGCGAACCGCCCCGCCTCCGCATCAGAATTTGAAGCGGCCGGTCACGCCATAGGTGCGCGGCTGGCTGGGATAGCCCGACACGCTGCCAGACTGAGCGACGGCGTTGAACACCGTCGTCAGATATTGCGCGTTGGTGAGGTTGCGGCCCCACACGCCGAGTTCGAACCCGTTGGTCAGCGCCACGGTGAACGAGGCGTTGAGCTGGTTCACCTCGCGCTTCAGATTCTGCGCCACCGTCGCCGGAAGGCCGAGCAGGCCGTCGACGATCTGGGTCGGGCTTTCATACTGATAGTCGACGTGCATGATCGCCTTGGTCCCACCCGCGAATTCGTGGGTGTAGGTGCCGCCCATCGAAACCGACAGGTCGGGGATGCCCGCGGGCTTCAGGCCCGACAGGTCGCCGAAGGCCGACGCGACGAAGCTGTCGTATTTCGGATCGAGCCAGGTCACCGCAAGGTTCAGGTTCAGCCCCTGCACCGGCCGCACCGACCCGTCGAATTCGAGACCCCAGGTCGACTGCTTGCCCGCGTTGGCGAGCGCGAAGCCGGTGCCGGTGAAGACGTTCGACTGGAAGCCCTTGATCGACTGCTTGAACACCGCGAGGTTCAGCGACGCGACCGACCACTGCGCCTTGAGGCCCGCTTCATAGACGGTCGACTCTTCCGGCGCCGCGAAACGCGTACCTGCAACCAGATTCGGCAACCCGCGCCCGGCCGCGATAATCGCGGGCAGGTCGGCGGCCAGCGGACGGCTGTCGCGCGACAGGTTGACCGAACTCGCCTTGAAGCCGGTCGCATAGGTCGCATAGACGTTGAGCGTATCGGTCACCTTATAGGCAAGGCGCGCGCTGTAGCTGAAGTCGCCGTCGTTGGTCCTGCCGGGTTCGACCTCGTTCGGAACGTCGAGGAAGGGCGGCAGGAACTGGAACGCCTTCAGCGGATTGAGCGGGTTCGCTGCCGGGTTGTTCTGGTTGGCGTTCGCAATGGCCTGGAACTGCGCGAAGGTCGCCGCGGTTGCCGGGTTGGTCGCAAATGCAAGCACCGCGGCCGGATCGTTCGGATTGACGCCCGCCTGTTGCAGCGCGCCGCCGAGTATCAGCTGGTTGCGGAACGGCGCATAGGCCGGTGCGTCGAGGTCGATGCCCGAAAAGACATCGGTGCTCGTCACGTCGGTCGAGAAACGCTTCTTGTCCTTCGTATAGTTGCCGCCGAGCGTCAGTGTCAGGCGGTCGCTGATCTCGAAATCGAGCGTGCCGAAGATCGACCAGGCGGTGTTCTTCATCCGGTAATATTCGTCCATGCCGTCGCCGGCGCGGAAAAAGGACCCGCTCGGCGCGCCCAGCGCCGCTTCGAGCACCGGAACGCTGAGTGCACCGCCGCTAGCCGCCTGGATCAGGGCATTGCCATAGGCGCGGAAATCGTCGCCGAAAGCGATCTGGCTGTGCTGCTTGATCTTCTCGTTGAAATAATAGCCGCCGACCAGGAAGTTGATCGGGCCGTCGAAATCCGACGCAAGGCGCAGCTCCTGGGTGAAGGTGTTGATCGCGGTATCGTCGGACTTGCGGCCGATCAGGTCGGCGCTGGTGAAGTCCGAATCCTGATTGGTGTCGGCGCGAACCTGACGATAGGCGGTGATCGAGGTCAGCGCCATATTGCCGAGATCATAGTCGATCTGGCCCGAGCCACCGTAATTCTTGATCACGTTCGACGACAGGAAATTGTTGTAAACGCGGTAGGAGAAGGGATTTTCCGCATCGACGCTGGTGCCGCCCGCCAGGAAGTCGGTGATCGGCACGGTCGGGCCGGCGATGACATTGCCGGCGATGCAGCAATTCTCGTCGATCTTGTCATAGTCGCCGATCAGGCGGATCGACAGCGCGTCGGTCGGCTCGAACAGCAACTGGCCGCGCACGCCCCAGCGGTTGCGGTCGTTGACGTCGGTGTCGAGGTTCAGGTCGCGGGCATAGCCGTCGCGGCGGTTGAAATTGGCGCCGAGCGAGAAAGCGATGGTGTCGCTGATCGGGCCGGTGATGTCGCCCTTGAGGACGATGGCGTCATAATTGCCGTAGCTCGCCTCGACCGAGCCGCCGAACGTATATTGCGGCTTTTGCGTGACGATGCTGATGACGCCCGCCGAGGCATTCTTGCCGAACAGCGTCGACTGCGGACCGCGCAGCACTTCGATGCGCTCGACATTGGGCAGGTCGCCGATCTGGGCGGCCGAGCGCGAGCGATAGACGCCGTCGATGAACACGCCGACCGACGGCTCAATACCGGGGTTGTTGGCGCCGTTGCCGAAGCCGCGGATGATGAAGTTGGTGTTCGCACTCGACTGAAGCTGCGAGACGCGGAGGCTCGGCACCGCCGATTGCAGATCGATGAGGTCGCGGATCTGCGCGTTCTGAATGTCGGCGGCCGAGGTCACCGAAACCGCGATCGGCGTGTCCTGCAACGTCTGCGAGCGCTTCGACGCGGTGACGATGATGTCGTTGCCATAGTCGGTAACGTCCGACGTCGCGGTCGCAGCCGTATCGTCAGCGGGGGCGGGGCCCTCCTGGGCATAGGCGAAAGCGGGGGTGGCGGCGCACAGCATGGTGGCGCCCAACAAAATGTTGCGCAAAGTCATGGTGTCTCTCTCCAGACCACCGGAGCGCGGCCCGTCGGGGCCTGTGGAGGGGGAGATGCTCCGGCGGTGACCGTGGCTGTAAGGCTCCGCCGCGCCGCGTCAACGCGCAGGGCTGGAACAGGCCCATTTTGCGGGCATTCGTGACTTAAAAGCAACAGTTTACGCTACGGCGAGGCGCGCCGGATCCATCGGCGCGCGGGTTCGGCGGCGCGGCGGCGGCAACGCATGACAGACCCGCCGCAGAAGGCCATGCATCCCAAATGCGTTCGGCGCGTTGATAGGGCATGGCGACCGTCCCCGAAGCCACGCCGCAGGAGCGGCTGTTGCGCTACAACAATGGCGCGGTGCTGTTGCACTGGCTGACGGCGCTGATCGTGGTCGCGCAGGTCATCGTCGGTTTCACCTTTGCCGGTATGGAACGCGGCCCCGCGCGCGGCGATCTTTTCACCGTCCACAAGACGATCGGCGCGACGATCCTGGTCCTCGCGCTCATGCGGCTCGGCTGGCGCCTTGTTCACCCCCCGCCGCCCTTCCCGACCGAATTGCCGCGCTGGGAACGCATCGCGAGCGTCTGGACGCATCGGGCTTTCTATGTCCTGCTCATTCTGCTTCCGCTGACCGGGCTGATGGCTGTGTCGGGAGGCGCGAGCGCCGAGGGCAAGACCAGCACCGCTCTGCTCGGCGGCATTCCCTTGCCGCTGATCCCCGGCGTGTCGGACGATGCCGGGGAAGCGATTGGCGGCATCCACGAATTGCTTGTGTTCGTGACGCTGGCGCTGCTCGTGCTGCACGTCGCGGCGGCACTCAAGCATCAGATCGAACGCCAGCGCGCCGCCGGGCGGATGCCGCCTTTCCGCGCCCCCGGTGAAGATCCACACCCCTCTCCCTGATTTTCTTCGACCCTTTCCTTACTCGATACGGAAGGCCATGCGATGAATCGGTTCCGTCAGTATTTCCCCGCCCCGCTTACAGCGCTGGTCGCGGGCCTGATTGTCGCGGCGATCGGGCTTGTCCTACTCATCGGCGGCCTCTGGCTCGCGGCGCTCGGCGGGTCGGCCTATTATCTGGTGACCGGCGTGGCAATGATTGTATCGGGCCTGCTGCTCATGCGCGGGCGGCGGCTTGGCGGCTGGCTCTATGCCGCTATCGTCTTCTTCACCTTGATCTGGGCCTTGTGGGAAGTCGGGGGCAATGGCTGGGCGCTCGTCCCGCGCGTCGTCGCGCCGGTCGTGCTGCTGGTGCTGGTCATCTTCGCGATGGCGTCGCTTTCGGGGCGGCCGCGCCGCTGGCGGCTGGCGCTGGCGAGCAGCGCAGTCGTCGTCCTGCTGTTCGCGGCGGGCGGCGCAATGCTCGGCTGGCTCAACCATGCCGGCCCCGAACGGTCCCTCCCCGGTCCGCGCTGGGCCATGGCCGATCCCGCGCTGATGCAGAGCGGCGCCGACTGGCCGGCCTATGGCGGCAGCTATAGCGCCCGGCGCTATTCGCCGCTGGCCCAGATCACGCCGGCAAACGTCGGCAAGCTCAAACGCGCCTGGATGATCCACACCGGCGACCTGCCGTCGTCGAAGCAGGTGCGCGGCACCTATGGCGCCGAAAACACGCCGCTGAAGGTCGGCGACAGCCTCTATGTCTGCACGCCGAAGAATATCGTCCTGTCGCTCGATCCCGTCACCGGAAAGCAGCGCTGGCGGTTCGATCCCAGGATTTCGGACGACGCCATCCCCTATACTGCCGCCTGCCGCGGGGTGAGCTATTATGCCGTGCCCGGTGCGGCCGCCGATCAGGCGTGCGCGCGGCGCATCATCTTCGGCACGCTCGACGCGCGCCTCTTCGCGCTCGACGCCGCGACCGGGCGCCCGTGCCAGGATTTCGGCGCCAATGGACAGGTCGATACCAAGATCGGCATGGGCAGCACCCCGCCGGGCTATGTCTCGATCAACTCGCCGCCGACGATCGTGCGCGGGGTCGTCGTCACCGGGCATCAGGTGCTCGACGGGCAGGACCGCTGGGCGCCGTCGGGGGTGATCCGCGGCTTCGATGCCGTCACCGGCAAGCTCAAATGGGCCTGGGACATGATGCACCCCGACTGGACCGGCTATCCCCCGCCCGGACAGACATGGGCGCGCGGCACGCCGAACATGTGGACGATCGCCTCGGGCGACGAGCAGATCGGCCTCGTCTACCTGCCAATGGGCAATGCCGCAGCCGACTATTATTCGAGCCTCCGCCGCCCGGCCGAGAACGACTATGCGACCTCGCTCGTCGCGCTCGATGTGACGACGGGCAAGCCGCGCTGGCGCTTTCAGGCGGTGAAGAAGGACGTCTGGGATTACGACTTCGGCGCGCAGGCGACGCTGATCGACTATCCGGGCGCGGACGGAGCAACCCCCGCGCTGGTGCTGCCGTCGAAGCAGGGCGATATCTATATCCTCGACCGCCGCACCGGCCAGCCGCTGACCCCGGTCGGCACGATCAAGGCGCCGGGCGGCGGGGTCGAGCCCGCCGAGCGGTCGCCGACGCAGATCGTGTCGCTGTGGCACACGCTGCGCAAGCCCGCCCTCACCGAGCGCGACATGTGGGGCATGTCGCCGATCGACCAGATGATCTGCCGCATCCAGTTCCGCAAGGCAAGCTACAAGGGCTTCTTCACCCCGCCGACCAGCGACGGTCGCTCGATCGAATATCCGGGCTATAACGGCGGCACCGACTGGGGCGGCGTCGCGGTCGATCCGGTACGCGGCGTGATCGTCGCCAATTACAACGACATGCCCAATTATGTCCGCCTCGTCCCCCGCGCCGAAGCGAACAAGAAAGGCTGGGCGCCGCGCGATCAGGCGCGCGGCAACATCGGCGGTGCCGAGGGCGCGGGCGACCCGCAGGCGCACACCCCCTATGCGATCGACGTCAACGCGGGATGGCGCCTGCCCTTCACGGGGATGCTGTGCAAACAACCGCCCTATGGCGGCATCCGCGCGATCGACATCGCGACGGGCAAGACGATCTGGGACCGCCCGCTCGGCACCGCGCGGACCAACGGGCCGTTCGGCATCCCTTCGATGCTGCCGATCACCATCGGGACGCCGAACAACGGCGGGTCGGTAGTCACGGCGGGCGGGCTGATCTTCATCGCCGCGGCGACCGACAATCTGATCCGCGCGATCGACCTTCGCACCGGCAAGACGGTCTGGTCCGATGTGCTGCCCGCAGGCGGACAGGCGACGCCGATGACCTATGAGGCGAACGGCAAACAATATGTCGTCCTCTATGCCGGCGGCCATCATTTCATGGAGACGCCGATCGGCGACGAGGTCGTCGCCTACGCGCTGCCGTGACGCGCCTTATCCCTTCAGCAGTTCCAGCGTGCGCTCGCGCATCGCGAATTTCTGCACCTTTCCGGTCACCGTCATCGGAAAACCATCGACGAAAAGGATATGGCGCGGAATCTTGAAATGCGCGATCCGGCCCCGGCAATAGGCGCGCACGGCATCCTCGTTCATTGCCGCGCCTTCGCGCAACAGGATCCAGACGCACAATTCTTCGCCATATTTCCGGTCGGGAATGCCGACACCCTGAACGTCGAGAATATCGGGATGAGTGAGAAGATATTCCTCGACCTCGCGCGGATAGATATTTTCACCGCCGCGGATCACCATGTCCTTGATGCGCCCGACGATCCGGCAATAGCCCGCCTCGTCGATGGTCGCGAGGTCGCCGGTGTGCATCCAGCCCTCGGCGTCGATTGCTTCGGCGGTTCGCTCGGCGTCGTCCCAATAGCCGAGCATCACCGAATAGCCGCGCGTGCAAAGCTCGCCGGTCTCGCCGCGCGCGACGATGTTGCCGCCGAGGTCGATCAGCTTGACCTCCAGATGTGGCTGGACGCGCCCGACCGTCGATACGCGAAGGTCGAGCGGATCGCCCGGATCGCTCTGGAAGCTGACCGGGCTGGTTTCGGTCATGCCATAGGCGATGGTGACCTCTTCCATATGCATCCGGTCGATCACCTCGCGCATCACCGCCATCGGGCACGGCGACCCCGCCATGATCCCGGTGCGCAGCGACGACAGGTCGAACCGGTCGAAATCGGGATGGTTCAGCGCCGCGATGAACATCGTCGGCACGCCGTAGAGCGCGGTGCAGCGCTCGGCCTCGACGGTTTCGAGCACCGCCTGCGGATCGAAGGCCTCGACCGGATAGACGATCGTCGCGCCGTGGACGACGCAGGCGAGGTTGCCCATCACCATCCCGAAACAATGATAGAGCGGCACCGGGATGCACAGCCGGTCGCCGGCGGACAGCCCGATCCGCGCGCCGACGAAGGCCCCGTTGTTGAGGATATTGCGGTGCGATAGCGTCGCGCCCTTCGGGAAACCGGTGGTGCCGCTGGTGAACTGGATGTTGACCGGCCCGTCGGGATCGATCGCAATATCGGCGAGCGCACCGGTGGCGTCGCTGGCGAGCGCCGCGAACGGCAGGCAACCGGCGTGAGGCGCGTCGCCGAGCACCACGACGAGCCGCAGGTCGGGAAGGCGCGCGGCGCTCAGTTGACCCGGCGCCGCCGTCGCCAGTTCGGGCGCGAGTTCGCCGAGCATCTCCACATAATCGCTGCTCTTGTGCGACGGCGCGAAGATCAACGCGGCGCAGCCGACCTTGTTCAGCGCATAGTCGAGTTCGGCGACGCGATAGGCGGGGTTGATGTTGACGAGGATCAGCCCCGCCTTCGCGGTCGCGAACTGGACGATCGCCCATTCGGCGCAATTAGGCGCCCATATGCCGACGCGGTCGCCCGGCTTCAGCCCGCGTTCGAGCAGCCCCGCCGCGACCGCATCGACCCGTGCCTTGAGTTCGCGCCACGTCCAGCGCACGCCCTGGTGCCGAACGACCAGCGCCTCGCCCTCGGGATCGCGAAGCACGGCCCGGTCGAAACAATCTCCGATCGTCCTATCGATGAGCGGCGGAGTGTTCTCGCCGCGAACGAAGCTGTCGGTCATGCGTCCGCTTTCCCGAACTCTGCATCGCGCAATTCCTTGCGCCGAATCTTGCCGCTGACCGTCTTGGGCAGGCTGTTCACGAATTCGATGCGGCGCGGATATTTATAGGGCGCCGTCGTCCGCTTCACATGATCCTGCAACGCCGTGACGAGCGCGTCGGACGGGCGGTGGCCCGCCGCGAGGACGACGAAGGCCTTCACCACCTCGCCGCGCGTCGGGTCGGGGCTGGCGACGACGGCGCTTTCGGCGACCGCCTCATGCTCGAACAGCACGCTCTCGACCTCGAACGGCCCGATGCGATAGCCCGAAGAGAGGATGACGTCGTCGGCGCGGCCGACGAACCAGAAATAACCGTCGGCATCGACCGTCGCGCGGTCGCCGGTCAGATACCAGCCGTCCCTGAACACGCTCGCGGTGCGATCCGCGTCGCCGCGATAGCCGAGGAACAGGCCCGGCGGGCGGCATTCGCCGACACGCAGCGCGATGTCGCCTTCCTCGCCCGGCGGCAGGATGTCGCCGTCGTGGCCGATCACCGCCAGATCGATCCCCGGCGTCGGGCGCCCCATCGCCCCCTGCCGCGCCGCGCCGGCGCGGTTGCAGCAAAGCAGCACGGTTTCGGTCTGGCCGTAGCCGTCATGGATATCGAGCCCGGTCGCCTTCTTCCACAGGTCGATGACCTCGGGATTCAGCGGCTCGCCGGCGCTGACGCAGTGGCGGAGATGCGGGAAGGACCGCCCGTCCAGATCGGCGCGCACGAACATGCGATAGGCGGTCGGCGGCGCGCACAATGTCGTCACCGGATGCGTTTCGAGCAGATCCATCGCGGCGACGGGGTCGAAGCCCGGCGCATGGTGGACGAAGATCGCCGCGCCCATCAGCCACGGCGCGAACAGGCTGCTCCACGCCGCCTTCGCCCAGCCGGTGTCGGACATGTTCCAGTGGAGGTCACCCGGGCCAAGGTCGAGCCAGAAGCGGCCGGTGATCTCGTGCGCCAGCGGATAGCCCGCGCCGTGGATCGTCATCTTGGGCTGGCCGGTGGTGCCGCTGGTGAAATAGCAGAGCGTCGGATCGTCGAACGCCGTGTCGGCGATCTCGGCCAGCGGTTCGGCGGCCGCCTTGGCCGCGCTGTAATCGATCCATCCGGCGCGAGCGCCGCCGATGTGGATCAGCGGAATCGCGGCATCGACGGGGGTTTCGTCGACGCGCGGCGCGACATCGACCCCGGAGACGATGCAGCGCGCTTCGGCGGCTTCGCAGCGATAGGCGATGTCCTTGGGCGTGAGCTGGACGGTGCCGGGCGAAGCGATCGCGCCGAGCCGCAAACAGGCGAGCATCAGCTCCCACCATTCGATCTCGCGCGACATCAGGATCAGCACCGTGTCGCCGCGCCCGACGCCCGCGGCGCTGAGCACCGCCGCGGCGCGCGCCGCATGGTCGGACAGTTCGGCGAAGCTGCGATCGACGACGGTGCCCGCGCCGTCGGTCCACAGCATCGCGCGATCGCCGGGTCTTTCACTCGCCAGCCGGTCGATCGCGTCGCGCGCGAAATTATAGCGCGGCGGCGGATTCCAGTCGAACGCCTCGCTCATCCGCCGCGCGCCACGTTGATCACCGACAATTGCGTATATTCGGCAAGCCCCTCCTCCGCCTGTTCGACCCCGAGGCCGGAGGATTTGACCCCCGCCATCGGGATATGCGGGCCGATGGCGACATGCTGGTTCACCCACACCGATCCGCTTTCGATCCGCTCCGCGACCGCCAGCGCGCGATCGACGTCGCGCGACCACACCGACGCGCCGAGGCCATAGGGGGATGCATTGGCGCGCGCGACAACGTCGTCGACGTCCGAAAAGCGGATCACCGGCAGGATCGGACCGAACTGTTCCTCGTCGACGATCTGGTCACCGTCGGTGACATCGCGGACGATCGTCGGGCGCAGGAAATAACCGGCGCGGTCCATCACCTCGCCGCCCGCGACAATGGTGCCGTCGGCGCGGGCGCGGTCGAGGAACGCCTTCACCTTTTCATATTGCGCCTTGTTCTGGATCGGGCCGATCTGCGCGCCCTGCGCCAGCCCGTCGTCGACCACCGCCGCCTCGGCCAGCCGCGCCAGTTCGTCGCACATCGCATCATAGATGCTGTCGTGGACATAGGCGCGCTTGATCGCGAGGCAGACCTGCCCGCAATTGAGGAAGGCGGCGTTGAAGATGCCCTGCGCGGTGGCGCGGACGTCGACGTCGCCCAGCACGATCCCCGGATCGTTGCCGCCGAGTTCGAGGGTCAGCCGCTTGAGCCCGTCGGCGGCGCTCGCCATGATCTTCTTGCCCGTCGCGGTCGATCCGGTGAAGCCGACCTTGGCGATGCGCGGATCGGCGGTCAGGTATCCGCCGAGATCATTGGCATCGACGATGATGTTGACCACCCCCGGCGGGAAGATTGTCTGGCACAATTCGCCCAGCATCAGCGCGGTGACCGGGGTGGTCGGCGCGGGCTTGAGCACGATCGTATTGCCCGCAATCACCGCCGGTCCGATCTTCCAGCAGGCGACGAGCAGCGGGAAGTTCCAGGCGATGATCCCCGCGACGACGCCCAGCGGCTTGCGGCGGACCTGGATCAGCCCGCTCGCATCGTCCCGGATCGTCCGTTCGGCGATTTCGAGCGTCGCATAATGGCGCAGATAGCCGTCGGTCCAGGCGAGCTCCCCCTGCGCCTCCGCGAGCGGCTTGCCCTGTTCCTGCGTCAGCGCCCGGGCGAACTTGTCGGCGTTGGCGGCGATCGCATCGGCCAGTTCGGCGACCTTCGCCTGCCGCTCGGCCATCGGCACCTCGGCCCAGGCGGGAAAGGCCGTGGCCGCCGCCTCGATCGCCTCGTCGGCCTGCCGCTCGGAGGCGCGCGCGACGGTCGCGAACACCTCCTCGGTCGCGGGGTTGATGACGTCCATCTGGTGATCGCCGTCGACCAGCCGGCCGCCGATCAGCATCTTATAGTCAGACATGCCTCTCTCCGATCAGAATTTCGCGCCCACGGTCACGCCATAGGTTCGCGGAGTCCCGACATGGTTATAGTCGAAACCGAAGCCCGCGAGCAGGTCGACGCGCGAGGTGAAGTAGAATTTATTGGCGAGATTCTTGCCCCAGACCGACGCCGTCCAGCGCCCGTCGGCCGATTCCCAGTCGATATGCCCCGACAACAGAGCATAGGACTTCTGCCGCAGCCGGGGGACGTTGAGCACCTCGAAATATTGGTTCGACGAATAGTTGAGGTCGCCGTGCAGGCTGACCTTGCCGCTGCCGCCGTCGATCACCGTCGCGTCAAAGCCGCCGGTGAAGGTCAGCTTGGGCGCATTCGACAGCCGGTTGCCGCTGACGTCGACGCCGCTCACCGTGCCGCGCTTGATCTTGGTGCTGAGCAGGCCGAGGCCGCCGCGCAATGTCACCATATCGCCCGCGCGGACGGTCAGTTCGGCCTCGCCGCCCTGGATGCGCGAACGCGGAATGTTGAGCAGGGTCTGCGCCGCGGTTCCCGGATCGACGTTGATGAACTGCTGGTTGCTGTAGGTATAATGGAACATCGCCATGTTGAGCGTGACACGGCGGTCGGCGAACTGGCTCTTCAGTCCCAGTTCGAACGCATCGATCTTTTCGGCCTTCGCCACCGACAGTTCGGACGGATCGAAAAAGGCCTGCGCGTTGAAGCTCGGCGCGCGATAGCCGCGGCTGTAATTGCCATAGACCATCACGTCGGGGTTGATCTTGTAATCGGCGCCGATCTTGCCCGACAGATTTTCGGTGCTGTAGTCGAGCCGCGACGGCGGGATCAGGTTCGCGACGAGGACGCCGTCGACGCCAAGAGCGTTCGATTCGAAATTGCTCTGCACGCCCTTGTCGTAGGTGAAGCGGAGGCCGCCGCGCAATGTGAGCTGGTCGGTGACCTCGAAACTCATGTCGGTATAGAGGGCATAGCTCTTCTTGACCTGATCGAAGCTGTTGCGGAACAGGCAGGCAAGCGGAAGCCCGGCCGCGCAGTCGTCGACGTCGATCACGCCGTTGCCGTCGACGTCGATGTCCTTGCCGATCTCGAAGGTCGTTTCGTTATAGACCTTCTCGCGATTGAAATAGGCGCCGAGGATGAAGTTGAACGGGCCGTCGAAGTCGCTGGTCAACCGCAGGTCCTGCGCGAATTGCGTTGCCCGGTCGGTATAGGGGATTTCGAGCAGTTCGGTCGCGGTTCCGTCGGTGTCCTCATAGAAGGCCAGCCGGCCCTTGTCCCACGAGGTAACGCTGGTGATCGCAAGCGCGTCGCTGAGATCGACCGTGCCGGTCAGCGATACCGACCAGGTGCGCGCGCGGCGGCGGTCGGTGACGTTCGCCTCGATCTGACGCCGCCCCAGTCCCGGCCGGTTCACCGCCTCGGGCTGGGCGTAGATGCCGTAGTTGCGCGGATTCTGGTAGCTGGTCGAGGCGCGGAGCACGAAGCGCGCACTGTCGCTCGGCTCGAACAGCAAGCTGCCGCGCACGCCATATTCGCGCACGCTGGCAAGGTCGGGCTGACCGGGAAGCTGGTTCTTGAACCAGCCGTCGGCGCGCGCGAAGGTGAAGGCGACGCGCGCCGCCACCGTCTCGCCGAGCGGCACGTTCAGTGCGCCATTGGCCTCGTAGCGGTCGTAATTGCCATAGCCGAGGTTCAGATAGCCGTCGGTGCCGCCCAGTTCGGGCGCCCGGCTGATCAGATTGACCGCGCCGCCGGTGGTGTTCTTGCCATAGAGCGTGCCTTGGGGTCCGCGCAGCACCTCGACGCGTTCGAGGTCGTACATCGCGACGCCGAGGAAGGCAAAATTGCCCTTGTAGACCTCGTCATAATAGGTCGCGACCGGGCTCGCCTGGTTGAGGCTGTAATCGGACATCGACACGCCGCGCAGCGCAAAGATCGGGGTGTTGTCGCCGACCGTCGAAGTCAGCTGAAGGTTGACGATCTTGCCCGCGAGTTCGTCGGCCTGCGTCACCCGCTGCTTGTCGAGCGCATCGCCGCCGAGCGCGCTGACCGCGATCGGGACGTCCTGAAGCCGTTCGGATCGCTTTTGCGCGGTGACGACGATGTCGGTCCCGTCGTCGGCGACCGTCTCGGCCGGAGCGGGAGCGGCGGGGGCTTCCTGAGCCAGCGCCGGCACCGACGCTCCGGTCAGCAGCATCAGCAGCAGCATGGGGCGCACCGCCCCACCTTCATTCACCTTGATCATCGAACATCCTCCCTGTTTTTATCACTATTTTCCTGTCGTCATTTCGGTGTCGTCACGTCCGTCTCGTCAAAGTCCGCCATCAGCCGCGCGCGCATGGCGCTCGCTTCGGCGCGCAGCGGCTTGCTTCGCAGCCGGCCGATTTCGGCGGCCGTGTAGGGTTTGAAATCGGCGGGCAGATGCGCCGGGTCAAACCGCGCTAGCGACCAGTTCAGCACCTCCGCCAGATCGGCATCGGACAGCGCCGCCGTCGCGACGCCCGGCACGCGCGCCAGATATTCGCGCCCGCCCGGCACCTGCAGGAAGCGCGCGACGAAGCCCGCCATCGTCGGGGCGGTCTGCGGCGTTCCCGTGGCATCGGGGCGGTGGCATCCCTGGCATTGCAAGATCCAGTGCTGCCGCGCGCGCACCGGGTTGGCGACGCCGGGGATCGCGTCCGGACTGGCCGGGCCGGGTGTCGCCACGGCCGCCCCGGTCGCCAGCATCAGCGCGGGAACGGCCAGCCATTTCATTTGCCGGCGGTGCCCGGCTGCAGGCGCGCCACGGCGGCGGGAGCGAGCGAGCCCCCCCCCGCGCGGTAGCCCGCGATCTCCTTTGCCGTGAACGCTTTCGCCGACGAACCGCGAACCACATGGTTGAGGACCGAGGCGATTTGCGCGTCATTGAGTCCGGCCTGCGCCGGCATCGTCCCGCGATAGATTTTTCCGGCGACGGTGATCGGTCCCGACACGCCGCGGATCACGACGAGCGCGAGATAGCGGCGTCCGGCGGCCGTCGCCGCGAGCGCGCGGACATCGGCCTTCAGCGGCGGAAAGGCGCCGGGCACGCCCGATCCGTCGGCCAGATGGCAGGCCGCGCAACGCTTATAGATCGTCGCGCCGTCCTGCGCGGTCGCCGGCGCTGCCGCCGCCAGCACGGCCAGGGCAAAGAGGGTCGCCAGCCGCCGCATCACTGCTGCTCCAGCGCGACGCCGAGGATCACGGCGGTCGAGCAATTATAGACCGAGCTCGAGGTGCCGAGGCACCAGTTGATGTCGTTGTTCGCCTGCGGGCGGACCATCGGCCGGTCGTTTTCGTTGCGGTTGCACAGGCAGCGCCCGCACGAGGATTTGCCGCAGCAGTCGTTATAGCTGATGATATAGGCGCGGTTGTCGGCGGGGTTCTGGCAGGTGCCGATCCAGGTGATCGGCGACATTTCGGTCCCCGGCGGGCACGAACTCGGCGAGCCGCCGCAGCAGCTGCACAAAAAGCCGTCGATCGCGCAATAACGCCAATAATCGCATTTCGTCTGGTCGCCGGGATCCTGCGGATTGCCGCTCGATTGCGGCGCGACCGGATCGCCGCCGCCGCCGTGGGTCTGCGCCTGCGCCCGCGACACCGGCAGCACCGGGATGACCGCCGCGCCGGTCAGCGCGCCGCCGATCAGCGTCAGCAGGCTGCGCCGCGAGGTCGCGCGCGACGTTGCGCGTCACCTTTTCCGAAAATTTGTCGAGACCCGACATATTCGTCCCCTTCCTGTCGTTCCGCCCGGCTCAACCGCGCGCGAGATAATCCTGAATCGAGGCGACGCGGCGTTCCTTGGCCTCGAACAGGCTTTCCAGATGCTCGCGATTGTTGACGAGGCCGAGCGAGGCGATGCGGCCCTCCTCGTCG
Organism: Sphingopyxis sp.; assembly: GCF_036261875.1. Classification (GTDB taxonomy): domain Bacteria; phylum Pseudomonadota; class Alphaproteobacteria; order Sphingomonadales; family Sphingomonadaceae; genus Sphingopyxis. Next base: position 12,601 of record NZ_DATAJZ010000035.1, on the reverse strand, counting down.
ATCAGCACCGCGTAGGGGAGCTTCGAGACGCCGAGCGACCGGCCCAGTTCCTCCGACAGGACATAGTCGAAGCCGGTAAGCCCCTCGGCGATCGCCAGCCGGCGGTGCGCGGCGGGATCGCCGTCGCTCGCCAGCACGACATCGAGCCAGTCGTGCTCGGCGCCGCTCGCCGAGCGGACGATGGGGAGCAACGTCTTGCAGACGGGGCAGTCGGGCGAGAGAAAGAAGAGAAGCTGGCCGCGGCGGTGACGCTTGCCGCCGATCGCGACCTGACCGCCGTTCAGCGTATCGAGCGTCATCGCGGGCGCCATGTCGCCGACATTGACCTTCTGGTGCAGCGTCAGCGCGCCGGCGGGCGCGATCCGCTCGTGCAGGACCCCGACCTGCCGCGCGAGCGCCGCGACGAGGACGCCGAGGACAGCGATGGCGATCCAGAGCAAGATTTGCGAGGCAAGGAAAAATCCGGTCATCGAATGACACTCCTGCGGGATGCGGGAAGGCTGGCGAGTTCGCCGGCGGCAAAGAGCAGCGCGACAAAGGCGAGGGCGGCGAAGATCGACGGAATGTCGATGCCGCCGCCCCCAGCGGGAGAGAGGCAAAGCAGCAGCGCGGCGGCGGCGAGCGCCAAGGCGCGGGCGATGGCGAAGCGGCCAATGCCGCTCTTGCGCGCGCCGAAGTCGCAGCCGCAATCGAGCCCGCCGTCGCCGCGCCGCCGCGCCGCGAGCAGGGCGGCGGCGTATCCGGCCCACAGCAGCGCGGCGAGCAGCGCGCCCGCGGGCCGCGAGGCGGGAAAGGGCAGCGCGAGCGCCGCCGCGAACTCGATCGCCGCCGCCGCCATCGTCACCGGCATCGCCACCGCAGGCGACAGGCGCAGCAGGCCCGCGGTCGCCTGCGTCAGCCGCGCGCGCTCGATCAGCTTGTGCGCCGCCGCGGTTGCCAGGACGAGGGCGAGGAACAGCGAAAGGACGGGAAGCACGGCGGCCATCAGCGCGCCGCCGTCATCGTCATCGGATCGTGCACGACGCTGACGATCGTGCGGACGAACGCGCCACTCGCCGCGTCATAGACGTCGAGCGATCCGTCGGGGCGCGAAGCGACGAGCAGCGGCTTTTCCTGCTGCGTCGCCTCGATCGACACGCTGTGGTTCCTGAGCGCGATGCGGCGGACCAGCGTCTTCGTTTTCGGATCAATCACCCACGCTTCGGTCCCGCCGTCCTTGTGCGTTCCCTCGCCGCTTTTGGGGTTCATCAGGATATAGAGCAGCCCGGCGCGGTCGGCCGAGATCACCTGCCAGCCGCCGGGCCGCCATTCGGGTTCGCCGCCATCCTGCCTGGGAAGCGCGAAGCTGCCGAGATCCTTGGCGGCGGCGCCCGAAAAATCGATCGCGCGCACATGGCCCTTGAAGCTGACGAACCAGCCCGTCCGCCCCACCATCGCGGGGGTCATGAACAGCGGATCGTCATCGATGTCGTTGAACACGGCGCTGGTCACGGCCGGCCCGGCCTTGCCGGCGGCGTCGAGCGCGATGCTCGTCATCGTTCCGTCGGCGCAGAGCGACGTGAAACCGCGCGGCCCGGTCGGATAGACGAGCGAGCAACCCGGAAGCTCGATATCCGACAATATCTTGCGGCCGTCCAGATCGACGACGGTGACCGACGCGCCGGGCGTGAAATTGAACACCAGCGCCCATTTCTCGTCATTGGTGAGTTGCAGGCTGTTGCGAAGCGTGACGAACAGCCCGCGCTTGCCGCCGGGCAGGACGATCTCGTCCTTGGGCGTCAGCGTCTTCGTGTCCCAGATGGTGATGACGTCGGTCCGCTCGCCGCGCGTCAGCCGCGAATAGAAGGTTTCGCCGACATAGATTTCGCCGCGCGTCGTCGAGGGCAGCATGACGCCGAACTGCGCAACGGGAATCTGTCCACGCAGATTATTGTTTTCGGCACCGACGTCGACGATCGCCGCGCGGCCGTCGGGCAGGCTGTTGAAGTGCAGATCCTGCACGAACACCCAGCTGTCGGGATAATGTTCGGGAAGTTCGGCGACGGTCGGGACCGGCTCTTCGGGCAGCGGCTGCGGATAGTCCGCGGCGCCGACGGCGCTCGCCGACATCAACAATATGGCAAAAGCCGCCGCTCGGTTGATGCGCGCCATCCTCCGTCTCCCTCATCCTGTTGCACCGGGCTCTGGTGGCCCGCATCCAAACATTATGCGATCGACTAAATTTAGTCAATCGAGTAAAGTCGGACGCTTGCCCGAGAGAGGCGAGTTGGCTACGCGGAAGCGCAGGAGGCCAAGAAAATTGACCAATTTCATCGTTCCGGACCTGAAGATCGCACCGCGGATCGGGGGTTATGCGCGCGGTCAGGATGGCTTCGAACAGATATTGCGGTCGGCCCTGTCGCTGCTCGTGAACCACGGCGCATCGGCTTTGACGCTTCGCCGCATCGCCGCCGAGTCGGGCATGAACGTCGGCAGCCTCAACTATTATTTCAGGTCGAAGGAGGATCTGATTCGCGAGTTGCTGAATGCCGTGATTAGCAGCTACGAAGAATCCTTCGACGAGATACTCCACGAACCGGGCGCGAGCGCGGAAGCGCGGCTCGGGAATCTGGTCGTGCTGATCCTCGAGGACATCACCACCAAGAAAACGACGCGCTTCTTCCCCGAACTCTGGGCGATGGCGAACCACGATGAATTCGTTCACGACCGGATGAACGATCTTTACGAGCGCGCGCGCGCCTCGCTCAACGAACTGATTGCCGAGATCAACCCGGCGCTGCCCGACGACGAGCGCGAGATATTGGCGCTCTTCATTTCGGGATCGATGGAAGGGATGACGATGTTCGCAGGCTATGAAAAGCCATGGTGCAGGCAGATGCCGATGCTCGAAGTGATCGCGCGCCGCTCGTTCGTCCATCTGGCGCGTACCTTGCGCCCTGGCGAAATCAAACGGCTATAGAAAAAAGGCCGGCCCGCGGATGCGGACCGGCCTTTTCGGACGGAGAGGATAGGACCGATCAGTGGGCCTTCTTTTCGACCTTCTTCGCGGCGACGTGCTTGGCCGGGGCCTTCTTGGTCACCGCGGTCTTCGCCGGCTGGCTGGCGGGCGCGGTCGCTGCGAAAGCGGTTCCGCTGACGATCGCGAGCGACAGGGCACCGGCGGCGGCGAGTTTGGCAACGTTACGCATGGACTTTCTCTCCTTGACTGTTGATCCGCCCCTTCCAGTGCGGGCGAAGCCAGGGGAGCCGGTCCATGCCAGGGTCAGGGGGGATGGTGCGGACCGGCTCGACCCGACGAGAACGGGATAGACCCGTGCGCCTGCCCAGCGCATGACCGCCGCATTACAAGACGGTCATCTTCATCAATCCTGCCAGATGCGCTCCTTCAACGACACCGAGACGGGAGCCTGAAGCGTTTCCGCATCCTCGCCGAGCGCGAGGCGATAGTCGCCCTTCGCGATCGTCCACCCAGTCCCGTTCCAGTCGGCGAACAGTCGCGGATCGATCGTCAGCCGGATCGTCCGTTCGGCCCCCGGCGCCAGTTCGACCCGCTGGAAACCGACCAGCCGCCGCACCGGCTTGCCATCGCGCGACACGAGATAGAGCTGCGCCACCGTCGCGCCCGCCCGCTCGCCGCTGTTGCGGACGGTGAAGCTGGCGGTCGCGCCGTCGGTCCTGAGCCCGCCCGTCGCGAAGCGCGTGTAGGAAAGCCCGTGGCCGAACGGGAAAAGCGCTTTCACCCTGGTCCGCGCATTCCACCGATAGCCGACGTCCGACCCTTCGTTCATCGTCGCGGTGACACGCGTGCTTTCGGGCGTGCCGTAGCCGGGGATCGCCGGACGCGGCAGCGTTTCGGTCGATGCGGGAAAGCTGACCGGCAGGCGGCCCGACGGATTGACCTTGCCGGTTAGCACGTCGGCGATCGCCGCAGCACCCTCCTGCCCCGGATACCAGGCGGCGACGACCGCCTTCACCTTGTCCAGCCACGGCATGGCGACGGGATTGCCGGTTTCGAGCACGACGATGGTGTTGGGATTGGCGGCGACGGTCGCCTCGACGATCGCGTCCTGATTGCCGGGAAGCGACAGGTCGGGCGAATCGAACCCCTCCGCTTCATATTTGCTGACAAAGACGATTGCGACGTCGGAGCGCGCGGCGAGTGCGGCGGCGTCCTGCGGATAGAGGCCCGGATCGAAGCCGACGTGCGCCCTGGGCAAGGCCTCACGCAGCGCGGCGAGCGGCGCGCCCGCGAACCAGCGCTCGATCCGCCACGCGCCGATGGATCCGTCGCCGCCGCCGACCGGAACCGACGCCGCCCAGCCGCGCGGCGGCAGGCCCTGCGACGATCCGCCGCCCGACAGCACGCCGACATGCGCGTTGCGGCCGATCACCGCGACCGAGCCGACGTTGGCGGCGAGCGGCAAGGCGTTCGCATCATTCTTGAGCAGCACGATCCCCTGCTCGGCGATCCGCCGCGCGACCGCAGCGTGCGCCGCCATGTCGACCGCCGGCGCCGGGCCTGCGTCCACCAGCCCGTTCGCCTTCATCGAGCGCAGGATGCGGCGCACCATGTCGGACAATCGGTCGCGCGTCAGGCTGCCGTCGGCGAGCTTGGCCTTCAGCGGCGCGTCGAACCAGACCTGCTTGTCGAGCTGCTCGCCCGCCTGCTGGTCGAGGCCCTTGATCGCGAAGTCGGCGCCCGACACCGCGCCCCAGTCCGACATCACCCAGCCCTTGTAGCGCCAGTCCTTCTTGAGGACGGTGTTCAGCAGATGGTCGTTGCCGCACGCCTTTTGCCCGTTGACCAGATTATAGGCGCACATCACCGAACCGGGATGACCGCGCTCGATCGCGATCTGAAAGGCGAGCAGATCGCTTTCGCGATGCGCTGCCTCATCGATCTCGGCGTTCCATGTGTGGCGGTTGGTCTCGTTCGAATTGAGCGAGAAATGCTTGACGGTCGATACCACCCCCGCCGACTGCGCGCCGCGCACCGCCGCGCCGCCCATGATGCCCGACAGCAGCGGATCTTCGGAAATATATTCGAAATTGCGGCCGTTCCGCGGATCGCGGATCAGGTTCATGCCGCCGCCGAGCAGGACGTTGAACCCCTTGGCGCGCGCTTCGCTCGCCACCGCTTCGGCGCCCGCGAAGGCCAGGTCGGGATTGAAGCTTGCGCCGAGCGCGAGGCCGGCGGGCAGCGCGGTCGCGCTGTCGCCCTTGCGGATGCCGAAGGGGTTGGTGACGCCCAGGCTGGCGTCGGTCGCGCGCTGCGACGGGATGCCGAGGCGCGGCACGCCCGCGACATAGCCGGCGCCCGGAATCACGTCCTTCGGCCATTTCGCCTGCCATTCGGGGTCGGCATAGGGCCCGATCGGAATCGGCATGAAGCCGTGGAGCAGCGAGAAACGCTCGTCGTCGGTCATCTGCGCTTCGGTCTTCGCCGCCCAGTCGTCGGCGGCCGCCTCGGCCGCCGCAACCGGTGCCGCCGGGTCCTTCGCCGACGCCGTCATCGCCGCGCACCCCAGAAGCATCGCCAGCACCGTCGTCGCATAATATCCTCGCATCCTTACCGCTCCCCCTGTTTCTGGCTTCATCCTTCGTGTCCGGCAACCGGGTGGCGATCGAACAGGTCGGACAGCCGGCACGTCAGCGCCCCCGGCTGCGCCAGCGCGCCGTTGCCGTAACGTGCCCATTGATCGTCCCACAGCGCCTTCAGTTCGGCGACCTTGGCCGGATAGCGGGCGGCAAGGTCGGTGCTTTCCGAAAAATCGCGGTCGAGGTCGAACAGCTCCCAGCGGTCGTTCGCATAGGGCTGGTCGCAATCATGGAGCGCGACCGCGCGCCAGCGCCCGCTGGTGATCGCGCGGTTGCCGCGCAGCTCGAAATATTGGACCTGCCGGCCGGGGGCCTTGCGGCTCTGCACCGTCGGCAGGAAGGAGCGGCCCGCGACCGGAATCTGGGCCACGCCGCCGACCACCGGATCGAAGCGCGCGCCGACCGCGTCGAGCAGGGTCGGCGCGATATCGACGACATCGACGAACTGCCGCCGGATCGCGCCCGGGTCCTCCACATGGCGCGGCCAGTGAAAGATCATCGGGGTGCGGGTGCCGCCCGAATAGGGCCACAGCTTGTACCGCCGCAGCGGCGTATCGCCGACCATCGCCCACGGGCGCGGATATTCGGCCTGCGTGCTGGCAGTCCCCAACTCGTCGATGCGCGCGCGCTGCTCGGCCGGAGTCAGGCTGTTCGCGCGATAGAGCCCGTCGAAGAAGCCGCTCTGCCCCGCTTCCGACGCCGCGCCATTGTCGGACAGAAGGATGATGATCGTATTGTCGAACACCCCCCGTTCGCGCAGCGCATCGAGCAGGCGGCCGATCTGCCGGTCGCAATGCTCGATGAAGCCGGCATAGACCGCCATATAGCGGGCAAAGACGGCCTTCTCGTCATCCGACAAGTCGGCCCACGCCCGGTCGCGCGGTTCGCGCGGCGGCAAAAGCGTGTCGGCGGGGATCAACCCCATCTGTTTCATGCGGGCGAAGCGGTCCTCGCGGACCTGGTCCCACCCCTTTTTGTAGATCGCGTCATAGGGCGCCGAATATTCGCGCGGCACCTGGATCGGCGAATGCGCGGTGCCGAAGCCGAGGTTCATGAAGAAGGGGCTGTCTTTCTTTTCGGCGACATGGCGTTCGATCAGGTCGATCGCCTTGTCGGCGAGGTCGACCGACAGATGATAGCCGGCGGGAAAGTCGCGCTTGATATAGGCATTATTCTCGACCAGCTCGGGCCGATACTGGTCGGTCCAGCCCCTCGGAAAGCCATAGAAATAATCGAAGCCACGCTGGAGCGGCCAATTGTCCCGCCCGGTGCCCTCGCCGAGTTCGTCCATCGGGATCATGTGCCATTTGCCGACCGCCCAGGTGGCATAGCCGCGTCCTTGCAGCGCCTGCGCCATCGTCTGCGCATTGTCCGGCATCCGGAACAATCGCGCCATCTGGGGATCGCCCGGCAGCACCGCGGCGACATCGGGCACGTCGGGCATGTTGACCGTGTGGCAATTGCGCCCGGTCAGCAGCGACGCGCGGGTCGAGGCGCAGACCGCCTTGGTGTCGAAATGAACATAACGCAGCCCCGCCTTGGCAAGGCTGTCGATCGCCGGGGTGCGGATTTCGGCGCCGAAACAGCCGATATCCGAATAGCCGACATCATCGAGCAGGATGGTGATGATATTGGGCCGCGGCCCCGTCGCACCGATCGCGCGCGCGGACGTCAGCCCGCACAAGGTCGTGGTGGCAAGGAGGGTGCCGACGAAGCGGCGGCGGGAATAGTCCATCGATCGGCTCCATATTCCGGCGGGGACGCGGCGCACGGGCCGGCGTCCCCGCCGTCTGGGACGGGTCAGAAGCGAACCCGACCTTCGACCCCGAAGGTGCGGAAGGCATCGGGGGTCAGCAACTGCGTGTAACCGGCACCCGTCGCCGACGTGTCGAGCAGGCCGGCGCCGATGAAGCTCGCGAAATGCTTGTTGGTCAGATTCTTGCCGAATAGCGAAACGCCATAGCGGCCGTCCTGCGTCTCGAGCGACAGGCGCCCGTTCAGCAGGCCGTAACCCGGCTGGGCGGTGTTCGGATCGCGATAGCCAAAGAGCGTCTTCGACCGATAGGTGAACGCCAGATTGGCGCTGCCGCGCAGGGTGCTTCCGATATCGGCGCCATAGTTGGCGTTCAGCGTCCACGCCCATTTCGGCGCGTTGGTCAGCGCTTCGCCAGTGACGTCCTGACGGCCGCCGACACAGCCCTGCGCCGCGGTCTGCCCGGCATAGCAGCTCACGATCAGCCCGCGCACCTCGGTGTCGGTAAAGGCAAGGTTGCCCGACAGATTGAGTCCATCGACCGGCCGCAGAATCGCCTCGACCTCTGCCCCCTTGGTGATCAGCTTGCCCGCGTTGGTGAGCTGGAACGAGGTGAGAAGCGCGCTGTAGGTCTGCGCCTGAAAATCGGTGAAGGTCTCGTAAAAGCCCGTGACGTTCAGCGTCAACATCCGGTCGAACAGCGTCGTGCGAACGCCCGCTTCCCAGTTGCGCGCGATCTCGGGCCGCAGCACCGCCAGCCCCGCATCGACCGTCACCGCGGTCAGATTGTTGAGCATGTTGAGCGCCGGCCCCTTGTAGCCGCGCGTATAGGTGGCATAGGCCATGACATCGGGCGACGCCTGATATTGCACGCCCAATTTATAGCTGAGGTCGGTGTCGGTGGCCTTCAGCGTCGGCGCGGCATAGGCGGGTCCGCCCAGGCTCGGCATCGCGGCGACGGCGCCCGGCAGGATCGTCCGGTCGAAATGCGCCACCGCCTGCTCTGACGTCAGGCGAAAGCCGCCGATCAGCGACAGGCGGTCGGTCAGATGCCCGGTGACCTGCCCGAAAGCGGCGACATTCTTGGTCGTGATGTCGCGGTCGACCTGATTGCCGAGATACAGGGTCCCGGGCAGGTTCACGACCAACTTGCCCTTCACCTGCGTCTGGCTGACGACGTCCTGCCAGAAATAAAAGAGGCCGACGACATATTCGACCGGCTCGCCCGCGGGCGACGTCAGCCGCAGTTCCTGCGTGAACTGCTGCTGCTTCTGGCGGGCGTTGTTGAGGCTCACCACCGGCAGCGGAACCCCATCGGGGTCGTTGTTGTCGAACACCTTGAACTCGCGATAGGCGGTGATCGAGGTGATTGTCTGGCCGCCGAGTTCGGTATTGATCTCGACCGATGCGCCGCCGGTCTTCTGATGGTTGAAATAATCGCCGTCGATCGTCACCTCGCGGTTGAGTGGGCCGAGCGTCTGCCCGGCGAGCAGGTCAGCGCGCTTGTCGCCATTGTAATATGTCGTCGTCGGCAGCACCGAGCGCACGGTCGAGACGCAGCAATTGCGATTGCTCTCGCCATAGTCGCCGATCACATAGATTGAGGTGACGTCGCTCGGCTCGAACAGAAATTTTCCGCGCACACCCCAGCTGTCGTTGTCGTTGAGCTTTTCGCCGTTGACGGTGTTGGTGATGATCCCGTCGGCCTTCGACCGGAATCCCGAGATGCGCAGCGCCGCGCGTCCCTGATCGAGCACCAGCGAACCCGTGGCCTTGAGCCGGACATCGTCGAACGTGCCATAGCTCGCCGACGCTTCGAGGCTCGATTCATGAAGGTCGGGCTTGCCGGTGACGACGTTGAGCGCGCCGGCCGAGCTGTTCTTGCCGAACAGGGTTCCCTGCGGCCCGCGCAGCACCTCGATGCGTTCGATGTCGTTGAAATCGAAGAAGGACGCCGCCGAGCGGCCGATGACGACGCCGTCGATCACCGTGGAGACCGACGGTTCGACGCCGTCGGAGAAGTTGAGCGTGCCGATCCCGCGGATCGAAAGCCCCTGTCCGCGCGTGTTGGCGCTGTTGGTGAAGCCGATCGAGGGCGACACCAGCGAGAGCTGTTCGAGCCCGCTGACCCGGTTGTCGGCCAGCACCGCCGACGACAGGACCGACACCGAAACCGGCACTTTCTGAAGGTTTTGCTCGCGCTTTTGCGCGGTCACGACGATCTCGTCGCCCGAGACGTCGTCCGCCGGAGCGGGCGCCTCCTGCGCGTGCGCGGCAACCGACGCCGACAGCGCAAGGACAGCACTGCCCATCCAAAAGGCTTTGCGGCGATATGTCATGTCTTCCTCCCCAGATTGCCGCCGTCGCCATGGCGACAGCAGCGAAGTCCTGCCCTCGAATGATTCGGGACAACGTTGTCTCGACCTTCTAAGACGGCATCGGCCAATCGTCAATATCGGGCGTTCGATCGATGAAAGCGGCGGCCGGCCTCAGTCCGGCGCCGGGGCGAGCGACTGGCGCGTCGCGAGTTCATACGGCATGGTCACGACCCGGTTCCAGTCGGCCGCGGCCCCTCCTTCGCGGGCGATGAGCTGTTCGCCCGCGATCCGCGCAATGTCGATCGTGGGCTGGCTGACGGTGGCGAGGCGCGGCCAGCTATGTTCGGAAATGGCGAGGCCGCCGAACCCCACGAGCGACAGTTGGCGCGGAACCTCGATACCGCAATCGACCGCCGCCGCGAGCACGCCGGCCGCCATTTCGTCGTTCGCAGCGAAGATCGCCGTCGGCCGCTCGGAAAGCGACAACAACTCGCGCCCCTTCTCGAACCCCGAGGTGAACAGGAAATTGCCCTGCCGCACCTCGACCGTGACGTCGGCAACGCGGCGGACGGCATCGAGGAAGCCCGCCCTGCGTTCGCCGAGCGCGACGTGGCTCCGCGGGCCGTCGATAAAGCCGACCCGCCGGTGCCCGTGCGACAGGATCGCCTCGCCCACGTCGCGCCCCGCGCTTTTATTGTCGATGACGAGGCAGAGCGCGCGGTCGAGGTCGAGCCCCGGATTGATCCGTGCGCAGGCGATGCCGCGGCTGTCGAGCAGGTCGAGCACCCACGGCGTGTCGCACAGCGGCGGCACGAGGATCACGCCGTCGAGCTTCACAAGGTCGAGAAAGCGCCCCAGCATCGCCTGCGCCTCGGGCGTGCCGCCGGGCGAGATATTCTCGATCACCAGATGATATTCGGCCGCGTGGCAGGCCTGCAGCAGCCCCAGGATCACGTCGGCGGCATAGCTCGGCATACGGCGGTCGGGCTCGGGCGATTGGGCGATCGCCTGCGTCTGCGATCCGACGATCAGCCCCAGCGCGTGCGCCTTGCCGCCGCGCAGCAGCCGGGCGGCGCGATTCGGCTTGTAATCGAGGTCGCGCATCGCCTTTTCGACCCGCGCGCGCAGCTCCTCGGCGACCGTCGGCGCGCCGTTCAGGACGCGCGAAACGGTCTTGAACGACACCCCCGCATGGTTGGCGATATCGATGATCGTGACGGCCCGCTTCAAAAATCCTCCTCACGCTGCGATCCTTGAGCTAACCGCCCCCTGACGATAGACGGCGGCCGATGCAAATCAAAGCCGGGCCCGAGGCGAAAGAGACGATGCGCGACACGAACGGCGAAATTTCCGCAGGCGGGCCGCCGGGCATGATCTTTCTGCCCGGCGGGACCTTCGCCATGGGATCACGGAATTTCTATCCCGAGGAAGCCCCGGTGCGCCCGGTGCGGGTCGACAGCTTCTGGATCGACACCGCGCCCGTCACCAATCGCGATTTCGCGCGCTTCGTCGCGGCGACGGGGCATGTCACGGCGGCCGAGATCGCCCCCGATCCGCGCGATTATCCGGGCCTGTTGCCCGGAATGGATCGCCCCGGCTCGCTCGTCTTTCGCAAGACGCGCGGCCCCGTCGATCTCGGCAATCCCGCCAACTGGTGGCAGTTCGAATTCGGCGCCGACTGGCGCCATCCGGGCGGCCCCGACAGTGCGATCGCGGGGCTCGAAGATCATCCGGTCGTCCATATCGCCTATGCCGATGCGGAGGCCTATGCCGCATGGGCGGGCAAGGCGCTGCCGACCGAGGCAGAGTGGGAATATGCCGCGCGCGGGGGCCTCGACGGCGCGGACTATGCCTGGGGCGATGAACTGGCGCCGGGGGGCGCGATGCTCGCCAACTATTGGCAAGGCCTCTTTCCCTTCGCCAACCAGCGCCTCGACGGCTGGGAGGGCACCTCGCCGGTCGGCAGCTTCCCCGCCAACGGCTTCGGGCTGCACGACATGATCGGCAATGTCTGGGAATGGACGCAGGACTGGTGGTCCGAGCCCGCGGCGAGCGCGACCCGTCGCGGCAGATCCTGCTGCGCGATCGACAATCCGCGCGGAGGACCGATGCGGCGGAGCTATGACCCCGCCCAGCCGGACATCCGCATCGGCCGCAAGGTGCTCAAGGGCGGCTCGCATCTTTGCGCCCCCAATTATTGCCAGCGCTACCGGCCCGCCGCGCGCCACCCCGAAACCATCGACAGTTCCACCAGCCACATCGGCTTCCGCTGCGTGATCCGAAGCGCCATCATATCCTGACCCGACGCTGCAATATCGGGTCAGCCGCCGGCAATCCTGGTCCTGTCAGGACATGATGATCCGCACCGGCTGGCTGGGGCGGCAAGATTCAAAAAATTGTCTAACTATCTGAAATTCTTATATTGTTTCGAGAAAATCGACCTGGTACCAGCAAAAATCCCAAGAATTTTCGGGGCTGCAGTGGGACTTTCCGGGTCTTCTTGAGCCAAAGCGCAGATATTTCCTCCTTCGATCCTTAAATGAAGGCGGAATGGCCTCGGCCGGAAGACGATTAATCGGGCATCGCGGTATTTACAGGGCGATTCGAGAGGCTCTTTTTCACGCTGATTTGCTGGTACCTCACGCATAGGTTTTGATAGCACCCTTGTGCGAGGAGATCGCATGGCAAATTTTGGCCGATTGCGGACTGGCGTCTGTGGATGGCTCCCGCGTTGCAAGTGTAAAGTGATGATCTGGCCGTTGGTCGGGTGCAGTCGTCTGTCCGGCCTGTTTGAGGATCAGCGTGCAATAGGCACCCCCTTCGTGGGGTGATCGGCGTGCAAAAAGGACCCCTTCATCCCGGGGATTTAGTCGGCCGACTGGTTTTGATCAGTTGGCGAGAACGGGATGTTGATCGTGGAGACAGTGGTTCG
>NZ_DATAJZ010000033.1:0-41093 GCF_036261875.1 Sphingopyxis sp. | reverse complement strand
CTAGCGAAGCTTGGAGAGGGGGGCGACGCCAGCGGACGCAAAACCCCCTCTCAACTTCGGCTAGGCAGCAAGCTGCCAAGCCTTCGTATCTCTCCCTCAAGGGGAGAGAATATGATCCTTACCTATGTCCGCAATCGGTCGAAACCAGTCGCGACTCACCCATCCAGTGGCGGCGCCCCTGTTGCGGCGACCATGCGTTCGCCGTCGATGACGATCGGGCTGGCGACGCCGTCGATCGACGCGCCCTCGGGGCGAAAGCGCATGCCGCGCGCGATCACCTGCGGGTCGGCGAAGACGCCGGCGAGATCGTTGATCGGCCCCGCGGGCACGCCCTCGGCTTCGAGCGCGAGCGACAGCGGCTGCGCGTCCCACGTCGCGATCTTCGCCGCGAGCAGCGGGATCAGCTCGGCGCGGTTCGCAAGCCGCGCGGCATTGGTCGCGAAGCGCGGATCGCCGCCCCATTCGGGTACCCCCAGGATCGCGCAAAGCTTCCGATACTGGCCGTCGTTGCCGACCGCGATCACGAGTTGGCCGTCGGCAGTGGCAAAGACCTGATAGGGTACGACATTGACATGGGCATTGCCCATCCGCTTCGGCACCGCCCCGCTCGCGAGATAATTGGCGGCCTGGTTCGCGAGCACAGCGACCTGCGAATCGAGCAGCGCCATGTCGACATGCGCGCCGCCCCCGTCTTTGGCCCCCGTGGCGTCACGACGCCGCAGCGCCGCGAGGATCGCGACGGTCGCATACATGCCGGTGAAGATGTCGGCATAGGCGATCCCCGCCTTTTGCGGCGCGCCGTTGGGTTCGCCGGTCAGCGACATGAAGCCGCTCATCGCCTGAACGATATAGTCGTAGCCTGCGCGGTGCGCATAGGGCCCGGTCTGGCCGAAGCCGGTAATCGAGCAGACGACCAGCCGCGGGAAACCGACGCGCAGCCGCGCCGGGTCGAGCCCATATTTGACGAGCCCGCCGACCTTGTAATTCTCGATCACGACATCGGCATCGGCCAGCAGCGCGCGCACCTCGGCCTGCCCACCGGCGCTCGCGATGTCGATCGCGACGCTGCGCTTGCCGCGGTTGCAGCTATGATAATAGGCCGCGCCGAGATTGGCGCCGTCGGCTCCCGTCACGAACGGCGGCCCCCATTCGCGCGTGTCGTCGCCGCCGCCCGGCCGCTCGACCTTGATGACCTCGGCGCCGAGGTCGGCGAGCAGCTGCCCGCTCCACGGCCCCGCGAGCACGCGCGCGAGTTCGACGACGCGGATGCCCTCCAGCGGCTTAGGCAAAGGCGCTGATCCCGGTGATCGCGCGGCCGAGGATCAGCGCGTGGACGTCGTGCGTGCCCTCATAGGTGTTCACCGTCTCCAGATTCACCGCGTGACGGATGACGTGATAGTCGGCCGAAATGCCGTTGCCGCCGTGCATGTCGCGCGCGACGCGGGCGATGTCGAGCGCCTTGCCGCAATTGTTGCGCTTGAGCAGACTGATCGCGTCGGGAACCAGCCGACCTTCGTCGATCAGCCGCCCGACGCGGAGCGCGGTCTGCAGCCCCATCGCGATTTCGGTCAACATGTTCGCGAGCTTCAACTGCACGATCTGGTTCGCCGCGAGCGGACGCCCGAACTGCTTGCGCTCGAGCGTGTAATTGCGCGCCGCCTCGTAGCAGAATTCGGCCGCGCCCATCGCGCCCCAGCCGATGCCGTAGCGCGCGCGGTTGAGGCAGCCGAACGGTCCCTTGAGTCCCGAAACGTGCGGCAGCAACGCATCCTCGCCGACCTCGACCCCGTCCATGACGATCTCGCCGGTGATCGAGGCGCGCAAGCTGACCTTGCCCTCGATCTTCGGCGCCGACAGGCCCTTCATCCCCTTTTCGAGCACAAAGCCGCGGATCGCGCCGTCGTGCGCGTCCGATTTCGCCCAGACAACGAAGACGTCGGCGATCGGCGCGTTGGTGATCCACATCTTCGCGCCCTTGAGGCGATAGCCGCCTTCGATCTTCTCGGCGCGGGTGCGCATCCCGCCGGGGTCGCTGCCCGCGTCGGGTTCGGTCAGGCCGAAGCAGCCGACGAGCTCGCCCGAGGTCAGGCCGGGCAGATATTTGCGCTTCTGCTCCTCGCTGCCATAGGCGTTGATCGGATGGATCACGAGCGAGCTTTGCACCGAGCAGGCCGAGCGATAGCCCGAATCGATCCGCTCCACCTCGCGCGCGATCAGGCCGTAGCTGACGTAATTCAGCCCCGCGCCGCCATACTCGGGATCGATCGTCGCGCCGAGCAGCCCGAGCTGGCCCATTTCGCGCATGATCTCGCGGTCGAACCGCTCTTCAAGAAAGGCCGAGGTGACGCGCGGCAGCAGTTCGCCCTCGGCATAGGCGCGCGCGGCGCCCTGGATCATCCGCTCCTCTTCGCTAAGCTGGTCGGCGAGCTGAAGGGGGTCGAACGGATCGAGCGTTTCGATGCGCTGCGGATCGGCGAGGGCCATGGGTCGCGCTTTCTGTTGGACGCGGCCCTGTTGGGAGACGCGTTACGGGGTGGTCGTGCCCGACGCGCGGGCCGCGGCGACGGCGGGACCGTCGCGCGGCTCCAATATCGCCGCGGTCTCGATCAGGTCAAGCGCGCGCCGCGCCTCGTTATAGCGACGCGCATCGATCAGCCACTCGCCCGCCGCCGCCGCGCCGGGCATCGCCTCGACCTCGGTGATCGCCTTGTCCGCCATGCCGCTTGTCAGATAGCGGCGCGCGCGGTCGAGCCGTTCGGTCGCGCGCGGCGATTGCGTGCCCGCGGGCCGCACCACGAACAATTCGCCGAGCTCGCGTTTGAGGCCCGTCCACAGACTGCCCTTGTCGCCGTTGCGCCCGACAAGTTCGGGCGCGATCGCGTCGAGGTCGGCGCGAAGCTGTTCGAGCGTCACCGGCTCGCGCGAGGTTTCGATGATCGTCTTCACCGCATTGGGCTGATCGTCGCCAAAGCGGAGGCGAAGCTGTGCTTCGAGATAGCCGAGCGACAGCCCGCGATCGAGCGCGCGGCGCACCGCGAAGGCGACGAGCAGCCCCTCGGCGCGCGAGGCATTGCCCGAGGCCGATTCGGCCTGGAGGGTGATGCGCGAGAGGCGCTGTTCGAGTTCGGCGACGCGCGCGGCCAACGCATCGGCGCCGTCGACCGGCGCGACGACCACCGGTGCCGGCGGGCTGTTCGCGCTGTCGGTCATCGCCTTCAGCACCCCGCCGGGCGCCGGCGTATCGACCACGCGGGTCACCGGTGCCGCGTCGCCGGCGAGCCAGCGGCTCATCGCCCAGCCGCCACCGACAATGCCGACGATCAGCAGGACGACCGCACCGATGAAGAGCGCGCGCAACGAAAGCCTTTTCACCGGGGCTTCGCCGCCCGCCGGCGGAGCCCGTTCGATGCTGTCGATTGTCATGTGTCTCTTTCGAACGACCCTGTCAGCGCCCCTTGTGGCACAAAGCAGACGCTTCTGCCAACATCGCCGCGTCATCGGGGCGGGCGGCGACCGCCTTTTCGGCCCAGCCCTCGCCCGCGGCGGACGCGGCGGCGGCGCTGATCGCCAGCAAGGTCAAATGCTTACGCTCGCCGCCAACCAGTTCGGCAATCCGCGCCGCGCCGCGCGCCGAATGCGCCATCAGCACCGCGGGCGCAGCGACGAGCGCGTTCCATTCGGGCGGCGGCGGGGTTGGATCGACGGCATAGACCGGAAGCGGCGCGATCGCGATTCCCGCAGCATTGAAGGTCGAGCGGTCGCGCCCGCACAGCCAGAGCAGCCGCGCGGGCCCCTGTGGCGCCATGGCGTCGACCAGGCCCTGACCGTCGCCGGGCCCGGTGACGGCGACGGTCAGCCCCGCGGCGCGCGCGGCCGCCGCCGTTGCCTCGCCCACCGCCCAGACGGGCAGCGCCGCCAGCGCGGCCAGACCCGTCCCGCCGAGCCGCGCCGCCTGCGCGCTCGTCAGCAGCAGCGCGTCGAACGCAGCGGGGTCGGGCGGCGACCAGGCCAGCGCGCGCGCCCCGAACAACGGCATGTGTCGCGCATCGAGGCCGGCCGCCTGCGCCCGCGCGACGGTCGCCGCGCCGCCGGGGTCGGCGCGGGTGACGACGAGCGGCAGATCGCCGGTCATGCCGTGAACAGGCGCCGCACCGCATCGGGCGCGTCATCGAGCAGCCGGTGCGCGAGCGCCTCGGCATCGCCTTCGCCGGTCACGATCGCATGGCCCGCGACATGGTCGGCACCGTCCTCCGAATAGATTTCGGCATCGAGCCGCAGGGCGCCACCACCCTGCCAGTGCGCGTGCGCGGCGACGGGCGAACGGCAGTCGCCGCCGAGCGCCGCGAGCAAAGCGCGCTCGGCCGCCACCGCGCGGTGCGTCGGGCCATGATCGACCGCCGCGAGCAGAGCGCGCGTCGCCGCATCGTCGGCGCGCGCCTCGATACCGATCGCGCCCTGCGATGCCGCCGGAAGCAGCAGGCCGATCGGCTGCGTCCGCCCGATGTCGTGCATCGCGAGCCGTTCGAGCCCGGCGGCGGCGAGCAGGGTCGCATCGGCATCGCCCGCGGCGAGCTTGGCGAGCCGCGTCTGGACGTTGCCGCGCAGCAGCACCGGAACGAGATCGGGGCGGATCCGTTTCACCTGCGCCGCGCGGCGCGGGCTGCTCGTCCCCAGCCGCGCACCGTGCGGCAGATCGGCGATCGTCGCCGCCTCCACCCCCTCGCGCAGCACCAGCCGGTCGCGCGGGTCGGCGCGTTCGAGCATTGCGCCGAGCGCAAAGCGCGGATCGCGCAGCGTCTCGACATCCTTCAGGCTATGCACCGCCATATCGATCGCCCCGGCATCGAGCGCAGCGTCGAGTTCGCGCGTCCACAGCGCCTTGCCCCCGACCTCGGCCAGCGCGCGGTCCTGAATGCGATCGCCGGTGGCGGTCATCGGCACGATTTCGAGCGCTTCGGGCGCCAGATCATGCGCTTTCATCAGCGCGGCGGCCGCCAGATGCGCCTGCGCCATCGCCAGCGGCGAGGCACGGGTGCCGATGCGGAGCGGGTTTGCGGAGGTGGGAAGCGGGATCGAGGCCATGCGCGCTGCTAGCGCGGCTTGCTCTCTCGATAAAGGGGGGGGTAAAGGGCGCGCAACAATATGACTCTTATCCTCGGCCTCGAATCGAGCTGCGACGAAACCGCGGCGGCGCTCGTCGACAGCGAACGGCGCATCCTCGCGCACCGCGTCGCGGGGCAGGAGGCCGAGCATCAGCCCTATGGCGGCGTCGTCCCCGAAATCGCGGCGCGCGCGCATGTCGACCGGCTCGCGCCGATCGTCGAGGGCGTGCTTGCCGACGCGGGCGTGTCGCTCGCCGATGTCGACGCGGTGGCCGCGACCGCGGGGCCGGGGCTGATCGGCGGGGTGATGGTCGGGCTCGTCACCGGCAAGGCACTCGCGCATGCGGCGGGCAAGCCGCTGATCGCGGTCAATCATCTCGAAGGCCACGCGCTGAGCCCGCGGCTCGCCGACCCGGAGTTGCAATTTCCCTATCTGCTGCTGCTCGTCTCGGGCGGCCATTGCCAGTTGCTGCGCGTCGAAGGCGTCGGCGCCTATCGCCGCCTCGCGACGACGATCGACGACGCCGCGGGCGAAGCCTTCGACAAGACCGCGAAGCTGCTCGGGCTCGGCTATCCCGGCGGGCCGGCGGTCGAGCGCGTCGCAAAGAACGGCGATCCGCGCGCGGTGCCGCTCCCGCGTCCGCTCGTCGGTAGCGCCGAGCCGCATTTCTCCTTCGCCGGACTCAAGAGCGCGGTCGCGCGCGCCGCCGCTTCGGGCGAGCATGGCACCGCCGACCTCGCCGCCTCCTTTCAGCAGGCGGTGGTCGATTGCCTCGTCGATCGCAGCCGCATCGCGCTCGCCGCCTGCCCCGATGCCACGGCGTTCGTCGTCGCGGGCGGGGTCGCCGCGAACGGCGCGATTCGCAGCGCGCTGACCGATCTCGCCGCGCGCTTCGACAAGCCCTTCGTCGCACCGCCGCTGTGGCTCTGCACCGACAATGGCGCGATGATCGCCTGGGCAGGCGCCGAGCGTTTCGCCGGGGGGCTGACCGACCCGCTCGACACCGCGGCGCGGCCGCGCTGGCCGCTCGATCCCGAAGCCGAGGCGGTGCGCGGCGCCGGAGTGAAAGCATGACGTCATATAGAAGCTTCGGGGTGGTCGGCGGCGGCGCCTGGGGCACTGCGCTCGCACAATTGCTGGCCGCCGAGGGCGCGCCGGTGCGCCTTTGGGCGCGCGAGGCAGAGGTGGTCGCGGCAATCAACGCCGAACATCGCAACCCACTGTTCCTGCCCGACGCCAAGCTGTCGCCTTCGCTCGCCGCGACCGGCGCGCTCGCGGATCTTGCGGCGTGCGACGCGCTGCTCGTCGTCGTCCCGGTTCCCTTTCTGCGCGCGGTGCTGGCCGACCTGCCCGGCGGCGACGCGCCGCTGATCTTTTGCAGCAAGGGCATGGAGGCGGGGAGCTTCGCCTTCCCGATCGATATTGCGCGCGATATCTGCCCCGCCCGGCCGCTGGCGGTGCTGTCGGGCCCGACCTTCGCGCACGAAGTCGCGGCCGGCCTGCCGACCGCGATCACGCTGGCCGCCGCCGACGCCGCGACCGCCGAAGCGCTGGCGCAGGCGCTCGCCCGCCCGCATTTCCGCCCTTACGTGTCGACCGACATGATCGGCGCCGAGATCGGCGGCGCGGTCAAGAATATCCTCGCGATCGCCTGCGGCATCGTCGATGGTGCCGGACTGGGGCTCAACGCACGCGCGGCGCTGATCAGCCGCGGATTCGCCGAAATGACGCGCTTCGGGCTGGCGCGCGGCGCCGAGGCCGAAACGCTGGCGGGACTCGCCGGGCTCGGCGACCTCGTGCTCACCTGCACTTCGTCCAACTCGCGCAATTTCGCGCTGGGTCAGGGATTGGGGCGTGGTGCCGAGGCGGCGGCGCTGATGGCCGACCGCCGCACCGTCGCCGAAGGCGCGTTCAGCGCCCCGGTGATCGCCGCCGCCGCCCGCGCCGACGGGATCGAGATGCCGATCACCGACGCCGTCGCGCGGCTCGTGGCCGGCGAGATTCGCGCGGGCGAAGCCATTCAGGCTCTGCTCAGCCGCCCGCTGCGACCCGAGGGGCGATGACCCGCCTATCGCAATTGCCTGCCTCCCCCGCGCGCGCTAGACTGATCGGCGGGGAACAGCAGAAGGGGCGCGAGGCTTGAGCCAGACGGACAGCGCAGCCGCGCACAGCCCCGCAGCCGCCGCGCCTGGATTGGCCCCGGAACAGGCGGATGCCGACACCGCCGCGCTCGCCAAGGGCGGGCGCACCAATTTCCTCGGCTTCATCATGCGCCTCGTCGCACGCCTGCCCTTTCTCTATTTTGCCGGACGCTGGTACGGGCCCGAAGCGGTCGGGCGCTTCGCCTTTGCGGTGCTCGTCATCGAACTCGTCGCGCAGCTCGCGACCCTGGGCCTCAAGCGCGGCCTCGCCGAACAGTTAAGCGCCGAGGGCGCCGATCATCGCCACGTCGTGTGGGACGGCATGTTCGTCGCTTTCCTTGCCTCGGCGGTGGGTTCGGCGATCCTGCTGCTGCTGCCGAACATCATGTTTCCGGCGGGGGACATCGACAGCACCGATCGCTGGATGGCGCTGCTCGTCTTCGCGATCGCGGGCACCGACGTCGCGCTCGCCGCCTGCGCTTACCGCTTCGATATCGGCGCGACGGTGCGCGCGCGCGCGGTGGTCGAGCCGTGGGTGATCAGCGTCGCCGCCGCCGGTTTCTGGTATGTTTCGCCGCGCGACGGGCTGATGCTCTCCTATGCCGCGGCGATGGTCGGCGCCTTTCTGACCGCGCTGGTCCCGATGATCCGCCATTATGGCGGCCCCGGCGTCTGGCGGCCGCAGCCGTCCTATCTGATCATGGTCGCGCGCCGCAACGCGCCGCTCGCCGCCGCCGACGCGATCGAATGGGGGACACGCCGCCTCGACCTGTTCATCCTCGGCCAGTTCACCTCGCCGACGATCTACGGCATCTATTATATGGCGCAGCAGGTCGCGTCGCTGCCGCAAAAGCTCAAGACCAGTTTCGAGCCGATCCTCGGCCCGGTGATCACCCGCAATCTCGCCGAAAACCGGCTGGGCGCCATCGCGGCGCAGGTCAGCCAGGTCGGCTTCTGGATCATCGCCGCGCAGGCGGGGATCGCGCTCGCGCTCGGCATTCCGGGCGAAGCGGTGATGGGGCTCGTCGGGCCGCAGTTCGTCGGCGGCGCGGGGGCGCTCGCCTTCCTGCTCGCGGCCGAAGTGGTCGCGGCGACCGCCGTCGTTAGCGAAGCGGCGCTCGTCTATGTCGCGCGCCACCGCAACCTGCTCATCAGTCTCGCGACGCTCGCGTTGCAGGCGGTGCTCAGCGTCGCGCTGATCCTCGTCGCGCGGTCGATGGGGCTCGACCCGATCACTTATGCGGCGGCGGTCGCGCTGGCGCTGATGCTCGCGCTCGGTTTCGCCTCGGTGGTCAAGGCGCGGCTGCTCGCGAAACTGCTCGGCGCGCCGGTGAACAGCCTGCGCTGGGCGCTCGTCTGGGCGACCGGAGGCGCCGCAGTGCTCGGCTGGGGGGCGACGAAGCTTCCCGAATGGGCCGAGCTGCTCGTCGGCGTTCCCGTCATCCTCGGCATTTATGCCTGGCTGATCTGGACGCGCGGCTTCGGCCCCGCCGACCGCGCGCTGTTCCGCAAGCATCCGGAGGGGACGGAAACCGACACTTAGGGCGCGCTTCTCTTGGTGTGTCCCCGCGAAGGCGGGGACCCAGAGCTCCAGTCCCCGGCATTTGCGTAATGACGCTCTGGGCCCCCGCCTTCGCGGGGGAACAGGATCCTATTATAGGAGGATCAGCTCAGCCGCTCGGCGATTTTCGCCTCGAGGTCGGTTTGTGCACGCGGGCCGACCTGCGCGATGATCTCGCGCGCGCAGACCGCACCCATCGTCAGGCAATCGGCGATGCTGCGCCCTTGCGCCTGACCCGCCAGGAAACCGGCGGCGAACAGGTCGCCGGCGCCGGTGGTGTCGACGACCTGATCGATCGGCTCGGCCGGAACCGCGGTGCGCTCGCCGTTCGTCACCGCGACCGCGCCCTTTTCGCTGCGCGTCACGACGAGCAGCGGCACGCCGGCCGCGACGCTGGCCAGCGCCGTCTCGAAGTCCTGTTCCTGCGCGAGTTCGAGCAGCTCCGCCTCGTTCGCGAACAGAATATCGATCTCGCGTGCCGCGATCATGCGGCGGAAATCCTCGCCATGCGCCGCGATGACGAAGGTGTCGGACAGGGTGAAGGCGACACGGCGGCCCGCCGCGCGCGCGAGTCCGATCGCTTCGGCCATCGCCGCGCGCGAGGCGTCGGCGTTCCACAAATAGCCTTCGAGATAGAGGATGTCGGCATCGGCGATCAGCGCCGGGGCGAGCGATTCGCGGCCCAGATTCTGCGACGCGCCGAGGAAGGTGTTCATCGTCCGCTGTCCGTCGGGGGTAACGAAGATCAGGCAGCGCGCGGTCGGGTCGCCCTCGGCGAGCGGCGGCGTCTCGAAGGCGACGCCGAGCGAGGTCAGGTCGTGGGTGAAGACCTGGCCGAGCTGGTCGTCGGCGACCTGGCCGATGAAGGCGCAGCGCCGGCCAAGCGCCGCCATCCCGGCGAGCGTGTTTGCCGCCGAGCCGCCCGACATCTCGACCGCCGGTCCCATCGCCGCATAGAGCCGCGCCGCCTCTTCGGCGTCGATCAGCCGCATAGAGCCCTTCGCCAGACCCTCGGCCTCAATCAGCGCGTCGTCGGCGCGGGCAATCACGTCGACGATCGCATTGCCGATCGCGATGACATCGAAACGGGCGGTGGAGGCCATGAAAATTCCTGTGCTGGATGGGAAAAGCTGCGCGCGCCTTTAGGGGGCACTGCCCCTCAAGGCAAGCACGGCGCTTGACGCGGCGCCCGTCGCCGCGCCATCCCCGGCGCATGGCCCGCGCCGTCCACGCCCTGCTGCTCGCGCTCCGCGACCTGCCGCATCCGCGCGTGCTGCGCGTGCTGGCGGCAAGCCTCGCGCTGACGCTGCTGATCTTCGCCGGCGCCGGCGCCGCGATCTTCTTCGCCGCGCGCTGGGTGCTCGAACATTGGAAGTGGCTCGATGGCGCCACGCTCGACATGGCGGGCGTGTTCGTCATGCTGCTGCTGATCGCGGCGAGCTGGCTGCTGTTCCGCGCGGTCGCCATCCTTGTCGTCGGACTGTTCGCCGACGGCATTGTCGCCGACGTCGAGGGGCGCCACTATCCCGCCGCCGCGGCGCGCGCAGTGCCGGTCAGCTTCGCCAAGAGCCTGCGCCTCGGCCTCGCCTCGGTCGGCCGGCTGGTCGCGGTGAACCTGATCGCGCTGCCCTTCTATATCGTGTTGCTGTTCACCGCGGTCGGCGCGCCTTTGCTCGCTTTCGTCCTCAATGCGGCGCTGCTCGGCCGCGATCTCGAAGCGATGATTCTCGCACGCCACCCCGACCGGCCGCGCCTCGGCCGCAGTGCGCGCTGGTCGCTCGGCGCACTGTCCGCCGCAAGCTTTCTGGTGCCCGTCGCCAATCTGTTGGCCCCCATCGTCGGCGCGGCTATGGCCGTCCACCTGTTGCATCTGAGGGATGGGGAAGAATGACGAGACATATCAGGCTGATCGCCGTCGCGATGCTCGCCGCCACGCTCGGCGGCTGCGCGGGGGCCGCCGTGCCGCGCCCGGCCCAGCCCGCGGTGCGCCCCGCGCCGCCGCCGACCCCGCCGCGCATCACCCAGAACAACAGCCTGGTCGGGCACGCGGCGAACGCCGCGCTGTCGTTGTTCGGCAAGCCCCGGCTCGACGTCAAGGAAGGCATGGGGCGCAAGCTGCAATTCGCGGGATCGCCCTGCATCCTCGATATCTATTATTACGCGCCGAAGCAGGGCGCCGAGCCGGTCGCCACCTATGTCGACGCCCGCACCCCCGACGGGCGCGACGCCAATGTCGATAGCTGCATCAGCGCATTGCGGCGATAAAGGCCCGTCATTGCGAGGAGCGTAGCGACGAAGCAATCTCCAGCCATCGGCTTCGCGTAACGATAGCTGGAGATTGCTTCGCTTCGCTCGCAATGACGAGACATCATGACGTCAATTCGGCGAGCGCCCATGCCGCCGCGTCGGCAACCATCGGCGATTCGTCGCCGGTGAGTTCCTCCAGCCGCCGGGTAAACGTCCGATCGCCGCTGTTTCCCGCCGCGACCGCCGCGTTGCGGACCATGCGGTTGCGGCCGATGCGCTTGATCGGAGACCCCGCGAAGACCTGTCGGAACCCCGCATCGTCAAGCGCGAGCAGGTCGGCGAGCGACGGCGCCGCCAGTTCGGCGCGCGGCAGGAAGGCGCGGTGGCGCGCGGCGGTATCGGCGAACTTGTTCCACGGGCAGACCGCAAGGCAATCATCGCAGCCATAGATGCGATTGCCCATCGCACGGCGCAGCTCGACCGGGATCGGCCCGTCATGCTCGATGGTGAGGTAGGAGATGCAGCGCCGCGCATCGACGCGGTAGGGCGCGGGAAAGGCCTGCGTCGGGCAGGCGTCCTGGCAGGCGGTGCAACTGCCGCAGCGGTCGCGCCCATAGGCCGACGGCGCGAGGTCGAGCGTCGTGTAGATCGCCCCCAGGAACAGCCAGCTGCCATGTTCGCGGCTGACCATATTGCTGTGCTTGCCCTGCCAGCCGAGCCCGGCGGCGGCGGCGAGCGGCTTTTCCATCACCGGCGCGGTGTCGACGAATACCTTGACCTCGGCCCCCGGCGCCTCGGCGACGAGCCAGCGCGCGACCGCCTTCAGCGCTCGCTTGACGACGTCATGATAGTCAGCGCCCTGCGCATAGACCGAAATGCGGCCGCGGTCGGGAGCGCCCGCCAGCGCGAGCGGGTCCTGCGCGGGCGCATAGCTCATGCCCAGCGCAATCACCGAGCGGACCTCGGGCCACAGTCCCCGCGGCGACCCGCGCTGTCCGGCGCGGCTTTCCATCCAGATCATGCCGCCATGGCAACCCTCGGCGAGCCATTGGTTCAGCCGCGCCGCGGTTTCGGGCGCCGCATCGGCGCGCGCGATCCCGAACGCCGCAAAGCCATGCTCGCGCGCCACGACTTCCAATCGCTCCTCCAGCGCAGGCAAGGCTTCGGCAACCATTGGCGCTCTATACGCGACCGTCGCCTTCGTGCCATAGTCCGGTGAAACCGCATGTCAGGGACCAGCATTTGACCGAGTATAGCGTCGAGGCGACCGGCCTCACCAAATATTTCGACAGCTTCACGGCGGTCGACCATGTGTCGCTGCAAGTTCCGGCGGGCTGCATTTACGGCGTGCTCGGTCCCAATGGCGCGGGCAAGACGACCAGCCTGCGCATGATGCTGGGGATCGTCGATCCCGACGAAGGGACGAGCCGGCTGCTCGGCGGCCACCGGCCGCAGGCGGTGCGCCACCGCATCGGCTATCTTCCCGAGGAGCGTGGCCTCTATCCGGGGATGAAGGCGCGCGAGGCGATCGCCTTCATGGGCGCGCTGCGCGGGCTCGATTGGTCCGAGGGGCGGCGGCGCGCCGCGACCTTCATGACCGAACTCGGGCTCGAACGCGTGATCGACGAGAAAATCCGCAAGATGTCGAAGGGCATGGCGCAGATGGTTCAGCTCATCGGCTCGATCGTCCATGCCCCCGACCTGATCGTCCTCGACGAGCCTTTCTCGGGGCTCGACCCGGTCAATCAGGAGCGGCTCGAAACGCTCGTGCGGCGCGAACAGGCGCGCGGCGCGACGATCCTTTTCTCGACCCACGTCATGGCCCATGCCGAGCGCCTCTGCGACCGGCTGGCGATCATCGCGCGTTCGGCGCGGCGCTTCGAGGGAACGGTCGACGAGGCGCGCGCGCTGCTGCCGATGCAGGTGCGCTATACGCCGCGCGACGGCAGCGACGCGGTCGCCGCGCTGCTTCCCGCCGGCGCCGAACGCCGCGGCGAAGCCTGGCATTTCGCGATCGAGGACAGCGCGGTCGAGCCTTTGCTCGCGCGCATCACCGCCGGCGGCCACGGCGTCGCGGGCCTGTCGATCGCACGTCCGGCGCTGCACGACGCCTTCGTCCACATCGTCCGCCAGGTCGACGCCGGTTTCGACGGCGACCCCGAAGAAGGCGCGATCGAGGAGGACGCGGCATGACTCCTTTCCTTCGCAATCTGCTCGTCATCGCGCGCCGCGACTTTCTGGCGATCGTCGCGACGCCGACCTTTCTCCTCTTTCTGCTCGCGCCTTTGTTCATGGTCGGCATGGGATTGGTGGGGGGCATGGGCGCCTCGCAGCTCGCCGACAGCGCGCGCGGCGCGGGCCGCATTGTCGCCATCGCCGACGCCGCAGATGTCGAGGCGCTGCGCGCGGCCGACACAAGCCTGCGCGCCGCGATGCCGCGCGAGCCGGCGACGCTCGAAATCCGCCTCGCGAGCGCGTCGCTCGATCCGGTCGCGGTGGCGCGCGAGAAAGGCAGCGACACCTATGCGGTGATGAGCGGCCCGCTGACCGCGCCGCGCATCGTCGAGCGCGAAGCGAACAGCAGTTCGGGCCGCTATCTCGCGCTGATCGCGGGTGAAGTGGTGCGCGGCCGGGTCGCCGGCGCGCCGCCGCCGGTCGCGCCGCATTTCGAGGCGCTCACCCATGGCGGAACAAGCATCGCGGCGCAGCAATCGCTGGGATTCGGCGCAGTATTCGTCATCTTCCTCGTCACCCTGCTGCTCGCCGGCCAGACGGTGAGTTCACTCGCCGAGGAGAAAGGCAATAAGGTGATCGAGATACTCGCCGCCGCGGTGCCGCTCGAAAGCGTGTTCCTCGGCAAGCTGCTCGGATTTCTCGGCGTCGCGATATTGTTCATCGCCTTCTGGCTCCTCGTCGCGATCGCCGGCGGCTTCGTCGCGGCGACGCAATTGGACCCCGCCGCCATCGCCGCCGCGGGCAAGCCCGCCGCCGCGCTTGCGGTCGCCCCGGCGAGCGGCTGGCCGTTCTTCATCGGGGTCGGCTTTGCCTATTTCGTCATGGCGTTCCTGCTTTTGGGCGCGGTGTTCCTCGGCGTCGGGGCGCAGGCGGGGACGGTGCGCGAGATTCAGATGCTCAGCCTGCCGATCACCATTTTTCAGGTCGGCATGTTCAGCCTGTCGGCCGCCGCCGCCAGCGCGCCCGGCTCACGCCTCGCGACCTTCGCGCAGATATTCCCCTTCTCCTCGCCCTTCGCGATGGCGGCGCGCGCCGCGACCGACGAAGGCCATGGCATCCACCTGCTCGCGCTCGGCTGGCAGGCGATCTGGGTCGCGCTGGTGGTCTATCTGTCGGTCCGCCTCTTCCGCGCAGGCGTGCTCAGCGGCGGCAGCGGCTGGAAAGTCTGGAAGCGGAAGCGGGCCTGAAGGCGGAGGCGGCGACGGCGGGTTTCGACCGACTGCGGCCCTTGATCCTCCCTGCGGCGCAGCCGTGGGGAGGGGGACCGCCGCGAAGCGGTGGTGGAGGGGCCGCGACGGTTGCGCCAAGGGCCCCTCCGTCAGCGCTTCGCGCTGCCACCTCCCCATCGCTGCGCGACAGGGAGGATCATCAGCAATCCGACCGAACTCCGTCATCCCGGCGAAAGTGGGGAATGTCCGCTCCCCACCCCAAAGCCGACATCCAGCGATCATTGACAAAGCTGTAAATAGTGGCATTCTGCAACGGAATCGGCCGCGAGAGACGGCCCCGAGAGGAGTGCTCCCATGGCTACCGTGATTCGCCAAGACCCCGACATCGCCGATCCCCTCGACGTCAGCCGCGCCGAATTGTGGCGCGAAGACCGCTGGCAGGAACCGATGCGGCAGCTCCGCACCGAATCGCCGATCCATTATTGCGAGGATTCGAAATTCGGCCCCTATTGGTCGGTGACGACCTACAAGCCGATCCAGCATATCGAGGCGCTGCCCAAGCTCTTCTCCTCGAGTTGGGAATATGGCGGCATCACCGTCGCCGGCGACGGGATCGATCATCTGCAGGAAGGCGATGTGCCGATGCCGATGTTCATCGCAATGGATCCGCCGCAGCATACCGCGCAGCGCCGCACCGTCGCCCCCGCCTTCGGCCCGTCCGAAACCGAGCGGATGCGCGCCGACACCCAGGCGCGCACCGCGGCGCTGATCGACACGCTGCCGGTCGGCAAGCCCTTCGACTGGGTCGAGAAAGTGTCGATCGAGCTGACCACCGACATGCTCGCGATCCTGTTCGATTTCCCGTGGGAGGACCGCCACAATCTGACCCGCTGGTCCGACGCGCTGGGCGACATCGAAAATTTCGGCACCGTCGAGCAACGCCAGGCGCGGCTTGCCACCGCGTTCGAAATGGGCGGCGCTTTCAAGCAATTGTGGGACCGCAAGGCGCAGAACCCCGGCACCCACGACCTCATTTCGATCATGCTCCAGTCCGACGCGATGAAGCATATGAGCGAGAATGAGTTCATGGGGAATCTCATCCTGCTGATCGTCGGCGGCAACGACACGACGCGCAATTCGATGTCGGCCTATGCCTATGGCCTCCATTGCTTCCCCGAGGAGCGCGCGAAGCTGGAGGCGAATCACGATCCCGACCTTGCGGTCAACGCGATGCACGAGATTCTTCGCTGGCAGACCCCGCTCGCGCATATGCGGCGCACCGCGCTCGAGGATACCGAGCTGTTCGGCCACCAGATCAGGAAACGCGACAAGCTCGCGCTCTGGTATGCCTCGGCGAACCGCGACGAAAGCGTCTTTCCCGACGGCGACCGGATCATCGTCGACCGCGAAAACGCGCGCCGCCACCTCGCCTTCGGCTATGGCATCCACCGCTGCGTCGGCGCGCGCGTCGCCGAACTGCAGCTCACGACGCTGATCTCCGAAATGCAGAAGCGGCGCCTGCGCGTGAACGTGCTGGCCGAGCCCGAGCGCGTCAATGCCTGCTTCGTCCACGGCTATCGCCACATGCAGGTCGAGCTGGAGCAATATTGACGCGATATTGACTCGGGGCCGTAACCGGGCGCAGATTCGGCACGAATAAGGGGCATGAGGACGCCCGACATGATCGAACGCCGTTACCTGTTGTCCGGTCTTGCGCTCGGCGGCGCGATGATCGCAGCGCCGATGCTGTTCGCCAAGCCCGGCAAGCGCCCACTTGCCGAGCCCGGCTGGCGATTGTCCGACGCCGAATGGCAAAAGCGGCTGACCCCGATGCAATATAAGGTGCTGCGGCAGGCGGCGACCGAGCGCGCGTTCACCAACCCGCTCAACAACGAGCATCGCGCCGGGATTTTCGCCTGCGCGGGCTGCGCGCTGCCGCTCTATTCGAGCCGGACCAAGTTCGAGAGCGGCACCGGCTGGCCGAGCTTCTGGGCGCCGCTGAAGGGTGCGGTCGCGACCTCGACCGACCATGAGATCGGCGTCGCGCGCACCGAAGTCCATTGCCGCCGCTGCGGCGGACATCTCGGCCATGTCTTCGACGACGGACCGAAACCGACCGGCAAGCGCTATTGCATGAACGGCGCTGCGCTGCGTTTCACGCCCGCCTGATCAACCCGCCGGCTTGACTCGCCACACAGCGAGGCCGGTATCGCCGGGTAGCGCCACGCGTTCGAGCCAGGCAGGCGGCGTTCCGGCATAGAGGCGCGCCGCGAGCGACGCCTTGCTCACGCGGCGATATTGCGAAAAATCATTGGCCCCCGGACAATAGACGACCAACGTTGCCTTCTGCTTGCGCACCAGCGCCTCGGCCTTTGCCGGATCGCCGATGAAGATGCGCAGCGTGTCGGCCATCGCCTCGCGATTGCGGTGATGCGGCGTCGCGACCACCGAATGATGCGTCCAGAAGATCAGCGGTGCGCCAAGATCGATCGGGGTCAGCAGCACCTTCGGCGGCAAGCGGTCGAGCGCGGCGATGGTTGCGGGATTGATGCAGGTCCGCTCCGAGACGCTTTTTTCCTGTCTATTCTGTTCGGCCTTGACCGCCGGAAAGACGAGGCCGGCGATCGCCACCACCGCGATACCGCCCAGCAGCGGCAGCGAGAGCGCCGCCGCCGCCGACACGGCGACGCGCGGCAACAAGGCGGTGATCGACCGCGCGCGCGTCCAGATGCGCAGCCCCAGCCAGGCACAACCCGGCAGCGCAAAGAGTTGCGCGGTGCCCGAGGCGCGCAACACGAGCAAAGACAATAAAGTCGCGCCGAGCAGCGCGATGATCACGGTCGCCCAGTTCCGCCGGTCCTCGACGCTGACGCTGACACGCCATGCGAGCCATGACCCGGCGAGCCCCACGATCGACGGAACGATGACGAGCAGCATGGTGTTCGCCGGCGAGGCCCATACCGGCTGGCCTTCGAGAACGTTGCGATACCAATATTGAACAACGATCGGGTCGAGTGTCGCGAACGGCCCCGCGGCGCAAAGCGGCTCGACCAGCACCAGGGTCCCGGCAGCGAGCGCGCCTGCGCCGCCGAGTGCGGCGAAGCGCAGCCAGCGCCGCGTCGGATCGACCCGGCCGATCGCGAAAACCGCGGCAGCGGCGGCGGCAAAGGCGGCGATATAGGGCGCCGACAGCGAATCGCACCAATGGCCCGCGAGCCCGGCGGGTCCGCGCGTCAGAAACTGAAAGAAAACCGCACCCCCCGCAAGCCCGCCCAAATAGCCCGTGAGCCGCGCCCGGTCGTCGGCGCGCGCGTGTAGCGCCCAGCGCAGCGCGGCAAGCGCCGCGAACAGCGCGGCGATGGGCAGGCCCTCGATCGAGATGGCAAGCAGCGCCGCGGCGCTCAGCCCCGCGATCATTCCCGCGCGGCCGCTGGCGGGACGGAGCGCCTGTCCCATGATCAACATCGCGAGGAAAATCTGCCAGCCATGATGATCGACCCGCAGCGGGCGAAGCTGGATCACGATGAAAGCGGCGGCGACGAGATAGAGCGGCACGACATAGGCAATCCGGCGGTCGGACAAATGCCGATAGCCGCGCACGCAGGCGACGCTGAGCGCCGCGCCGAGCAGCGGCGGCCACAGCGTCATCACCACCTGCTCGGCCAGCGTCTGGCCGAGCAGCGGCTTCAAAAGCAGGATTCCGAATGCCAGCGGCGCATCGACGATGCGCGACCAGTGCATCAGCACGCCGCCGCCCGCCGGATTGACGCGATATTGGGTGAGATCCCACCAGCCCTGCCCGGCGAGCAGGTCGCGGACCTGCGCCATCCGCATCGCATCGTCGGTGTCGCTGAGTTCGAGCGTCGCGATCGCGTGCCAACGCGCGACGATGGCGATCAGGCTCATCGCCGCCCAGACGATCAGCGCGATTCGGACCGGCGTCAGCCAGGGGCTGAAGCCATGGTCCGCCGCCTTGGATGCGGGCGGCGCCGCGTCGGTCATGCCACGGCGGCCCGGAAAACGATGTGGCGACGCAGCAGATAGGTGGCCTGGAAACTGACGACGATCGCCGCCAGCTTCGCCAGCCGCGGATCGAGCCCGAGCGCGGTGCCGACGCCGACGATTGCGGTCGTAAGCGCCAGCCCGATCATCGCCGATCCGATGAACAGCAGTTTCTGCCGATGCCGCTCCCCGGTCCCGCGCGCCGCGGCGCCGTCGGCGAAGACGAGCCGGCTGGACACGAGCCAGTGGACAAGGATGCCGGCGCAATAGCCGATCGCCGACGCGATCATCGGCGTCAGTCCGGCACTCAGCAGCAGCAGGAACAGCCCGGCATCGCTGCCGAGCGCCAGGCCGCTGGCGAGCAGATAGTTCAACCAGCGCGCCTCGCCGCGGCGGACGAGCCCGATCAGGCGGACGACGGGGTTCCGCATCGCATCGACGCCCTCGGCCACGGCTCAGGCCGCCTTGGCGACGCGCGCGGGAACGTCGCGGACCGATGCCAGCGCCGCCTGTTCGCCCTCGGTACCGCTTTCGTGATATTCGGCGTCCTCGTTGACGCCCCAAATATCGTAGACGCGTGTCCCGGCGACGATGTTGCGCACCGTCAGCATCGCGGTCATCATCGCATGATCCTGATTATTGTAGCGGTGCATCCCGTTGCGTCCGA
The DNA here is from genome assembly GCF_036261875.1 of Sphingopyxis sp. GTDB lineage: Bacteria > Pseudomonadota > Alphaproteobacteria > Sphingomonadales > Sphingomonadaceae > Sphingopyxis. The sequence continues at coordinate 21,968 of NZ_DATAJZ010000033.1, read as the reverse complement.
CCATGTGCAGCGTCGGATATTTCGCCTCGAGTTCTGTGCGCATCGTCGCGACATGCGCGGCATAATCATCGTCATAGACCGGATAGGCCTTTTCCTGCCGCACCACCGCGCCGCCGACGACATCGTTCGGATCGCAAAGGCCGAGGATCGCCATTTCCTTTGTCGCCAGCGCGACCAGATCCGCGTCGCTCGACGACCAGAGCCCGTCGCCCTCGAAGCAGAAATATTCGAGGCCGACGCAGGCGATCGCCGGATCGGGGACCATTTCGGGCGACCAGCTGCGGAAATTCTGCACCCGGCCGACCTGCACCTTGCTGTCGTGGATATAGATCCAATTGTCGGGAAACAGATCCTCCGAGCGGATCTTGAGCGCGACGGTCAGGAAGTCGCGATAATTGAGCTTCGGCGCCGCGGTGAGCGCGCAGGCCGGCAGCGGATGGATGCGCGCCGCCAGCTCGCGCATCGGCGCCGAGTTGATCACATGCGCGGCGTCGATCACGACATCGCCGTCAGGCCCGTTCGCGGTCAGCCGCCAGCGGCCGCTGACCTGATCCTGGGTAAGCTGCTTGAAGCTGTGCCCCATCAGCACATGGCCCCCGGCCGCCGCGACCTTGTCGCGCGCCGCCTCCCACATCATTCCCGGCCCGAGCCGAGGATAGCGGAAGGTTTCGAGCAGGGTCTTGGTCGCCATGCCGTCGTTCGGCGCCTTGTTGAGCCCGAGGCTGCGCTTCAACCCGTCGAGCACCGCGGCGCCGAGGCTCAGCCCCTTGATGCGCTGCGCCGCCCAGTCGGCCGACATTTCGTCGCACGGCATCCCCCATACCTTCTCGGTATAGGTCTTGAAGAAGATCGAATAGAGCTTCTGCCCGAACTGGTTGATCGTCCAGTCCTCGAAGCTGCGGACCTTGCGGTTCGGCAGCAGCTTGGCCTTGGCATAGCTCGCCATGCACAGCGCCGAGCGGACGACGCCGAGGTTCCACAGCGCCTCGAACGCGCGCAGCGGATAGGAGTAGAATTTGCCCTCATAATAGATGCGGCTCATCCGCGGGCGCTGGATGAAATCGTCGGGCAATATCTCGTTCCACAGATCGACCACTTCCTGGCTCTTCGAGAAGAAACGATGTCCGCCGATGTCGAAGCGAAAGCCTTCATGCTCGACGGTGCGGCTGATGCCGCCGACATAGACGGGATCCTTCTCGATCACCGTCACGCTATACCCCTGCTTGGTCAGCAGATAGGCAGCGGTCAGCCCCGCCGGGCCGGCGCCGATAATCGCGACGTCGGCGCTTGTCGGCCGGTTCTTCGACACTTGGGCGTTGGTCACTGGAATATTCCCCCCACAGAAAAGCCTTGCTCGCCCGCCGCTCTGCCCAAACATGGCTAAGAAGTGGTTAATCGGTGAAAGAGATCGTCGCCGCGGTCCGTAAATTCAGGCGTCTCCGCCCTTTTGGCGGATCGTCCGCATCCAGCGCTGGCGCAGCGCCCCGGGCCGTTCGCCGTGGCGATCGTCGAGGAAGGTCGCGGCGGCGACGCGATCGGCGCGGAAATGCCGGAAATCGCCGCGCAGCTCGCACCAGGCGGCCAGCGTCCGCCGGTCGTTGAAATAGCCGATGACGATCGGCCAGATCACTCGCTCGCTCGCTGCCCCGCTCTCGTCGCGATAGGCAAGCCGGATCTTGCGCCCTTCGCGGATCCACCGCCGCGTGCGGGCGATGTCGATGCCGTCGGCGAGCTGAGCGTGCGGCCGACCGGTGCCCGTCGTCGGTTCGGTCAGAATCGGCCGCATCTCGTCGGGAATCGCGGCGGCGATCTTGGCGATCAGGTCGCGCGCGGCGTTGGCGAGCGCCGGATCGCCGCGCCCCGCGACCCATTGCGCGCCGAGCACCGCCGCCTCGATCTCGTCGGGGGTCAGCATCAGCGGCGGCATGTCATATCCTGCGCCGAGAACATAGCCGAACCCGGCTTCGCCCTGGATCGGCACGCGCTGACCGATCAGGTCGGCGACGTCGCGATAGACGGTGCGCACCGACACCTCGAGCTCCCCCGCCATTTCGCGCGCGGTGACCGGGCGCGACGAGCGGCGCAGCAACTGGATGATCTGGAACAACCTGTCCGCTCGCCGCACGATTCGGACCTCTCCATTTCCTGCTGACAATATGCTGTCAGTAGCCCCGTCCTACAAGCGTGACACGGCGGGCGGCAAGCCCCGCCGCGACGTTTCCTTCCAAGGAGTTTTTGCGATGATCACTCTCTATCACGCGCCGCAAAGCCGCTCGACGCGCATCATCGGCCTGCTCGAAGAACTCGGCGAGCCCTATGCGATCCATCCGGTATCGATCTTTCGCCCGATGACCGGAGAGGGCAAGGGCGACCCCGCCAATCCGCATCCCGACAAGCGGGTTCCGGCGATCGAGCATGACGGCCAGCTTCTTGCCGAATCGGTCGCGATTGTCCTCTATCTCTGCGACGGTTTCGCCGAAAAGGGCCTCGCGCCGCAGCCCGACGATCCCCGCCGCGGCGCCTATCTGACCTGGCTCGCCTGGTATGCGGCCGAACTCGAACCCGCGATGTTCGCGGGATTCGCGGGCGAACTCGACGCATCGCCGCTCAAGCGGCGTGCCTATGACGCCGTGCTTCACCGCATCGAAACCGCGCTCGCTCGCGGTCCCTATCTGCTCGGCGACACTTATTCGGCCGCCGACTTCCTCGTCGCCAGCGCGCTCGCCTTCGGTCGCAGCGTCTTTCCCGAAAGCGATGCGATCGACGCCTATATCGTCCGCTGCAACGAACGGCCGGCGATCCGGCGCGGTCAGGCGCTCGACGACGCATCAGGCGTACAGCGCCTCGCCGCCTGATCGCGCGGCGCGACGAAACGCCCACCGCGAAGGTCGAACCGAGCGAAACGAGCCGCCGGTTCAGCGGGGCGCCAGCTTCGCATCCTAGGATGGCATCGGGACCAAAATAGTTGGAACGAAAACCATGATCTGGATGAAGAAACTGGCGCTCACCGCGCTGATCGGCGTCAGCGCCGTCGCCGCCCTGCCGGCCGAGGCCGACGCCCGCGATCGGCACCACCGCCATTACAGCTATCGCGACCGCGACCATGATCGCTATCGCGATTATCGGCGGGACTACCGCCGCGACTATCGCCGCAGCCATTATCGCAACCGTTATTATTGCCGCCGCGGCAGCGGAACGACCGGGCTGATCGTCGGCGGCGCGGCGGGCGCGCTCCTCGGGCGCGAGGTCGACCGTTACGGCGACCGCACGCCGGGGACGATCATCGGCGGCGCCGCAGGCGCGCTGATCGGCCGCGAAATCGGTCGCGGCGGCCGCTGCTAGGACGCGGTCACGATGGCCCGCCGGCGTCCTCCGCCGGCGGGCCGCGGGCGCTGCTGCCTTCGCCGGGCGCCGCCGCCCCGGCCGCCAGCGCCCGCGCGATCGGCTTCAGCGCCACGGTGCCAAGCTTGACGCGCGGCGCCGCCTTGCCGGGCGCCGCGCCGATCGCGAGCGCGGGATCGAGGCGCAACGCGGCGGCCGACGCCTTGGCCATGCGAACCGTGTAGCGACCATAAGCCACGCTTTCGAAAAGATAATAGCCGTCGAACTCGGTCAATGCCGTCGCGCGCACGCGTCCCTCGGCATCGACGAGTTCGAGCGCGAGCCCTTCGATCGGATTGCCGCCGTCGCGGATCATCACCCCCTCGATCTCGCCCGCCGCGGTCATCGGCAGCAGGACGCGCGTCGCGACCCCGGGACGCGGTGTGACGACGACGCCGGGCAGCGCCGGCTGAACATAGGGGTCGGGCAGACTGCCCGCGTCGATGCCGATCATCACCGGGCGAAAGGGTTCGAGCCCGTCGATCGTCGCCTGGCCGCTCGCGTCGGTCGATGTTTCGAGCAGCGCATTGCCGGCGGTCAGCGGCACGCCCTTCAGCGCCGCCTCACCCGGCTGGCGGATGCCGTCGCCATTGTCGTCCATGAAAATTTCGGCGCTCACCTGGCCGCGACCGCCGAGCTTCTCGCTCGACATACGCCAGCCGCCGCCCGCGGGCTTCGGCCCGAAGCTGAAGGCGAGCGACAGCGACGCCGCGACCGAGCCGTCGGTCGCTACCTCGCCGAAACCGCTAAGCTGCAACGTCTTGAAACGGCGCGTATATCCCAGCCCCGCACGGCCACGCGCGAGCCCCTTGTCATAGCCGAGCTCGGCGCGCCATTCGGCGTCGCCCTTCCCCGCCCATTCGCCGACGACGGCGAGGCGCGTGTCGGCCTCCTGCCCCGACAAGGCGAAGCGCGCCTCGCCGCGCAGGCGAACGCGTCCGATCCGGGCGTTGGCGAGCAAGGTCGCGGTCAGATTGTCGGGCGGATCGGGGCCGCCGGGCGCCTTGGTATGGCTCCAGTCGAGCTGCCCGGTGAAGGTCAGCGCGCGGAAGCTCAGCGACGCGCGGCCCGATGCCTGCAGGTTCGACGCGCCCGAGGCGCGGTCGATCTGCGCGAGGTCGACATGCAACGGCACCACCGTCCGCCCGAGCTTGACCGCCTGATCGACCGAGAGCGAATAAAGCCCGGTGATTCCGCCGACGAAGCGGTCGGAAACGAAGCCGTCCCAACCGCGCATCGCATCGGCGCGGACATTGGTTTCGCCGAACGCCGCAAGCCAGCTTGCACGCAGCGCTTTCCCTCCGTCATCGGCGTAGCTTCCCGCAACCTCGAGCAGCGACGGCCCGATCGAGCGGCGCACCGCCGCCTCGCCATAATTGCGGCGGACATTCTCGATCATCAGGCTGTGGAAATAGGCGGCGATCGAGGTCCGGGTGTCGAGTCCGCGCTCAATCCCGGCGGTGCCACGCCAGCCGCGCCGGAACGCGCCGCCGTGCCGGGCGAATTCGATCAGGTCGGTATCTTCCTGCGCGACGCCCGCCCAATACCAGGTCTGTTGCGGTGGGATCGAGTCGATCCCGACCTGCAACTGCCTGATTTCGCGCCTGATCTGGCCTTGCGGCCCGTATAGCACGATCTCGAAGCGGTTCGCGCCATATTGCAGCGGCACGTCGAGGAACTCGTAGCGACCGTCGCTGTTCGGGCTCGTGAAGGCGAGCAATTGGCCGTTGCGATAGAGTTCGGCGTCCCAGCCCGCGGGCAGATCGCCGCGAAAGCTCGTCTTGTCGAAGCTGTCGGGGCGCTCGACCGGGCGGTTGGTGATCACCGCACCGCGCCCGGGCGCGCCCTGCGCAACCAGTCCCGTCGACAGCAGGCTGACATCGCCGACCGCATAATGGGTCGCATGGAGCGGGCCGAGCAGCCGTCCCTCGGGGTCGGTGCGATAGAGGCGCATCCGCAAACTGTCGGGAACGCCCTTGTCGTCCGACGACAGCCGCGCGTCGAAACTCTGCCCGAGCGCTTCCCCCGCGGCGAAAATCTCGTAGCGCGCCTGTGCATAGGAGCCGCCCTTCCGGTCCGACACCACCCCAGCCGAGGCGACGACGTCGACCGACGGCGTCGCCCACGCCTGATAGGGCCGCGTCGCCTGCGGCAGGCTCGCAAGGTCGAAAGACGCCTGCGGACGCAGCCCCGCCGCGCGCGCGCGCCGCTCGGCCGCGAGCTGGAAGGGCAGCTTTTCCTTGGCGTCGATGCGCAGCACGGCGTTCGACAGGTCGGCGGTGATCGGCACGCCGAGCCACTGGTTCAGCCGGTCCAGATCGACGCACCAGCCCGCCGGCGTGTCGCGGATCGCGGTCGCGCCGATAGGGTAGCTCTGGCTGCCAACGCGCACCTGTCCCGCCTCGCGGTCGATCAGCAGGCTGCGGCGCTCGTCGAATACCCAGCCGGTTGCGCGGCGCAACTTCTTGTCGACGCGCACCGCAAGGTCGAGCGCGAGCACCATATCGCCCAGGTCGACGCAGATCCCCTGCGGCGTCTGATACCCGCGCACCCCGTCGCCGAGGCGGTATTGGCCCGAGCGCAGGTCGAACAGCCAGCGGTCGTCCTCGTTCGGCCGCCAATCGTCGGCGGTGACGGAAACCGGCTTTTCTTCAAAGGCCCCTGCGCCAGCCGGGGCGAGCCCGACCAGCGTCAACCCGGCGGCAAGCACCGGAAGCCATCGCAGGAGCGCCGCGCGGAGCATCGCCCGCCCGCGGTCTTCGCGCGGATCCCTGCCCTATTTCACTACCCGGTCCGCCTCGGCGATCGTGCCGCCGCCGATGTCGCGATCCTCGCTGTAGCGGATATGCACCGGCCCCTTGAGTTCAGCGGCAAGTTCGGGCGGGACGGGCAGCGACACCCTGCGTTCGCCGACCTCGGGATAGACCGCGATTCCGCGCGCGAGCAGCAGCGGCTCGGCGACCCCCGGCCGCGTCACCTCGATATCGCCATAGACCGAACGGTCGCCGCTCCGCGCCAGGTCGAACTCGAACGCCGGCCCATCCTTCGTCGCACCGACCCGGGCGTCGCCGATCGTCGCGGTCGCGCCGAGGTCGCCGACGCGGACGATGATCGGGATGGTGATGCCATAGATCGGCGTCAGCGCGATCGACACGCCGGTGGGCGCGGGCCTGGCGGGATCGGCCGCGACCGCAGGCGCCGCATCGGGCACCGCGCGGAACAGCATATGCGCGCGATATTCGCCGGGCGCGAGGCCTTCAGGAAGGCGCACCCCGACGCGGATCACCTGCGGCTGGTTCGGCGGCAGGGTAACGCGGCGCGGGCTGAAGGCGATCATGTCGAGCGCGGCGCGCTCGGCGGGCGTCGCATTCGCCTCGTCGATCTCGTCGAGCCCGCCCGCGGCCGTCATCCGCTTGATTTCCAGGCTGATGCGATAGGTCGCGGGTTCGCTGCCGATATTGTTGAGCACCACTTCGGTGCCGCGCGATCCGTCGAGAATGACCCGCGTCGGCGCGACGAGCAGGTCGCCCGCAGCCAAAGCGGGCGGCGCAGCGGTGCCGAGCGCAGCCGCCGAGAACAGGCAAAAGCCCTTGATAAAGCGCAACATAGACACGATCCCCACAATCGTTGCGGAGCGACGGCCGCCGCTCCTTTGGTTGGTCGCATCCCTGTTGCGCCATCATGGTTGATATTTCGCTAACCATGATGGCCGGCCGGACCGGGGCCGCGCGCACGAAAAAGGGCTCCGGAGGCTGGTGCTCCGAAGCCCTTTTGTCGGCCGGCGAGCCCTCGAGGCTCGCCGTCCCCCACCCGATTACTGGTAGTTGGCGGTGACGGTGAACGTCCCGGCATAGCTGCCCGCCGCCTGATTGGCGCCGACGCTGAGCGCGCCGCCGACCGAGAAGCTGTTGCCCGACGCGGCGAGCGTCATCGAGGTCGCCGACGAGCTCAGCGTGGCCGTCATGCTGTTGGCGCCCGAGCTTAGCGACACCGTCGACGGAACGCTGATGGTGACCGCCTGGCCGGTCGTGCCGCCGAGGTTGAAGCCCGCGGCCGAGGTCGTGCCGATGCAGGTCAGGCCGCTGCCGCAGCTCACGCCACCGGTGGTCGAAACCGTGACGGTCGAGGCGGCGGTGCCGCTGACGATCGTCGCGAAATCGAGATCGGTGCTGTTGGCAATCGTGAGCGGCGCGAGGATTTTCGCCTTGGCCGTCGCCGTGGCCGTCGCGGCGTGCGCCGCCGAGGCGTTCATCGCAAAGGCAGCAATCGCGGCGCCGACGAGGGCGCGCTTCATTCCAGTGGTACGCATAGATTTGGTCCCTTGAACAGTCGAAAATCGAATGGAAATCCCACCCCATTCGCCGACACCTTTAGCGGGTCACCCGTTCAGGCTTTGCGCAACAAGCATGGTTAACAGCACATATAGGAATAGCCCGCGTTGCGCGAAGCAAGCGAGCGAAAACAAGGCCTTGAGCCATGGTTAGGTCGATCGTGGGGATCGCCTTCGGCCTGTTAACGGCCCGCCGCGGGACAGATTAAGCGCGCAGCAAAAAAAAGATCGCGCGAATCGGCCGGGGTCAGATGCCCTCGCCGCTCAGCCGCTGGCAGATCATGTCGAGCTGGTCGAGCGACGCGAATTTGAGCGTCAGCGCCCCCTTGCCGCCGCCGGCATAGTGAATCGCGACCCCGATCCCCAGCAGTTCGGACAAATGGCGCTCGACCGCGACGATGTCAGGATCGCGGCCGCCATCGAGGCTCTTATATTCGAGCGGCGCCCTGTTGCGGCCCCCGCCCTTGCCTTCGCGCACCAGCGCTTCGACCGCGCGGACCGAAAGCCCCTCCTTGACGATCCGACGCGCGATTTCCTCGGCCCCCTCGGCGCCGATCAGCGCGCGCGCGTGGCCCATCGACAGCGCGCCGTCGCCGACCAGATCCTGCACGTCCTGCGGCAGGTCGAGCAGGCGCATCAGATTCGCGACATGGCTGCGCGATTTGCCGACCAGCTTCGCCAGTGCTTCCTGGCTGTGGCCGAAATCGTCGATCAGACGGCGATAGGCGGCCGCTTCCTCGATCGCGTTGAGATCCTGGCGCTGGATATTCTCGACCAGCGCAATCTCATAGGTCGCGGCGTCGTCGAGCTCGCGGACGAGCGCCGGAATCTGGTGCAGCCCGGCGCGCTGCGCCGCGCGCCAGCGGCGTTCGCCGGCGACGAGCTGATAACCATGCCCATCAGGGGCATGGCGAATGATGATCGGCTGCAGCAGCCCGCGCGCGCCGATCGAATCGGCGAGCTCGGCAATCGCCGCTTCGTCGAAATGGCGGCGCGGCTGGTTCGGCAGCGGGCGAATCGACGCGACCGCGACATGCTGGACTGCGTCGCCCGCCACCGGTGCCGCCTTCGCCGCCGCGCCCGGCGAGGCGAGCACCGGCGCCTCGACCGCCGCGTCGCCGAACAGCGCGTTCAGCCCACGGCCCAGGCCCGAGGGCCGCTTGCGCGGCGCCTGTCCACCTATTTCCTTTTCATTATCAGACATTTAAGCTGCCTTGCGAATATCGGGCAGGCGGTCGATCAGCTCGCGCGCGAGCGCGATATAGGCCGCCGACCCGGCGCAGCGATGGTCATAGATCAGCGCCGGCAGCCCGTGGCTCGGTGCTTCGGACAGGCGGACATTGCGCGGGATCACCGTCTCGAACACCACCGGGCCCAGCACCTCGCGGACGTCGTCCGATACCTGGTCGGTCAACCGGTTGCGGCGGTCGAACATGGTCAGCGCGACCCCGAGAATGAACAATTGCGGATTGAAGCGCCCGCGCACCCGCTCGACCGTGGTCAGCAACTGGCTGAGTCCCTCGAGCGCGAAAAACTCGCACTGAAGCGGAACGAGCAGCGATTCGGCGGCGATCAGCGCGTTGAGCGTCAGCATCCCGAGCGACGGCGGACAATCGATCAGACAGATGTCCCATTGCCCCGCTTCGGCGCCCGACAGCGCCTGTTGCAGGCGGTGCAGCCGATCGGCGAACTCGATCAGCTCGATCTCGGCGCCCGACAGGTCGACCGTCGCGGGAACGATATCGAGCCGCGGCACTGCGGTCGGCACCGCGCATTCGGCGACCGTCGCCTCGGCGCGCAACAGGTCATAGCTCGAATATTCGCGCTGCGCCTGCGTGATACCGAGCCCGGTCGAGGCGTTGCCCTGCGGGTCGAGGTCGATGAGCAATGTTCGCCATCCGGTCGCCGCAAGCGCGGTCGCCAGATTGATCGCGGTCGTCGTCTTGCCGACCCCGCCTTTCTGGTTCGCCACGGCAATTCGGATCATCATTTCCCTCTTTGCTCTGCGCCGATACGGCCCTCGCCCACCAAAATCCGGCTTTCCGCATCGGTGCGGCTCTGTTCCACGTGAAACATTCTCTGCCATGGCTGCGGCAGCAATGCCAGTTCCTTAACCGCGTTTCGCCCCTTTGGCAGCAGCCAGCGCGTCGATTCGGTGGAAAAACGCGTGGACAAGGCAATCAACCGGTCAAGCGGCGCAAAGGCGCGGGCGCTGATCGTCGCCGCGGCGCGTGTCTCGACGCGTTCGAGCGGTGCTTCGGCGACCTCGACCTGCGTCAGATCGAGGTCAGCCGCGACCCCGCGCAAAAATTCACACCGCCGCCGCCGCGATTCGACGAGCAGCATCGGCCGCGGGCTCAGGATCGCCACCACCAGCCCCGGCAGCCCCGGCCCGCTCCCCAGGTCGACCCAGAGCCCGTCGCGTGCCGGATCGAGCGCCAGCAATTGCGCGCTGTCGGCGATATGCCGCACCCACAGGCCCGGGATCGTCGACGCCGCGATCAGATTTTGCCGCCCATTCTCCTCGATGAGCATCGCGGCAAAGCGATCGAGCCGCTCCCATTGCCGCGCCGTTGGCGCGAAAACATCGCCGATCCAACCCCGCGCCTGCTCCTCGCTCGCCAGTACCTCGTTTGCCATCATCTCTCTCGCTTGGCCCATAATCCGCGAAGCAGTTCTCTCTACTTTTTTCACCTGCGCGGTTTTTTCGGACTAAGCCGCACGCCGTCGCCCATGCACCATGATCGCGGTCAGCGCTGCCGGCGTCACCCCGTCGATCCGCGCCGCCTGTCCCAAGGTCTCGGGCCGCGCCTTCGACAGCCGTTCGACCATTTCGCGCGACAGGCCGCCGATCGCGGCATAGTCGAGCGCCGGGTCGAGCGCGATCGCCTCGTTCGCCGCGAGTGCGCGAAGCTCGGCATCCTGCCGCGCAATATAGGGGGCGTAATGCGCATCCTCGGCCAGCTCGGACAGGATCACATCATCGATCGCGTCGAGCACGGGCGCGAGAATCTTGAGCGATGCCATCGCGACTTCGGGAAAGCGCAGCAGGTCGATGCGACGCCGTGCCACCCCATCGCCCGGAATCGCGAGGCCGATCGCGGCATAGTCCGCCGTCGCGACCGGCGCCGCGAGCAGGGCCTGGGCCTTCGCCCGCTCGGCCATCCGCGCCTCGAAAAGCGCCGCCGTCGCGGGCCGCACCAGCCCGAGCGCGATCCCTTTCGGGGTCAGCCGCGTCGCGGCATTATCGGCGCGGAGGCGCAGGCGATATTCGGCGCGCGCAGTGAGCATCCGATAGGGCTCGGTCACCCCCTGCAGCACCAGATCGTCGATCATCACCCCGATATAGGATTCGGAGCGGTCGAGGATCATCGGCGCGCGGCCCTGAACGCCGAGCGCAGCATTGGCGCCGGCGACCAGCCCCTGCGCTGCGGCCTCCTCGTAGCCGGTCGTGCCGTTGATCTGCCCCGCGCAGTATAGCCCCCCGATGGCGCGGACCTGCAGCCCGCGGTCGAGCGCGCGCGGATCGATATGGTCATATTCGACCGCATAGCCGGGCACCGTCATCTCGACCTTTTCCAGCCCTTCCATCGTGCGCAGCATCGCGAGCTGGACATCGGCGGGAAGCGAGGTCGAAACGCCGTTCGGATAAACGAGTGGCGAATCGAGCCCCTCGGGCTCCAGAAACACCTGATGCCCGTCGCGGTCGGCGAAGCGATGAATCTTGTCCTCGATCGACGGGCAATAGCGCGGACCGGCGGCGCCAATCGCGCCAGTAAATAACGGCGAGCGGTCGAGATTCGCCGCGATGATCGCGTGCGCTTCGGGATTGGTGCGCGTGATCGCACAGAAAATCTGCGGTACGCTTCGCGCGCTGTTCCACGTGGAACAGGTCCAGTCGCCGTCATCGGACGGCTGCTCCTCGAGGAGTGCCCAGTCGATCGTCCGGCCATCGAGGCGTGGCGGCGTGCCGGTCTTGAGCCGCGCCATCGGCAGGTCGGCGGCGCGAAGCTGCTCGGCGAGACGATGCGCACCGGCCTCACCGATGCGGCCCCCTGCCATCCGCTCTTCCCCGCGAAAGAGCCGTCCGCCGAGAAAAGTACCGGTTGCGAGCACCACCGCCTTCGCGGACAGGCGTATGCCGTCACCCAGATCAAGGCCCTCGACCCGCGCACCGTCCGAAGACAGGGCCAGCGCCGCCGCTTCCCCCGCAATGACGGTGATCCCTTCTTCCGCCGCGAGCAACCGCTGGATCGCCTCGCGATAGAGTTTGCGGTCGGCCTGAATGCGCGGTCCCTGCACCGCCGCGCCCTTCGACGCGTTGAGCATCCGGTAATGGATCGCCGCAGCATCGGCGGCGCGCGCCATCCAGCCGTCGAGCGCATCGACCTCGCGCATCAGATGGCCCTTGCCGAGCCCGCCGATCGCGGGATTGCACGACATCGTCCCGATCAGCGCGGGATCGAAACTGACGAGCGCGACGCGCGCGCCAAGCCGCGCCGCCGCCGCGACCGCCTCGGTCCCGGCATGTCCACCGCCGACGACGATGACATCGAAATTCGTGTCCTTCTGCATGATCGCGGCGCCCATAACCCAAAGCCGCCTCCAAATCCATCGGCGCGTAGCGCCCAATATTATCTCACGCAAAGGCGCGAACACCACGTCTTCTTCTTTGTGCCTTTGCGCCTTTGCGTGAGATCTTCTTCTTCCTGAAACCCATAATCTCACACAAAGACACAAAGAGGGCGCGACCGTGCGATAGGGCGCGTCCTCTTTGTGTCTTTGTGTGAAAAAGGCGCGCGCGCCCAGCTTCGCGATGAAGCTTGTTCCACGTGGAACATCATTTGCCGATACAGAAGCGCCCGAACAATGCGTCGAGCATATCCTCAACTCCCCCGCGCCCGGTGATGCGGTCGAGTGCCACCGCCGCGAGCCGCAAGCGCTCCGCGATCAGGATCATATCCCCGGCCTCGCGCGTGCCCGCTTCGATCGAAAGCCAGTCCCTCGCCTCGGCAAGCGCGGCGCGCTGGCGCTGGCGCAACGCGGCTTCGCCTTCGCGCGGCAGTAGGGTGCGTGCTCTTTCGACGATCGCGGCGTGGAGCCGGTCCATCCCCTCCCCCGTCGCCGCCGACAGGATCAGGTCGCAGCGCGCCGCCCGGGCCTCAGCCGCAGAGTCGCCGCGCCAACGATCGGCCTGCGCGGCGATCAACAGGCGACGCGGATGCGCGGGCGCGTCCGCCGGCGGTCCGAGCCAGAGCAGGATATCGGCCGCCTCGACCGCTGCTTTCGCGCGGCCGATTCCGATCGCTTCGACATCATCGGCACTTTGGGTGCGGATACCGGCCGTATCCGAAAAGCGCATCGCGATCCCATCGAGCGCGAGCGGCGTCTCGATCACATCGCGCGTCGTCCCCGCGACCGGCGACACGATCGCCAGCTCACGCTGCACCAAGACATTGATAAGAGTGGATTTACCGGCATTCGGCGGCCCCGCGATCACCACCGACAAGCCCTCTGAAATCACCTCTGCCGCTGGCCGCGCCAGCCATTCGCCGAGCTCGGCGGCAAGCGCCGCCATCCCGCTCACCAATCGCTGCGCCGCTCCTTCGTATACGTCGACATCATCCTCATCGGCAAAATTGAGCTCGGCCTCGGCCCCCGCCATCAACCCGAGCATCCGCTCCTGCCAGCCCATGACCGCGCGCGACACATGGCCGCTCGCCATGCCGAGCGCCTGCACCCGCTGGCTCTCGGTCTCGGCCGCGAGCAGATCGGCAAGGCCTTCCGCCTCGGCAAGGTCGATCTGCCCGTTCAGAAAGGCGCGGCGCGTGAACTCGCCCGGCTCGGCGCAGCGCAGTCCCGGCAATGCGCCAAGCGCCGCTTCGACCGCCGCCACCACCGCGCGGCCGCCGTGCAGATGCAGTTCGGCCAGATCCTCCCCGGTCGCGGTCGCCGGTCCCGGAAACCACAGCAGCAGCGCGCGGTCGAGCGGCGCGCCGGCCGCATCGTTCAGCTCGGCCAGCGACGCGCGGCGCGGCGCGGGCAATCGCCCCGCCAGCGCTTTGAGCGCCGGTCCCGCCGTCGGCCCGCTGATGCGCACGACGGCGATCGCCGCCGGCGGCATCCCGCTCGACAACGCAAAAATCGTATCGCTTACAAGGCTTTGGTTCAGCTCTTGCGTCCCTTGGCGGATTTGTCGTCGTCGCCTTTGTCGGCTGCTGCCTTCGACGCACCGCCCATCAATCCGCCGCCGAACTGGCCAAGCAGCGACTGGACGAGACCGAGCCCGCTTTCGCCCATCGGCACCCAGCTCTTGACCATCGCCTGCACCATGTCGGGGGTGATCCCCTTCGCCATCAGCTCCTTGACCCGCGACAGATAGATGTTGTGGAGCGGCTCGAGGTCGGGAAGCCCGAACAGTCGGCGCGCCTCTTCGGGGGTGCAATCGATCTCGATATTGAACTTCATCGCCTGGCCTTCCCCTTCGGCGCTTGAGCCGCGCCCCGTCGCCCGCTAGCTTCGCGCTTTCCCCGCCAAGAAGCAAGAGACAGGAGAGCTCCCCGATGTCCGCCCCTTCCCCGACGAACACTATCATCCCGACGCTCGACGGCGAAGGCGCGATTCCCGCCTATGTCGCGCGGCCCGACGCCGATTCGTCGCGCGCGATCATCGTCATTCCCGAAATCTTTGGGGTGAACGCCGGAATCCGCGAGAAATGCGACGATTGGGCGGCGCAGGGCTATCTGGCGGTCGCGCCCGACATCTTCTGGCGCTTCGCCCCCGGCATCGAGCTCGACCCCGATATCGAGGCCCAAATGAACGAGGCGCTCGGCTATTTCGGCACCTTCGATCCCGACGCCGGGGTCAAGGATATCGAAGCGGTGATCCGCTGGGCACGCGGCCAGGGCGCGAACAAGGTCGGCGCGGTCGGCTTCTGTCTCGGCGGCAAGCTCGCCTATATGACCGCGGCGCGCACCGACATCGATGCATCGGTCGGCTATTATGGCGTCATGATCGACCAGATGCTGGGCGAAAGCCATGCGATCGCGCATCCGCTCGTGCTCCATATCCCGACGAGCGACCATTTCGTCAGCCCCGAGGCGCAGGCGAAGATGCACGAAGGCCTCGACCCGAACCCGAAGGTCACGCTCTACGACTATGAAGGGCTCGACCATGGGTTCGCCGCGACCCACGGCAACCGCCGCAACGACGAGGCGGCGCAGCTCGCCGACGGCCGCACCCGCGCCTTCTTCGCCGAGCAGCTCGCATGAGCGCGCATCGGGGCCTCGCCGCCTGGCACGCCTATATGGCGGGCGGCGGCGATCCCGGGGCGCTCAAAGCCTTGCTCGCCGAGGATGCGGTGTTTCACTCGCCCGTCGTCCACACACCGCAGGAAGGACGCGACAAGGTCTTCGCCTATCTCCACGCGGCGAGCCATGCGCTCGGCGGCGACGATTTCCGCTATCTGCGCGAGATCGTCGACGGCGATCAGGCGATGCTGGAATTCCAGACCGAACTCGACGGCATCCAGATCAACGGCGTCGACATCATCCGCTGGGATCGCGAAGGAAAGATAAAAGATTTCAAGGTGATGGTGCGACCGCTCAAGGCGATCAACAAGGTGTGGGAAAAGATGGCGGCGATGCTCGCGGCGCAGGCCGGCTGACCCTATACGCCGATGCTCCGCTGGATCGCCTTTCCCGTTCTGATCGCGCTCGCCGCCGCGGCGGCCTGGTGGCCACCCGCGCGCTGGACGCTGGTGGCCTGGGTGCCGCTTCTCCTTCTCGCCCTCTATGACGCGGTGCAGCGCAAGCACAGCCTGCGCCGCAACTATCCGCTGATCGCGCGCATCCGCTGGCTGTTCGAAGCGCTGCGGCCCTTTCTCTATTCCTATATCGTCGAAAGCCCGCTCGAGGGCCGCCCCTTCGCGCGCACCGAGCGTGACCTTGTCTATGCGCGGGCCAAGGGCGATCTCGACGCGCATCCCTTCGGCACCGAACTCGACGTCTATTCGGACGAATATGAGTGGATGAGCCACAGCATCGCGCCGAAGCACGACCATGACCGCACGCAGCGGGTGACGGTCGGTGGCGCGCAATGTTCGCGGCCCTATGACGCCGCGCTGCTCAACATCTCGGCGATGAGCTTCGGCTCGCTAGGCGCCAATGCGATCGAGGCGCTCAACCTCGGCGCCAAGCTCGGCAATTTCTACCACGACACGGGCGAAGGCGGCTTCAGCCCCTATCACGCCAAATATGGCGGCGATATCGTGTGGGAGCTCGGCAGCGGCTATTTCGGCTGCCGCGACGAGACCGGCCGCTTCGATCCCGCGCGCTTTCGCGACCGCGCGCAGAGCGAGCAAGTCAAGATGATCGAGATCAAGCTCAGCCAAGGCGCGAAACCGGGGCACGGTGGGGTGTTGCCCGGCCCCAAGGTCAGCGCCGAGATCGCGGCGACGCGCGGCGTCCCCGAAGGGCAGGATTGTATTTCCCCCGCCGCGCATTCGGCTTTCGCGACCCCGATCGAGATGATCGAATGGGCCGCGAAGCTGCGCGAGCTTTCGGGCGGCAAACCTGTCGGCATCAAGCTCTGCGTCGGCCAGCCGCACGAAATCTATGCCGTCATGAAGGCGATGATCGAGACCGGAATCCGGCTCGATTATATCGTCGTCGACGGCGCCGAGGGCGGGACCGGCGCGGCGCCGGTCGAATTTTCCAACCGCGTCGGGATGCCGCTCCGCGAAGGGCTGATCTTCGTACGCAACGCGCTCGTCGGCTGCGGGCTCAAGGAAGAGATAAAGCTCGCCGCGTCGGGCAAGGTGCATTCGGGGGCGGGGCTTGCGACCAACTGCGCGCTCGGCGCCGACTGGTCGAACGCCGCGCGCGCCTTCATGTTCACGCTCGGCTGCGTCCAATCGCTCAAATGCCACACCGACAAATGCCCGACCGGCATCGCGACGCAGGATCCCGGGCGCCAGCGCGGACTGGTGGTCGAGGACAAGGCCGAGCGCGTGCGCCGTTTCCAGGCCGCGACGGTGTCGGCGCTATGGGACCTGAGCTGCGCGATGGGGCTCGACAATCCCTGGGCGATCCGGCCGCACCACCTCCACGAACGGCTCAATTCGGCGCGCTCGGATTCGATCGACCGCATCTATAAATTCTATGACCGCGGGGTGCTGCTGGACGATCCCGATTCGCTGTCGAGCGCCCGCTATTGGGCGATGGCGCGCGCGAACAGTTTCCGCGCGGCGCTTTAGATCAGGCTCAATTCGGCCAGCTCACGATAGAGTTCGGGCGGCAGGTCGGCAATCCCGTCGCCGTCATCGATCCCCTTCGGGGCATCGGCGTCGGTCAGATAGCGCCAGCCCTGATGCGCGCGCTTCGGCTGCGGGTGGATGCGTTCGAGCAGCCCTTTGCAGACGATGTCGATCCGCCCGTCGTCGCGATCGTCGAAGCGCAATATCTCGACCCGGCCGACGAGCGTATGGCGGACGATGAAATGCAGCTTGCCGCCGATCAGCTCGTCGGCGCGCTTCGGCTTGAACCGCGTCGTGAAGCGAACCTCCCCTGTCTCGCTGCGCGCGGAAATCCGCGCGGCGAGCGAGGGATAGTCGAGGCATCCCACGGCGACGCGGGTCATGTGGAGCTGGGACATGAAGTCCATATGGGGAGCCGGCGAGAAGATCGCCAGCCCGCCAATCAGCCGCCGATCAGCTCCATGAAATGCGGGTGGACGTCGTGCCAGCCCTCCCAGATCATCTTCAGCGCGACATAGACGATCACCGCGAGGCCGACCCAGGCGATCCAGCGATAGCGCTCGATATATTTGGCGATGATGTTCGCCGCAACGCCCATCATCGCGACCGCGAAGATCAGCCCGACGATCAGGATGCCCGGATGCTCGCGCGCCGCGCCGGCGACCGCGAGGACATTGTCGAGGCTCATCGACACGTCGGCGACCGCGACGCCCCACGCTGCGGCGGCGAAGCTTTTGGCGGGCTGGAGGCCCGAATCCTCGTCGCCCTCGACCTCGGGCGAGCCGGCCGATTCGCCGTGCCCGCCACGCAGGTCGCGCCACATGCGCCACGCGACCCAGAGCAGCAGCAGACCGCCCGCGAGCACCAGACCCACGATGCCGAGCAGCTGCTGGACGACGAGCGCGAAGCCGATGCGCAGGACAAGCGCGGCACCGACGCCGATCAGGATCACCTTGCGGCGCTGGTCGGCGG
Organism: Sphingopyxis sp.; assembly: GCF_036261875.1. Taxonomy (GTDB): domain Bacteria; phylum Pseudomonadota; class Alphaproteobacteria; order Sphingomonadales; family Sphingomonadaceae; genus Sphingopyxis. The sequence goes on along the minus strand of NZ_DATAJZ010000033.1, from coordinate 4,029 downwards.
GCAGGCCCGCGGCGAGCGCGCCGACAACGATCGCATTGTCGCCCGCGAGCACAAGATCGATCAGCAGCACCTGGATGAAGGCCGCAAAGGCCGCGGGTTCGGTGATGTTCGAGAAATCATGGACGATCGCGTCCCAGATTCCCGCCGACGGCGCCGCGCCCGCGGCAAAATTCATCAATTCCACGATCATTTCAGCGCACCCATCCGAACAAATGGCCGAGGCCGATCACCGGATCGACCCAGCCGTCGTAAATCATCTTCAGCGCCACATAGAGGATCACCACCAGCCCGATCCAGGCGATCCAGTGATAACGCTGCAGCAGCTTGGCGACATAATTGGCCGCAAGCCCCATGACGATCACCGTGAAGGTCATACCGACGAACAGCAAGGCCGGATTTTCCCGCGCGATCGACGCGACGAGCAGGACATTGTCGATGCTCATCGACAGGTCAGCGACCATGATCGACAGCGCGGCTTTGAAGAAGGTGGTGCGCGCCGGCGCGCCCTCGATATCGGGGGTCGCCGGATCGTCGACCGGCCCAGCGGCCGCGGCGGGGCGGATTTCGCGATACATGTTGTAGGCGACCCACAGCAGCAACAGCCCGCCCGCGAAGACAAGGCCGGTGATCTTGAGCAATTGCGTCGCGACGAGCGCGAAGCCGATCAGGAAAATCAGCGCCATGCCGACGCCGAGCATCAACACGCTCTTGCGGTCGCGCTCGGGAAGCCCGCCGGCGATCGTGCCCATGATCAGCACATTGTCGCCCGCCATGGTGAGGTCGCCGATGATGATCTGGCCAAGCAGGATCAGCCCCGGGCCGGTGAAGATCGCCGAAAAGTCCATCGCCGAAAAATCCATCAGAGCGGCTCTCCGAAATAGCTGACCGTGGGAACCGGATCATAAAAGGGATGCAGCAGCGCGCGCCACCGCTCATACCTGTCCGAACGCCGGAACCCCTCGCGATGATCCGCGACCGATCGCCAGTGCGCGATCAGCAGATAGGGCTGGCCGGCTTCGAGCGGCGGACGGATTTCGAGCCCGAGGAAACCCGGCGAAGCTTCGATCAGCGGCCGCGCCTCGGCGACGGCCGCCTCGAACGCGGCTTCGGACCCCGGTCGAACCGGCAGCAAGGCAAGTTCGACCACGGCCACGCGCACGGATTTACTGGTTCATCGAATCGAAGAAATCTTCGTTCGTCTTGCTGTCCTTGATCTTGTCGAGCAGGAATTCCATCGCATCGACGGTGCCCATCTGCATGAGGATGCGGCGCAGCACCCACATCTTCGAAAGCTTGCCCTTCTCGACGAGCAATTCTTCCTTGCGGGTGCCCGACTTGCCGACGTCGAGCGACGGGAAGATGCGCTTGTCGGCGACCTTGCGGTCGAGGACGATTTCGCTGTTACCCGTGCCCTTGAATTCTTCGAAGATGACTTCGTCCATGCGGCTGCCGGTATCGATCAGCGCGGTCGCGATGATCGAGAGCGAACCACCTTCCTCGATGTTGCGCGCGGCGCCGAAGAAGCGCTTCGGACGCTGGAGCGCATTGGCGTCGACACCGCCGGTCAGCACCTTGCCCGACGACGGCACGACGGTGTTGTAGGCGCGTCCGAGACGCGTGATCGAGTCGAGCAGGATGACGACATCCTTCTTGTGCTCGACGAGGCGCTTCGCCTTTTCGATCACCATTTCGGCGACCTGGACGTGGCGCGTCGCGGGCTCGTCGAAGGTCGAGGAGACGACCTCGCCCTTCACGCTGCGCTGCATGTCGGTGACTTCCTCGGGGCGTTCATCGACGAGGAGGACGATCAGATAGACCTCGGGATGATTGTCGGTGATCGCCTTGGCGATATTCTGCAGCAGCACCGTCTTGCCCGTGCGCGGCGGCGCGACGATCAGTGCGCGCTGGCCCTTGCCCTGCGGGCTGACGAGGTCGATGACCCGCGCCGACTTGTCCTTTACCGTCGGGTCGACGGTGTCGAGCGACAGTTTCTGGTTCGGATAGAGCGGGGTGAGGTTGTCGAAATTGACGCGGTGGCGCACCGCCTCGGGATCGTCGAAATTGACGCTGATCAGCTTGGTCAGCGCGAAATAGCGTTCGCCGTCGCGCGGCGCGCGAATCTCGCCCTCGACGGTGTCGCCGGTGCGCAGGCCATATTTGCGGACCTGGTTCGGCGAGACATAGATGTCGTCGGGCCCGGCGAGATAATTGGCTTCGGACGACCGGAGGAAGCCGAAGCTGTCGGGCAGGACTTCGATCGTCCCCGATCCGATGATTTCCTCACCCTCTTCGGCGAGTTCCTTGAGGATCGAGAACATCAGGTCCTGCTTGCGCAGCGTCGAGGCGCCCTCGACGCCCAGTTCCTCGGCCATTTCGACAAGCTGGGCGGGCGATTTAGTCTTGAGTTCTTTAAGATGCATGGATGGATTCCAGGATGAGATTCAGGAGAAATAATCTTTGTTTTCAGTGCATCCGCGGGGATGCCTATCCGGCCGGGGGACGGCCGTTCACGATAGTATCGGCGCGGGAAGCGCCGCCCGCGTGGAAAGCGGGGTTGATCGGCCCCTATAACCCGCTTTTGCGCAAGTCAATCGCGGCTGCGCCGGGGCGGCGGTTCAGAACGGCCGCACGACCACCAGCACGACGATGATCGCCGCTGCGATCCCCGGCACCTCGTTGAGGAGACGCAGTTTTTTCTCGGTCAGCGGGCGTTCGCCGCGGCGCAATTTCTTGAAATAGCCGATCAGCCAGCCGTGATAGGCCGAGAGCAGGATGACGAGCAGCAATTTGCCGTGGAACCAGCCCTCGCGCCAAACATCGCCGTTGAAGGCGAGCATCAGCCCGAACACCCAGACGAGGATGATCGACGGATTGAGAATGATCTTGCGCAAGCGATCCTCGCGCTCGATCCATTTTTTATCCTCGTCCGATCCGACCGCGCACTGGTGATGATAAACGAAGAAGCGCGGCATCATGAACAGCCCTGCCATCAGGAAGATGACGAAAATCACGTGCGCGGCTTTGACCCAAAGCATCGTTACCCCCAGAAAACCTGCCATAAGTCCCGCCTACCCACGGACGCGCCGGATCAGATGTTCGACATGGGCTATGGGCGTGTCGGGCACGATGCCATGGCCGAGATTGAAGATATGGGGGCGATCGGGGAAAGCCGCAAGGATGCGGTCGATCGCGGCGTCGAGCACCTCGCCCCCCGCGACGAGCGCGAGCGGGTCGAGATTGCCCTGCACCGGCAGATGCGCGGGCAGCGTCGCGTCGGCCCAGGCCGGATCGACCGTCTCGTCGAGACCGATCGCATCGACGCCGGTCTCGTTCGCATAGGAGGCGAGCTTGCCGCCCGCGCCCTTCGGAAAGCCGATGACCGGCGTGTCGGGATGGAGCGCCTTCAGCCGGCGCACGATCTCGGCATTGGGCGCGATCACCCAGCGTTCGAACTGCGACGGCGAAAGGCTGCCCGCCCAACTGTCGAAAAGCTGGACCGCCTCGACGCCCTGTTCGATCTGGCCCGACAGATAGGTGACGCTCAAATCGACGATCGCCTCGACGATCGCGCCGAACGCGGCCGGATCGCCGAACGCCATCCGCCGCGCCGCGGCCTGGTCCTTCGACCCCTGCCCCGCCACCATATAGGTCGCGACGGTCCACGGGCTGCCGGCAAAGCCGAGGAAGGTCGCTTCGGGGGGCAAGGCCTCGGCAACGCGCGCGACGGTGGCGTATACCGGGTCGAGCCGCTGCGGCATCGCCGCGAGCGACGCCAGCTTGGTATCGACGAGCGGCGGCGTGAGCCGCGGGCCCTCGCCCGCCTCGAACCACAGATGCTGCCCGAGCGCGTGCGGGACGACGAGAATGTCGGAAAAGAGGATCGCGCCATCGAAGCCGAAGCGGCGGATCGGCTGCAAGGTGACCTCGGCCGCGGCCTCGCTGTCGTAGCAGAGTTCGAGGAAGCCCCCCTTGGTTTCCCGGAGCGCGCGATATTCGGGGAGATAACGCCCGGCCTGGCGCATCAGCCAC
>NZ_DATAJZ010000028.1:0-105379 GCF_036261875.1 Sphingopyxis sp. | reverse complement strand
TCAGCTCCGAGCTTTGCCTCCGGCTTCCTCCCCACCTCGCCTCGCGACGACGCAGTTGCCATTGGCTAGCGGTTCCGTTCAGCCGGCCCGCAAAGGACTTGCACCTCCAACATCAACGCCATGCCTGGCACACCAAAAAAGGCGGCCTAAAAGGCCGCCAAAGTTGAATGGAGGAGCCCTCCATTTGGGTCGCGTCGCTCCCAATAAAGGAGTTGATTGCAATAGCCATTGGATTCAGGTTGCCGTAACGGAAAGTCGGGCAGTGATGCCACGAGGCAACACATTGTATCCTCGGAAACTATGTCCAGAAGAAGTGCGCGGCTATTTGGTAATCAATCTGGACGACGATCTGCTTCCAACGCCGCGATCCGTTCAGAGCAAATCGCATGCACGGCCCGACCGAGCTCCTCAACGCGGCACGCGAGCCACATCAAGTCTTCCTCGCTAATCCGATAATGCTTCGAGTAGCGGGCCTTAACATAGGCTTCCTTCAACTTCTCGAAGCGAGACCTATCTGCTTTTATGTCACGGGGCCACGCATCGACCAGACGCATGTCAAGGCGCTCGGCTTGCGTCCGCAAGAAGCCGAGGTTGTGAACATGCGGCGTATAAAAGGTGCAGACCAGAAGCGCGCAGTGGTATAGCGTTTCAGTGGTCTGATGCAGGAGAAATGCGGCTTCCTTGGGAAATGACTGCTCTATCGCATCTCTCGAAAGCTTGGACTTTCGCATGGCCGCCGGAAACCACTCGTCGAAATATTCCCGCGCCATCGCCAACGCCTGCTCGGGCGTCTTCGGCTTCGGCTTGTGCAATTCCTTGTCGTCATATTCGTACAGCGCGGTGCCGTCCTTCGCGACGTCCATGAAGAAATAGCGGCCGTGCGCGAGCCCGTCGTTCACTTCCTGCAGCGTGTGGACGATGAAGTTGACCGGCGTGTGCAGCGTCTTGTCGATCGCAAGCTCGCGGGTCAGCCGATCGTCGAGCTTCGACCAGAAGTCGATCTTGTCGGTAAGGCGCTTGTCGTTGACGATGATCAGGAGATCGAAGTCCGAACGATAGCCCTTGGCGGTGTGCGGCTCATCGACCCAGTCGCCGCGGGCGTAGCTGCCGTAGAGGATGATCTTGTCGATCCGGCCCTTTTTCTTCCAACCCATGGTGCCGAGCGCGATCGCATCCTCGAATTCTTCGAAGATGATCGCCTTCACACGTTCGAGTTCGCGCTGCTTGTTCGCCGGGAGATGATCGAGATCGGTTTTCATTGATTTTCATCCTGTAATCCTGCTCGCCGGATGGCAAGCGCCGTCAGATCCAAATCGGCATCTCAGCCGCCTTCCTTGATGCGGAAATCCCAGACCGGAATGCCGAACGCCCGCGCCTTGTCGACGAGATTGTCCTGGATGCCGGTGCCCGAGAAGACGACCAGACCCGCGGGCATGGCATCGATCAGCCGCTCATTGCGCTTGAACGGCGCCGCTTTCTTGTGGCGATTCCAGTCCGGGCGGAAAGCGACCTGCGGCACCCCGCGCTTGTCGGCCCAGCAGGCCGCAGCGCGCTCAGCACCTGTCGGCGTCGCACCATGCATCAACACCATGTCGGCATGACGGGCATGAACCTTGTCGAGCGCCGACCAGATATGCCGGTGATCGTTGCAGGTCGGTCCGCCGCTGAAGGCGATGCGGGTTCCCTCGGGGATCAGGGCCTTGGCCTTTTCGCGGAGACGCTTGTCCATGAAGTCGCGGCTGTCGATCATCGCCGCGGTCATCGTCTTGTGACGGACGCGCGATCCGGTGCGCGGGGTCCAGGCTTTGCGGGCATGGATGCGGAACTGCTCGGCGGCGCATTCGCGGAAAAATTCCATCGTGTCGCGGCGCTCGATCATCGTGATGCCCTCGGCGATCGCGCGTTCGAGTTCGACCGAACGGATTTCGCTGCCATCCTGCTCGCGCTGGAGTTCGCGCTGCGCCTGTTCGTTGCGGTCGAGTTCGCGCTCGACGCGCTCGCCGGCGCGGTGGAAGATATTGACCATGCCCCAGAGCAGATCTTCGAGATCGGGCTCGATGCGGGTATCGACGAGACAGCCCGCCAATGCGTCGAAGATGTCGGCGACCGCACCGCCAGCGAGCCGGTCGCAAGGGAGCGGCCGTGCGTCGGGTTCGTCCTCATAGGGCCGATGGCCGTAAAGCTGCATTTCCTGGAGCAGGTAAGCGCTGGCGCCGGGCTCATAGGGTTCGCCGCGTTCGGGAAGGTCGGACAGGTCGATCATGTCATTTCTCTTATCTGGGGCCGCGCCTCTCGCGGCCTTCGCGGCGACGCCTCGGCGGCGGCGGGTGCGGGTTCGCACCGCGCGGCACCCCGCGCGGCCGAAGCGCCAGCGAAGGATGGCGGGTTCGCGGCTATTTTGTTTCGCGATGCAAAGGGGCGCCAGCCCCGGCGGAAAAGAGCCGCGAGCAGAGCCATTGCGCGGCCCGCGCACGCTGCCGCAGTCGCCCTCCAGCGAAGGCCGAGGCGCGGCCTCCCGAGAACAGGCTGATCGGGCTTCCCCTTCCCGGACCGGCTTGATCCGATCCCCCGCGGAGAGGCGACACACCGCTGTCCGAAACGGCTATGGGTTTTCGGGCATCTTGAGGACGGTGCGCGCGACTGCGACGTCGCAATTCGCGGCCGCGATGCGGGAGAGGTTGCGCCGCTCGCGCCAGGCACGATCAGGGCGCATCCAGCACCCGCTCGGCATCGAGGACGTGCATCTGCGGGGCGATCAAAGCGGCAAGCTGCGAGTGGCCCATCTGCATCAGATCGCTGTTCAGATCGTCCAGCGCCGGATCGAGCGGCAGGATATCGATCCCCAGCGGGGCGGCACGCTCGGCAAGGGCGGCGAATGCAGCGCGTCCGGCTGCATCCCGTTCGCGGGCAACATAGAGGCGGCGAAGCGGCGCAGGAAATTCGAGCGCCGCGAGATGGGCCGCCGACAGCCCTGCGACGAGTGGAAGTGCCGGGGCGATTTCGCGCAGCGAGAGCATGGTTTCGATGCCCTCGCCAAATGCCATGACCTCACCCGATAGCCCGAAGCGGACGCCATGACCCAATAAATGTCCCATCGCGCGCCGCGGATATTCCACGGGCGCCTTGGTCGATCGGTGCGGATCGAGCCATGTGCGATGAACGCCCGTGAGCGAGCCGCCGAGGTCGGTCACCGCGGCGATCATCGCCGGATAGGCCGGTTTGACCGACGGGCCATCCTCCTCGGACCGGCGATAGTAGCAATGCGGGTGGCATCGCAGCGCGGGCACATCGCCGACGTGCCGAAGCGCACGGCCCGCCAGATAGGTGCGCACGGGTGTCCCAGCGATGGGCTTCGAAGCCGCCCAAAGCCGCGCTGCCGCCTCCGGGCTGCCAGCGGGCGCCCGGCGCGGACGCGGACGCGGCCCCTGCTTGCCCGCGTCGGATGGAGGCAAGCTCAGAAATCGCCGCGCCTCGGCGAGCGTTTCAGCGAGGTTCCTATGCGCGCAGTTGGCGGCGATGATGTCGAGCAGGTCGCCCCGTTCGCCTGTTGCGGCATCGGTCCATTTGCCCGCCGTGCGGCGACCATCGCCGTCGACCAGACGCAGATAAAGACTGCGCCCAGGCGCATTGCCCTTATCGCCGACCATCCAATAATGGCCTTCGCGGCGACCGTTCGAGAGATAGTGGCGGCACACCGCCTCGGCATTTTCACCGAGACGACGCGCAAGTTCACGGACCGGACTTTCCATGGCGGGGCTCCTTCAGGCGGCCTTGCGATCCGCGATCCGCTGGATCGGAAATCGATCCACCAGCCGCGCGAACACGTCGGCGCCAGCAGCCCCTGCCGGCACGTAGAGCTTCAGTTGCCACGAGACGATTTCGGAAATCAAGCCAAATGCCTTCAGCCGGTCAACACCAAGATCGTTGAAGCCGGAAAGCTCGATCCGCCAGTCGTTCATGGCGCGAACGCGGCGCAGCATCTGGCCGTCCGCAAGGTGAAAGACAGCCTCGCCCCTCTGCAGAAGTTGCCACGCTTCGTCTTTTGGGAGGTCGCACGGCGTGTCGCGGATCACCGATGCGACCCAGCCCGGCGAGACCTTGCGCCCGATGATGCGTTCGCCCTCGTCGGTCTGGAGCCGGTAGACGCGTGACGATTCCTTGGGAAGCTGGCGCCAGATCGGCAGCAGCAAGCCCGACACCATGTGCAGGGTCGACGTCTCGTAATCGGGAATGTCCGCCAGTTCGGCCTTCCAGACATCGGCGAACTGATCGCGGTCGGCAGGCTGCCAATGGCTCATGACAAAATCGGCGAGCAGCATGTGGCTGGCCTCGAGGGGCCGATGGAGCCGCACGCGCCGGTGGACTGCGCCGTCGTCATCGATCACGCTGCGCGCCCCGAGCTTCACCGCAGCACGCTGCGAGCGCTGGTTCACAAGAAGTTCGCCGCCGCGCTCGCGGACGAGCGCCAGCGCATCGTCAAGGTCGAGCGGCAGCACCCGCTCCTTGCGCTCGATCGTCAGAAGCTGCGTTGCCGCCCCGGTACCCGGATGGGTGTAGATCGTCTGCCGCGCGTTCACCGCGAAGCTCTCGGCGCACAGGGTTTCGAGGCCGATCTCATAGGTTCCCGCGGCGACCGCCGCCTCGATGCGATGCACGAGCAGACCCTCGAAGGCCTCGAACAGGATGTTCTGGAGGTCGATCGTGAGTGCGAGCATGCGATTGAGGAAGGTGGTGATCGGTGGCAGTTCCTCGCGCAGGCAGCCATCGATATCGAGCAACGACAGCCCCGTCGCGCTTTCGAACGTCAGCAGCGAACAGCCCTCGACCTTGGCATTCACAATCAACAGATAGAGCTGGCGCAGCGCATCGCGGGCATAGAAGGATTCCAGATTATCCTCGGGTCGAAACATATTCTGCCCGCCCGTCTGGCGCTGGCCGCGCGTGATCGCTCCCATCGAATCGAGCCGCCGCGCGATCGTCGAGATGAAGCGCTTCTGCGCCTTGACGTCGGTCGACACCGGACGAAACATCGGCGGCTGCTTCTGGTTCGTCCGATTTGTGCGCCCAAAGCCCTGGATCGCGGCATCGGCCTTCCACCCCGCCTCGAGCAGATAGTGGATGCGCCGCCGCTGGTTCTTCGCGCCGAGATCGGCATGATAGGAGCGGCCCGTTCCCCCGGCGTCCGAGAAGATGAGGATGCGCTTCTCGTCGTCCATGAAGGCGTGGGTCTCGCCGATGTTCGCGCTGCCGGGCCGGTTCTCGACCGCGAAACGCACGTCCCCGCCTTCGCCCGTCCGCGGGACGATGCGGCGCGAGCGCCCCGTCACCTCGGCGACCGTCTCGGTCCCGAAATGCTGGACGATCTGATCGAGCGCACCGGGCACCGGCGGCAACGCGGCGAGCTTCTCGATCATAGCATCGCGGCGCCGGCACGCCTCGCGACTGACGATCATGTTGCCGGTCTCGTCATAGGCGGGCCGCGATGCAAGATTGCCCTCGCCGTCGGTGCAGGGCTCGAACAATTGCACCGGGAAACCGTGCGCGAGATAGTCGAGCACATATTCGCGCGGGGTGATGTCGATCGAGACATCGCCCCAGTCTTCCGCCGGGATCTCGGCGAGCCGTCGCTCCTGCAGCGCCTCGCCAGTCGAGACGATCTGGACGACGGCCGCATGCCCCGCCTCGATATCGCGCGCGATGCTCGCAATGGCGCTCGGGGTCTGCATCGCGGTGATGAGATGGTTGAAGAAGCGCTGCTTGGTGCTCTCGAACGCCGACCGCGCCGCCGATTTTGCCTGCGCATTGAGCGTGCCATGCTCGGCGCTCGTGACCCCCGCCGCCTCCATCGCCGCGGCGAGATTGTTGTGGATGACCTGGAAGGCCGCGGCGTAGCTATCGTAGATACGGCGCTGCTCGTCGGTCAGCTTATGTTCGAGCAGTTCATATTCGACCCCGTCGAACGATAGCGACCGTGACGCGTAGAGGCCGAGCGCCTTGAGGTCGCGCGCAAGCACCTCCATCGCCGCGACACCGCCCTCCTCGATCGCGGCGACGAACTCGCTGCGCGATGCGAACGGAAAATCGCTTCCGCCCCAGAGCCCGAGCCGCTGCGCATAAGCGAGGTTCTGCACCGTCGTCGCGCCGGTCGCGGAGACATAAACAACCCGCGCTTGCGGCAAAGCGTGCTGCAGCCGGAGGCCGGCACGGCCCTGCTGCGACGGCTTCTGGTCGCCGCGCCCGCCCTTGCCACCCGCGGCATTGGCCATCGCGTGCGCCTCGTCGAAGATGATCGCACCGTCGAAGTCGGACCCGAGCCATTCGACGATCTGCTCGATGCGGCTGGCCTTGCCTTCGCGGCCCTGCGAGCGAAGCGTCGCATAAGTGGTAAAGAGAATGCCCTCGGCGAGCCGGACCGGCATGCCCTGGCGGAAGCGCGAGAGCGGCGTGACCAGCAGGCGCTCCTGACCCAGCGCCGACCAGTCGCGCTGCGCATCCTCAAGCAGCTTGTCCGACTTCGAGATCCAAAGCGCCCGGCGGCGGCCTTTCAGCCAGTTGTCGAGGATGATCCCCGCGACCTGGCGGCCCTTGCCCGCGCCGGTGCCGTCGCCGAGGAACCAGCCGCGCCGGAAGCGGACCGCCGCCTCATTGTCGTCGCTCGCTGCGCACACCACGTCCGCGGTTTCATCGACCGTCCAGGCACCCGACAAATGCCCGCTATGCGCCTCGCCGGCGTAAATGACGGACTCCAGCTGGGCATCGGACAATAGACCGTCGGACACGAGATTTTCTGGAAGATGCGGGCGATAGGATGGCCGCGGCGGCGCGACCGACGCCATCGCCGCCGACTGGACCAGCGCGGTCGGATGGGGTGACGCCCCCGCAATGCGCAAGGACTGAAGCCCATAGGGCTCGTAGATCGCCTCGCCGAGCTGGCCGATGGGCGGCGACCACGCGATCGTCTCATAGACCAGCTCGCCCGCCGCGACGCACGCGGATTTCTCTGGTCGCACGGATCCCTTGGCAAGGGGACTGAGAGCAGTCGATGCGCCGCGGAAGAACGGAGTTGCCGCTGGCGCAGGGGCCGGCGGGGCAGGTCGCGGCGGCACATGGCTGGTCACCCAAGCCAGCAGCGTCGCCAGGTCGGGTGCTTCCCCATGGCTCGCTGGCAGCAGGGATGGATCGGCTGCAGGCACCTTGTCGATAACAAGCAGGCGCGTCGCCGTCGTCGTCCCATGCTTGGCATAGACTTTCCCGGCGATCGCGGCCGAAAACAGGATCGTCGCCTGCTCCTGTAATCGGACAAAACCGGCGCGGAAGGCGGCCGCCTCGGGTGCGCAATTCGCCCCGACGATCGCGACCAGCCGACCGCCGTCGCGGAGCCGCGCGAGCGCGGAGGCGATATGGCGAAGTGCGGTGCCTCGCATCGGGCGGTCGACGTGCGCCGTGGCGGAGAAGGGCGGGTTCATGAGGACGACGTCGGGGACGAAAGCGGCGTCGAGACGGTCGTCGATCGACGCGCCGTCATGGCGCGTGATCGGCACGACGGGAAACAGCAGCTCGAGAAGCTCGGCGCGGCCGTCGGCCAACTCGTTGAGCGCGAGCGCGGCCCCGGCAAGTTCGGCATGGATCGCGAGCATGCCGGTCCCGGCCGAGGGTTCGAGCACGCGGTCGCCGGCATGGATCGAGGCCGCGAGCGCCGCGACAAAGGCGAGCGGCAAAGGCGTCGAGAATTGCTGAAGGGACTGGCCTTTCTCCGAGCGGCGCGTCTGGGTGGGAATGCGGGCGGCAAGCCGCTCCCACATCGCAAGCACGCGTTGCGGCGAGCGGTTTTGCGCCGCAAGCGCGCCGCCGTAGCGGCGAAGCAGCAGGATCTGCGCCGCCTCGCACACGTCGTAAGCCGCCTTCCAGTCCCACGCACCGGCAGCATCGCTCGCGCCGAAGGCGCGTGCCATCGCCTCGCGAATCTGGGCCGTGGAAAAGGGGTGGCCCGCCTCGAGCAGGGGCTGAAGCGCCTGAGCGGCATCGAGCAGGCGCCGGGAACCTGGCGCGACCGAGCTGGAACGAGCGGTCGCCGCGGCGCCGCGCGCCGCATCGGGGAAGGTCATATGCATGGCTGAAATCCTTGAGAGAGCGGGGCAGGAATGAACCGCCCGCTGCTCTCTCCAGGATCCGGGGGTTCCCCCTTCCCGGCCCCGCCTCTCCCTCTCAACCGAAGCGAACCCCGTCCTCGGTGAAGCCATATTCGTTGAGACGGATCATCTCGTCGACGGCCTCGTCCGACGTCAGATGCTCATATTCGTTCTCGAGCCGCCCGTAGAGCCAGCGGGCCAGGTCGCGCAGCGCCTCGCTTACATCCTCTTCGGCGTGAGCCGTCATATCGTGGACGACCGGGCTGTCGCGCTCGACCGCAATGTCCATGCTATATTCGTGATAATAGCGACCGCGATGGCCAATGCGCGCCCGGAGCTGATAGAAATTGCGGCGCTGAATCGAGCCAAGGGCATCGGCGATGCGATGAAGTTCGACATCCTTAGGCGCGTAGCGGCGGATCGCCGCCGATGCGCCCTTGGCGTAACTGTAATCGCCTTCGAAACAGGCCCCGTCGCCCTGGCTCCAGAAACCGGAAAACCAGATGCAGGGCTTCCGGCGCGTCCCGCCGCCGAAGAGGCGCAACGAGGTCGTGTCGAGACAGACCCCCAATATGTCGCAGACGCGCTCAAAATCCTCATAGACAAATTCGAACCAGTCATAGTCGAAACCGCCTTCGCGATACCAGGCGCGCGCCTTCTCCTTTGCGGCCTCCGGCAGTTCATTAAGGCAATAAACGGTCGTTTCGATAATCGAGGGCATGGCATCTTCCTCTCGCGTCAAGAGCCAGAAAAGGCGAAAGCCCGGCGCGCGGGGCGGGCTTTCGCAGTCGGTGAACGATGGTCTGGACAGGCGTCAGTCGGGGGCATCGCCCGACAAGCGGGCGATTGCGTCCTCAAGCCATCCGGCCGTCGAGACCGCTTCGATATCGTCCGCCGTGATCAGTGTCGCGGCGCCGCCGAAACCGTCGGGCCGCATTTTCGAGCAGGTCCATGCGGCCTCGACCTCGACATGGTCGAGCGCCGAACGGCGGATGATGTCCTGAAAAATGCCCTCGAAACCGATCACCGACATATCGAGTTCGAGCTCGGCCGCGTCAGGATCGCATGTGCCGATTTCCTTTCGGACGAGATCGGCGACGCTGCTCGCGATGCCATCGCTTTCCTCAAGGAGCCGCCGGACTTCCGCGATCTCGAGGAAAACGAAGTCATTGGGGCCATGGCTGGCGAAGAAATAGATATCCTCGCCAACCTCCTCATGTTCGAACATGTCGCGAAGAACCCGCCATTCTAGTTCGGTCATCGCGGTCCGGGGGATGTCGGGCCGGATCACGGTCTGGGAAAAATAATCAGCCATGGCTCGCCTCCCCCGGTGCGACCGCGCTTTCCGCCGCAGCCGGCACCGGCGGCGGATCGCCCTCCACGACCAGCGGCGGTATCTCGAACTCCGCAGCGTCGAAATAGGCCATCGCGGCTTCGATCGAGCCCAGATCGCTAAGCAGGTTGCGATCGAGCAGCACCCGGTCGCTTTCATCGATCATATAGCTGTCGACCGTACCCGAGCCGCGGTAGACGAGCCGCTCGGGCGACCATTCGCCCGGGTAACTGCCCGACCAGCGAACAAATGGCAGCGCATGCTCAACGCAGAACGCCTCTAGATTGTCGATCTTGCCCCAGGCGCAGCTCTCGTCGAACAGCGCGAGTGGCTCGCCGACGATGCGTTTGGCCGGATCGAACGGCTCGCCGCCCCATTCGGGGGACAGGCCCTCGAAGGCGATGATGTGGAGCAGCTCTGCGAAAACTGCGGCAGAGATTTCGCCGCCGATCTGGATCGATGCGGGAACGCGATCAGCCATGACAGCCTCCGTCGCTCGAACGGCTAATGGGATTTGAATTATTCATGTCAGGTCTCCGGAGAAGGGCTCGGCCCGGCATCGCTGCCGGGTCGGAGCTTCGATTGTCAGTGATGGGCGGAAGCCGATTATTCGGCCGCGACAGGCAGTTCGGCGTCGTTCGCGTCGTCGGGTCCGTCAGCATCTTCGGCAAGGAAGGCAGGCAATTCGGCTCCGGCGGGATCGCCCTCCACGTCACCGGGCTCAGCCTCGTCGAGCCCCGGCGTGCGCATCGGCTCCGGGAGCCATGCCGCGTCTTCGAGAAGCCGCTCCGCCTCGCGCGCCATGTCGGCCTTCTTGAGATGGTCGATCATCTCGGCAAATTGCGGTCCCCGCGCCTCGGCAACATCGGCAAGGATCCGCGGTTTCGTCACCGAGCGGAAATAGCCCTCGACCGTCGGCCGCCAGCCCGCTGCAACGAGATCAAGCCCAACCGCCCGCGCCAGCACATCGCTGTGCGCGATCCGGCGCGCCACGCCGTGCGCCGAGATACGACCATTGTCATATTTGGGAACGATCTCGGCCTGGGCGTTGACGCAGAGCGAGGTGCAATGCGCGAGGAGTTTCGCCTGCTCCTCGCCGTCGAGGGTCAGCAGAAAGTCCCAAAGCTCCTTGTCCGACTGCGGGAGCCGCTCTTTCCAAGCAGACGCGCGCGCGTCGATCGCCTGCGCCGGCGCGCAATCGCGCAGGTTCGTCGGCGCGTTGCTGAAATAGACGCGGTTCGCCGCGATCTCGACGCAACTTTCGCGGGTAGCGGAATAGAAACAGCCGAGAACGAGAGCGTGGAGCACTGCGGCGAAGGCAATCGCCGGATCCTCCGCAAACGCGTTTTGGAGCGCGAGCGTGCGCCATGCGGTGAGATCCGACACGAGGCGATCGGGAAGCGGACGCAGCGCATCGGATTCGTCTTCGCCATCGCTGTCCACAGGCGGTATGACGTGATCGCCATCCCCGCCGCCACGCAGGACGGACCCATCGCCCCCTGCTTCCGTTTCCGGAGCAGCCTCGCCATCGGCCAGTTCCCGCTCCGGCTCGTCCTCAGCCCGCACGAACCCGCGCTCGATCCGCACCGACCCGTCGCGGTCGATCGAGACGAAGGCGCCAGCGCGTCCCATCTCGGCGGGATCGAAGACGAGCGGGCGGTCGACGAGCGCGCCGAGTTCGGCGTCGATCGCATCGATCCGTGCATGCACTTCGGCGGGCACGTCCGGCACCTCGGACCATTGCTCGCAAAGCGCCTCGCTTTCAGCCTCAAGTGCGGCGACGCAGGCTTGATCGCCTTCGGTCATCGGAACCTCTTCGCGGTCGATCGCGCGCAGGCCGCGCGTCGCGTCCCACGGCAGGTCGATCGAGGTGGTCACCCATTTCCAGCCCTCCGCAAGAATGCGTGTCCCTTCGGCCTTCAATCGTTCGTCGACCAACCGGTCGAGCAGCGCCGGATCGGTGAGCCAGCCGCCGCCGTCGGCCTCGAACAGGTCGCGCACCACGCTGCCGCCTGCGGCGACATAGGCGTCGACGCCGACGAACGCCGCGCGCTTGTCGGTGACCCTTACGCTGTCTTCGGTCAGCTTCTGGCGGATGAAGCCGGGGCTCTTGTTGAAGCTGTGATCGAGTTGCGCCCAGACTTCCTCCTGGCGCTGATGATCGTCGGCGACGGTGAAGGCCATCAGCTGGTCGAGCGTCATGCCGTCGTCGGCGTAGATGTCATGGAGCTTCGGTGACACCGCGGCGAGCTTGAGCCGCTGGCGCACGACCGCGGGGGTGGTGAAATGATGCGCCGCGATCGTCTCGACATCGTCGCCCTTGTCGACCATCGCCTGCATCGCGCGAAACTGGTCGAGCGGATGCAGCGCCTCGCGCATGGCATTTTCAGCGTAGCTGTCGTCCTCGGCGAGAATATCGCTGTCCGCCGCGCGCACGACGCAGGGGATCGGCGCATCCTTCGCGAGACGCCTGCGCTTAACCAGCAGTTCGAGCGCGCGATAGCGCCGCCCCCCGGCCGGTATTTCATAGCGGCCGGTTTCCTCTCCCGAGGCGTCGCGTTCGGGCCGGACGTTGAGGCTCTGGAGCAGGGTTCGCCGATCGATATCGTCGGCGAGCGCCTCGACCGACACGCCGGCTTTCACCCGCCGGACATTGGACTGGGAGAGAAACAGCCGGTCGAACGGGATGTCGCGCGACGGGCTGAGGATGAGTTTCGGGGCCTGTTTGGCCATGGGCTTTCTCCATGACGGGCCGCCGCGAGACACTCTCCCGGCTCCTGGACCCGTCACGAAGGCGCCAGCCCCCCTCTTCCTCCCGGGGCGCCGCGTGGCGGTCCCGGCAGGCGGCGAGGCGCGTCAGCCGCGCCCCGAAAGTCGCTCGGCCGCGCGCCGGAGCCTTTGCTCCCCCAACACGATCGATCCCGCACGCCGTGCCGCTTCGGCATAAGCCGATAGCGGGTGGCTTGCCGTGAAATGGAGGTCGCGTTCGATGGTGAGGCCGAAAGGCAGGCGGACGGACTCGAGTTCGGACAGCGCGAAGCTGCCGAGTTCGGGGCAGCCGAAGCCGAGATCGGCGAGGCCGAAGAAAATACCGTCCGCATCGATCTCGGTCGCGAGCCAGGTCGCCGCTCCGATGGGGCTGAACAGGCGGACAACGGGCTCGGGGTCCGGCTCGCGTTCGCCGCGCGAAAGCGCGTCGATCCGGGCGGCCAGATTGGCGCGAAGCTGCGCCTCGAGTTCGGGGGTCAAGAGTTTCATAGCATGCGTCTCCTGGGGCGGCCGGCAGCGAGCCTCTCTCGCCGCGCGCGGTCCGCCGCCCGGGGGGCGGGCCATCTCTTCCTCGGCGGTTTCTGGCGCTGCGGGGGCGGCCGCAGGCCCCGGACCGGGCGGCAATGGGCGGTAGCGCCGGCAGGCGCCCACCGGCCACGCGGGTCGCCCGCGCTGTCCCGGTCACCCACTTGCCAAATTGTTCTCTCTATGTTCTCATTAGGGCATGGACAATATCGATACTGCCCGAGTCGCAGAAACCATCCTTTCCGCTCCCGGCTGGGCGCGCGTCGGCATCACCGCGCCGACCAGCCATATCCGGGTCGAGGCCGCGTTCGAGCTCGCGCGCGCGATCATTGAGAGCGTCCGTGCCGGCGCGGAGCCCGCAAGCCCCGACCAGCTTGGACTCTCCCTGTGACGTGGGCGGCTGGACAAAGGACGGACAGCATCGCGCTACGCATGTCTTCGAGGCCGCGGCCTGGTTTCGGGCGATCAAGCCCGTTTGCCGCTGCGGACATAGCGCGACCTTCAATCCCTATGGGATCTGGTGGCGCTTCGAGTGCAGGATGTGGGACGGCAATCTCGTCAAGGCGTGCCAGAAATTCTGGTGCGTCCGCTGCGGCGCGCGAACGGGCAAGCGCGTCCGCCCGGTGCGGATCGAGCTCGTCGACCCGAGCCCCGATGACATCGCTCTGCCGATGCCCGAAGAACGCGAATGGAAGCGCGCGCTCAGCCGTTTCCGCGCCTGAGGACTGAGTTCATGGATATCGAGACGGACGACGCGCTGGTCGGCATCGGCAAGGTCCACCGCGTGATGCTATGGGACGGCCAGCGCGAACGCGAGAAGGAGATGCTGTGGGGGCTGCCCTCGCGCGATGCTGATATATTCCAGATCCCGCTCCTGAAGTCCGAGACCGCGATCATCGATCGGCCCTGTCTGTTGCTCGCCAATGAGTTCGGCCTCGTGAAGCGCGGCAAGACGATCTACGCCGCGAGCCTCATCAGCGACGAACCTTTCTTCTGCATCGCAGCGGTCTGGCGCCCGGCCCACCGCCTGTGGCCCGAGAGTTTCGCGGCGCTCACCGTCCCGGCCTATGACGATCTGGCGCCGCACAAGGATCGCCACGTCGGCGTGGTCCGCCCCGAGGACTGGTTCGACTGGTTGATGGGGGCGCGGCCGCCGCTGGACATGTTGCGGCCTTTCCCCAAGAATAGCTTCAGCATCATGCCGCCGATCCAGCAGAATTTCGACGAAATGCTCGGCGTGGCCTGACCGAAACCGCCCAAGGGGACTCGCCGCCATGTGCAATCTCGTGACCCTCAAGGCTTCGGTTGCCGAAGTGGCCTCGGCGTTCGGCGCTCGGCGCCCGCTCACCAATGCGCAGCCCGGCGAGGTTTATCCCGGCGGACAAGGATTTGTGGTCCGCGACGATGCGGGCACGCGCGCGCTCCAGCCGATGACCTGGGGTTTTCCGGTGCGGCTCAAGCATATGAAACCGACGAGCAAGCCCAAGCCCGTCAACAATGCCCGCGACGACAAGCTGATGACCTTCTGGCGAACCTGGTTCACCAATCCCGCCCAGCGCTGTCTGATCCCGATCACGGCCTTCGCCGAGGCCGAAGGCGAGAAGGGCAAGATGACGCGAACGTGGCTAAGCGTCGTCGATCAGCCGCTCGCCGCCTGCGCCGGCCTCTGGCGTCCGACCGACGAGTGGGGCGATTGCTATACGATGGTGATGGTCGATGCGACCGAAGAGCTGTTCGACATTCACGACCGGATGCCGGTCATTCTTCACGCCGCCGATCACGACGTCTGGCTGCAAGCATCGGCTGAGGAGGCAATGAAGCTCGTTACCCAATATCCGGCAAGCCGGTTGGAGGTCGAGCGGACCGACGTCCCGTGGTTCAGCCGCAAGCCCCCGAGCGCGGATGCCCCGACGCTCCTTTGAGAAGCTGGGTAGCGGGGCGACGTCACCCGCCGAACAGCGACCGGATCGCGCCGATGAGGCCGGCAATGAAGGAGCCGCCGACGAGAACAGCGGCGAACCAGAATTCGATCGCCAGCGCGCGCGATTTCCATTTCGGTTCCTGATCCATCTGACCGGCATGCCATGACCGGTGAATGTAGGAAATAGTGGAATCGGACCCATCTCCGAACGCCGTAATCATTGCATGACATGTGACAAAACCTATGATACATCGCATTTAAGTTAGAGGTTTTGTCACATGCACACATCGATAACGCAAGGCGAGACGCTTCGAGCGCTCTTTGGCGCGCATCCGATCCTGCGCGCGCGCGAGCTACGCGCCGCAGGCGTGGCACCCGAAACCATCGCTCGCGCGGTCGAGAGTGGCGACATCGACCGTATCGCGCGAGGACTCTATCAGCTTCACGGCGCGCCGATCGACACCGACCAAGGCCTCGCCGAAATTGCCAAGCGCATCCCGAACGGGGTGATCGCCATGGTATCGGCGCTCGCTTTCCACGGGCTCACCGACCAGATGCCGCGGCGGATCTGGGTGGCAATCGGACCCAGCGACTGGGCGCCGGCCATCGCTTATCCGCCCGTCCGGATCGTCCGCCTCGCCGACAAATATCGACGCCAAGGGATCGAGCATCACAAGGTCGCCGGGGTCGATGTTCCCGTCTATTCGATTCCCAAAACGCTGGCCGACCTGTTCCGTAATCCGCGCCTCGTCGATCGCTCGGTTGCGGTCGAGGGTCTGCGCGCAGCGCTCGACCAGCGAAAGACGAGTCCCGGTGAAATCGCCGAGGCCGCGGCAGCGGGCGGAGTATGGAAGCGAATGCAGCCTTATCTCGAGGCGCTCAGCTTCAATGGCTAAGGCGCCCGTCAATCTGGCAGCCTCGGTCAAGGACCGGCTGCTCCAACTGGCGCGCAAGGAGCGTCAGCCCTTCGACGTCCTGCTCGTTCGCTTCGCGCTCGAGCGCCTGCTTTACCGACTGTCACTCTCGCCGCTGCGTGACCAGTTCATTCTCAAAGGCGGTCTTCTCGTCACGCTCTGGCTCGAAGACGATAATCGGGTCACCCGCGACGCCGACTTTCTCGCCTTCGGCGACGCAAGCGCTGCACGGCTGATAGCGGATTTCGGCGCGATCATGAAAATCGAGGCGGCTGACGGGCTGACTTTCGATGTCGACGCACTCACCGCGCGGCCGATCCGCGAGGGAGCCGAATATGGCGGTATGCGACTAGCGACCACCGCCTTTCTCGAGCGAACGCGTATCCCCATCACGATCGACCTCGGCTTCGGCGACGCGCTTTCGGAACCGGCGACACCAACTTCCTTCCCGACGCTGCTGGACTTTCCCGATCCGGAGATCCGCACCTATTCGCCGACAAGCGTCATCGCAGAGAAATTCCAGGCCATGGTAGCGCTCGGGATCGCCAACGGTCGCATGAAAGATTTCTACGACCTCTGGGCGATTCCGCAGGCCTGCACCATCGATCCTAAGGCGCTCGACGCAGCACTTGCGGCGACATTCGATCGGCGCGGCACGCCGATCCCGGCTGGCCGTCCCCCGGGGCTCTCGGCTGCCATGTTCGAAGACAGAGACAAGCGGCGGCAGTGGGACGCCTATGCCGCGAGCCTTGAACTCGAAGGCGTGACATTCGCCGCCGTGATCGACGCGGTCTGGGGTCTTGTCGCGCCGAGCTGCGAACGACTGCTTGCCCATGACGTTTCGATCGCCACCTCGACTCCGGATGCCGCCGGTGCGTGACGCCGGCTCCGCGGCGGTCGGCGTACCAAGGCATTAGGTGTCAATCTGGGTCCGATTGATACACCAAGCCGCTTTATACGGCGATTTCCTGTCGTTACACCGAAGAGGCGATCGGCATTGCGTATAGAGGCTGAGGTATCACCCGCCCGCCGCAGTGCGAGGACCATCGCGCAGCTTGTCCAACTTTATTGTCTCCCGGATAGGAAACGGGAGCGATGAGCCATGGAGCGGACCGCAGGCGGACGGGTCGGGAACGTGCCGGCGGCCGATGAATCGACGTGAAGCATTTTAATCTGACGGAGGAACTCGCACACGACATATCAGGCGCCGACAAGGAAGAGCGGCTCTTTGCCGCCCTGTCGAACGCCGCCGACCGCATGGGATTTGATCTTTTCGCGCTCGCCTTCGATCGCCGCGGCGGCGGCGGCGAGGGTGCATCGATGCTCGTGCATAATTATCCCGACGCCTGGGCGAATGTCTATGTCGGCTTCGATCTCAGCGGCACCGACCCGATCCGGCGCGCCGGCGAAAAATCCATGACGGGTTTCCAATGGCGCAATGTCGATCACTACATCCCGCTTTCACGCGGCGACCGGCAGTTGCTGAAGGTCGCCCGCGAGAGTGGAATCGGCGACGGCTTCACGGTGCCGCGGCACTTGCCTGGCGAAGCGACCGGAAGCTGCTCCTTTGCCGTCGCTCCCAATGCCAGGATCCCGCTCGAGATGCTCCACGCCGCCGAGATCGTCGGTGCCGTGGCGCTCGCCGCGGCGCGGCAGCTCATCGGGAAAAGCACTTATACGCGGCGGGCGGCGCTGACCGAGCGGCAGCGCGAATGCGTGCTCTGGTCGGCCCGCGGCAAGACCGCCGGCGAGACCGCCGGCATCCTCGGCATCAGCGAAGAGACCGTGGTCCGTCATCTCAAGATTGCGCGCGAGCGTTATGCGGTGCCTTGCCGGCAAATGCTGATCCTCTGCGCCCTGTTCGACGGGGTCATCGGCTTTTCGGATGTCTATGATTGGTGGCGCCCGCTCTGACGAGGGGCAGAAAAGCGCACAAAGCTTGCCCAGAAATGGGCATAGCCGCTCTGCGGGATTGATGGTCTGACTCTGGCTCCACAAGCCAAGGATTTTTCATGATCACTCAATCCACGCGGGCGCATGACGCGCCCGGGAACGCAGCGCTGCGCGCCATGTTCGCCGCCCGCAAACAGGTCTTCATCGACAAGCTGCAATGGGATTTGCCCGCCCTCGACGGCCGCTTCGAGCTCGACCAGTTCGATACGCCTGACGCGCGTTATCTCATTCTGCTTGACCCTGATGATCTGCGCCACCGGGCGTCGGCGCGGCTGCTACCGACAATGGGGCCGCACCTGCTCGGCGACATCTATTCGCATCTTTGCACCGGAGGCGCGCCGTCCGGTGAATGCGTATGGGAGATCAGCCGCTTCTGCCTCGACCCCGCACAAACGTCGGCCGAATGCCGCGACGCGCGCAACCAGTTGGTTACGGCGCTCGCAGACTATGCTCTCCACCACGGCATAAGCGAATATGTCGGCGTCGCCGAAGCCGGCTGGTATCACACGATCAGCAAATTCGGCTGGACCTGCCGCACGCTGGGTCCCGTTCAGCGGGATAGCGCGTGCCGAATTCTCGCCCTCAGCATAGCGATCGACGAGGACACACTCCCAGGGTTGCAGCGCACCGGTACCTACGCGCCGCTTGTCCTCAAGTTTGAAGAAGGCGGGGAGGCGGGGCTATGAAAAAGGATCTGACCGAAGCCGATCTTCCTGGCCTGCTCGTCGATGAGCTGCGCCGCAAAGGCTATTGCATCATGCGCAACGAGGCGGTCGGGCGTGTCCATGCGCTCGCGAAGGATCTCGATCCCATCTTTGCTGCGACGCCCTTTTGTGAGGGCAACTTCTATGGTCGCCGCACGAAACGGTTCGGCAGCCTGCTCAAGCGATCGCCGCACATGGCCGCGCTGGTGCTCAACCCGATCATCCTTTCTGCCGTGGAGACCATTCTCGGCACCGGCTGCGACCGAATCCAGCTGAACCTCACACAGGCGATCGAAATCCATCCGGGCGAAGTGCGGCAGTTCCCGCACCGCGACCAGGATATGTGGCGCGGTGCCGACGGCAGCCAGGAATATCTGGTCAACGTCCTCTGGCCGCTGACACCCTTCACGAAAGAGAATGGCGCCACGCGGATTTTTCCGAAGAGCCACGGCGCGAAAGGCATGGCGAAAACTGATCTTGGCCCGCCCATTTTCGCCGAAGGCAAGCCGGGCGCAGCGATCTGCTTTCTGGGATCGACTGCGCACGGGGCGGGCTCGAACCTCAGCCAAGAAGTCCGGCGCGGTGTGCTCGTCAGCTATAGCCTGGGATGGCTGAAGCCCTATGAGAATTTGTGGCTCGCTTACCCGCCCGAGATCGCCAAGACGTTTCCGCCTGAACTCGCCGCGCTCGCCGGTTATGCGCAGCACCGCCCCAATCTCGGCAATTATGAAGGCCAATGCCCCTCGGTACTGCTGAAAGATGACCGGCCAGATCATATCGGCGCAATCGACGAATTGCTTCCCGACCAAGCCGATGCCGTCGCCGAATTCGCCGCTGCCGAAAGGAACGGCCAATGAGTCCGGCGCATGTGTTCGAGCCGACCTATGAGGCGATCAAGCGCCGGCTGATGAGCGGAGAATGGGCGAGCGGCACCAGGATCGAGGCGGCCCGTCTCGCCGACGATCTCGGCGTCAGCGTAACCCCGGTGCGCGATAGCCTTTACAGGCTCAATGGCGAGCGGATGGTCGATTTCATGGCGGGCGAGGGCTTTCACGTCCATCGGCTGAACGAAACCGAGTTTCGCGATCTGCTCGAACTGCACCTCATCCTCTTGCTCGCTGCGCTCGCGACGGCGCCAAAGGGGTCGGCAACGTCGGTCCCCGCTGACCAGCCATATCCCGATCGCGTCGCCGACCTTTTTCTCGCGATCGCCGAACGCTCGTCGAACAGCGAAATTGTCGCGAGCATCGCTGCGATCGGCGACCGGCTTCAGCTATCGCGGCATTTCGACGTAATGATCCTCGGCACTGTCGACGCGGAGTATGAAGCGATCGCGATCGCCTTCGCCGATGCCGAGCCGCAAGCGCAGGTTCGTCACCTCTTGCTCGGCTATCACGAAAGGCGGGCGCACGAAGCCGCCAGCTACGCCCGGACGCTCGCCGGGCATCCGGGTCGAGTGCCATGATGGCTGGCCAAAAATGGGAGTGACCTTTTGCTTGTCAGAACCGCCCGCAATTGACATGATTCGACCGCGCAGGAGCATCGCTGGCAGCTCCTGCGCGGAATATTTCGCCAGGCATCATATGCGCCAGTCCCCACCCGGACCGGCGGCCCAACCGGACCATGGATCGCATAAGCGACCGAACGGCGGCACAGCACTGGGAGACGGGTTTCCGGCGAGCGCCGGTCGCACCCGCTCGTGCCTCCGGGATTATCTGTCGTGTCTTCCTGTACCTGCGGCGACCGTGCCCCGCCGCGTCCCCCCTTCTCGGTATCTTCGGCCTGCCATGTGCATCCGGCCGATCGTCCGCCGCTAGTCGAGCAGCGGCCTGAAGGCGGACACGATCTGGACACGATATATCGGACGCATCGCACGTCGCTCTTCCATTTCCTGCGCCGCAAAGCGGGATCCGAGGAAGCGCCGGATCTGGTGCAGGAAGTCTTCGCACGCGCGGCGGGCAGCGCGCAGCGCCATCAGCTCGTCAATCCGGGCGGGTTTCTTCGCCGCATCGCCCAGAACTTGCTGATCGATCGCGCGCGGCGCCAGAAGTCCGCGCGGGCGACCTTCTTTCCGCTTCGCGAGGAGCGCGACGGCGCGACGCCTGCGGCGCAGGAATGGAACCTCGAAGCCGCGGACTTGCTCCGGCTGTACGAAGCCGCAGTTGACGCCATGCCGCCAAAGACGCGGCGCGTTTTCCTTATGCACCGGGTGGACGAACTCAGTTATCGCGAGATACATGAACTGCTTGGCATCAGCATCGCGACGGTGGAATATCATATGATGAAAGCGCTCGGTCAGATTTCGAAGGTGCTGGACAGCGGCCGATGACCAGCACAAACGGCGGCGACTATCCCGTCAATGAAGTAGCTCAGGCTTGGCTGATCAAGATGCGCGGCGAGGACTCCGGCGCGCTCCGCGGAGAGTTTGAAGCGTGGCTCCTCGCATCAGCCGATCATGGGGAAGCCTATCGCCGCGCCGAACGCCGGATGGCGGCCTTGGCCATTCTCAAGACATCGCAGCGCCACGGAACAAGCCATGCCGAAGCGCGGCGGGGCCGGGTTCGCGGTTGGCTGCCCTGGGGCGCCGCCGCGACGGCAATCGCGCTGCTGATTGTAGCAATCGGGGCTGGAGGCGCCCCCCTTCCCGGCCAGTCCGGCAGCGCGTCCACCGCGCGCGCCGCCGAACCGCTGATTACGCAGCGCGGCGAGATCCGCACGTTCCGGCTTGCCGACGGCTCACGGGCGACGCTTGATACCGACAGCCGACTGGACGTCGCGTTCGGAGACGGCAACCGCAGCGTCCGCTTGGTAAAGGGCAGGGTCCGCCTTTTCATCGCCAAGCAAGCTATACCTCTCCATATCGACGCCGGGCCAGGCGCAGCAACCGCGAACTATGCCGAGATCGATCTGAGCCTCGACGAGGCAGGAACGGTCAGCACGGTTCTCCGGCGCGGTGAAGCCGAACTGCGCTCAGACGCGAGAACCGGCCCGGCGACGGCGTTGTCACATGGCAAGACGCTGACCTATCGGCGCGATGGCAAGCTAGAGATTAACGTGTCCCAGGCACCTGGAATTCCTGCAAACTGGCCTGAGGGCTGGGCCGAATATCGTTCGATAAGGCTGGACCAACTGATCGCCGAGGCCAATCGCTATGCTGTCGTCCCGATCGTGATCGACGATGCGGCGAGCGCAGCGCTTGAGGTTTCCGGCCGTTTCCATCTTAGCGAGACCGACGCCTTTGCCGAACGTGTCTCAATCCTGCTCGGTCTCAAGGTCGAACGCACGGCGGACGCCATTCATCTTCGCCGCCGATAATTTTTCATCGCAAGACTAAGGGGCTCCCCTTCGCCCCGTCAACGCACCCCCACTGGCCGCCTGCCTGAAGCAGGGCCGAGAATATGGGGGAGTGATGATGTTGAAGAAGTCCCGTTCGTTGGTAGCGTTGCTGGTCGGAAGTGCTGCCTGTTTGTCACCAGGGCTTGCGTTGGCCATCCAGCAACAGCGCCAGTCCTACGATATGCCCGCGCAGGATCTCGGGGATGCATTGCGCGGCGCCGCAGAGTTGGCTGATATCGAACTCTATGCCGCCTCGCGCGATCTCGAGGGAAAGACCGCGCCTGCATTGAAGGGCCAGCTGACCCCGCGCGAAGCCATCGCAGCCCTTCTGGAAGGGAGCGGGCTCACGGCTCGGTTCGATAACCGGTCCGTGGTCATTCTGAGCGACACGTCCGTTCCATTCACGCCTCCCATCGAGGCAGACCCCATCATCGTCACCGGCTCGCGCATCGCGGGCGCCCCCGCTGCGGCGCCGGTCATCGAAGTCACGGCCGAGGATATCCGCAACGCCGGGCACGCCGATCTTGGCGAGGTCGCGCGCAGCCTGCCTCAGAATTTCGGAGGCGGTCAGAACCCGGGGATCGGTTCAGGGCAGGGCGTCCAGAATGAAAATGGGAATGTCAACGGAGCCTCGACATTCAACCTGCGCGGCATCGGAGCCAATGCGACGCTGACTTTGCTCAACGGCAACCGCTTTGCCTATAGCGGCACCCAGAGCGTCATCGACGTGAGCGCTATTCCGGCCGCAGCAGTCGAGCGGATCGAAATCGTTACCGACGGCGCCTCCGCTATCTATGGCGCCGATGCGGTGGCGGGCGTGGTGAACATATTGCTGCGCGAGGATTATGACGGGATCACGACGAGCGTGCGGCTAGGCGGCTCGACCGACGGCGGTAATTTTCAGCAGCAATATAATCTGCTTGGCGGTGTGAAATGGGAGGGTGGCGGATTCCTCGCCACCTATGACTATTTCGACAATAGCGCGATTCTGGCCCGAGACCGCAGCTACGCGACGGCGAGCAACCCGGCATCCACGCTCTATCCGCGCCTCAAGCGTCACAGTTTTCTTTTGAGCGGTCACCAGCAATTGTCGCCGGGCATCAAGCTCAAGGCGGACGCACTCTACAAACGAGGAGACATGGGGTCGGTTCGGGGGTTGTTCGTGGATCGTCCGATCACCACGCGCGGGACGATCGTGAACAATGAGTTCGAGACTTTTGGCATCGCTCCGACACTCGAAGCGGACCTCGGCAGCGACTGGAACGCAAGCGTCACGGCCTTCTACGGCACCGACAAGACGCTCGGCGTAACGCAGAACTTTACCAACGGGGTGGCGACGCTTCCGCTCAGAGTTTTCAACAATCGCAGCCTCAGCTTCGAAGCGGGGGTGGAGGGTCCCCTCTTTGCCCTTCCCGCCGGCGACCTCCGGCTCGCGGCGGGCGGCGGCTGGCGCCGGAACCGCCTTGCCGCGACGGTCAATGGCAGAGACTTTTCGGGACGCCGGGACAATCGCTACGCCTATGGCGAGCTGTTCCTGCCCCTGGTGAGCCCCGCCCAAAATCTCCCCGTCGCATATCGTGCATCGCTGACGGCGGCGGTCCGGTGGGAAGATTATTCCGATGCCGGAAGCATCATCGTGCCGAAGCTGGGCTTCGTTTACGCGCCGGTCGCGGAATTCAGCTTGGGGGCATCATGGGGCCGGTCGTTCAAGATGCCGACACTCAACCAGCAATATAGCGGTTACACGCCGGTACTCCTCCCGGTAACCGGATATGGTACGCTGTTCCCGCCGGGTTCGACCTATATCTATCTCGGCGGGCGGAATCCCGACATCGGCCCCGAGCGCTCCGAAAATATGACGCTGAGCGCGACGTTCAGGCCGTCATCACGACTACAGATCGTGACGAGCCTGTTCCGGATCGGATATCGTGATCGGGTCGCGCCGCCTTTTGGCTCACCACTCGGCACGCTGACCAATCCGCTGTTCGCCGACCTCATAGCCTTCAACCCGTCGCCGGCTCTGCAGGCCGCGGCGATCGCGGGAGCAGCTGATCCGCTCGGCAATGGAACGACGGGTTCGTACAATCCGGCAAATGTCATCGCGCTGCTCGACGGGCGCGACCGGAACATCGCTTCGCAGCGCTTCAAAGGCGCCGACCTGTCGCTGCGCTACCGGGCTCCTATCGGTGCAGAGACGCTGACTCTGACGGCCAGCGGAACGTGGCTCGACAGCCGGCAGCAATTGTTGCCTGGCCTCCCGGTTGCCGATCTTGCCGGCACGATCTTCAACGCGCCGCATTTTCGCGCGCGCGGCGGGGCGACCTTCGGCGGCGCGCGCTTTACGCTGGCGTCCTTCCTGAATTTCACGGGCGGCGTAACCGATCGGCGCCGAACGACGCCGGTCAATATTTCGTCGATCGCAACACTCGACCTTTCGGCGCGCATGAAGATTGGCGGCGTCGCCGAAGTCACGGTGAACGCGCTCAACATCTTCAATGCGAAGCCGGAACCGACAGCCGTTGCCTCGCCAAGCGACACGCCCTTCGATTCGACCAACTATTCGGCAGTCGGACGTTTCCTCGGCGTCACGATCAGTCGCGACTGGTGAGGAGCGGGGAAATGAAACCCTTGTTCCGATCCGGCCTCCCGGCCGCGGCGTTCCTTGCCGCCGCGGCGCTCTCTCCTGCCATCGCGGCGGGGGAGAGCAAGGGCAGGCCTTGGACGATCGAAGACATCCTCACCGTTCCCGAAGTGAACGAGATCGCCCTTGCCCACGATGGCAAGCGCGCCATCTACGCGGTGGACATTGCCGATATCGCGGCCGGACGGCCGCGATCGCATGTTCGAACCGTCGATGTGGCGACCGGACGGACGCGCACCATATTGACTGTCGAAGCCGCGAAGTCGCTTCGGCCTATTCCCGGCACGCCCGACTGGAGCGCCCTTCTCGATTTCGGCGACGGTCTGCAACTCTATCGGATGGATAACGAAGGCGCAGTGCGGCCGCTAATCGTCAATCCCTCTCCCGTGCCGGTCGGCAAGGCGGATATGTCCTTCCCGATCGGCGGAGGAATGCGGCCCTCGCGCATCGGTGTTCTCGACTATGACTGGTCGCCCGACGGCAAATGGCTCTGGTACTCATTGATCAAAGCGAAGCCCGGCGCAGGCCGGGTGCGCTTTGACGATGAGGTCAGCGCGCTGCGAAACCGGCGACGCTCGGCGATTGAAGTCGAGGTCGACTATCTTCTGCGCGGACCAGACGGGGCGGCGGTTCGTATTGCGACCCGACCATCGACCGATCGCGTCGCGACCCGCGGCGGCGGTCGCATCGTCTGGCAAAACGACGAGGTCCGGTTCCGGGTCGAAGTGCAGGATGGAACGCTAGGTGGCAAGTTCGAACTGTGGGCGTGGGACCGCACGAAGCAAGCGATCAGCAAACTGGCGAGCCAGCGCGATTTGCTTTCAATGTGGATATTGGTGGGCCCGCATGGCGGCCAGCTTGCCACGACGGGCGTGGACAAGAAACTCGAGCTGGTCGAGACGTCATCGGACGGCCGTCGCCATAGCTATGGACCCGTTGCCTTCGAAATCGGCGATCCCCGCGCGGCAGGCTGGAAAATGAGCGCCGACGGCAGGCGCGTTGTTCTCGGTACGAGAGGGACCGAGGATCTTCGCTATGGCCTCGCGGTCCTTGAACGAAACGCTGTCCGCGTAATCGACACGGGTGCGAGCCTCACGCGTTGCGGATTTGATGGCGCCCTCGCAACGGCCGTCTGCGTGGAGGAAGGAATGACCATTCCTCCGCGCCTCATCCATATTGACTTGCGCACAGGGGCGGCGCGGCGGCTTGATTCGATCTCGTCGAGACATGATGCCATAGAGCCGCTCCGGGTGATTCCGAGAAGCTTCGTCAGCCGCGACGGCTACAGAGCACAAGGTTATGTCGTGCTTCCGCGCGGCTATCGCGAAGGCGAGCGGTATCCGGCGCTGGTCGTGACTCACGGCAGTGACGCCGACGAGCGATTCTCCGAACCGGGCAATCAGTGGAATTACCCCGTGCAGCTGTTTGCCGAGCGCGGCTATGTCGTACTGCTGCTCAATGATCCTTCGCCCCGGCAATCCGATGAACTGATGGATGCCTATCGTGCCTGGATGCGCGGCAAGGGGCCGCCCGACCCCGACACCGTTCGCCAACGCATATGGCTCAACGGCATCCACAGCATCGAGGATGCCGTAAAAGACCTCAGCACAGAGGGGCTGATCGATCCAAATCGTCTTGGCATCGCGGGCTACAGCCGGGGCTCGCAGATGGTCAATGTCGCGATCACAAATTCGCGCCTGTTTCGCGCCGCATCGAGCGGAGACGGCGGGTTCTTGGAACCAAGCGGCTATGCAGGCGCGCGCGCAAGCTACGATCCGGTTTACGGCGGCGGTCCGCTCGGCGACAATATTGACCACTATCGCCGGTTCGCGCCGTCGCTGAACGCCCGTAAGATCTGTGCAGCGGTGTTGCAGCAGGTTGCGTCGGCTTCGCCCTCGCAGATCGAGCTTTTTGAGGCTTTGCGCGACGCGGATGTTCCGACCCAGCTCAGCTATTATCCGGGAACCAGTCCTGCGTCGGACGAGACACATGTCTTCCATATCCCGTCGAACCGGCTGCAGGCGATGCGCGAGAATCTCGCATGGTTTGATTACTGGCTACTAGGCGTGCGGGATCCTGACGCACTATTCGCCGGTCGGGTTGCCAACTGGGATCGCCTGGCGAATGGTCAGCGTGATCGCTGCGTCCTCACGCCACGCCAAAACGCTCAATCATCTTCGCCAATCCCCGCGAAAATCAGATAGCGTGAGCCGGTGTCCTCTTCGACCGGGCCGACCACCTCGACACCGCGCGTCTGCTCGCTAATCGAGCCAAGTAGCACATAATCCAAATCGATATTTTGAACGTCCATTTCCGTATCCTCCAGCTTGTAAATTGGTGAGTTGGCATCCAACGATCGGTCCCGCGCGACTTCGCGAAAATGATTTCAACCTCCGCTCCAGTAGCGCGCCCAATTTTCAGCCGCGCTCAGGGCAAGGATTCGGTCGATGCGCTCGGTTCCGCGCCAGGTCGGATCATCGGGCGCGTCGAGCAGCGAGAGATCGAGAATGCCCGAGGCGGCGAGAACGCCTTCCCGAAGCCGCGCGTGCAAGGTGTCTCGGTGCCGCCGATAGATGGACAGATGAAAATCGCCGGGTCCACCCTTTTGGGTCCGCGCTGAAACGACCGCAGGGAGTAGGGGTTCGAACGCGCTACGGGCGACCGCCCGGTTCAAACCGCCCGCGATCCAGAACCAGCTCGGGATCGCGAAACAGAGTTCGACGATGGGTTGCGACATCAATGGAGCAATATGGGGCGGCATAGTTGCGCGGTCGTAGAGTTCAACGCCCTTCTGGGCTCGCATCAGATAGGCTGCGTGAACGGTTTTTCCGGGCAGAACGTCGTCCGGAGCGGTGAGCCACGGGTGGGTTGCGCCTCGTTTTCTGATACGCCGCGCGAGCTGCCGATTCAGGCCCGAGAAATTATAGCCGGCCGCATGGCGCCCGCGGTTGCGGCGATATCGCGCCCAGCCATATTTCAGAACGGTTCCGGCGTCGGCGCCGGTCAGGACCGAAATGTCCTGCACCGTCGATGCCAGCGATGGCCGTGGTCCTTGCGCCAGCAGCCGGTCGATCAGGGCGATCGTGCTCCGCGTGCCGAAAAAAATTCCATCGCCGCCATTGCCGGTAAAGAAGGCGTCGAACGGTCGGGCGGACAGTAGACGGCGATGAATTTCTTCATTGGTCTGCTTGTAGAGTGGCGCAACCGGCCACGGATGGTGGGGCGCCGCCGATCGCGTAACATCGATATCCGCGAGTTCACGATCCGCCTCGACAAGTTCGATACCGAGATGGTCGCTGAGCGCGCGCGCATAGCGCCGTTCGTCACCATCGAAATCGGAACTGACAAGATTGAGGCAAATAAGGCTGGCGTCCGACTGCGCCGCGGCCGCCGTCACGATCGAGGAATCGAGCCCTCCCGATACCCCGACCAGTATCGCGGGAAAGGCGCCTGCCCATGCCCTGACGCAATCGGTCACCGTCTCTCGAAGCGCGGCGACGGCGTCTTCCAACTCCATGACAGGAGCGCCGGTATGATCCCAAGGTGACCACCATGCCTTGGTCGACGCCTTTCCATGGTCAAATGCAAGGCACTCACCCGCGATCAGTTCTTCGATGTCAGCGAGACATGTCTGCCTTCCGCGCAGATCGCCGCCCGCGAGAGTGAAGGCGAGCTCTACGAAATCGACGGCATCAGCACCGGGCGCGGCAAGATCAGTGACAGACCCGGCGAGAACGATGTCCTCTGCGCGGCGGCGAAAATAGCAAGGAAGCAGCCCCGAGGGATCACGAAACACGCGCACGACATCGTCGGCGTCGACATGCACGATCACATAACCGCCCCAGTATTGGCCGAGCAGTGCGTGAGCACGATCGCTCATGAGGTGATCGGCTTCCTCCTGCCCCAGCGTGACGACAGGCATACTCGGCTTGCCGCGACGGAAGACCCGACCAATGATGACGGTGCGCGGCCCCGCCACGATCAAGGGCTCTTGGGACCAAATCGCGGCACCGGGCAAAACCAGGTCGGGCGGGCGGTCAAGCGACCCGCGGCCACTCGACTTCGTCCCGAGCTCGATATGGTATCCCCCCGCCATCAGACAGCAAAGATCGGCTGATAGTGGAGAACGATATCGAGCGGGTCGGTCAGCACAAGGTTGCCGGCCTGCACCCAACTGTGCGCGGCGAACGGCATGGTAACACCGAATACCAGCGATACTGTCTGACCCTGTCGGGCCATCATGCGTTTCATGGCGATGCCGCGCGGCAGGCACTGGTCGGCTCCCGACACATAGCGCTTCGCGCGTTGGAACGCTCCCGCGACATCCCGGCACGCCTTGTCGCCTGCCAACGGAAGCTCGTGCTGCGCGCAGGAGATATCGCTGAGGATTTGCGCGAGGGGGTGGCGACCGAGGTCGCGCCGCGCGCGCCGCTGCGCAGCCACGCTCGCGATTGTGACGAATATTCCTGCGCCGGCAAGCGGAGTGTCGACAAGGCTGCGAGCGGCGGTCACGGTTGGAACACCGCGCGGTAGCGCGCCCTTCTGGGCCTCACCGGTGAGGCCGAGGCGGTGCAGATGATCTTCGTCAACACGGGTGGGTGAGCCATTCGCGAATCGCTCGAACGCCTCTGCCGACCTATTCGTCAGCAGGAAGTAGCGGTCAGCGAGAAGGTCGAAGAAAATGTAGCTATCGGTGATACGCAGGTAGTGCAGGCCGGGGCGAAGTGGGGGCGACATGGACGTGTCAGGCGAGCCATCGCGAATGGCGTGCCGCGCGGCGGCGGCACGCCATCGCTTTCAGTCGTCAGCCGAGATGCCACCGGCGAACAGATAATGTTCGCCCTGATCCTCGTCGACCGGACCGAGCGGCTCGATGCCGCGGGTTTCGACGCTGATGGCGCCGAGATCGATCAGCTCACTGTTTTGGATCTTCATCGCTTCTTCCTTCCCAATTGCGCGACCGGAATGAGTCGCACTCGGGAAGTTATGCCTCGCCCAAAATGGCGGCCATTTTATAATTCAATTATTATTGGACGAACAACCTTGAAAAAGTGACCGAGCAAAGGAAACGCGCTTCGGGAGCACGCACCACCACCTTTAGCATTTGCCTGGACATACGTAGCGGAGCCCGGTCACTCGCCCTAGTTAAACGGACGGGCGGGCACCTAATTCCGCAAGTGTTTCGCCATAGGCAACCACAACTGGAGCCGGAATTGGATCTAATTGAAATCCATCTTGCTCGACACGGCACCTGCAATGTCATGCTTGGCGACAGAGATTATGGAGCGATGGCGCAAACGAGAGAATGCGAACCCGTGACTTACGCATACTGCGAGCAGCAGGCCATTCAACACCCGCCCGCTTGCGGTGCTGCGCCAACGCCCACCACGACACCCGACAACTCACCGGCGCTTGGAGACACTGTGGAGACAACGCCGCAACTGACAGCACGTGTCTCCGGACAAGACGCGTTGCAATACGCGCCAAAACATTGATATATATTGGAAAAACTGGAGCGGGCGAAGGGATTCGAACCCTCGACCCCAACCTTGGCAAGGTTGTGCTCTACCCCTGAGCTACGCCCGCTCTGGCGGCTGGAAACGGGTGGCTCCCAGCGGGTGAGGCGCGCGATTAGCACCGGCTTTCGGAGTCGGCAAGCCCTGTTTGCGCTTTTTCCGCGAAGGGTTGGCATTGACGCGCCAAATCCCACATAAGCGCGTGAAGAGTCTTTTTCGCCCATGCGGAAGCGCGCTGGGCTCATGCCTATATACTAAGGAGCATCATCACCGTGGCCACGCTCGGTCTGAACCCGCAAGAGAAAGAAGCCGTCGAAGCCTTCCGCCGCGATGTCGTCGATCCGTCGATGAAAAGCCTCGTCATCCTCGATTTCTGGGCCGAATGGTGCGGGCCGTGCAAGCAGCTTGCGCCCGTGCTCGAAAAGGTCGCCGCGGATTATGCCGACAAGGGTGTCGTGCTGGCGAAGGTCGATGTCGATGCGAACGGCTTCATCGCCAGCCAGTTCCAGGTCCAGTCGATTCCGACCGTCTATGCGATCTTTCAAGGCCAACCGGTCGCCAACCTGACCAATGCGCGGACCGAGAGCCAGCTCAAGGCGCTGCTCGATCAGTTGCTCGCGCAGCTTCCGATCGAGAGCGAGGCGAGCGCCCGCGCGGTCGAGATCGCGCCGCTGATCGAGATGGGCGAGGGCGTGCTGGCCGAGGGCGACGGGCCGCGCGCCGCGGGCATTTTTTCGCAGATCGCCCAGATGGCGCCCGACAATGCCGCGGCGCACGGCGGGCTGATCCGCGCGCTGCTGCTGGCGGGCGATGCCGGCGCGGCGCAGGCGGCGCTGGACGCGGTGCCCGCCGAGATCGCGGCCGACCCCGCGATCGCGCAGGCGAAAAGCGCGCTCGCGCTCGCCGCCGACGCGCCCGAAGCGGGCGAGCTTGCGGGGCTGGAGGCCGCAGTCGCGGCGAATCCCGACGACCATCAGGCGCGCTTCGATCTTGCCGCGGCGCAGATCGGCGCCGGGCAGCGCGATGCCGCCGCCGACAATCTGCTCCACATCGTCGCCGCCGATCGCGAATGGAACGACGGCGCCGCGCGCGCCAAGCTGCTGTCGCTGTTCGAAGCCGTGGGCCTCGAAGACCCGTGGGTCGCGGCGCAGCGCCGTCGCCTGTCGCTGATCCTGTTCGGCTGACGCGCCATGGCCGAAGCCGCACCCCTCACCATCCAGCGGATCGCGATCTTTCCGTTGCCCGGCGCGGTGCTGTTTCCGGGACTGCACCTGCCGCTCCACATCTTCGAGCCGCGCTACAAGGCGATGGTGCAGGAGGTGCTCGCGCGCGACCGCCAGATCGGAATGATCCAGCCGCGCCAGATTCCGGGCGAGGAAGCCCGCGAACCTCCCGCGCTTTACGATGTCGGCTGCGTCGGACGCATCGTCGATGTCGAGGCGCTCGACGAAGGGCGCTTCAATCTGGTGCTCGAGGGCGTCGCGCGCTTCCGCGTCCGGCGCGAACTCGACGTCACGACGCCGTTCCGTCAGGTCGAGGCCGAGATCGAGGTCGAGGCCGAAGAGGATGCCGTGCTGTCGAGCATCGAGCGCGCGAGCCTCGAACGCGAGGCGAAGCGTTTCGCGGCGCGGCAGGGTTATGTCGTCGACTGGGATTCGGTCGGCCAGCTCGACGATGCGACCTTGGTCAACGGCATCGCGCAGGTCGCGCCGTTCGACGCGGCGGCGAAGCAGGCGCTGCTTGAGGCGAGCCCGATCGACGCGCGCGCCGAGCTGGTCGTGCAGATGATGCAATTCTTCGGCCGCTTCGACGGCGACGATGGGCGCGCGACGCTACAATAGCCCTTTGTATCGGCTCAATGCGGCTTGGCGCCCACCATGCGGGCCATGTCGGCGAAGGCGCGGCGCACGATATGGCGGTCGGCCTCGCCGAGCCGTTCGATCAGCGCTTTGGTATGGGTGAGCTGGCGGCGAACGAGTGCGCCTTCCGCGTGCGCTTTCGCCGCGACCCGTTCGGGCGCCGCCGCGCCGCGCGGGGTGCGCAGCAGCGCCTTTTCGCGGCGCGCCGCCCAGTCGGCGACGAGCCGGTCGGCGACGAGGCTCGCCAGACCATCGGCGGCGGCCTGCTCGGTCGCCGCTTCGGCGCCGGGGTCGACAAGCCCGTCATCGCCGCCCGCCTCCGCCAGCGCGTCGAGCGACAGCACCGCCCCCGCCGCGCGGCGGCCCGCGCAGCGCTGGTCGCCGTGGAGCCGCAGGCGCAGCGCCTGCAATTCGGCGCGGATCTGCCAATTGACATAGGTGGTGAAGCGCGCCCGCGCGGGATCGTAGCGTTCGGCGGCGCGATGGAGCGCGATCGCGCACGCTTGCGCGGCATCCTCGGCGATATCGGCGAGGCCGTAGGACCGGGTGAAATAGCGGATGCGCGGCGCCGCGAGCGCGAACAGACGCGCGAAGGCACGGTCGACGCGCGCCCGCGCGCGCGGTCCCGGCGCCGCTTCGAGCGCGGTGCGCGCCTGGATCAATGCGGTAACGGCATCTTCGAGGGCATCGCTTTTGGCCGACATGGTCGTTCCCCATCCTGGGCGGGCTTGGCCGCCCGCAGGACAAGGGATAGGCTGCGATGGTTAGCGGGAGCGTGCCGGGCGCCTAAGTATAAACCCATATCCGTCGCCCCTGCGCGGATGGGGCCGACGATCGGGTCAGATTTCGGCGCCCGCCAGCAGGCGCGGCAGGTCGCCCGCCTCGCCGCGCGCTTCGTCCATGAAGAAGCGCTTGAGCACCGGCAGTCGCTGCACGGCGCCGAGCCCGGCGCGACGCACCGCCGACGCGGTCTTGCCCGGAATCCCGAACAGGCGGGTGAGGCCGTCGGTCGCGAGGCTGACCATCAGATTGTCGAGCCCGCGCCAGCGCTGATAGCGCGCGAGCAGCGCCGCGTCGCCGAGGTCGAGCCCGAGCCGTGCGCCCTCGACGAGTACTTCGGTGAGCGCCGCGACGTCGCGCAGGCCGAGGTTGAGTCCTTGTCCCGCGATCGGATGAATGCCGTGCGCGGCGTCTCCGACGAGGACGATGCGGTCGGCGACGATCTTTGCGCTGTGATGGAAACCGAGCGGATAGGTCATGCGCGGTGCGACGAGTTCCATCGCGCCGAGCAGCCCGCCCGCGCGCTTTTCGAGCTCGGCGGTAAAGCCGCGGTCGCCGAGCTTCGCGAAGCCCGGCCCATCCTTTTCGGACACCGTCCACACGAACGCCGAGCGATGCCG
Source organism: Sphingopyxis sp. (assembly GCF_036261875.1). Taxonomy (GTDB): domain Bacteria; phylum Pseudomonadota; class Alphaproteobacteria; order Sphingomonadales; family Sphingomonadaceae; genus Sphingopyxis. Next base: position 72,379 of record NZ_DATAJZ010000028.1, on the reverse strand, counting down.
CCCCTGCTCGTCGTCGACGAGCGGCAGCAGCGCGAAAGGCCCTGAGGGGAAGAAGATTTCGTGCGCGACATGATCGTGCGGTTTTGTGTGCGCGACGGCGCCGATCATCGCGTGATGATGATAGGACCAGCTCGCGATGCTGAACCCCGCCGCATCGCGCGTCGGCGAGCGCCGCCCCTCGGCGACGATCAGCAGCGGCGCCGCGAGCGTCGTCCCGTCGGCGAGCGTCAGCGTCACGCCATGCGCGCCGACCTCGCGATCCACGACCTTCGCGGGCGCAAAGATTCGCACCAGCGGCGCCTCGGCGATCCCCGCCGCGAGCGCGAGGCGGAGGCGGCGATTCTCGACCATCGTGCCGAGCGCCGGCGCGTCCTCGGCGGTGACGAAATCAAGCTCGCCGCCGCCGCCATTTTCCTTTGGCCCGCCGTCGCTGACCTTGATCGCGCGGATCGGGCAGCCGTGATCGGTGAGCCGGCCGGCGATGCCGATCACCTCGAACATCCGCCACACCGCGCTCGCGATCGCCGAGGCGCGGCCATCGAAGCCCGGCGCGATCGTCGCCACCGGATCGGCGGGATCAACGATCTGACTCGACAGGCCGTGGCGAGCGAGGGCGAGGGCCAGCGCCTGTCCGACGAGGCCGCCACCGGAGATCAGGACATCGCTACGCAGAGGTTCGGTCATGCACCCGCCCTAGCGCGTTTTGGGGCAGGATGAAAAGGACGGCGTTTGACCGAAAGAGAGAGGAACGTCTGAAAACGAGCGGAAGGCGACAAGCGGATCCTCCCCGTGCCGGGGAGGATCGGCACCGTCCGCTCCCCACCCCTAAGCCGACATCGGCTCCAAATAGGCCTTTCCTACATTATCCAGCTGTGTCAGCCTTCATCCGGCTCTTTCATTTGGTGAACAAAAACGGTCGCTAGCCGGCTTGCGGTGCAGCCATCGCGCGGCGCGTCCAGCACGCCGCAAGACCCGAACCGGCGCGCGCATTGGGCTGAACTTTCCTGAACTTCGGAATAATATCGTGCACGCTTGCACGCCTCGCCGAGGGGCTGCTTGACGGCGAGTCCGCCCCGTGTGCATATCGCCGTGGTTAATAGTTGAGGACCGTTTCCAGCATGGCCAGCCGCAAGCCCATCGCCGCAAAGGCTGATTGGCGCACGATTTTCCGCCAGAGCATCGCCCGGTCGCTCGTGATCGCGGCGGCGGCGCTGCTCGCTGCCTTCACCTTGTTCCTGACGCTCGCCTTCGTCACCTACGACAGCACCGACGCGGCGCTCAACACCGCGGCGAACGGCAATGCCGCGAACTGGATGGGCGCCCCCGGCGCCTGGTTCGCCGACCTTGGCCTGTCGATCGGCGGCGCGCCGGTCGTGCTGTTGCTGCCTTTGCTCGGCGTCATGGCGTGGCGGCTGTGGGTTGGGGAACCTCAACCCTATTGGCTCCGCCAGCTCGCCTATTCTTTTATCGGCATCCTGCTCGTCGGACTCGGCGCCGAATTATGGGCGCCCGCCAGCGGCGCGCCGATGCCGGCGGGCTGGGGTGGGATCATCGCGCTGGTCGTCGGCGGCGCGATCACGCCGCTGTTCGCGCTTGCCGGCGAACCCGGCGCGGCGCTCGCGCGCTTCGCGGCGATCGTGGTGCTGGTCCTCCTCGGCCTGTGGCTCGCCTTTCGCGCGCTGCGGCTCGAAAAGGGCTGGGCCTCGCGGCTCAAGCTGCCTGCGGCGGCGAGCAGCCGCGTCGTCGAACCGGCCAAGGCGGCCGAGGCCGGGGCCAAGGCGCCCAATCTGATGGAGCGCGTGATCCGCCCGCGTCCGCGCGCCGAGCCGAGCGACCGCGCGCCGCCCGAGATCGCCGATCCCGTTGAACGCACGGCACCGTCGAAGCCCAAGGCCAAGCCGCAGACCGAGCTGTTCACCAATTACCAGCTTCCCTCGATCGATTTGCTCACCCCGGCGCCCGAGGGGCGGAGCGGCCAGATCGACAAGGCGGCGCTCGAACGCAACGCGCGGCTGCTCGAATCGGTGCTTGAGGATTTCCAGGTCAAGGGCGTCGTCACCGCGGTGCGCCCCGGCCCCGTCGTCACCATGTACGAGCTCGAGCCTGCGCCGGGCACCAAGGCGAGCCGCGTCTCGAACCTCGCCGACGACATTGCGCGCAACATGTCGGCGCTGTCGGCGCGCATCGCGCCGATCCCCGGCCGCACGGTGATCGGCATCGAGCTGCCCAACGCGAACCGCGAGGCGGTGGTGCTGCACGAAATCATCGGCAGCGCGCTGTTCCAGGACCAGAATGGCGCGCTGCCGATCATCCTCGGCAAGAATATCAGTGGCGATGCGATGATCGCCGACCTCGCCCCGATGCCGCACCTGCTGATCGCGGGCACCACCGGATCGGGCAAATCGGTCGGGCTCAACGCGATGATCCTCTCGCTCCTCTATCGCCTCGGCCCCGACCAGGTGAAGATGATCATGATCGATCCGAAGATGCTGGAACTCAGCGTCTATGACGACATTCCGCACCTGCTCGCCCCGGTGGTGACCGAGCCCAAGAAAGCGATCCGCGCGCTCAAATGGGCGGTCGAGCAGATGGAGGACCGCTACCGGATGATGTCGTCGCTGTCGGTGCGCAACCTTGCCTCCTACAACGACAAGGTGCGCGGGGCGCTTGCCAAGGGCAAGTCGCTCGGGCGGCGCGTCCAGACCGGCTACGACCCCGACACCGGCCAGCCGGTCTATGAGGAGGAGGCGCTCGACTATCAGCCGCTGCCGCAGATCGTCGTCGTCGTCGACGAGCTGGCCGACCTGATGATGACCGCGGGCAAGGAGGTCGAATTCCTGATCCAGCGCCTCGCGCAAAAGGCGCGCGCCGCGGGCATCCACCTGATCCTCGCGACGCAGCGGCCGTCGGTCGACGTCATCACCGGCGTCATCAAGGCAAACCTGCCGACGCGCATCAGCTTCAACGTCACCTCGAAGATCGACAGCCGCACGATCCTGGGCGAGGCGGGCGCCGAGCAGCTGCTCGGCAAGGGCGACATGCTCTATGTCCCCGGCGGCAAGCAGATCACCCGCATCCACGGCCCCTTCGTGTCGGACGACGAGGTGCGACAGGTCGCCGAACATTGGAAAGCGCAGGGCCGCCCCGACTATATCGAGAGCGTCACCGAGGATCCCGAAGACGGCGGCTTCGCGATGGAAGGCGCCCCCGCGGGCGGCGACAGCGCCGAGGACCGCATGTATGCCAAGGCCTGCCAGATCGTCGCCGAAAGCCAGAAGGCCTCGACGAGCTGGCTCCAGCGGCAGCTTCGCATCGGCTATAACAGCGCCGCGCGCCTGATCGAGCGGATGGAGGAGGAGGGACTCGTCAGCCCGCCCAACCATGTCGGCCGCCGCGACGTGCTGACCGACCAATATGGCCAGCCGCGATAGGGGGGATTGAAGCATTTCTCAAATCGTCATCCCGGCCTTCGCCGGGATGACGGAGAGATGAAACGGCAGTTCAGGACGAGTTCAATGCCTGACCCTCATGATGCAGCCCCACAAGCAAGACAGAGAGCCAGATGACCTTTCAGAAGATGATCGCCCCTTTCGCCGCCGTCGGCCTTGCGGTCGCCGCGCCCGCCATCGCGCAGTCGGCGAGCGCGCTGGCGTCGGTGCAGGCGCACCTCAAATCGACGAGTTCGATGACCGCCGATTTCGTCCAGACCGACCGCAACGGCCAGCGGCTGACCGGCAAGCTGACGCTGAAGCGCCCCGGCAAGATCCGCTTTCAATATCAGAAGGACGTGCCGCTGCTGATCGTCGGCGACGGCAGCCGCCTGACGATGATCGACTATCAGGTGAAGCAGGTGCAGAGCTGGCCGGTCAGGAATTCGCCGCTCGGCGCGCTGCTCGACCCCGACCGCGACCTGTCGAAATATGCCAAGGTGCTGCCCACCGGCAGCAGCGACGTGCTGAGCGTCGAGGTGAAGGACCCGAAACGCCCCGAATATGGCACGATCACGATGGTCTTCGTCCGCGACGGATCGTCGCCTGCCGGCCTCCGCTTGCGTGGCTGGGTGGCGCTCGATTCGCAGAACAACCGGACGCGCATCGACCTCAGCAACCAGAAGTTCAACGTCGCGGTCGCCGACTCGGCGTTCAAATGGACCGATCCGCGCCCGCGCAAGCGCAAGTGATCGCCGCGGCATCGACGAACGGCCTTCCCTGACCGACGAACGACGGCGGGGCGCGGCCCGTTCAGCTTGGCGACAGGGAAAGGCGGCTATTCCAACCCTCGAAGGCGCCACCACGGCTTCCGGTTTTGGGTTTCCCCCTGTTGCCCCATCCGGATCGCCCGGTGTCTTCATTCAAGAGCGTGACGAACGCTGACCTTGAACCCCCGTTCCACCGCCCCTGGAACGGGGGTTTATGATTCTCGGTGCCGCCATTGCGAACCGCATCCGGCCTCGATAGAGCCGACGGCATGACAAGCATCGCGTCCTGGAACATCAACAGCGTCCGCGCCCGAATCGGCATCGTCGAAAAATTCCTGCGCGAAGAAGCCCCCGACATTCTGTGCCTGCAGGAGACGAAGGTCGAATGCGGCCTGTTCCCCAAGGGCATGTTCGAGCAGCTCGGCTATACCCATATCGTCACCAACGGCCAGCGGATGCACCATGGCGTCGCGATCATCAGCAGGCTGCCGCTAGCCGACGTCCGCAAATATGACTGGCAGGCGAACGGCGAGGCGCGACATATCGGCGTCACGCTGCCGTCGGGGGTCCGGCTCGACAATGTCTATATCCCCGCGGGCGGCGACATAGCGGACCGCACCCTCAACCCCAAATTCGGCCAGAAGCTCGATTTCTTCGGCCGCATGACCGACTGGTCGCGCGCGCTGGTCGATACGCCGACGATCCTGACCGGCGATTTCAACGTCGCCCCGCTCGAAAGCGACGTCTGGAACCACAAGGCGCTGCTCGACGTCGTCAGCCACACGCCGATCGAGGTCGAAACGCTCGCACGATTGCAGGCAGCGTCGGACTGGGTCGACCTCGGCCGCCATTTCGTCGCGGCGCCGACGCCGCTTTATACCTGGTGGAGCTACCGCGCGAAGGATTGGGAAGCGTCGAACCGTGGCCGCCGGCTCGATCATATGTGGGCGACCCCCGACCTGGCCCCGAAAGCGGTTTCGCACCGGGTGGTGCAGCCGGCGCGGAGCTGGGAGCGGCCGTCGGATCATATTCCGCTGGTGACGGAGTTTGCCATTTGAGCGATGCGCCAAAGGATATGGGCGCCCGGAGAGCCGCGCGCGCGATCGACGCGCTGCGCCGGGGGTGGCCGTTCCGGATCGGCGGCGGCGATGGCGCGCTCGACCTGATCGCGGTCGAAAGCGCGCGCGACGCGGCGCTGACGGCGTTCGGCAGCCATGACGTGCTGATCTCGGGCGAGCGCGCGGTGACGCTGAAGCTTACCAACCAGCGCGCCGCCGCAACGCCGGGGCCGGTGCGGCTTTCAAATGCCGCCGATAGTGTCGCGGCAGCACTCGCCATCGCCGATCCGGCGCTCGACCTCGCGCATCCGCTGAAAGGCCCCTTTCGCACCATGCCCACCGGCAGCGATTCGGCGGCCTCGGCGGCGATGACGATGGCGCGGCACGCAGGGCTGCTCCCCGCCTTCTTCGTGCGCGCAGCGTCGGGCGCGACCGAAACCGAAGCCAGCGCCGACGACGTCGTCGCGCTGCTCGACCCGGCGCGGCTCGAAATCGCGGCGCGGGCGCGCCTGCCCGTTGAGGCAAGCGAGAGCGCCGAGATCGTCGCCTTTCGCAGCCCCGAGGAAGCATCGGACCATGTCGCGCTGATCATCGGCAAGCGCGACGGCCAGCCGCCGGTCGTGCGGCTGCACAGCGAATGCCTGACCGGCGACGTGCTCGGCAGCCTCAAATGCGATTGCGGACCGCAGCTCCACGCCGCGCTCCACGCGATGGCCGACGCGCCGTGGGGGGTGCTGCTCTACTTGCGGCAGGAGGGGCGCGGGATCGGGCTGGTCAACAAGCTGCGCGCCTATGCGCTGCAGGATCAGGGGTATGACACGGTCGACGCCAATCTGCGGCTCGGCTTTCCGGTCGAGGCGCGCGATTTCGCGATCGCCGGGCGAATGCTGGACCTGCTGGGCATCCCGCGCATCCGGCTGATGACCAACAATCCCGAAAAGGTCGCGCGGCTGGAGAAGGAAGGCGTCGCGGTGGTCGAACGCATCCCGCTCGCACTGCCGACGAACAAATATAACGAGCAATATCTGGCAACGAAGCGCGACCGGACGGGACACCAGCTCTAAGCTCGCCGCATTTCTTGTTTCGCACGAAGACACAAAGACACGAAGAGGCCAGCGGGGGCCAATAGGCCCCTTTTCTTTCATCGGCGCCGCCAATCGCAATGTGGAGCAGAGGAAAGCCGCTTTGCGGCAAACACGACCTCTTCGTGTCTTTGTGTCTTCGTGCGAAACTTTCTAATGCACGAAGCGCGCGACCACATCCCGATAGCTGCGGCTGACCTTCACCTGCGCGCCCGAGCCGAGGACGAGAAAGCATTCGCCGTTGGTGTGCGGCTTGACCTGCTTGACCTGTGACAGGTTGACGATCGTCGAGCGGTGGACGCGCTGGAAGTTGCGCGGGTCGAGCCGCTTTTCCAGATCCTTCATCGTCTCGCGCAGGATCAGGCTGTTGTCGGCGGTGTAGATGCACATATAGTCGCCCGCGGCGTCGATGCGCTCGATGCTGTCGACATCAACGCGGAAAATCTGGCCGCGATCCTTGATGTTGATCATCTTTTCATAGCGGTCGGCAGCGTGCGCGTCGGGCTGGACCTCGGCATCATAATCGTCGGCCGCCTCGGGCGCGACTTCGGCGAGCACGGTCTTTAACCGCTCGACCTCGGCAACGCCGCGCTTTTCGGCCAGCCGCTGGCGCACGCGGTCGAGCGCGTCGGCGAGCCGTTCGGGCTCGACCGGCTTGACCAGATAGTCGACCGCCTGCGCCTCGAAGGCGCGGATCGCATGGTCCGAATAAGCGGTGACGAAGACGACGAGCGGCGGTTCGACCTCCATCAGCCCCTGGATCACCGAAAAGCCGTCGAAGCCCGGCATCTGGATGTCGAGGAAGACGAGGTCGGGCTTGTGGGTCTTGATCTTTCGGATGGCCTCGCGGCCGTTCTGGGCGGTGTCGACGACTTCGACATCTCCGTGCGCTTCGAGCCGCAGTTGCAGGCCCTGGGTCGCCAATTTTTCATCATCCACCAGGATGGTTCTGATCGTCATGTGCGTTCGGTTCCAATCGTCACTTGTCCGTCGGGCTGGAACGGAATCTCGATAATCACCGTGAAGCCGCCATCGGCGCCCGACTGCACCTCGAACCGTTGCTGGTCGCCATAAGCCTGCGCCAGCCGGTCCCTGATATTGGCTAAACCCACACCGGTTGATTCCGTTGCAACGCCCGTCGTGGGATCGACGGCCCCCTCTGACAATCCCGACCCCGTGTCGGACACGGTAATCCGAACCTTTTCACCGGCAAGCTGAGCCGAGAGCGTGATATCGGCGCCCTCCTCCTGCGGGGTGACAGCATATTTGATCGCATTCTCGATCAGCGGCTGGAGCAGCAGCGACGGCAGCCGCGCGCGCTGCGCAGCGGGATCGATGTTGAAATGCGGGCGCAGCCGGTCCTCGAAGCGCATCTTCTCGATATCGAGGTAGAGCTTCAGCGTCTCGACCTCCTGCGCCAGCGTCACCTGCGCGGTCGGCTCGTTGGCGAGCGTGTAGCGCAGGAAGGCCGACAGGCGCGACAGCATCGCGTTCGCGGGTTCGGACTGTTTGAGCAATACCAGCGTCGAGATGCTGTTCAGCGTGTTGAACAGGAAATGCGGATTGAGCTGATAGCGCAGCATCGCGAGCTGCGCCGAGGCGGCCTGCGCCTCGAGCCGCAGCATCCGGTCGTTCTGCTCCTCGAGCTGGAGGAAATAATTGATCGCGAAATAAAGCGCCGACCAGGCGCCGAGCGAGGTCGCGTCGATATAGATCGCGCCGAGCAGCAGGCTGGTGAAGCCCGCTTCGCTCGCCGGATTCTGGATCTGCGAGACCCACGCGTCGATGAACGCCCAGAGCATCGTCGCCAGCCCCGCGAGGCCGAAGCTGACGCCCCACATCAGGATCGGACGCCGGTTGATCAGCGCGCGATAGCAGACCGACAGGATCAGCGTCAGCGAAAAGCCGGTGATCGCCGAAATCACCTGCGGGATGAGAAAGGTGAAGGATTGTCCGTTGGCGAGTCCCGACACCCCGCGCAGGCCGAGCCATGCGGCCCAGCCCAGGAATTGGAGGTTCCAGAACGCCCGCACCTTGTTGCCGAAAAAGGGGCCGGGCGAGGAAAAGCCGAACAGCGGCATCGACGCCGGCTGCGATGCTGGCTGGCTCGCCATGATCAGCCTCCGGAAAGGGAAATGCGAAGCGTGCGCGCGGCGCCGGGGGTCATTCGGCCGCGACCGGAGCCATCCGTACGCGGGCCTGTCCGAGCGGCTGCAGCTCCGAGCGATGCTTCCACACCAGCTCGCCATAGCCGAGCGGCCGGCCGTCGTGTGCGGTGATCGTCACCGGGCCGATCGGCTGCTCGTCGCTCGTGTCGACGAGCACCGGGGTCGAGGCGACGCCGGCGCCCCATTTTTCGCCCCACTGGCGCAGCGCGATCATCGCGGGCAGCAGTTCGACGCCCTTCTGCGTAAGCTGATAAAGCACCTTGCGGCGATCCTCGGCCATCACCTCGCGCTCCATGATGCCATGGTCGACGAGTTTCGACAGCCGGTTCGACAGGATGTTGCGCGCGATGCTGAGCTCCTGCTGAAACTCCTCGAAATGGTGGACGCCGTTGAAGGCGGCGCGAAGGATCATGAACGACCAGCGCTCGCCCATCGCCTCGAGCGCGAGCGGCAGCGCGCAATTATTGCCGTAAATGTCGTTCAACGGTTCGCGTAATTTTCCCATGAGCCTAGCACTAACGTAAAATCGCCCCCCGCACAAAAAATATATGGCGTCCGTTGCAATTTGCAACTCATGTCCTACATCGCATCGTGCAGCGCTTTGCGCTGCCCAGGAAAACAGGAGGACTCCCCATGTCGAAACTTTCAACAGCGGCGCTTGCGCTGCCCTTTCTCGCCGCCGCTTTCGCGCCGGTTGCCGCCGGCGCAGCCGGCAGCGCCTATTATCGCGCCGAACTCGCCAATCCGGCACCGAAGGCCAAATTCGTGGCGCGCGACGTCGTATGGGCCTGCGACGGCGTCCATTGCGTCGCCGGCCGCGGAACGAGCCGTCCGCTGATCATGTGCGCGAGCCTCGCTCGTGTAGCCGGCGAAGTGAAGAGTTTCACGGTCGACGGCGCGGCGATCACGCCCGAAGACCTCGCGCGCTGCAACGGCAAATAGCCCGTCCGGCCGGGCGCTTCTCCCCTCTATCCCGCCCGGACCATCGGAAGGCCGCCCGCTCCCCGGAGCCGGCGGCCTTTTCAATGCGCGCGCCGTTGCAGGCGGTCACGAACGATGCTTCCGCCAGGCTTTGTCAAAATTGCCGGGGCTCGCGAAGAAGCGACAGCAAATTTCGCATTGCAATTAAGTCCGCATGAACGACATTGATAGCGATGCTGAGGCAATATGAACTGGTCGAGCGCGTGCGCGCTTATGATCCCGACGTCGACGAGGGGCTGCTCAACCGCGCCTATGTCTTCACCGTGCAGAAGCACGGCAGCCAGAAGCGCGCGTCGGGCGACCCCTATTTCAGCCATCCGGTCGAGGTCGCGGGCATTTTGACCGATCTCCACCTCGACAGCGAGACGATCGTCACCGCGCTGCTCCACGACACGCTGGAGGATACGCTGACCACGCCCGAGGAGATCGAGCGATTGTTCGGCAGCGACGTCGGCCGCCTCGTCGACGGCGTCACCAAATTGAGCAAGATCGAGGCGCAGACCGAGAACGAGCGCGCGGCCGAGAATCTGCGGAAATTCCTGCTCGCCATGTCGGGCGACATCCGCGTGCTGCTGGTCAAGCTCGCCGACCGGCTGCACAATATGCGCACGCTCCATTTCATCAAGAATCCCGACAAGCGCCGCCGCATCGCCAAGGAGACGATGGATATCTATGCCCCGCTCGCCGAGCGGATCGGCATGTATGAATATATGCGCGAGATGCAGCTTCTCGCCTTTCGCGAGCTGGAGCCCGAGGCCTATGCGACGATCACCGGCCGCCTCGCCAAGCTGACCGCGGGCGGCAAGGACCAGGTCGCCGCGATCAGCCGCGATTTCAAGGAATTGCTAGCGAAACACGGGATCGAGGCCGAGGTGTCGGGGCGCGAGAAGCATCCCTATTCGATCTGGCGCAAGATGCAGGAGCGCCACGTCAGTTTCGAGCAGGTGACCGACATCATCGCCTTTCGCATCGTTACCCCGACGACCGCCGACTGCTATGCCGCGCTGGGGCTGATCCACGGCAAGTGGAAGATGGTGCCGGGGCGCTTCAAGGATTATATCTCGACCCCCAAGCGCAACGGCTACAAGTCGCTGCACACGACGATCATGCACCAGCAGAATATGCGGATCGAGATCCAGATCCGCAGCCTCGACATGCACCAGCAATCGGAGTTCGGGCTGGCGGCGCACTGGGCCTATAAACAGGGCGGCGCGGCGCCCGACGGACAGGCGGGGTGGATTCGCGATCTGCTCGAAATCCTCGAACAGACGCACGATCCCGACGAGTTCCTCGAAAATACGCGCATCGCGATGTATCAGGACCGCATCTTCGCCTTCACCCCGAAGGGCAGCCTGCACCAGCTTCCCAAGGGCGCGACGCCGGTCGATTTCGCCTATGCCGTCCACACCGGGCTGGGCGACCGCACCGTCGGAGCCAAGGTCAACGGCCGGCTGGTGCCGCTGCGCACCCAGCTCGCGAACGGCGACACGGTCGAGATTCTTTCATCGGACAAGCAGACCCCGCAGCCTGCGTGGCTGGGCTTCGCAGTCACCGGCAAGGCACGCGCCGCGATCCGCCGCCACGTCCGCTCGAAGGAAAAGGTCGAGCTCGCCGCGCTCGGGCGCAAGATGTACGACGAGATCGCCCGCCGCCTTCCCAACAAGGTCGGCGACAAGGCGCGCGCCGCGGCGCTGACCCGGCTGAAGCTCGAGGACGACAGCGCGCTCTATGTCGCGATCGCCAAGCAGCGCGTGTCGGACAATGCGCTGCTCGAGGCGCTGGTCCCCGGCATCACTGCCGACATGAAGAGCAAGCCCGGCAAGCTCGTCCAGGGCGCCGCGGTGTCGATCGCGGGGCTGACGCCGGGGGTCGCCTATCAGCTTGCCGATTGCTGCCACCCGGTACCCGGCGACCGCATCGTCGGCCTGTCGCGCCCCGGCGAGGGGATCGAGGTGCATGTCATCGACTGCCCGAGCCTGGCCGACGGGGTCGATGCCGACTGGATCGACCTCCGCTGGCAGGAGGACAGCGAGGGCGGCAACGCGCGGCTTTGCGTCGTCATCCTCAACGAGCCCGGCACGCTCGCCGAAATGTCGGGCATCCTCGCCGCCAATTCGGCGAACATCACCAATTTGCGGCTGTCGAACCGCGAGGGCGATTTCCACACCTATGACGTCGTCGTCGAGGTGCGCGACGTCCAGCACGTGATGCGCATCCTGTCGGCACTGCGCGCGTCGGACAGCGTGGTGCAGGCGGAGCGGCTGTAGGCGGCCAGCTTTGGGGTGGGGAGCTGCCCCTGCCCACCTTGGTCATTCCCGCGAAAGCGGGAACCCAGAGTGGGGCTAGCCAACGCACGCTCTGGGTTCCCGCTTTCGCGGGCACACCATTGTTATAACTCGCTGGAACTTGCCATTTGAAGCCTTTTCGAAGTCGAAGAACGGCTGATTTGCGCCTCATTCTTGCAATTCCTGACGCTACCGCGAAGGCCTGAAAGCTGCCATTTAGCTAGATGGCCGTTAATCGCCAATGCAAGTCTCTAGCGAAGCCTTCATCTCAGACCCCCTTCAGGTTTGGTCCTGATCCAGGGTTCGAGCAGGGCGCGAACAACAAGCTCCAACTGTCCGGCCTGCGCTTCTGTATCAAACAGACGTAAGATACTGCGCTGCGGGCCGCCTGCTTCTGCAGGCTGAAGCTCTCCGGTTGCTTTGCATGTCTCGGCGAAACCCGCACCACTCGCGGGGGCCGCCGTACTTAGCGCTTCCCAATCCGCCGAGGTTGCGTTCGGGGTCCCGTCCTCAACCATCTGGCGGTCGGGGGACATTGCGAACTGCTGTATCGCGACGTGCGGGTGCCGGTCGCCAACCTGCTGGGCGGCGAAGGGGCGGGTTTTGCTCTGGCGCAGGCCCGCCTCGGGCCGGGCCGAATCCATCATTGCATGCGCACGATCGGCCAGTGCGAACTGGCGCTCGACCTGATGTGCGAACGCGTGCTCGAGCGGCGTGTCCACAATCGATATCTGTCCGACTATGCCAATATCCAGGACTGGATTGCCCTGTCGCGGATCGAGATCGATCAACTCCGACTGCTCGTGCTACGCGCCGCGTCGGTGCTCGACCGCGACGGGAACAAGGCGGCCAAGATCGACGTGTCGGCGATCAAGGTCGCTGCGGCGCGGCTGCAAAGCCGAGTCATCGACCGCGCCGTCCAGGTTTTTGGTGCGATGGGCTTGACCAATGACACGCCGCTGGCGGGCTTCCTCGTCTGGGCGCGCGCGCTGCGTTTCGTCGATGGTCCGGATGAAGTGCATCTGCGGATGATCGCTCGCGACGAGATCGCACGAGTGCGAAAAACCCTTGGTAGCCGTAGCCTCTATTTCACACTCCCGCAATGATCGGTCGAGCCTGACCTGCATTCACCCCGAGAGGGTATCCACGATAATTCGAGATTATGGCGCGCTGAATGGGAGGGGTTGGATTGTCTAAAATAGTCTATATAGACTAATTTAATGTCAGCCCGAGTCGTAATGGCTCGTGGCGTTTGGAGCGAGAGGAGCGGGCATTGATGCAATTACGCGGGAAGGCCGCCTTCATCACGGGCGCGGCAAGCGGTATCGGCCTCGCCATCGCCGAACGATGCGCGGCTGAAGGTATGAAATTGCTGATCGCGGACATTTCCGCCAATGCGCTGGCGGCGGCTGCGGAGACGCTGCGCGGCGCTGGCGCCGAGGTCGCGACCTATCAACTCGATGTTGCTGATCTCGACAATTATCGCGCAGTGGCGGAGGCGGTGATCGCCGGGCATGGCGCGCCGTTCCTGCTGGTAAACAACGCCGGCGTCGCGTGGAAGGCGCCTGCGAGCGCCGCGACGCCGGAGGATTGGCGCTGGACGGTGTCGGTCAACGTCCTTGGCGTCGGCTACGGGCTCAGCCTGTTCGTACCCGCGATGATCGCGAGCGGCGAGCAGGGTTATGTCGTCAACACTGCGTCGGTCACCGGGCTGATCGTCTCGCCCGGGACTTCGGCGGTCTATGCGGCAACCAAGCACGCCGTCCTCGCTATTTCGGAGACGCTCGCGCACGAACTGCGCCCGCACGGCATGCACGCCGCGGTGCTCTGTCCGGGCAGCGTCGCGACCAACATCACCGACGCCGACCGCAACCTGCCAGACTATCTGTCGCGCGAAGCGCTGACGTCGGCGGAGGAAGCCGAGCGCGCCTTCACCCGCCAGTTCGTCGGTAACGGCCTGGCGCCCGCCGCGATCGCCGACCAGCTGTTCGCGGCGCTCGCCGAGCGGCGCTTCTATGTCATCACGCACTCGGAGTATCGCGAAGAAATCGAAACCCGCCACCGCCAGATCGAGGCCGCGATCAGCGGCGAACCGGCGAGCGATGTCGGGTTGCTCGCCATGGCCAAGCAGGTCCTGAATCTGCAGCCGCTCATCTGACTGCAAGAGGGACCAGACCGCATGAACGCACCCGTTTCCGACGACCTGCCGCGCGGCATCGAATTGACCTCGCTGTCTGAAAATTTTCGGGCCAATCCGCGCGCCGTGCTCGATGGCGCGCGCGGGCGCTGCCCCGTCTATCACGACGGCATTTTGCGCGACACTGTCGTGCTGTCGGCTGATATCGGCCGCAAAGTACTAACCGACCGCAGCCTGCCGACGGATCCGCGCAACACGATCGAAACCTCGACGCGCCGACTGCGCGGCGAGGATCTGGAGAAGAATCCGCCGATCATGTTCATGGACGACCCGCTGCACAAGCGCGTGCGCGGGCTGGTCGGCAAAGCGTTCAACAACGAGCGGATCGAACGTCAGCGGCCCCGCATCGGCGATCTGTGCCGCGAACTGGTCGATGCCGCCGCGGGCGGCGTGTTCGATTTCATCGAAACCATCGCGCGGCCGCTGCCGACGATCGCGATCGCCGAGGTGCTGGGGATCGACGCCAGCCATCACGACAATTTTAAACTATGGTCGGACCAGATGGTCGCGGCGAACCTCAACCCGCTGGCGTCACCCGAGGTCAAGCAAGCGGGTTCCGAGGCAGCGGTCAGCCTGTACAATCTGTTCGCCGCCGAGATTGCCGAACGCCGCGAACGCGCCGTCAACGGCGACGACCTGATCAGCGCGATGATCGCGGTCGAGCAGGACGGCGACCGGCTGGCCGATGCCGAAATCATCGAGCTTAGCCAGGTGCTGCTGATCGCGGGCAATCAGACAACCACCGACCTGCTCGGCACGATGCTGCGCAACATCCTGACGACGGGCGATTCCTATGCGCGGCTATGCGCGAACCCGGCGCTCATTCCCAATGCGGTCGATGAGGCGATCCGGTTCGAGCCGCCGATCTTCTCGACCGACCGCGTCGCGCCCGACGATATGGAGCTCGGCGGCACGACCGTTCCCAAGGGGCATCAGATTTCGGTGATGCTGTCCGCGCTCAACCATGACCCGGCACTCAACCCCGACCCCGATCGCTTCGATATCGAGCGCAAGCCGGTCAAGCATTTCTCGTTCGGCGGTGGCCGCCACATCTGCCTCGGTGCGCCGCTTGCGCGGCTCGAGGCCCAGGAACTGCTGAAAGTGCTGGTCGAGCGCTTGCCCACGCTGGCGCCCGACCCCGCGCATGTACCGGTTTATACGATCAATCCGGGCTTTCGCGGGCTCGACGAATTTTGGGTTAAGCAGGGCTGACCGCCGGTCATTGGGTTAAGGAGATGAGCATGTCCATTTCGCAGGCCGCGGCCCCGGCGATCGATCTTGAATCCTTGCGCAAGAAATATCGCGCCGAACGCGACAAGCGTCTGCGTCGGGACGGGATCGGCCAATATATCGAAATCGGAGGCGATTTCCGGCATTTCGCCGACGATCCCTATGTCGAGCAGATCGGGCGCGACCCCGTGGTTCGCCAGTGCGAGGTCGCGATCGTCGGCGCGGGCTTCGGCGGCATCTTGACCGCCGTGAAGCTGAAGGACGCCGGCATCGACGACGTGCTGCTGCTCGAAAAGGGCGGCGGTTTCGGCGGAACCTGGTACTGGAACCGCTATCCAGGCCTGGCCTGCGACATGAAGGCCTATGTCTATCTGCCCTTGCTCGAAGAGACGGGCTATATGCCGCCGCGCAACTATGCCTCCGGACCTGAAATCCGCGCCCATGCCGAGCGAATCGTCGATCATTGGGAACTTCGCGACAAGGCATTGTTCCAGACGCTGGTGACGCGCGCCGAATGGCGGGAGGATCGCTCGGTCTGGCAGGTCGCGACCGATCGCGGCGATGTCATCGAAGCGCGCTATCTGGTGACCGCGAACGGTCCGATGTCGAAACCCAAGCTGCCGGGCATCCCCGGAATCGCAGGCTTCGAGGGGCATATCTTCCACACCAGCCGCTGGGATTATGACTATACCGGCGGCGGTCCCGACGGTGGGCTGACGGGCTTGAAGGACAAGAAGATCGCGATCATCGGCACCGGCGCGACCGGTATCCAGTGCATCCCCTATCTCGCCGAGCATGCCGAACATCTCTATGTCGTCCAGCGTACCCCCTCAGGGGTCGACGTTCGCGAGGAACAGCCGACCGATCCCGAATGGGTCGCCGGGTTAGAGCCCGGCTGGCAGCAGGAGCTGATGAACAATTTCAACGCACTGACCTCGGGCGGCATGGCCGATAAGGATTTGATCGACGACGGCTGGACCTTCCTGTTCACTTCGATTGCCGCCGCCGCCAAGGAGGTCAGGGGTGACGACGCGATCGAACAATTGATGCACGTCGCCGAAGTCGCCGACGCCGAGAAGATGAATGACATTCGCGCGCGGATCAACCGCATCGTCAACGATCCCGCGACTGCCGAGGCGTTGAAGCCCTGGTATCGCCGCTTCTGCAAGCGCCCGGTTTTCCACGACGGCTATCTCGAAACCTTCAACCGCGACAATGTGACGCTCGTCGATACCCGTGGGCAGGGCGTCGATGCGATCACGGCGGCGGGCTTTCGCGTCGGCGACGCCGAATATGAAGCCGATTGCATCATTTTCGCGTCGGGGTTCGAGGTCGGCACCGATTTCATCCGCCGCGCGGGCTATGACATCGTCGGACGCGGAGGGCAGTCGCTCCAGACCGTCTGGGCAAAGGAGTTTGCGACCTTCCACGGTATGCACGTCCACGGCTTTCCCAACCTGTTCATTCATCAGAATGCACAGGGCGCCCTGGCCGCCAATTTCTGCCACAGCCTCGCTGAGGGGGCGAAGGCGATCGCCGCGGTGATCGGACAGGCCCGGGCAACCGGCCGCCCGGTGGTCGAGCCGACGAAGGCGGCGCAGGACGGCTGGGTCAGCCATTGCTGGGAGGTGTCGGGAAATCTGCTGCCCTTTTTCGAGCAATGCACGCCGGGCTATTATAACCTTGAGGGCAAGCTGACCAGGGAAGCGGCGCAGGGTTTCGGCTATGGCGCGGGAGCAGCAATGTTTTTCTTCGTCAAGGATAGCTGGCTGGCTGAGGGGAATTTCGTCGGCCTTGAATTCTCCACGGGCTGACGCGCGGAATAGCGCGATGGACGCGTAACGGTTTTTCTGCATAAGCCGTAATGATGCGAACCAAGGACGAGAAGCGGGCTTGAGCAACGAAAATCCTGCCGGGACCGAAGCGGCGGCGATGACGAGGAAGCCGCGCGGCCAGACCCGGCGCGGCCTCGCGACCCGCGAAATTCTGTTGTCGAGCGCGATCAAGCTTGTCGCACTGCACGGCTATGCCGCGACGACCACGCAGACCGTGCTCGACGACGCAGGGGTCAGCCGCGGATCATTGCTCCACCAGTTCCCGACGCGCGAAGAGTTGATGGTCGCGGCAGCCGAAGAGGCAATGGCGCGCATGCTGGCGGCGGTCGAAAGCGGGCTGCTGCGGCACAGCGACCTGCTGCGCGGCCTCATGGATTTCCCGAACATCATCTGGCGCGTCCAGAATGATATTCCGGCGCGGGCCTTTGCCGAGATCCAACTCGCGAGCCGTTGGGACGCCGGTCTCGGTGTCGGATTGAAGGGCGCGATGTCAACGGTGAACGAACTGACCTCGGACAAGATCCGGGTCGTTGCCGAACAATATGAGATTGCCGACCTCCCCGGCTTTCTGAACGAAGTTTATCTTCTGATCGGTGCGACGCAGGGGCTTGCGATCGGGCGCGACCTGATCGGCGACAAGACGATGGTGACCGCCTCGCTTGCCTTGCTCAAGGACCGATTTGTCGCGTCGCTGCGATCGAGGCTGTCGGCAGCGCCGCAGCCTGCCTAGACCGCCTTTCGCACCGGCGCGACGGTGCATGCGATAAGCCATGCGGCGGCGTCGGTCATTGCGTCAGCCTCTATTTGGTGCGCCGCAGGTGTCCCGACCACGGCCGACACGCGTTCCAGCATGGCGAGGATCGTTCCGGCAGCGGCAAAGGCGTCGATATGAGTGGGAATCCACTCGAGGCTTGCGACATCCGCCGTC
Organism: Sphingopyxis sp.; assembly: GCF_036261875.1. GTDB lineage: Bacteria > Pseudomonadota > Alphaproteobacteria > Sphingomonadales > Sphingomonadaceae > Sphingopyxis. Next base: position 54,417 of record NZ_DATAJZ010000028.1, on the reverse strand, counting down.
TTGGCAGCCAGAATTTCCAGAACGGTTGAACCGCCTTTTCGCGCGCCTGGCGGAACCGTGCTGAAGACACCCGCCGTCCGCCTGTAATGCCCACAGCCCTCGATATTTTAATACAAACGAATCATAAGATACAGTTGTAAAATATTATCGCTCGTGAGATGGTTTGCGCAGAGCGCGAAAGATCGCGCCGCAACCCTAGGGGAGGATATATGAGCAGCTTTGCCAAGTCTTTGTGTCTGAGCGTGTGTTCGTCGATCGCCATCGGCTTTGCCGGCGTGGCTTCGGCGCAGGATTCGGGCGGTTCCGTCGCGGCGAACGAGAGTGAAGGGCTGGGAGACATCATCGTCACTGCACAGCGGCGAAGCGAGAATATCCAGAACGTCCCGATCGCCATCACTGCCGCCGATTCGGATGCGCTGGCGACCGCACGGGTCGAAAATATCGCCAATATCCAGGCGATCAGCCCGAGCATCAGCTTCCGCGTGTCGAATATCTCCTCATCGAGCGCGAACGTCATCATCCGCGGTCTCGGGACCACCGGCAACAGCCGCAGTTTCGAAGGCTCGGTCGGCGTGTTCATCGACGGCGTCTACCGCACGCGAGCGGCGGCCGCGTTGCAGAACTTCCTCGACATCGACAACCTCCAGGTCTTGCGTGGTCCGCAAGGCACCTTGTTCGGGAAGAATACGACGGCGGGTGCGCTGCTGCTGAGTTCGGCAACTCCTGCGCTGGGCGATGCCGAAGGGATGGTGGATCTCGGATACGGCAATTATGATTCGATTCTGGCCCGCGCGGCGGCGAGCGTGCCGCTGGGCGACAGCGCGGCGTTCCGGATCGCCGGCCTCGCATCCTCCCGCGACGGCTTTTATCAGGATGCCGCGACGGGGCGGCCGCTCAACAGCGACCGCACCCAGGCCGTGAAGGCGCAGCTTCGCGTCGATCCCAGTGACGGCATTTCGATCCGCCTGATCGGGGATTATTCGTTGAGCCGCGGCAATTGCTGCTATGCGACCAGCAACTATATCGATGGACCGACGCAGCCGCTGATCAATGCCCTGACCGCCGGACTGGGCCTGGCGCTGCCCTCGACCGACCTCGACGATTTCGAACAGACGCTCAATCATGAGGGGCGGCAGAGAACCGAGGATTATGGGGGCACATTGCTCGCGACGTTCGGACTGGGCACAGGCGAGCTGAAGTCGGTCACCGCGCTGCGCAAGTTCAAGGTGACGCAGAACGACACCGATCCCGATTTCTCGGGTGCCGACATCTTCACGCTCGACGAAAGCTTTTCCAGCCGCTTCTTCTCGCAGGAGCTCACCTACAACGGCAAGATCGAAGCGCTGGGCGCCGACATGGTTCTCGGCGGCTTTTTCTCGGATGAAAAGCTCGCAATGACCCGCGATCTGATCTGGGCTTCGCAGGGGCAGGCGTTCTGGAATGCCGCCTTGGGGGCAAGCGGCGTTCCCGCCAACACCGCGTTTGCGGGTCCGGGCCAGTGGGCGGGTGAAATGATGGGCGGACGCGCCAAATCCTATGCGATGTTCGGGCATCTCGACTTCGCGCTTGGGGACAAGGTCAATCTGATCGCAGGCCTGCGCTATTCGATCGAAAGGAAGCAGGGTTCCTTCGCCAACGACTTCTATCGCTCTGCGGTCAACGATGTGTTCCGCTTGCTCGGCATCCAGCCGGGTCCCGCCTATGACGCATCGACGACCGACAAGGCGCTGAGCGGCACTTTGGGTATCCAGTATCGCCCGACCGACGACGTGATGCTCTATGCGACCTATAATCGCGGGTTCAAGGCGGGCGGCGTCAACATGGATGCCAATGGCGCGGGGACGCTGGTCAACAACGCCGACGCGTTCAATGCCATCCCTGCTCCGCTGCGCGCAGCCTTTTTCCCCGGCGTCACGGCGCAGGCGCCCTTGAGCCCGGTCTACAAGCCCGAAAAGGTCAACGCCTTCGAGGCCGGTGCCAAGGTCGAATATCTTGATCGCCGCGCTCGCACGAACGTCGCTTTCTTCTATTATGACCTGTCGAACATTCAGGTGGCGCAGTTCATCGGTCTTCGCTTTACCGTGCTCAACGCGAAGTCGGCGACCGATTATGGCCTCGAGGTCGAAAATCTGTTCCAGATCACCCCGGCGCTCACCCTCGGGCTGGACGGAACCTGGCTGCCCCACGCCAAATATGGGGTCGATCCCTCGATTGATCCGGCGCTCTCGGGGCAGCGCTTTCGCTATGCGCCGAAGTTCCAGGGCAATGCGACGCTCTCGCTCGACCAGCCGGTGACCGACCGGATGAACCTGACGGCGCGTGTGCAATATCAATATAGCGGCGCCCAGTTCATCAACACCGCCTCGACAACGAAGCGCGGGTCGTCCGGCGTCCTCAATGCCAATCTCGGCGTCAAGCTGCCGGACTCGGGGCTGACGCTGGAGGCGTGGGGTCAGAATCTGACCAACAAGACCTTCGCGACGTTGAGCTTCAACACGCCGCTCCAGACGGGCGACGAAAATGCCTATCTGGCACCACCGCGTACCTATGGCATCCGGTTACGGGCGTCCTTCTGACTCTGAGCCCCCCGCGCGCGCCGCTGCGGCGCGAGAGAGACGGTAGTCGTTCGCGGTAGGATCTCGATCCCGCGGTAAACGGCTACCGTCTTTGCCTAAGCATCGGGACGCTACCGAGGGGCGATTGTCCGGGGCGGCTCGGTCTTCACCGGTTCCCTCAGGGCACGTTCGTAGGTCGTTCGACCAACAAAATCGCGATCGGCTTCGGCGAAGGCAGCCCGCGTTTGCGCGACCGCGCGCCTGCGCTGTTCGGGTGAGCGGTGCAAGCGCCGCCGCGCGAGCCGGTTGATCACGACGATCGCCGGCAGCGCCAGTGCGACCGGCGTCCAGGGAACCCCAAGCTGGTCGGCGAGGGTGTTGCCGTGAAGCCGGCGCAGGATCGCGCGCGCCAGCGCCAGAGACAGCGTGCGCCCGACGCGAAGCCGCGGCGCGAGCAGCGTCGCGACCGCATCGAGCATCGCCCCGGTCAGCCGCCGCGAATGATCGTCGGGCGGCGGCGCCTGGGCGTCGATGGCGGCCAGCAGCCTGGCCCCCGAAGCCTGATCGACGACCGGCTGATAGAGTTCGGACGCGACCCCCAGCAGCGCCGCGATCCTGTGCCACAGCGCGTAGAGATCACGAAGTTCCTCTGCGGTGAACCCGATCCCCAGCCGGTCGAGCGCCGCAAAGGGCACGAAGGTGAAATCGAGCCAGGTCCGGGCCAGCTCCAACTGGTTGATCGGGACGCCCGCCCGGTCGTCCCAGCCGCGCCGCAGCAGGGCGTGGCGCACGCGGGCATGCAGCAGCCGGACCTGAAGATTATGCACATAGCCGGGCGCCCCGACGAGGAGTGCGCCGGGAACGACCGAAGCGGTATTCCACTTGCCGGTTTCCAGCAGCCTGCGTTCGGCCATGCGCGTCAGATTGCCGGTGTCCGCCAGCACCCGCGCGATCGAGGGCGCGCTATAGGTATGGGTGAGCGAGCCCGGCCCCAGCGACAGGGCAATCCACGTCGCGCCGATCGACAGATAGGCCTCCGACCCGCGGCCCATCGCGGCGGTCTCGGTGGCGCTTGCCGCTTCGCAGCTTTCCAGGAAGGCGCGCAGCGCCGGCGGCGGCGCCGCGAGAGTCGAAAGGCCCGCGCTGATCCCCGTTTCCAGATCTTGGCGGGCCGCCGCGTCGCGCGCCGCAAGTTCGTCGATGACAGCGTCCGCCAGCGGATCGCCGATACCGCGCCACCGATCGAGGCTGCCGAATGGCGGCGGATTGTCGAAGGGCTGCATCTCGTCCGCTCCCTTATGAAACAGTTGTTTCATTCAGGTGTTCCGGAGTTTCGGTGCGAGGTCAACCCGCTGTGTCGTTCACGATACTATGCGACCATTAGCGGTTCAGTCATGTTCACGAGCAGCGTCGCGGCTTCGTCGATGTCCGGGTCAAGCCCGTCTTCGATCCATGCGAGGAGAAAGCCTGCGACGGCGCCTGCGACGGCGCCCACGACAAGCGTGGAGCGATGCGGATTCCGTGTTCCGCTTTGTGTCTGCAAGAGGCCGACGATATGCGCGATCTGCTCGCGAAACAGCGCGACGCCATTGGCCCCGGCGGACCCGTCGAGCAGTGCGCGATAAAGCGCCGGATGCGTCGCGATGCGGCGGCACGCAAAAGCCGTGACTTCGGTCAGCAGGGTGCGGGACGGAGCGTTTGTCGCCTTCAGCGACCGAGCCAGAGCGGCCTGCTCTTCCAGGTCGCCGCGCAGGCGATCGATCAGCAGTGCGTTGACGTCCGCAAAATGACGATAGAAGGTGGGACGGCCGACGTCGGCCTCATCGCTGATCTGGCTGATGCTCAATTTGGAAAAGGGCAGACGGTCGATCAATCGGTCGAGGGCGCCATGCAGCGCTGCTCGTGTGCGCCGTTGGCGTCGATCAAAATCCTTCTCCGTGACCAGCGTCATCCTTCATCCTTGTCATCGGCGTTGCGGGCAAGCATGCCGTCACAAGGGTTTAGACGACACGCTGGTTCACGCAAGCGGCGCGTCGGCGTGAAGTGACTGCCGCAACTCGGCCTTCAGTATCTTGCATGACGCGTTGCGAGGGAGCGCGGTGACGAGGACGACCCGCTCGGGGGTCTTCTGCGCCATCTATGGTGAGCACCAGATCCTCGACTTCCCGCGACGCGATATTTTCACCTCCGCGGATGATGATGTCCTTCTTGCCATCCGTGATAGCGAGATAGGCTTCGTCATCAAGCACCCCGATAGCGCCCGTCAGGAACCAGCCGCTCGGCAGGAAGACATCGTCATTGTCTTCGGCCCGCAATAGCTGGCAAAACGTTCGGGTCCGCGGACAGCGACTTCCCCCGCGGTGCCTGCAGGGACGTCGCGGCCGTTGTCATCGACGATGCGAACCTAGGCGCCCGGCGTCGGCCTGCCGTCGGTTGTTCGCCGGCGCTCGAGCGGATCTTCGGGTTCGCACTAGGTTATCGGGGGCATCTCGGTCTATCCATGGCAGCGGCAACAGCGGATACCGGCTGCCTCCGCCTGCGCGATCAGCGCCCTGGGCACCGTCGTGGCGCCAATGACATCATCAAGCGGCTGAGGGCGAACTACCAGAGATATGGGATGGCGCGGCCGGGGAGGAGGCTTCAGTCCGCCGCCATGGGCGAGCGCTTCGAACTTGGGTCCTGCGCTGCATGGACGCAATTGTCATCGCCCTTCCGGACGCCGCACCGTGCCGGATTATGCAATCCGGCACGGTGCGGAGACGATCATCGGGAAGTGAGCATCGCGCCGAACGTTACAAGCGCGAGCAGCCCGACGGGGATGAAGGTCAGGAGCGACGATATATCCTCGGCGCCCGCCGCAAAACGGGCTTCGCTCACAGATATGGTGGGAGCACTGGCGCGCTTGGAGCTTTCGCCGGGGTGGACTGGCTGACGAGCGGCAATGCCGATTTTGGGACGGATGGATGCATTCGGGGTAGGCATAATGGCTTTCTTTCAAGGCGAGGCATTTCGCCAACGGATGAAGGGTCACCGCGACCAGATCGTTCGGGCGACGCGTGGATCACGATCGTGCGATCAGCCGAGGAACCACCACAGCGCGGCGCTCGTCACCATGATCGGGAGGAGAAGGGATAGAGACAGCGTCGCCGCCGGCAGATGGAGCTTTTCGCTATGATCGCGATAAAAGGCAGCCAGCTTGGCTGACAAGCGTTCGTCGGCTGCCATCACCGCCTTGCCGATCGGGGGCAAGGCGGGGAATATTTCGATCAGCCACGCGAGTTCCCGCTCATTGAGCCGGGGATAGCGGGCAAGCAATTTTTCGGCTTCTTGCGTCTTTTGCGACGCTCCTCGGAAACTGGAATATGTTCGGGTTGCCATGACTGGAATCTCCTTTGCGCAGCGACGATGACGGTGCAGTCGTCGCTGTGCGGGTGAAAAGAGGGTTCGCCCCGCATCGGAGGAAATGGGCCGTGGTCCGCGGCGCGGCCGCGATCCATGCTCGGATGCGTGCACCGGACGCAGCCTGGCGCGGCCTGCGTCCGGCTAAACGCCAATCAGCAGGCGCCCCCAATTCCAGAATTTCAGGGAAACAGACATCGCGCCCTCCAGATGGGTCTCGAACACATATTATCAAGTATATGAGTAGATATTTTGGTGCGTGCGATGGGCGGCTGGCGGGCCGAATCGGACCGGCTTTGCAAAAGCGGCCAGGTCGGGCCATCGGAACCTGAGGTGTCGAGGCTCGAACCATCGCACGCGCACGCGTATGGTATGCGCGCTCGGCAATGTTGCTAGGTCCTTGCCCGGCAAAGCGAATAGCGCGCGGATCGGCCCATGTGACGGGAAGGCTAAGAGTTCGCCAAGCGGGCGAGTTGACTTCGCGGCCATAATGGCCATGATCGCCGCCCATGAGTGACACACTTCTCTTGCGATGCTCGGCGCATCATGCAGGTCGGCTGCTCGAAGGTTAGCCGCCCCGTGCCCGCGTCCGGCGGGGGCGGGGCATTGCTTTGACGTAGAGAAGTGAGCGACCCGGTCGGGTCGGAGTGCAATCATGAACAGCAACGATGAGAAGTCGTCCGCGCAAGCGGAGGGCGGTCGCGCGCTTCGGCGAGGCCAGTCCAGCGATGGCAAGATTATTCCGTTTCCTGCCGGAAAGACGCGCCCGAGGCCAGTGCCTTCGGCACCGCCTTCCATGCCTCCCGAGCCGCCGAGCGCCGCTTGATCGTTGTGAAGCGCTTTTTTGAGGATCATGAAAATGATGGCAGCCAGCCAACGCGACGCGCTCTTCACGCGTCTGCTTCGTAGCGCCTCCTTGCGCGCCAATGAAATATTATCGGTACCGGGCGGTGCCGCGCGCGTCGAGGCGATCGCCGACGACGGTTATAGCGAGATCGAGCGGCTGGCGCGCTCGCCGCTTGCTGACGACCAGCTCCTCGCGGTCGCCTTGCGCCTCAATGCGTCTGGTCGTGGCGCCGGGCAGCCCATCATCGCGCGCCTGGCGCAATATTTTCACTTTCCTGCGCCCTCGATCAAAGTCGAGGCGATGCGGCGATCCATATGGTCGGAGCAGGAGAGTGCGGGACTGCCGCTTGCGGCAGCGCGGCGCGAGGTCGCGCGGGTCGAAAGCCGCATGAGCAGCACCGCGCGCGAACGCTATTTGGAGCTCAGGGCCCATGCCTCGCTCTATTCGGACCTCTGGTGCGATCCCCGGACGGGCGCGGGGGTAGAAGCCCGTCGGCTTATGCTGGCGATGGTAACGGCCTTCTCAGCCCGATCGAATGCGCTTCGCGGTGCCGCGCGGGTTTGCGAGCCCGCGCTATGAGAGACGTCGCACCGCCCGATACCGATGCGCCTCTGCAACTCGGCTGCAGAGCACAAGCGATCTATGTCATGGCCTTCGTCCTCCTCTTTATTGCGACATGCTGGCTGATCGGTTCGGCCGTTGCTTCCCCGCGATAGATAGCGAGAGATAAAGTGGCACAAGCGGCCGCCGCTCCATCGATTATTTTTGTCCTCGTCGTGGTGGGGATTTATTGCCTGCTCTTCGCCTTTACGCGTCGACGCCGGATCGGCTGGGTGATGGGCGCGATCATCTGTTTCTCGTGCGCTCTCGCTCTTTTCTGGACGAGCGGACCCGCAAGGCGAGATGGGCCGAAGGGTCTCCAGACCCGGTTGCAAGCGCCGCAGCGTGTGATGGGAGCTTGCGGATGACGGTCCCGCCCCGCCGCTCTTCGCGGAACGCAGTCCCCATGTTCCGTGAGGTCGAAGCCTTGCTTGCCCGCTATCCCGACCTGGATGGCGATGAACGTGCCCGCCTCCTCTCGATGTTTCGGTCGCTATCGCTGCTCGACAAGGCGGTCATGATGGCCGACGCGCAACTGTCGGAGAAGCTCGACGACTTCTATCGCGACCACCGCCATGACCTGTCGACACCCTATGCGCCCATCGGCTGGTTTCTGGCCGCTGCGATCGTGATCGGGTTGATCTTTTCGAACAGCCTGTCCCCCTGATCGGGACGTCGCGTCGAAATCAGAGCCTCATTCGGGATCGCGGTGTCGGTATCCCGAACCGTTTCTTCCCCTCGATATCGTCCGCTCCCCGCGTGGACATCCCTGGAGCCCGTCTTGTTGATTAACCGATATTCGCCGCTGCTGGCCGCGGCCAGCGTGACCATCGCGTTCAGCCTGCTCCTGCCGAGCGTCTGGGCGATTCCTCCCGCTATCCTTGCCGGCGTTCTGACGCTCGTCGGTCTCGCCGATCTTGCACAGCCAGATCATTCGGTGCGGCGGAATTATCCGCTCGTCGGCCGCCTTCGCTGGCTGTTCGAAAGCCTTCGGCCCGCCATCCGCCAATATCTGCTCGAAGGAGAGCAGGAGATGACGCCCTTCTCGCGCAGCCAGCGTTCGCTCGTCTATGCGCGCGCCAAGAATGAGATCAGCGACCGGCCATTCGGGACTCTCGTCGATGTCTATCGCAACGGTTACGAGTTCATCGCCCATTCGACACGGCCCGTTCCCGTGGCAGATCCCGCGACCTTTCGCGTTCCCATCGGCGGAGCGGACTGCACGCAACCCTATTCGGCATCGATCTTCAATATCTCGGCGATGAGTTTCGGCGCGCTCAGCGCCAATGCCATCCGGGCCCTCAACAAGGGGGCAAAGCTCGGCGGCTTCGCGCATGATACGGGCGAAGGCTCGATCAGTCCCTATCACCGCGAACATGGCGGCGACCTTATCTGGGAGATCGGAAGCGGATATTTCGGGTGCCGGACGGACGAAGGACGTTTCGATCCCGTCCGGTTCGCCGAGCAAGCGGCGGACCCGCAGGTCCGCATGATCGAAATCAAAATCAGCCAGGGCGCAAAGCCGGGGATGGGCGGCATCCTGCCGGCGGCGAAGATCACCGCCGAGATATCCGCGACGCGCGGTATCCCGCGCGGGCGCGACTGTATCTCGCCCGCGCGTCATAGCGCCTTTTCAACACCCCTCGAACTCATGCAGTTCGTCGCGGACCTGCGCCGCCTGTCGGGTGGTAAACCGGTGGGGTTCAAGCTGTGCATCGGGCAGCCATGGGAATTCATGGGCATGGTCAAGGCGATGCTCGAAACCGATATATTGCCCGACTATATCGTCGTCGATGGCGGCGAGGGCGGCACCGGCGCTGCCCCGGTCGAGTTTACCGATCATCTCGGTATGCCGATGCGCGAGAGCCTGCTCTTCGTCCACAACAGTCTTGTCGGCGCCGGGCTGCGCCACAGGATCAAGATCGGCGCGGCAGGCAAGATCATCAGTGCCTTTGACATTGCCACGGCCATGGCGCTGGGCGCCGACTGGACCAACGCCGGTCGCGGTTTCATGTTCGCGATCGGCTGCATCCAGTCGCTTGCGTGCCATACGAACCGCTGTCCTGTCGGCGTCGCCACGCAGGATCCGGCGCGGCAGCGCGCCTTGGTCGTCGGTGACAAGGCCGATCGCGTCTATCACTATCATCGCAATACGCTGCTCGGTCTGTCCGAAATGATCGCCGCTGCGGGCCTCGAACATCCCGGTCAACTGAGTCCGCATCATCTGGTTCGGCGCGTCAGCCTCACCGAAATCCGGCTCTTTTCGCAGCTCCATATCTTTCTCGAAGAAGGCGAACTGCTCACCGATGGGTCGGAGCGCGACTTCTACAGTGCGGCCTGGCGCTTGGCGCGTGCCGACAGCTTCGAACTCCTGGTGTGAAGTCCCAAACAATGGTGTCGAGCTGAATGGGATGTCGGGTTCATATCGGCCCCCAATACCATACTTCCGGATATCCTGCGGCACCATGAGGCTTGGCGTGCCGGCCCCGGGCCTTCAATCACGGCCGGGCAGCAAGGCCCGCCATTCGTCGCGGGCGAGTTCCCAATAGTCGGAGATGCGGACTGATCCGTCGAGCCGGACACTCTGCCGTTCGCCCTTCGCCTTGAAACCGGCGGCCTCGATGACGCGCGCGGATCGCACATTATCCTGCGCGGCGGTCAGGCCGATCAGGCGAACGCCGAGATGCTCGAACATCCATCCGAAGCTGCGCGCAGCGCCTGCTTTGCCCCGGCCTCCGCCCTGCACATCGGCCCGGCTCGCGCCGGCGAGTTCGGCCGCCGATCGCTCGGGCCAGATGGTGAAATAGGAATAGCCCGACACCTTGCTCTGCTCGTCGAGCGTCACGGCCAATATCGCTTCGCCGCGCGCCTGCCGCTCGCGGGCTTCCGAAATCCAGTTCGCGATAACGTCGGGAGTGAAAGGCCGGGGCAGATCGTAGATCGGGTCGGATACGGCGGGGTCGGCGAGCAGCGCGATCAACCCCGCGATATGATCGGGGCCCGCGATGCGATGCGCCGGGCTGAGGAGCGACAGATCGGCCGTGCGAACGGCGGTGCGAATCGCCGCCGCTTCTTGTGCGGTCACCTCCAGCTTCGTGGTTGGCGGGGCGCTCATTGCGCTAATGCGCTTTCTTTGGTCCTGGAAGCCGGCGCGCGTTCGCGCAGCACCAAAGTTTGGGTGGCAAGACCGATCGGACCCCGTTCGTCGTAAAGCCGGGTCAGTGCGGTGCCGACCCCGCCAGCATGGACCTGCGTCTCGGACAGCAGCCCGATCCATTCGCCCTCGGCGGGACGATGCAGGTGCAGGCTGAGGTCGGCGTTGGCGAACAGATAGTTTTCGGCCGACAACACCCAACTCACGCCGCTGCCGAAGTCGGCGGCCGCCGCAGCGCGCATCGTGGGCGACGTCGGTTGGTCCTGTATCAGCGGGACGGTCAGGCGGAACCACGTCGCGGCGGGGCCGGGCCGCGTCGAATCGCCCTGCGCCATGCGGTGTTCCATCGCGCTGTGGTAGAAGGAGGTGCTCGTCGGCATGCCCGGAATGGAAAGCGGCTCTCGGCATTCGGACGGCGGCGGAAGCAGCCGCGCAGGCGACCAGCCCGGCACGTCCGGCGGCAAGTTGAGCGGCTGGCCGCGGACAAGAAGCGCATGGGCGCGGGCGACCAGCGTCTCACCCGCGAACAGGTCGATCGTGATGCGCGTCGTGGAGCGGCCCGGATGAAGATCCTGATGTGTCGTCAATGGCGCGACCGGCACCGGCTTGATCAATTCGATGCTCAGGCGCGCGAGCTGCCATTCGGGATCCGCCAAGGCGCTTTCGGCGAGATACGCAAATAATGCGCCAGGGGCTCCGCCATGCTGCGCGCGCGCGTCCCATGGACCGCTCGACAGGATGCTGGGATGCCAGATATCGCCTTGCCGGGTGAATACGGCGCCGAGCTGACCGGGCGATGCGGGGGTCGGATTATGAGGCATGATGTTCCTTGTGCAGCGTTTGCCTGGAAAAGGCGGTAATGGCATCGTTGAAGATGTCGTTGCGATCGCCCGCGACCATATGACCCGCGCCAGCGATATCGGCGACCTCGAGCCAGGGGAGCTGCCGGCGAAATGCCGCGATGCTGGCATCGCTCACGACATCGCTCGACAGGCCGCGGACGAGCAGGACGGGAAGGTCGGGAAGGGTGGTCAGCGTTTCGGCGGCCTCCGGCATCGTGCTGAGCGAGTGCGAACGGGGCCTCTCCAGCATCCGCGGATCCCAATGCCAATAGAGCCGCCCGTCGTCGCGGCGGCGGAGATTCTTCATCAGGCCGCTGGTATCGCGCGCGGCAGTCCGGCGCGGATTATAGGCATCGACGGCAGCGGCGGCTTCCTCCACCGAGGCGAATCCTTGGTGGTGGCTGTGCATGAAGGAAAGGACGCGCTCGATACCGCGTGGCTCGGGTTCGGGGACGATATCGACCAGCACCAGCCCGGCGGGCCGCAAGCCTTCGTGGATTGCCTGGATCGCGGTGGCACCAACGAGCGAGGCGCCGACAAGGATGAACGGGACGTGCAGCAGGCTCGACACCGCCTTCAGATCATTGGCCCGATCGCGGAGAGAATAGGCGCCATCGGGCGACCAGTCGCTGTCGCCATGCCCGCGTGCGTCGAAGTTCAGGGTCTGCAAGCCTTCGGCGCGCAGGCGCGCCACCGCGCGGCTCCAGCTATGCCGTGTTTGACCCCCGCCGTGGAGCAGGATCACCGCCGGGGCGTTTGCCGGGCCGCCATGATCGGCGACGAGATCGAGGCCATCGGGCGAGCGGATGATGCGTTGTTGCGGCGGCGGCATATGCGGGACGTCGGTCATGCAGGCTTCCTTGCGGCGGCGGCGTCGAGATGGTCGGTCACCGTCCGGTTGAACCGATCGAGCGCGCCCTCGAACCGCCCGAAGAGGAAATGCTCGTTCGCGCCCGACGAGAGCCCGGCGTGAATGCCCTCGCCGATCCTTATGTCTTCCTCGAGCGTCATCATGGTGATGGCGTGGTTGCGTCGCCAATAATCGTCGCTCTTCCCTTCGGCCAGCGCGCCACCGGTTGGCGCGAGCGTCGCCAGGCGAAGACCGGTGCGACCAGGGCCAAGCGGTTCCTGCCTGATCCAGACCACATGATCTTGCTGAACGAGCAGCTGGGTCGTCGGAAACAGCGTGTAGACGAGGTTGGCATGGTCGCGCATCCGCCAGCCGTCGCGTGTGGCTTCGGGGAGCGCGGCCATGCCGGTGCGCGGGAGGACCGAGCGCAGATGCGGTCCCAGCGCACGATAGCTCGAGAGATTGTCCTCGAAATAGGGGGCAATGGTGTCGCGATGCGCGACGCGGAAATGATAGGATTCGATTCCGCCTTCGATCAGCAGCTTCCAGTTGGCGTCACAGTCCATGCGATCCTCGGCCGCGATCGTCATTGCCGCCATCTCCAGCGCGTCGAGTTCGTCGGCGAGCGGCGCGAAATAGCCATCGAAGTCGAAGGTGCCCCCGGGACCACCGACCACCCAGATAAAACCGAAGGCCTCTTTCACGGGCAGCGGCTTCAGGCTGATCCCCGCCTTGTCGATCCCGCTAAAGCCGCTCTCGAAATGGGGCGCGGCGACCAGCGGCCCCGAATTGGCATAGGTCCAGCCATGGTAAGGGCAGGTGAAGCGATGCGCGCAGCCGGATACTGCTTCGACCAGTCGCGCGCCGCGGTGGCGGCAGACGTTGAGGAAGGCATGCACGATACCCTGCCTGTCGCGCGTCAGCAGGACGGGAAGGCCGTGGACATCGCAGCGAAGAAAGGAGCCGGTGCTGGCAAGTTCGCTGACATGCGCGGCGGCTTGGGGCAGGCGGCGCAGGATCGCTTCGCGTTCGCGGGCGAACCGTGTTTCGCTGAGATAGGTTTCGATCGGACTCCGGGCGACGACCTCGTCAAGGAAGAAGCTTTGGGACGCGGCGAGCCGTCTCAGTTCGTCGATGAGTTCAAGTTCGACCTTGCGGTCCATGCGAATCCCCTTACCGATTGGTAGGGACGTTGACTTACCGATCGGTAGGCGTCAAGCCATGGCGCATGGCGACCGCGTTCAAACCCTCCGCCTCCACGCGCGACCGGATGATCGAGAAGGCGCGCGCGCTCTTCGCCGAGCGCGGCTTTTACGGGGTCAGTATCGCCCAGATTGCGGCGGAACTCGGCCTGACGAAGCAGGCGCTGCTCCATCATTTCGGTACCAAGGAGCGGCTCTATGGGCTGGTGCTGGAACAGATTGCGGGCGCATTGGCCGATCTGAAGGCGGAGTTGGAACCCGGCACGGACCCGGCGCAACGGCTGCAGGACTGGTTCGTCGCCATGATTTCTGACACACCGCTCCGGATCGAGCGGTCGCGGCTGCTGATGCGCGAAATCCTCGACAACCAGGTCCGGGCCGAACGCGCCGGATCCTGGTATCTCAAGCCGTTCCTTGACGAGCTTGTCGGAATGCTTCGTGACGTCCCGGGTTGGTCGGGCGCGACGGACGCCCAGTTGCGCGCCACCATCGTCCAGCTTCTCGGCGCGGTTAATTATCATGCGGTCTCCGGCCCGACCTTCCGCGGCATCTTTGGCACGGAGGCCGCGCAGGCCATGAACGACATATTCGCGGCGCAGTTGCGGCATATGGTCCGCGTTGTGTTGGAGGCGGGGCCAGGGGCGTAGTGGTCAACAGTCACCGCGACACGGCATCCTCGATACCGTGTCGCAGCAATAGTTCCAAAACCGGACGGTTGCATTGACGCCATAGGTTCGGGGTTCGTTCGCGCTGAATCCCGCGATGCGTACAACCTCGCAGGAGGTCGAGCAGCTGATCATACTCCAGCTGCCTTCGGCGCGCGCGGCGGTCCGATATTGCGCCGGATCGATGAGGACCACGGTGCGCATATTGCAATGGATGCTCGACGCCGACTGGACGAGCTTCGGCGAACTTCTCAATTGCGCCCGTTTGCAGTCATTCCGGCGTTGATTTCGATCGCCTGAAGGCTGCTGCGCGGCCCTCTTGATTGTTCGTCGCGCCTGTCGCGAGATGGCTTCCGTGCGTTTCCTCGGAACCGTCGGCGCGGGCGCGACCAGACACGCTACATCAGCCGTCGTTGGCGCCTTGTCATCACTAACCAGCAATTCGAGCACGGTATCGGACACTGTCCGGACATCGGCCCGCGACATGCTGATCCGCACACCACCATGCCCGATGCAGGTGTACCGGCACGACCTGTCCCCCCGCAAGGCGGTGGCCGCGAGTGCCGTAAAATCCCATCCCGGTTCCGCATGGTCCACGACAGCGGACGATCCCGCGCCCATGGTCGGCAGACGCGAGGACGGATTTTACCGGAGGGATCGAGATGCAGGGCAAGCCATACCGAACGACGACGTGGCGGAACGCGGCGCTGGGGATCGCAGTCTGCGCGGGCCTGATCCTCTCCGGCTGCGGCGGTGCGGGCGACGTCCAACTGCCCGCCGACCGGACGGAAAGCGCGGGGCTCTGCTATGGCGCCACCCTGGCCCTCGTGCAGGAAAAGGTCGGGAAGGGCTCCGTCCCGCTCGACGATGCGAGCCATGCGCTGCATTTTGCGCTGCTCGCCGGGACAGACGGCGACCTCGACGACCCGGCCAAGGTCGTCGCCAGGATCGAGAGCATCGGTACGCAGGACAAGGGTTTGCAGGACAAGTTCGTCGCTGACAAGAAGGCCGCAAGCTACACCGCCCCCTGCGCGAAAGCGTTCCCGGAAACGCAGGCAGGCGCGTTCAAGGGTCTTCCGCCCGACACCCGCGACACGCGCACCCAATGCTATGTGCTGTCGACCGTGCTGCTTCAGATCTTCGCGCAAAGCGAGATCGCGCCCGATCCCCGCGCCGCGACCTGGGTCAAGCTCAACGGCCAGCTCGAGCAATTGTCGAACAATGAAGTCTATCCGGCGGAGGATGACAATCATATCGGCGAAATCGCGATGCGCGCGCTGGCCCAAGCGGTGCGGTGGGGGCCGCCGGTCGACGCGATGGCGGCGTGCGGCGAGCGTTACCTGAAGGACTGACCGCGACGCCGAAGGGGGCACACGGCGATATGGGCTACACCACCGTCTATGACATCGCGAACGATAGCGTCGACTGGCAGTTTCCGCTGATCGGGCTGGCGCTGATCCTCGTCGGCGCGGTGATGAAATGGGGGTTCGGGAAAGCGGGCTGGAACAGCTATCCGATCATGGTGATCGGCTTCTTCACAGTCCTCGCGTCGGGCGCGGTGCCGTTGTGGGACTACCGCGGCGTCACGCAGGCGGTGGCGAACGGAGAGGCCCGGCAGGTCGAAGGGCCGATCCATGATTGGCGCCTGGTGCGCGCACGCGGCAAGCGCAAGAGCACGGGCGCCACCTTTTACGCGCATAACGAGCGTTTCGCGGTCGGCAATGTCGCATTCGACATCAATTGGGGGGCGCTGGAAGCGGGCTTCGCCAATCGCGGCAGCACCGAGGAGAAACCGGCGGTCCGGCTGGCGAACGGTATGCCTGCGCGCATCCGGTATGTGCCGATCGACGGCCCCGGCAAGCCGCCGCGCATCGTCCGTATCGACCTCGGCGCCAGCAGCCCCGCCGACGCCGTGCGGCAAGGCGAAGGCGGCATCGCCTTCCGCATCGTGCAGGGGCGCATCGCCGACGAAGCGAATATCCTGCCCGCCGACAGCAAGGCGCGGCTCGATGCCGTATTGACGGCCTTCGACCAGCGAAGCGGACATCCGCTGGTCGTCGTCACCACGCCCGCGATCGGCGGGATCGACATTGCCCGCTTTGCCGCGACGATCGCCGACCGCCGCGGCATGGCGGACAGCGGCATCCTGTTGCTCGTTGCGCCGAACGAACGGCAGGCGCGGATCATGGTCGGGCGCGACCTGGCGGACCGCCTGCCCGATACCGCCGCGCAGACGATCATGGACAGCGTGATCCTGCCCCGCTTCCGGCGCGGCGACATCCCCGGCGGAATCGAGGCGGGCGCGGTCGCCATCACCGGCCGGGCGACCGGCGGCGGGATGTGATGAACCGGCTGCTGAACCCGCCGGTGGTCGTCGCCGCGCTGGTGTTGCTGCTCGCGGGCGCGGGAGCGCTCGGCTGGCTGTGGCTGCGCGACGGCCGGGTGACGCCGGCCACGATCGTCATCCTGTTCGTGCCGATCGCGCTGTTGATCGCGGGCACGGCCGCGTGGGGAGCCGACCGCTCGCAGATCGGCATCACCGCCTGGGCGCTCACCATGTTCGGGACGCTCGTCCCGGCCATTTACGTGATGCGGAGCGGCCCCGATAGTTGGCTCGCGCAATGGCATTTCATGGCGGCCTTCGGCGTCGCCTACTTCGCGATCATGGTCGTTTCCATGCTGTGGCTCGCCGCGTGGACGGCGTGGGTGGCGCCTGCGCCCGGCGCCATGCCATTGCCCGAGCATCGCCTGAAGCGGCGGATCGAATCGCTGGCGAACGCCGGGCTGGACCTCCGCGTCGAGCGCCCCGCGGACCGGCCGGAGCAGTTGCTGGTGACGCGCGCCTTTCGCGGTGGCAAGCGGACGATCGGGGTGCGGCTGACCTTCGTCTCCGCCGGTCATTGCGTGCGGGCGCGCGAGGTGTCGCTGGTCCGCGGCGACAAGCCGATGAACGCCGGCGAAGCGCGGATGAGCAGCGGCCTGCGCCCGCGCGATGGCACCCACCCCGATGCCGATACGATCTATGACGCCAGCCTAACGCTGACGCCTCCGCGCGAATCCATTCGACGCGGGCTCGGCTTGCACGTCACCGACGATCGCGTCGAGATCGCGGGAGATACGGAGGCGGCGGCGAACCCCGCCAATCTGGCGCATGTGCTGACCGAACTGGTCCACCAGTCGGGATGGGGATGGCAAGGCGTGTTTGCCGATTGGCAGAAGAGCTGTCGCTAAACGCCCGCGCCGCGCAAATCCGATGGCGTCATGCCGAAGCGGCGGCGGAAGGTGCGGTTGAAGTAGGACAGGTCACCGAAACCGCAGGCATAGGCGATCGTCGCGATCGTTCGCGTGGTCTGTCCTGGATGCAGCAACAGCCGATGGGCGCGATCGAGCCGTTCGCCCAGAACATAGGCCGAAAAGCTGCTCCCCTCATCCTGGAACAGGCGGCGGATGTAGCGCGGGCTGATGCCGCAATATCGTGCCACCCGTTCGGCGCCCAGCTGCGGATCGCTGAGCTCGCGGGCGATCGCAGCCTTGATCGCGCGGAGTCGTGCCGCTTTCACGCCCGGTTGCTCGGGCGGCGTTGGGCCGTCCGCTGCGGCGACGGCGGCGATCAGGTCGCGGATATGCCCGGCGACGAGCGGAGCCGCCGCACCCGCAGTTGCCCCGGCGCGCAGCCGCAGCATATCGACATAGGCGTGGAGCAGGCCCAGCAGGTCGCTCTGCCGGGGCAGCACGCGCATCGCCAGATCGTCCGCTCCCGAATAGCGCGCGCGCAGGTCGTCGAGCGCGATGGCGATATTTGTGAAGCGACTCTGGTTCCGGCATTCGATGGTGCTGACCTCGCCGCCGCGCACGAAGATCGAGTCTCCCGGCGTCAGAATATGCTCGCGCCCGTTCTGACGAACTTCGAGCGGAGCATCGGCGGTGATCAGATAGAGCATCTCCACCGGATCGGCGGCGATCAGGCTGCGCGTCCGCGCGACCCGCACCGGCGAAGCGGAGACGGAGGCATAGGCGGCGCCGGGCAACGCGCATAATGTTCCTTCGGCATGAAAGGATATGTCCCTGGCCGGCTCGATCTCGAGCCGCACCATCGTTTGTCCGAACACCTCGCGCCACATCGGCAGCCGCTCGCGCAGCGGAACCGATGCGGTGGACAATCGTCTCGACAGGCTCGCCGAGCTCAAACCTCATCCCCCCGTTTACCGGCAGCCAGCTAGCCGCCATCGACAGGTCATCCTATCCGCCGAGTGCCGTCTGGTCCACCTCGCGTTCCGCCGGGTCCGAGACGGGCGCCAGCGGACATGGCATCTGCTCCTGATCGCGGGAACGAAGGGGGCGTCAATAGCGACCGTTGGCGCATCTGTGGACGATTTCAGGGGCAAGGTGATCCCAAAGGCTCTCTTGCCGCTGCCCCGACTCCCCGCCGGGCCTGCCCATGCTCCCTCTGCATGGGCAGGCCCTCGGTTCGATCGAGCAGGAACGGGAAATGCGATCATCAGAAGGCCATAAGATGCCTCTTCTCCTGGTCGCGCTTGCCCTGGCCGCGACTGCTGCGCTAGGTCGCGCGCTGGAACGTGATCCGCATCACGCTGGCGTCGATGCAGCCGACCTCAAGGTGACGGTGACGAACAAATCCCGCCGCCGCATCGAACAGATCGCGCTGCGCGAGCCGGATGATATCGAACTCGATTCCGACGCCTTCGGCTATGACGGGCTGGCGCCGGGGCGGCAGCGCACCTTCACCATTCCCGGCGGGACCGCCGTCTGCACCTGGGAAATCTCCGTCCTGTTCGCGGAAAAGGAGGAGGATTGCTGTAGTGACCCGCATCCAATCGGCCAGCAGAACCTGTGCGATGATCCGCGTATATTCGTCCGTGATTAAACGCGCGCGCATCGGTGGGCTGTTGTTTTTCGCCGGCCTTGCCCTGAGCGGGGCAGGCGCCGTTTCCTCGACCGCGCAGCCCGCGCCGTCCGCCACCGTTCCGGCGAGCTTCGATTGCACCAGGGCGACGCGTGCGGCTGACCGCTTCATCTGCGCAAACGCCGCCTTGCGCTGGCAGGACTTGGCGCTGTCGCGCAGCTATCGCGCCGTGCTGGGCAGGCTGACCGGCCCGGCGCGCGCGGCGTTGGTGGCCGAGCAGCGCGACTGGGTGGGCGACCGCGACCGCCGCTGTGCCGCCGATCGCAGCTTCGCCGAGTTGAACGATCCCGCGTCGTGGGTCCACGATCAGGCCTATGACTGCATGATGATCGTCTATCTGGGGCGGCGCCAAACGCTCGGCGACCGCGCCGCCGCGCCGGTCGCAACGCGGGTGATCGGCGAGATCGACCTTACCCCCATTGCCCGTGCGCGGCCCAAACTGGTGAAAAAGGGGCAGGTGCGGGTCGCGGGGATGCGGCTGTCGCCCGATGGCAGCCATGTCGCCATTCTGCTGCCGAGCCGGGAAC
This sequence comes from Sphingopyxis sp., assembly GCF_036261875.1. Taxonomy (GTDB): domain Bacteria; phylum Pseudomonadota; class Alphaproteobacteria; order Sphingomonadales; family Sphingomonadaceae; genus Sphingopyxis. Next base: position 34,852 of record NZ_DATAJZ010000028.1, on the reverse strand, counting down.
TCGACGGTCCCGATCAGTTGTGGCTCTATCGCGTTGCAGACCGCAAGCTGATCGCCGTGACGCCGCGCCCCGACATGCGCGCGGAGCATCCTGCCGATGCCGTTGCTCTGATTACCAGCTTCGCCTGGCGGGATGGCACATTGTTCGCCGTCGCTTCGCTATGGGGCGACGGCAGCGAGGGCGAGGGCGGCCCACAGGCCTATTACGCCGCGACGGTCGCTGGCAGCCGCCGCCTCCCCGATCGGCCGCTCGAGGTGCAGGATCAGTGGGAATCGGTGACGGGCGGGCTGGTCTATCACGAGGACGAATTTTCCGACGACGTCGATGCCGTCCAGTCGCTGCGCGGCAATGCAGGCTGGCTGGTGTGGACGGCGGATCGCGGCCACGGCACGCTCGACCTTCATATTCGTACGCGCAAACCGCTCGGCACACCCTATCTGGTGGCGTGGGGCGGGTGGGAACTGGCCTCCTTCCTGTTCGACGACGCACGCTCGCGCCTGACCTATCCCGCCGGCGTCGGCATCGTGCGTTTCGACATGGCGACCCGCGCCGAGCGCCGCATCGCGGGCACCTGGCGCGGCGACCTGCCCTATGCCGTGTCCGCCGATCAGGGCACGCTGCTGTGGGCGACGCGCAACAATTGCGGCGAGGAGCATGAGGCCGACCCGAACGCCCCCGAACGCTTCTGCATCGCCGCGATGACGGGCGGCAGGTAAGCGATGAGCGATTCAGCCATATTCACCGTGGGCATGATGCTGTTGGGACCGGTCATCATCCTGATTCTGGGCCTGATCGGGCGCACGGCCGTGCGCGGCATCGCAAGGGGCGGTGCATCGGCCGCCACCGCGCGGTGGGGATGCGGGTTGACCGGCCTGACGGCGATCTGCGGCTTTTGCGGCGTGATGGTGGCGTCCGTCGGCGGAGCCCTTCATCCGCCGCTGGTGACGGTCGCCGCGCCCTATGTCTGCGACGGCACGGTCGAGACGCATTCGCAGAACTACAGCTACAAGCCGGGGCAAAGCGGCGTTGCGCGCACGATCCTCTGCGTCGACGCAGATGGCACCAGCCGCGACATCAGCTTGCGCGTGATCGGCGCGGCGACCGTCTATTACACGCTGATCTTTCTCGCCGCCGGGCTGGTGCTGATCTTTCTGGTTCGGCTGTTGAAGCCGCGCCGATCCGCCGAGGCCAAAGCGGATATCGTCGCGGAACTCGGCAAGAGGATGGCCGAGCGGCTGCGCACCGACGCCGATATCATGCGCCGTCCCGCCGCGCCGCCGGACGCGGGCGGGGGCAGCGTCGACGACCGGCTGCGCCACCTGCAATCGCTGCGCGACGAGGGCCTGATTTCCGAAGATGAATATCAGGCCAAGCGCGCCGAGATATTGGGGGGCCTGTGAAGATGCGGCGCGGAGTCCGCCTTGGCCTTGCGCTCCCGCTCGTGACGGTCAGCGGCTCTAACAATGGTGTGCCCTCCTTCGCGGGAATGACAAAGTTAGGAGATGCCGAGCGTCCGCAATCGGTCGGTTGCAGCCCTTCGTCATCCCGGATCAAGTCCGGGATGACGATGGAAGGTAGGTCGACTTCAGGCCGTTAGCTGCCCTCGCCTTCAGTTCGGATAAGCCAGCGGCGGGCGCCATGCGCTCTGGTCGACCGCGTCGCTGACCTTGTAGACCAGCCCTTTGCTGTTCAGGAAGAATTTCTCCATCTCGCTGCGCGTGAAGGGGCGCGAGCCGACGCGCCCGAAGATCGCGATCTGGCCGCCGGTCTCGTCGACCGCGCGGTCGCGATCGAGGCCCTTCGACAGCGCGAGCGCCGGCGATGGGGTCTTCGCCCAGGCGATCAGCTCGGGCGTCGGTTTCGGCGAGAAGCCGTAGAGGCCCGGATTGTCGGGGCTGGTCAGTTGCAGCACCTTGATGCCGTTCCGTCCGTCGGCGACATAGGCGAAGAGCGAGGCGTTGGTCGATCCGACGATCACATCCTCGGCATCGTTCATCGCGCCGTCGAAGGTCAGCCCCGGCCAGACGATCGGCGCCGCGGGGCGCGTCACGTCGACGATGACGAGCCCGTCCTGCTTCGCCGCGATATACATATAGGTGCGCGCGACATAGATTTTCCGCGCATCGGCGAGCCGCACCGTCCCGCTCGGCACCGGAACCGGCCGGTCCATATGGGTGATGTCGAACAAGCTGACGCCCTCGGCATCGGTGACCCAGAGGTAACGGAACTGCACCGCGCTGGCGCGCGCATCGGTCAGCGGCAGTTGCGCCGTGACTTTCGGCTCCAGCGGAGTCGACAAGTCGACGACAACGAGCCCGGCGTCGGTGGTGATATAGGCATAATTGCCCGCGAGCGTGACGTGCCGCGCCCCGGCAAGCACATTGTCGGGGTTCCAGGTCAGTGCCCGCGTCAGCCGGTTGTTGCGGAATTCGCCGTCGGCCATGGTGTCGATGTCGACGAGGATCAGCCCTTCGACGCTGTCGGTGATCACCGCGTAGCGATAGAGCGGGTGCAGCGCCTGTTCGTGGTTCTCGGGGAAATTCTTTCGGATATTGTCGTTGCGTTCCATGCTGATCGGCTGGTTGGTGCCGATCGCCATGCAGGTCGCGTTGGTGGTCTTGACGTGCGTATCGTGGCCGAGCGGCGAGAAGGGGGCGCGGACGATGCGTTCGGAGAAGCCCTTGTTGCCAACCGAGGCGACGTCATAGACGCGGAAACCGCCCTTGCCTTCCGCCACGAACATATATTCGCCGCGCTGCTGGAGGCAGTTCACCCGGCCGCTCGTCCCCTGGACGATGTTGCGGAATTCCTCGAGCGACTTGCTTTCGCCCGACCCTTTCTTGTCGAACGTCTTGCCGCGCACCCAATTCTTGAGCTCGCGCCCGTTCTGGTTGACGTGCAGGCTCCAATAGTCGGGATAGGCATATTTCTGCAGATAGCTGCCGATCACCGCCTGCGGCTCTTCCCATTCGGTGACGCGAGTCGCCTGGAAGCTGTCCTCCTGCCCCGACCAGACGTTGAGGCCGACGAAATTGACGAAATTGGTGCCCATCAGCATCAGCTGCGACATGATCGCATTATTGTCGTCGGCCGCCGACAGATGGCAATCGGTGCACTGCTTAGTTTCCTGGCGGCGCACCGTGTGCGGGAAATGCGGCGCGAACGCCTGGCTCGAGAAGCCCGCGGCCGAGATCGGCGGCTGCTGCACATAGATGCGTTCGCGGTTGATGTTCGTCGACGACAAGATCAGCGCCGAGGATGATCGGACCGGGGTGATGATGCCGCGCGGACTGCCGTCGGCGTCGGGTTCGCCGGGCTTGGTGAGCATGTGCCGGCCGAGCTGGAACATCTCGTCGCGCGCGACCTGCGGATTATAGGTCGCGAAATTGCGCGACTCCTCGCCCTCGAAATGATGCGCCTTGGTCTTCCAGTTCGCCTCGATCGGCAAATGGCAGCCACCACAGCTGGTCGTCCACGACAGGTGGCAGGTGAAGCAGGTCATGCGGTCGTCGCCGTGCGCGCGATCCTCCTTCGCCACGCCAGGCCCCCAGGCGAAGCTACCGTCCTCGGCACCCGACCGCGACATCAGCTTGGCGCGCGCCGCCTTGGCGTTGAAATGCGGCCCCGGCGTCACCGACTGCTTGACGAGACTGATCTGCCATTCGAGCTTCGGGTCGACGATCGATCGCTGGATCAGCCCGGTGACCTCGCCATCGTCATTATACTGGAATTCGAAGCGCCGCCGGCCGTCCATGTTGCGCAGCAGCGCCAGATTGGTGCCCTGCGGCCGTGCCGCGACGTTCGAGGTGAGCAGGTTCGGATAGGCGTCGGCGGTGCCGTGGCAGTCCTTGCAACTGATCTCGATCGCGTTCGCGACCTCGCCCTGGATATAGCCATTGCCGTGCGCGTCCTGCGCGAAGTGGCAGTCGGCGCACTGCATCCCCTTTTCGGCATGAATGTCCATCATATGGACGCTCTTGCCGGGGTTGAGGCCGGGGGGCACGAACTTGCCCTCGACCCCCGGCTTGCCGGGATCGGCGCTCGACAGACAGAGCTCGCGTTCCTTGGTATCGTTATAATGGTCGCAGCTCTTGCGCCACTTCTCGGGGTCCTTGGGATCGACGATATGCTGGGTGTCGGTGCCGTAGGTCGACATATTGCCGTCGGCGTCGAGCAGATTGCCGTTCCGATCGCGCTTGAAGATGCCGCGAAAGTTCCAGCCGTGGCCGTGATAGTCGGCGAACTGGGTATTCTGATTGGTGTCGTTGATGTCGTAGACGTCGCGCAGGAACTCAACGTTCGACCACAGGCCGCGCGGATTCGCGCCCTCGGGATTGCGTTCGAGCGCCTGGTGAACCTCGGCCGCGGTCGGATAATGCTGCTGCTTGTAGGTCTTCTGATACTCCTCGTCGCTCATCCCCGGCGGGCGCGGCGCGGTGTTGTTCGGCCCCGGCCACATCTGCGGCGCGTCGGATTCATAGTCCCACATCGTGTAGCCGAGGTAGGAATTCAGGAAGATGTTCGGCTGGTGCATGTGGCAGGTCATGCACTGCGAGGTCGGGATCGCGCGGGTGAAGGCGTGGCCGATCGGATGCCCCGATTCGAGCCTTTCCTTGACTGGTTTCACCTGCGGTCCGGCCGCCGCCGCGGCGGGATCGACGAGCGCGCCATGCTCGCTGGCATCGGGCGCGTGGCTTCCGGCGTCGCCATGGCTGCCGCCGTGCCCGTCCGCATCGGGCTTCCACTTGCGCTCCGCAATCGTCGGGTCGACCGTCGCGGTCTCGCCGTCGCGGCCATATTGCGCATAGATCAGGCTGTGCCGCGGCTCGCGGTCGTTGGCGTAGATGACATGGCACCCGGCGCAGCCCGAATGGCGATAGTCGCCCGGCTGGTCGTTGGTGCCCATGAACCACATATAGGGGTCGTTGAGGCGGGTCTTGTGGAGGTTGAGGATCGCGATCGCGACGCGCAGCCCGGTGCCGGGGCCGCGGTTCGACTGTTTGAGGTCGGGGCGTCCCGGCTCCTCGAGCCGCTGGATGCTGCCGGTCGGATTGGGCAGGCCGATTTCGGAGAATTGGGTGCCGATGTTGCGCCCGCCGCGCTCGAAGACGCGGAAGACGTCGCTGGGCGGGGTGACGTTCCAGCGCGGCAGCGGATAGACTTTGGCGAGCGCGCCGCGCTTCTTTTCGGCATCGGTCAATATCTTGTCGAACCCGAAGGCCGGATCGCACGCCTGCTTATATTGTTCGGCAGTCAGCCGCGACGAGGGCGAGAGCAGGCACGCGGCCTTGCCGTCGCGCGTATAGGCCTCGCCGAAGATCGAATTCTTGAACGGGACGATGCCGTTGTTATAGGCACCGCCCGCCCAGAACATCGCCGCGGTCGACATCAGCGAGCGCTCGGCCGCCTCGATCACCTCAAGGTGGCAGGACCCGCACGCCTCGCGCGCGACGCGATAGTCGCTCGGGTTGACGAAGCGGATGAACTCGGGGGCTTCCTTGTTGAGCAAGGTATAGCTTCGCTTGGGGTTCGCCGGGCTGTCGCCCCACGCGCCGGGCAAGGTCGGCTGCGGGTGCGCGATCTTTTTCGCGGCGAGATTATAGGGACTGTCGTAACCGAGTTCGGGCTTGCCGAACGCGGCGGGCGAGGTCGAATCGCCGCCGTGGCAATCGGTGCAACCGAGCCGCACCGCCGGGGACTTGTGCATCGTCGGCAGGTCGGTGCGGACGTGGCAGCTATAGCAGCCCTCCGACTTCGTCTGCATGTCCGCCTCGCTCTGCTCCTTGGGCGCGGGCGGGGTGAAGCGATAGGTCACCTGGACCGGCTTTTCCTCTTCGGAGGCGCGGACGCCCTGCGCGCCGAACGCCGCCATCATCAGCACGAAGGCAAGAAAGGCGAAGAGCTTGCGCGCCATGGTCTAAAAACTCACGATCAGGTTGGCGAGGATCGAGACATAGGCCTTGTCGCGTTCCTTGTTGTCGAACAGATCCTTGAACCCCTTACCGGGCAGGAGGACGGCCGCGCTGAGGCGGCCGACGATATTCTGCGTCGCCTTCGGTCGCCAGATGCTGGCGATCGAGAGGTCCCAGCCGATATCCTTGGGAATCGAGCCCTCGACGCGCAGATTCTGCAGCACTTTCGTATTGTCGAACCAGAGGTGGTTGGCGTTGACGCTGACGCGCATCTGCGGCGACAGGTCGAAATCGCCGCCCGCTCCAACGAAGACGGTGCCGGGGTTGTTGAAGTTCGACTGCCCCTCTTCCTTCGACGAACGCAGCGAGTTCAATATGCCGTTGCGGCCGTTGATCGAGATGACGCGTCCGCCGCCCGCGAAGGGGATGGTCTGCCTGATCCAGTAGCTGGTGTCGGCACCGCCGAAGATCGGATTTTCGAAGATCGCGTCGAAGCCGCCCTCGGTGTTGTTGTAGGGATCGCGGTCGCCGCTGGCGTAAAGCCCCGAAAGGCGGAAGCGCATCCAGTCGTGGTCGTAGCTGAGTTCGGCGGCGGCGAAGCCCGCGCGGATCTTGGCCGGCTTGTCGGTGAAGAAGCTGTTCCGGTCCTCGCCCAGCGCGGCGTAGAGACTGGCGGTGACGTTGATCCGCCCGATCCGCCCGTCGGCGCTGTAGCCGAGATAGGTCACGTCATATTCGCGCCCGCGCAGCGTCCCCAGCAAGGCCGGCCGCACCGGAAAGCCGTTGTGGTCGATCTGCACGTCATTCTTTTCGCGGTTCATATTGTAGGTCACGCTGACCTGGCTGGTCAGCCCGACGAACGGGAAATCCTGGCGATAGAGATTGGCGGTGAAGATGAAATCGTCGCGCGGCGTCTGGGTGATGTCGTTGAGGCCGCTGTTGGTGTCCTTTTCCAGCCGCCAGAAGGCCGCGACATTATATTGGAAGCGGTTGTTGTCGCGGTTGCCGAACAGGCGGACGCCGAGCTGGCTGTCGTTGAACAGGAAGCCGCGGAAATCGCTCTGGAACGGCTGGATGCCGATGCGGATCGAGTGGAAATCGTAGCGGTCGCTGTCGTTGCCGAGATGCTTGTCGATGAAGGCTTCCTGCACCCCGATGAAATGATCGAAGCGATGGCTCTTCTTCGAGGGACGCACGTCGAGGACGCGCCGTTCGGGCACGTCGACATAATTGGCGTTATAGGCAAGCGTCAGGCGATATTCGACATCGGGCGGCTTGTAGGCGGTGTTGCCCTTGATCAGCGCGACCCCGCCGATGAACGTCTGCGACAGCACGAAGCTGCGATTCTTGCCGAAGACGTCGATGCTGCCCGGCCGTGACGTCGTCTGGACGCCGACCGGAATCGGGAAGGTGCGCGGTTCGAACACCGTGTCCGAGATCGCGTTGAGAACGAAGAACCAGTCGTCGCCGTTGATCGGCAGCCATTTGACCTTGCTGCGGTCGATCGGCCGATCGCCCTTCAGCGTATTCTGGTGATAGGGGTCGAACCAGCGTTCCTTGACGACCCCCAGGCTTTCGATCAGGCGCCAACGGTCGGGGATCGGAAGCTGGTCCTCGATTCCCGGAAATGCCTGCGGCGGCGGTGGACGCAGCGCGCCAACATTGTCCTGCGTCAACTGGTCGGGAAGGTCGGGGGTATAGCCGGGACGGCGACGGCCCTCGATGATCTGGGTGACGAGATCGTCGTTGACCATCAGCTGCCAGTCGACCGGAGGCGGGGGCGGGGTCAGCTCCTCGGCCGGCGGCTGGTCGGCGGGCGAAGTCGCGGCGCCTTGGTCGGTCGCAGGCGGATCGGCGGCGGGCGGCGACGGCGGCACATCGGCCGCGGGCGCGCCTTGCGCCGCGAGCGTCGCGATAATCGGCCAAAGGCTGACTTCGATGCTCATCTACAGCCCGTCGCAGACATTTTGCTTCGACGTGTCGAGGAACGGCGCGAAGGGGCAGTTGACATAGCGCAGGCGCACCTTGCTATTGTCCGCCAGCGTCACGACCACCGTATCGGTGCGGATATCCTTCGGCGCATTGCCGATAGCGCCGGGGCCACTGAAACGCGCGCCGCCGTTGTTCGCGCCGAGGAAGCTGATCATGTCGTCCTGATCAATGCCGTCGCCCGACACGCCGATCCCGCCGACAAGCTTGTCGCCGCGATAGATGGGCACCGATCCGGGAAAGATCTGGATGCCGTTCTGCAGCCGGTTCTGCCCCGGCGCGACGTCGGGCAGGGTCGTGCAGCGCGCCGGCGTGTCGGCGTTCTTGTTTTGCAAGAAGCCGACATGCTGGCCGATATTGCCGATGATCAGCGCCGATTGCAGCCCGGTCGAAAAGGGATTGAACTGCGCGATCGGGCGCGAGAAGGGGCCGTTCGGCCGCCCGACCTCGCCATCAGGGAAATAGGGCCGCGACAGATTGCCGCCCGCGCGGTCGGGAAAGGCGAGCGTGCCGGTCAGCACCGTCTGGTCGTTCAGGAAACTGCGCACTGCGGTAACGAACTGCCGGATGTCGGCGCTCGCATTGGCGCTGAGTTCCGCCCCCGCCTGCGCGTTCGAGAAGAAGGCCGCCGTGCGCGCCTTCTGCAAGGACACGTCGGAGCCGAAGATCGGCGCGTCGGGGGCGCGGACGATGCCGAGCGGCGCGCCGAAGGTGTCGACGACGCTGATCGTCACCTGCGCGCGACTGTCGAGCGGCTTGCGGATCTGCGCGCGCGCGCGGCTCATCACCGTGAAGGCTTCCTCGAGCAGCGCGCGCACCTCGGCGGCGGTGAGCGGGGCGCTGTTCGCCGCGCCATCGGTGCCGGCGCGGATCGGGTAGCGGTTCGCGCCGCTGCCGTCGGTGAAGATGAACGCGTCGCGGTTCGAAAATTCGGCGGTGGTCGAGGCGCGGACGCCCGACGCCTCGCTGCCGTAGGTGGCCCCCGCGACGATCGCGGCATTGGCATAGCCGGGGACCGCGACGAGACTGCCCGCGGCGCCGTTCAGCGATGCAAAGCTCGCGCCGCCGCCCGATTTCAGCCCCGCGGCGGTCGCGTCGGAAAAGCGCAGGCTGGTGCCGTCGACGCTGATCTTGTCGGCGGTGATCGCCGCCGGCGCCTCGAACCCGCGCGTGCCGGCGAGCGCAATAAATTCCTCGGCATCGTCATCGACGTCGAGGATATTGGTGTCGAGGCCATAGACCCCGTCGCCCATCACGCCGACCGCGCCGACGAGGACGCCATTCTTGTAGAGCGGCAGCCCGCCGGGATCGGCGGCGAGGCCGAGCGGCGAGCGTTTCGGCCCGATCATCGCCGCCGCGCCCGCCGCGCCGAAGCGCGACGAGAAGTCGCTGCACGGAAGCTGGCTGAACTGCACCCCGAACAGGGGCCCGCTTTCGAGGCCAACGGTGGTCGGCGCGGGCGGGAAATGCTGCTGCACGATCTGGCTCGCGGTGCGGGTCGAAAAGGCGTTGCCGCCGCTCGATAGGTAAGCGCCGGTGATCGCCTTGGCGATCGCGCCGCCCTCGGCGGGGAACGTGACGTTCTGCGCGTCCATATTGACGCCGTTCGGCGCCGCCGCGGTCGTCGCGGTCGCGCGCGCGCCGGCCATGCGGAAAACGGCAAGGACGTTGCCGACGCGATCGGTTACCGCGATCACCGACGGCAGACCGCGCGCCTGCGCTTCCGAAATCGCGTTGGCGAGTACCGTCTGCACCTCGGCGACGCTCAGCGATTCGGCGGCGGGCGGCGTATAGAGCCCGCCGGTTGGCGTTGGGGTGGGGGTCGGCGTAGGGGTAGGCGTGGGCGTCGGCGTGCTACCGCCCCCGCCTCCACCACCGCATGAGGCGAGGAGCAGCGAGCCGATCGCGGCAAAGGCCGCCGAACGGAAGAGATGGGATTTGCTGTGCATATCGCTTTACCGCAGCGCCCGGATCGCGCTGACCGCGCTGCCGAACGAGGTCTGGAAATCGGTGGGCTTATAGGCGTTGGGGTCCTTGACCGACGTATAGGCGCGGTCGATGTCGGCGCGGATTCCGGCGGCGGCGCCGACGGTGACGCGGCCCGACGAGACCATCGCATTGAGCAGGGTGTCGATCCCCATCACCGCCTGCTGCGACCCCGCATAGTCGGTGAAGCGGTCGGCGGTCGCCTTTGCCGCGATCGCATCGACCAGCGTGAAGGCATCGGCGCCCGAAAAGCCGCGCGCGGCGAAGGCGCTCTTGAGCGCCGACACCGTCTGGCCGAGCTGGGCGGCGGCGGCCACCGCGCTGGCGCGGTCGACGGTCATCGCCTTGTGGAACGCCGCGGTGCGCGCCGCAAGCTGTTCGGCAAGCGCCGGCGCGGCGACGCGCGCGGCGGCGGCCAGCATGATCAGATTCTCGTCATTATAGGGCGGCATCCCTTCGGGGATTGCGGCGCGCCCCGGATTATCGACGCTCGTCTTCACCGGCTTCGCCTGGTCATAGATGCGGCGATGGCAACTGTGGCAGTCGAGGAAATAAAATTCGGGAAACATCCCCTCGGTCCCGCGCCGCGACTGGAAGAGCGACAGGCTGCGTTCGAGCGCGGTCGCCTGGCCCACCGCCCACATCTGGACATGGTCGGTGCGCGCGCCGCTCGCGCCGAATTTGCGCCAGCCATAATCACTGTCTTCGTGGTGATGCGCCTGGAGCGAAGAGAAGAGATCGAGCTCGAACGAGATGCGCGGGTGCCCCGCCGCCATGATGCGGTGCGTCACGAACTGCCCCTCGCCCGCCGCGCCGAAGTGGCAATCGACGCAGACGCCCGCGCGCACCACCGGGTCCTCGAGCTTGCGAAGCCCAGCGCGCAGGTTGGCGAGATGCTTTTCGCGCATCTCGCGGTCGGGATCGGCGGTGGCGGCGATCCCGGCATAATGGCTCGCGATCCAGCCGCCGGCTGGGCCGTGGCACGATTCGCAGCCGACGCCGTCCTCGGCCGGCACCGCGCGCGCCGTCCCCGCGGTGCTGTGGCAGCCGAGGCACATCGGCGCCCTTGCCGGATCGCCGATGCCGAGATTGCGCGCGATGAACTGGCTGCGGCTGCCCTGAAGCACCGCCCAGGCGCGGCTATGCGCGCCGCCGGGGGTGGAAGGTTCCTGCCATTTCATCAGCTCGTCCTGGCGGACGACGGTGCCGTCGCCCTCCATCCGGCCGTGGCAGGTCGATCCGGCGCAGGACGCGACCCCGACATAGCGCGCGCCGCCCTCGCCCTGCGAGCGCGCGGGCGGGGCCGAAAGCAGCGCCGCGACGACCAGCGCGAGCAAAAGAAGCGCGAGCGCGCCCATGGCCGCCCATGGTCGCTCGCCGCGCCTCGCTATCGCGTCGGTCGTCATGCCCTGTGTCCCCTTTCCCGTCTGACGCCTTTGCGCCTAGACCGTCGTCATACAACCCCGAAAGCGAGCATCGCGTCGGCAACCTTCTTGAAACCGGCGATATTCGCGCCCTTCACATAATCGATATAACCGTCGCCGCGATCGCCATAGGTCAGGCAGCTCTTGTGGATGCCGTCCATGATGTCCTTGAGCATCTGCTGGAGTTCGCCCTCGCTCCACGCGCGGCGGCCGCTGTTCTGGCTCATTTCAAGGCCCGACACCGCGACGCCGCCGGCATTGGCGGCCTTGCCCGGCGCGAACATGATCTTCGCGTCGCGGAAGTGATGCGCACCTTCGAGGTTGGTCGGCATGTTGGCGCCCTCGCTGACCGCGATGCAGCCGTTCTTGACGAGTTCCCTGGCATCATCGCCGAGCAGTTCGTTCTGCGTCGCGCAGGGCAGCGCGACGTCGCACGGCACGCCCCACGGCGTCTTGCCGGCAGTGAAGCTCGCGCCCTTATACTCGGCGCAATAATCCTCGATGCGGCCGCGGCGGTGCGTCTTGTGCGCCTTCACCCAGTCGATCTTGTCCTGGGTGATGCCGTCGGGATCGTGGATGAAGCCCCCCGAATCGGACAGGGTCAGCACCTTGCCGCCAAGCTGGACGATCTTTTCGGCGGCGTGGGTCGCGACATTGCCCGAGCCCGAGATGACCGCGCTCTTGCCGACGAGATCCTGCCCCTTTGCCGCGAGCATGTTGGCGAGGAAATAGACCGCGCCATAACCCGTCGCCTCGGTGCGGATCAGCGAGCCGCCCCATTCGAGGCCCTTGCCGGTCAGCACCCCGGTAAATTCGTTGGTGATGCGCTTATACTGGCCGAACATATAACCGATCTCGCGCCCGCCGACACCGATGTCGCCGGCCGGCACGTCGATGTCGGCGCCGATGTGGCGATAAAGCTCGGTCATGAAGCTCTGGCAGAAGCGCATGATTTCGCGCACGCTCTTGCCCTTGGGGTTGAAGTTCGATCCGCCCTTGCCGCCGCCCATCGGCAGGCCGGTGAGCGCATTCTTGAACGTCTGTTCGAACGCCAGGAATTTGAGGACGCTTTCGGTCACCGACGGGTGAAAGCGGATGCCGCCCTTATAGGGGCCGATGGCATTGTTGTTCTGAACGCGCCAGCCGCGCTGGACGCGGATATTGCCGTTGTCATCCTCCCAGCAGACGCGGAAGGAGACGACCCGGTCGGGTTCGGCGATGCGCCGCAATATCTGCTGCGCGTGATATTCTTCCTTGTCGGCGATGAAATCGAAAATGTCCTCGGACACCTCCTGAACCGCCTGAACGAACTCGGGTTGCCCCGGGTTGCGCCGCTTCACGCCTTCCATGAACGTCGAAAAGTCGACATGATCCGAAACTGCCATGCACCCCTCCCCCTATTGCCTGGGAAAATCGGCGCGACCCCACTGACGATTTTATCGTTGACCGACCTCGCGGGTGAAAGGCTACACCATCGCGAAGCAAAGGCAAGATGCGAGCGCAGGGCGGCGGTGTTTTTCAGCGCGCCGCCGGGCGGACAAGGACGGGGACAAAGATGAACGAGAGCAAGAAGATGGCGGGGGGGCTCGGCGGGGTCAACCGGGCGATATTGGTCGCCGCCTTTCTGTTATTGGCGGGGGCGGTGGGCTATGCGATCTGGCGCGATTCCGCCGCTTCCACGCCATCGGCGCCCGTTGCCGCCGCCGCGTCCCCCGACGACCAGCTCGCCGCGCTCGAGGCGCGGACGGTGCGCGAACCGGACAGCGCCGCGGCGTGGACCGCGCTCGGCGCGGCGCGGTTCGACATGAGCGATTATCCCGGCGCCGCCGCCGCTTACGAGAAGGCAACGGCGCTTTCGCCCGAGTCGGCGGGGCTGTGGTCGGCGCTCGGCGAAGCGCGCGTGATGGCGAGCGAACGCGATCCGATGCCCGCCGCGGCTTCGCAAGCCTTTAACAAAGCCATCGCGCTCGACGCCAAGGACCCGCGCGCGCGCTATTTCCTCGCGGTCAAGAAGGACATCGGCGGCGACCACAAGGGCGCGATCGAGGACTGGTTCGCGCTGCTCGCCGACACGCCGCAGGGCGCGCCGTGGGAAGCGGACCTGCGCCGCACGATCGAACAGGTCGCGGCGATCCACAAGATCGACGTCGGCGCGCGGCTGATGAACACGCAGGCACGGCCGCTGAAGCCCGAGGAGATGCCGGTCGCGGCGCGCGCGATCCCGGGGCCGAGCCGCGCCGACATGGAAGCCGCCTCGCAGCTTCCCAAGGGACAGCAGGACGCGATGATCGAGGGCATGGTGAGCGGACTGGAGGCCAAGCTGAAGGCCGATCCGGCAAACGTCGATCGCTGGATCATGCTGATGCGCAGCCGGATGACGCTGGGCGAGACGGCGAAGGCCGCGCAGGCGCTGAAGGATGCCACCGCGGCCAATCCGGGCGCGGCGGGGCGGCTGAAAGCGCAGGCGCAGATGCTGGGAGTGCCGGGCGCGTGATTGTCGTTGGCGAATAGCTTCAAAACGGTTATAATCGCGGCGCTGCTGGGGGAACCATAATAAGAGGTCGCCGCGGCATATAAGCCGCGAGACGCTTCGGGCGTATCGCCTGGGACAGCCGTCCACTCTGTATCGGGCCTCGTGGTCTTATAATCCTGCCGGTCCACCGGAGGATTTCACCTTATCCCGCCATCAACGCCGCATTGCCCCCCGCGGCGGTGATGTCGGTCGAGATCGACTTTTCCTCGGCGAAGCGGTGGAGATAGTGCGGGCCGCCCGCCTTTGGTCCCGTCCCCGACAGGCCGCGCCCGCCGAACGGCTGCGACCCGACGATCGCGCCGATCTGGTTGCGGTTGACATAGACGTTGCCGACCTCGGCCCGCGCGGCGATGTGCGCCGCGACCCCGTCGATGCGGGTGTGAACGCCGAGCGTCAGGCCATAGCCCGAAGCATTGATCGCATCGATCAGCGCGTCGAGTTCGCCGCCCTTCCACGTCGCGACATGCAGGACCGGGCCGAAGATTTCGCGCTTCAAATCGGTGACATGGTCGAGGCGGATCATCACCGGCGGCACGAAATGGCCGCTCGCGGGAAGATTCGTGCGCACCGCTTCGGCGATCACCCGGCCCGCCCCGCGCGCCTCGGCGACATAGGCGGCGATATTGGCCTGCGCTTCCTCGTCGATGATCGGGCCGACATCGGTGGCGAGGATCGACGGGTCGCCGACGTTGAGCTCGGCCATCGCGCCCGCGACCATCTCGATCATCGTCTCCGCGACATCCTCCTGCACGCAGAGCAGGCGTAGCGCCGAACAGCGCTGGCCCGCCGACTGGAAGGCCGAAGCGACCGCATCGCGCGCGACCTGTTCGGGAAGCGCGGTCGAATCGACGATCATCGCGTTGGCGCCTCCGGTCTCGGCGATCAGCGTCGCGATCGGGCCGTCGCGCCCGGCGAGGCTGCGGTTGATCGCGCGCGCGACCTCGGTCGAGCCGGTGAAGGCGACGCCGATGATGGCGTCATGGCTCGTCAGCGCCGCGCCGACGGTCTCGCCGCGGCCGGGGAGATAGTGGAGGACATCACCCGGCACCCCCGCTTCGAGCAGCAGTTCGATCGCGGCGTGCGCGATGAGCGGGGTCTGCTCGGCGGGCTTGGCGAGCACCGCATTGCCCGCCGCAAGCGCCGCCGACACCTGGCCGAGGAAGATGGCGAGCGGGAAGTTCCACGGGCTGATGGCGACGAAGACGCCCTTGCCTTCGAGGATCAGTTCGTTGCGCTCGCCGGTCGGGCCGGGGAGCGCGATGGGGTAAGTGAAGTCGGCGCGCGCCTGCGCGGCGTAATAGCGCAGGAAGTCGGTCGCCTCGCGCACCTCGGCGATGGCGTCGACGAGCGTCTTGCCCGCCTCGTCGATCGCGAGGCCGAGGAAGAAGGCGTCGCGCTCCTCGATCAGGTCGGCGGCGCGTTCGAGCCGCTCGGCGCGGAAGGCGCCCCCGGCGAGGCTCCAGTTATTCTGCGCCTTGCGCGCCGCTGCAACGGCCGCGTCGACCGCCTTGGCATCGGCTTCCACCACCTGTCCGACGATCGCGCCGGTCGCGGGATTGCGAACCGGCTCGGCCTGGCCATCGTGCCGCACACCGCCAACGATCGGCGCCGCGATGAGGTCGCTGCGCTTTGCCTTGGCAATCGCAGCGGCAAGCGCTTCGGGCACGCCCGGATCGCCGAGGTCGTAGCCGCGCGAATTGCGCCGCGCGGGGTCGAAGAGCTGAAGTCCGGTCGGAATCCTGGACGGCGTGCTCGCGATGCTGCGCGGATCGACCGCCAGTTCCTCCGCGGTGACGTCGGGGTCGGAAAATTGGTGGACGAAGCTGCTGTTCGCGCCGTTTTCGAGCAGGCGGCGGACGAGATAGGCGAGCAGGTCGCGGTGCGTGCCGACCGGGGCGTAGACGCGCACCGGGCGCGGCGGCGGCGCCAGCGCGACGATTGCGTCGTGCGCGCCCTCACCCATGCCGTGGAGCCGCTGCAGCTCGTAATCGGCGCCCGCGAACAGTTCGGCGACGAAGGCGAGCGTCATCGCATTGTGGCTGGCGAAGGCCGGGAAGATGCAGTCCTGCGCCTCGCGCAATATCTGCGCGCACTGCATGTAATTGAGATCGGTATGGTTCTTCGCGGTGAACACCGGAAAGTCGCCGAGGCCGAGCGTTTGCGCGCGCTTGATTTCGGTATCCCAATAGGCCCCCTTGACGAGCCGCATCGACAGCTTGACGCCACGCTGGCGCGCGCGCGCGGCAACCCAGCGGATCACTTCCGGCGCGCGCTTCTGATAGGCCTGGATGACGATGCCGAGCCCGGTCCAGCCGTCGGCGATCCCGGCGTCGATCAGTGCGGCATAGACGTCCATATGCGGTTCGAGCCGGTCGCTCTCCTCCGCATCGATCATCAACGGGATGTTGACGTCGCGCGCGGCGCGGGCGAGCTCGATCACGCGCGGGATCAGTTCGTCGCGGACGCGCTGTCCTTGCAGATATTCGTAGCGCGGATGCAGCGCCGACAGCTTGATCGAGATGCCGTGGTTGGCGAAGGGATCGCCCGCCTTCGCCTTGCGCCCGATGCGCGCGATCGCATTCGCATAGCTGTCGTAGTAACGCGCCGCGTCCGCGGCGGTGCGCGCCGCCTCGCCGAGCATGTCGAAGCTCGCGAGTTCGCTCTTGTCCTTGTCGGCGCGCTTGACCGCGGCGTCGATGGTCTCGCCCATCACGAATTGCTGGCCGAGCATCTTCATCGCCGCGAGCGCCGCCTGGCGGATCACCGGCTCGCCCGAACGGCGGATCATCGCCTTGAGCAGGGTCAGCGGGTTCGCCTTGCTGCCGAGCGCATCGAGCATCAGCGTCGCCGACCCCAGCGACAGTCCGCGCGCCGAGAGCGCGACGATCAGCGGGCTGTCCTCATCCTCGCCTTCCTTCCAGTGGCGCCCGGCGATCTTGTCGCGGATCAGCGCGTTGGCAGTCGCGCTGTCGGGGACGCGGAGCAGCGCCTCGGCAAGGCACATCAGCACGACGCCCTCCTCGGTCGACAGGCGGTAGCGGTTCATCAGCTGCGCGACGAGCGTCTCACGGTCGCCCTCAGCCTTCGCCTTCCGGATCAGCGCGAGCCCGCGCTCGGTCGTCGCGACGACGGTAGCGGGCGATCGGGCAAGGTCGGCGCGCAGACCGGCGACGATGTCGGTTTCGGAACGGCGGGCGAGGGCGCGAAGCGCGGCGCGGTCGGTGGGCTGGGTCATGCTGCCGCCATAGCATATCCCGATCGGTCGATCCGACTTCATATAGGCTTTCAAATTTATGCTTTGACCAAATTTCTTGCCCATCTTAGTCTGATGATATGAAAATTGACCGATCCATAGTCGAACTGGACGAGTTCGATCGCAAGATAGTGAGCATATTGGGGCGCGACGGGCGGATCACCTACACCGACCTCGCGCAGCGTGTGGGATTGTCGAAGACGCCGTGCCAGCAGCGGGTCAAAAGGCTGGTCGCGAGCGGGCTGATCACCGGCTTTCGCGCGATCGTCGATCCGGCGAAGGTAGGCCTCGACCATGTCGCCTTCGCCGAGGTGAAATTGTCCGACACACGCGAGGAGGCGCTGCGGCAATTCAACACCGCGGTGCGCCGGATTCCCGAGGTCGAGGAATGCCACATGATCGCGAGCAGCTTCGACTATCTGCTCAAGGTGCGCACCCCCGACATCCGCCGCTATCGCATTGTGCTCGGCGAGAAGATATCGAGCCTGCCGCATGTCGCGAGCACCTCGACCTTCGTCGCGATGGAAACGATCCTGGAATCGGCGCGATAGAGCCGATCTCGTCGTTCTTTTCCTCGTCATTCCCGCGGAGGCGGGAATGACGATCAGGAATCTTGGAAAAACATCTCCCGCACATAATCGACCGACCCGCGCGCATCGGCAAGGCGCGCCGCGCCTAACAGACGGTTCCAATAACTTTCCGAGCCGTCGGCCAATCGTCCTTCGTGGAGGCGGCGGGTGAAAAGCTGGAGGTCATATTCCTCGCTGATCCCGATCGCGCCATGGACCGCGTGCGCGGTGGCGGCGATCCGCGCCGCAGCGGCGCTGGTCACCGATTTGGCGGTCGCGGCGGCGGCAAGGCTTGGCGGGAAAGCGCCCGCGCAGCCGAGCTGCGCCGCGATGCGGCACGCGACCATATCCTCGGCCATCACTGCCATCTGCTGCTGAAGCGCCTGCTGCTTGCCGATCGGCTTGCCGAACTGGACGCGCTCGCCGGCATAGGCAGCGGTCATCGCCGTGAGCCGGTCGGCGGCCCCCGCGATCAGCGCGGCGCGAAGGATTGCGGCGAGCGCCCGCAGCCCGCCCGCGGGAGCGGCGCCGACGCTGGCCGCCGGAACCGCATCCCAGCGCATCCGCGCGGCGAGGCTGCCCGGCACGCCCGTCGGCTCGCCCGCTGCCTCAACCAGATGAAGCCTATCGTCGATGTCGAGCAGGACATGGCGCGCGACGCGGCCGAAGGGCACGACGACCCCGATCCCCGGCTTCGCGGTCGCGAGCGCGATCGGGCCGTCGGGAGCGTCGGCGAGCAACGCGCGCGCGAGCATCGTCTCGCCGACCGGGAGCGGCACGGCGTGGCGGCCGAGCGCCTGCCACAGCGCGCCGACCTCGGCGAGCGGCAGGCCCGCGCCACCGCGCTCCTCGGGAACCAGCGCATCGAGGAAGCCCGATTCGGCGAGGCCGTCCCACAGCGCGTCGGCGCTGCCGCCCGCCTCGACCGCGCGCACCGCCGCGGGCGGCGACAGGCTTTCCAGCATCCGTTCGAAAGGTTCGAGAAATTCGCTCATTATCGTAGCCCCATCCCGCGCGCGATGATGCCGCGCAATATCTCGCGCGTCCCGCCGCGCAGCGAAAAGCTCGGCGCGACATGGGTGACGTAGAGCAGGGCGCGATAGAGCTCCGCATCGACCGCCTCATCGGGATGCGCGGCCAGATCGTCGCCGATGGCCGCCGGCAGTTGCTGCTCGAACGCGGTGCCGAGGTCCTTGACCAGCGACGCCTCGGTTACCGGGCTTTCGCCCGCCGCGAGCCGCGCGGTGCAGGCGATCGACATCGCGCGCAGCACGCCGAGCCGCGCGGTGAAATCGCCGACGAGCGCCAGCGTCGCGGGATCGTCGCGGCGGCCCGTGCGCTGCAAATGCGCGATCCACGCGTCGAGCAGCACGACGCTCGAATAGATGCGCTCGGGCCCGCTGCGCTCGAAGGCGAGTTCGGCGGTGACCTGTTTCCATCCCTCGCCTTCTTCGCCGATCAGCGCGTCGGCGGGCAGATCGACATCCTCGAAAAAGACTTCGGCGAAATGTTCGTCGCCGGCGAGATCGCGGATCGGGCGGATGGTGACGCCGGGGGCCTTGAGGTCGATGATGAGCTGCGACAGCCCGGCGTGGCGGTCGTCGGGGCTGCCCGAGGTGCGGAGCAGCGCGATCATATAATCGCAGTGCGGCGCGCCCGAGGTCCAGATCTTCTGCCCGTTGACGCGCCAGCCGGTTTCGGTGCGCGCCGCGCGGGTGCGCACGCTGGCAAGGTCGGAGCCCGACCCCGGCTCGCTCATTCCGATGCAGAAGAAGATTTCGCCCTTTGCAATACGGGGCAGATAGGATTCGCGCTGTGCTTCGCTGCCGAAATTGAGGATCAGCGGCGCGCTCTGTCGGTCGGCAATCCAGTGCGCCGCGACGGGCGCCCCGACGCCAAGCAATTCCTCGACGACGACGAAGCGCGCGAACGGCCCGCGCTCGTGCCCGCCATAGCGCTTGGGGAGCGTGAGGCCGAGAAAGCCCGCTTCGCCGAGGCGACGGCTGAAGGCAGGATCATAGCCCTGCCACGAGCGGACGCGACGATCGGCCCCGGCCGCCGATGCGGCTTCGGCCGCGAGCGCGCGAATCGCCGGCCGGATCGCTTCGTCGGCGTCCGGCAGGCTGGCGAGGCTGAGCGTATCGAACACCGGCTTCTCTCTCCCTATACCTTGTCTCCCTTGCCGCTATTGCGCCGGGCGCGCCGCGACAAGCTGCTTTTTGTGCGAGCGGCACGGCGAAGGATTGACCGGCGGCGCCTGAAACGGCAAAGGCCGGACAGCGCGCGGGTGTAGCTCAATGGTAGAGCAGAAGCTTCCCAAGCTTACGACGAGGGTTCGATTCCCTTCACCCGCTCCATGACCTCATCCGACATTGTCCGAGTTTGCCTTTGAAAGCCGCAGAAAACTGCGGTATATTGCCTTTCGTTCTCCGACGATGTCCAGCACGATCCGACAGCATCCGAGCGTGTTTGGGGGCCATTTTGCCGATTCTAGCGTCGGGCTTCAATTCGAGTAGCCCCCAGCATGGGGGCCACTCGGTGGAAAGGCTTGAACCATGCCGCTTTCAGATGTCGCGATCCGCAACGCCAAGCCCCGAGAAAAATCCTATAAAATGGGCGACTCGCTCGGCCTCTTCCTGCTGGTTCAGCCGAGCGGCGGAAAGCTTTGGCGGTTCAAATATCGGGTCCTCCGACGCGAGAAGAAGCTGGCTCTGGGCACCTATCCCGACATCAGCTTGAGCGAAGCGCGCCGCCGCCGCGATGAAGCGCGCCAGATGGTTGCCCACGGCCGGGACCCCGCCCGCGAAAAGCAACTCGAAAAGCACCGCGCGTTCATGGAGGCAGCGAACACCTTCGCCGCCATTGCCGACGAATATTGCCGCAAGCGTCGCCGCGACGGCGCGCGCGCCTGGGCGCCGGCCACCGCGAAACGAAGCGAGTATCTGCTTTCGCAAATCAGCATTGCCATCGGCCGCCTCCCCGTCACCGAAATCGGCCCCGCCGATGTCCTCGCCGCCATTCGCAAGATCGAGGCCAAGGGCAATTACGAAAGCGCGCGCCGGACGCTGCAGCTCGCCAGCGGCGTGTTCCGCTACGCAGTCGCCACCGTCCGATTGAATTCGGACCCGACGCGCGATTTGCGGGGCGCGCTCATCGTGCCGAAAGTGACGCACTATGGCGCGGTCATCGATCCCAAGGAGGTCGGCGAACTCCTGCTCGCGATCGACGACTATGAGGGACATGTCGTAACCAAGCTCGCCTTGCGGATCGCCCCGCATGTTTTCGTTCGGCCCGGCGAACTGCGGCACGCCGAATGGGGCGAAATCGACCTCGAAGCTGCACTATGGACGATCCCGGCGGAGAAGACGAAGATGCGGAAACCCCATCACGTCCCCCTGTCGCATCAGGTGATCGAGTTGTTCCGGTCGCTGCAAATGTTCTCGGGCAATAGCGGCTATGCCTTCCCGTCGATCCGCAGCCGCAAGCGCCCGATGTCGGACAATACGCTCAACGCCGCGCTGCGCCGGCTCGGCTATGCGAGCGATGAAATGACGGGGCATGGCTTCCGGGCGATGGCGAGCACCTTGCTCAACGAATCCGGGCTATGGTCGCCCGACGCGATCGAACGCGCGCTGGCGCACGGCGACACCGACCGGGTCCGCGCCGCCTATCACCGCGGCACGCATTGGAAGGAGCGCGTGAAGATGGCACAATGGTGGAGCGACCACCTCGACGAGCTGCGCGCGCAGGGAAAGAAGCCCCGTTAGCGGGATTTTTCAAAAACTTTCGCCCGGCAATCGGAAAAGTCGCCGCGGTGCATCCTACTAATTAGCCGAGGCGAGAAAGAGACGGGACAGCCAAGGCGAAAATCGGGAGAGGAGGAGTATCGGCTTGGGGCAAAGCCGTGCCGAGATTATCGCGTGGGTGGCCGGCAACGTGATTCCGCACGAGGCCGCGCTGCGCGCGCGTCTGCGGCGCATGGCGGTTGCGGGTGAGGAAATCGACGACATCGTGCAGGAAACCTATTTGAACATCGCCCGGCTGAAGAGCGTCGCGCATATTCGCGACGGGCGCGGCTATCTGTTCACGGCCGCGCGGATGGTGATGCTCCAGCGCATTCGCCGCAATCGGATCGTGCGGATCGATCATCTGACGGACGCGCAGGCGCTGGCGCTCGAAGACGACGCTCCCGGCCCGGAGCGGCACGTCGCCGCGCGGCGCGAGCTGGCGCGCGTGCGGCGCATGATCGAGGATTTGCCGCCGCGCTGCCGCGAGATATTCGAGCTGCGCCGCGTCGAGGGCGTCTCGCAGCGCGAGATCGCCGAACGGCTCGACCTGCCCGAACATACCATCGAGCAACAGGCCATTCGCGGCCTCAAGCTCATCCTCAAGGCGATCACGAACGAAGATCGCGAAAGCGCCGACCCTTCGGAAACGCGCCACACGGCGGTCAAAGGCACGTCGGGCAATGGATGACGATGGCGCGGCGCGCTGGGCCATCCGCCGCGATGCAGGCCCGCTCTCCCCCGGCGAACAGCGGGAGTTCGACACCTGGCTCGCCGCCGACGAACGGCGGGAAGGCTCGCTGCTGCGCGCCGAGGCGGCGTTGGTCTATATCGACCGCGGCCCCGCGCTGATCGATGCGGAGAGCATCCCCGCCGCACCGGAAGAGGAAACCCCGGCGCCAGCGCGGACCACCCGGCGCCGCTTCCTTGCCGGCGGCGCCATCGCTGGCACGGCGATCGCGGCGGGCATCGCGGGCGTTTTGTTGATGCCGTCGGGCCAGCAATTTTCGACGACGATCGGCGAGGTGCGGCGGCTGCCACTGGCCGACGGTTCGATCGCCACGGTCAACACCGCCAGCCGCATCGCGGTCGCGCTCGAACCCGAGCGGCGCCATATCACCCTGGAGGAAGGCGAAGCCTGGTTTCAGGTCGCACACGACGCGCACCGCCCCTTCGTGGTCGATATCGGCAACGTCCGCGTCCGCGCCGTCGGCACCGCCTTTTCGGTCCGGCGCAATCCCGAAGGCGTCGACGTCCTCGTGACCGAAGGCGTGGTCGAGACTTGGATAGAGGGCCACGAAGCGACCCGCACCCGCATCGCGCGAGGGGAGCGCAGTTTCGTCGCGACGGGCACGCGGGCCATCGTGGCGGTGAAGGCCGCAGACGAGATCGAGCGCGCCCTGGCCTGGCGCGGCGGCGGGCTCGCCCTCAACGGCGAACCCCTGTCCTATGCCGTGGCGGAGTTGAATCGCTATAATCACCGCAAGCTGGTGGTGGAGGACCCGGTTCTCGCCCGGATGCCGATCGTTGGCTATTTCCGCACCAGCGAACCCGGTGATTTCGCCCGCGCGGTCGCGCCTCTGATCGGCGCGCGCGTGGAAATGCGGTCGGGTGACATGCACCTCGTTGCGATCGGCTCCTGATTTTTTCGGCCCAAGCATCGGAAACGCGGCGGCGCTGCATCCTACCTTATGAAGGCGCGCAACGCGCCTCTTATATGGGAGGGACAAGATGCGGGGAATTTTCGAGTTCAACGGCGCGCGCACGATGGCGAACGCGGGGGCGAGCGTGGCTGCGATCGTCGCGGTGGCGATTGCCAGCCCGGCGATGGCGCAGGAACGCGATTTCAACGTGCCGGCGCAGGACGCCGCGCGCGCCATTCCCGAATTCGCCCGGCAGGCCGGCATACAAATCGTCGCCAGCGGCGTCACGACGCGCGGCAAGACGACCAACGCAGTCCGCGGCAGCATGAGCGTCAGCGAAGGGTTGCGCGTGCTTCTGGCCGGAACCGGCCTCGTCGCCCGGGGCGACCCGGCCAACTCGGCCGTCATAACCGTCGTCGCGGCGTCGGAGGGCCAATCGGCGGCGTCCCAGCAAGGCGACTACGTCGCCAACGAAATCGTCGTCACCGCACAGAAGCGGGTGGAGTCGATTCAGGATGTGCCGATCGCGATCACGGCCCTGTCCCAGAAGAATCTGGAAGAGCAGAAGATCGAGAGCGGCGCCGACATCATGCGCGCGGTGCCGAACCTGACGTTCAGCAAGTCGAACTTCACCGGCTACAATATCTCGATTCGCGGCATCGGAACCAAGGCTATTTCAGCGACGAGCGACCCCGGTGTCGCGGTCAGCTTCAACAATGTCGGCATCATTCACAACCGCTTCTTCGAGCAGGAGTTCTTCGACATGGAGCGGCTGGAGGTGCTGCGCGGGCCGCAGGGCACCCTCTACGGACGTAATGCGACCGGCGGGGTCATCAACCTCATCACCGCCAAGCCGAAGCTGAACAAGTTCGAGGGCAGCATCAAGGGCGAGGTCGGCAATTACGACAGCCGCCGTATGGTCGGGATGCTGAACATCCCGATCGTGCCCGATTCCTTCGGCCTTCGCATCGCCGGGTCGATGACCGACCGCGACGGCTATGATTATAACTCCGTCACCAAGAACCGCGTCAATGGCCGCGACCTTTATTCGCTGCGCGCAACGCTCGGCTTTGAGAATGACTGGCTGCGCGGCAATTTTATCTGGGAGCGCTTTCGCGAGGACGACAATCGCTCGCGCACCGGCAAGCAGCTTTGTCACAGGGACGATAGTCCCGAAACGATCGGATCGACTTCGGTCATTGGTTCGGACAATGGCGTCGAGCGATGGCACGGCGCTCGCGCGGCACTGTTTAGTACGGGCTGCAAAGCGGGCAGCCTTTATGATGACAATGCCTTCGGGACACCTAATGGCTTGGCGCTTGCCTATGTCAGCGGCGTGAACGTCGCCAACTCAATCTTTGTCCAAGGTTATGAAAATCTGGGCGATCGCACAGGGGCCACCCTGTTGAATCTGAAGGATCCTTATGGCGGGATGATGCAGTCGCGCGATCTGCGGGAAATCGCGTCGTTCCAGGACCCTATATATAGGGCGAAATCGGATCTGCTCGAACTCAATTTGGACGCCGACCTGACTGATGGTATTACTCTTTCGTCGCAGACGGCCTGGAACTGGGACGGCGTATACAGTTTCCAGGATTATAACCGCTACAACACGCTACCGATCTTCAACGATACGTCGGGTTGGTTGGAGAATCCGCTGACCGGCGGCCCGAGTCCGATGCGGAGTCTCGCGCCCGGCGGGATTTTCTGCGACCCACAGATCGGTTGCTCCGACACTCTTGGCGTTTTCGATATTTCCTCGGCCGATTCAAAGCAGTTTGCTCAGGAAGTCCGGCTGCAATCCAGCTTTTCAGGCCCGTTCAATTTCAGCATTGGCGGAAACTATACGAAGTTCCGCACGCAGAATGACTATTATGTCATGAGCAATCTTCTGACCGCGTTGGCCCGAATGGCACCGCTTAATAACACCGCGACCATTGGAGAATGCGGAGTCATTCCAGCGGTTGCGGTCGATGGTTTGGATTATTGTCCCTATATTGACCCCAATCCGGTCGAAAGCATTGATGGAGAGGGGCACAATTATTTCCGCAGTTCGAATCCTTATAAGTTGGAAAGCTGGGCCGCATTCGGCGAGGCCTATTACAACATCAATCCCGACCTGAAGCTGACGGCGGGCTTACGCTATACCCGAGACCGCAAGACCTTCACGCCGGTACCGAGTCAGCTCCTTTTGGCACCGACCCTGTTTGCGGGGGGCACGGTCGGGCGCGGTTATCCGGCCGAACCCGATATCAAATTGAACTGGGGTGAGTTCACCGGCCGCGCCGGTATCGACTGGCAGCCCGATCTCGGTTTCACAGACCAGACGCTCGTCTATGCCTTCTATAGCCGGGGTTACAAGGCTGGCGGCATGAACCCGCCGACCCCCGGCTTCGCCACGGTGCAGCAATGGATCGACGCCGGCATCTTGCCCGAGGCGATAGCAAATCTATATGAGCAGTTGGGGGCGCTTCCGGTCCTTGAACTGACGGCTGTGAATTACGGCCCAACCTTCGAACCGGAATTCGTCAATGCTTTCGAGATCGGCACCAAGAATGTGCTGATGGGCGGGCGGCTCACGTTGAACGCCGCTGCCTTTTTCTACGACTATAAAAATTACCAAGTGTCGCAGATTCGCGACCGCACAGCGATCAACGAGAATTTCGACGCCAAGGTTTGGGGCGCCGAACTGTCGGCGCAGTTCGAACCAGTCGATCGTCTGCGCATCAACGCCAATATCGGCTGGCTAGGCTCGCGCATCGGCAAAGGGGAGCAATCCATCGACCCGATGAATCGCACGCTCGGCAATCCCAATTACACAGTCATCAAACCGTGGGTGCAGATGCCGTCCAATTGTGTCGTTCCCACCCAATTCGCAGAATCCTGGCTGCAAACGAACAGCGAAGTCCAGCAATATTGGAAGATGTGCGGTGGTTACGGCAGCATCCTTGCCTTGGGAGGACGGACGCTACCGGACCCGGCGACCGGCCTACCTTTCGACTTCGCCAACTATCCGGAATTGAACGGCGGCGCGGGTCTCTACACCGAGCTTGGCGGCAAGGAGTTGCCCAATTCACCGCATTGGACCGTCAACCTCGGCGCTGAATATACGATCCCGTTCGGCACCGACTGGAGCGCGACGATCCGCGGCGACGGTTATTGGCAGGGCAAGAGCTGGGCGCGGGTTTACAACCTCAACCCCTACGACCGCCTGCGCGACTGGACCAACTTCAACATCTCGCTCCGTGTCGATGGTCCCGATGACCTGTCGATCGAGGCCTATGTGAAGAATGTCTTCAACTCGACCCCGATCACGGATGCCTTCCTGAACAGCGATGACTCGGGCCTGACGACCAACGTCTTCACCCTCGATCCGCGCATCATCGGGTTCAGCATCGCGAAGAAATTCTAGGTCCTCTCTCCACTGGGGGAACAACCTCGGGTCGATGCCAAGCTTGCTCCCGGGTGCAAGCATCGGCCCGGTTTTTTGAGACCAGAAACCGTGCGTTCTCTCGCGCTCCCTCCCCTGAGGGATAACTCGGCCGCCGTCCGGTCCTTCCCGGCACCGTGCGGCGGCCTATTTGCGCGGCAACAAAGGAGCCAATCATGACTCTCCAGACCGAACATCCGGCAGGCCTGGCTATCGAAAGGCGTAATTGGAAATTCGGTCGCGGCGCGACCGCGCGCCGCTGGTGGCATGGCGGGGATGCTGGACGGACCGCCTTCTATAACGCGCTGTCCTCGACCTTCCCGGTCGGCGAGAAATTCTTCATGTCGGCGGTGCGCCATTATCGCGACGAAGCGCCCGAGGCGCTGCGCGAGCAGATCGACGATTTCATCTTCCAGGAATCGACCCACTCGCGCGAGCATGTCTTCTTCAATCGGCAGGCGCGCGATGCGGGTTATGACCTCACGTCATCCGAGGACCGCGCGGCACGGACGATCGCATGGGCGAAACGGCGCCCGCCGATCATGCAACTCGCGGGAACCTGCGCTCTTGAGCATTTCACCGCGACCCTCGCCAATGCGATCCTCACGGACCCCATGCACCTCGCGGGTGCCGACGCCGAAGCGCAGCGCATGTGGCGCTGGCACGCGATCGAGGAGATCGAGCATAAGGCCGTGGCCTTCGACACCTTACTACTCGCGATGCGGGACAGGCCCCGCTTCCGGCGCTGGACACTGCGGTTCTTCACCATGCTCGCGGCGGGCGTGCGCTTCCACTATGTCGTCTTTCGCAACACCGCCGATCTGTTGCGGCAAGATGGAAAGAATGACCTGCGGGCGTGGCGACGGCTTCTCGCTTATCTATACGGCAAGCCCGGCCTGATGCGGCTCCTGCTGCGCGACACGTTCACTTACTTCCGCCCGAGCTTCCATCCATGGCAGCATGACGACCGCGCTCTCGCGGCCCACGCCCTCGCAACCCTCTCGCCGCCGCTCGCCGCGCCGATGCCCAAGTGATCGGCCGCATGAAGAAGATTTTGCTCGCAACGACATTGATTGTGGCCGCTGGAGGGGGAGCGGCTGCCGCATCGCAGGGGAGCGGCGGCGCCATCACCGGTCTGTGGTCGACCGGCAGCCAAGGGGGACGGGTCGAGCTTTATCGCTGCGGCACCGCCATCTGCGGCAAGGTGGACGACGCCGCTCCCCTGCGTGCCAATCCCAACCAACGCGACGTGAAGAACCCGGACCCGGCTTTGCGCGACCGTCGGCTGAAAGGTCTAGTCGTGCTGCGCGGTTTCAAGGGCGGTCCGCGCGAGTGGAAGGGCGGCCCGGTTTATGACCCGGAGACGGGTGACGGCGCGGCGAAGGGCTATCTGACCCTACGCGCCGA
The DNA here is from genome assembly GCF_036261875.1 of Sphingopyxis sp. Lineage (GTDB taxonomy): Bacteria > Pseudomonadota > Alphaproteobacteria > Sphingomonadales > Sphingomonadaceae > Sphingopyxis. The sequence continues at coordinate 6,921 of NZ_DATAJZ010000028.1, read as the reverse complement.
TGGAAAGCTGGAGGTGAAGGGTTGCAAGGCGGCAATATTCTGCCGGACGAAGGTGTGGACGCGCGTGCGCTGAGCCTCGTCGCGGCGTTCCTCGCCGAAATCCAGCAGGTGACCGACCTCACCGGCGTTGAACGGCTGCTCGAAGCCGCGGCGCGGGAATTGGGCTTCCACCACTATGCGATGATCCATCACGACGATCACCGCAAGGGATCGGCCAGCCTCATCAACATAAACAACTATCCGCCCGACTATGCTGCGGAATATTTCGGCGGCCTCTATCACCGCGATGACCCGGTCGTTCACGCCTGCATCGCGGCTAACGCGTGTTTCACCTGGTCCGAGATCGCCGACCTGATCGACCTCGATCCACGTCACCACAGTTTCCTCGAACGCGGCGCACGGCATGGCGTCGCTGACGGCATCACGGTCCCCGCCTTCGTGCTGGGTGAGCGTAGCGGCTCCTGCAATTTCTGTTCGCCGCGCACGCCTGGCCTCGCGCAGCGCCACCTTGCCACCGTCCAGATCGTCGGCAGCTTCGCTTTCCAGAAAGCCCGCCGCATCGTCGGCGGCCGCCGTTTGCGCCAGGTCCGTGTGGGCCGGCTACGGCGGCGCTGGCTCGATTGCATCGTCCTCGCAGGACAAGGCAAGAGCAACACAGACATCGCAACGATCCTCGACCTGAGTCCAGCGACGGTGAAAACCTACATCGAAGCGGCTTGCGCCCGCTACGAGGTCCATAACCGGACCCAACTCGTCATAGCCGCCGTTCTCGACGGAGAGATCGGCATCCACGAAATCGCAACACGTCAACATCGCCACCTGGCGACCTAGAAATTCCCTCTGCGATGTGAAACGCCCGTTCGCGAATCTGCGGCCGGCACCGGCTTGCCACCGCCCCTGCCTTTTGGGGGCGGGCGGCGGCCTTCCGAATTGGTGTTGGTAATGGGGGCTATCGGTCGGCGAATATGGATGCCAGCAACGCGCTGGCATCTAGCTTCAGCGCATCGGCAATCTCGCAAAACTCGACGACATCGATGCGCCGCTCGCCGACCTCATATTTCGCGACGAAGGATTGCGGACGACCCAATTTCTCAGCCAACTGCGCCTGCGTCAGTCCCGCCGCCTTGCGCGCAGCGGCAAGGCCGGATTGGAGCTGGCGATGTTTGGGAGTACGAAGCGATCGAGCCATGCAAAAAAACCGACAAAAGGAGGCTTTTCCTTGCGTCGGTTTTGGGATTATCCCATATTGGGATTGAGGAATTGCCGGGAGCGATGGATATGACTGTGACGCCGCCGCCACGCCCCGAAAACCTCGACTTCTTGGACACCATCATACCCTATGATCGAGCCAACATCCTGACCTATGCGCGTGTCCTCGATGTCGTCGAGGAGCGCGCCATCATCGACGGCCGCGATTGGCGAGAGGCAAGCATCATCATCCTGGGATGCGACCCTGATCGGGACGAACCCGCCGCCCGCCGCTGCTGGGACGCCCACGTCGCGCGGGCACGATGGATCATCGGCGAGGGATTGCCGCTGTTCCTCGCGGGCGACGGGAGACGGCGCGGGCGTTGAACTGGAAGGCGCGGCGGTTAAGTCGGGTTCGCACCCGAATGCCGCCATTGAGGCTGACGCGCTGGTTTCCCGAAAGCGGTCATTAGTTAGAGACAGCACGATGCGTCGGCTTCGACGTTCGTTTTCCCGGTATCTTCCCACCCTTCACAGACATCGTCGCTCCGCATTTTGCTGGGCGCGGTCAAGCGCTGGTATTTTTTCGCGGCTCGTCGAGATAACGACGTCCACCTCGCCAAGGTTACCTACGCCATATTTACCGACGGCACCGGGATCCGGCGGGAACGCATCAAAGGTGGTCTGTCGCTGCTGGCCGCGAACGCGATGGTGCATGTTGGGGGTATTCCCAGCAGAGGCACAGCGAGTATGGAGTGGCGAATGCTTATCGTTTGCCCCAGATCGCCCCCTCCCGGCACATGGGCCGCGTCGGACAAGGCATGTCAATTTTCGACGATTTCGATTTCGTGGAGGCGCCGGACCTCTAAGTCAGCGCACGATCGGGTCGAGTACCAAGCCGCTCTCCGTGCCCATCAGTCGATGATGGAGCTGATAGGCTTCATTTTCTGTTAGCGAGGCGACGCAATCAGCTGCCAGTCGGGCGCCTTTTTCATCGCTATTATCTTCCCAGATATACCGCAGCCGCGCGGGGAGCAGGGCGAGGTTGCCCGCCTTCCCCTCCGACAGAAAGATCTTGAAGAGCTCGCGGACGATTTTCTTTTGTCCATACTGCTGAGCATGCAGCGCGGGCAGTCCGATCACATAATAGCGGGCGAAATACTTAAGCAGCCGGACCTCGTCGGCCGCGTCGTCATGGATCACGACCGCCGCCGCTCCGAGATCGCCGGCGAGCGACACGGCACGCACATAGTTTCCGATCAGCTGCGAGGTGAAGTTACGAAGCTGCCGACGTTGCTCGCGGGCGCCGTTGTAAACTTCCTTGGTGACCGTCGGAAACATGACGAGCTTGCGAATGATGCGTTCCAGCGCCGCCTTCATTCGGCGCGGCCCATCCGCGGGGTAGCTCGGATCCTTCTTCCACGATTTGACGACGCCGTTGATGATCGTGTCCCGAGAATCCTCGGAAATGATTTCGCTCCACGGGATGATGCCGACGCGGTGGAAATCTTCCAGGTCGTGCACCGAATAGGCGATGTCGTCCGCCCAATCCATCAGCTCCGCCTCGGCGGTTTTGAACTCTCCCGAACAATGCTCACGCGCCCATTTGAAGTCAGCCTCCTCCGAGGCGTACGCTGACCATTTAGAGCGCTTCTTGTCGACGGATTGGTCGCGAAGCCAAGGATATTTCAGCGTTGCCGCGAGCGTCGCGCGCGTGAGATCAAGCCCGGGGTTGTCCTTGCTGTAACGTACCGCCAACTTCGTGAGGATACGGAAGGTTTGCGCGTTGCCCTCATAGCCGTCTGGCGCCGCGTCCTTTTTATTACCTTCCACGATTGTGGGGTCGCAAACGAGGCGATCGAGTTCCGTCTCCGCCGCGTGTCCAAAGGGCGGATGACCAAGGTCATGGGCCAGACACGCCGCTTCCACCACCTCCGGGTGCAGGCCGTGCAGTTTAGCGGCTTCAGGCTGCTCACTTAGGCGGTGCTCCGCCAAGCGGCGCCCGATCTGCGCCACTTTATATGTGTGTTGTTGTCGCGTGTGGAAGATATCCAGTTCGCCGGCGCGCACGATCTGCGTGATTCCCGCGAGACGATGAAACGCTGAACAATAGAGAATCCGATCCCGGTCGCGCGCGAACTCATTCCGCTGGTCGAGACCAGAGGCGGTTGCGTCGCTATAGCATCGGCTTTTACGGGCCGTCTCTAACGACGACTCTTCTTCACCCGCCACTCAAATCCCCCCAGGACGCGTCAGGCTGCGTTAGCGAATTCTCGCTTTACCGCAACCACCATGCCATCGCTGGCGAGGGAGATTTTGCCGCGCTCGATAGCGCGCTGAAGAGCCTCGATAATGGCGCTCATCGGGTACTCGGCGCCCAGCAGCGTGTTGATCAGTTGCTGCGGGTCAATGCCATTTTCGCCAATCGCGGCCAAGATTTCCGTGTCTTGCGGATCCTTATCTGCCATGGTTAGCCTCCGTGTTACGGTCCCCCTCTCGCGCAAATTCGTCATTAAGTAATGAACGCATGACGGCGCGAGGCGCGTCGATTTTTACCGTCGCAAGGGCACAACTCACCTGAAAACGCGCGTCTGTCAAATCGCGCGCTCAGCGAGCTTTTCCGAAATATGCGAAAAAAGACGTTCTGAGCGTCGCTAAATAGCGCCAAATTTTCGGGCTAGGTTGGCGCCAAAAATAATTTTTTGCCGTTGTGGAGTTCATTTCCGGGCGCGTACGCGCGAGATTTGATGCCACGGTCCCCGTTTTTCAAATTGGCGCAAATTTTTTGGTCATAAAGAATCAAAAAATCGCGTTGCCGAAAAATGGCCCCTCGAAGCGACGAAAAAGTTGGACCACTTCTTATCTGCATCAGCGATGATGGCGGTTAGGAAAAGCGATAATTTGACCTTCACCTCGCGGCGAAACTTCACTGTCCGGCGAAGCGACCTTCAGCGTTACGACCTCCGCCGCATCGCGATCAAACCATCCCGGCGACAAGCCGCAAAGCAGCTCAACATCGGCTGCCGAGATCGTGAACTCGGTCGCTAGCAGGTCTGCTTTGCTGCGAACGCCGTTATCGACGATGAGGTTAAGGCTGTCACGCAGAGCGCGAGGTTGCTGGACAGGCCAGTGCTGATCCAGCGGCTCGCCCTTCGACCAGCCTTTCGCCGAATAGAGTTTGTACAGCTGTCGCGACAAATCTTCGGGCATGATGTCGAGATCTGAAAGGCGTTTGATCTGCGCCTTGATCGATACCCGCCACCTTTCCTTGAGACTGGCCAATACAGCAAGCGAGCAGCGCCGGACCTCATGGGGATAGCTTGTCGAAGGCATAAGAAAGGCGCTGCCGAGCCGAAATGCCTGCCGCTCGATTACGCGAAGATTCGCTTCGAACTCCTCCTCCGGCACCGCTCTATGGAGGATGGCATGCGCTAGCTCGTGAGCTGCGTCCATCTGCCTGCGAGGGAAGGACATCTTGTCGGTCGCAAGAAGTACATGCGGCCGGCCATCGATGGGGGACCAGCTGCAAAGACCATCAAGCTTGGTCGTGTTCATTGGTATCGTCGCAACGACGATGCCGATGCGCTCCATCAAGGTGACCATATCGCCGCTCGGTCCTTCGCCGAGGTTCCAGTGCTTGCGAAGGTCGAGGGCGATCTGTTCGATGTCAGCGTCGCGAAGCTGGGTATAGTCGGCACCCGCCAAAACATCGGGGATGTCGACTTCCGGCAGGTCGACATAGTGGCTGATAATATAGCTGGCCTCGTGCAGCCACTGCATCTGGGCCTTCTGATACGCGAGGTCGCGCACAAGGGTGCTCGACAGCGAACGCAAGAAAGTCGGCCGGTCACTCTCGTAAGTCTCGCGCAGGAAATATTCCGGACGGACCTGCATCTCGCCAGCCAGTTGGAGAAGCGCGGTCGGGTCTGGGGTCTGGTCTGAATCCTCATCTTCCCATCGCGATACCGTGCTGGCGCTCGACTTGAGCCGCCGTGCCAACGCAGCGCGAGACGGGATACGCCGCGCATGACGAATCTCGGTCAGCCGTGCCGGGATGAACCCTGGAGTACCAATTCTCATGGCCGGAGTCCTTGCGGCTTCGCACCCTTTGAGGGGTGCGAAGCGGAGAAAAATCAGCGTTTGTCGGTGCGACCGACTTATTCGTTCGAGCCGTCCCCGGCGTCGCTATCCGGACGATTCTCCGGAAGCAAGAACAGCTTGCGAGTCTTGCGGAGTTTGACCTCGGCACCGCGGGCGTCGGAACCATCGGGGCCATCCGGAGCGTCGCTGTCTTCGCCGTAGCCGCGCAGGAAGTCTTCGAGCGACTCGTAGAAGATGAAGTCCTTGTAGTCGGCGCCGATGACGCCGACCGCGATTTCCTCGATCATGCCGGCTTTGTTGCGATCGCGAGCGGTGAGAAAGAGAACGAAGATATCGTTCGCGCGCAGGCTCTTCGGATCGTCGAACATGCTCGGCTGAAAAGGCCAGTTCAACGAAACGCCGGCAGCACGCGACATATTCTTCGCGGGCATCTTGCGCCGCTCGGGCATCGCCGCGAAACCGAGGATGACCCCGACCGCCGGCCCCTGGAAGCGGGCGAAGGGCTGATAAACGCGTAAGTCGGTGCCGGGCATGATGCCATCTTCGACGAGGTGACCGCCATGGAGCTGGACGACCTCTTCGTAGCCCTGCTCCTGCAGGCGGAAGCGGATCTGACCTTCGACCTCGCGGCTGCGCTTGGCATTCAGCGGGATGTTCGTCTTTACGACATCGTGCGCCTTGAAAGCCTCGGCGCGGTGGCGGTCTTCAAGGTCGATCCACAGTTCCTTCGGAACGGTGTCGAGAATGGTACGGCGAATATCCATGGAGCAGTGTCCCCGTTAGCAACAAGGGATTGTTGTCACGAATCTGTGCGTATTGCAAGTGTCCTTTGCAAAAATCGTGTGTGAAGACGCACGCGATCATGGAATCGAGCGCAATGCAAAGGCGTGCGCAGTGCCAGCTATCTTGGATGCGCACCCGAACGGAGGCCGTTCGCAACCGGCCATTTTGCCTGATAGCGGCAGGCAGTCCGTGTAAGCGATTCGTGCGGTCGAGGGAGGTTTTTGACAAAATGGACGCGGATTCCAGGGTCTATCGGTAAGGCAAGATATAAAGCTATGGCACCGTCCGCCTGCGCGGACAGAGCTAAGTCATTGTCTGCACATCCTTTTTACGTAAATGGAAACAGTGCCGTCTTGCCGGAGACAGTGCCAACAGGCCGGAAAGTGGCGGATTTCTCGCATATTCGGCGGCACCGATTTTCATGTTTTGTGGTCGAGCGCATGGTTGGTTTTCCTCTCCTGCCAAAGGTGTTGATCATGCCCAGCGAAGATGATTTTAGGCCAGAGCTTGGCCGCCTTGGCGACCGAGGCAGTAGTGCGCGTTCGCGGAAGCTCTCCCCGCGAACGAGAGACACGACAGAGAGCGAGCGGGAGGACTCATTCTCCCCGGCTCAAGAAATTTTGGGCGAGTTGCCCGTCGAGCCGATATGCGTTCGTATTCCAGTAGCGGTCAAGCTGACTGGGATCAGTCGATCGACACTCTATGAACTGGTCGCGTCCGTCAAGGTGGTGTAATTTCGGCTGTGGCCGTGGGCCATCGTCAGGCGGCTTTGGCGGTGATGTGTAGGGGCTGATTTTCCTCCTCGATCATGGGTTGGTTGAGTTCGGCCATGCCTTCGATCTGCATGTA
>NZ_DATAJZ010000024.1:0-104309 GCF_036261875.1 Sphingopyxis sp. | reverse complement strand
GCGGTCGCGCAGGCGGTGGCGCAGCTCATCACCGGCAGCGTCCAGCGCCTGATCCTCTCGCGCCCCGCGGTCGAGGCGGGGGAGAAGCTCGGCTTCCTCCCCGGCGACATGAAGGAGAAGGTCGATCCCTACCTCCGCCCGCTCTACGACGCGCTGCACGACTGCTTGCCCGCCGAGCAGGTCGAGCGCCGCATCGCGAGCGGCGAGATCGAGATCGCGCCGCTTGCCTTCATGCGCGGGCGGACGCTCGCCGACGCCTTCATCATCCTCGACGAAGCGCAGAACACCACGATCCCGCAGATGAAGATGTTCCTGACCCGCTTCGGCATGAACAGCCGCATGGTGATCTGCGGCGACCCCAAGCAGGTCGACCTGCCGATGCCCGCGACCTCGGGCCTCGCCGATGCGGTTGCGCGGCTCGAGGGGCTGGAAGGCATCAACGTCAGCCGCTTCACCGCCGCCGACGTCGTTCGGCACCCGATCGTCGGGCGGATCGTCGAGGCCTATGAGGGGCCGGGGAGTTAGGGCGTCGAGCTCTAAATCGGCACCGCGCCAGTTCCGTTCGTGTCGAGCGAAGTCGAGACACCCATCGGAACAGCGCTAGGCAGATGGGTGTCTCGACTTCGCTCGACACGAACGGGGCAGATGGGCGTGAGCTAAAAGTTAACCGCTCTAGCTCCCCACCTTCCTGAACGTCACCGTCGATGATCCGCCGGGAGCGATTTCGCGCGTGCCCTTGCGCACCGTGCCGTCGGGCCATTTGACCTGATAGACGAAGCGGCCCGACATGGGCTTTGCGGCGCCGGTCTCGATCTCGTTCCAGCGGCAGGCGAAACGGTCCCACGGGTCGGGCTTTTTGAGCACGCACACTTTGAAGGCGAAGGCACTGATCATCAGCACCTCGCCCGTGGGCGGCTGGGTGACGAAGGTCACGCCCGGCGCGCGGCGCGGGACGGCGGTGGTCGGCCTCGGCGGCGGCGCTGCGGACGGTGGGGGAGGTGTCGCTGCGGGTGGCGGAGGAGGCGGGGGCGGTGGAGGCGGTGGCGGCGGCGCGCAAGTTTCGACCGCGACGACCGGCGGCAGATCAGGCGCCGAAGCTGCCCGCGCCGTGTCGAGCGCCGCCGCGAGGTCGGCATAGAGAGCGTCGCTCGGTCGAAGGTCGGCGAGCCGCTCGCGCTCGAACGCCGCGAGCGGCGCGGCGAACAGCCGTTCGGGGTAATGCCGGGCGACGAGTGCGGCGCGCAGCCGCGCGGTGTCGAGCGCGACGGCGCCATAATCGCGCAAGGCGGGGTCGGATGCATCCAGGCCGGGAGTATCGGTGTCGCAGATGATGAGATTATAGGGCTCGCCCGGCTCCGGCTCGGTGCCGCCGGGACTTTCCGCGACCTCGGCCTCGGCGGCGATGCGCACCTCGTAATAGCCGTCCGGATACCAGCTCTGCTTCGGCAGTTTCGCCTCGATCGCCTTCATGTCCGCGGCGTCAGCGGCAGCCGGATCCTGTGCCGCGGCGGCGGCAGGGCCGGCGAGCGCTAGCAGCGCGAGCGGCATCCGGCCGATCATGCTCAACTCCCCGTCTTCTTGAAGGTCACGACCGCCGCGACGCTCTCATCCTCGTAATTGGGGACGATCTCGCGCGTGCCCTTGCGCACCGTGCCGTCGGGCCATTTGACCTGATAGACATAGCGACCCGAAAGCCGCTTCTCGACCCCGGTCTCCACCTCGTTCCATTTGCACGCGAAGCGGTCCCACGGGTCGGGTTTCTTGCGCGTGCAAACCTTGAAGGCGAAGCCGTTGATCAGCAGCACCTCGCCTTGCGGCGGCGACGTCTTGACGATCACCGCGCTGCTTTCGCCCGCGCCGCAACCGCCGTCGGCAACGACCTTGGGGAGCTGGGGGGTCAGGCGTTGGCGGTTCGCCTCGACCGCCTTGGCGAGCTGCTGATAGGGATCATTTTCGAAATAGCCACCATCGGCGGGCTCCGCCGCCGCATCCGACGCGTCGGCTTCCATCGCTGCGTCGGCGGCCGCACTTGCCGCGGCGTCGGCTGCGCTTGCTGCCGCCTCGGCGGCGGCTTCGTCGGCGGCCTCGGCGGCGGCATTTTCCGCCTCGATCTCTTCGTCGGTCATCGGTTCGGGCGCCGCCTTCGCCTCCGCGATCTTCGCCTTCTCGAACGCGAGCAAGGGCTCGGCATAGACGGCGAGCGGATATTTCATCCGCTCGAACTCGGCGCGCAGCCGCGCCACCTCCAGCGCGACGCCGCCGTAGCGCGCAGTCAGCGGGTCGGTATCGTCGAGGCTGACATATTCGGCGTTGCAGTCGATCACGTCATAAGAGGGCGGCTCGCCGTCGCCCCAGTCCATCGTCAGATCGTCGCGCGGGAAATCGGCCATCTGGCCCTCGGCGGCGATGCGGATGTCGTAATAGCCGTCGGGATACCAGCTTTGCCGCGGCACCTTCGCCTCGATCGCCTTCAACCCGGCCGCGTCGATCGGCTCCTTTGCCGCTACCGTCACCGGCGACGCCAGCGCCGCCAGCAGCATCGTCATCCGCGCCTTTCGCATCTCAATCCTCCTGCTTCAGCCGCCGCGGCCCGCCGAGCCATCCCGAAACGAGCAAGGCCGCCGCCGCCGCGATTGCCGCCCACGCGCCGCCGAGCGTCAACTTCACCCGCCCGATCGAGGGCGCGGTCCAAAGCGCGGCGGGATCATAGGCGGCATCGGCGAGCGCATCGGAGGGGAGGTCGGGGCATTCACTCTCGAACACCAGCTTCGCGTCGGGGGTGCATGTGGTTCCGCGCACCAGAGGCGCTCCATTCTCGCCCGCAACGACATAGGAAGAGGAAGCCCAGCCATAGAGGCCGCCCGCAGCGAGCAGCAGCGCGAGCAGCGCGGCCTGCACGCCGCGTGCCGCCCATAGCCGGACCTGCCCGCTCCCGATGACGCCCGCCGGGATGGCGAGCGCGAGCAGCGGCGCGATCCAGCCGATCGCCGACCCCGGCGGCGCCAGCCCGCCGAGCCAGGCCGCGAGCAGCAGCAGCGCCAGCCCAGCGCCGCCGGCAAGCGCGCGCACCAGCCCGTTGTTCCAGCTCAGGCGCTTCACCCCGCGCGGCTTGCCGGGAAGATAGTCGGTTTTCGGCCCGTCGACGAGCATCGCGACGACGTCGCCCAGCCGCGCGATATGATCCTCGACCGGCGGCGACAGCGCGTCGAGCCAATGCGGAACGCTCATGAAATATTCGAGGCTGCGCTCGGGGACGACATCCTCGATGCGAAAGGGGATGATCGGCAGGCCGAGGTGCACCGCGCGTTCGACCTCGCGCAATATTTGCGGCGACGTATTGGCGTGGCTCGAAAAGACGAGGACGAAGACCGTCGACGATTTGAGCCCGTCGATGATCGCTTCGCCCCACGAGGTGCCGGGCACGATGTCGCGCGGTGCGATCCAGCAGCGATGGCCGCGCGCCTCCAGCAGCGCGCACACCATATTCGCGATGGTGCGGTCCTTCGACGAATAGCTGATGAAGACCTGTGACGGCATCATCCTTTTCCCCCTGCCGCCATCATGCCGTGCGGAAGCGGGCAGGGCAATATGTCCGTCACGAAGCTCGTCGAATCCCCGTTCGTCATTCCCGCGAAGGTTTTCCTCGCGACCGAACATCCATCCGTCACCCCGGACTTGATCCGGGGTCCCGCTATGCGACACCCGAAAGCGGGACCCCGGATCAAGTCCGGGGTGACGGAAAACCAATCGTGCCTCTTTTCAAACCGGGTCGACATCGCTTGGGCGTTCTGCCTCGACGTCTCATCAATTTTATGAAAACGATTCTCAATAGCATAATGCTTGACCCCCGCGCACGCCACACGTAATGCGCAGCTATTGCGAATCACTCGCAAATAAACAGGGGAAGAATTTTGTCTAGCCATCGCTCGCCGTCCGCCATCCGCCTTGCCGCCGGCAGCGCGCTGGGCCTTGCGCTCGCCGCGGTCGCGCAGCCGGCCTTCGCGCAGGACAATGACGGCGAATATTGGCTCGCGCGCAAGAATCAGATCGTCGTCACGGCGACGCGCATCGCGACTAACGCCGAGGACGTGCCGTCGACGGTCACCGTCAAAACCGACGAGCAGATCGCCGACGAACTGGTAACCGATATCCGCGACCTCGTTCGCTTCGAGCCCGGCGTCAGCGTTCAGCGCCAGCCCGCGCGCTTCAACGCGGCGCTCAGCGCGACCGGCCGCGCGGGCAACGACGGTTTCAACATCCGTGGCATCGGGGGCAATCGCGTGCTGATCCAGGTCGACGGCGTGCGCGTCCCCGACGGCTTCAGCTTCGGCGCGCAGAATGTCGGGCGCGGCGACTATGTCGACCTCGGCCTCATCAAATCGGTCGAGATCTTGCGCGGCCCCTCGTCGGCGCTCTACGGCAGCGACGGGCTTGCGGGCGCGGTCAGCTTCATCACCGCCGACCCGTCCGACTTCCTCGAAACCGGCAAGGCCATCGGCGGCCTCGTCCGCGCCGCCTACAGCAGCGCTGACAACGAGTTCAGCGAAACTGCGATCCTGGCGGGGCGCAGCGGCGACTGGTCGGTCATGGCCGCCTACACCCGCCGCGATTATAACGAACTCGACAACAAGGGGACGGTCGGCGGCACCGGCGCTGCGCGCACCAGGCCCAATCCGCAGGACGGCCGCTCGAACGCCGCGCTCGCGCGCATCGTCTACGATCCCGCGAACGGCCACAAGCTGCGCCTGACCGGCGAATATCTCGGCACCCACCTTTTCACCGACGGCCTCTCCAGCCTCAGCCCCACGGTCGAACTGCTGCAGGGCATCGACACCGGCGAGCGCAAGCGCGTGTCGCTCGACTGGAGCTGGCAGGGCGAGGGCGCGATCGATTTCGCGCGTGTCGCGCTCTATTGGCAGGACGGCGAGGACGTGCAGTTCACCGACGAGGACCGCACCCCCGCCGCCGACCGCGAACGCCTCAACACTTTCGAAAACCGCGTCTTCGGCGCCGCCGCCGATGCGCGCGCCGATTTCGCGACCGGTGCGATCGGCCATCGCCTCGTCTTCGGCGGCGACATCAGCAAGACGCGCCAGCGCGGCCTGCGCGACGGCGTGCTGCCGACGCCGCCCGACGTCTTCCCGAGCCGCGCCTTCCCGACGACCGACTTCACGCGTGCCGGCCTGTTCGTCGGCGACGAGATTTCGATCGCCGACGGGCGCCTGCTGCTCTATCCGGCGCTGCGCTTCGACTGGTACGATCTGTCGCCGCGCAATGACGCGCTGTTGCCGGGCTTCACCGGCGCCGGGCAGAAGGATTCGCGCCTGTCGCCGAAATTCGGCGCGGTGTGGAAGGTCACCGACCAAGTGCGCCTGTTCGCCAATTATGCCACGGGCTTCAAGGCGCCCGAGCCGGGGCAGGTCAACCAGTTCTTCGAGAATCTGACCTATGGCTACACGTCGAAGCCGAACCCCGACCTTGGTCCCGAACGTAGCCGCAGCTTCGAGGGCGGACTGCGCGTGGGCAGCGATCCTGTCAGCCTCGACCTCACCGCCTTTTCGGCGCGCTACAAGGATTTCATCAGCCAGGAGGTGGTGAGCGGCAGCTTCACGCCCACCGATCCGGCAGTCTATCAATTCATCAATCTCGATCGTGTCCGCGTCAAAGGCGCGGAAGCACGGTTCGAGGGGCGGGCGTCCTCCGGCCTCTTTGCGACGCTCGCCCTATCCTATGCCAAGGGCAACCAGATCGATCCCGACGGTGTGCGCACGCCATTGTCGACGATCGATCCGGTGAAGCTCGTCGCCGGGGTCGGCTATCGCGAGCCCGCGGGGCGCTTCGGCGGCCAGATCATCATGACCCACAGCGGCCGCAAGGAGGCGTCGCGCGCCGCCGGGGTCTGTTCGTCCGAATGCTTCCGCCCCGATGCCTTCACCATCCTCGACGCGACCGCCTTCGTGCGGATCGTCGGCGGGCTGACCTTGCGCGGCGGCATCTTCAACATTCTCGACAAGAAATATAGCTGGTGGAGCGACGTGCGCGGGCTCGCGCTCGTGCCGCTCAGCCCGCCCGATCCCGCGCTGCCGGGGCTGCTCGTCCCGCCCGCGAGCGCTGACGCCTATACCCAGCCCGGCCGCAACGCGAGCGTGTCGCTCAGCTACCGCTTCTGACCCCCGAAGGACTGCATGATGAAAAAGACCTATCGCTCGATCGCCGCCGCGCTGCTTCTGCTCGGTGCTGCGGTTCCCGCCGCCGCCCATCCGCCGATCGCGGCCGAAGAGGCCGCCGCCAACTTCGAGCAGGACCGCGCCGACATCCTCGCCATGGCGGGCAATTACCACGTTGGCTTCAACATGCAGGAATCGACGCGCTGGGACAAGGATTACACCCCGCTCGAACCCAAACGCTCGGGCGGCAACGAAGTCGTGCGCGTGATCGAGGACAGTGGCCGCAAGATCATCCTTCAGCACATGCTCGTCATCACCGACGACGAGGGCAAGAGCCACATCATCAAGCATTGGCGCCAGGACTGGGAATATGAGCCTGCAAAGGTGCTCGTCTATTCCGACCGCAACCAGTGGACGTGGGAAGCCGTCCCCGAAAAGATGCGCACCGGCCGCTGGTCGCAGACCGTGTATCAGGTCGACGACAGCCCGCGCTATGGCGGATGGGGCCAGTTCGAGACGCAGGCGGGCATCCGCCGCTGGCGCTCCAACTGGACGTGGCGCCCGCTCGCGCGCCGCGATGCGGTGCGGAAACCCGTCTACGACCGCTATTATTCGATCAACCGCCACCAGCCGACCCCCGACGGCTGGATTCACTGGCAGGACAATACGAAGATGGGGATCAAGGACGGCAAGCTGGTGCCGATCGTCCAGGAATATGTCCTCAACACCTATATCAAATACGACCAATATGACGTGAAGGCGGCCGACGATTATTGGGCTGCCACGAAGGATTATTGGGCCGCCGTCCGCGCCGAATGGGACCGCGTCGCCGCCGCCAAGGGCGGCATCGCGATCGACGAGGAGGCCGAGACCGGCACCGTGATCAGCGGCCGCCTGCTGAGCATGGCCGACGAGGTGCAGGAAAAGAAGCTCACCACCGAAAAGGCGATCGCCGAAGCGAAGAAGCTGATCGAGGCGAATACGCGTAAGCTCTGATCCTCCCCGGCACGGGGAGGGGGACCACCCGAAGGGTGGTGGAGGGGCAGGTGCGTCCCTGCGCTTCTTTGACGAGGAAAGGCAAACCGCCCGTGCCCCTCCACCATGCTTCGCATGGTCCCCCTCCCCCGATGGGGGAGGGTCGCCTTACTTCCCCCGCGCCCCATCGACGCTCCAGATCCCCGCGCCGCGCGTCGCGATGAACAGGAAGATGAAGCAATAGAGCGCGATCGCTTCGCCGCCGTTGACGATCGGGAAGAAGCTCTTGCTGCCGTGGACCATCCAGTAACCGACCGCCGACATGCCGCTGGCGATGAAGGCCGCGGGGCGGGTGAACAGGCCGATCACGATCAGGCCGCCCGCGACCAGCTCGATCACTCCCGCCGCCTGCAGCATCGGGTTCAGCGGCATTGGAAAATCGACCGGGAAATTGAAGAATTTCTGCACGCCGTGCGCGAGGAACAGCAGCCCCGCCACGATCCGCAGCAGCGCATAGGCCTGTTCGCCAAATCCATCGAGAAACTTCATCACCATTCCCCTCCTGTCGAAGACGGGGCGATGCTAGTGCAGCTTTGCGGGCCGTCAAAGCGCATTCTATGAAACGGAGCGTTTCCGGCGCTCGGCGTCGCGCGACCAAAAAATAGGGTGACGATTCCGATTTTTTCGTCTCGCATGTCACATAGGCCGTGGCTGGTTCGTCATGTCTGCATAACCCAAGCCAAGGAGATATGACATGACCAAGGTAACCGACCCTTTCGCCGCCTCGCCGCACCTCATGAAGCAGTGGATGGCGGTCAGCCTCGCGGCCGAAAAGAGCCTTGAGAAGAGCCTGATCGAACTGGTGAAAATCCGCTCGTCGATCCTCAACGGCTGCGCCAACTGCATCAACATGCACACCGCCGATGCGCGCGCCGCGGGTGAGACCGAACAGCGGATCTACCTGCTCGCCGCCTGGCACGAAGCGCCGGTTTATTCGCCTCGCGAACGGGCCGCGCTCGCCTGGACCGACGCCTTGACCCGCCTCTCGCAAGGGCACACACAGGCCGAAGCGCGCGCGGCGCTCGACGAACATTTCACTGCGGAGGAACAGATGAACCTGACCGTGATGATCAACGTCATCAACGGCTGGAACCGCATCGCGGTCGGTTTCGACCTCTGGTACGAAGGCGGCGCGCCGGCAAAGGTCGCCTGATGATCGGGGAAGGCATCAGCAGCGAAAATTTCGAGGGTCAGGACGCAGCGGCGAGTTTCGACCCGCTGCGCCCGCTCCTCGTCCGTGTCGCCTATCGTATGCTCGGCTCGGTCGCCGATGCCGAGGATGTGGTGCAGGATGCCTTCCTCCGCTGGCTCGGCACCGATCGCGAGGCGGTGCGCGAGCCTGCGGCCTTCCTGCGCCGCACCGTGACGCGGCTCTGCCTCGACCAACTGAAGTCGGCGCGCGCCACCCGCGAAACCTATATTGGCCCCTGGCTCCCCGATCCGCTGGTCGAGGAGGAGGAAGCGGACGACGTCACCCTGCCGCTGATGCTCGCGCTCGAACGACTCTCCCCGCTGGAGCGCGCGGCTTTCCTGCTCCACGACGTGTTCGGGGTCGAATATGACGAGGTCGCGAAGACGATCGACCGCGATCCCGCGGCGACGCGCCAACTCGCCGCGCGGGCGCGCACCCACGTCCGCGACGCGCGTCCGCGCTACAAGCTGGAAAAGGAAAGGGGGCTAGAAATCGCCAACGCCTTCTTCGCCGCGTCGCGGAGCGGCGACATGAGCGCGCTCGGCGCGATGCTCGCCGCAGACGTTGGCATGTGGTCTGACGGCGGCGGCAAGCGCCCCGCGGCAATGGTGCCGGTGCTCGGTTTCAACACGGTGATGACGCTGCACCGCAGCCTTGCAGTGCTGTTCGCCAAACATGGCTCGACCCTGGTCCACATCGGTACGATCAACGGCCTGCCGGGCTTCGTCACCCGCGAGGCCGACGGCGAGCTTCAGACGACGGCGCTGGAGATCGAGGATGGCAAGATCACGGGCATCTATGTGATGCGCAACCCCGACAAGCTGAAGCATATGCATTGAGGGGGAGGGGATGGGAGCGGGCTAACAACCGACGCCTAATAGCTTCGTCATTCCCGCTTTCGCGGGAATGACGAAGAGGGGGAATGTCGACTTTCACCCCAAGCAAACCCTCATCAACCCATTTGCCATGGCCGTATTGCCAGTGTAATACGGGCGTTCGCGCATGTTCGATTTCCTGAAATCCAAGGCACCGCCTCCGGCACCTTCTCCCGAAATAGCGGGCGGTCCGTATCCCGACGCCTTTGCGCCGGTCGCCCCGCCGCCGCCGCCCGAAAGCCGTTTCCGTAAATGGATGCGCCGCGTCTCGCGCGGCTTTGCGATCTTCGCGGTCGCTTTCATCCTGCTCGTCGGCTGGCTCGCGCTCACCGCGCCTTTGTCCAAATCGCTGCAACCGATCGCGCCGCCGGAGATCACGCTGCTCGCTTCCGACGGCACCCCGATCGCGCGCATGGGGGCGATCGTCGATGCGCCGGTCGATGTCGCGAAGCTGCCGAAGCATGTCCCCGGCGCCTTCATCGCGATCGAGGACCGCCGTTTCTACAGCCATTGGGGCGTCGATCCGCGCAGCGTCGCGCGCGCGGTCTGGGCGAATCTGACCGGCGGCCGCAAGCAGGGCGGCAGCACGATTACCCAGCAGCTCGCCAAATTCACCTTCCTGACCCCCAAGAAGACCCTCGGCCGCAAGGCGCGCGAGGCGCTGATCGCCTTCTGGCTCGAGGCCTGGCTGACCAAGGACGAGATTCTCGAACGCTATCTTTCGAACGCCTATTTCGGCGACAACACCTATGGGTTGCGCGCCGCCTCGCTCCATTATTTCTCGCGCCAGCCCGAGAAGCTGACCCCGGCGCAGGCGGCGATGCTCGCGGGGCTCGTGCAGGCGCCGTCGCGCCTCGCGCCGACCAAAAATCCCGATCTCGCGGAAAAACGGATGAAGCTCGTCGTCGCCGCGATGGTCGATACCGGTCAAATGACCGCCGCTGAGGCCAGGACGATCCGCCCCCCGCGCATCGACGTGCGCAGCCGCAACACGCTGCCCACCGGCACCTATTTCGCCGACTGGGCGCTGCCCGAGGCGCGCCAGCTCAGCGACGTCGGCTATTCGCGCCAGACGATCCGCACCACGCTCGACGCGCGGCTACAGGGGATCGCGCGTCGCGTCACTGCGCGCGCCGGGCTGGGGAAGGCGCAGGTCGCGATGGTCGCGATGCGCCCGAATGGAGAGGTCGTCGCGATGGTCGGCGGCCGCGACTATGCTGCCTCGCCCTTCAACCGCGTGACGCAGGCGCGGCGCCAGCCGGGATCGACCTTCAAATTGTTCGTCTATCTCGCCGCGCTGGAGGATGGGAAGACGCCGGAGGATCTGATCGACAATCGCCCGATCGACACCGGTGCCTATCAGCCCAAGAATGCCGGCGGTGCCTATTCGGACACGATCACCCTCGAAGATGCCTTCGCCGCCTCGAGCAATGTCGCCGCGGTGCGGTTGTTCCGCGAGGTCGGCGACGACAAGGTCATCCGCATGGCGCGCGACCTTGGCGTCACCGCGCCGCTCGCGAAGGGCGACCCCAGCCTTGCGCTCGGCACGTCGAGCATGACCCTGCTCGAACTCACCGCCGCCTATGCCGCAGTCGCCGCGAACAGCTATCCGGTCGTTCCGCACGCCTTTACGGAAGAGGAGCCGGGCTGGTTCGCACGCTGGGTATGGGGCCCCGATCATTTCTCGTCGCGCGTCCACGACGATATCGAGCAGATGCTGCGCGCCGCGGTCAATCGCGGCACCGGCCGTGCCGCGCGGCTGCCGCAAGCGAATTTCGGCAAGACCGGCACCACCCAGGACAGCCGCGACGCGCTGTTCGTCGGCTATGCCAATGGGCTCGTCGTCGGCGTCTGGATCGGCAACGACGACAATAGCCCGCTTCATGGCGCTGCGGGCGGCGGCATCCCGGCCCGCATCTGGCGCGATTTCATGCTGCAGGCGAGCGGCCGTGCCGCCGCCCCGGCGCGGAAGGAGCGGCCGGTGACCGATCCGGGCGGGCCGGTGCAGCCGCTCGACATTCCCGACATTCCGGACGTGCCGATCGCCGACAAGACCAGCGTCGGGGTCAGGGACGGCAATGCGGTGATCAGCACCGAGATCGGCGGCACGAAAATCGACCTCAAGCTGCCGATCGGCGACCGGGCGCCGGTTACGTCGCCGCAGCCGCAACCCCAACCGGCGCCCCAATGAAGTCGGCCTTCCTTCACGTCATCCCGGCGAAGGCCGGGATCTCGCCGGTGCGTATGTTTCCGAGAATGAGATCCCGGTCTTCGCCGGGATGACGATAAAATCCGCTGTCCTACATTGTTCGGCCGCGATACCGTCCGATTATGATCCGCCTTGCCGTCTCGTCATCGATGCAAATGCGATTTGCGAGTAAAGTTAGGCAGTTTTCCGCGCTTTTTCGGAGTGTCCCTTTTTCATGCTGAGCGTCGAAACCCACGAAGTGAGCCCTTGGCCCGATGCGCTCGACTGGGAAGCGCGCGCCGCCGAAGCGGCCGCCGCGGCGCTTGCGCTGACGCCGTGGGCGGGTCTCGCCGACGCCGCGCCGCTCGTCGAGATTGCGGTGCGCCTGACCGACGATGCCGAGGTTCATGCGCTCAACCGCGATTTCCGGGGCAAGGACAAGCCGACCAACGTGCTGTCCTTTCCGCAGGTGCAGGCCGACCTGCTCGACACGCTCAGCAACAGCGATGACGGCGAGATATTGCTCGGCGACATCGTCCTCGCCCGCGAAACCTGCGCGCGCGAGGCGGACGAGAAGGGGATTTCGACCCCCGACCACGCGACGCACCTGATCGTCCACGGCACGCTCCATCTCGTCGGCTACGACCATATGGACGATGCGAGCGCACAGGCGATGGAGGCGCTGGAGGTGAAAGCGCTTGCATCGCTGGGCATCGCCAATCCATATGACGGTCAGGATTAACAGGGGAACAGACGCCATCATGCCCGACGACCGGGACTCTTCGAGCCGATCGGAAGACGACAGTAGGTCCGGCCTGCTGGCCGGATTGAAGACATTGCTTTTTGGCGGCGACAAGGAGCCGTCGCTTCGCGAACAGATCGAGGAGGTCATCGACGAGGCCGAGGAGGAGGGCGAGGAGCGCCGCGGCGGCGCCAGCGCCGTCGGCGACCTGTCGCCGATCGAGCGCAAGATGGTCCGCAACCTCCTGCATTTCGGCGAGCAGACGGTCGATGACGTCGCGGTGCCGCGCGGCGAGATCGTCGCCATCCCCGAAAGCGCGAGCTTCGAGGAGGTGATCGCACTGTTTGCCGACGCCGGGCACAGCCGCCTGCCGGTCTATCGCGAGACGCTCGACGAGGTCGTCGGGATGATCCACGTCAAGGACGTATTCGCGGTGCTCGCGGCGGGGCAGGCGCCGCCGCCTTTGCTCGACCTGATCCGCCAGCCGCTCTACGTCCCGCAGTCGATGGACGTGCTCGACCTGCTCGCCGAGATGCGCGCGAAGCGCACCCATCTTGCGATCGTGATCGACGAATATTCGGGCACCGAGGGCCTCGTCACATTCGAGGATCTGGTCGAGGAAATCGTCGGCGAGGTCGAGGACGAGCATGACGACGAGCCGACCGCGCTGTTCGTGCCGGGCGAGAACGGCTGCTGGGAAGCCGACGCGCGCGCCGAACTCGACGACATCGGCGAAGCAATCGACCCGCGGCTCGCCGAGGTCGAGGAGGATGTCGACACGCTCGGCGGCCTGTCCGCGGTGCTCGCGGGTCACGTCCCCGAGGTCGGCGAAATCCTCCATCACCCCAGCGGCTGGCGCATCGAGGTGACCGAGGCCGACGAAAAGCGCGTCCATCACTTGCGGCTGCATCCGCCGGTCGAGATCGACCCGGAGGCGCCGCTGGACCGCCCCGACGACTTTTGACCAACCGCGTCATTGCGAGGAGCCGAAGGCGACGCGGCAATCTCCAGCTATCGGCCTTGCACAAGGCCGATAGCTGGAGATTGCTTCGCTCCGCTCGCAATGACGATTGAGGATGAACTCCGCCCCCCCCCAATTGCCTTTGCCCCGCCAAGCGACTAGCGGAGGGCGGATGGAAGTTTCAGACCTTCGCATCGCCCTGTTCAGCGGCAATTACAACATGACGACGGACGGCGCGAACAAGGCGCTCAACCGGCTCGTCGGCTATCTGCTGGCTCAGGGTGCGGCGGTGCGCGTCTATTCGCCGACCGTCGACGATCCCGATTTCGCGCCGACCGGCGACCTGGTCAGCGTGCCGTCGATGGCGATCCCCAATCGCCCCGAATATCGCATTCCGCTCCATTTCTCGTCGCGAGTGCGTCAGGACATCGCGCAGTTCGCGCCTAACATCCTCCACATCTCCAGCCCCGACCGCGTGTCGCGGCAGGCCGCGGCGTGGGCGCGGCGGCGCAACATCCCGGTTGCCTGTTCGGTCCACACCCGCTTCGAGACCTATTTCCGCTATTACAATCTCTCCTTCCTCGAACCGCTCGTCGTCGCGTGGCTGCGCCGGCTCTATCGCCGCTGCGACGCGCTGATCGCGCCGTCGGAGAGTTTTGCGCAGGTGCTGCGGCAGCAGCGGATGAACTACGACATCGGCATCTGGACCCGCGGCGTCGAGCGCGACGTCTTCAGCCCCGGCCGCCGCGACATGAGCTGGCGGCGAAGCTGGGGGATCGCCGACGATGCGCCGGTCATCGCCTTCCTCGGCCGCCTCGTGATGGAAAAGGGGCTCGACGTCTTCGCCGACACGATCGACCAGCTCCAGCGCCGCAAGGTGCCGCATCAGGTGGTGGTGATCGGCGAAGGGCCGGCGGGCGACTGGTTCGAATCGCGCCTGCCGCAGGCGAAGTTCGTCGGTTTTCAGGGCGGCGAGAATCTCGCCCGCGCGCTCGCGTCGTGCGACATCTTCTTCAACCCCTCGGTCACCGAGACCTTCGGCAATGTCACGCTGGAGGCGATGGCGTGCGGGCTGCCCGTGGTCGCCGCGCGCGCCACCGGCAGCGCGAGCATCGTCAAGCACGGTCAGACCGGCTATCTCGTCTCGCCGGGCGCGATCAGCCTCTTCGCCGACGATCTCGAGCGCTATTGCCGCGATTCCGACCTGCGTGCGGCGCACGGGGCGGCCGCCCGCGCCGAAAGCGGCGCCTATCAATGGGATGCGATCAACCAGTCGGTTGCCGACACCTATTTGCGGCTGATCCGGCAGAAGCAGCGGCGCGGCTAGATGGCGGATGATCTGTTCGCCGATCAGGAGCCGCCGGCTCCCGTCCCATCCGGCGATGGACCGCTCGCCGAACGGCTGCGGCCGAAGACGCTCTCCGACGTCGTCGGGCAGGAGCATCTGACTGGCCCCGAGGGCGCGATCGGCCGCATGGTCGCGGCGGGACAGCTTTCGTCGATCATCCTCTGGGGTCCGCCGGGCACCGGCAAGACGACGATCGCGCGCTTGCTCGCCGAAGCGGTCGGCCTGCGCTTCGCGCCGCTATCGGCAGTCTTTTCGGGGGTCGCCGATCTCAAGAAAGCGTTCGCTGATGCCGAGAAGATGGCCGCGGCGGGCCAGCGCACTTTGCTGTTCGTCGACGAGATTCACCGCTTCAACCGCGCCCAGCAGGACGGCTTCCTGCCGTTCGTCGAGCGCGGCACCGTCGTCCTCGTCGGCGCGACGACGGAAAACCCCAGCTTCGCGCTCAACGCCGCGTTGCTCAGCCGGGCGCAGGTGCTCGTGCTTCATCGCCTCGGCGAAGCGGCGCTCGGCACGTTGATCGAGCGCGCCGAGGCTGATATCGGCCAGCGCCTGCCGGTCACCGCCGAAGCGCGCGCCGCGCTGATCGCGAGCGCCGACGGCGACGGGCGCTTCCTGCTCAATCAGGTCGAGACGCTGTTTTCGGTGACGATCGAAAAGCCGCTCGACCCCGGCGAACTCGCGGGGTTCCTGCATCGCCGTATGCCGGTCTATGACAAGGACCGCGACGGCCATTACAATCTCATCTCGGCGCTCCACAAGGCAATGCGCGGATCGGACCCGCAGGCGTCGCTTTACTGGCTGGCGCGGATGCTCGTCGCAGGCGAGGAGCCGCTTTATGTCCTCCGCCGCATCACCCGTTTCGCCAGCGAGGACGTCGGTCTCGCCGACCCGCAGGCGCTGGTGCAATGCCTCGCGGCGAAGGACGCCTATCAATTCCTCGGCTCGCCCGAGGGCGAACTGGCGATCGTGCAGGCGTGCCTCTATTGCGCGACCGCGCCCAAATCGAATGCCGCCTATATGGCGCAGAAGGCCGCATGGCGCGCGGCGCGCGACACCGGCAGCCTCGCGCCGCCCGCGAACATCCTCAACGCCCCGACCAAGCTGATGAAAGATCTAGGCTATGGCGCGGGCTATGCCTACGACCATGACGCGCCCGAGGGTTTTTCGGGCGATAATTACTGGCCCGACGAGATGAAGCCCCTCGACCTTTACCGCCCCGTCGATCGCGGGTTCGAGAAACGGATCGCCGAGCGCATGGCGTGGTGGGACGAGCGGCGGCGCGAAGGCAGGGGCGGATAGATGGCGGCGCGCTTCGCCCATTGGGACGATGTCGTCGCCTTTGCCTGCGCGCTCCCCGATGTCGAGATGGCGCCCTTTTACGGCACGCCGTGCCCAAAGGTGAACGGCAAGGCCTTCGTGTCGCCGGGACGCGAGCCGGGCAGTTTCCATGTCATGTGTCCGCACGAGGAAAAGGAGGTGCTGCTTGAAACCGATCCCGACAGCTTCTGGCAGACGCCGCATTATGAAGGCTGGCCCGGCCTGCTCGTCCGCTATGGTTCGCGCGATCCCGAGCGGGTTGCCGACGTCATCCGCCGCGCCTGGTGGGACCGCGCGAAGAAAGTGCAGCGCGCGGCGTTCGGCGCGCGGCCCTGAGATGCTGGCGCGCGCCGCCTTCGGCCTGGCGCTCGCGGCCGCGTTGCCTGCGCAGGCGGCCACCGAGATCGACCGCGCCTGGGCAGCCGGCTATCGCGCCGCCTTCACCTGCTCGTCGCTCTGGAACGGGGCGGGCAAGCCGCTGGAGGCGATCGAGCGCGACGAACTGACCGGCATCTATCCCGAGATCGAGGCCGACGTTCGCGCGCTAAAGGCCGATGTCGACGACAAGGCGAAGGTCGTCCGCGTCGCGTACCGCGACGACATACCGCCGCGCCTTGCGCAGTGGATAGCCGGCGAAGGGTGCGTCACGCTGCCGATCGGCGCCGCGCCGGTGCCGATCACCGGCTTCACGGGCGCCGCCCGCCCGGTGCTCGACGATCAGCCGTGGCCGATGGGCGACAGGGATGCGCGCGCGCCGGTTCCGCGTGGCTTTGCGCCGTTCGCTAGCGCGACGGAGACTGTCGCGGCCTATGGCGGGCGGACGAGTTCGCTACTCGTCGTCAAGAACGGCCGAATTGTCGTCGAGCGCTATTGGGGCGGACACGGCCTCCACACCGCGCAGCGCACCTTCTCGGTCGCCAAATCGATGGCGGCGACGCTGATCGGTCACGCGGTGCTGCAAGGTTCGGTCGATGTGAAGGCGCCCGCGCTGATTGCCGAATGGCAGTCGCCGGGTGATCCGCGCGCGGCGATCACGACCGAAGAGCTCATGCGCATGGCGAGCGGGTTGACCAGTGATACGGCAGGCAACCGCAGCGACGCCATCTACATGGGCGGTGCATCGGTGCGTCAGTGGACGACGCAATGGCCGCTGCTCAATCGGCCGGGCACGCAATATCGCTATGCCAATAACGACACGCTGCTCGCGACGCTGTCGCTGAAGGCGGCCGAAGCGAAGGCGGGCCGCACGCTCGACCCCAACGCCTTCTTTGACCGCATCGGCATGACGCGCACCTTTGCCGAACATGACAAGGACGGCGACTATATCCTGTCGAGCCAGGTGTGGACGACCGCGCGCGATCTGGCGCGGCTCGGTCTTCTCTACCAGAATGACGGACAGTGGCGGGGCGAGCGCCTGTTGCCCGCCGACTGGCGCCGTTTCGTCACCGCGCCGACCGGACCGCAGCCCGAGGGAGCGTTCGGCTATGGCGCCTATTTCTGGCTATTGAACAAGTCCGAAGGCGTTCCTGCCGATGCGTTCGGCGCCTTCGGCAACCGCGGCCAATATCTGGTCGTCATCCCCTCGCGCCAACTCGTCATCGTCCGCCAGGGCTATGACGACGGTAAGCAGCGGCTCGACATCGCGAAGCTGGTCGCCGCCATCGTCGCGGCGGACGGGAAGGGGCTTTAGATAGTGATCATCTTTGCTTGAAAAGGCCGTGTGCTCCCGCGAAGGCGGGAGCCTATCTCCGGCCGGTGCGATTTTGAACCGACCGGAGATGGGTCCCCGCCTTCGCGGGGACACATTTGTGTTTCACTCACGCACGGCGCTTCAATCCATCCCCGGATAGCGATTGAACGTCGGCATTTCGTCCAGCTTCTCCATCCAGCCGATGCGCTCGGCAATCTGGATCTGCGCGCCGGCGGGGATCAGGTCGGGGTCATCGAGCGTTGCCGACTGAACGTCGATCTGGCCCGGAAAAACCGCCTCGTTGGTATAGAAGAGGCCGGTGCCGCAATCGGCGCAGAAATGGCGCCGGCCATGTTCGGACGAGGCATAGATTTTGGGCGTGCCCGTCACCTCCAGATCGGCCTGGCTGACCAGCGCCCATCCAACCATCGGCGCGCCGGAATGGCGGCGGCAATCCCGGCAATGACACAGTGCATGATGCTCGACCGCAGTCGGCATCGAATAGCGGATCGCACCGCAATGGCAGCCGCCGGCGGCGCGATCGGGGGTGTCGGTCATAGCGCTCTCCTCTTCGATGAGAACATATCATAAACATTAGCCGAGTCCAGCGCTTTGCACCGGACGGCATTAGCGGGCTGTTAACCACGTATCGCTAAGGTCGATCGTACCGAAAAACCGGGGAGCTTTCATGAAGAATCCAAGCCGCACCACGCCGCAACCGGTTCTGCGGCTTTTGCTCGTGCTGCAGTGGGCCGGCGAATGACCAAGCTCGTCATCCAGATTCCTTGCCTCAACGAAGCCGAGGATCTGCCGGCGACACTCGCAGCGTTGCCGCGGCGGATCGCGGGTATCGACACGATCGAAATCCTGGTCATCGACGACGGCAGCACCGACAACACGGCGCAGGTTGCGGCGATGTGGGGAGTGCAGCACATCGTGCGCCACCGCACCAATCGGGGCCTCGCGGCCGCTTTTCAATCAGGGCTCGATGCGGCGCTGCGTGCCGGGGCCGACATTCTCGTCAACACCGACGCCGATGGTCAATATGCCGGCGAGGATATCGAGACAATTATTCGCCCGATCCTGGATGGTCGCGCGGATATTGTCGTGGGCGACCGGGGGGTAGCTGACAACGCCCATTTCGGGCCGCTCAAGCGGCGCCTTCAGCGGCTGGGCAGCGCAGTCGTCCAACAGCTTGCCAACGTCCAGGTTTCCGACGCGGTGAGCGGCTTTCGCGCGATCAGCCGCGAAGCGGCCTATCGGCTCAATATCACGACCGAGTTCAGCTATACCACCGATATGCTGATCCAGGCTGGGCGCAAGCGCCTTGCAATCCTCAGCGTACCGATACGCACCAACGCGACGCCGCGGCCGTCGCGGTTGTTCAAATCAGTTCCGCGCTTCATCATGAACACCGGAATCACGATGGCGCGCGTCTATACGACCTATAACCCTCTGCGTGCTTTCGTCGGGCTCGGGCTGGCGCTGGTCGGATGCGGCTTGATCCCGATCCTGCGCTTCCTGTTCCTCTTCGCTATAGGCGAGGGCAGCGGTCACATCCAGTCGCTCGTCATCGGCGGCGCGCTGCTCGTTCTCGGCACCATCATCGCTGTGATGGGCGTGCTCGCGGACCTGATCGCCTCGAACCGTAAGCTCATAGAGGCGGGTCTCGTCCGGCTTCGCGCAATCGAGGATCGGCTCGGCGACCGTCACCAGGTATCGACGAACGACGCCGATGCCCGTGAGCATAGGCGGGTCGGGTGACTTCGGTCGCGCCGGCGCGGCGGGACGATCGACCGCATCAGGGCCGCTGGCTGATGGCAGTTTTCGCAGCAGTACTGCTGCTGCAACTCGAGCTCGTGTTCCATCGCCCGGTGAACTGGGATGAATTCTTTCATCTAAGCGAAGCACATGCCTTTCATCAGGGGCGTCTGACCGAAGCGTTGCAGGTCTTTTATGCGCGCGCCTTCTTCTGGCTCCCCGCGCTGCCGGTCGATTCGATCGACCAGATTCGCATCGCACGTCTCGTTATGTTTGGTTTCGAGCTTTTCACGCTCGCCGCAATCTACGCGATGGCGCGCCGCTTTACCGGAGCCCTGTCGGCCGCGCTTGCAGCGCTCGCCTATCTCACCGGCGGTTACGTCTTTCAGCATGGCTTCTCTTATCGCGCCGATCCGATGGCGGCCGCATTCCTGATGGGGACGTTGTGGATATTGCTTGCAAGCCGCCTCGACGCGAAGGCGATCGTCGGTGCGGGACTGCTCACGGGGCTCGCCGTACTCACGACGATCAAGGTCGTCCTCTATGTCCCGGCTTTTGGGGGTATCGCCTGGCTGCGCTGGTGCGAGGCGGACAATAAGCGAGCGATGGCGATGCGGCTTGCCACCTTCGCACTCGCCGCCGTCGCGTTTTCGGGACTGCTCATTGGCGCCACGGTATTCAGCTTGCCAGAGGCGGGACCAGACAGTGCTGAAAGGACTGTTTCCACCGCCGGATCGATGATGTTCGACGAAGGTTTTTTCCCGAACAGGGTCTATGCGCTAAAAGCTGCAGCGATGGCGCCACTCCTCGCCGGCCTGCTCCTTGCGGCGCCGTTCGAGATCACGGGCGCGCCGCTATCGCGTCCACGACGAGTCGCGCTCGCGGCGTTAATGCTGCCGGTGGCGAGCATTCTTTTCTTTCGTAACGCCTTCCCCTATTTTTACGTCTATATCCTGCCACCGGCTATGGTTGCAGCCGCGGTGGCGATTGAACCACTCACGCGGCGCATCCCGATCAAGGGACTTGCGTTCGTCTTTCTTGCCAACGCTGCGGTGGTCAGTTTGGCAACCCCGCGCGCGGTGTTACTCGCCCAGCGTCAGGTCATTGCAGCGGTCCATGACATCTTTCCGCGACCGGTCGCCTATTTCGATTTTCCCGGGATGATCGTCGACTATCCCAAGGCGAACTTCTTTATGACGACCTGGGGCATGCGCAAATATTTTGCCGGCATCGAGGAGCCGTTCGTTGAGACGATGGCGCGTGAAACCGTGCCGCTGTTGATCGTCAATCAAGAGCCGATCGAGCGTAATCAGACCGCCAGCAAGCCGGCGTGGGAGTTCTCGCCAGCCGACGCCAAGGCGCTACGCGAAGGATTCATTCCTCACTGGGGGCCGCTATGGGTCGCCGGCCGGCGCTTTGCGGCAGGAAGCCAACCAGCCATGTTCGAAATTTACGCGCCTGGGACCTATACGGTGGAAGGCGTCGCCGCGCGCATCGACGGGCGCTCCTATCAGGTCGGCGAGACCATCCTGCTGGCGCGCGGATCGCATCGCTTCGCCCCCGTGACTGGAGGGGAGACACGGCTACGCTGGGGCAATCACCTGAAATATCCGGCTCGACCTTTCGTTGGCGGAGCGCTGTTCAAGGACTTCTAGGGGGGGGCGGTTGCTGAGTTGGCCGCAGTAACAAAATTCCCAACCCATAGCCAAGGTCGCCGACGATCGAAGCAGCGCGGAGCGCGAGCGTGGCCGCCATGAGCGCGGCGTCCGGCAGAGTCCCCCCCGCCAGAGCGAGTAGCGCGGCTTCGCGGACACCGATACCACCCGGCGCGACGGGTGCGACAAAGCCCGCGAGCCATGCGAGCAGGAAGATCGCGGCGAAGTGCGTTAGTGACGCTCCCGCCGGCAAGGTGGCGGCGCCGATCAGAATCGCAGCGGCCGCGAAAAGACCGAAGGCAAGAATCTGAAAGGCGACCGCCACTGTGAGCGGGCGCCGGATCGTCATTGCGGCGATGACGACGATTGTTGCTGCTGCAAGCGCGATGACGCCTGCGCGTTCGAAAGCGAGGCAGACGGCTGCGATGAAAAGGCTACTGACGACGTGCAACGCAATTTCGGTCGCGCTCGCCTTGGCGAGACGTCGGTGGGCAAGTCCAGCGCGTGCGCCGTTGATCTGGCGGCTCGCATATTGGAAGACCGAACCTGGAAGATATTTCATCAGCACGCCGCGGGCATAGATGCGCGACAATTCGTTATGCGGGCAGGTGCGATCGGGATCGGCGGTCGCAGCCCAGCCTCTCCGCAGCAGCGCGTCGGCCGCCGCGAACAGGAGCGGAGCGCCCGCCAACGCGCCCGCGAAGGCCCATGAGGGTTGAATCTGGAGACTGGTCCAGTCGAGGCTCCATAAGCGCTCGCCGATAAAGGCAAGGCTTGCGGCAAGCGCTGCACCGCCGGCCCAACGTCCGATCCTTCTGATTACGGCCCGGTCCGGTGCGAAGCTGGTTTCAATCACGGAGTAGGCTGGTGAAATCAGGGTAGGGCACGCAATAGGAACGACCGAAATGGCGATGTTCGGACAAGCCGCATTGCTCGATCGCGCGCCGATAGCGTCGGCGCCCGCTGTCGTCGAACAGGATCATTCCATCGGGCTTTAGACGTGTGATGGCGCGCGTGAGGCATTCGGTTCGACGGCGACCGTCGATGACGATCAGGTCGAACAGACCGCCGGCCTCCATGATCGCGTCGATATAGGCGGTTCCTTCGAGCGCGCGGTGCCACAAGCTGGCATGAGCGAAAGGCTGGATGGCCGGCCTGAGCCGCCTATGCCATTCCTCGTGATGCTCGACCGAGATGACTTCGCCAGCGTGCTGCGAGAGCCACACTGTGCTCGCGCCCGCGCCATATTCAAAGACGCGCGCGCCGGTGCGGGCGTGAAGAAAGGTTTCGGCCTCACGCGTCGCGGCGACATTCCACCAAGGCAATCCGAGTGCGATCATGCGATCGATGTCGTGAATAGCCAGCAAAGAGGCCGACCAACGGCGCCAGCCATAGGGATCGTGATGCTTCGCATCGTGTGTCAGTTTCTCGAATGGGCCGAGATTGGCGAGCGCGTGCATGAATCCGGCGTAGGAGCGTTTGACCAACTGCATATCATTCTCCCGCCTCCCAACCAGGGCGACAAGAATGCATTAACCAAAAACTCCCTGCGGAAGCGTTAACACGGCGCCGGTGTTGGTCAGCTATTCCCCCAGATCGACTTTGTGCGCCTTCGCCCAATCCTGATACTGCCCCCGCGGGTTTGCCGCCGGATGTGCCAATATCGTCGGCATATCCGAGCGCAGCGCGGCAAGGTCGAGCGAGCGGATCATCGCCTTGACCGGGCCAACGCCTGCCGGGGTGATCGACAGCCGGTCGATGCCGAGGCCGAGGAGCGCCATCGCCTCCAGCGGACGCCCCGCCATTTCGCCGCACACGCCGAGCGTGACCTTGCTGCCCGAGACCAGCTTCACGACGCGCGCGAGATAGCGCATCACCGTCGGTGACAGCCAGTCGTAGCGTTCGGCAAGCCGCGGGTGCGCGCGGTCGGCGGCGAAGAGGAACTGGGTGAGGTCGTTGGTGCCGATCGACAGGAAGTCGAGGTGCGGCAGCATCAGGTCGAGCGTCTCGACCAGTCCCGGCACCTCCAGCATCGCGCCATAGCGAATCGCGACCGGCAGCTTCTTGTTGTGGCTCGCGAGCCAGGCGCGCTGCTTGACGAACAGCTCGCGCGCCGCCTCATATTCCCAGGGTTCCGACACCATCGGGAACATGACGTTGAGCGTCCGGCCGGCCGCCGCCTCCATCAGCGCGCGCGCCTGTACCTTCAGCAGTCCTTCGCGTTCGAGCGCCAAGCGCAGCGCGCGCCAGCCCATCGCGGGATTTTCCTCCTGCTCGGAATCCTCCATGTTCATATAGGGCAGCACCTTGTCGCCGCCGATATCGACCGTCCGGAAGATGACCGGCCGGTCGCCCGCCGCGTCGAGGACGTCGCGGTAGAGCCGCTGCTGCCGCTCGCGCTGCGGCAATGTCGCCGAGACGAGGAACTGGAATTCGGTGCGGAACAGCCCGATGCCGCGCGCGCCAGTGAGGTCGAGCGCGGCGACGTCCTCGCGCAGCCCGGCGTTGATCATCAGCTCGATCGGCACGCCGTCCCGGGTGACCGCGGGCAGATCGCGCAGCGCGGCGAGGTCGGCGCGGCGCTTTTGCGTGATTTCGAGCTTGGCGTCGAAGGCATCCTGCACCGCCTGGGTCGGACGGACGTGGACGGTGCCCGCGCCGGCATCGAGCAGCAGTAGGTCGCCGTCGCGGATCGAGGTGCGCACGTCGCGGACGCGGCCGATGACGGGAACCCCCATGGCGCGCGCGACGATGATGACGTGCGCGGTCAGCGACCCTTCCTCGAGCACCACGCCTTTCAGGCGGCGGCGATCATATTCGAGCAGTTCGGCGGGGCCGAGGTTGCGTGCGATCAGGATCGAATCCTGCCTGAGGCCCATCTGCGCCGCGGTGCCCATCTGCCCCGACACGATGCGGATCAGCCGGTTCGACAAATCCTCCAGATCGTGCATCCGGTCGCGCAGCAGCGGATCGTCGATCTGGCGCATCCGCATCCGGGTGCGCTGCTGGACGCGCTCGATCGCCGCCTCGGCGGTCAGGCCGCTGTCGATCGCCTCGTTGATCCGGCGCGACCAGCCCTCGTCATAGGCGAACATCTTGTAGGTTTCGAGAACCTCTTCCTGCTCGCCGCCGATGCCGAATTCGGCCTGGCTCGTCATGCGGTCGATCTGCTCGCGCATCTTGTCGAAGGCGCCATAGACGCGGTGGCGTTCGGCCTCGATGTCGTCGGCGACGGTATGTTCGATGGTGATGCGCGGCTGGTGAAAGACCGCGATGCCCGCGCCCATGCCGTCGACGAGCTTCTGCCCCGACAGACGCTGCGCCGACTGATCGGCGGCCGCGGCGTCGATGCGCGCGGTCGTGTCGACCAGATCGGCGTTCGCGATCAGTTCGGACAGCACCATCGCGACGGTCTGCAGCGTCTCTATCTCTATCTCTTCATAGCGGCGCGGGTCGCTATGCTGGACGCAGAGGACGCCGACCGCCTGCTCGCGGCGGATGATCGGGACGCCGGCGAAGCTGTGGAAGAGTTCTTCGCCGGTTTCGGGGCGATAGGAATAGTCGGGGTGCGCCGCCGCCTCGTCGAGGTTCAGCGTCTCGATCTGCGCGGCGATCGTGCCGACAAGACCTTCGCCGAGCGCGAGGCGGGTGACGTGCACCGCCTCCTGCTTGAGGCCGCGCGTCGCATAGAGTTCGAGGGTGCCGTCGCGCAGCAGATAGATCGAGCAGACCTCGCTGTGCAGGCATTCGCCGATGATTCCGACGACCTGGTTGAGCTTGCTCTGCGCGTTGCTGCGCGCCGCCATCACCTCGTGGAGTCGGGTCAGGATGGTGCGCGCCGACTGGGCGGCCGACGTCGGCGGAGGCGGGGCGTTGGTCATGTCCCGTCCGTGCTAACAGATGCCATGCCCCGCCGCCAAGGGCGCGCGCGAAATTTCCTGTCGCGATCAGGCGCCGGGAGTCGGGGCGGGCGGTGTCGCCGCCGTCGTTTCCGGAGCCGCCGGCCCATAGGCGGTGCCGGGCGTCGCGGTGACCGGAGCGGTCATGATCGCGGGCGGCGGCGCATATTTCGCGTCCCATGCCGCCGCATCGAGCTGATACTGGGCATAGGCTTCATAGAAATCGAGGAAGGGCTGGTCGAGCCGCGCGAGCTGCGCGGGCGATTGCTCGATCATTTGCGCGCTTGGCGTCGTGGAGACGATCTGGGCGATCTCGTTGGCGCGGGCGCAAAAGGCGCGCTGCGCGGGGGGCTGCGCGAAATAGTTGAAGAGCTGGGTCGACAGGCGGTCGCGCGGGGCGATGCCGTTGTTGCCATTCTCCTTGCCGAGCTGGCTGATCACCGTCTTCTCGCTCGATTTGATGATCTTCGCGTGCGCCTTGATGATATTGTTATAGGCCGAAACCAGCGTCGCTTCCTCGGTCCCGCGGCAGCCGATCGCCGCGACGTTGAGACCGATCTTGAGCTGCCAGAAAGCACGATCGCCCGAGATATTGCTGTTCGCGGTGACGAAATGGCCGTCGATCCCGCGGCCCGGCAGGATCTGCGTCAATGACGCATTGCCCGGCGGCAGGGGGCGCGGCGGGATGACGATCGCGACCGGCGGCGGCGGGGGCGGCGGGGGCGGGGGCGGTTTGGGGGCGCAGGCGGCGACGCTCGCGAGCAGTCCGACTACGATGATCTTGCGCGACATATTCATCAAACTCTCCCCAACCGCGAACATGCGGCCTCAACCCCGTGCGTGCAATGCGGCTTCGGCCTGTTGCACCAAAGCTGCGATGATATCGGCAACGCTCTCTTCCGATGTTACCATACCTACCGATTGCCCTGCCATTAACGAGCCGCCCTCGACGTCGCCGTCGATGACCGCGCGGCGCAGGGCGCCCGCCCAATAATGCTCGATCTGAAGCTGCGCTTCCAGCATGTCGACCGCGCCCGTGTCGAGCAGGTTCGCGACTTCGCGCTGCTTCGCGGTAAAGGCCTCGGTGCCGTTGTTCTTGAGCGCGCGCACCGGGATCACCGGCAGGCGCGGGTCGATTTGCACGCTCGCGACCGCGTCGCGCGCCGAGGCGCGGATGAACGCCTTCTTGAAAGCGGGATGGGCGATGCTTTCGGTCGCGCAGACGAAGCGCGTGCCGAGCTGGACACCCGAGGCGCCCATCTCCAGATAGCCGGCGATGGCTTCGCCGCGGCCGATGCCCCCGGCGACGAAGATCGGAACCTCGCCTGCAAGTGTCGGCAGGATTTCCTGTGCCAGCACGCTCGTCGATACGGGGCCGATGTGGCCGCCGGCCTCCATGCCCTCGATCACCAGCGCATCGACCCCCGAGCGGACGAGCTTCTTTGCCAGCGCCAGCGTCGGCGCGAAACAGATGACCTTCGCGCCCGACGCCTTGATCGCCTCGAGGCTCCCCTTGGGCGGCAGGCCGCCCGCGAGCACGACATGGCCGACGCCATGCTTCGCGCAGACATCGATCAGCTCGAATAATTGCGGGTGCATGGTGATTAGGTTGACGCCGAAATTGCGCGTCGCGAGCGTCTTGGTCGCCGCGATCTCGGCATCGAGAAGCTCGGGCGTCATCGCGCCGCAGGCGATGACGCCGAAGCCGCCCGCGTTGCTGATCGCGCTCACCAGATGGCGCTCCGAGACCCAGCTCATTGCTCCGCACAAAATGGCGTAATCGCTGCCGAGAAGCTCGGTTCCGCGCGCCATAAGATCGTTAATCTTGCTCATCGAAAGCGCCTTTGCCAGCAGTCGCGCGCGGGCGCAATGGATTGCGATAATCGTGCTTTCGGCCCGCCGTGCGCGGGAGTCGGTTCGGCGCGGCAACCGGGCCTTTCGGCGCAGAAAGCAAATCAATCATTGTCAACTAAATCGATTGGCATATGCTTGAGGGGCGAATCCACAGGGAAAGGAAATTGCATGAGCTCCTTCAAGGAGACCGCCAAAGGCGGGCCCGAGCAAGTGCCCCGCGCCGTCCAAACGGTGCTCGACGCGCTTGAAAAGCTGAAGTTCGGCGCCATCCAACTCACCGTCCACGAGGGGCGGCTGGTGCAGGTCGATATTACCGAACGCCACCGCTACCCGAACTGACTTCATTCCCCCGAAAGGGGCCGTTTTTCATATTCCATGCCGCAGACCGGACCGCCGGATGTGGCAATTTTCTTGCAACAGGAAATTGTCATGACCGCAAAATATCCGTCTGCCCGCCGGCGCCTGCCGGCCGCCTCCATCTCGCTCACCCTGCTTCTCGTGCTCGCCGCGACCCCGGCACTTGCCGCCGAAACCGCCGCCGATGCTGAGGACGTCGATAGTGCCGCCGCAGCCGCGCAGGTCGAGGGCGGCAGCTATGGCGGCGAGATTCTCGTCACCGCGCGCCGCCGCCAGGAAACCGCGCAGGACGTGCCGATCGCCATCTCGGTCGTCGCGGGCGAACAGATCGACAATACCGGCAGTTTCAACGTCGGCCGCCTGACCCAGCTCACCCCGACGCTGCAATTTTACTCGTCGAACCCGCGCAACACCGCGGTCAACATCCGCGGCATCGGCGCCCCCTTCGGACTTACCAACGACGGGATCGAGCAGGGGGTCGGCATCTATGTCGACGACGTCTATTATTCGCGCGTCGCCTCCTCGACCTTCGACTTCCTCGACGTCGCGCAGATCGAGGTGCTGCGCGGGCCGCAGGGAACGCTCTATGGCAAGAACACCACCGCGGGCGCGATCAACATCACGACCAACCAGCCGACCTTCGATTTCGAGGGCAAGGCCGAGGTCAGCATCGGCAATCTGAACTTCAAGCAGGCGAAGGCCGCGATCTCCGGCCCGCTCACCGACCATCTCGCGGCGCGTATCGCGCTTTCGTCGACCAGCCGCCGCGGCACCATCTATAACGTCACGACCGACCGCTGGGTCCAGAGCCAGGACAATATCGGCATTCGCGGCCAATTGCTGTGGCAGCCGAACGACGATCTTTCGATCACGCTTTCGGGCGACTGGAACAAGCAGGATGCGGTCTGCTGCGCCTCGGTGTTCGTGCGCACCGGCGAGACGCAGCGTCCGACGAACCGCCAATATGCCGCGCTCGCTGCGGCGCAGGGCTATGTCGTGCCGAGCACCAATCCCTATGACCGGCTGACCGACCTCGACGCCAATCTCAACGCGGGCAACGAAATCGGCGGCGTCGCGCTGCGCGTCAAATGGGATGTCGGCCCCGGCACGCTGACCTCGGTCACCGCGTGGCGCTATTGGGACTGGCAGCCCGAGAACGACCGCGACTTCACCGGCCTGCCGATCGTCACCAAGTCGCAGAACCCGTCGCAGCAGAACCAGTATACGCAGGAATTGCGCTATAATTACACCGGCGACCGCTTCGACTTCGTGCTCGGCGGCTTCTATTATTACCAGCGCATCGACACGCAGGGGACCGAGCAGCACGGCCCGGCGTCGAGCCGCTGGACGCTCAATCCGACGAGCCCGCTGGCGAACGATCCGTCGGTGCTCGACGGGCTGACCGCGATCAATACCCAGTTCCTCAAGAACACCAGCGCCGCGCTGTTCGGGCAGGCGAGCTGGAAGATCAGCGACCAGTTCACGATCCAGCCCGGCGTCCGGCTGAACTATGACAAGAAGAAAGGCTTTTATCAGCGGCGCGTCTTTGCGGGCGACGGAACGCCGGTCGTCTTCGGGCCGACCGACGCGGTCACGCTCGCGCGGCTCGGCGTCTTCGCGCCGCAGGAATATGCGCCCGAGTTCAGCGACTGGAACTTCAGCTACGACCTGACCGCGACCTGGAAGGCGACGCGCGACCTGCTCTTCTATGCGACCTATGCCAAGACCTTCAAATCGGGCGGGATCAACCAGAATGGCGTGCCGAACGACGCGGACAATAATCCGCTGCTCGGCGCCGCGACGGTGAAGCCGGAGTCGGTCAATCATTACGAAGCCGGCATCAAGACCGAGTTCTGGGATCGCCGCGCGACCTTCAACCTCACCGCCTTCCGTACCGACATCAAGAATTTCCAGGCCAATGTGAACAACGGCCAGTTCGGGGTGCTGCGCGGCTATCTCGCCAATGCGGGGAAGGTGCGGACGCAGGGCTTCGAGGGCGATTTCTCGATCCGCCCGAGCGAACGCTTCCGCGCCTATGTCAACGGCGCCTATACCGATGCCAAATATGTGAAATTCGTCGACGCGCCGTGCGCGCCCGAGCAGTCGGGCGGAGCGAACAGCCCACCGAACTGCGACATTTCGGGCCAGCGGCTGTCGGGGGTTTCCAAATGGGCCTTTTCCTTCGGGGCCGAGGTCAATGCGGAATCGAAGCTTTTCGACCAGGATGGGCAATTCTATTTCGGTTACGACGGCAGCTACCGGTCGGACTGGTCGTCGAACCCGACGCCGTCGGCCTATACCTGGGTCAAGGGCTATTCGCTGTCGAACTTCCGCGCCGGGTTCCGGACCGAGAACGGTCTCGATCTCTTCGCCTGGGTTCGCAACGCCTTCGACCGCAATTATATCGACCAGCTCAGCGTCGGGCCGGGCAATACCGGGCTGATCGTCGGCCTGCCGGGCGATCCCCGCACTTGGGGCGGGACGGTCAAGGTCAGTTTCTAAGCGGGCTCCCGCCGCAAAGGAAAAGGGCCGCTCCCGCGAGGGGGCGGCCCTTTTTCATGCAGGCTGGATCAGCGCTGCTGCGGATTCCTGTTCCGATCCTGATCGGAACGCTGGCCGCCCTGCTGGCGATCCTGACCACCCTGCTGTTGCTGCTGGCGACGCTGTTCCTCGTCGCGGTCCGCCTGCGGGTTCTTCTGGTTCTGCTGGTTGGGGTTGTTAGCCACTTTCCATACTCCTGCTGCCACGCCATGCCATCATGTCGCGACCCTTCAGCAACCCGCGGCGGCGGCCGATGTTGCGGGACTTCGCCGGGCCGTGGCCGGAGCGGGACGGACCCCTCCCATAGAGGCAACTGGCCCGCCTCTGATCGGTTCGTTCGATGACTATGTCCGGCTTATTCGGTTAGGTCGATGGAGGGGTGCGGCGTAACCTGACCCGGCAAGAACGAAAGGACGATGCCATCGACTCGACGCCCGCACGCGCCGACCGTCCTCCAGCGACCCCCGGTCGCCGCTGCGTCACGCGCCCGTCATCGCACCGGACCATCATCATAGAATAACCAGAAGAGGAGAGACTGCATGAACGCCCCCCAAACAGGCTGCCCCTTTGGCGGCAAGGATCGTTTCCGTTCGCTGCTCGGCCGCACGAACAAGGATTGGTGGCCCGACGCGCTGCCGCTCGACATCCTGACCCAGAATGGCGCCTCGCCCGATCCGATGGGCGAGGATTTCGACTATGCCAAGGCCTTCCGGTCGCTCGACTATCAGGCGCTGAAGGCCGACATCACCGCGCTGATGACCGACAGCAAGCCGTGGTGGCCCGCCGACTATGGGCATTACGGCCCCTTCTTCATCCGCATGGCGTGGCACGCCGCGGGCACCTATCGCACCGCCGACGGCCGCGGCGGCGCCAACAGCGGGCAGCAGCGCTTCGCCCCGCTCAATAGCTGGCCCGACAACGGCAATCTTGACAAGGCGCGGCGCCTGCTGTGGCCGATCAAGCAGAAATATGGCGCGAAGATTTCGTGGGCCGATCTGTTCATCCTGACCGGCAATGTCGCGATCGAATCGATGGGCGGTCCGGTGTTCGGTTTCGGTGGCGGCCGCAAGGACGTCTATGAGGCCGAGCGCGATATCTATTGGGGCGCCGAGGAACAATGGGTCAACGAAGGCGTCCAGACGCGCATCGACCCCGACAAGGAACTCGACCTCGAAAACCCGCTCGCCGCGATCCAGATGGGCCTGATCTACGTCAATCCCGAGGGGCCAGGCGGCAATCCCGACCCGCTGCAATCGGCGCGCGACATCAAGATCACCTTCGAGCGCATGGCGATGAGCCATGAGGAGACGGTGGCGCTCACCGCCGGCGGCCACACCTTCGGCAAGGCGCATGGCGCGGGCGATGCGAGCTTGGTCGGCGCGGCGCCCGAGGCCGCCGACATCTCGCTGATGGGGCTCGGCTGGACGAGCAGCTTCGAGACCGGGGTGGGTGCGCACGCGATCACCAGCGGCATCGAGGGCGCGTGGGTGAACACGCCTACCGAATGGTCGGAGAATTATTTCCGCCTGCTGCTCGACTATGATTACGAACTGGTAAAGAGCCCCGCCGGTGCGCAGCAGTGGCAGCCGATCAACCAGAAAGAGGAAGACATGGCTCCCGACGCCCATAATCCGGGCAAAAAGGTGCCGACGATGATGACCACCGCCGACATGGCGCTGAAGATGGACCCCGAACTGCGCCGGATTTC
Organism: Sphingopyxis sp.; assembly: GCF_036261875.1. Taxonomy (GTDB): domain Bacteria; phylum Pseudomonadota; class Alphaproteobacteria; order Sphingomonadales; family Sphingomonadaceae; genus Sphingopyxis. The sequence goes on along the minus strand of NZ_DATAJZ010000024.1, from coordinate 73,019 downwards.
GGAGAAGTTCCGCAGCGACCATGAAGCGTTCAAGGACGCCTTCGCGCGCGCCTGGTTCAAGCTCTGCCACCGCGACATGGGGCCGAAGGTCCGCTACCTCGGCCCCGAAGTGCCGGCCGAGGATCTGATCTGGCAGGACCCGGTGCCGGCGGGGAGCAAGCCGTCGGACGGCGACGTCGCGGCGTTCAAGAGTGCGATCCTCGCCTCGGGGCTGACCGTCGGCGAACTCGTCAAGGCGGCCTGGGCGTCGGCCTCGACCTTCCGCAAGACCGACTTTCGCGGCGGCGCCAACGGCGCGCGCGTCGCGCTGGCGCCGCAGAAGGACTGGGCGGTCAACGACCCGGCCGAGCTTGCGAAAGTGCTCGGCAAGATCGATGAACTGCGCGGCAATCTGTCGCTCGCCGACGCGATCGTCCTCGCGGGCAGCGCGGCGGTCGAGAAGGCGGCGAAGGATGCGGGCTTCGACGTCACGGTGCCCTTCACCGGCGGCCGCGGCGACGCGACGCAGGAGTGGACCGACGTCGAGAGCTTCGAGGTGATGGAGCCCCGGGCCGATGCCTTCCGCAACTATCTCGCCGCCAAGCACAGCGTGAAGACCGAGGAACTGATGCTCGACCGTGCGTCGCTGCTCGGCCTGTCGGTGCCCGAACTGACGGTGCTGGTCGGGGGGCTCCGCGTTCTCGGCGCGAACCAGGGCGGCAGCAAGCACGGCGTGTTCACGAACCGCGTCGGGCAGCTCACCACCGACTTCTTCGTCAATCTGCTCGACATGGACACGATCTGGGAAGTCGTCGATGCGAGCGGCGACGAGGAGTTCATCGGCTACGATCGCGGCGGGCGCACCGAGCGCTGGCGCGCGACGCGCACCGACCTGATCTTCGGCTCCAACTCGCAGCTTCGCGCCACCGCCGAAGTCTATGCCGAGAAGGGGCATGAGGAGAAGTTCGTGCGCGACTTCGTCAAGGCCTGGGTGAAGGTGATGAACGCCGACCGGTTCGACCTCGGCTGATCTGCGGACGCCCCGGTCCCGCATCATGCCGCGGGACCGGGGCGGTCGCCAGGACGACGGGTCTGCGCGGGATCGCGTGGGGCTCGCTCGGGAATTCCAAAGTTCAGGAAAGTTCAGCCTTATGCGCGCCCTGATTTGGGCCTCTCGGTGCGCTGAGCGCACCCGGCACACCTCACCGTAGCGCGCCCCGCAAGCTGATCGCGACCGCTCTATCCACCAAGTGAAAGAGCGGGATAAACGCTGGCACAGCCGGATAATGTAGGAAAGGCTTATTTGAAGCCGATGCCTGCTTTGGGGTGGGAAGCTGACATTTCCAGCCACTTTCGTCATCCCGGCGAAAGCCGGGATCTCGCCGGTGCGTCATTACGATAGGGTGAGATCCCGGCCTTCGCCGGGATGACGGAGTTCGGTCGGATTGCTGATGATCCTCCCCGTCGCGCAGCGATGGGGAGGTGGCAGCGCGAAGCGCTGACGGAGGGGCTCTTGGCGCAACCGTCGCGGCCCCTCCACCACCGCTTCGCGGCGGTCCCCCTCCCCACGGCTGCGCCGCAGGGAGGATCAAGGGCCGCTACCGGTCGTTAGCGGGCATCCGCGCTTCGCGGAATGATCAAGAGGGAAACGCAGCCACCCGCTACCTCTCTCGGTCAGCCGCGATGTTGACACCGTAAATTTAGGCTTGACCCATGCCGTCCGCGCGGGCAATGTTTACGACGGTAACATTGAGTCGCGGAAGGTGAGATACCATGCGCAACCTGCTCTACGCCGTCGGGCCGATGATCTTCGATTCGCTGGGCGTCATCGTCTTTGCCGTCCTGCTCGGCGTCGGGGCGGGGATCGTTCCCGCGACGATCGCGGGGATGGTGGTCGCGGTGGCGGTGGTCGGCCACGAGCTCGTGCGCGGGCGACCGGTGGCGGCGCTTCAGTGGATCAGCCTGGCGATGGTGATCTTTTCGGCCGCCGCGACGATGCTGACCGGCGACCCGCGCTTCGTGATGGCGAAGCCCTCGGTCGTCTATCTGATCGTCGGCGCCGCGATGCTGCGTCGCGGCTGGCTCAACCGTTATATTCCGCCCGAGCAGGTCGAACTGGTCGGCGATGTCATGGACCGCTTCGGCTATGTGTGGGCGGCGATGATGTTTTTCACCGCCGCCGCCAATCTGGTGATCGCGATCGGCTTCACTGCCTGGTGGCCGCTGTTCGTCGGCGTGTTTCCGCTCGCGTCGAAAGCCGCGCTGTTCGCGGTGCATTTCAGCGTCGTGCAATGGATCGGGCAGGCCCGGCTGCGCCGCCGCGCGGGCGGGTTGCAGCCGGCCGCCGCCGAATAGGGTCAGTCGGCGGCGTCGAGCCCATAGGCGGTGTGCAGCACGCGCACCGCGAGTTCGGTTTCATCCTCGTCGATCAGCACGCTGACCTTGATCTCGCTGGTCGAGATCGCCTGGATATTGATGCCGCGGTCGGCCAGCGCGCGGAACATCGTGCTGGCGACGCCCGCGTGGCTCTTCATGCCGACGCCGACGACGCTGACCTTGGCGACCTTGTCGTCGGACAGGATGCGGTTGAAGCCGATCTTGTCCTTCGCGCTTTCAAGCAGGTCGATCGAGCGGATGAGGTCGGTCGCGGGAACGGTGAAGGTCACGTCGGTCTCGCCCTTGTCGCGGCCGACGTTCTGGATGATCATGTCGACGTTGATCCCGGCCGCGGCGAGCGGGCCGAAGATGTTGGCGACGCCGCCCGGCTTGTCGGGGACGCGGGTGACGATGATCTTCGCTTCATTCTTGTCGTGGGCGATGCCGGTGATCAGCTGCCGTTCCATTTGAAGTTCCTCTATTTCCTCGTCGCTGACGATCATCGTGCCCTGCTTCGGCGCCTCGTCGCCCTCGACGAAGCTGGAGAGCACCTGGACGCGCACGCCCTCCTTCATCGCGAGGCCGACCGAGCGGGTCTGGAGCACCTTGGCGCCGACGCTCGCCAGTTCGAGCATTTCCTCATAGGTGACATAGTCGAGCTTCTGCGCGCGGGCGACGATGCGCGGGTCGGTCGTGTAGACGCCGTCGACGTCGGTGTAGATGTCGCAGCGGTCGGCCTTTACCGCCGCGGCGACCGCGACGGCGCTGGTGTCCGATCCGCCGCGGCCGAGCGTCGCGACGCGACCGTCGTCCATCATGCCCTGGAAGCCGGGGATCACCGCGACCTCGCCCTTGCCCATCGCGGCGAGCAGCGCGCCGGTGTCGATCCCCGCGATGCGCGCGCGTGCGTGCGCTTCCTCGGTGCGGATCGGGAGCTGCCAGCCGAGCCAGCTTCGCGCCGGAACGCCCATCGCCTGGAGCGTCAGCGCGAGCAGGCCCGAGGTGATCTGCTCGCCCGCCGCGACGACGACGTCATATTCGGCGGGGTCGTAGCGCGGGTTCGCCTCGCGGCAGAAACCCACGAGCCGATCGGTCTCGCCCGCCATCGCCGAGACGACGACCGCGACTTCGTTGCCCTGTGCCACTTCGCGCGCGACGAGTTTCGCCACGGTGCGAATCCGCTCGGTGCCCGCCATCGACGTGCCCCCGAATTTCATCACGATCCGCGCCATCTCGCCCCGCCTTCTCGAAAACTGGTTTCCGCCGCAACCACTTGGATTTCTGCGGCGTCCGGCTGTTAGGGAAGGGGGAGGGCGATGGCAAGGCTGACCCATTATCCTGTCGGGATATTTTTTCTTGTCCGGCGACAATAGAACGGCAGTTTTTCGTCAACTTATATGCCTGAGGGGCAAATTTCTTGCGCCGGATAGGGTGAGGTGCCAATCCCACCGCATGAGTGCCGCGACGATCAATCCGAATGAAGCCGCCCATTTCGGCGCGCTCGCCGCCGACTGGTGGGACCCGCACGGCTCGTCGGCGATGCTGCACCGGTTGAACCCGGTGCGCCTCGCCTATATCCGCGAGCAGGTCGACCTCCATTGGCAGGTCGATGCGCGCGAACGCCATCCGCTCGCCGGGCGGAGCGCGCTCGACGTGGGCTGCGGCGCCGGGCTGCTCGCCGAGCCGCTGGCGCGGATGGGCGCGGTAGTGACCGGCGTCGATGCGGCGCCCGAGAATATCGCCGCGGCGGAGGGTCATGCGGCGGGGCAGGGGCTTGCGATCACCTATCATGCGGGCGAATTGGCGGCGCTGCCCGCGTCGACCTTCGACCTCGTCACCTCGATGGAGGTCGTCGAGCATGTGACCGATCCCGCCGCCTTCGTCGCCGAACTCGCGGCGCGGCTCGCGCCGGGCGGGCTGATGATCCTGTCGACCCCGAACCGCACCCTATGGTCGAAGCTGCTGCTCGTCGAGGCGGCCGAGCGCGTCGGTGCGGTGCCGCGCGGGACGCACGACTGGGATCAGTTCCTGAAGCCCGAGGAATTGGCGGGATTGCTGGAAGGCGCCGGGCTGGAGGTGATCGACCGCACCGGCCTGTCGCCGTCGCCCGCGCGCGGTTTCAAGCTGGGGGGCAGCGAGGCGCTCAACTATCTGATCGCGGCCCGTCACAAGGGCTGAGCCCATCAACCTCGTCATTGCGAGCACAGCGAAGCAATCTCCAGCTATCGGACTGGAGATTGCTTCGCTGCGCTCGCAATGACGATGGCTTAGAAGTCCACATCCTCATAATATTTCGGCGGGGTGATGATCTCCATCCGCTCGGCGAGAAGGGGGCGGAAGCTGGGGCGCGACTTGAGGCCCGAATACCAGCCCTTGGTCTGCTCGTGCCCGGTCCAGTCGATGCCGCCGAGATAGTCGGCGACCGAGATATGCGCGGCAGCCGCCAGATCGGCGAGGCTCATCGTCGCGCCGGCGAGCCAGGTGCGGTGGTCGATCAGATAGTCGATATAGTCGAGATGCTGGTTCGCGGCCTTCATCGCCTCGCGCAGCGCGCCGCCGTCGGGCGGCTGGCGGTGGACGATGCGTTTCTGCATCCGCTCGAACAGCAAAGGCCCGGTGACTTCATAATAGAAATCCTGATCGAACCAGGCGACGAGGCGGCGGATCTCGGCGCGGCTGGCGGCGGTGCCGTTGATCATCGCCTTGCCCTCGACCGTCTCCTCGAAATATTCCGCGATCGCATTGCTGTCGATCAGCACCTGCCCGCGGTCCTGGTCGACCATCACCGGGGTGCGCCCCGCCGGGTTCAGGTCGACGAATTCGTCGCGGCGCTCCCACGGCGATTCGCGCACCAATTCATAGCCGACGCCCTTCTCGCCCAGCAAAAGCCGGATCTTGCGCGAAAAGGGACAGAGCGGGAATTGATAGAGTTGCCACATGGGTCCGGCATAGCGGCAGGGGGGCGCCGGGCGCAACGGCTATACGAATGACGGAAGGGAGAAACTCAGCGCCGCGAAGCGGCGCGTTCGCGCTCCCATTGTGCCGCAAGATCGCGGGCCATGTCCTTGAGGACAGGCGCATAAGCCGCGAGCGCCGAAGCGGCATGGCCGGCCATGCGGGTGCCGGCGCGGACGTCGTCGCCCATGCGCTCGGCATAATGGGGATCGCGTCCGGCGATGTCGCCGACCGTGGCGTCGGGCGGGATATAGGCGGCGTCGGATTCGGGATCGACCCGCGCGACGGCTTCGGCGAGCGGGCCGACCTTCATCTGCATCAGAGCGCCGACCAGCGCGGTGACGGTATCGGCCATGTGGTCCTGCATCGCGGGATCGTTGAGGGTCGCGACGGCGCGTCCGGCCGCGGGGTCGGCAGCGGCGGCGGGCAGCGGCGCGAGAAGCGCCAGCAGGGGAAGGGCAGCGATGGTCAGGCGCACGGCTTCATCCTTTCGGGATGGGGAAAGCGAAGGGTGCCTATTAGAGGGAAGACGCTTTCGCTGCGCTGAACGCTTGGGGGCGCTGCGACGACAGGAGGCGGAGGTGCGACAAATGTCTGACTTGCCACGGAATCACCGCCCTTGACCGCCGCCCGCGTTACCGATTTATGAGCTATTCGCTGCTATGACGGGGCAGCTTTCGCATCTGCGACCGGAATGAGATGATATGAGCGTTGCCGCGCTGGTCACGATAGACACCGAATTGTCCGCCGGGCGGCAGGCGAACGGCCTGCCGGTCGAGGAGAATCTGCGGCAATCGGTGCTGGGCGAGACGGCGGCGGGCGCGTTCGGCGTCGGCTGGCAGATGGACATATTCGACCGCCACGGGGTGCGCGGGGTCTTCTTCGTCGATCCGATGCCCGGCCTCGTCCACGGCCCGGAGATCGTCGCGCGGATGATCGAGCCGATCCTGGCGCGCGGGCACGAGGTGCAGCTTCACATCCATACCGAATGGCTGGAATGGGCGAAGGATTCGCCGGTCGAGGGACGGCGCGGACGCAATATCGGCGATTTCCCGCTGCCCGATCAGATCGCGCTGCTCGGCTGGGCGCGCGACGCGCTGGTGCGGGCGGGGGCACCGGCGCCGATCGCCTTTCGCGCCGGGAATTTCGGCGCCGACGACCGCACGCTCGCTGCGCTCGAGGCGCTGGGGCTGCGTTGGGACAGCAGCTTCAACCCCGATTATGCCGGGCGCGGATGCGCGATCAGCCTGCCGGTGGCGGCGTCCGATCCGGTGGCGGTCGGATCGCTGATCGAAATACCCGTTTCGGGAATCGAGGATCGCCCGGGCCATTTCCGCCCCGCGCAGGTCTGCGCGTTGTCGTCGCGCGAGATGAGCGCCGCGCTCGACCATGCCTGCGAGTCCGGTGCGCCGCTGTTCATGATCGTCACGCACAGTTTCGAGATGCTTTCGCGCGACCGGCAGCGGCCCAACCGCATGGTGATGCGCCGTCTCGAATCGCTCTGCCGCCATATCGCGCTCGAACCGCGGATCGAATCGCGCGGCTTCGCGACGCTTGCGGCGCCGCAGGCCGGCCGCGCGTCTGCGCCGCGACTGGGGCCGAGCATGATGCGGACCGGACTCCGCATGGCCGAGCAGATGGTCGGCACATGGCGCTACGAGCGCCGGCTCCGCCCCGCATGACCCGCGATCGGGGACTGCCCCCGGCCATCGTCCTCGGCGTCGACGGCAGCATCGGGCTGACGGTGGTGCGCGAACTGGGCGCGCACGGCGTGCCGGTGATCGCGGCCGGGCGCTCGCGCTGGTCGATCGGGGGGCATTCGCGTTACGCGCGCCAGCATGTGCTGCGGCCCCAGGGCGCTGCGCTGGCCGACTGGCTGCCCGGGGTCGTTGCGGCGAGCGGGGCGGGGGCGGTGATCCCGATCAGCGAAGCCGACCTGCTCGAACTCGCCGATATGCCGCCCGCGATCGGCGATTGCCGGATCGCGAGCCCTCGGCACGAGCAACTCGACCTCGTGCTCGACAAGCTCAATACGCTGGCGCGGGCGCGCGAGACGGGAATCGAGGTTCCCGACACCTGGCAACCGCTGGCCGGTCAGGATTTCGCGGCGAAGGCGGCGGATATCGCCTATCCGGTGGTCCTGAAATGGAGCGATCCGCCCGCGATGTGGGCGCGGCTGGAGGCAGCCGGCGTCGCCTTCGAGAAGGCCGAGCGCGCCGATGGCGCCGAAGCGCTGGTCGCGATCCTGCGGCGCTACGATCCGCTCGGCGTCTACCCGCTCGTCCAGAGCTGGTGTCAGGGCTATGGCTTCGGCCAGATGCTGATGATGGAGGGCGGCCGGGCGACGCTGCGCTTTCAGCATGAGCGGCTGCGTGAATATCCCGCAAGCGGGGGCATATCGACGCTGTGCCGGTCGGTGCCGCTGTCCGATCATCGCGCGCAGATGGAAAAATCGGAGGCCTTGCTGCGCGCGATCGGGTGGGAAGGGCCCGCGATGGTCGAATATCGCCACGATGCGGCGAGCGGCCGCTATTGGCTGATGGAGGTCAACGGGCGATTGTGGGGCAGCCTGCCGCTTGCGAGCCAGAGCGGGGCGCATTTCGCCTTTGCGCTCTATCGCCGCCTCGTGGACGGTGTCGCGGGCCAATTGGCGCTGGGGTATCGCGACCATCGCGCCCGCTATGTGCTGCCCGACACCAAGCGACTGTTCGGTCAACTGCGGGCCAAGGAGCTGTCGGCGGGCGAAAAACTGCGCGAAATGACCACCTATGCGGCCGATTTCTTCCGGTTCGACACCGGCTATTATGTGGCGAAATTCTCCGATCCGATGCCGACGCTCGCCGATCTGGCCGGGATCATCGCGCGGCTTTTGGGAAGCGGGAGCTGAGTTCGGGGATCGCGCTGGCGATCCGCTGAAGGCAGGCGCGTGTATAAGGATCGTTCAGCCGATAGGGGTCATGCAGGTGCGGCAGGACCGGGCGCGTGTAGAGGCCGAGCAGCGTGCGCGGCAGGTGCGCGAGCCGCGCGTCGGCGGCGATCCGGCGAAGCTGGCGCGCCTCCATCGCGAGCAGCAGGTCGCCCGGCTGCGGCTGATAGGCCTCGCGCTCCGTGGCGCGGTGCCGGCCAAGGTCGATGCCCATCTCTCCTGCGATAGCGACGACCGGCGGGTGCGCCGGGGCGCCGTGTGCGGCGGAAAGACCGAAGGATGCGGTGGCGAGGCCGACTTCGGCCGCCGCGACGTCCGCGAAGGCGCTGCGGCAGATATTGCCGTGGCAGACGAAAACGAGCCGCCGCACCTCCGCCGCATCGGGCGCGCGGACCGAAGCCAGCCGCAGCGCCGTCTCGCCATAGGAGAGCATCAGCCGCACGAGGCCGCGCGCGGTGCCGAAGCGGGCGTCGATCCAGCCCGGGGTGTCGGGCGGGGACGGGGGGGGCGTTATCGCCATAGCCGTTCCAGCCCGGCGCGTAGCCGGTGGCGTTGTCCTTCGGTTACTTCGGCCACGGCCAGAATCACGATCGTCGCTCCCATCACGATAAAGGGCGTGCGCCATATCGGGGGCAGCAAGGCGCCGGACAAGGCGATCATCAGCAACATCGTCGGTTGATGCAACAGATAGAGGGTGAAGGACCGTCCCGCCAGCCAGCGGATCGGTTTCGCCGCCCCGTTCAGCACGGCCGCGAGTTCGGGGCCCAGATGCTTGGCCGCGATCAGGTTCACCGCGATGCTGAGGCCGAGCAGGCTGTCGCTGATGACGTAGCGCGACCAGGCAAGGCCATTGCGCCAGAGGTCGTGGCCAAGCCAGCCTTCCAGCCAGCCGCCCGTCAATCCCATGAGCCCGAACTGCGAATAGAGCAGCAGGCACAGGACCGGCTGGCAGAACGCCGCCCAGACCAGCCAGCGCGGCCAGCGCGCCGACCAGCGCTCGCTATAGGCCGCCCATCCCATCAACCAGATCGGGAACAGCAACATTATCTTCGGCCCAGCGATCAGCGCCGGCACGAGGATCAGCCAGCGCCAGCCCCCCTTCAGATAGAAGAGCGTGGCGAACAGCGCGTAATAGAAGACCTCATAGGCGATCGACCAATAGGGCGTGTTCGACAGCATCTGGACCGACACCCAGGATTCGTTGAGCATCGCCGCGCCGATCGCCACACGCAGCGCCGCGGGGCCGTCGGTGACGAGCCCCTCATAGGGGGCAAGATCGATCCGGTGACCGATCGAATCGAACAGCCAGGTCAGCAGCAGCGCCGGGATCGCCACCGACCAGACGCGCGAGATGCGGCTGATCGCGAACAGCCGCAGCGTCGGGTCGTTCTTGCCCGCGGCGTGGCGGATCACGAAACCCGACAGGACGAAGAAGATGACCACCGCCTCGTGCCCGAACGCGTTCCACCAGCCTTCGGGCACGCCGCTGCCCGGCAGGCGGCCCAGATGGAAGGCGGCGACCTCCAGCGCGGCGATCAGACGCAGAGCGTCCAGATAAAGCGATTGTCCCCGTTCCACCCCAACCCCTTCTTTCCGGTCCTTTTTTCGCGCATAGGAGCGATGCGTCGCCAACATGTTAATGACGGCGCCCGCTTCGCTGGCAAGGGGATTGATGCGTAGGGGTGCGGCCTATTCCGCGGCGACGACCTCCATCGCCTCATCGGTCAGCGGATGCGCGATCCGGCTCAGCATTTCCTTCGGGCAGACCTGCCAGAATTGATCGCGCCAGCGGTCCCAATCGGCGAGGATTTCGGCCGACCATTTGCTGCCGGTGGCGTGCGCATGATCGGCGACCATATCCTTGAGCAACGTTTCCCAGTGGCTGCTGGCGAGGCGCTGCCAGACGATCGATTCGCCGTTGGCGCGGCGTTCGAAGCTGGCGTCGGTGTCGAGGATGAAGGCCATGCCGCCTGTCATGCCGGCGCCGAAATTCGACCCCACGGGGCCGAGGATCACCGCGGTGCCGCCGGTCATATATTCGCAGCCGTTGGCGCCGCAGCCCTCGACCACGACCTTCGCGCCCGAGTTGCGGACCGCGAAGCGTTCGCCGGCCTGGCCCGCCGCGAGCAGGGTGCCCGCGGTCGCGCCATAGAGGACGGTGTTGCCGACGATGCTGTTGTGCTGGCTGACCAGCGGACTCGATACGGTCGGGCGCACGATGATGCGGCCGCCCGACAGGCCCTTGCCGACATAGTCGTTGGCGTCGCCGAACACTTCCAAGGTGATGCCGCTGCACAGGAAGGCGCCGAGCGACTGGCCCGCGGTGCCGCGCAGGCGGACCTGGACATGGTCGTCGGCGAGCCCGTTCATCCCGAAGCGCGCGGTGACCTCGGCCGACAGGCGGGTGCCGACGGCGCGGTGGGTGTTGCGGACGTTGTAGGTAAGCTGCATCCGCTCGCCGCGCTCGAACAGCGGCTTCGCATCGTTCAATATCTGCGCGTCGAGGCTGTCGGGCACCGAGTTGCGGAAATTCGGACCCTGCGAGCGACGCTCCTCGTCGGGGGCGTCGACCTTGGCGAGGATCGGGTTGAGGTCGAGATCGTCGAGATGCTCGGCGCCGCGGCTGACCTGGCGCAGCAGTTCGGTGCGGCCGATCACCTCGTCGAGGCTGCGGCAGCCGAGCTTGGCGAGGATTTCGCGCACCTCCTCAGCGATGAAGGTCATCAGGTTGATGACCTTCTCGGGGCTGCCGGCGAACTTTGCACGCAGCTTTTCGTCCTGGGTGCAGATGCCGACCGGGCAGGTGTTGCTGTGGCACTGGCGCACCATGATACAGCCCATGGCGACGAGGCTGAGCGTGCCGATGCCATATTCCTCGGCGCCCAAAATGGCGGCGATGACGATATCGCGCCCGGTCTTGAGCCCGCCGTCGGTGCGGAGGCGGATGCGGTGGCGGAGGCCATTGAGGGTGAGCACCTGATTGACCTCGGACAGGCCCATTTCCCACGGGGTGCCGGCATATTTGATGCTGGTCTGGGGCGAGGCGCCGGTGCCGCCGGTGTTGCCGGAGACGAGGATCACGTCGGCGTGCGCCTTGGCGACACCCGCAGCGACGGTGCCGATGCCCGCCGAGCTGACGAGCTTGACGCAAACGCGCGCCTTCGGGTTGATCTGCTTGAGGTCGTAGATAAGCTGCGCCAGATCCTCGATCGAATAGATGTCGTGATGCGGCGGGGGCGAGATCAGCATCACGCCCGGGGTCGAGTGACGCAGGCGCGCGATGAACTCGGTGACTTTAAAGCCGGGCAATTGGCCGCCCTCGCCGGGCTTGGCGCCCTGCGCGACCTTGATCTCGATCTCGTCGCAGGCGCCGAGATATTCGGCGGTGACGCCGAAGCGGCCGCTCGCGATCTGCTTGATATTGCTGTTGGCATTGTCGCCATTGGCATAGGGCTGGTAGCGCTCGCTCGCTTCGCCGCCTTCGCCCGACACCGCCTTGGCGCCGATGCGGTTCATCGCGATCGCCAGCGTCTCGTGCGCTTCGGGCGACAGCGCGCCCAGCGACATGCCGGGGGTGACGAAGCGCTTGCGGATTTCGGTGATCGCCTCGACGCTGTCGAGCGCAACGCCCTGCGCCGGATAGTTGAATTCCATCAGGTCGCGCAGATAGACCGGCGGCAGGTCGGCGATACCGCGCGCGAACTGGAGGTAGGTCGAGTAGCTGTCGGTCGCGACCGCGGTCTGGAGAAGGTGCATGAGCTGCGCCGAATAGGCGTGCGCCTCGCCGCCCGCGCGGTGGCGATAGAAGCCGCCGACGGGCAGGGTGGTGACGCGGGCGTCGAACGCGGCCTCATGCTTCTCGGTCGCGTTGATGAACAGCGACTGATAGCCCTCGCCCGAAATCTTCGCGGGCATGCCGGGAAAGAGGTCGTTGACGAGCGCGCGGCTGAGGCCGACCGCCTCGAAATTATAGCCGCCGCGATAGGAGGAGACCACCGCGATCCCCATCTTCGCCATGATCTTGAGCAGGCCGTCGTCGATCGCCTTGCGATAGCGCAGGTGGCAGTCGCCCAGCGACAGGTCGCCGCCGAACAGGCCGCGCGCGTGGCGGTCGGCGATCGCGGCTTCGGCGAGATAGGCGTGGACGGTCGTCGCGCCGACGCCGATGAGCACCGCGAAGGCGTGGGTGTCGAGCACTTCGGCCGAGCGGACGTTGATCGAGGCGTAGCTGCGCAGGCCCTTGCGGACGAGATGGGTGTGGACCGCGGCGGCGGCGAGCACCATCGCGACGCCGACGCGGTCTTCGCCGATCTTCTGATCGGACAGGAATAATTCGCTACGCCCGGCGCGCACCGCATCCTCGGCCTCGCGGCGGATGCGCGCGATCGCCTCGCGGAGCGCCGCGGCGTCGCTGCCCGCGGCGAAGGTGCAGTCGATGTCGGCGACGGCATCGCCGAAATAGGCGCGCAGCCGATCCCAGTCGTCGCCGACGAGCACAGGCGAGTCGATCACGAGGACGTGCGCGCTCTGCCCCTTTTCGTCGAGGATGTTGCCGAGGTTGGAGAAGCGCGTGTTGAGGCTCATCACATGCCGTTCGCGCAGACTGTCGATCGGCGGGTTGGTGACCTGGCTGAAATTCTGGCGAAAGAATTGCGCGACGTGGCGCGGCTTGTCGGAAATGACCGCGAGCGGCGTGTCGTCGCCCATCGATCCGATCGCTTCCTTTGCATCCTCGACCATCGGGGAGAGGATGAGTTCCATATCCTCCATGGTCAGGCCCGCCGCGACCTGGCGGCGCAGCAGTTCGGCGCGGTCCCAGGCCCCAAGCGTCGCCTTGCCGCCCTTCGGTAGGTCGGCCATCGTGCGGAAGCCCTTGACGCGCGCGGCATAGTCGGCGTCGCCGGCGATCTTGTCCTTGATCGCGCGGTCTTCGTAGAGTGTGCCCTCGTCGAGGTCGACCGCGATCATCTGGCCGGGGCCGAGGCGACCCTTCTTGCGGATGCTCGCCTCGGGCAGCAGCACCATGCCGCTTTCGGAGCCGACGACGAGCAGATTGTCGGCGGTCAGCGTGTAGCGCAGCGGGCGGAGCGCGTTGCGATCCATCCCCGCGACCGCCCAACGGCCGTCGGTCATCGCGAGCGCGGCGGGGCCGTCCCATGCCTCCATCACGCTGGCGAGATAGCTATACATCGCCTTATGCGCGTCGGGGATGTCGTCGTCGTGGCCCCACGCTTCGGGGACGAGGATCAGCTTGGCGGTCGGCGCGTCGCGGCCGGCGCGGCACAAGGTCTCGAACGCCGCGTCGAGCGCGGCCGTGTCCGACGCGCCCGCCGGGATCACCGGCTTGATGTCCTCCGAATGCTCGCCGAAGGCGAGGCTCGCCATCTTGATCTCGTGGCTCTTCATCCAGTTCTTGTTGCCGCGGATCGTATTGATCTCGCCATTGTGGGCGAGGCAGCGGAAGGGCTGGGCGAGCCACCATTGCGGGAAGGTGTTGGTCGAATAGCGCTGGTGGAAGATCGCGACCCGGCTCTCGAACAGCTTGTTCGTGAGGTCGGGATAGAAATCGGCGAGGCTCTCGGCGAGGAACAGCCCCTTGTAGATGATCGAGCGCGCCGACAGGCTGCAGACATAGAAATCGTGGATCTGCGCCGCGATCACCTTTTTCTCGATCCGGCGGCGGACGAGATAGAGCTGCTTTTCGAATTCGGCGACCGACTGCTCGTCGGGCAGCGGCCCGGCGATCATGATCTGCTCGATCTCGGGCCGCGTCTGCTGCGCCTTGTCGCCGATCACCGAAACGTCGACGGGCACCTGACGCCAGCCATAGATGGTGAAGCCCGCCTCGATGATCTCGGCCTCGACGATCGTGCGGCATTCCTCCTGCGCGCCGAGGTCGGTGCGCGGCAGGAAAACCATGCCGACGGCGAGGCGGTTCGGGCGCACCTTGTGTCCCGACGCCGCGATCGCATCGTCGAAGAAGCGGACCGGCAGGTCGACATGGATGCCCGCTCCGTCGCCGGTCTTGCCGTCGGCGTCGACCGCGCCGCGGTGCCAGACGGCACGCAGCGCCTCGATCGCCGCCTCGACGACGCGGCGCGACGGCTTGCCGTCGGTCGCCGCGACCAGCCCGACGCCGCAGGCATCGGATTCGAGGTCGGGGCGATACATGCCGCTTTCGGCGAGCCGCGCGTGATCGGGGGTGGGATAATGGGTCATGTCGGTTTCCTGCCGGCCGTGGCCGTGGTTTAGGTGGATGGCGTCTTCTTGCGGGCGTTGGCGACTGCTTCTTCCTGTGCGTCAAAGGCGGCCGACGAGGCGCTGTTCGCCACTTCCTCGAGCTGCTCGACGCGCTGGCGGTCAGCCTCCGACCAATTGTCGCGGTTGTAGGCGGGGTCGTCGACCGTCGCTTCGGCGGCATCGGCCGCGGCCTGCGCCGCATCCGCCGCCGCATCGGCATCGGCCGCGGCGGCGTCGGCCGCATCGGCCGCCGCATCGACCGCTTCGGTGGCCTCGGTCGTTTCCTCGACCGGGGTGTCCCATTGGTCGCGATGGTCCTTCAGCTCCTTGACGCTGACCTTTATCAGCTTGGCGAGCTTCGCGAGTTCGGCGTCGCTGAGGTCGGCGAGCTGCTTTTCCTTGGGCAGATCCTTGAACTGCCCCTCGATTTCGGGGCCCCGGTCGATGAACTTGTTCACCAGCGGGGGCACCGCCTTGATCATCGCCAGCATGACTTCGGGATCGGCCTGCAACGCCATCCACTCGGATGCAAAGGCGGTGCCCGCGGGGGTGGCGAAGAAGCTGTTCATCTGGGTGAGCTGGTCGCTGCTGAACTTTCGCGCATAGGCGTGCGCCATGCCGTCGCGCATCGGCGCTTCCAGGTCGTGCAGCGCCTCGCTGATCTGCGGCTTGATGATATTGGTGATCTGGTCCTCGCGCTGCTGGCGATAGGGATCGAACATATCGGCGACCACGGCCTTGGTCTTGTCGTCGAGCGCGGCGATCTTGTCGCTTTCGACCCCGGTCTTGATCGACAGCGAGATGTCGGACATGCCGCCAAACTCATCCATCAAGCCCTTGAAAAGCTTGCCATAGAGATTGTCGAGCATCTTTTCGAGGCTGCCCGCCGGGATCAGCGCGGTCGTCGTCTGCCGCGCCAGCGCGAGCTGCGCGGGCGCGACTGGCGGTAGCTTGTCGGTGCCGAAGATCTTTTCGATCATCGCGACCGCCGCATCGATCTCCTTCTGCATCTTCGCCTTGGCGTCGGCGGTCATGGCCTCGTCGTTCATGCCGTGACCTTCATCGCCTTCGACGGCGGGGGCGGCGACGATTTCGGCCTCGGGGGCTTCATCGGGCGCGGCGAAGGCCTGCGCGGGCGCAAACGCCATCGCGCCGGCGAGCAGCATGGTTTTCCAGGTCGACATGATCAATTTTCCTTCCCTGTTGGTCATGCTGCCTTCTTTTCGCTTTTCGCTTTCGCTTTCAACCACTTTGCCATCTGGTCGCTGACATCGCGGCCGTCGCGGATGCCCCAGACGACCAGGCTGGCGCCGCGCACGATGTCGCCTGCCGCAAAGACGCCGGGCAGGCTGGTCATCATCGTCTGGTGATCGACGCGCAGCGTGCCCCAGCGCGTGACGGACAGGTCGGGCGCGCCGAACAGGTGCGGCAGCTCCTCGGGATCGAAGCCGAGCGCCTTGATCACCATGTCGGCGGGCAGGTCGAAGCTGCGGCCCGGATCGGGCTCGGGGCTGCGGCGGCCGCTCGCGTCGGGGGCGCCGAGGCGCATTCCCTGCGCCGCGACCTGTTTCACATGCGTGTCGGCGGTGAAGCTTTCGGGGGCGGAGAGCCAGACGAACTCGACGCCTTCCTCTTCGGCGTTGGCGACCTCGCGCTGCGAGCCCGGCATATTCTCGCGGTCGCGGCGATAGAGGCATTTCACCGACTTCGCGCCCTGACGCACCGCGGTGCGGACGCAGTCCATCGCGGTGTCGCCGCCGCCGATCACCACGACATGCTTGTCCTTTGCGTTCAGGCGGCCGTCGTCGAAAGCCGGAACCTCGTCGCCGAAGCTTTTGCGGTTCGAGGCGATCAGATAGTCGAGCGCGGCGATCACGCCTCCGGCGCCGCTGCCCGGCACGTTGATCTCGCGCGCCTTGTAAACGCCGGTCGCGATCAGGATCGCGTCGTGCTTCGCGCGGAGCTGATCGAGCGTCGCATCCTCGCCGACCGCGAAGCCCAGGTGAAAGCGGATACCGCTTTCCTCCAGCCGCTCGATGCGGCGCATGACCACTTCCTTCTCCAGCTTGAAGCCCGGAATGCCATAGGTGAGCAGCCCGCCGGCGCGGTCGTGCCGGTCATAGACATGCACCTCATGCCCCTGGACGCGCAGATATTCGGCTGCGGTCAGCCCCGCGGGGCCCGCGCCGACGATGCCGACCGACTGGCCGGTCGGCTTGCCCGCCCGGACCGGCTCGACCCAGCCTTCGGCCCAGGCGGTGTCGGTGATATATTTCTCGACGCTGCCGATCGTCACCGCGCCATGCCCCGAAAATTCGATCACGCAATTGCCTTCGCACAGGCGATCCTGCGGGCAGATGCGGCCGCAAATCTCGGGCATGGTCGAGGTTGCGTTGCTGAGCTCATAGGCCTCGCGCAGCCGCCCTTCGGCGGTCAGGCGCAGCCAGTCGGGAATATGATTGTGCAGCGGGCAATGCACCGAGCAATAGGGCACGCCGCATTGCGAGCAGCGCGACGCCTGCGCATCGGCGTCGGGCGCCGCGTAGCGCTCGGCGATCTCGCGGAAATCGCGCGCGCGCTCCTCGGGCGAGCGCTTGTCCGGATAGGATTGGTCACGCCCCACAAATTGGAGCATGCGTTCGGAAGCCATGCAGTATCCCCTTCGTTGGAAGGGGCGATGGCATGGCGCGAAATCGCCTGTCACGAGCAAAATCGCAATTATGGTAGCTTCACTGTCCTAAATTCCGTATCGAATCATGCTAACAGTGGCGCTGCGTAATAATCTTTCGCTTATTGGTATCGTTTCGGACCTATCTGGCGGCGAGCCACGCCAGCGCCGCTACCCCGACGATGATTCGATACCAGGCGAAGGGGCCGAAGCCATAGCGGGTGACGACCGCCAGGAAGGCCTTGATCACCGCCCAGGCGACGACGAACGACACTAGCGCGCCGACCACGATCAGCCCGATGTCGTTCCGGGTGATTGCGTCGTGGTGCTTGGCGAGCTGGAGCACCGTCGCGCCGGTCAGCGTCGGCAGCGCGAGGAAGAAGCTGAATTCGGCGGCGGTCTTGCGGTCGACGCCGAGCGCCATCGCGCCCATGATCGTCGCGCCCGAGCGGCTGACGCCGGGAACCATCGCGAGGCACTGGACGATGCCGACGATGACCGACTGGCGGATCGACAGCGCTGCGACTCCGCCGCTTTCCCGCGGCTTCGCGAAGCGCTCGACGAGCAATATGCCGATGCCGCCGATGATCAGCGCCCAGGCGACGACGGTCGCATTCTCCAGCAGCGCCTCGATCTGATCGCCGAAGGCGAGCCCGAGCACGACCGCGGGGATGAAGGCGAGCAGCAGGTTGCGCACGAAGGCGATGGCCTGCGGGTCGCGCCGAAAGAAGCCGGTGAACATATCCCAGAAGAGATGGCGGTAGAGGACGACGATTGCCAGGATCGCGCCCGGCTGGATCGCGATGTTGAACACCGCCCATTTCGACGCGTCATAGCCGAGCAGTTCGGTCGCGAGGATCAGGTGTCCGGTCGATGAAACGGGAAGAAATTCGGTCAGCCCTTCGACGATGCCGAGGATGATCGCGGTCAGCCAGATGCTCATAAGGTTCCCATGTCAACGTTGCGATACTCGAAAGGGCGCCCGACCTTCGCCGGACGCCCCTGTCCGTCGCCAGACCTACGGGGGGCAGGGCGATTTTGCCAGCGGCGATTTGATGCGGGGGCCGCGCGGCGGTCAGGCGGTCTGGGCGAAGCGCCCGTGGCGGCGATACTGGACCAGCCAGCCGTCGGCGACCGCGTCGAGCGAGGTCGGGACGATGCCGAACGAACCGAGCCCGGCGGCGCCCTCCGCGACGACATTGTCCTGCTGGAGCATCAGCCACTGATCCTTGGTGATCGGCGCGCCCGGCGCCCAGCCGAAAGCGGTCGCAATCGCGCCCGACACCGCGTCGGGAAGCTCGACGAACAGCCGCTTGCGCCCCGTCGCTGCGGCGACCCAATGCTGAAGCGCCGCCATCGTCTGCACCTGCGGTCCGCCGAGCTCGAACGTCCGGCCCGCGGCAGCCTCGCCGAGCGCGGCGACGACCGCATCGGCGACGTCGCCGACATAGACGGGCTGGAGCTTCGTCTGCGGCGCGATCACCGGGACGACCGGCGACAGGCGCATCAGCGCCGCGAAGCGGTTGATGAAATGATCCTCGCGGCCGAAGAGGATCGACGGGCGCAGAATCGCCGCCGCGGGAAAGGCGGCGCGCACCGCGGCCTCGCCCGCGCCTTTGCTGCGCGCATAGGCCGATGCGCCTTCGGGGTCGGCGCCGATCGCCGAGACGTGAACGAGCGCGCGGACGCCCGCGGCTTTCGCCGCGGCGGCGACATGCCCGGCGCCATCGGCCTGCACCGCCTTCATGTCGTCGAAGCTGCCGGCGAGGTTGATCACCGCATCGCTGCCCTGAACGGCGCGGAGGACGCTGGCGGCATCGCGGACGTCGGCGGCGACGAACTGCGTCTGGCCGAGCCCGCCGAGCGGCTTGAGGAACAGCGCCTTGCGCGGCTCGCGCTCGCCGACGCGCACCCGCGCGCCGCGCGCGAGCAACCGCTGCACGACATAGCGGCCGAGGAAGCCGCTGCCGCCGAATACGGTGATCAACTGTCCGTCGAGCTTCTGCATGATGTCCGCCTGTATCCGATTCTCTAAAGCCGCCGGGGCGGCATCCAGGCGCTCCCCATGCCGCGAAGCAGCGCGGCGGGCAAGGGGCAGGGCGGCGATGCGCGCGTGAAACCGCCGATTGCCGATAAAATATGCGTCGAGATGCGCAGCGCGGTTGACAAGCCGAGCACGGCGCCGCTAAGCGCCCGCTCCTACCCCGTGCCCAGATGGCGGAATTGGTAGACGCACCAGCTTCAGGTGCTGGCGATCGCAAGGTCGTGGAGGTTCGAGTCCTCTTCTGGGCACCAGTGACCTTTCCGGCAACGTCCGGGAACGTCCAGCAAGCGGCTGGTTTTCCACCGTTTTTCGATGAGAATCGCTGAATGGAATCCAGGCTGATCCAGCCGGAACCATCAGCGTACCATCAGCTTTGATGGTGTTTTTGATGGTTCCGGTCAGCCTCTTGCAGGTGAAACCATCATGACGCTTACCCACATCCAGATTTCGAACGCCAAGCCCGCAGAAAAGGCCTATAAAATGGCCGATAGCGATGCCCTATATCTCGTGGTCAGACCGAGCGGAGCAAAGGTCTGGCGAATGAACTATCGTCACCTGGGCCGACAAAAGACTCTCTACTTCGGTTCGTGGCCTGATATTGGAATTGCTTCCGCTCGGGAACTGCGCGACGCAGCGCGAAAGCTGCTTCTTGCAGGGCTCGATCCGGCCGCGGAAAAGAAGGTCGAACGGATCACCCGAAAGATCGCCGAGGACAACACGTTCAAGACGATCGCAGAGGAATGGCTGGCGAAAAACGAACGGGAAGAGCGCGCGGCCGTCACGCTTCGCAAAATTCGCTGGCTCCTCGATATCGCCAATCCACTGATCGGCAGCCGTCCGATCTCGAAAATCACGCCCCAGGAGGTTCTGGCCGTACTCCGTAAGGTCGAGGCCAATGGACGGTATGAAAGTGCGCGTCGGATGCGCAGCGTGATCAGCAGGGTCTTCCGATACGCGATCGCCACCGCAAGGGCGGACCGTGATCTTGCGGCTGACTTGCGCGGCGCGCTCACGGCTCCGAAGGTAAAGCACCACGCCGCGATCACGACCCGCAAGGAAACAGGGGCGCTCCTGCGCGCTATCGAAGGATATGCTGGTCACGAAATCACGGCAATTGCGCTGCGACTGACGCCGCATGTCTTCGTGAGGCCGGGCGAACTGCGACAGGCGGAATGGACGGAGATCGATGTCGAGGACGCGGTGTGGACGATCCCGGCCGACAAGATGAAAATGCGCCGTCAGCATTGTGTCCCGCTGTCCAGGCAGGTTCTCGAAATGCTTGAAGCGCTGCACGGCCTCACGGGCCATGGGCAATTTCTGTTCCCCTCATTTCGAACTTCCCGGCGCTGCATGTCCGAGAATACGGTGAGCGCGGCCCTTCGGCGTCTCGGCTATAGCCGCGAGGAGATGACGGCGCATGGCTTCCGTTCGACAGCCGCGACTCTTCTCAACCAGATGGGCATGTGGCATCCCGATGCGATCGAGAGGCAGCTCGCGCATCTGGATGCAAACGCGACGCGGCGAATCTACACGCGCGGCGAATATTGGGATGAGCGTGTGCGCATGATGCAGCACTGGTCGGACTATCTCGACCAGCTCCGCGATGGCGCACAGATTGTGCGGCCATCTTTTCAGAGGGGCGGCCGAATGACTGCCTAGCGCGCTCAGGTTTTGCGGTAGTACGTTCATATATTTATGTATATTTTATGAGGTAACGATCATAAATTTACGATCAAAATATCTTGATATGTTCATATTTATATATACATCTTCGGCTCATCAGGACATATATATATGAACGAAGATCAGGCCGCCCTTGCCCGCAAGCAACTCGAAAGACGTTTCGCGCCCTTGCGCGAAACGTCTTTTGCCGTGCCCCCAAGAGGCTGGATAAAGGCAATACGCGAAGCTCTGGGCATGACGGTCCGCCAGCTTGCCGCTCGTATGGGAACATCGATTTCGCGCATTCCCGTGATTGAGAAGGCCGAAGTCAGCGGATCCACCACGATTAAGACGCTGCGTCAGGCGGCTGAGGCAATGAACTGCACTTTCGTTTATGCCTTCGTACCGACGAAGCCGCTTGATGATATCCTGCGCGACCGCGCGAAGCAGAAAGCGAGCAAGGATATTGCGCGGCTGGACCATACCATGCGGCTGGAAAATCAGGCCCTGCTCAAAGCCGATCTCGACGAAGAACAGCGGCGCATGATCGAACTCATTCTATCCGGCTCCTTGCGCGGCCTGTGGGATGATGAATGACAGATAAGCTGTTTAACGATGACGACGACGCCAACACGCCGCTGACCGCCGAGGAGCGCGAACAACTCATCCCGTCCTATATCACCATGCGGCATGAGCTGAATGAAGCCGAACAGATCAATATCAGGCAAGCTTTACGATGGGTGATGAGCCGGAAGCGGGATATTCTCGATCAGGATTTCATGAACCAGCTTCACAAACGCATGTTCGGAGACGTGTGGCGTTGGGCCGGGCAGTATCGCACCACGCCGCGCAACATTGGCGTCGATGCTTACAGAATCCCCATGGACCTTCGTCAACTGATCGACGACACGCGATATTGGGTCGAGCATGGAACCTACCCACCCGATGAAATTGCCGTCCGATTCAGCCACCGGCTCGTTGCCATCCATCCTTTCCCGAACGGCAATGGCCGTTTTTCGCGTATGGTCGGCGACATGCTGGCGGTCCAACTCGGATGTACACCGTTTACATGGGGAAGCGTTGGCCTGGTCAATGCCAGCGAAACGAGAGCAGCTTATGTTGCCGCACTTAAAGTAGCCGATAGCCATGATATCGGGCCATTGTTGCTCTTTGCACGATCATAGCTAGATAGCCAGCATGTGACTCCGCATGGACCAAGCGATCAATAGCTGCTCCGACGCGAGCTACACGGTGGGAACGAAAATTTGGGACCCTCTTTTCGAGCGGTGGCGCAACCGATTATGCGCTGGTTAGGGCTTTCAGACTTTTATATGGGATCAGCGTAGATCGGCCGACCTTGACGGTTTCAAGGTCGCCGGACTCGATGAGTTCGTAAATCCTGGATCGACTGATTCCGGTGAGCTTGACGGCAGTGGAAATCCGTACCGTAAGGGGCTCGATAAATACGATCTCAACCGGAGTGTCATCGGAATCCCGCATCTTTCATGTCCTCGCAACGAGACATTTTTGCGCGCGGTTCCAACGCAGCTTTCGCCCGCTCAAGCATGGTCGGCGGCACGATTTTCACAAGGAGGAGGGCACGTAGCTACCGGTCGGCGGCATTCCCGCGCCGCGGGGCCACAGACTAATGCCGCAGCCAAGCGGAGCGAGGAGGAAAAGAGGGGGTTATTGCGTATCCGTCCTGATGAAGAGGCTCGCCATGCCTGCAGGGTTTTCAACGTCTCGCAAGCCAGAACTCGAAGTCGCCGGGGCCGTTCTTGTGCGCCGCTTCGGCGGGACTTGGTCTGGCGATTCTGGCATGTGCCGCTGCCCTGCTCATGAGGATAAAACCCCGAGCCT
The DNA here is from genome assembly GCF_036261875.1 of Sphingopyxis sp. Lineage (GTDB taxonomy): Bacteria > Pseudomonadota > Alphaproteobacteria > Sphingomonadales > Sphingomonadaceae > Sphingopyxis. Next base: position 50,309 of record NZ_DATAJZ010000024.1, on the reverse strand, counting down.
GTCGGTCAGGATTGGCGAAACACGACTTTTGTTCAAATGCTTTGCCGGCTGCGATATTTCCGATGTGCTCCGGGCGCTTCGCCGCGACGGTCTGAACGCCCTCGACGCACGTGACGGCAGGGGGGCGCCATCCTCCCTCCCTAAAGAATGGCTACAGCAGCGTGCCCGTGACCTGTGGGGCATTGGTCGGCCAATAAACTGGACAATCGCGGAGACCTATTTGCGGAACAGGTCGATCGATATTGCACCTAACTGCCTGCGGTTCGCTCCCCGAACGCCTCTCGGCAAGGGCCGACTGGCCGTGTTTCGACCGGCGATGCTCGCCGCGGTAACCGATGACTCGGGATTGTTGGCCGTCCAACGGACCTTCCTTGATGGCAGGGGCCGACGCGCGCGCGACCTCCGGCACCCTCGCAGATTGCTCGGTCACCCCCGCACAGGTGCGGTTCGACTCGCGCCGGCCGCTTATACACTCGGAATTGCCGAGGGCGTCGAGACAGCGATCTCGGCGATGATCCTCCTCGGCATCCCGGTCTGGGCCGCACTCGGCAATGAGCGCATCCCACAAATTACTATTCCAGAATCGGTGTCGCGTCTCATCCTGTTGCCCGACAACGACCGTGCCGGCCGCCTCGCCGTGCCGCTCGCCGTGAAGGCGCACGCGGTGCCCGGACGACGCATCGATACGATCTGGCCATGGAACGGCCGAAACGACTGGAACGATGTCCTCAGGCAAGGAGGGAAGGGAGTGGGGGACTGGCGGCGCCGAGCGGCCTGAATGGTCGGGCTTCCGCCGCCAGGAGACTGATTATGTCATTTCCCATCGTATACGCGCCTGCGCGCAACTGCGTCCCTTCGCCGCTCAACGTCAGGACCGAAAGCGATCCCGATGCCGACGCAGAACTGGAGGCGATGATCGGCGAGGCCGGCTTCGTGCTCCAGAATTTGATTGGTACGGCAGTCAAGCGCAAGAAGGACCACTACAGCATCTTCGGCGGCGGTCGGCGCCTCGAGCGCGTGCACGTCCTGATCGAAAAGGGGCGGCTCCCGGACGACTTCAAGATTCCGGTCATGGTGATGCCGGACGCGAAGCGTGCCATCGAGTTCAGCTACGCCGAGAATAACAAGCTCCCGATGACCGCCGCGGACGAGTGCATGGCGTTCAAGAACATGATCGAGAAGGAGGACAAGACTGCGGCCCAGGTCGCGGCGCGCTTCGGCAAAACCGAGCGCTTCGTGCTCGGCCGCGTCCGTCTCGCCGATCTCCACGAGACGATCTTCGATGCGCTGCGCAAGGGCGAAATCACCCTCGAAATTGCAAAGGCCTATGGCAGCACCTCGGATACGGCTCGCCAATCCCGCGTCTTCGAGCAATATCGCGACAGCTATTACCGCAACGACCCGTACACCATCCGGCGTGAGCTCGCCGCCGGCAGCTACCGGGGCGGCGACCCGAAAGCGCTGCTCGTCGGCCGCGATGCCTATGTCGAGGCGGGCGGGCGGATCGACTCTGACCTCTTTTCCGACAGTGCATCCGAGAACTGGATCGATGGCGACGTCCTCGACCGCCTCGCTGATGAGAAGCTGGCTGCGGAAGCCGAAGCGATCCGGGCGCGCGAGGGCTTCGCGGAAATTCGCGCGGTCCCGATGACGCGCATCTCGTTCGCGGATTATGACGGCCTCCGCCCGGTCCGCGGCGAGATTCCTGAACCGACCGCAGAGGAGGTAGCGCGCTGCGCCGAAATCGAAGCTGAGATGAACATGATCGCCGAATCTGCCGACGAGAGTGATGACGGCATCACCGAGGACGAGGAACAGCGGTATCGCGAACTTGAATCCGAACTGAGCGGCATCCAGAATCGACCGGCGGTCTTGACCGACGACCAAAAGGCCGCGGCACTTGCCTTCCTCGTCATCGGCGAAGATGGCCAGCCGCGTGTGCACCATCAGGCCTACATGGTGCCGACCGAGGCCGACGAAGACATCGATGGCGACGATGATAGCGACGCCGAGACCGACGGCTCTGTCTCGGCGAAACCGGCAATGAGCCAACGACTCATCGACGAGCTCGCAACGATGAAGGCGGAACTGCTTCGTGTCCATGTCGCAAGCGATCCCCGCTTTGCGCTCGATCTCGGAACCTTCGTGATGGTCGATGCGGCTTTACGGCGCTACGCTTCCGATCTCGCCAGCGACCTTCGCGCCGATGCCGCGCCGTCGCGTGTCATTGGCTTCGAAAGCGGATCGCTCGCGGCTGACGAATGGGCCAAGCTCGAAGAGGGGCTCGATCGAAGCTGGGTCCAGCCGAACATCGGCGTCGCCGGGCGCTACGATGCCTTCTGCGCGCTCGGCGAAGAAGCGCGTGCGGCTTGGCTCGCTTGGGCGATCGCCCGGACGATCCATGCGGTGCCCATGAAAGATTCCGCCAGCGGTTTCGTCGATCATCTCGGTCGCAAGCTCAAGATCGATGTCGCCGCCTGGTGGCGCCCGACCGCGAAGAATTATTTCAAGCGGCTCACCAAGAGCTCCATCATCGACCTCTTTCAGGAGATCGGCGGCAGCGAGCTCAGCCAGCGCTACGGGGCGTCGAAGAAGAACCTGCTCGCCTCTTCGGCTGAACAGCTCTTCGCCGGGAACATCATCGTCGAGGCGGACGTCAAGGAAAAGGCGCTTGCCTGGCTGCCTGACGCCATGCGCTTCGAGCATCCGGTCGCCGAGCCGGTGAACGATGATGGCGAAGACGAAACGAGCGGCACCGTCGAACCCGAGGCGGCGGGCGATCCCGCCGATGATACCCACGAGGACGAGCCGCTCTCCGACGCGGCCTAATCTCGCTCTTCGATTTTATGGGGTCGCGGTCCTGCGCCGCGGCCCCTTTTCTTATGCCCCCATTCCAGTCGGGAGGAGAGGGGGAGGGGCGATGGCAGCGGGGGCGTGTTGCTCCCGAACCTCTTCAGGAGAATTGCCATGACCCTTCCGCTTCTGAAGCTCGCTGAAACCCCGGGCACCGAGGCCCGGGAAAAAGCCGAACGCCTTTATGGCGTCGCCCGCGCACTGCGCGACCGGCTCGCCGATCCGCAATCCGTGACCCGCTCGCTGCTCAAGCGCCTGATGGTGGAAGCGTTCCGCGGCTCCGATGCCGACGGGCGCTGGTCGATGCGCGATGCCTATGACGCGCTCGAAGCCGCGCAGGCATCGGACACGCTCGTGCCCGATGATGACCCGAACCCGGACTGGGGGCCCGAAGACGAATTCGCGGATATCCTCGCGTTCGAGAAGGCGCTGCCGACCCAGACCTATCGCAGCGAGCACCAGGTCGATATGCAGCAGTTCAGCACGCCGGCGGCGCTGTCCTGGCTCGCGGCCCGAGCGGCGGCGGTCACTGCTGGCGATCATGTGCTCGAACCGTCGGCAGGTACCGGCATGCTTGCGGCGCGCGCGATCGCCGCGGGCGCGAGCGCTTCGCTCAACGAGCGCGATCCCTGCCGGGCGGCGCTGCTTTCCCTCGTGACGGGCCGCCCAGTCACGACCCATGACGCCGAGTTCATCAACGACCGGCTGCCGACGGATGTTCGGCCGACAATTGTCCTGATCAACCCGCCCTTCAGCCGCAGCGAGGGGCGCGGCCAAGATCGCCATGCCGGAGCGCGCCATCTTCGCTCCGCGCTGCTGCGTCTTGCCGAGGGCGGACGCTGCGTCGCGATCATGTCGCCGACCTTCGCGCACGATGCGAGCGGCGCGAGCGGCTATGTCTCCGTCGCCGAAATTGCCCGCCCGCGCGTCGAGATCACGATTCTCGGCCGTCCCTATGCGAAGCATGGCACCAGCGTCGCCGTCCGCCTGATCGTCTTCGACAAGGGCTGGATCGGCCAAACCGAGCGCCACACGGTCGACACCATCGCGGCGGCGCTGCCCATCGTGCTCGCGGCTCCGGCGCGGCTTGACCCATCCGACGAACCGCCCCCGGCGTCCCCGGCGGTAATCCCGATGCGTCCCGCGCTGAGGCCTTCGTCGTCCTCACTCTTCTCCGGCCTCGCTGGCCCCAGGATCATCGCACCCTCGCGGATCGCCGCGACCGATGATCTAGCGCAGCCGCTCGCCTATTCGGTCCGCGACGCGCCGCTCCCTGTCGGCGATCCGGTCGGTATCTATGCGCCTTGGCGGCTCGCCCGCATCGATATTCCAGGCGCGAAGCCCCACCCCGACGATCTCGTGGAATCGCTCGCCATGGCGTCGGTTCTGCCCCCGATCCCCCAATATCGCCCGCTTTTCCAGAAGCGGGCAAGCGAGGCGCTGTCAGACGCCCAGCTCGAAGCGATCATTTACGCAGGCGATGCCTTCTCGCGCGACCTCTCGGGCCGGTTCGTCACCAACACGGCAGGCGACTTGCTGATCGAGGACCCCGAAGGCCGCCCCTATCGCATGGGCTTCTTCATCGGGGACGGGACGGGCGTCGGCAAGGGCCGTGAAGGCGCCGCAATTATCCGGGACCAATGGAACTGCGGCAATCAGCGCGCCATGTGGATCTCGAAGGGCGCGACGCTCCTCGAAGATGCCCGGCGCGACTGGAGCGCGCTCGGCGGGCTTCCAATCGACGTCCAGCCGCTCGACGCCTTTCCGCTTGGTCAGCCGATCGGCATGGCGAGTGGCATCCTCTTCCTCACCTATGCGACGCTCCGGTCCCAGCGCCACGACCAATGCTCGCGCCTGCAGCAGATTCTCGAGTGGACGGGCGCCGGGTTCGAAGGCGTGATCCTCTTCGATGAATCCCATTCGATGGGCAACGCCGCCGGGACCAAGGACGAGTACCGGCAAGCCAAGGGATCCGAGCAGGGCCTCGCCGGGGTCCGCCTGCAAAATGCGCTGCCGCGCGCCCGCGTTGTCTATGAATCGGCGACCGGCGCCACCAAGCCCGAAAATTTGAGTTACGCGTCGCGGCTCGGGCTCTGGGGTCCCGGTACGGCGTTTGCCAATCGCGACGGCTTTCTCGCCGCGATGACCGACGGCGGCATCGCCGCGATGGAAATCGTCGCCCGCGATCTCAAGTCCATGGGTCTCTACACCGCCCGGGCGCTCAGTTTCGCCGGCGTCGAATATGACCCGCTCGAGCATCAGCTCACGCCGGACCAGATCGACATCTACGACGCCTATGCCGATGCATGGGCGATCATTCACCAGAACCTCGACGAGGTTCTGAAGGCGTCGAACATCGTCGACCGCATTTCGGGGCAGACGATGAACGCCCAGGCCAAGGGATCGGCGCTGAGCCGGTTCGAAAGCGCGAAGCAGCGGTTCTTCTCGCAGGTCCTGATCGCGATGAAGATGCCGACGCTCGTTCGCGCGATCGAGGATGAACTCGCCGCGGGCCATGTCGCCGTCGTTCAGCTCACCAGTACCGCCGAGGCAATACTCGACCGCCGCCTGGCTGACCTGTCACCCGAAGAACGGGCGAACCTCTCGATCGATGTCTCCCCACTCGACACCATGGTCGATTATCTGAAGACCGCCTTCCCAACCCGGCAAATGCGCGCCTTTCGCGCGACCGATGGGTCAATGCGCTCCGAGCCAATGCTCGATGACGACGGCAACGGTGTCCTGTGCCAGGAAGCGGTCGCCGCGCGCGACGATTTGATCGAGCGGCTCTGCTCGATGCCGCCTGTTCCGGCTGCGCTCGACTTTCTCATCGTACATTTCGGCACCGACATGGTTTCCGAGGTCACGGGGCGCACGCGGCGGATTGTCGTTGATGGGCAGGGCCGGCAGAAGGTCGAGCGTCGCACGTCCAGTTCCAACATCGCCGAGACCGACAACTTCATGTCGGGGCGAAAGCCCATCCTCGTCTTTTCCGAGGCGGGTGGCACGGGGCGGTCCTACCACGCTGACCTGGACTGCCCGACCGCGCGCAAGCGGCGCATCCACTTCCTGCTCGAACCCGGATGGCGCGCCGACATCGCGATCCAGGGCCTCGGTCGCACCCACCGCACCTACCAATCCATGCCGCCGGTGTTCCGCCCGGTCACGACCAACTGCAAGGGTGAACGCCGCTTTATCAGCACGATCGCGCGCCGTCTCGACACGCTGGGCGCGCTCACGCGCGGCCAACGCCAGACAGGCGGCCAGAACCTGTTCGATCCCGCCGATAATCTCGAAAGCAGCTATGCCCGCGAGGCCCTGACCCAGTGGTATCACCTCCTCCACGCCGGCAAGCTCGCGAGCGTCAGCCTCGAGAAATTCCAGATCATCACAGGCCTGAAGCTTGTCGATGAGCATGGCACCTTGCTCGACAAGCTGCCGCCGATCCAGCGCTGGCTCAACCGCATCCTCGCGCTCAGGATCGCGACCCAGAACGCGGTTTTCGAGGAATATATGGGGCTCATACAGGCCCGCGTCGACGCAGCGCGCGAAGCCGGAACGCTCGACCTCGGCGTCGAAGCGATCCGGGCCGAGCGTATCGTTCAGATCTCGGAGCGCGTGCTCAGGAAAGACCCGGTATCCGGCGCCGAAACGCGTTTGCTCCGCCTCGAGCTTCATCTGAAGCCGCACGTCACCGGATGGACGCGCCTCGACAAGATCTGGGGAAGCTCCGACGACGTGCGATATCTGCGGAACAGCCGTTCGGGGCGCGTCGCCGTTTGCGTTCCATCCTGGTCGATCACCGACGACGAGGGGCGCCCCGTCAAGATGCTGGAGCTTGTCCGGCCGACGGGTTCCAATCGTATCCAACTCGCCGAACTTTGGCACACCTTCTGGAAAGAGGTCGATCACGATAGCTTCAAAAGCTTCTGGGAAGCAGAGGTGTCCGAAGCGCTCGATAAGGTCGATATTGACACGATCAGCGTCGCGACCGGCCTCCTTTTGCCCGTCTGGAACAAGCTGCCGCAAGACGATGTCCGCGTCTGGCGGATCGATGACGCGGCGGGAACGTCCATCCTCGGACGCATCGTGATGCCCACCGCGCTCGAGAAACTGGAGTCCGCCTTCGGTCTTGAGTCCTCGATCAAACTCACGCCCGATGAACTGATCGAGGCGGCGCGTGGCGGCGATGGCGCACTGATCCCGGGCCTCCATGGCGCGCGCCTCGTTTCCACGATGGTGAACAGTAGCCGGCGCTTCGAGGTCCGGGATTTCCAGCCACAGGACCGCGAATGGCTGAAGGCGCGCGGTCTGTTCAGCGAGGTGATCCAGTACAAGACGCGGCTCTTCCTGCCTGTCGAGAAGGCCGACGAGGTCCTCGCCGCGATCATCGCCGAGCGGCCGCAGTGAATCCCGAATCCACGAAGGGGGCCATGATGTCCGACTTCTATCCACTGGTCGATCAGGACTTTGTCGACCGCTTCAACACGGCTCTCACCGCGCTCGGGAGCTCGGCCAGCATTGCAGTCACGACCTTGCCGACCGACGGCACGGTCTTCGAGCTCCTGGACGACGAAAGCGATTTCCTGATCCTCGTCCCCTCGAACGCCACACCTGAAATCGTCAGCCTGACCTATCGCCTGTACGAAATAGGCGTCCGGCAAGGGCGGTGCGCCGGCGAAGCACTCGCATGGTCGAAGCTTCGCAGCCTCATCGGCGCTGCCGAATGCGGCCCCCAGTCACCGCCATAGTTTGCGTGCTGGGCCAATTTACAGGCGAAAAGGGGGGAGTGGGGGGGGGGCTCGGTGTGGCGGCGGAATTGTCCGCAGGGCCATCGAGACGATGGAGGTTCCCATGACAGACCGTGCATCCGCGATCATTCGGATCGGCGGGGCGATCAGGAGCGATCTGATCGAGCCGCTGATCGACGCCATAGCGTGCGACCATGGAATGCTCGACTGGGTTGGAGCGACCGTCGATGCGTCCCACATTGTCGATGGCCAAGCCCTCGAAATCTGCGCCCATGGCCTGGTTGGCGGGCAATTCGATCAGGTCGAGGATTTCTGCACCCACCACGGCATTCCTTTTGTTCGCAATTCGGATCCGTGTGTCGGCGCGTTCAGCGCTCAGCGTGCCGTCTATACCGGCGAGGGCGATCCGCTATATTTCGACACCAACGGGTCGGACCATGTTCTCATGAGCCGGACCGAGTTGAATGGGCTCGGATCCATAGCCGCGGCCGACGCCTGGTTCGAAATTGCCGCATTCGTTCCGCCTCCGATTTCGATCGCTTCCGCGCCGGAAGAGCAGGGACCGTGGAGCCGCCGCGCCGGTCATCCGTTAGCCGACTGGAAATACGAGATCTCAAACGATGACACGCGTCTCGGCTATCTGGACTGGATTGCCGCCCGCGAAGCGAATGAGACCGGTGATACGATGCCAAGAGCCGAAGCCGTCGCCCCGGATGTTCCGCAACTCTATCTCCACCTCTATCATGGTCGCAAAGATCCCGATGAGAACCTCGAAGACTGGGGCAGTGATGGACCCGTCATCGGGCCGCTCGCTTATGTCCACACCACCTATATGTGTGACGTCAAATTTGCTGCCACACCTGAAGTGATGGACCGCTACTTCCCGGCGGTGATGTCCGATTGGCGGGCGCGAGGATTGTCGAACGTCGTCGGCCCGCTGTGCGATTGGCGCCTCACCATCTTCAACGATTATGTCGAGCATGACGGGGTCTACTACGGCGACTGGACGGTGTTTACTGCTACTCCCAGCGAGTTGAAGCGGCAGCCGCCAAGGCCACGGAGCCAGCGTGATGGCACGACGTCCGTCGACGTCCATGTTTGAAGGTTCATCGTTTCGGCGTCTGTGGATGGTTGAAAGCGTTCCCAATATGCCCTATATGAAACTCACTAAACTAGGAGCGCCGACATGTCTCGCACAGCCAGTATGGCCGCTATCGATGTAGATCGCATCCTGCGTGACCGCATCCTGGCAAGCGCCGACCGGATCATCAAGATGATGCCAGCTGCCGCCAAGACGGCGGCGATTGGCAGCATCGACGTCCCCGCGCTTGTCCTGAATATCGCGCGCGGCATTCCGTCGGTCGAAGCCGGCGATCCGGAACAGGCGGAAGAGATTACCCGGGCCATCGCCTTCAAACGGCGACTGATCGAAGCCGCAGGTGGAGCTTTCGATGCCGAAGCAGTTCGCAATCTGCTCGGACACAAGACAGTGCAGGCCGTCTACAAGGCCGCCCGGGACCGTCGCCTCCTCATGATCGATGACAATGGTGCCAAGCTGTTTCCGGCATTCCAGTTCGATGGCAATGCCATCCTCCCGGCGATTCCCCGCGTTCTCGGTGCTGCACCCGGGGCGAGCGGCTGGGCGGTCCTCCAGTATCTGGTGAGCGGCGACGACGGTCTGGGCGACGCGCGGCCGATCGACCTCCTAAGGGGCAATCAAGACGATGTCGATCGTGTCGTGCGTGTCGCCCAAACACTCGACGACTGACAATGGCGGCAAAATCGATGATGCCGGTGGCGACGATCGCTGCCGGACGGACGCTGCACCGTGTTCATGGCAAATCCGTCGACGCGCGCTGGTATGGCCGCAAGGACGCGTCCTGGCGCTGGGACGATCCCGACGGACAATTCGGCGTTCTTTATCTTGGGAAAACACTGGTTGGCCCGTTCGCGGAAAGCCTGCTGCGGAAGCCCGCTGACCGGGACCTGTTATGGGACCGTGTCGAGCAGAAGCGCGCGGCTACGTTCAAGACCAGACGAACACTACGCCTTGCCAAGCTGCATGGCCCCGGTCTCGCCTGGTTTCAGACCACCGCTGCCGGCGTAGCGGCCGATTTCGATCCGGTCACCAATCCTGGTGGTTACGACATTACGCAACGGATTTCCGCGATCGTTTATACCGAGACGGCGTTCGATGGCATCCAGTATAGGTCGCGCTTCGACACGGACGAACTTTGCATCGCATTGTTCGAGCGAGCGGATCCCGCAATCGACCTGACCGGTGAGAATCTGCAGATCGACAAGGGCTGGGTCCGCAAGATCCTCAAACCGCGTGGATTCGAACTCATAGAATTCTAGATCCACCGTCGATCCCGGTTGCGCGTTGAGCTACATATTTTGCAGTGGATTTTTCACTTTTGCGAGAAACCGCGCAGGAAATGAACCGCCGAGCGCGGACGTTCGAGGCGGATACCCAGCATTTCAAATTCATTCCTGTTCCCGGAACCTCACCACGCCGGCGTATCGCGCTCGCCGGGCAATCGACTTCGATCCAGACAGCGCAAAAAAATGCGGCGACCATCGAAGCTGACCGCCCAGCGCGATAATTGTTCCGACAACAGTGTCACGGTCTTCGACGACTATCCTGGCCGAGGAGAAGATGTCGATCCGCCCGTCCGAATCGACCTCAGAGGCGACGAATGATTGTCGGCTTAGCGCCCTATTCTGTTGAAGAAGTCGCCCGGCGGACTGCGGAGGGTGGAAGCGGACGGGAGGCGAACGGCCTCCCCACCTTGATCAGGCGGTGGCGAGGTGCTGGATCGGGAAGATCTTTGCCATTTTCCGGAGGTTTTGGGCCGCGGCGGCGAGGTGGAACTCGTCACGGGCACCATTGGGGCCGCGCAGACGCAAGCGGTCCAGTTTCAGGATGCGCTTGAGGTGGGCGAACAGCATTTCGACCTTCTTCCGCTCTCTGCTCGACACAAGATAGGCGTCGGTTGTCGCGATATCGCGGGCCATGTCGCGCGCGCCTTCGTGGATTGAACGCGTGATCTTGCGGGCTGGCGCATTGGGCGTGCATTGCGGCTTCAGAGCACAGCCTTCGCAGTCGTGCTGACGCGCGCGGTAGCGGATGGAGCCGTCCTTATCGATCCCGGTGCGCGGTGTACTGAAGTTGCGATTAGACCGCCGCAAGTGGTTGCCACCCGGGCAGATATAGCTGTCGTCGTCATAATCATAGATGAAGTCGACGCGCTCGAAGCTGCTGTCATTGCGACCGGATTTTTCGAACACGGGGATATGCGGCTCGATGCCTTTCTCTTCCACCAGCCACGCCAGGTTCGCGGCGGAACCATAGGCTGCGTCCGCTACAAGCCGATGCGGCCAGATGCCGAAGCGCTCCTGCGTCCGGTCGATCATTCTTCGCCCGGTCCATCGTCATCAGCTGGGAAATAGCAATGCCGCCGCGCGGTAGCTCGAAATCGGCTATCTCCACGGTCCGCTGCATCGGCCTCGCTCCCTCCCTTCGGCGCATTGGTCAGGCAGGTACGCGTGACCTACATTTCGATCCAAAGGTGATCGATGAGGATTGGCGCTAGGCCAGGCTTCCGGACATGGTTGGACTGCAGAGCGGCAAGACGCGCTCCGGCGTCATGGTCGTGCAATGTGATCTTGTCGCTTTCGGACCATCCTTCCACCGGCTCCGCCACAATGCCGTCGATCCAACTGTCGAGCTGCGTTCGCCAGAAGACACAATCTTCGGCCTGCAAGTACCCGATCATCGCCGCGCGATTGTGTGCAGCCCCATGGTGGCCCGCCTTGAAACGCTGGATTCCGCCCGCGCTGCTGAAACGGCTGATCAGATATTCGCGCTCGTCGCGGTCAGAGCCAGGAGGCGTGGGGAGGCGCTTGCATTCCACGGGCAGTAGGGTCTGATACTCGGTGTACGCCCGCCCTTCGATCCATATGACATCGCCGCAGGGCGCGACGGCGAGATCGATTGCGCGATTGCCGTTGGTTTCGTCGGGCTCCTCGCGCCGGAACTGAAGAAAATCCCATCCCGGAGCGTGCCGTGTCAGGCTGGCGAGGCGCGCGCAGAGTTGCGCGGTCAACTTCGTCTCCCCTGTCGCCGTTTCGCGCGCAGGATCGTCGCGCCATCCCGGAAGGGCATCGCGTAGGAAGCGGATCAGGGATGAGAACCATTCGCCGGGAAGATGCACGCCGGCGTCAAGCGAACCCGCATGACCAACGCTTTCACCGTCGTCGGCCAGCATATCAGAAACCCTGGCCTCGCAGATCGGCGAGAACATCGTCGGCATCGCGGAGCGCGACCGATCGGGTCCAGAAACGGTGCCGGTCGGGTTTGAGCAGAAAAACGAATTCCTTGTCGTACAGTCGCGTAATCCGCGTGATCGTCAGGCTCGAGCCCCGCCGCTCGCGCAACAAGCTGTCGAGTTTGATGCGTAGTTCATCGGCACCCGTCCAATCGACTTGGCCATCACCGAAGGCAAAGGCCCGGCAAATAGCGCCGGACCATTTTTGTGCGGGAAGCGGGCGCAGCGGCGTGCGCGAATAGATCGCATTCAACTGCCGCGTGAACACCTTGTCGAAGGCTTCAAGGGCCGCTGGCGGGGCTGCCTGCATGACGGCGGAACCCGTACCAAGCCGAATGAAATCGCGCTGATGCTCGACGATGTCTTCAGCAATGATCCTTTCGTTATCGCTGAGATCCAGATTCCCGCTTTCGGGATAGGGTAGGGCAAGCACGTCTGCGTTTAGGATCGCCGTCGCACGCTGCGTAAACAGGCGGGGGCTGATGCCCGCGATATAGGCTCGCAGGGCTACCGACTCCCGTTCAAGCCATTCGCCAATCGCCGCGAGTTGAGGGAGCTGACCGCGTGGTGCCGCAAGGCCGACGATCTCGTGTTTATAGGTTAGATAGTGACCCGTCCACATCCCGTGGTGCAGATCTTCATGCTCTTTGATGAGCAGGAGCGGCGGCGTAAATCGGCGCTCCGTCTTCGTATCCTTGATTGGTTGCTTGGGCACGACGGCAAGATTGCTCGTGTCGAGACCGGCGCTGGATAGCGCGCTGGTGGGAAGGAGCGGTTTGCCGATGAGATGGTTGGCGGGGCGCGAGATACCCTTCTGTCCCGCAATATAGCCTTCGCCGAAATCCCATTGCCGCTGTTCGGCGAATTGTCGCAGCGTAGGATAGGTGCGCAGCCGCTTGATCAGATCGTGCGCCCGGCTGCCCCCCAGCAGATTGGCCCGCCAGATGTCCCGCGACTGTTGAGCATCGATGTTGCTGATCCAGTGAAGATCGTAATAATCAATGTCGAATCCCTGCTCTGCGGTCGCCCGGCCGTTGCGCCGGAAAGCTGCGTGCAGGAGGCGGCCGTCGACTTCGGGATCTTCCGCCTCTGCGATTACGACGACAATCTTCGGATCGGCGTTTCCCTTTTTGAACAGTCCCCGGACGGATACAAAGTCCAATAGCTCGCGGACACGCCAGGTTTTGAAGAACGCTTGGCGGACCGAATGGGCATTCTGGTTGTACAGGAACCCCGACGGCTCGATCATTGCGAGAATGCCGCCTTTAGTCGCCATCGCCATGGCTTCGTGGAGGAACAGGTAGGCGAGCTGCTTGTCGGCGAGGGGGCCGTACTCCTTCGTATACGACGCGGCGCAATCGCGAGCACCCTTGGTCGTCAGCGACGAGGCGAAGGGCGGGTTGCCGACAATGATCGCGACCTTCTGCGCGATAAGGCCATTTTTCTTTGCGTCGAAAAAGCAGCTCCAATGGAGCGTCTCGCCGGCAAGGCGTGGGAAGAGCTTCACGCTGGCGCGAATATCCTCGGGCTTCAAGGCGTCGCATAGGCTGAGGCAGAGGCTGAATGCTGCGAGCTCGACCGCACCTTCCTCGAGATCGACGCCATGAATGCGCTGGAGCAGCCCGCGAAGAGTTTCCACGCCGGGATGCACCCATCCGTTGCGCGAACGCCAATGGAGCACGAGCCGCTTGTACGCCTCGACGAGGAAAACGCCCGAACCGCATGCCGGATCGAGGATGACTCCGTCGCTTTCCATCAGCGCGTCGATCCGATCCCAATCGAGAACCTCCTCGAGCATCAGTCGAACAAGCGCCGGCGGCGTGTAGATGGAGCTGGCCTCGTCTTTCACGAAGAGCTGGTAGATGTTGCTGATCAGCTCGACCGGCAGGTCTCGGAACGAATAAAGGCGCCAGAAGCTGAGCTGGCCGGTTTCATCTTCATAGCCCTGCACCAATCGCGCATAGCGGGCGAGATCGGAAGTTTTGGCCAAGGCGGCGCGTTCGCTGTCGCGAAGTCGGAAGACATGGCCGTTGAATCTTGCCTCAAGCGCTTCGAGCAGCCTGATCAGCGCCGGACCGTCGGCAAGGACCTCGAAGAAGCGAGAGGCACCGGGCAGGGCGCTCGCGAAATCATGGGGGAGCAAGACCAGTCGCTCTTCGAGATATGCGATCAGCAGTGACAGGATGAGCAGCCGGCGGCGCAGCGCCGGGTCAAGCAATTCGCTGTCCGAAAGCTGTATGGCGAGCGCGCGGACCCCGGCGACCAGTTTGCGGTGAGCCGACTTGGTCGCGGACAGCATGAGCAGGCATGCGTCGGGGTCATCCCAGATCGCGCCATTGCGGATTCGCTGCGCGTCCCACCAGACATCTTGCTCCGCGATCGCCGCGCCCAATTCCAGCGTGCGGATCGGATTGCATATCGGACGATCGTCCGTACCGACGAAATCCGGCTGGTGTGCGCAGCGAAACAACTGGATGACGCCCGGTCCTGCGCGATAGACCAGCGGCACGCCGCCCCAGCTCCATAGTCGCTTGTGGAGTTCGGCAAATCTTGTGTCGTCGGGATGATCCTTGGTGTCGAAGACGAACGCCTGCGCGACCGGGGTCCGTCCTTGTCGCTGCGCCTCGAAGAAGACCGCGCGTGCCCCATAACTGGCCGCACGCTCGATCATGGCTACGACATCCGGATTCTGCCCTTCGCGATCGAACGAGGCAACCGGAACCAATCCTTCGACGGCCGGGACGTCCCCGCGGCCGATCGAAAACAGCCATTCGGCGCCAGCGAACGCCGCATCGGGCGCGTGCACTGTCATCGCCGGAGTCCGGTCAGCCGCGACGGCGCCGTCAGCATCACTTCTGCCGCTTTTTCTTCGTTAGCGCGAAGCCTTCCTTGAGAAGGTCTGTCATCGTCATGCCTTGCGCGACAGCGAACCCTTTGAAGTCCTTCTTGAAGTCGGCGCTCACCTTGAAATTGAGCGATTTGTTTTCGCCATCCGTGGCACCATCGTCTACGATCTGCTTGTCGACCATCAGGCGAACCTCCCCACTGCGGACCGCCGTGGGCCGTGCGCATCTGGTGGAGAAATACAGAAATCGGCCTTTCTTGCAATCCACAAATGTGGATTGCAAGAAATCTGGATATCCAGAAATCAGGAACCTGGGAATGGTGAGCACGCGTCGTCCTCGAATTCGGTCTCCGATTCAAATGTCGCAATAGAACAAATAAGGAACAAATGCACCAAGCAATCCGCGTGGGTGCAAATTGTGACTAAGGATGCGTTGGGTTTTCTTCCTTTCACCGGCTGTGCGGAATGGCGGGGAGGCGAATGCGCCTGCATCGGGGCCTACCTCGGGTCGCGCGCGCCAAACGGCTGCAAGTAAGGTGCATTGGGGTGGCCGCACTGCGCTCAGCATTTCTCCGCGTCCGCTTTCAAAGATTCGTGACCGAAAGCGGCCTGACCGCAAACGTTGAGAGTTTCGGACGCCGCCAGGCGTCAGAAAGTCTTCGGTGCACCGGCCAGTGGCGGCGGATTGCACTTCAATCCGCCGCCGATCGGTTTGATCAGTCGAATTTGACCAAATTCAGAGCAGGGAGCGGTCCGCCCGGGAACTGGACGAGGCGTCCGCCGGTCGCGAGCGAGCCGAGATCGATCCCGGCAAAGCCGAGCCGGTCGATCAGCGCGCCGACCTTGGCCTTGGCCGGGGCATCGTCGCCTGAGTAGAAGAGCACGCGATGGCCACCTTCACTGGCCGGATCGCGCGAGACGAGATGCGGCTGAAGGTGGTTGAATGCCTTCACCACCCGGGCGCCCGGCACCATGTCGGCGAACACTTCTGATGACGCACGCCCTCCAAGGTCGAAAGGCTTGAATAGCGGCGCTTCGATCGGGTTGTTGGTGTCGACGACGATGCGGCCGCCAAAGTCGGGCAGGTCGGCGAGCGCGGCCGGAAGCTTCGACCAGTTCACCGCGACGAAGACGATATCCTTCGCGGCGGCTTCCTCGCGCGTTCCGGCGGTGATCGCCGGACCGATGGCCGCGACGACCTCGGCGAGGCTCTCGGGGCCACGGCGGTTGGCGAGCGTCGCCGGGATATCCTTGTTCGCGAGCGCGGTGGCGATGGCGCGGCCGATGTTGCCGGCGCCGATGATGCCGATGCTGGGCATGACGATAGTCCTTTCTGGTCGGGTCAGGCGGTCAAGCCGCCGTCGGCGACGATGTCGGCGCCGGTGACGAAGGCGGCTTCGTCGCTGGCCAGGAAGGCGACGATGCTGGCGATTTCAGCCGGCTGGCCATAGCGGCCGATTGCCATGCCGGGACCGACGATCGCGGCGACGGGGCCGTCGGCGGGGTTCATGTCGGTGTCGGTCGGGCCGGGGTGGACGGTGTTGACCGTGATCCCCTTGGGCCCGAGATCGCGCGCGAGGCTGCGGTTGAAGCCGGTGATCGCGCCCTTGGTCAGCGTATAGACCGACGCGGTTGGAAAGGCGGCGTAGCGCGTCATCGACGAACCGATGTGGATGATGCGGCCGCCCACTTTCATGCGCCGCGCGGCTTCCTGTGTCGCGACGAAGACGCCGGTGACGTTGACCGCGAGCATGCGCTCATAATCCTCGAACCGGAACTCTTCGATCGGCGCGTTGACCGCGACGCCGGCATTGTTGACGAGGATATCGATGCCGCCGAAGGCTTCGACGGTCTGGATGACCGCGGCGCGAACGGCGTCGGGGTCGCCCGCATCGGCGGCAATGGCGATGGCCTTCCCGCCCGCGGCTTCGATCTCGGCGACAACGCTCGCCGCGCTGTCGGGCGACGCGCTGTAGGTGATGGCGACCGCCGCGCCGTCGGCGGCGAGGCGGCGCGCGATGGCGGCGCCGATCGAGCGCGAGCCGCCGGTGACAAGGGCGGTTTTGCCCGTGAGGTTCTGGCTAGCTTTGGTCATGGTCTGCACTCCTTGTTGTGGGGTGAGACCAAGATGGCGCAATGTTTATGGCTCGATTAGTCGGTAATGATTTGCTATATATTCAATCATTGATTGAAAATGGAAACGCTCGCCAATCTTATATCCTTTGTGCGCAGCGCCGAGCTGGGCAGCTTTTCCGAAGCGGCGCGCCGGCTGGCGCTGACCCCGGCGGCGGTGAGCCGCAACGTCACGATGCTCGAACGCAATCTGGGGGTGCGGCTCTTCCACCGGTCGACGCGCAGGTTGACGCTGACCGAGGCGGGGGAAGCCTTTCGCCTCGCGATTGCGGGAAGCCTCGACGACATCCAGGCGGCGATCGCGGGGATTGCTTCGGACAGCGGGGAACCGGCGGGGGTGCTGAAGGTCAGTATGGCGCCGACCTTTGGCGTTATGCACCTGCTGCCGATGCTGCCCGCCTTCCTCGCGCGTTATCCCCGCATCCGGCCCGAATGGCATTTCGAGAATCGGCCGGTCGACATTGTTGCCGAGGGTTATGATGCGGCGATCGGGGGCGGCTTCGACCTGTCGCCGGGAGTCGTGGCGCGGGCCCTGGCGCCCGCGCATATCGTCGCGGTCGCATCGCCCGCCTATATGGCGGGCCGCGTCGCGCCGGGCGATCCTGCCGGACTGGTCGAGTTTGAAGGCATCGTCATGCGCTCGCTCCAGTCGGGGCGCATCCGCCACTGGATGATGCGCGATGCGGTCGGGAACGAGAGCGCGGCGACATTGCGTGAGGATATCGTCGTCAACGATCCCGCCGCGATGCGCGAAGTCGCGCGGCTCGGGCTCGGTGTCGCGCTTCTCGCGATGCCCGATGTGCTGCCGGAACTCGAGAGTGGTAAGCTGGTGCGGCTGGTCCCACGCTGGTACGCCGACGCGGGTGCGATCTCGGTCTATTATGCGTCGCGCACGCTGCTTCCCGGCAAGACGCGCGCGTTCGTCGATTGGGTCGCCGATGTTTTCAAACGCGAGCGGCTGGCCGAACGGTTTGCGGGTAGCTTGGGTAGTTAACGCTCAGTCCCGGAAAGTCTGCTTCTCGATGCTGGCTAGATAAAAGCTGCACGACCGCAACCGGTCAGAATTGCTTCAAAAGCAGCCCCGTGAGCGATTGACCAGCTTGACCGTTTGGCGGTGGCAGCGGGAACGGCCACTTTACCGCCCCGGCATCGAATGACGCTCTATCCTGAATTCGGATCGATCTCGACCGTCTGGACTGATCGTCGGCTTCCCTGCTTCAGAGGTGGAAAGGGGGTGAGGGCGGAGTGCGTCCGAAGGCTGATCGGCCTTCTGCGTAACCCAGCCAATCAAGGAGAGCCACCATGGCCACGCTTGCACCCACGACCGATCATCCCGTTTCCGGCGCCTATCGTGTCGATATTTCCCGCGGCCGAAATATCGGGCGCGTATCTTCTGAATGGTTCTCGCGGCCCGACGATGAGCGCTATCTTTCGCTGACCGAGCTTTACGCGGCCGTTCGTACCCGCGCCGACCGCTCCACGGCGCGCGTCGTGGATAGCAAGGAGATTCGCGTCGAGGCGCGCAGCGACAGCCCCGAACGCCTCTCGCTCATCGTTCCCGGTGAAGAACGGCCCGTTGCCCCGACCAACTGGTCGTTCGGACAGCTTTGCAGCCTTGTCAGTGCGCCCGCATCCTATCTGCGCGAACTGCCTGCGGCGCTCGCGGGGATCAACCTCCAGCACGGGCTCGTCGCGCACCGGGCCGAGCAGGTCAAACTCTACCAGACCCACGATGGTCGGAACGAATTACGCGCTGCCACCGGTCCTGACTATGGCCGGATATTCGATCACGAACTCGTCGCCGCGGTGATGAAGATCGCCGGCGACGGCGTCGGGCAGACGCGGTGGAAGGTTCCGGGCGTGCTCGACTGGTCGAACATGTACTATAATCCCTATGTCGATGTCAGCCGCGACACGACCACGCTTTATGCCTCGGACCGCGATGTCTTTCTTTTTCTGGTCGATGACACGCACCCGATCGAGGCGGGCAAGCTTCCGAACGGCGAGCCCGATCTCTACTTCCGCGGCTTCTACACCTGGAACTCTGAGGTCGGCGCGAAGACGCTCGGCATGGCGACCTTCTATCTCCGCGCCGTCTGCATGAACCGGAACCTCTGGGGCGTGGAGAATTTCGAGGAGGTCAAGATCCGGCACTCGAAATTCGCTGCCAACCGCTTCGCGCACGAAGCCGCGCCGGCGCTCGAGCGTTTCGCGGACTCCTCGCCGATGCGCTTCGTCAGTGGCGTCAAAACCGCGCGTGAACGCATCGTCGCCCGGAAGGACGAAGATCGCGAGGACTTTCTGCGCAAGCGGGGCTTCTCGAAGGCCGAGTCCGCCAAGATTGTCGCGACGGTGCTGGGCGAGGAAGGCCGCCCGCCCGAGAGCATCTACGACTTCGTGCAGGGCATCACCGCCTTCGCCCGTACCAAGACCCACCAGGACAGCAGGCTCGATATCGAGAGCAAGGCCCGCAAGCTCCTCGAAGCCGTCCACTGACATTCTGCGCCGCCGGACGCGATCGTCCGGCGGCCAATTTTCCGAAGGAGGAAAACCATGGCCGACGCACGCCACACGCTGCTTGAGACGATGCAGGATCTCATGTCCAACTATCTCGTCGATGAATGCCCCGACCATGTGACGTGGGAAGATTTCGATCCTGATATCGACGGTCTGCGATCCACCGTCATCGACCTGCTCGACAAGTCACTGTCGCCGACCGCTCCGGCAGATATCGTCACCTATGTCGTCGACGTCGATTTCTATAGCGGCGATGACCGCTTCGCGACCGAGGTCTTCACGATCGACGCTTCGACGCCCGAAGGCGCCCAGCACCGCGCGCTCTCGCTGTCGCTCGACAGCATCTACAACGACCCGCGCATTCCCGACCTTTCTCGGACGGCCGCAGTCAAATCCACCGACGACGGCGCGGGCGATCCCGAATGATCACCGACCGGACCCAGCGGTGGCGCGAGCGCCGGTGCCGCTGGGTGCCGGGCACTGGGAGATCGACCCCGGAACCCTGTCCGTCGATATAATCGATACCCGGCGTGAGGCCGCGCCGTTCGTCAGGGAACATCATTATGCGGGGGCGATGCCGGTCGCACGGCTCTCGGTCGGCCTCTTCGCCAATGGCCGCGGCGGACGATCGGAACTCGTGGGCGTTTGCGTCTTCTCGCACCCGGTCAATAATGCAAGCGCTCCGAAAACGGCGGGCCTCGGCGATCCGCGCGCGGCGTGCGACCTTGGACGTCTCGTCATACTCGACAGTCAGGGCGCCAATTCGGAATCGTTCCTGGCGGCACGGGCGTTCCGGCTGCTCCGCCGCCAGAAACCCGAGATTCTGTCGGTCATATCCTATGCCGACCCGGTCAGGCGCGTCGATGCAGACGGACACGTGTTCCTTCCTGGCCATGTCGGCGGCCTCTACGCGGTGATGGGAAGTCGCTACACCGGCCGATCAAGCCCGCGCGTTGACCTCATCCTTCCCGATGGGCGCCCCATATCGTCGCGGGCAATATCCAAGATCCGCAATGCCGAATGCGGTCAGAGATATGCGATGGAGGATTTGATCCGAGCCGGTGCCCGCGCGCCGCGCCTCGGTGAGGACCGTGGCGAATGGCTCGCCAGCCTAGAACACACCGGCTTTTTGACACGGCGCCGCCATCCTGGCTGCCACGCCTATCTCTTTCCCTTGACGAGGGCGGTCCGGATCGCCGCGCGCAAGGTGCCGAGCCTGCCTTATCCCATCCTAGACCGGGCGGCGACCGGAGGCGACGTCACAGCGCTCCCGCTCCTCGACCTCGCTGCCTAGGCGGTCCTTTCAGTGATCGGCGGCGACGACTGCCCAAATCTACTCGTTCACGGAGAAAGCTCATGCACATCATTTTCCAGATTCAAGGTCGGATGGACGTGCCTGACGGCACCACTCCCTCACCCGGCATCGAGAACCAGTTTCGGCTTCCCTCAGGGCAAATTATCTCGGTTCACCCTGTCATCGAGCTGGCAAGCGGCCTCGATGCGGATGGCCATCGCGATCTCACCTATACGGAAGCCGCGGGGTTGGGAATTCTCCTCGACCTGTACGATCGAACAGCGACTCTCCGCACATAGAATTGAGCCCAGGCTCGATACTCCAGCACGGCCTGAAATTCCCGACAAACAGCGACCGACAGCGCAGCCATCGTGGTCGCTGCATGGAGAAGAGGGAGAGGGGCTCGGGTGATCGTCCAACTCAGGAGGTATACTACCCATGAAAATCGAACTTCGCCGCATCACCTATAATGCTGCGCTGTCGCAGGAAACCAGCGCCTACACGGCCGACGTCTATATCGATGGCGAACTGGCCTTCCATGCCCGCAACCAAGGGACGGGCGGCGCTGACTTCTTCCATAAGGTCGGCCGCTGGACCGAGATGGAAGTCAACCAATGGCTGGTCGCGAACCGGCCGCAGCAGTCCTTCGGCAAGTTCACCTACGATCATGACCTCGAGGTCGAAGTCGGCGATCTCCTTGCCCGCGAACTCGAACGCCGCCGATTGAAGCGGCTGATGCGCACCTTTGTCGTTACGATCGAGCGTGGTCAGATCTTCCAGTACCCGCTGCGTAAGCGCCCGGCCGACACGATCATCAGTGCGGTCCTGGCGACCAATCCCGATGCGATCATCGTCAATGGCGCGCGCGACGACCTGCTCCGCCAGGCCCTGGACATCCACCTATCGCAGAAATGAGCGACCAGCACGAACGCCAAGGAATCCGAACATGGCCAACAACTATGTCGAGACGGCCTTCAATGTGCCCGTCACGCCCGAAGAAGCATCGCTGCTCGAGGAATGCTTTCTTGTCGCCGAGAAACTGTCCGGCGATTTCGAGGGAACACCGAGCGGGGAGATGGCGGCGCTCGCGTCGCTCTACGCCGCCTGCAGCGATGCCTTCAGCAAATTCTTCCCCAAGCAAGATCACGAAGAAGATCCGTTCGCATCCTTCCTCGAACTCTGGCCCTATCCTGATATTCCCTCATTCGATGCGGACATCACGATCGACGACAATCGCGACGATACGGGCCGCGTCGCGTTCATTCGCGGACATGAAGCCGATGTTGAGGCGCTCGCATCGCTGATCCAAAAGGTCTGCAAAAGCGCGCTTCCCTTCGGTTTCGAGTGGGCGTCTACCTGCGACAAGTTCAGGCCGGGCCAGCATGGCGGCGGATATTTCGTCATCACCGGCACGGAGATTCTCGGCACCTCGACCCGCGAGATGATGGACGAAACGCTGCGATCGGTCCGCCCGGGATTGAGGACGTGACCGGCATCACCAGCGCGAGCGTGACGCTCTATGTCGATGTGTGGGACGAGCAAATCATGCGGCAATCGGCCTTTGCCGCCTATGCGCAGACGAGCGGAACCGCCGATCAGTCCGATTTTGAACTGATGTGCGGGACACAGGGCCAGCCCGATATCTGCGCATGCCTCAAGATGATCTTCGATCCCGGCCCGAGCCCGCTGGGCGTCCAGATCGAGGATTGCTGTGCCGAGCTAATCGATAATTGCGAACCGCAACTGGCCGACTGAAGCCGGAGGAGAGGGGGATGGGCAGGGGCGGGCGCGATGGGGCGCCCGAAGGCAGGAGCCTATCCCATGGCTTACGATATCGCGTTCCGATTTCAGCAAGCGCTCGATCCCTCGGGGCTGTCGACGCTTCCCGCCTGTCTCCACGCGCTGACCGCCGCGATCACGGATTGCCGGAACGCGGGCAAGTCCGACGATCTCGATCCCGCCGTGATTTTGCTGGCACGCCATCTCGGCGCCATCGCGAGAGACTTGGGCGAGGGTGACAGTCTGCTTCGCCGCGCCTGCATGGACCGGATTGCCGACATGCGAGGCAAATCCGCCCTCGCGGTGCTCGCGCAAAAGGGCGTCAGCTATGACGAGCAGGCCAAGAAGCTCTTCCATAGCGATGGCCGGAAGGCGCTGAAGCGCCTCGCCGACGCGCTTTGCCTCGCCGACGGAAGCTACGACCTGCGCTCGAACAAGGGCGGCATCGCGGTCAGCGGCGAGATCGTCCTTCATGGCGAAGGCATCTATGTCCAGCTCGGCCTCGGCATCGGGTCCGGCCGCGAGGTGATGTTTCGCCGTGTCGCAGGTCGACGAGACTATTGCGGCGACCGCAATCATTGGGCCGCCATTGGCGAACTGCTCGAGCCCGATCGCCTGGCGGCGCGCATCCGCCGCGACCTCCATCTCCCCAACCCCGGATCGCCGCCCCTGCGGCTCGTTGCCTGAGGAGCAAATCGATGGAAATCATTGTCTCCCGTTCCCGCCTCGCGGGGACGCCGCCCCATTATATCTACCGCGTCCTGGTCCCCGCCGACGGCGTCGCGGCAGAACGACGCATGATCGGCGGTGCGTCCGCTGCGCCCAAGATTGCGGGGCGGATCGCATGTGTTCGCATGGCGCCCATCGTAGCGCCCGAGCGCTATTTGATGATGAGCCCCGTCGAACGTGCGGCCCTCGCGCCGCGCATCGGGGCGCTCAGCCGCAGGATCGAATTGCTGATCATCCGCTCGATCTTCCCCGAGATGACAGCGGACTCGGTGCCGATCGTATTCGAGCTCGACCATGACCCAGGCGATGCGTGCGTCTGGATCCAAATCGCGGACCTCACGGCCGCGTTCGATCGCCTTGAGGCCAACCTCGACATTCTCACGGCCTTCGACCTCGGTCTGCGTCAGGGCGACAATTTACGCGCCGCCTGATGTCGGTCGGCCGAGTCCACGAAACCTGCAACCTCGTCCTGAAGCCACCCAAAAAGAAAGGGTCTGAAATGAGCGTTATCGGACATAATCACATACGAAAGGTCGAAACGTTCGACGGCTACGATATCATCGCCCACCCACTGCCGGCGCGCGATGATCGCGTCTACTATCCGACGGAACCCGACGGCTGCAGCGCCGGCGTCACCTATGCCTCGCACAATGTGATGATCGCAAGGCCGACCGGCATCGGCAAGAAGGGCCGCCTCGCCATATTGATGCACCATGGCGGCGGCCGCCATGTTCTCGAATTCTACGAGGGGCTTCTGCCGGTCGCTTCGGCCCTGCTCGCTCTTCCCGAGCGCGAGCAATATGCGCTTGCCTACACGATCTTCGAGCAAGCCGACGAATGCGCGATGGGCATGCGCGCCGCCGAGGCGCGGCGCTGGGCCGAGGCCCATGTCGATGGCCGCATCCGCAAGCGCCGCCGCGGTCGCTCACAACAGGTCTATGTCGAAACCGAGGCTGAGCGAGCCATTCGCCGAAGCCGATAAGCGGGGCCCCTGATGACGGGCCCATGCGCCCGCTTCCCCTGGGCTAGGAGGAAAGGGGGAGCGGGGCGGTGCGGCAGCAATGATGTTGCCCGGCAACCGGAGATCCTGTCATGACGCTTCCCCGCGAGATTCGGCCATCGGTCGGCGATGAACTCATCACGAAGGTATCGCGCCTGTTCAATGGGACGATCACCGACGTTCTCAACGAGCTGTTCCAGAATGCCCGCCGCGCGGGCGCCGGACGGATCGACGTTCATCTGGGCGACCACGAGGGCAGCTCGAGCCTTCACATCGCCGACGATGGCCGCGGTATCGACGACCCTGCTTCCTTCGTCACGCTTGGGCGCTCTGGCTGGAGCGACGAGATCGCGCAGCGCGAGGACCCGGCCGGCATGGGTGTGTTCAGCCTGGCCGGCAGGACCGTGACCGTGCGGTCCTTCTCGCGGGTCGCAGACGAGGGCTGGACAATGACCATCCCCGCGGACGGCTGGGAAGGAGCGCAGCCCCTGGCTGTCGAAAACTGTCGCATCCGGGCGGGCACAGAGATCATCATCGCCATGCCCAAGGAATGGCTCTGCAATCTTCGGGGCCAGATCGAGGCCGCTGCCAAGCATTTCCCCCTGCCTGTTCACTTCCACGGCGCACTGCTGCCGCGTGAGGATTTCCTCGAAGGGGCCCATCGGGTCGAGGAATGGAACGGTTGCCGGATCGGCATCTTCCGCGCGAATTATGATCTCGCGACTGAACCGCGGATCAACTTTCACGGGGTCAAGGTCGCCTGCCGCTTGCCGTCGGTCAAAGAGGTCGATGGTTCGTATCCCTGGACGGCCCGGATCGACATCGTCGACGCGCCATCGTTGCAGCTCGTGCTCCCTGCGCGCAAGGAAATGGTCGATAATGCCGCGCTCGCTTCGCTGCGGGTAGCCGTTCAGGCCACCATTTATCGAACCATTGCAACCGAGAGCAGCCACCGACTTTCATTCCAGAACTGGCAGCGCGCAGCCGATCTCGGCATCGAACTTCCCGAAGCCAGTGCCTGGCTCTCCGAATGGTGCCCACGCACGGCGGACGATCGTGGCGGCGCCGAGGGCGCCCGCATCGAGGCCGTCCCGATGATCCTGATTCCCGATCATGACGCCGATATCGAGCAATGCGCGGCATCGCTGCTGACCGAAGAGAGGCTCGGCTTTCGTGCCGTCCGCGCCGAGGACGCGTTCGCGGGCTACAAATGGTATGATGACCTTCCCCGCGTCACGGGCCTGTCCTTTGCGACCGAGATTGACGGGCGTCAGATTCACTACGCCGACGGCGATGTGATTTGCTCGGACACATTGTCTGGCCGCGTTCCTATGATCACGCTCGAAGTTCCAGTCGTCCGCTGCGCCGCGTCCGACGAGCCGATCGCGACGTTGAACTTTCCCGTCGACATGCTGGTCTGTGCGAATGGCGGAAGCGGTCTTGATGAAACCCATGTCTTCGTTCGCGAAGGAGCCACTATCGCGCCGGCGGCGCTTGCGCAGATGATCGAGGATTGCTGCTTTGCCTACGACGAGGATTGTAGCAGCGATAGTTGGCACACCCAGCACCGCGATTTTGAACGCGATGCCCGCAAATTTGCAAATGAACTGCTTCTTGGAGCCGATGAAGCGCTCGCCGAGAACATCCGCGCCGTTTTCGCCGAAGAAGTTCAATGGATGATCCCGATCGGGCGGCGGCTCACGCTCGAGGCCTATCACGGCAATGTGCGGGTCGCGTTGGCGGCCAATGACGCCGACCCTGAAACCACTGTGGCATGACGATGCCGGAATCTTGAACCGAGCGGGCGATCCGTGGTCACCTGACCGGCCCAATTCCCGAGGAGTCACTCCCATGGCGGAAGACGAATTCGACGATCTCGTCGACAACGCGACCCATGCGGTCAACAATTTGATCCCATCCTCGCTACTCGCCGGAATGGATGCCGAGGGGAGATCGCATCTCCTGAACCTGATCAACGATGCTCTTGCGCCCATCTTGCGCGACCTCGGCCCTCCCGAGAGTGGCGACGCGGGCTCCGCGAGGACGCGCCTTTCGACGATGGCCGCGTTCCTTTCCGAACTGATCGAGACGCATATCGACAAATGCGAGAACGCCGGGGGCGGTCCGGACGAGCGCCCGCCGCACATCGTCTCCGAGGCATTTGGCACGCAGGCTTATATCGCAAGCATCGCGACCAGCTCCAGGATCGATGCCGCGCATATTCATGTCGTGTTCGAAGACGGTGATGCCTTCCGGCTCACGATCAAACGCGTCGGCACCTGAAGGCGGGCCTCTCCTCATCCACTTCGACTGGACTTTGTCATGGCGAACGCTGAACCATCGATCCGATTGTCGCCGCGGCGCGCGGAACTCGCCTCCTTCGAGCGTTGCTATGCCGTTGCCGTCAGGCGGTGCGCCGCCAGCGGTCGCGCCCAGTTCATCGTGAACACTGGAGAGACGCTGCGGCCTTTCAGGGTCTCATCGCGACCGCCCGGCAATGGCGAAAGGTTGACGACCCTCGTCGCCTGACCGGCCAATACGGAGGAGGGAAGGGAGAAGCATCGGCGAGGATCGTTGGAAGGGTATTCGCCGATGACATCTTCACGCCCGCAACATTCGCACCGCTTCTTTCGGCGATCGCTCGGCTGCCGGTGCCGTTGATATGGCTACCGCGCTCGCCCGCCTCTCGTCTGATGTCCGGCCACACCCGGGTCTTCCGGACGATCCTGCGCTGCCACGTCCGCCGGTCATCGCCGCATGGGGCATGGGACTCGATAGCACGGCGATGATCATCGAATGGATCGCGCGCGGCCGACCCCTGGACCTCGTGCTGACGGCCGACACCGGCAGCGAGCGTCCGGAAACCTATGACTATCTCCCGATATTTCAGCGCTGGATGGATGCCCGCGGCATAGCGCACGAGATCGTCCGCTATGCCCCGAAGCGCTTCAAGCATTGGCCGCCCTATTTCTCCCTGCTCGAAAACTGCCTCACCAACGCGACCCTGCCCTCGATCAGCTTCGGGCGTCACAGTTGCAGTCAGAAATGGAAGATCCAGCCACAGGATAAATGGGTCGAGAGCTGGGATCCCGCGAAGCAGGCGTGGGCACGCGGCGGCAAGGTGATCAAGCTCATTGGCTACGATGCATCGCCGGCGGACAGCCGCCGGTATGCGCACCGCGAGGGGCATGTCGACCCGCGCTATGACTATTGTTACCCCTTACGCGACTGGGGTTGGGACCGGCATCGATGCGCGGCTCGCATCAAGGCCGAAGGCCTTCCCGTTCCCGTCAAGTCGAGCTGCTTCTTCTGCGCCGCGATGAAGCCGCACGAGGTTCAGACCTTGCCCGCTTGGTGTCTGCGCCTGATCGTCCTGATGGAAGCGCGCGCGGCCCCCCGCCTGATCAATGTCGAAGGCCTGTGGCGGCGGTCCACCCGTGCGCGGCCCGGTACGATGACCGAGTTCATCCGGGACCGCGGCCTGTTGCCGCCCCGCGAGATTGCCGCGATCGTGAACGGCGCACCCGTCGCCCTCGTCGAATTCCAGGCAGTCGCGGCGCAGATCCCGATCGAAGAGCGACCGCCGCTCCGCGAATGGATCGACCGGTTCAACGCCGGTGTCACGCGGCTCGCGGCGTGACCATCGAGCACCGCGGATCCGAATTCGCGGATCGAACAGCAGGAATCGGTTCGTTGAATTGCCCTCGACCAGAGCCTCCCTTCAAGGAATACGCCATGGAAACCGGACAATATCTTGTGCTCAGCACCGCCCATATTCGCTGCGCGACCGGGCAGCTGCTCACCGCTTGGGCAGACTATCCGCCGCACAGGCGGCCGCTGTGCGTCGCGCCAACGCAATATGGCTGGTTCCTCCATACGATGACGCTACCGCCCGAAGCGCAGCGCTGTCTCCCCAAGGAACTGCCCGCGATCCTGGCGCTCGGCCGCGACAACGGCTGTGATTATGTGCTGCTCGACAGCGACGGACCGACCGAGGACTTGCTACCGACGTTCCCTTGGTAGGTCCCTGTAAGTGTCTGGATGAGATAGTTCGGTGTCGGACTGCCGATTACTTGCCCTTTGTTCCCGGTGGAATGCCTGCTATTGGTAAAGTTAGATAGCTTGGCATTCGAAGGGTGAACGCATGGACGATTCCGAAACGCTCGTAACGCTGACCGCCGATATCGTGGCTGCTCATGTCAGCAACAACAGCGTCGCGATATCCGACATTCCCCTCGTCATTCGGTCCGTCCATGAAGCCCTCGCCGGTCTTGGCGTGACCGAGCCCCCCGAAGTCAAACAGGAGCCCGCCGTCTCGATCCGCGCCTCCGTGAAGCCCGATTACATCGTGTGCCTTGAAGACGGCAAGAAGCTCAAGATGCTCCGCCGCCACCTGATGACGGCCTATAACATGACCCCCGACGAGTATCGCGCGAAGTGGGACCTTCCCAAGGACTATCCGATGGTCGCGCCCAATTATGCCGAGACCCGCCGCACTCTCGCCAAGGCCATTGGCCTCGGAACCAAGGGTCGGGGCGGCGGCGGCAAGGCCCCGCGTGGCCGCGCCAAGGCAAAATAGCCCGGTCTTATCCTCCGGAAGGTCCCGCCCTTAGATCGTCCGCGCTTTGGGCACGCCTCAATGAAATTGGTCTTGACGTTGGCCGCCGCTCTGTGGGCGGTCCGGCGACCTTCACGCGCAACACCGCGACCGCGCCGTCACCGGACCGCGAGCTACCGCTCGCTCTGACCCCTCGCATCGCGGAATGACACTACCGGCGGCGTTAGCGGCCGCCGCCTCTCTTATCTTGAGACTGCCGTCCGACCGATCGCAGGCGCGCCGCATTGGCAGCGCGCCTGCGGCGCGTTCGAGACTCTGTCCCCTGGAATAGCCTGGCACCGGACTGTTGTGCTTGATCCGCAGATGGTTGGATGTCGCTGCGGGGCGGCTGTCCGCTGCCGCGGGCACCGCCGCTCTATCTCCGCGGCGCTGCGCGCCGCTCCGACCGAGCTCCGGCTGCGCCGGATCTCGGCCCTGAAGGGTAACGATTGGCTGCCGAAAGGGAAATGCGCGGGGGCCGGGTGGAGCTAGGCCGGTCGGCCGCGCCGACGGGATGGCGGGGGACTGACCTCGCACGCATCGGCCGAGACTTCGAGATCGATCGCGAGCTGGCGCAGCGCCCGCGCGGCCCCGAGCCGCTGGAGCCCGTCACCATGCGCCGCGGAACTGCCGCGATCCGCGCGCGACCGCGCGAGCCGCGCAACCGTCCTCATCGTCTCGGCATCCATGCGACCTGCATAGCGCATCCGCGCGCCTGAAGCGAGCGGGTGCGTGAGGGCGCGAGGGCGGGTGCGACCGCAGGCCGCGGCGCCGGACGGCGGCGGCGGGACAGAGAGGAGAGGGGGACCTTGGCGGGTGTCGCTTCGGGATTGGCCGGAGCGATGAACGTCAAAGGAAAGTCCCATGAATATTGGTGAATTCAGCAATCGGAACGGCCGTCTGATGGGGTCGATCGCGACCCGCACCATCGATCTGCCGCGTCTCGGCCTTCGTCCGGTCGAGAGCGATCACGAGCGGGCCCCGGCCTATGAGATCGTCGCGCTCAACGTCGGCAATCGCTGGGTCCAACTCGGCGCTCTCTGGGAAGCCGTCGCCAAAAATACCACCGGCGAAGTCTTCCTTCAGGGCTCGATCGACGACCCGAGCCTCCCGGAACCGCTCCCGATCGCGCTCTTCGGGTCCGAGCAGGATGGCTACCGCGTCGCGTGGCGGCGCCCGCAGCGCCGCGACGACTTCGGTCCCGCGATCCGCTCGTCGCGCCGCGACTATGGCGACGGTGAGCAGGGCGGCGGGTTCGGCGAGAGCACCGCAGGCACCGACGGCGCGCTGATGGATAATGGCGCGGGCGCCGGCGCCGACGTCGATGATGAGGTCCCGTTCTGACGGTCAGGCTTGACGGGCCGGGGGCTTCGGTTCCCGGCCCATTTTTCTCATCCAGCTTGGGAGGCCGTCATGGCCCAGATTCGTCTCATCGAATGCGGCGCCGTCATCGCCGCTGTCTTCGACATCGTCGCCGGAACCGCGCTCGAACCGCTCGCGCCCGTCCTCGCATGGGAGGTCGTCAACGGGCTGCGCCCGCTGGACGGCATCGCTGCCAGCCCGGCGCCGCGGAAGCCTGCGGGCGCAACGCTCCACTGATCCTCGTGCGGCCGGGCGGCGCAGCCGCTCCGGCCGATTTTCATTTTTGCTGACTGGAGGCCCATCATGACCAACGCCAACCCCGCGTCCGTCGACCGCTTCGCCGACCTGAAACAGCTATACGCCGAGGCCATCGCCACGCCTGAATTTCAGGCCGCCTTCGGCGACCCAATCCCGCTCTCGATCGTCTCCGCCGGGGACGAGCCGAGCGATCTCGACATGCCCGAGCCTTTCGCCGCGCAGGCCGAATGCGGCGGCGTGATCGCCGCGATCTTCGACCTCTTCACCGACACGCGCCTCGAAGCGTTCGCTCCGGACATCGCATGGGGCTTCGTCAATTCATTCCATTTCACGGCCGGAAAGCTTGCGCGCCGCGAAGATTCAATTGCGCAGGAACTCGGTGATCTCGCGCGCACGCCGGACCTCAGCGAAGTCTATGCGACGAGCCTGGAGGAGAAGCAGCTCCTCTGCCGCTCGCTCGCGGAACAGCGCGACGCCATCGAATGCATGCGCGATTATGCCGCCGAAATGTATCGCGCGCTCACCGGCTGGCCATGGTCGCCGGCGAAGGGAACCCGGGCGTCGTCCGTCTCGATGGCGAGCCAGATCGCGGCGCAAGATTTTCTGCGCGAGCGGGCGCTCGCCGCGCGCGAACGGACCCTCCCGCAAGGCCCGATCGTCGTCTTCTCGGGTCCCGCCGTCTGGGCCGACTGGGAACCGCTGTGGGCGCGGCTCGACCAGATCAAGGCCCGCGTGCCGCATATGACGCTAGTGACGACCGGCCAGCGCAAGGGCGCCGACGCGATCGCCGCCGCATGGGCGGCGCGTCCCGAGAACAGCGTGCCACTCGTTGCCTATGGCCTTTATGGCTCGGGGCGGAAAACCGCCTTCAACCGCAACCGCAAGCTCGCCGAGCTGAAGCCAGTCGAGGCTTTGCTCTGCGAGGGGTCGGGGCTTCAGGCCAATCTTTACCAGCTCCTCCGCAAGGCCGGGGTGCCGATTCATGCCTTCAAGAAGCCGGATGACGTTTCGCGCCCGGCGGCACAGCGGGGCCCCGGCCTCCGCCTGACGGCGTGACGGCGATGGCGATTCCTGAGGCTTATCGGCGGAACTTCGCGACGCTCCGCCGTGCGGCGGAAAAAGGCGACCTCGCCCTGATGGAATGTACCGATGCGGCGTCGGGCGAGCCCCGTTATGTCATCTGCGCGGTGGGGCGCGAGGGTTCGAGCTATGTCATGACGCCGTTCGGACATTTGCATGACGGCAATCCGTTCGAGGCCTATATGCCGCCGACCGGAGAAGCCTTCGAACGACGTTAAGAAAATGAGCGGTCGCCTTTCTTGCGAGGCGGCCGCCTTCCTCGTTCATTCGGTCAGCAGCGCCAGCCGCCGTAGCGCTGCGGCAAGTGTCGCGCGATGGGCGGTGACCTCCAGCGCCGGGGGCATGCCGGTCGCGTGGAGCGAGACTTTGGAGCCGACTTTCGCTGGCTCGATCGTGAGGGTCAACGTCATCATGCCGGAATAAGCCGCGTCGGCGTTCGTGTAGCGAATCGCTTCGACCACACGCTCGTCGGGTAGGAACTCGGTGAATGTGCCGGTGATGATTTCGATTGCGGCTTCAGGCCCGTCGATCTCCGCCCGATCGGAATAGAGGAGATTTAGGCAGAAACGCCCACCGGGCTGCGGTTCAAGCACCGAATAGGTGCCCGTCGCGCCATCGGGCACCCGCCAACTCTTCATCTTCTCGGCGTCAAAATAGGTACGGAACAACTGCCGCGGCGTGGCGAGGATCATCCGCGATGCGCTGTCCACCCGTTCGGTCTGCTCACACGCGTCCAACTATCTTCATCCTCTCTCGCTTCCCCTTCGAAGGGCTGACCAGCACCGTTGCGGCGCACCTCCCGGTCTGGCGGAGACCTTCCGCAAATAATCGCGTTTGATGCAACCATTTGCGAATCGGGGGCATCGAGCCCCCGCTTCGCAAGCCTCTTCTTCTCTCTCAACTCTTTTTAGTGTGGCACGGGGGCAGCGCCGGCCTCAAGGACGACGGGGCCCCACCATTTTCTTCGGCGCGGCGGGCGCGGCGTAGCCCATCGGGTGCCGGTGGCCGCCAAAGAAAATCGTGACCCCCATCGCCGCTGCGCGGTCGGGCTGCGCCCGATCCTTGACCCCGTCGCTCAGAGCCCGTGCAGGGAAGGAGACCTCTTTTTCAAGGAGGTTCTCATGACGAAGCATACACAAACCACTCGCACCGACCAAGAAATCGCTGACCTCATCGCCGCGGAAACCGTGTCGCCCGCCTTCGAAAACGCCTTCACCGAAACCACGGGCGGCTTCCGGATGGGCTATGCCGACGAGCCGACCGACGCCGACATGCCGCTCCCCCACGCGGCGGAGCTCGCTACGGAAATGGCGGTCCGCACCTTCTTCGATCTGTTCCGCGACACCCGCCTCGAAGGGATCGCCGACCGCATTGCTTGGGGCATCGTCCACAGCTTCCACAAGGTCGCGGACCAGCTCGATGCCGAAGCCGACAAGGCCGCGCTGAAGGTCAAGGATCTCGTCCGCGACGCCGACGGCAGCGAGATCCTGACCGCCGAGCTGGAGGAGGCGCAGACCTTCTGCCATTCTCTCGACGAGGCGCGCGACGCGGTGGCCTGCATGCGCGACTATGCCGCCCAGACCTTCGCCGCCGAAACCGGACGCCCATGGGCGGCACCCCGGGGGTCGCTGGTGTCGAGCAAGCGCACCGCCGCGGTGGTGGCGGCGACCGATTTCCTCGCCGCGCGGCGTCAGCGCCGGATCGACGCCCACGCCCCGCAGGGGCCCGTGGTGATCTTCTCGGGCGGGCAGCAATGGGAAGATCACGCCCTGCTGACCGAGCGGCTCGACCAGATCAAGGTGCGCATCCCGGCGATGGTGCTGGCGACGACCGCGCAGTCCAAGGGGTGCGATGCCATTGCCGCTGCATGGGCGGCCCGGACCGCAACACCGCTCGTCGCTTTCACCCTCAGCAGCAAGTTCGGGCAACGCGCGGGGTTTATGCGCAATGAGCAACTGCTCGGACTGAACCCGGTGGAAGCCCTGGTCTGCGAAGGCTCGGGGCTTCAGTCACATCTCGCCCGGCTGGTCCGCGCGAAGGGCGTGCCCGCGCATTTCTTCCGCCTTATCGACCAGCGTCTCGCCGCCTGATCGGGCGGCGCAAAGGGACGGTCCGGAGTGCCGGGCCGTCCCTTTTCTTTTTGGTGTAAGGGAAGGTCGCCCGCGCTCGTGGACCCCTGGCGGGGTCCGTCGCGCGGGCGATGCGATGGCGATGCCATCGGCCTCCTGCGCGCGGCTTCGCCGTGCTCGTCGCAGGGGCATCCCTTCGGGATAGCGTTACTTGGCGGGACGTATCGGCAGGGATTTGAGTGCCCCCACCGCCGCTTCGCCGCCGGACCGGATAGCAAGGCCTACAAGCTCTCGAAATTCGCGTTCGGTCAGTTCCTCGACGGCAAGCTCGCCGATGATCGACGCATAGCGGCCGCGCAGGGCGCGGCGGGCATTCTCCACGTCCTCGGCGACCTTGCGCTGACGCGCTTCGAGATCGGCGAGGCGTTCACGTTCACTCTTCTTGGGCATAACCATCATCCTTCAAATGGTCTGCCCGCCAGCTTCCAATTCTATCCGAAGGAATGCGCCATGATCAAACGTCAATTATCCTGGCCGGCGTGCCGCCGGCAGATGAAGAAATCCCCCCCGGCGGGGGGAACCCCCGCGCCTTCCGGCACGAGGTGTCGCAGCGACACGTCGCTGCGGTGGGCGGACGCACGCCGTTGGCGTTTGTAATGCACCCTACGCACGGGTGCTGCGGATCTGTTCCTCATTCTAATTCAGCTAGTTATGTGGATATCCTGGCTCGACCAAGATGGCGTCATCTGGCAGCCGCGGCTGCCGGTTGCGGCCGCGTTTGGCAGCCATTGGGTGCAAGCTTCTGATTTCATTTGGCATCTTTTGGCTGCCGCAGCTGCCACATGGAAAAACGCCGGTACCGACTCTATTTGGCCGGTACCGGCCTGCAAAGCCGCTCCAGCGCCCCGACGGCTTCCGGAAATGTGGGAATTTCTGTTCAGTGGCAAAGGCCATTCCGCCTACGAAGCGGGCATATTCATCCGCATAGAGCGTGTCTGATTGCAGGTGCTCCACCAGGGCCGCCATGCGTTGCGCAGGGAGCATGCCTTCCAGTGCGCCGCCACCGCGATGCGAATCGGCCATAATCGTCTCTTCAGCCAGGGCAGGGAACTGCGCGTTTGCGGAAGCGGTCGCTTCGAGCGCCGCGAGATCGTGAAGATGACGCACGATCGTCGGGTCATCACCGACCCTCTCGCGGTCGCGGGTGAGCACCCGCCAGCAGAAGGCGCTCAGCTTGTCGGCGGCTGTCTCGACCGGATCGACGCACGCAATCGCGGTGATCTCGGGTTCCAATCCACGATACTGATGGACGAAAGATGCCAGCGGCCGTTCGCCGGTCGCAAGCGGCGTGGGCTTGGCGGATATCTCGGCCTGGATATGGGGGCGGAGCGCGTCATGCCCATCGAGGATCGTTGGATAGTCCATGTCGATCTGGATGAACCCGTTGCCACTTCCGGCTTCGACCCCGGTTATGACGAATCCCGCTGCCGCCCAGGCATCGGCGAGTCCGTTCTTGAAGGCGCTCAACGCACTACGTTTTTGCCCCGGAGACTTTTCCAAGAATGCGTCCGAGAGGATGAGCTTGAAATCTAACTCCTCTGAAAATCTCTGAATCAGCCCGTGCGCTTTTAGGAGCGACGTTCCCCCTGAAAACACTGGCGTAAGGTCGGGCGTGGCCAGTTGAGAAGGACCTGAATGGCCTAGACGACATACCAGTCTTTCTCGACGAACGCTTCGTCGACGCGCAGCGCACCTGCGACGCGCCCGAGCGTTCTTGCGTCAGGCGCGTTCGAGAATGACATAGGCGCCATCATAGCCGATCCGGCGGCGGACACGGTTCTTGACGGCAATCGTTCGCCCGGTGGGGACTTGGTTCGTTCGGCCGCTGTTATAATCTCTTGTCTGGCCGGAATCGGAGACCGTTTTCCCCAGCCGCTTGAGGGCCTCGGTCGCGAGCCGCTTGATCCCGACGACGGGGGCGGGCTTGCCGGTCACCGGCGAGCGTTCGGCGCGCGCATAGAGCCCGTAGCCGATCTGGACGAGGCGGCCCTCCTCGGTGACCCTCCGCAGGGCGCGCCCAACGGCATCATAGCTGCCAAACGTCTCGAAATCCCGGCGCAGGAAGACATTGCGCTTTGAACGAGCCACGCGTCGCGCAACACGATCGGCGATCGAGTTCGAGGACATAGTCGAGCCGCGTGCCCGCCTGCGGTAACGGCCGCGACCGACACGCACGAGTTTACCATCGTCGACCAGCTTGCGCAGCACGCGGCCAATGGAATCATAATCGGCGTCGAGCGCAATCTGCGCGCGATCGACGACTTTCCCCTCGGGGACATAATCCAGAATCTGTTTCGACAGGCTCGGCATGGCTTCACCAAAATACGACGCTTACGGCATTCAGATAGTTTTGTTTGAACCGTTTTTCAAGCCGACCGTAGCTGGATCGAGATGATTGCGACAGGCCAGAACCTCGAAATATCCTTCATCGATTTGCCTGTCAGAGCCGGTTTTGCTATATAAGAGGGGCTACGCGTCCTCACTTGCCGAAGCTCCAGACCAGGAGCTTGCCATGGCAAGACTGACTATTCGTCTTCCCGACGATCTATACGACCGGCTCGCGGCCGATGCGGATGCGGCAGGCGCCTCTACCGCGGCCTTCGTTCGTGACGCCCTCGAACAGCTGAACGGCGCCGACCCCTTTGGCTTCCATGCCCGCTTCGACGAACTTCATTCGACCGTCATCCAAGTGCTCGCGATCCTCGCGTCCGACGTCGGCGCGCGCGCGCCCAAATCGCTCGCAAAGGGGATGGAAGATACAAAGCGGCTACTCCTCGACCGGGGACTGATCACCGCTGGCGACCTTCCCGCTCTGGGGGGAGGCGCGTCGTCATGAGCATCTTCCGCAACGACACGCTCGGCAGCTGGACGCGCGGCGGCCAGGCCATCGTCCACAATGTCCGGATGACCACCCAGGTCTTCTTCCAGACCACCCTCGCCGGGCTCAGCATCTGGGTCATCGGCGCCATCTGGTACGCCTTCGAAAAATCGGATGCCTATCAGCGCTTCGTCCTTACCAAGCTCATTGAGGCAAACTTCAAGGCCGACGCCGCGCCGGGGACGAACGACCCGGTCCTGTTCCGCACCCCGGATGGCCGCGAATATTGGACGTCGGCCGACTGGCTGGTCGATTCTGTGATCGCGAAGCAGGCGCTCGAAAAGCTCGAGAGCGATCTCATCGGCGGGGCGATCCTGTCCGGGGTGTTCGCGCTCGCAGCACTTGTCTTCGCCTGGTTCTATTTTACCCGGACAGGGAAGGGGCTCGGTTCCAATGAATATCTGCGCGGGGCCCACTTCGGGACAGTCCGTCAGGTACGACGCGCGCTTCGCGGCGAAGCGAAGGGCAGCTTCGCGATCGGGGGCATCAACGTCCCGAACGCTTTTGAAACCGAGCATGTTCTGATCTGCGGCGCTCCCGGCACGGGCAAGACCAACATGATCGTCAAGATGCTCGAGGGCATCCGCGCCAAGGGCAAGCGGGCGATCGTTTACGACACCGCCGGCACCTTCGTCGAGAAATTCTACCGCGAGGGGAAGGACATCCTGCTCAACCCCCTCGACGAACGGTCGGCCATCTGGTCGCCCTGGGTCGATGTTCCGCACGATTATCATTATGACCAGATCGCGGAATCGACGATCCCCGACAAGCATGGCGATCCTTTCTGGCCTAAGGCCGCGCGCGGTACTCTGGTCGCCGTGCTGCGCAAGCTCGCAGCGCAGGGACGCACCTATATATCGATCCTCCTTCACACCATCGTCCGCTCCTCGCTGAAGGATTTGTCCGCCTTCGCCGCAGGGACCGATGCGGCGGCGTTTATCTCGATGGAGGGCGAACGCACGTCGGCGGGCGTCCAGGCTGAGCTCGCGTCGGTGATGCGCAGCTTCGCCTATCTCGATGATACCGACGACGGGCTTTCGATCCGCGACTGGGTGGCGACCGAGGGGGACGACAGCTGGCTGTTCGTCACCGTGAAGGCCGACCAGCTTCCCTCGCTCCGCCCCCTCATCACGGTCTGGCTCGATATCGCGATCAGCGCGATCATGAGCCTGAAACCCGATCAGCAGCGCCGCCTCTATTGCGTGATCGACGAGCTACCCTCGCTCCAGAAACTGCCATCGCTTTCGGACTTTCTCGCACGCGCCCGCAAATATGGCGGCTGCGGCATCCTCGGGTTCCAGTCTTATCCGCAGCTCGAGGCGACATACGGCATCCAGGATGCCGCGGCGATCACCGGCTATTGCTCGACCTGGGTCGCGCTCCGGGCGAACGATACCCCCACCGCCAAGCACGTCAGCGAGAATTTGGGACAGGTCGAGCAGGTCGAGGCGAACGAGGGGATGAGCTACGGCGTCAACGACATGCGCGACGGGGTCAATCTCTCGCGCATCCAGGTGACGCGACCTCTTGTGATGCACACCGAGGTCACGAACCTCCCGAACCTGTCGGGCTATCTGCGGTTCGGTCGCGACCTGCCCGTCGTTCGCTTTGCGGATCGATACAACGACCTGCCATCCATTGGAGAGGCATTTACCGAACGCCGTCGACTTCCGCATCGCATCGCGCCTCTGCCCGCGCCGCCGTCACCATCAGGTTCGGTAGAGGCTGCCCCGTCATCGGCGAAACCGGCGAAGAACGGTGCGCCAGCGCGCAAACGGTCCGGGAAGCGCGAAGCGAATGCGAATGCGCCCGAGCTGAAGCTCGATCTCCCGATGGGCGCGTCCGATCCCGCGCCTGAAGACACGAATGGGGAGGCGCCAACCGACCGGGACGCGCCCGCCGATGGTTCGCCCGATAATCCGGCCACGCCCCTCGAAATCATCGCCCCGCACTGGGATCGCACCCTACGGCAGCACGGTCGTCCGGGCGGTCGCCGCCGGCCCGCGAAGCCTGCATGATCCATCCGCGCCGCCTTGGAGGCAAACCCGGCAATATCGCCCGCTATTATACGATCGGCGATTATTACACCAAGGGTGGGGATGAGCCCTCGGAGTGGGGCGGGAAGCTTGCGGCCGACCTCGGTCTTTCGGGGCCGGTCGACCGCAAGGCGTTCGAGGCGCTGCTCGCCGGCAAGGTCGATGGGCAGCAACTCGGGCGTATCCGGAATGGCGAAGTTCAGCATCATCCGGGGTGGGACTTTGCCGTCAAAGCCCCGAAGTCGGTGTCGATCATGGCACTGGTGACGGGCGATGAAAGGATCATCGCCGCGCATGAGCGCGCGGTCGGGACGGCCATCGCCTGGATCGAGGAGCATGCCGAACTCCGTCGGCGCATGGACGGCAAGATTACCCACGAGACGACGGGCCAGCTTCTCTATGCGCGTTTTACCGAACATGCCTCGCGCGAGCTCGATCCGCACCTCCATACCCATGTCGTCATCCTCAACATGACCCGCCATGCCGGTGACGAGCAGATGGTGAGCCTCGAATCCCGCGCCATGTTCGCCGAGCAGATGGTCGCCGGCCAGATCTATCGCAACGACCTCGCCCATGACCTCAGGGGGATTGGTTACGAGATCGAGTTCGACCCGCGCCGGGGGTTGTTCGAGATTCGGGGTGTCCCCAAGGAGCTGATCGATGCGACGTCGCGCCGGGCCGAGCAGATCAATGCGCACGCGAAGGAACATGGTTTCCAGGGCCAGGCCGAGCGATCGATTTCTTTCTTCGCGACCCGGCCCCCCAAGCAGAAAGTCGATCTCGACACGCTCCATGCCCAATGGGCAGAGCGATCGAAGGCTCACATTCCCGCGCTCGAAGCTGTCCGCGACGCCGCCGATGCGCGAGAGGAGAAGCATCTGGACGCCGATACTGCAACCGTGCGCCGCGCTGCGCTGTTCGGGCTTCGCCAGTCGGAGACACGCGAAGCGGTCAATAACCTTGGTCGGCTCATCCGCACCGGGCTCGCGTCGCATGTGGGCGATGTTCGGTTCCGAGACATTCGCCCCCTCTTCGAGGAGCATGAAGCACGGCTCAAGCTGCTAAAGACGAGAGAGCCCACCGGTGACCAAGTCCTTACGCGCGGCAGAACCTCGCGCCGCGCCGCGCGGCTCGAGATCGCGCTATCGACGCATATCTCGCTAAGCCTTGGCGATGGGGTTCCGCTTGCGTCGCGGGAACGGATCGACACGTCGCTGCGCGGGAGCATTCTCAATGATGACCAGCGACAGGTGCTCGCCGAAATCGCGATATCCAGTGACCGCGTCATGGGTGTTCACGGCGTCGCCGGCTCGGGCAAATCGACTCTCATCAAGCAGTTGAAGGCCGCGGCCGATCCGGGCTGGACCTTCATCGGATTGGCGCCGACCTCATCGGCGACCGCGAAACTCGGCCAGGACGCGGGTATCGACTCTCGTACCGTCGCCGCGCTCCTAGGCGGCGGCGGGCATGATATTACCGACCGTCATGTCCTGGTCGTCGACGAGGCTGGCCAACTCGGTAGCCGACAAGCGCAGCGGATATTGCAGATCAGCCACGACACCGGTGCGCGCGTTCTTCTTCTCGGCGACAACAAGCAGACCGGGGCGATCGAGCAGGGCAAACCATTCTGGCTGATGCAGAAGCTGGGCCTGCCGACGGCTGAACTGACGGAGGCGGTCCGACAGCAAACCCAGTCGATGAAGGCCGCGGTGGCGAGCGCGCGCAGCGGGGATTATGCCGCGTCACTCCAATCGCTCGACAAGATCGTCAGCGGCGAGGGCGCGGACAAACTTGCGGCTAACCTCGTCGCGGAATGGACGCGGCTCAAACCCGAGAACCGCGACAAGACCAATATCTTGGTTCTCGACAACGCGACCAGGCTGATCGTCAACACGCAGATCCGCGAAGTTCTGAAGCGGGAAGGGGCCGTTGCCGCCGAAGACGCGCGCATCGATATTCTTTCGCCCTCCGGTATGACCGACCAGGAGAAGCATTTTGCCCGGTTTTATTCGGGTGGCCAGGTCGTGACCTTCGCCCGCGACAATGCCGGGCTCGGTATCGCCGCCGGCGCCGAATATCGTGTCGACGGTATCGCACGCGATGCTCGCGGACGCCAGCTCGTGCGGCTTGTCGACGAGAAGGGTGGGACGATCCTCTGGAATCCCCGTCTCGGCCGCGCGTCGCAAGTCAATGTGTTCGTCGAGGACAAACGCGACATCGCCGCGGGCGATCGCATTCAGTGGCGGCTTGCGACCAGGGAGCTCGGCCTCAAAAATGCGGAGCGCGGGACGATCGAGCGTCTAGACGGGACGATCGCGACTATTCGCTGGGACCGGAGCGTCGAGCCGCAGAAGATCGACCTCTCCGTTCATCGCACCTGGGATTATGGCTACGCCGAAACTGTCTATTCGGCGCAGTCGAAGACCTATGACCGCGTCTATGTCCTTGCCCCGGTCGGATCGGGCCTCGTCAATGGCCAGAATTACTACACCGCCATCACTCGTGCTCGTTACGGCGTGAAACTCTGGACCGAGGACCGTGATCGCCTCGTGCAGAAGCTCGAGAAGCATTCTGGCGAAAAGACGTCCTCGCTCGAAGGCTTGGGACGTCTCTGGCGCGACAGCCACCACATCCGCGGCGCCCGGCTCGCTGAAAGTCTCGACCGGGCGCGCGAGCTGATGCTAAGCACGCGTGCGGATCGCGCCGAGCGAAGGGCCGAGCGCGAGCGCGAATGGAACGAGGTTCTGCGTCCGCCATCGCTTGCGGAAATGCTCGCGGGCCGCGCGAGAGACGGCATGTCGAAGCTCGATTCCTATCTGAACGGCATTCTCGCTGGCTCGACGAAGAGCCAGCGCGCGCAAGCACCGACTGATCCCGAGCCCGCAGAGCAACCGCATTCCCGACAGCAAGGACATGATCGATGAACATATTCCCGTTTCCACGGACAGCCGAACTCGCCAGCGCGCCTATCGGGGTCCGCGCTTCGCAAGGTTTGCGGTTTGGGGTGACGGCGGCCATCTTCACCTTGGCATTCGGCATCTCACTGCCGGCAATGGCTCGCGCGCCAGTCGCGACGGGCGATGCTGAGATCGCTCGCTGCATCCGCAGCGCCGCCCATGGCAAGCCGTGGCTCGAACGCACGCTTTGGGGTCTGCGCGATCAGGAAGGCGGCTGGATCGGCGCCGCTGTCGTCAACAGCAATGGCACTCATGATCTGGGGCCGTTGCAAATCAACAGCTGGTGGGTGCCCAAAATTGCGACGCTCGTGGGGCGGCCCGAAACCCATGTTCGGCATTGGCTCCAGAACGATGCCTGTTTCAATGCGGAGGCGGCGCGCTGGATATTCCTGTCGGGGCTCGCGGCGGCCGGCGATTATTGGAAGGCGATCGGCGTCTATCATAGCCCGACGGGTTGGAGGCAACTGCGCTACGCGGCGAGCGTCTCGCAGCATCTACGCAGAAGATTCGGCAGCCAAATATGGTGAGCGCGCAAGATAGCGATGACATGTGTGCAGCCCGCAAATTGCCCCCAGGCACCGGCTATTTGCGACAAATTATTCGAACCATGGCCCTCCCAGCGGATCGGAAAGACGACTTCGGGCTGTCCGAACCAGCCGTTGCACCCTCAGGCGATGAGACGAATTTTCTCGGCGCCAGCGCTTGGGCGCGATTGCATCTGGGAACAATTCCCTCGCGATCTCTTGTTCGCTGGCGCCGGCAAGTATTGCATCGCCGATACGAAGTTCCATTATCCACCTTGCAGCCCGCTGTTCGCGGGGAATCATTGACCTTGGTAAGCGGCCATTTTCAAACAGGGCGAGCAACTGTCGTAGTGCTTCCAGTTTTGGTTTTGCCGATCGTACGCCACTCAATTGATATTCAAGCCTTGCCGGGCCGCCGAGTAGCGAACCGCCATGCACGTCCAGCCTGACGATCCAGTGCCCGTCACTGAATAGCCAATGTTCCGTCTGGCTCGCATCAATTTCAACCGAGACGAATGACGCGAAGTCCCGAATATCGAACAGGTCACTCGAAGCCGCTCGCCGGCCGGTCAAGTGACTCCTCACAACCTTCGGGTCCAGTTTTGTGCTCCAGATCGGTCGCGCCACGGGAGATGCGAGAGCCGGATCGACCCATGCGACGAGGCCAACACATTTGGGCGCGTCTGACGGCAGTGTATCACGCGCGCTCCAAAGGCTGCGATAGAATCCGTTCCGCCGTAGCCATTCCCACGCGAACGCGCGGCGATCGCACCGCAACAACGCATCATATTCGCGAGGATCGCACCAGTCAGATGCTGGGGGATCGTGACGGCGCGGGCATAAGGTGCTGGGTCGGCTGGCGAAAATGGCATCGCGGCGCTGGGTTTTTCCTCCCGACGCCATCTCAGCTCATTCACCGCGGACAAACTGATCGCGAGAGAAGTGCGACGGCAAATGCGCGGCAGCTAGCTGCCGCGCATAGATCGATGGCTGGCGCACGCATGCAGCGTCGAACCGAAGATTTGGATTGTGTGAATTCAAGATCGACCCCGATAGGCGGCGCGCTCGGCGCGTCTGCGCAGTTCATCGGTCATCGTGATTGCTGATCACTACCCCCGGACTTTCCAGTGAGAATTTCCGGGGGGCGAACTTACTTTGCCCGACACTATCGCAAGGTTCGATGGTGCGCGGCATCCTGCCCGCTCGTCGGCACTCAATGGCTGATCGATGCATCCCACGACTGCGCGATCGGTGTCGGACAGGAAGGGGAGTGGGAAGGATGGAAGCGAGGACAGCGGGTTGCGTACCCGCTGGAGTCCTCGGCTGCCATCAAGGATATATTCCATGGACACCGTTCATCTTTGCGCGCTCCTCCGGGAACTGCGCGACCAACTCGCCGACGAAAGCAGGTTCTTGGGCGTCGTCAGCCGTCGCAGACGTCGACGTGAACTTCTCGCACGCGTGCAGGCCGTGCTTGCGGTCGATGCCGACGACACCGCTCCGTCAGGTCTCATTGAGGCGACCAGGCAGGCCTGGGCGGCCGAAGACCGCGTGCTCATCGCCGATCGGGCACCTTGTCGCGTCGATCGCGCGGGCGTGTGGATCGGCGCCTGGATCCGCGCCGCAACCGGCCCCGGCAGCCGTGAAAGCATCGATCCCGAGCGCTTGGCGGCCGCCATCGCCGCGCTGCCGCCTCTTGCCCGAGACGTGTTCACATTGTCCTCCCGCGGCAGCCTCGACTATCCGGCGATCGCCGCGGCCCTTGGCATTTCGGAGGATTTGGTTCGTCGCGAACTTGCCGCGGCGCTTGTCGCGATCGATCAGACTCTGACGATCCAGCAGCGCGATAACCCGTCGCCCATTGCCTGATGGCCCCCAGTCATGCAGGAAGAATTGTCATGCGCACGGACATTACGCACCTTCCCGCCCGCGGCCAGCGCGAACTCGAGGCCATCGTGCAGGCGATTTTCGAAGAATTCGAAGATGCCCACAAGCTCGCGAACGGCGAACGCAAGGCTGGCCGGATCCTGAAAGTCATTCTCTATGGCTCGATGGCGCGCGGCGAGGGGATATACGAGCCGCACACCGAGAAGGGCTATGTCTCGAACTATGACATCCTCGTCATCGTCAATCAGGTCGAACTTACCGATCACGAATATTGGTATCATCTCGAGAACCGGCTGGCGCGCGATTATATGGTTCTTCACCGGCTGCGTCATCCGGTGAGCCTGATCGTCCACACGCTCCAAGAGGTGAATAATAATCTCGCCGATGGACGCTTCTTTTTCTTGGACGTCGTCAAGGATGCGGTTGCGCTGTATCAATCGGACGACAGCGAGCTCGCGACGCCACGACCCAAGCGCCCTGCGGATGCGCTCGCGCTGGCACGCGAATATTTTGACGAATGGTACCCGAGCGCCGGCGAGTTCTTTGCCATGTTCGAAGCTGCTCAAAATCAAGGGTTTCGAAAGAATGCCGCGTTTCAGCTGCATCAGGCTACTGAGCGTCTCTATCACACGTTGCTGCTGACCTGCACGCTGTACACGCCGCACAGCCATAATCTGGAAAATCTCCGCAACCAGGCGAGGAAGGTCGACCGGCGCCTCGTCCATGTCTGGCCCGACGACGACAGGCAGTCGCGCCGCCGCTTCAGCCTCTTGAAGGACGCCTATGTCAAAGCCCGCTATTCGAAA
Organism: Sphingopyxis sp.; assembly: GCF_036261875.1. Taxonomy (GTDB): domain Bacteria; phylum Pseudomonadota; class Alphaproteobacteria; order Sphingomonadales; family Sphingomonadaceae; genus Sphingopyxis. The sequence goes on along the minus strand of NZ_DATAJZ010000024.1, from coordinate 5,563 downwards.
CATTATCGGATCAGCGCGGAAGATCTCGCATGGCTGGGCGAGCGCGTGCAGGAGCTGAGCGCGATCGTCCGGGAAATCTGCACCGAGAAACTGGCTGAGCTCGAACGCGCTGCCGCGTCAGAGTCGGGCAATATCTGATCCTGTGCCGGACGGTTGCCACGCTCAGGACCGGTGCTGAGCGGGCGCGGCGTAAATTCTGCTGTTGCAACGACAAGCTACCCTCGTCATGATGCGCGAAGGGGATGGGTGAACCCGTCTCCTGATCTACAAACGCCCGACTATGCGGGTCGGCCGTCACATCGTTACGCAATTGGCCTGCACACGGGCAATGCTGCGTCATGCTTTGCTGATCGGCTTTCAATTCCATGCCACCAAATCTTCAGACCTCGTCTCGGCGCACGCGGCGTTCTGCAGCGGGTATTGCGGCATGAACCGATCCGATAATGATCGCGCCCCTGTGCCGGAAACCGGCGAAAATGATCGGTTGATCGACCGGTTGTTCCGGTCGGAGGCGCCGCGCCTCGCACGCCTCTTCCGCCGATCGATCCGGAACCAAGATGAGGTGCACGACCTTGTTCAGGACACATTTGTCAATTTCGTCGAGGCGCGCCCTAGGTCTAAGGTGCGCACCCCCGCTGCCTATCTCCGCACGATTGCCCGAAGTCTGTTGTGGGAGCGCACGCGGCGTCCCCGCGCCCATGATCGAGCAAACCATGTCCCGGTGGACGAGGCCCACGAGTTGTGGGTCGATCCGGAACAGGAATGGATGATGGAGGCGTCGGATTTCATGCGCCGCTACGAGGAGGCGCTTTCAGAACTTCCATCGCGAACGCGGGAAGTATTCCGGCTCCATCGGCAGGAAGAACTGACCTATCAGGAGATCGCCGAGAAGCTCGGTATCACCGTTGACGGTGTCAAATACCATATGAAGAAGGCACTGCTCTATCTCGATCACAGGGTGAACGCCAATGGCTGAAACACATCGCTATGAGCAAGATCAGCTCCGCCGCGAGGCCGGCGAATGGTTCGTTATCATGAACGATGAGAATGTGAGTGAGGAAGACGAGCGGGAATTTAAGCGATGGCTCGCGCGTGGTGCGCTGCATCGCGCGACCTATAATCGCATCGCTGGCCTTCATTCCGCCGGCAAGCGCGTCGATTGGGAAAACCTGCCGCCGCCCAAGCCGGTGCGCGGGACGGCCAAACGCGTCTGGATCACCGTAATCGGATGCATGGCGCTCATAGGCTTCGTCGCATGGCGCGCGAGCGGAGCACCAGCCTTCTGGCCGGAAGCGGATACGACACAAATGGCGCAGGGCCACGCGGACGCATCGCTCCAATATTCGACCGAAGCTGGCGAGGTGCGCGAGTTTTCACTTCCGGATGGGTCTCGCCTGACCTTGGACGGTGACACCACGATCCGAGCATGGTTTCGATCTGGCGAGCGCCGTCTACGACTAGGCCGCGGCCGAGCGCGCTTCGATGTCGCGCACGAAGAACGTCCGTTTGTCGTTGACGCGGGCGACAGCGAGATCGTTGCCGTGGGAACTGTCTTTGACGTAGCTTTTCGCGACAAGCGCACGGTGGAGATTCATCTCCTGCGGGGCGCCATTGACGTTCGCCGAGCGCAGTCGGCAGGGAAGGCTGAACCGATCCGGCTCGAGCCAGGTGACGAGCTCCGCTATGCGATCGAAGGTTCGGGCAACTCGGCAAGTGTTCAAAAACGAGGAACGGAAGCCGACTGGACGGAGGGCGTGTCCGAAGCGCAGGAAGCGCGCGTTGCAGATCTCATAGCCAGAGTGAACAATCGATCAGCGACTAAAATCTACCTTGAAGACCCCGCCATCGCGCCGCGCATCGTGTCTGGGCTAAACGGGATCGATGACCCGGAATTGCTCGCTGAGAATCTGTCGAATCTTTACGATCTGCAGATAACGCGGAGCGGGAACCGCATTATTTTAGGCGATCCGCAGAAATAACGCTTCCTTCGACTACCCTGCGCAGCGTGCGCAACGCTCATACCCTGTAGGCACGGGCAAGAACTCGCCTGGCTGTACTGAGGGGAGAGTCCATGCAATTTCGTTACAGCGTGGCGGGCTTCGTGCTCGCCGCGACCACCAGCTTTGTGCCGGTTGCTTCAGCGATCGCTGCTGAGTCCGCCATCACCGCCAGCTATGATCTTCCTGCCCAGGATCTGTCTTCCGCGCTGAATACAGTGCGCCGAATTTCCGGCACAAACATCGTCTTCGACAATGAAGACGTCCGACAGCGAAAGGCGCCGCGGTTGGCGGGAAACTTCACTCCTGAGGAAGCCGTCAGGCGTCTGATCGAGGGATCCGGTCTGGTCGTCCGAAATACGAAAAGTGCGATTATAATCGGCCGGGCCGGTACACCGCGTTCTCCGGACCAAGTCGAGACAGCCGAGCAGGAGATCACCGTTACGGGATCGCGCATCAAAGGCGCGCGACTTGCATCGCCCGAGATCAGAATTGATCGCGGCGATATTCAGCGAGCCGGGTTTGGTGATCTTGGCGAAGCCGTGAGATCGATCCCGCAAAATTTCGGCGGGGGCCAAAACCCGGGGGTCGGGAAGGGCGCTCGCTCTGGTGCAAATACTAACGATAATGTGACCGGAGGTTCCGCCGTCAACTTGCGCGGCCTCGGAGCCGATGCAACGCTCACCCTTCTGAACGGTCACAGATTGTCTTTTGGGGGTTCGGCGCAGGGCATCGATATTTCCGGTATCCCGACTGAAGCCATCGAGCGCGTCGAAATCATTCCTGACGGCTCATCGGCGCTTTATGGTTCCGATGCGGTGGCTGGCGTCGTGAACGTCATTTTGCGGCGTTCCTTTGACGGCGTTACCGCTAACGCGCGCGTCGGCACGGCAACCGATGGAGGCGGCACTTCGCAGCTTTATCAGATCGTGGCTGGCAAGCAGTGGCAGAGCGGTAACCTGCTCGTCGCATATGGTTTTCGCCGAAATGAGGAGGTGGATGCAGAGGATCGGGACTATACCAACTATCTCCCGGAACCTTATCCGCTGATCAAAGGGCAGCGCGTGCACTCCGCGCTCGTAAGCGGGTCACAAAGCCTGTTCGATGATGTGCGCTTCAGTCTCGACGCTACCTTCGTGGATCGGGCCATGGACGGGAGCTACAACACGAATAACATCCTTAGCGTCTCCCATACGACCGATCGCTCGCTTTCGATCAGCCCGTCTCTGACCATCCCCGTCGATGACAACTGGTCGCTTTCGGTCGCGAGCACCTATGCGAGAAGTCGGAATCGGCGCCAAACCGCGTCGTCATCGAACGGCACCGTATTCCTCCGCGAAGACTTTTGTTACTGCCATTCGCTCCACGCCGTTGAAGCCTATCTGGAAGGCTCAGCGCTGTCGTTGCCCGCAGGGGATGTGCGGGCGGTGCTGGGCGCCGGCTACCGGAAAAATCGCTATCGCGTTCACGGGAGATCGTCGGCGAACGGAGATCAATTCGTCACAACTGGAGGGGATCAGAGCGATACCTACGCATTCGGCGAAATCCAGATCCCGGTCATTTCAGGGCTGAACGAAACGGCATTCGCAAAGGCACTGACGATCTCGGTAGCCGGCCGCTACGACCGGTACAATTATAGCGGTAGCGTCACAACGCCGAAGATCGGCCTGATTTACAGCCCAAATAATGCCGTCGACCTGAAATTCTCCTGGGGGCGTTCGTTCAAAGCTCCCACCCTCGCGTCCATTTATCAGACGCAATATGCGTACCTCCTTCCGCTGACATATTTTGGGAGGAGCGACGCTGCACCAGATGAATCAGCCCTCTATCTTGATGGCGGTTCCACATCATTGCGGCCGGAGCGAGCCACAACCTGGACTGCGACGGTCGCCTTTCACCCCAAGTCGTTGCCGGGGCTTAACGCGGACCTGTCCTACTTCCGGGTGAAATATATCGACCGTGTTCGCACTCCAATCGGGTTTTACCCCGAAGCACTCAGTCCGAATTATGCGAACTATGTCACACTGAATCCCAGCGAAGTGGCGCTCCAGGCAGCCATCAATGGCGCGTCCGGCGGCTTCCTCAATTATACCGCCGGGGCCTACGACCCGGCGTCGGTCCTGTACCTCATCGACAACAGAAATATGAATGTCGCGGCGCAAAAAATCGAGGGCGTGGATGTCAATTTGTCCTATCGCCTGGATCTGCACGACGGCGCGCTGGTCACAGCGTTGAATGGCAGTTGGCTTCGCAGCCGCCAGAAGAACGGATCAGCTTTCCCCTATTTTGACCTTGCCGGAACGATCTGGAACCCACCCCATTTTCGATCGCGCGCCAGTGTCGGTTGGGAAGGGAATTCCGCCGAAGCATTCGTCTATTTCAACTATATTGGAGGCGTCGAAGATCGTCGTGCGGCGCTCCCGATTGACGGGCGATCAATGTTTACCGTCGATCTTTCGCTCAGCTATCGAACGTCCACTTCCGGCGGCTTTCCGAACGGTTTCCGTATCGGTCTCAGCGTCGAGAATCTGTTCGACAAGCGGCCCCCCTATTTGGCGCCGGCACCCTTCACGGAACCCTATGACTCGACCAATTATTCCCCAATGGGGCGCTTTGTCGCGTTGTCGCTATCGCAGTCTTTCTAATGGCCCTCGTCATGGAATGCATCGCGCGGCGATCGGCGAACCGCGCGTTCACGTTAATTTTCCTTACTACCGCAGCGCTGCCGGGTGCGGCTTTCTCACAAGCTGCGCCGCTGCCACCGACGGCGCCCGCTCTGCAAGTTGTGGCTACGAATGCGACCGGCGTCGACTTGCAATCAGCGAGGGACACAAGCCCGTCATGTCCGACGATAGTTCCTCCGGTCGCATCGCAATCGATAGCACGAAGTGTGGAGGCGGATGATATCATTCGCCTCCGCGATTTCGGAAAGATGGATGCGTCTGAGGCAGACCCGGGCGGCTTTGCTGTGTCGCCCGACGGAAGATATCTGGCAATCCAGCTTCGACAGGCGGACCCCGTCTCCAACAGCTACTGCCAAGCCCTGCTGATTTATGATCTCGGCAATGTTCGAACTGCGCCGCGCATTGTCGACATGGGCGGCGACTACGTGCGCCGGACGATTACGCTCTACGGTCTCGAGGGCTTCCCCACCGGCACTCCGGAACCTTTGACGCCGAAATGGTCAAAAGATGGCAAGTGGCTGGCCTTCCTGAAACGAGAAGAAGGAATCACGCGACTTTTCGTGACCGCGCTGTCCGAAGGTGGCACGAGAAGTATCTCTGACGGGCGTTTCGACGTCGCCGACTTCGCCTGGTCAGATGACGCATCGCAGTTGCGCTATCGACAACGGGAAAATCACGCCGCTGCCATAGAACGACTGCAAACCGAGGGGCGAAGCGGTTTCCAATTCGACGAGCGATTTTGGGTCGCGTCCGTCAAGGTGGTGTAATTTCGGCTGTGGCCGTGGGCCATCGTCAGGCGGCTTTGGCGGTGATGTGTAGGGGCTGATTTTCCTCCTCGATCATGGGTTGGTTGAGTTCGGCCATGCCTTCGATCTGCATGTA
>NZ_DATAJZ010000042.1:0-39079 GCF_036261875.1 Sphingopyxis sp. | reverse complement strand
CCGGCGCTGAGAGAATGGATCCCGGATCAAGTCCGGGATGACGATGCAAGAGAGGTCCGCTTCCAGTCGGATTGCTGATGATCCTCCCTGTCGCGGAGCGATGGGGAGGTGGCAGCGCCCTTCGACTGCCTTGCAGGCGCTCAGGATAAACTGCGCCTTTGGCGCAGCGCTGACGGAGGGGCCCTTGGCGCAACCGCCGCGGCCCCTCCACCACAGCTTCGCGGCGGTCCCCCTCCCCACGGCTGCGCCGCAGGGAGGATCAGGTCCGCAATCGGTCGTAACCCGCCATTCCACAGGTTCGCGCAGAGGCGCAGAAATCGCAGAGGAGAAAGTGCTTCACCTCTGCGATCTCTGCGCGAATCCCTATCAAAGCCGCCTTCGCGGGTCAGGTGCAATAAACCTCGCGCATGGCGTCGATCAGCACGACGAGCTGCTGCGCGACGGGCAGCGCGCGCGGCTCCTCGGCGACCTCGGTCGCCTTGGCCAGATTGTCCCCGACCTGCTTCAACTCCTTGCACTCGCTCTTCTTGGCGCTGCGGGTCGTGCTGTTGTCCTTAAGGTGGCTGAACAGGCTGCGATAAACGTGGCACACGCCGATCAACTGCTGCCCCCAATAGGGAAATTGAAATCCCTGGCCGACCACCGTTCCGGTCACCCCGTCGCACGCACTGCCGAGCTGCGCGGGGTTCACCGCCCCGATCGCCGCGACGATCCGCTCGCCGCGGTCGGCCCAATTATGCCAGCCTGCAGCCTTGTCGGCGGCGGCTGTCGGCATCGCCGCCCCCGCCAGCATCAGCAGCGCCGCCGCCCGCAAGGCCATAGTCCCGGTTCGAACCCCCATATCAAACTCCCCTTGAAGAAAGGCCCGCCCTGCCACCGCCCGGCCGCGCGGCATTGTAGATTTCCGACATCGGGCCAGGGCGCATGGCGTGCCCTTCGCAAGCGGCGGCTTGGCGCGGCCGCCGACAGCGGCTAGCCTTGCCGCGACCAGAGACCGCCCAGAGGAAGACCATGATGTTCGAGACCTTGCTCCTGTCCCTCGCCGCCGCGGTGCAGGCCGTTCCGCCGCAGGCGACGCAATTGCCGCCGCCGCCGCCCTCCGTGCCCGCGCCCGTCACCGCGCCGGTCGAGGTTGACACGCGGCCCTATGTCGAACTCGTCACCGACGCGGGAAAGATGGTGGTGCGGCTGGAGACGAAGCGTGCGCCCATTACGACCGCGAACTTCCTGCGCTATGTCGACAGCAAGCGGATGGCGACGGCCTTCAAATTCTATCGCACGACGCGAAGCTGGGGGGAGGGGAATGCGCTGGTCCAGGGCGGCAATCGCGGCGATGCCCGGCTGAACTATCCGCCGATCGCGCACGAGCCGACGACCGTAACCGGCCTGACCCACTGCAAGGGCGCGCTCGCGATGGCGCGGCTCGCGCCGGGCGATGCGACGAGCGATTTCTTCATCCTCCTCTCCGACATCCCGGGCTTCGACGCCGATCCCGCGGCGAGCGGCGACAATGCCGGCTTCGCGGTGTTCGGCGAGCTGGTTTCGGGTTTCGACGTCGCGGAGAAAATCTACGCCGCGCCGGTCTCGCCGACCAAGGGCGAGGGGGTGATGGTCGGCCAGATGCTCGATCCCGAGTATAAGATCCTCTCGGCGCGCCGCATCCCCGCGCCCGCCGACGCGCCAAAGGGCTGCGTGGTGAAGGGCGCGTGACGGCGTTCCGGGCCGCCCGCCCGAAGTCGACGAAACGCATGATCATTTATTTTGCGTTCATCCACGCTGTGGCTATACCGCGCCCATGACTCAGCGCATATCCCTTCGCGCCGCCGCGCGCCTCGCCGCCGCCGCCCTCGTGATTTCGCCGCTGCTGGCGGCCTGCGCCGGGGGCTCGGGCGTGAAGAAGGACACGCGCTACGTCGCGCGCGACGTGAACACCCTCTATCGCGCCGCGCAGGACCGCCTCGACCGCAAACAGTATAAGCTCGCGGCCGCGCTGTTCGACGAGGTCGAGCGCCAGCATCCCTATTCGCCCTGGGCGCGCCGCGCGCAGCTGATGAGCAGCTTTTCCTATTATATGGACCGCGAATATACCCCGGCGATCGAGGCAGCGCAGCGCTTCCTCTCGATCCATCCGGGCAACAAGGACGCGCCCTATGCCTATTATCTGATCGCGCTCAGCTATTATGAGCAGATCAGCGATGTCACTCGCGACCAGAAGATCACCCAGCAGGCGCAGAACGCGCTCGGCGAGGTGATCCGCCGCTATCCCGACAGCCGCTACGCCGCCGACGCGCGGCTGAAGGTCGATCTGGTGCAGGACCATCTCGCGGGCAAGGAGATGGAGATCGGCCGCTTCTACGAGCGCAGCTCGAACTGGCTCGCGGCGTCGATCCGCTTCCGCGAAGTGACCCGCAAATTCCAGACGACGAGCCACACGCCCGAAGCGCTCTATCGCCTGACCGAATGCTATCTCGCGCTCGGCATTCCCGAGGAAGCGAAGAAATCGGCTGCGGTGCTGGGCGCCAACTATCCCGGCAGCAAATGGTACGACCGCGCCTACAAGCTGATGCAGAAGCACGCGCCGAGCGCGTGAGGCGACAAGGCTGGAGTTTTTTGGCTCACGCAAAGGCGCAAAGGCGCGAAGAATTTTCCCTGCGCGCGCCGGAACGGACATAATCTCACACAAAGACACAAAGAGGGCGCGTCCTGTCGCAAGCGTTCCTCGCCGCCGCAGGCGGCATTTAAAAAATGCGCTCCGCGCTGGAAAAGCGACAGGACGGGATGACCTTCCCTCTTTGTGTCTTTGTGTGAGATTATTTTCTTCGCGCCTTCGCGCCTTTGCGTGAACCCGAATAGCCCGCCCTGCCGCACCGGCCTCACTCCCGAATAGATTCGCATTTTGTTCTGGGTTAAGAGCAGCCCATGCTGACGGCGCTGTCCATCGCGAACATCGTTCTGATCGAACGGCTCGACCTCGATTTCGAGGCCGGGCTCGGTGTGCTCACCGGCGAGACGGGGGCGGGCAAGTCGATCCTGCTCGACGCGCTGGGGCTGGTGCTCGGAATGCGCGCCGACAGCGCGCTGGTCCGGCAAGGCACCGACAAGGCGCAGGTGACCGCCAGCTTCACGCCGCCCGCGCCCGATACGCCGCTCGCCGCGCTGCTCGCCGGTAACGAGATCGCGCTGGAGCCGGGCGAGCCGCTGCTGATCCGCCGCGCGCTCAAGGCCGACGGCGGCAGCCGTGCTTTCCTGAACGATCAGCCCTGCTCGGCGGCGCTGCTGCGCGAGGTCGGCGGCTATCTGGTCGAAATCCACGGCCAGCACGATGATCGCGGCCTGCTCGCGCCTGCCGGGCATCGCGCGCTGCTCGATGCCTATGCGCGCGCCGACACGGCGGGCGTCGCGGCCGCCCACGCCGCATGGCGCGCCGCCGAGGCCAGGCTGGACGCGGCGAAGGCGGCGATTTCGGAGGCCGAGCGCGACCGCGAATGGCTTGAGCATTGCGTTGCGGAACTGCGCGCGCTCGACCCGCGGCCGGGCGAGGACGCCGAACTCGCCGAGGCGCGTGCGACGATGCAGAAGGGGGAACGGATCGCCGGCGACCTCGGCACGATCCTCGAGGCGTTCGACGGCAGCGCGGGCGGCCCGGCGCTGCTGCGCGGCGCGGCGCGGCGGCTCGACCGCCTCGCGGGCGACCATCCTTTGCTCGCCGAGGCGCTCGCCAGCCTCGACCGCGCGATCATCGACGCCGACGAGGCCGAAACGAAATTGCACGAGGCGGCGCGCGCGCTCGAATATGATCCCGACCGCCTCGAAGCCGCCGAGACGCGATTGTTCGAACTCCGCGCGATGGCGCGCAAGCACGGGGTTCAGCCCGATGAGCTCGCCGAGCTGACGGGCGAGCTCGCGGCGCGGCTCGACGCGATCGAGGGCGGCAGCGCGGGACTCGCGAAGCTCGAAGCGGCGGTTGCGGAGACCGCCGCCGCCTATACCCACGCCGCGACCGCGCTCTCCGACCTACGCACTAAGGCTGCGGCGCGGCTCGACGCGGCGGTTGCGGGCGAACTCGTGCCGTTGAAGCTCGACGCGGCGCGCTTCCAGACCCGCATCGACCGCCTTCCCGCCGAACGCTGGGGCGCCGACGGCATGGACCGCGTCGAATTTCTCATCGCCACCAACCCCGGTGCGCCGTTCGCGCCGCTGGCGAAGATCGCGTCGGGCGGCGAACTGTCGCGCTTCATCCTCGCGCTCAAGGTCGCGCTGGCCGAGGAAGGCGGCGCCGACACGATCATCTTCGACGAGATCGACCGCGGCGTCGGCGGCGCCGTCGCCAGCGCGATCGGCGAGCGATTGGCCAGACTCGCGGGCGCGGGCAAGCAATTGCTCGCGGTCACCCATTCGCCGCAGGTCGCCGCCAAGGGCGCCTCGCATTTCGTCATCGCCAAGTCGAGCGAGGGAACCGTGACCCGCACCGGCGTCCGCGTCCTCGATCCCGCCGGCCGCCGCGAAGAAATCGCGCGCATGTTGTCGGGTGCCGAAGTGACTGAGGAGGCGCGGGCGCAGGCGCTGCGGCTGCTCGACGTCGCGGCATGATGGCGCCGCATCCCCTCGACCGCCCCGTCTGGTCGATGCTCACCGGGCGGCAGGCGCATCTGGCCGAGGGCGACGCCCGCGCGGTGCGGATCGATCGCGGCTATGGGCCGTTCGGTGCCGCCGCCGACCGAAGCGGCACGGCGCAGGCGGCGCTCGCTGCGCTGGTGCCGGCGGATGGCGAATTGTGGATCGTCGAGGGCGAGCGCTGGCCCGTGCCGCCCGGCACGCGCGAGGTGAAGCGCGCGGTGCTCGCGCAGATGGTCGCCGAAGGCGCGCCGCCCGAGGCGCGGCCGGGCGAACCCGCAATCATTGCGCTTGGTGAGGCCGACGCGGTGGAGATGGCGGCGCTTGCCGATCATGCCCGGCCCGGCCCGTGGAGCAGCACGACGCATCGTTACGGTCCCTTCTTCGGGATTCGCGAGGACGGCCGCCTGCTCGCGATGGCGGGGCAGAGAATGCTGATGCCGGGCATGGCCGAGGTCAGCGGCGTCGCGACGTGGGAAGATTGCCGCGGCCGCGGGCTGGCGCGCGCCTTGATCGGCCATGTCATGCGCGCGACGGCGGCGCGCGGCGAACAGCCTTTCCTCCACAGCTATGCCGACAATGCGGGAGCGATCGCGCTTTATGAATCGCTCGGCTTTCGTATCCGGCGCGAGGTGCATGTGCTGGCGATTGCACGATGATGGACCGGCGCACCCATCTTGTCGCGCTGGCGGCCTTCGCGGCGGCGGTACTGCCCGCGCGCTCCCTGCGGGCTGTGGAGACGATCATGGAAGAAGAACATCCTCAATTCGGCCTGATCGGTCAGATCATCGCGCAGCCGGGCCAGCGCGCCGCGCTCGCGGCGATATTGACCGAAGGCACCTACAGGATGCCGGGCAACTATCTCTATCTGGTCGGTGAGGACGCCGAAAATCCGGACGCGCTGTGGATCGTCGAATTGTGGGTCGACAAGGCGGCGCACGCTGCGTCGCTGCAATTGCCCGCGGTGCAGGCGGCGATCGCGAAGGGGCGGGCGCTGATTGCGGGATTTGGGTCTCGCGCCGAGTTCAAGCCGGTGGCAAAAGCCGGCGCATGACGGATATTGAATCGCTCACCGAGGCCGAAGCCGCCAACGAATTGATGCGCCTTGCCAAGGCGATCGCGCACCACAACAAGCGCTACCATGCCGAGGACAGTCCCGAAATCTCGGACGCCGACTATGACGCGCTCGTCCGGCGCAACAATGAAATCGAGGCGGCCTTTCCGAACCTGATCCGTGCCGACAGCCCGAACCGGCTGGTCGGCGCGGCGGTCGAGGCGTCGCCGCTCGCCAAGGTTGCGCATGCGGTGCGGATGATGAGCCTCGACAACGCCTTCGCGGCCGAGGATGTCGAGGAGTTTGCCACGCGCGTGCGGCGCTTCCTCAACCTGCCGGGCGATGCCGCGGTCGCGATGACCGCCGAGGACAAGATCGACGGCCTGTCCTGCTCGCTGCGCTACGAAAAGGGCAGGCTGGTGCAGGCCGCGACGCGCGGCGACGGGGCGGTGGGCGAGGACGTTACCGCCAATGTGCGGCATATCGCGGATATTCCGCAGGAATTGCCGGGGGACGCCCCCGACGTCTTCGAGATTCGCGGCGAAGTCTATATGTCGAAATCGGATTTTTCGGCGCTCAACGAACGGTTGATGGAAGAGGGCAGGGCGCTCGCCGAACAGCGCGAGCAGGCGTTCGATCCGGCGACGGTCCGCCAGTTCGCCAACCCGCGCAACGCGGCGGCGGGATCGCTGCGCCAGAAGGACGCGAGCGTCACCGCGTCGCGCCCGCTGCGCTTCCTCGCCCACGGCTGGGGCGAGGTGAGCGCGCTTCCCTCCGACACCCAGTTCGGGGTGATGCAGGCGCTCGCGGGCTGGGGTGTGCCGGTGTCGCCGCTGCTGGCGCGTTTCGAGAATGTCGCCGACCTGCTCGCCCATTATGCCGAGATCGAGCGGCGGCGCGCCGACATGCCCTATGACATCGACGGCGTCGTCTACAAGGTCGACCGGCTCGACTGGCAGGCGCGGCTCGGCTTCGTCGCCAAGGCGCCGCGCTGGGCCATCGCGCATAAATTCCCCGCCGAGCGCGCGCAGACGACGCTCGAGGCCATCGACATCCAGGTCGGCCGCACCGGTAAGCTGACCCCCGTCGGGCGCCTGACCCCCGTCACCGTCGGCGGCGTCGTCGTCTCGAACGTCACGCTCCACAACCGCGACGAGATCGGCCGCCTCGGCGTGCGGCCCGGCGACCGCGTCGTCGTCCAGCGCGCGGGCGACGTCATCCCGCAGGTGGTCGACAATCTGACGCGCGACGAAGACCGCCCCGCTTATGCCTTCCCCGACCATTGCCCGGTGTGCGGCAGCGAGGCGGTCGCCGAGGAGGGCGAGGTCGACGTGCGCTGCACCGGCGGGCTCATCTGCAACGCCCAGAAGTTCGAGCGCCTGCGCCACTTCGTCAGCCGCGGCGCGCTCGACATCGAGGGGCTGGGTGAAAAGAGCATCGCGGAGTTTCTTGAACTGGGGTGGCTCGACAAGGGGCCCGCCGACATCTTCCGCCTGAAGAACCATCGCGATGCATTGCTCGGGCGCGAGGGGTGGAAGGAAAAGTCGGTCGATAATCTTTTCGCCGCGATCGAGGCCAAGCGCGCGCCCGACGCGGGGCGGCTGCTGTTCGGGCTCGGTATCCGCCACGTCGGCGCGGTGACCGCGCGCGACCTGCTGAAGGGGCTCGGCGACATGGCGCGGCTCCCCGGCAAGGCGGCCGAAATCCATGCCTATCTCGATGAGCACCCACAGGGCGAAGACGAGTCGGCCGGCAAATATATGACGCGCAAGGTCGAGGCGATCAAAGCGATCCTCGAGGTGCGCGCCGACGGCATCGGCGCCGCGGTGGGCGAAGCGCTCGGCGATTTCTTCCACGAACCGCACAACCGTGCGCTGTGGGACGACCTTCTCTCCGAGGTCTCGCCGCCGCTTTATGTGGTCGAAACGCGCGACAGCGAGGTGTCGGGGATGACCGTCGTCTTCACCGGCAAGCTCGAGACGATGAGCCGTGACGAAGCGAAGGCGCAGGCCGAAGCGCTCGGCGCCAAGGCCGCGGGCAGCGTGAGCGCCAAGACCGATCTGGTCGTCGCAGGACCGGGCGCGGGATCGAAGCTCAAGCAGGCGAGCGCGCTCGGCATCCGCGTGATCGACGAAGCCGAATGGGCGGCGATCGTCGCGGCGGCGGGCTGATCCTCCCCGGAACGGGGAGGGGGACCATGCGAAGCATGGTGGAGGGGCACGGGAGGTCATACGCTGCGTTCGACTGCGTGTGCCCCTCCACCACCCTTCGGGTGGTCCCCCTCCCCCGGTGGGGGAGGATCGGATAGACGGCGCGACGGAAATGCTGTGAGAGAGGATGAATGGCCAAACGCGATTATCTGGACACGCTGATGCGCGATCTCGAATCGCATACCGAGGTGCGGCGATTCGGCAGCGGCTGGTTGTCAGGCTTCTTCGGGTTGCTGTTCGCGATCAGCGGTTTCTTCATGGTGATCGCGCTGCGCTTTCCCGACTGGTTCGCAACTCCCGAGCTGGCGATCGTCAAGAACTGGACCGGCTTTCGCGGCGCGGTGCATCTGGTCCTGCTTGCGGGCTATGGCCTGTCGCTGCTCAGCCTGCTGCTCCGCCCGCGCAAGGTGCTGGGGCTGACCGCGCTGATGGTCGGGCTCGCCGCGGCGCTGCTCGGCGGGGCGAACGTCCAGCCGCAGGAGACGCGCGACTGGGGCATTTTCTTCGGGCTCGACTTCTTCGCGGTGAACCTGCTCGTCACAGGCTTCATGTTCGCGCCGCTCGAACGCGCTTTCCCGCATCGCCGCGCGCAGCGGCTGTTCCGCACCGAATGGCGCGAGGATCTCTTCTATTTCCTCGTCAGCACGATGTTCGTGCAGATGTTGAGCTTTCTCGCGCTCGCGCCGCAGGAGTTCGTCAATGCGCATACGAGCAACTGGGACGCCTTCCGCGCCGCTGTCGCCTCGCTGCCGTGGATCGTGCAGTTCCTGATCGTCCTCGTCGCGTCGGACGTCGCGCAATATTGGTATCACCGGCTGTTCCACAAAGTGCCGTTCCTCTGGGGCTTTCACGCGGTCCACCACAGCGCGAAATCGATGGACTGGCTCGCGGGGTCGCGGATGCATCTGGTCGAGGTCGTCCTGCTGCGATCGGTGACGTCGCTGCCGCTGTTCACGCTCGGCTTCAGCCCGTCGGTGATGCAGGCCTATATCGGTTTCATCTATGTCTGGTCGTCGCTGCTCCACGCCAATGTCGGCGGCGATTTCAATCGGCTGGGCCACTGGATCGCGACGCCGCGCTTCCATCACTGGCATCACGGGCTCGAACGCGAGGCGTTCGACGTCAATTTCGCGATCCATTTCCCGTGGATCGACAAATTGTTCGGCACCTTCCATCTGCCCAAGGACCGCTGGCCCGAAAATTACGGCATCCCCGAGGATGTGCCGAAGGCCTATTGGAGCCAATTCCTCTATCCCTGGACGCGCACCGGCAAGAAAACCGACGAGGCGGCGGCGGAGTAATGTTTCGTCGTTGCGAGCGGAGCGAAGCAATCTCCAGCTATCGTCCGGCCTGTCGATGGCTGGAGATTGCTTCGCTTCGCTCGCAATGACGAACGCATTGGACATTATGTCCGCTTGCCTCGCCGCTCCTCCCGCCATAAGGCCGCCGCCGTGGGCATCCTCGCCGCCTTTCGCCGTCCGGGCATCCTGCTGCTTCTGCCGCTGCTGCTCGCGCTTGCCGCGCGGGTATTCGTCGCGCCGGGCTGGATGATCGACAGCGCGGGCGGCACGATCACCGTGCGCGTCTGTTCGGACCCCGCCAATCCCGGCGGCACGATGACGATCGCGCTCGAAAAGGCCGGCGATCATCAGGCAGCTAAGGGCCAGCAGCATTGCCCGTGGGGCGCGCTCGCCGTCGCGCCGATCACGCCCGCGGCTCCGGCGCTGCCCGCAAAGCTCGCCGCGGCCGAACCCGCGCCCGTTGCGCTCCCGTCGCTCGGCTTCGCGCCGGGCATCGCCTCGCCGCTCCCGCCGAGCACCGGCCCCCCTGCCTTCGCCTGATCCAGCCTGAACCGCCGCCCGCGTGCCGAAGCGCGGTGCGGCCCCATGCCTGTATCCGGGGAAGATTTTCCAATGTCCACTATTGCCTATCGCGGGGCGCCCTTGCTGGCGCTCGCTATCTGTCTTGCCGCTTCGCCCGCCCGTGCCGACGAAGCCGATTCCACCATCATCGTCACCGCGCCGGCCGCGACCGACGCTGCCGAGGACCGCGCCGCGCGCACGCCCGGCGGCGCCGACGTGGTCTCCTATCGCGATTATGCCGACAAGAGCGTCGTCTCGCTGCGCGACACGCTCGCTTTCTCGCCCGGCGTCTATCTTCAGCCGCGCTTCGGGCAGGAGGTGCGGATTTCGATCCGCGGCTCGGGGCTGTCGCGCGGCTATCATATGCGCGGGCTGACGCTGCTCCAGGACGGGGTGCCGATCAACCTCGCCGACGACAATGGCGATTTCCAGGAGCTGGAGCCGATCTTTTTCGACCATCTGGAGGTCTATCGCGGCGCCAACGCGCTGCGCTTCGGTTCGGGCACGCTCGGCGGCGCGATCAACGGGGTGACGCCGACCGGCCGCACCGCAGAGGGCGTGTATCTCCGCGCCGACGCGGGCAGCTTCGACATGCTGCGCGGCCTCGCCTCTGCGGGCGTCGCGGGCGAGCGTGTCGATGCGTGGGGCGCGGTGAGCGCCGACACGTCGGAGGGCGACCGCGACCATGCGCAGCGGCGCAGCCTGCGCTTCCACGGCAATGTCGGGCTGGCGCTGACCGACAACATCACGACGCGCCTTTATGCGAGCTACAACAATATCGATCAGGAGCTGCCAGGCGCGCTGACCCGCGCCGAGGCGCTCACGACCCCGCGCGTCGCCAATGCGGGCGCCGTCGCGGGCGATCAGGCGCGCGACATCGAATCGCTGCGGCTCCAGAACCGCACGAGCATCGATCTCGGCGCCGCGACGCTCGACCTCGGCGTCTTCGTCAACGCCAAGACGCTGCACCATCCCATTTACCAGCTTCTCGACCAGAAGAGCGTCGATCGTGGCGGCTTCTTCCGCCTCGACTATGCCGCCGGACCAGTCGAGGCGACGCTCGGCGGCGAGCTGCGCGTCGGCGACGTCCATTCGCGGCGCTTCGTCAATGTGGCGGGGCGCCGCGGCGCGAAGACCTTCGACGCGCAGCAGGACGCGCGCACTGCGACGCTCTATGGCGAGGTGCGGCTGAAGCCGGTCGAAAGCCTGTCGCTGATCGCCGGCGGCATCTACGCCGACGGGATGCGGCGGCAGCACGAGGCATTCAACAACGGCCCGGTCGACAACTTTGGCCGCGCCGATTTCGACGCCTTCTCGCCCAAGTTCGGCCTGCTGTTCGAGCCCGCGCCGGGCGTGCAATTCTATGGTAACTACAGCCGTTCGGTCGAGTTCCCCGGCTTCATCGAACTGGCGCAGGTGTCGGCCTTCGTTCCGCTCGACGCACAGCGCGCGTGGACGGCCGAGGTCGGCACGCGCGGCCGCACGGGTATGCTGAGCTGGGATCTCTCGCTCTATCGCGCTGACATCAAGGGCGAACTGCTGCAATATAGTGTGACTGCGGACATTCCCGCCTCGACCTTCAACGCTGGCCGGACGCGGCACGAAGGGATCGAGGCGGCGCTGGAGATCGCGCCGGCGAACTGGCTCCGGTTGCGGCAGGTCTACACCTTCAGCAACTTTCGATTCCGCGATGACGTCCAGTTCGGCGACAATCGCCTGCCGGTCGTGCCGCGCCACGTCTATCGTGCCGAGGCCCGCATCGGCACCGATGCGCTGCACGTTGCGCCGAACCTCGAATGGGTGCCGCAGGGACCGTTCGCCGATTACCGCAACCGCGTCCGCACCCCCGGCTATGCGCTGATCGGCGTCACCGGCGGCGCGCGCATCGCCGAAGGCGTCGACGCCTTCGTCGATGTCCGCAACATCGCGGGCAAGAAGGCGATCGGCGACATCAGCGCCGCGATCGACGTCGCCGATGCTTCGGCGATCTATTATCCGGTCGAACGCCGGTCGGTGTCGATGGGGCTGCGCGCGCGTTTCTGATCCGCGCGGGGCGTCACCCGGCCGCGACCGCCGCCTGCGCCTCGGCGCGCGCGGGGGTCGCGCCGGGGATCACTGCCGCCATATCCTTGTTCTCGGGCAGGATCGGCCAGAGCAATTGCTGTCCGAGCGTCGCGGGCGGCAGATTCTCGACGCCATAGCTTTGCGGAAAATGGCGGGTGATCTTCGCGGTGCCGAACAGCACATCCCAAAAGAACAGGAGATTGCCGAAATTGCCCTTGTAATGGACCGCCGGGTCGTCGGCGTGGCGGCCGTGATGGGCGTGGTGCGTCGCCGGGGTGCTGATCGTCCGCTCGACCACCCACATGATGGGGGCGAGCGCCTTGATGCGATAGAGCGGCGCGTCCCACGCGACATCGCTGTGCGCGCCGATGATCACCAGCATCTTCACGATCAGGTAAAAGGCATAGAACCAGCCGAGCCCCAGATAGACGAGCGCGCCCGCCAGCCAGATGCTCGGCATCATCGCATAATAGAGGAGGTTGTTCCGGTAGACGAGCCGCACGCTCATATAACGGGCATTATGGTGCGCGCGGTGGAGGTTGTAGAGCCACGCGGTGCTGTGCGACGCGCGGTGCCACCAATATTGCATCATATCCTCGAAGACGAGGAACAGGGCGAGCGCGGCATACCAGGGGCTATGCGCGAGCGCGCCCTCATATTGCGGGAAGAAACGGTGGCCGAGTGCCCCGACCGCGAGCAGGATCGCGGGTTGGGTCAGGATCGTCAGCGTGAAGGTGCTGACGATCTCGACGATGCCGTCGTGCCGCGTCTGCTCGGCCTTCGCGAAAAAGCGCGTGCGCGCAAGCTCGACGAGGCAGAAGCCCAGATAGATGAGCGCGACGATCAGGCTCGATTGCGCATTGGTGAGGTGCATCGCGATTCTCCCGTTCGGCCTTGGGCCTTGCCTTTCCGCCGCCCTTGCCACAGACGGGATGGTAGAAATGCAAAGATCTTATCATTTCGATCTGGCCGAGCGGACGCGGCTGTCGCCCGCCGAGCGCGAGCGGCTCGTGGCGATGGCCCCGGCGCGGCGGTTCGCCGACGGCCAGTTCGTGCAGCAGCAGGGCGATCCCGGCGACGCCTTCTGGGCGGTCGTCGAGGGGCATGTCCTCGTCGGCCGTTTTGCCGAGGACGGCGGCTTCACCGCCTTTGCCGTGCTCGGGCCGGGCGACCTGTTCGGCGAGCTTGCCTTCTTCACCGGCGTGCCGCGGCAGGCCGACGCGCTCGCCAGCGGCCAAGCGCGGCTCGTCGCGATCGACCGCGCGCTACTCCGCCGCCTGATGGCCGCCGATGTGGGCTGGGCCGAGCTGCTGCTGCGCAGCCTCGGCCGCCAGCTCGCCGGCGCGCTCGACATCATCGACGCCGAGCGGCGGCTCGGCAGCGCCGACCGGCTGTTGCGGCTACTCCGCATGATGGCGGCGGATGGCGGCGACGACACGACCGTGCGCGCGACGCAGCAGCAGCTCGCCGACCTGCTCGGCGTGTCGCGCGTCACGCTGGGCGCCGCGCTCCGCGACCTCACCGCGCGCGGGCTGGTCGAAACCGGCTATGGGCGGATCAAGTTGCTTCATCTTGAACTGTGATGATGTCAGATCGATCTTTCTCGTCGTTGCGAGGAGCGTAGCGACGAAGCAATCTCCAGCCATCGGCCTTGCGCAAGGCCGATGGCTGGAGATTGCTTCGCTTCGCTCGCAATGACAAAATATAATGCACTGTGGTTCTAAAGGCCGACGATAAAGTTTCACCTGAAACCATTTCATGCTAGGCATGACGATATGAAGAACCCCGACACGCATGTTCATGACACGCCGCCGCCGGGCGCCGCGGCCGATTGGACGATATCGCAGGACTGGGACGCCTTCACCGCCGATGAGCATGCTATGTGGGATCGGCTGTTCGCGCGCCAGTCGGACATGCTGCCCGGCCGCGCGTCGGAGGCTTTTCTGCGCGGCATCGACGTGCTGCGGCTCGAAAAGCCGGGTATTCCCGACTATCGCGAACTCAACGCGCGGCTGATGGCCGCGACGGGGTGGCGGGTGGTCGCGGTGCCGGGGCTGGTGCCCGACGACGTCTTTTTCGACCATCTCGCGAACCGGCGCTTCCCCGCGGGCAATTTCATCCGCACGCCCGAACAGCTCGACTATCTGCAGGAACCCGACGTCTTCCACGACGTCTTCGGCCATGTCCCGATGCTCGCCGATCCGGTGTTCGCCGACTATATGGTCGCCTATGGCGAAGGCGGGCTGCGCAGCCTGAAATTCGATGCGCTGAAGCAGCTTGCGCGCCTCTATTGGTACACGGTCGAATTCGGGCTGATCCGCGAGGGCGGCGCCCTGCGCATCTATGGCGCGGGGATCGTCTCCTCCTTTGCCGAAAGCGTCTTCGCGCTCGATTCGGACAGCCCGAACCGCATCGGCTTCGACCTCGCGCGCGTGATGCGCACCGATTACCGGATCGACGATTTCCAGCAGAATTATTTCGTCGTCGACAGCCTCGGCCAATTGCTCGACGTGACGGTGAACACCGATTTCGCGCCGCTCTATGCCGCCAACGCCGCGCTGCCGCCGATCCCGATCGCCGATATCTTGCCCGGCGACGCGGTGATCACCTGCGGGACGCAGGACTATGCGCTCGCCAGGAGCGGCTGACCGTCAATCCTCGCCTTCGCGAACCGCCCCGACCAGCTGGCGGCGATGCTGATAGGCTTCGCGGTCGGGCGGCAGGCTGTAGATTCCGCGTAGCAGCGCCATGTCCCTGCCCGATAGCGAACGATGCTCCGGCTCGTCCTCGAACAGCCCCATGATCGAATCCCTGGGCGGCGGCGGATCGCTGTCGATCTCGGCGAGCGCGACCATCGCGGCGTAGGACGCAACCGCATCGAGCAATGTGCCGTCGGCGCGCTCGGCATCGACGATCACCGTCGCCGCGCGCAGCGCGCGCACGACCTGTGTGCTGACGATGCTGCTGTTATAGTGTTTGAGCACGCCGCTGTCGTTCGGTATGCCGTCGCGGCTTTCCTCGCGCGTGCCGTACCACCAGCGGACGGGCCCGTCGCCCCGTACCAGCCGTTCGCGCTCGATCGGCGATAGCGCGGCGACCTCCCGCGGCGACTTGTCGAAGATCGCGTGGGTCAGGCCGTCGCCGTCATCGGTGAAGATCACTGCGATATTCGGCGTGCATGGCTTTGGCGCCACCGGCGCGCCCGCCTCTGCCGCGACCGCGCGGATCCGGTCGTTGACGATCCCCGCGATCTTGGCATCGACGCCGACCGTGCGGGGGCAGACGGGAGCGATCCAGCGCGCGACCGGATTCAGCCGGGCGACGCCCGCGCGGCGCACGAATTCGGCGGCGCGTTTTCGCTCTTCGCGTTTGGCGTCGGGGGTGCCCGTCACGACGATGGAATCGGGGTCCTCGCCCGCGGCGGGCGCGGCGGCGAGCAGGGCAAGGGTGACAAACAGGCTCATGGCCGATTCTCCCGATGATTTGGTCAAGGCTATCAAATCATCGGAAAAAATCCACCATTCAGCTACCAGCTCCCGAACGTCGCGTCCGACGGGCTCGCGCGATGCAGCGCA
Source organism: Sphingopyxis sp. (assembly GCF_036261875.1). Lineage (GTDB taxonomy): Bacteria > Pseudomonadota > Alphaproteobacteria > Sphingomonadales > Sphingomonadaceae > Sphingopyxis. The sequence goes on along the minus strand of NZ_DATAJZ010000042.1, from coordinate 23,700 downwards.
CGTTCCTTGCGCCGCCAGCCGTAGCGGCGCCGCTTGACGAGCAGCAGGCATGGCCATTCGGCGCTGCCGCCGCGTGCGGCAAGGCGAAAGCCCTGGGCGCGATAGGCGGCGAGCACTGGCTCCATCTGCCGCGCGATCAATCCGGCGAGGATTGCATGGCCGCCCGGCGCGGTGACGCTGGCGATGTCGGGGGCGAGGGTGATCAGCGGCCCCGCAAGAATGTTCGCAACGACGAGGTCATAGGGCGCCCGGTGCCGGATCGCCGGATGGTCGGTGCCCGGCGCCACCGCCAGCGCCAGCCGCCCGCCGCCGCGGCCGAGCGGCACGCCGTTGATCGCGGCATTATCGCGCGTCACGACGATGCTCGCGGGGTCGATGTCCGACGCGATCACCCGCGCGCGCGGCCACAGCGCATGTCCGGCGAAGGCGAGCAGCCCGGTGCCGGTGCCGATGTCGGCGATGTTGCGCGGGCTCGTGCCTGCCCGCGCCAGCCGGTCGAGCATCGCGAGGCAGCCCGCGGTCGTGTCGTGCCCGCCGGTGCCGAACGCCTGGCTCGCGTCGATCAGAAAGGACGTGCTGCCCGCCGGCACGCGGTCGGCATAGCTGCTGGTATGGACGAAGAAGCGGCCCGCCTGCACCGGCTCGAGCCCCTGCTGCGACAGTGTGACCCAATCCTGCTCGACCAGTTCCTCGACAACGGGCTTCCTGCCCTTGGCGCTCGGGATCAGCCCTTGCAGCAGCTCGAGGAGCGCCGCCCCCGGCCGCGCGTCGACATAGGCGTCGAGCTGCCAGCGCCCGCTATCCTCCTCGATCTCGCGAGTAACGACGACGGGCGCCTCGGCCAGCGCGTCGAGTGCGGGAATTTCGCCCGACAGCGCCTCGGCCTCGGCGCGGGTGCAGGGGAGGGAGACGATCCAGCTCATGATCTAGCGCACATGGCTCGCGCCGTTCGCATCGAGCACCGCGCCGGTCATCGACGCCGGGGCCTCGAGTGCACACCACCGGGCCATCTCGCCGATCTCCTGCGGGTCGGCGACACGGCCGAGGGGGATTTCGGCGAGCAGCCCGGCGCCTGCGGGACCTTCGAGATGCTCTTCGGCCATATCGGTCATCGTGAAGCCGGGGCAGATCGCGAAAGCGAGGATATCCTCCTGAGCGTAGCCGCGCGCGATCGTCTTGGTCATTGCGACCATGCCCGCTTTCGATGCGGCATAATGCCAATGCGCCGGGCTGTCGCCGCGATGCGCGGCGCGACTGGCGATATTGACGATCCGGCCGCCGGATTTCCTGGCCTGCCAATGGCGAATGGCGCTGCGGCAAAGCAACGCGCTCGCGGTCAGGTTGATCTGCATCGTCCGGTGCCAGCTCGCGAGCCAGTCGGCGTCGGCCGCGTCGATCGGGTTACTCTCGAAGGTGCCGGCATTGTTGATCAGCACGTCGATGCGGCCGTCCAGCCGATCGAGACTCGCCTGCCACAGCCGCGCCGGAACGGCGGGATCGGAGAGGTCGCCGTCGGTGCTCGACAGCGCCGCGACCGTCGTTGCCTCGCCGCTGAGCGCCTCGGCGATCGCGGCACCGATGCCTCGGCTGGCGCCGGTGATGAGGATATGGGCTCGCATCACCCCGCCTTAGGGCAGGGGGATGGCGCTTGCCAAGCGGATCACGCCACCCGGCGGCTGAACTCGCTCGCGGCCTTTTCGAGCGACTGGAGCCGGTCGCCCATCTTGGCGAATTCGCTGCTCAGCGTGCTGATCTCGCCCGCCACCATGCCCGAATCGTTGCGGATGCTGGCGATCGTCGACGACATCGAATCGGCGGCGAGCGCGGTCTCGTCGACCGCGGCGGTGATCGAGGTGACCGTCTGCGCCTGCGCGTCCATCGCGTCGCGGATGCGCTGGGCCGAGGTCTGGACTTCGACGATCGTCGCCTGGATCGACTGGTTCGCCGACACCGATCCGCGCGTCGCCTGCTGGATCGCGGTGATCTTGCCCGCGATGTCGTCGGTCGCGCGCGCGGTTTCGTTGGCGAGGCTTTTCACTTCCTGCGCGACCACGGCAAAACCGCGGCCGGACTCGCCCGCGCGGGCCGCCTCGATCGTGGCGTTGAGCGCGAGCAGGTTGGTCTGCCCCGCGATTTCGCGGATCAGGCCCAGGATGGACTCGATCGATTCGGCGTGGCGCGACAGCGCTTCGGACATGGCGACCGCTTCGCCCGCCTGTTCCGACGCGCGGGTCGCGACGCTGGCCGAGGCTTCGACCTCGCTGCGCGCATCCTCGATCGCGCGGATCAGCCCGGCGGCGGTCGAGGCCGCCTCGCGCATCGCCATCGCCGATTGCTCGGATGCGGCGGCGACTTCGCTCGTCTTGGCGATCATGCCCTTCGCCGCCTGGTCGGCCGAGGCCGCCTGCTTCGCGAGCTGTTGGCGCGCGGTGTCGGTGTCCTGCACCAGCGACGCGATCGAGCGGTCGAAATCGCCCGCGAGCGTCTGCCGCTCGCCCGAGATGACCGCGCGGTCCAGCTTTTCGGCATAGCGCTGCATGATGTCATATTCGAGCAGGCCGAGCCGATTGACGGCGCTGGCCAGCCGGACGATGCGGTTCGCATCATTCCCGCACGCCGCGACGACATATTCGAGCGTCAGCCGCTGGCTTTCGGCCATGCACGACATCACCGAAGCGAGCGGCAGCTTGACGCGCCGCGCCATATGCGTGTTCTGGCAGGCGATCATCGCGACCTCCTGTCCCGCGGGGTCGCTATATTTGAGCGCGGTGTGCCGCGCGCTGCCGCGAACATAGGATTCGTAAAGCTCGCCCTCGACCGGGCGGTCGACCGAGGGAAGCGCGTTGAAGGCGTCCCAATAGGCGCGCGCGATTTCCTCCTCGTGCCCGGCGATCATCGCCTGGATTTCGGCCGAATGCGCGGCAAGCTGCCCGTCGAGATCGTAAAAGGGGAAGCGATCCGCCATCAGAACGGGATCGATCTGCTGCTTATGAATGGGATTTTCCTTCACCATGATCCGTTCCCCGATCCCCAAAAACCGCGACTCACACGACACGCAGCTCTACGGCTGCCGTAACTTTCGGAATTTGCCGGTCAGATATGAAAGGATATTGGTAAAAGCACCGTTAACCAGCCGTGCCGATTTTGCCGGGAAAGCGCGGCCCTCGGCAGGGTGCGCCGCCGGAACTTCCTCTTTGTGGCTTCGTGTCTTTGTGCGAAAACAAGATAATCGCAGGGCGACACAAAGAAAGCCGGGACGCATAGGCGAGGCCGCGCGTCCCCACGCCCGATATGGAGAGCGACCATGATCATCGGCACCCCCAGGGAAATCAAGAATCACGAATATCGCGTCGGCCTGACCCCCGAAAGCGCGCGCGAACTCGTGGCGCATGGGCACCGCGTCCTGGTCGAAACCGGCGCGGGCGAGGGGATCGGTGCGCACGACCGCTTCTACGAACAGGCGGGCGCGGAGATCGTCGGGACGCCCGCCGAAATCTTCGCCACCTGCGAGATGGTGGTGAAGGTCAAGGAACCGCAGCCGGCCGAGCGCGCGATGCTGCGTCCGGGGCAGATTCTCTACACCTATCTCCACCTCGCCCCCGATCCCGAGCAGACGCGCGACCTGATGAAATCGGGCGCGGTGTGCATCGCCTATGAGACCGTCACCAGCCCGCACGGCGGCCTGCCGCTCCTCAAACCGATGAGCCAGGTCGCGGGGCGCATGGCGATCCAGGCCGGCGCGACCGCGCTCGAAAAGGCGCACGGCGGCCGCGGCGTGCTGCTCGGCGGGGTGCCGGGGGTGGCGCCGGGCAAGATCTGCATCATCGGCGGCGGCGTCGTCGGATTCAACGCGGCGCAGATGGCGGCGGGGCTGGGCGCCGACGTCACCATCCTCGACCGCGATCCCGAAGTGCTGGAGCGCGTTGGCACCTTTTTCGAGGCGCGGGCGAAGACGCGCTTCTCGAACCGTGCCAATCTGGCCGAATGCGTGGCGGAGGCGGATCTCGTCATCGGCGCGGTGCTGATCCCCGGTGCCGAGGCGCCGAAGCTCGTCACGCGCGCCATGCTGGGGACGATGCGTCCCGGCTCGGTGCTCGTCGACGTCGCGATCGATCAGGGCGGCTGTTTCGAAACCAGCCACGCGACGACCCACGCCGATCCGACCTATGTGGTCGACGGCATCGTCCATTATGCGGTCGCGAACATGCCGGGGGCGGTCGCGCGCACCAGCACCTATGCGCTCAACAACGTCACTCTGCCGCACGCGCTCCGCATCGCCGATTTGGGCTGGAAGGACGCTTTGCGACGCGACGTGCATCTTGCGCAGGGTTTGAACGTTTGGGATGGTAAGGTGACCTTCGAGGCCGTAGCCGAGGCGGTCGGAACCGATTATGTGCCTATCGGCCAGGCGCTTGCCTGAGGAACGAGAAGAGAGACGATGACGAATCAGGACCAGCCTCCCCACGACGAAGAGGAAAATGAAGTCATCCGCGCCGCGCGCGAGCTGCAGGCGCAGAAGGAAGCCGCCGAGGCGACCGAAGCGGCCGACAAGGACGCGGCGACGAAGGATGACAGGAAGCGCGGCTGGAAGACCGCGGCGGCGGCCGGACTCGGCATCGGTTCGGCGGCGGTGCTCGCGGCGTTGCTCTACGCCAACCGCGACAAGATCAAGTAAGGCATGGAGTCCTCCCCGGCGCGTCGCGGCGGGGAGGGGGCGAAGCACCGCCTTTGATCGGGATCAATGTCCGCTCCCCGCCGCCGCGCCATGATGCGACGAACAAGCAGAAACGGGAGCTGGAAGATGTCGAAACCGAATGTCGATCGCGCCGCGGCGGGCCGCGCGCCCATCCATGTCGACGTGCTGATCGCCGGCGCGGGGATTTCGGGCATCGGCTCCGCCTATCACCTCCAGCAGCAATGCCCGGGCAAGAGCTATGCGATCCTCGAGGCGAAGGAGACGTTCGGCGGGACGTGGGACACCCATAAATATCCCGGCGTGCGATCGGACTCGGATCTCTACACCTTCGGCTATCGCTTCAAGCCCTGGGTCGGCGCTCCGATCGCGAGCGGGGCCGAAATCCTCAAATATATGGGCGAGGTGATCGAGGAAAACGACATCGGCGCCCATATCCATTACGGGCACCGCATCACCGCCTGCCGCTGGTCGAGCGCCGACAATCTCTGGACGATCGAAGCGGTTCGCGCCGCGGACGGCGCCACCGCCGTCTTCACCGCGGGCTTCCTCTGGATGTGCCAGGGCTATTACGACCATGAAACGCCCTACATCCCCGACTGGCCGGGGCTTGCCGACTATCGGGGCCGGTTCGTCCACGCCCAGCTCTGGGACCCGTCGACCGATTATGCGGGCAAGCGCATTCTCGTGATCGGGTCGGGCGCCACCGCCGCGACCGTCGTCCCCGCCTTTGCCGAAAAAGCCGCGCATGTGACGATGCTCCAGCGCTCGCCCACCTATTTCTTCTGCAGCGAGAACAAGAACGAGTTGGCGGACCGGCTGCGCGAGGTCGGGATCGACGAGCCGACGGTGCACCGCGTCGTGCGCGCGCAGATCATGCACGACCAGGATCAGATGACGCGGCGCTGCCAGACCGAGCCCGATACGGTGTTCGAGGAATTGAAGGAGCTGATCCGCGCCTATTCGGGCGACCCGAACTTCGCGTTCGAGCCCCACTTTACGCCCAGATATCGCGTGTGGCAGCAACGGCTGGCCTTCTGCCCCGAAGGCGACATCTTCAAGGCGGCGGTGCAGGGCAAGCTCAGCGTCGTCACCGACACCATCGATCGCTTCACCGAAAAGGGCGTCCGTACCGTCGGCGGCGAGGAGATCGAGGCGGACATCATCGTCGCGGCGACCGGGTTCAACCTGTCGGTGATGGGCGGCATTCCCTTCAGCGTCGACGGCGCGCCCGTCGACTGGGCGGATACCGTGACCTATCGCGGGATGATGATGACCGGCGTCCCGAACCTTGCCTGGGTCATGGGCTATTTCCGCGCGAGCTGGACGCTGCGCGTCGATATGGTGGGCGATTTCGTCTGCAATCTTCTGGGTCATATGGACGACATCGGCGCGAACAAGGTCGAGGTTGCGCTGCGGCCGGAGGATGCCGGCATGGCGATCCTGCCGTGGATCGAGGCCGACAATTTCAATCCCGGCTATCTGATGCGCGGTCTCGACGCGATGCCGCGCCGCGGCGACAAGCCCGAATGGCGGCATAATCAGGATTATTGGGCGGAAAAGGACGCCTTCCCGCTGATCGACCTCAGGGGCGCGGAATTCGTCTACGACAACCAACGCTCGTCGCCGGAACTGGCGAGCGCCGTCGCGGCCGAATAGCGGGCGCGCTCAGGGGCGGAGGCGGCTTGTCCCCACCTCGTCGCGGCGCAGGGTCAGGACTTCGACGCCGGTGCCGGTGACCGCGACCGTATGCTCGAACTGCGCCGACAGCTTGCGGTCGTCGGTCACGACCGTCCATCCGTCCTCTTCGGTCGAAACCTTGCGGCTGCCCTGATTGAGCATCGGCTCGATCGTGAAGACCATGCCTTCGCGCAGCCGCATCCCGGTCCCGCGGCGCCCGAAATGGAGCACCGACGGCTCCTCGTGCATCTCGCGGCCGATGCCGTGCCCGCAATAGTCGCGCACGACCGAATAGCCGTTCCGCTTCGCGTGGCGGTCGATCGCGAAGCCGATGTCGCCGAGATGCGCGCCGGGGCGCACCTGCGCGATGCCCTGCCACATCGCCTCCTCGGTCACCTTGACGAGCCGCCGCGCGGCGGGCGCGACCGCGCCGACGAGATAGGTCTTGCTCGAATCGGCGATGAAGCCGTTCTTTTCGAGCGTGATGTCGAGGTTGATGATGTCGCCATCGCGGATGATCGCGTCGGCGTCAGGGACGCCGTGGCAGACGACATGGTTGATCGAGCAGTTGAGGACATATTTAAAGCCGTACTGACCCTTGCTCGCCGGCCGCGCGGCCAGGTCGACGGTGATGAAGCGCTCGACCAGATCGTTGACCTCCATCGTCGAGCGGCCGGCAAGGTCGAGCCCGTCGAGCATCTCGAACACCGAGGCCAGCAGGCGGCCCGACTGGCGCATCAGGGCGATTTCGTCGGGGGTCTTGACCATCTCAGGCGGCCGCCCGGTCCGAGAGGCGGACATGCGCCGCGGCGAGTTGCATCCGGACGATTTCGTTGAACGACAGCGCCGGATTGGCCTCGGCCATCATGCCGATCTTCATCCAATATTCGGCCTGCGCGTTGATCGACCGGCACATCACGGCGCTGGCGCGGCGCGCTTCCTCGTGGAGGTCGTCGTCGATTTTCACGATGCCCATCGTCGGTCCTTGGTAGATAGTTAATATATGGATCATATATGATTCGTATATCAGGGCGTCAATCGCTGTTATAGCCCTTCCTCGTCACCCCGGACCCTTCGACAGGCTCAGGACAGGCTTGATCCGGGGTCCCGCTGAGCAACGGTGAAAAGCGGGACCCCGGATCAAGTCCGGGGTGACGAAAGAGGGCAGGCTCACTAGCTGCTCGCAGACGTTCCGCCGCCTTCCCCCGCTTAAACCGACATCATCATGCGCTAAGCAATTGCATATCGCGGCGGGAAGGCTTAACCGGCCCCCATCGACCGACAGAGTCACGAAACGGGGCTGATATGGCTGGCAAGGAAACGAGCGGGCGACCGCTTTCACCGCATCTGCAGGTGTATAAATGGGCGCCCTCGATGGCGGTCTCGATTTTCCACCGCATCACGGGCGATGGGCTCGCGATCGTCGGAGCGCTGATGTTCCTCTGGTGGCTCGGCGCGCTCGCCGCGGGGCCCGAGGCCTATGCCGCTTTCGTCGCCTGCGTCTGGAAAGATCCGAGCCCCGAAATCAGCGCGCTGCATCAGGTGACCAACCTCCTCGGCAAGGTGGTGCTGGTCGGCCTGACCTGGGCCTTCTTCCAGCATCTCTTCTCGGGCCTCCGCCACTTCGTGCTCGATACCGGCGCAGGCTATGAGCTCCGGACCAACCGGCTCTGGTCGATCCTCGTTTTCGTCGGCGCGATCCTCGCGACCGCCGCTGTCTGGCTCACCATCGCGCAGGAGGCGCTCCATGGGTAACGGTACGCGCCTCGGCCGCGTGCGCGGGCTCGGCCCGTCGCATCACGGCACCGGTCACTGGCTGCAGCAGCGCCTGACCGCGCTCGGCAACGTCCTGCTCGTCACCTGGTTCTTCGTCTCGCTGATCCGCCTGCCGCTCGGCGATCATGGCGCGGTCCATCGCTGGGCGTCGAATCCCACCGTCGCGCTCGCGCTGATCCTGCTCGTCATCAGCGTCTTCTGGCATTTCCGCCTCGGCCTGCAGGTGATGATCGAGGATTATGTCCACGGCGAAGCGACCAAGCTGCTGTCGCTCGTCATTCTGAATTTCTATGCGATCGGCGGCGCCGCTTTCGGTATCTTCGCCATTGTCCGCATCGTGCTTGCGCCCGCCGCCGGGCTCGCTCCGGGGGGCATGTGACATGACCGAAGCCTATAAGATCATCGACCACACCTACGACACCGTCGTCGTCGGCGCCGGCGGTTCGGGCCTCCGCGCCACCATGGGCAGCGCCGAGGCGGGGCTCAAGACCGCCTGCATCACCAAGGTGTTCCCGACCCGCAGCCACACCGTCGCGGCGCAGGGCGGCATCGCCGCCAGCCTCGGCAACAACACGCCCGACCATTGGCAGTGGCACATGTACGACACCGTCAAGGGCTCTGACTGGCTCGGCGACCAGGACGCGATCGAATATATGGTGCGCGAGGCGCCCGCGGCGGTCTACGAGCTCGAACATGCGGGCGTGCCGTTCAGCCGCAACGCCAACGGCACCATCTATCAGCGCCCGTTCGGCGGCCATATGCAGAATATGGGCGAAGGCCCGCCGGTGCAGCGCACCTGCGCCGCGGCCGACCGCACCGGCCACGCGATGCTCCACGCGCTCTATCAGCAGTCGCTGAAATATGACGCGGACTTCTTCGTCGAATATTTCGCGCTCGACCTGATCATGGAAGACGGCGTGTGCCGCGGCGTGATCGCGCTGTGCATGGAGGACGGCAGCATCCACCGCTTCCGCAGCCAGGCGGTCGTGCTCGCGACCGGCGGCTATGGCCGCTGCTATTTCACCGCCACCTCGGCGCACACCTGCACCGGCGACGGCGGCGGCATGGTGCTGCGCGCCGGCCTGCCGCTCCAGGACATGGAATTCGTCCAGTTCCACCCGACCGGCATCTATGGCGCGGGCGTCCTCATCACCGAGGGCGCGCGCGGCGAGGGCGGCTACCTCACCAACTCCGAGGGCGAGCGCTTCATGGAACGCTATGCCCCGTCGGCGAAGGATCTCGCGTCGCGCGACGTCGTGTCGCGGTCGATGGCGCTCGAAATCCGCGAGGGCCGCGGCGTCGGCCCGCACAAGGATCATATCTACCTCCACCTCGACCATATCGATCCGGCGGTGCTTCACGAACGGCTTCCGGGGATTACCGAGAGCGGCAAGATCTTCGCGGGCGTCGACCTGACGCGCCAGCCGCTCCCCGTGGTGCCGACCGTCCATTACAATATGGGCGGCATCCCCTGTAACTATCATGGCGAGGTCGTCACGCTGAAGGACGGCGATCCCGATGCGGTCGTCCCCGGCCTGTTCGCGGTCGGCGAGGCCGCCTGCGTGTCGGTCCACGGCGCGAACCGCCTCGGCTCGAACAGCCTGATCGACCTCGTCGTCTTCGGCCGCGCGACCGGCCATCGCCTGAAGGAACTGGTGACTCCCGGCGCCGCGCAGGCGCCGCTGCCGAAGGACAGCGCCGACCTCGCGCTCGGCCGTCTCGATCATTTCCGCAATGCGAACGGCGGCTCGCCGACCGCCGAGGTCCGCATCGAGATGCAGCGCGCCATGTCGCAGCACGCGGCGGTGTTCCGCACCGACGAACTGATGGCCGAGGGCAAGGAAAAGCTCGCCAAGACCTACGAGCGGATGAACGACATCCACGTCACCGACCGCAGCCTGATCTGGAACACCGACCTTATCGAAACGCTCGAGCTCGACAATCTGATCGCGCAGGCGACGGTGACGATGCATTCGGCGTTCAACCGCAAGGAAAGCCGCGGCGCCCACGCGCACGAGGATTTCCCGAACCGCGACGACAAGACGTGGATGAAGCACACGATCAGCTGGTTCGACGGCTGGGGCGGCAAGGGTGGCGGCGTGAAGCTCGATTACCGCCCGGTCCACGAATATACGCTGTCGGACGACGCGGAATATATCAAGCCGAAGGCGCGGGTGTATTGATCGCGCGCCTCGGCGTGCGCCGAGGCGGTTCTATTCGCTGCGGCCGAAGATGCTCTTCACCGGATCGAGGTCGGTGAAGGGCTTGTCGACGTCCAGGCCCATCAGCCACAATTTGTGGCAGGCGATGGCGAAGAACATGATCGCGATCGTCCAGACGATGATCGTCTTGATGACCTTCCAGCGCTTGGCCTCATAGGCCGCGAGCGCGCGGGCCTTGTGATCGATGCCGAGCTCGCCCTCGAACTCGGCGACGAGTTGTGCGCGGCGGGTGCGCGAAATATTCGCGAGACTCGCGGCTTGCCCATCATTGTTCGGCCGGCGCGTTGCCATCGTCAGTACCTGCGGTCCCTACAGTCCTGCATCCCGCCATAAGGACCAGCCCCTGATAAAGGGTTAATCCGATGGTCGGAATGCGATCAGTCGAGCGCAACGCCGATCAGCTTGATCCGCGCCGCCGCGCCGCGCAGCAGCGTCAGGTCGCGGCGCGGCCGGCCGAGCGCGGCGGCGAGCAGCGCGATCACCGCCTCGTTCGCCGCGCCGTCGGCGGGCGGCGCGGTGACACGGAGCTGCACGCTGTCGCCTGCGACTTTCACCTCGTCGCGGCTGGCGCCAGGCGTCACGCGCACCTCGAGCCGGCCCGACGCCGCGAGGTCGCGCAGCGCCGCGGTCAGCGCGGGATCGGGGCGATATTTCAGGGTGTGACGACGAGTTTGCCGACGGCGCTGCGGTCGCCGAGCTTGGCGATGGCCTGGCCGCCGTCGGCGAGCGCGTAGGTGCCGGTGACGCGCGGCTTGATCTTGCCCTGCTCCCAAAGCTGGAACAGCCGCGCGATGTTTGCGCGGTTGCGGTCGGGCTCGCGGGCGACGAACGCCCCCCAGAACACGCCCGCAACGTCGCAGCTCTTGAGCAGGGTCAGGTTGAGCGGCAGGCGCGGAATGCCCGCGGGGAAGCCGACCACCAGATAGCGGCCCTCCCACGCGATCGAACGCAGCGCGGGTTCGGCATAGTCGCCGCCCACCGCGTCATAGATGACGTTGGCGCCGTTGGGGCCGACCGCTTCCTTGAACCGGTTCGCAAGCTCCTTCGACTGGTCCTTGTCGAACGGCTGGCGGCCATAGACGACGACCTCGTCGGCGCCCGCGTCGCGCGCGATCGCCGCCTTTTCCTCGCTCGACACCCCGGCGACGACGCGCGCGCCGAATGCCTTGCCGAGCTCGACCGCGGCGATGCCGACCCCGCCCGACGCGCCGAGCACGAGCAAGGTGTCGCCCTCGGCGATATGGCCGCGGTCGACGAGCGCGTGGATGCTGGTGCCATAGGTCATGAGCAGCGAGGCGCCCTCAGCGAAATCATGTCCCTCGGGCAGGTGATAGACATTGTGGACGCCGACCGCGACCGCCTCGGCCATGCCGCCGTTGCCGCAGCCCGCGATCACCCGGTCGCCGACCTTGAACCCGGTGACGCCCTCGCCGCTCTCGGCGACCAGCCCCGCGACCTCGCCGCCCGGGGCGAAGGGGCGTTCGGGGCGGAACTGATATTTATCCTCGATGATCAGCACGTCGGGGAAGTTGACGGCGCAGGCCTTCACGTCGATCACGATCTGGTCCTTGCCTGCGGTGGGGCGCGGCAGCTCGCCAAGGGTCAGCGTTTCGGGGCCGCCGGTGGCGGTCGACAAGAGAGCCTTCATCATCTTCTCCTTTTTCGGGTCTGCTATGCTGCTACGGGGCGCATCCACGGGCGGTCGGCGTCGAGCTTGGCCTCATAGGCGCCGATCGCGGCGTCGCTCTTTTCGGTCAGCGAAATCTCGTCGAGCCCTTCGAGCAGACACATCTTGCGGAACGGATCGATCTCGAAGGTGAAGCGGTCCTGAAAGGGCGTCGTCACCGTCTGCGTGTCGAGGTCGACATGGACCGGATCGGTCGCCGCGACCTCCATCAGCCGGTCGATCGCCGCCTGCGGCAGCACGACGGGGAGAATGCCGTTCTTGACCGCATTGCCCGAGAAGATGTCGGAGTAGGACGGCGCGATGACGACGCGGATGCCGAGGTCGCCGAGCGCCCAGGCGGCATGTTCGCGGCTCGACCCGCAGCCGAAATTGTCGCCCGCGATCAGGATCGGCGCGCCCCTATATTCCGCGCTGTCGAACAGATTGTTGGGGTCGGCGCGCAGGCTCTCGAACGCGCCGCGCCCCATGCCTTCGCGCGTCGTCGTCTTCAGCCAGTGCGCCGGGATGATGACGTCGGTGTCGACATTCTTGAGCCCGAACGGGATCGCACGGCCTTCGACCTTTTCTAGCGGGGTCATGCCATCAGCTCCCTGACGTCGGTGAGCCGGCCCGTCACCGCCGCCGCCGCCGCCATGGCGGGCGAAACGAGGTGGGTGCGGCTGCCGGGGCCCTGGCGGCCGACGAAATTGCGGTTGCTGGTCGAGGCGCAGCGCTCGCCCGCGGGGACCTTGTCGGGGTTCATCGCGAGGCACGCCGAACAGCCGGGCTCGCGCCATTCGAGCCCCGCGTCGGTGAAGATGCGATCGAGCCCCTCGGCTTCGGCCTGCGCCTTCACGAGGCCCGAGCCGGGGACGACGATCGCCCAGCGGACGTTATCGGCTTTCCTGCGGCCTTTGACGATCGCGGCGGCGGCGCGCATGTCCTCGATGCGGCTGTTGGTGCAGCTGCCGATGAAGATATTTTCGATCGGTACGTCCTGCATCCGCGTGCCGGGTTCGAGCCCCATATAGGCGAGGCTCTTGGCTGCGGCGGCTTGCTTCGACGGATCGGCAAAGCTCGCGGGATCGGGCACGACGCCGGTGATCGGCACGACATCCTCGGGGCTGGTGCCCCAGGTGACGCTCGGCGCGATGTCGGCAGCGTCGATGACGACGGTCTTGTCGTAGGTCGCCCCCGCGTCGGTCGCGAGGCTCTTCCAGTAAGCGACCGCGGCGTCCCAGTCGGCGCCCTTCGGCGCATAGGGACGACCCTTCAGATAGGCGAAGGTCACGTCGTCGGGCGCGATCAGTCCGGCGCGCGCGCCGCCCTCGATCGCCATGTTGCTGACGGTCAACCGGCCCTCGATCGACAGCGCGCGGATCGCGCTGCCGGTATATTCGATGACATGGCCGGTGCCGCCGGCGGCGCCGATGGTGCCGGTGATGTGGAGGATGATGTCCTTCGCGGTGACGCCAGGGCCGACCTCGCCCTCGACGCGCACCTCCATGGTCTTCGACGGCTGGAGCAACAGCGTCTGCGTCGCCAGCACATGCTCGACCTCGCTCGTCCCGATGCCGAAGGCGAGCGCGCCGATGCCGCCGTGGCAGGCGGTGTGGCTGTCGCCGCAGACGATCGTCGTGCCGGGCAGCGAGAAACCCTGCTCGGGCCCGACGACATGGACGATGCCCTGTTCGGGCGCGACCGCGTCGATATAGCGGATGCCATATTCGGGCGCATTCTTCTCCAGCGCCGCGAGCTGCGCCGCGCTTTCGGGGTCGGCGATCGGCAGCTTGTTGCCGGCCGCGTCGAGCCGCGCCGTCGTCGGCACATTATGGTCGGGCACCGCGAGCGTCAGGTCGGGGCGGCGCACCGTGCGCCCGCTCGCGCGAAGCCCCGCAAACGCCTGCGGGCTGGTGACTTCATGGACGAGATGGCGGTCGATGAAGATCAGAGCGGTACCGTCGGGGCGCTGTTCGACGACATGCGCGTCCCAGATTTTCTCATAAAGGGTGCGGGGCCGAGTCATGCGGGTTCACTTAGATCAGCCGCACAACTTTGCAAGTCGGTGGCGAAGAAAAACGCAATTTTCGGTCGCGGCGCCTTCGCCCTTTTCCTTCGTCACCCCGGACTTGATCCGGGGTCCCGCTTGTCACCGTTGCTGAGCGGGACCCCGGATCAAGTCCGGGGTGACGAAGGGGGAGGGTGCATAGGGAAGGGAATGAGCCTATAGTTCATTTATGCCCGCCCCCGCCATCCTCGCGCTCATCCTTGCCACTGTGGCGGCGATGGAAGGCGTCGCCTGGGCGAGCCACAAATATATCATGCACGGCTTCGGCTGGGCGTGGCACCGCGACCATCACGAACCGCACGACGGGATGCTGGAAAAGAACGACTTGTTCGCGCTCGTCGGCGCCGCGATGAGCATCGCGATGTTCGCGGCCGGCAGCCCGATGATCCGGGGTGCCGCGGCGTGGGAGCCGGGGACGTGGATCGGGCTCGGCGTCCTCCTCTACGGCATCATCTACACGCTGGTGCACGACGGGCTCATCCACCAGCGCTGGTTCCGCTGGGTGCCGCGGCGTGGCTATGCCAAGCGGTTGGTGCAGGCGCACAGGCTCCACCATGCGACGCTCGGCAAGGAGGGCGGAGTCAGCTTCGGCTTCGTGTTCGCGCGCGATCCGGCGAAGCTGAAGGCCGAGCTGAAAGTGCAGCGCGAAGCGGGAATCGTGGTGGTGCGCGAGGCGCTCACCGACTAACGCAGAACAGAACGGCTAGCGCGCCGTGCGTCAAATCGACACGAACGGAACGGTGGATCAGAATAAGGGCTTGCCGGTCTACGCCGTCCGATAATCCGCCGTAATCACCCCCCCCCGCCGCCAGTTCCGCCTCGTGGCTTTCCTCGCGCCATGCTTCCAGCAACGCCTGCCGCTCCCATTCGATCATCGCCGGATGCGCCAGCATATGGTCGACCCATGCCTGCCCCTCGCCGACGTCGAGGCCGTAGGTGCGGATGCGAAAGGCGACCGGCGCGAAGAAGGCGTCGACCGCCGAGAAATCCGCGCCCGCGAGCCACGGCCCGCCGAACCGCGCAAGGCCCTGTTCGAACAATTCGCGGAGGCGCGCGACGTTGGCGGCGAGGGCGTCCGACATCGGTTTCGGCGTCACCCGCACCCCGACGTTCATCGTGCAGTCGCCGCGCAGCGCCGAAAAGCCGCTGTGCATCTCGGCGGCCGCGCACTGCGCCCAGGCGCGCGCGTCGGGATCGGCCGGCCACACGCCGTCGTGCCGGTCCGCCAGATAGAGGGCGATGCCCAGCGAGTCGTAGATCGTCCGCCCCTCGTGGAGCAGCGCGGGAACCTGCCCGGTCGGCGAAAAGCCGCGAAAGGCGGCGTAATTGACCGGCGCGGCGAACGGCTCGATCCGGTCTTCGAACGCGATGCCGAGCGCGCGCATCAGCACCCACGGCCGCAGCGACCAACTCGAATAATTGCGGTTGGCGGTGATCAGCTCATACATGCGGTCGCCTCCTTGTCTTGCGTTAGCCGATCGGCGGGCGAACGGCGGCAGCGGTCCTTGCCGCGCCGCCCCGCACTGGGGGCAATTTGCTGAGGTCGAGCCAGCCCGCGTCCGCGCGCCCATGATAGCTGTCGATCGCCGCGAAGGGGATGCGGAAGGGAAATCCCCAGTCGCTGTTCCACAGCGCGACGACGCCGGTCCGCGTCGCGGGTTCGAAAATCATCGTCGCGCGATAGCCCGCCACCGCGCCCGAATGGCCTTCGAGTCGCAGGCCGTCATAGGTGAAGTTCCGCCAGCCCATCCCATAGGAGGCGTCGCTGATCGCCTGCCGCAGCGCGCCGCCATAGAGCCGTGCGGTGCCGACGCGCGGATGGTGGGCGATTTGCAGCACCGCGGGGGGCAGAACATCGGGGCGGCTGCCCATCATCGCCTGCATCCAGGTCGCGAAATCGACGATGTCGCTCTCGACCCCCGCGGCGGCGGGAACGCGCCAATAGGCTTCCTTGACCGGGCGGACATGCGCGCCGTTGTGCGGCCTCGCCCAGTCCTTGGCATCCGTCAGCCGCTTCATTCCGTAGCCTGCGCTGACCATGCCGAGCGGCAGGAAGAATCGATCCTCGACCGCATCGGGGAACGCCTTGTTCGCGGCCTTGCCCAATATCTCGTTCGCGGTGTCGAAGGCGACATTCTGATAGGTGTGGCAGGTGCCGGGTTCGCATTGCAGCGGCGCGGTGCTCAGGCTCGCACGGAGCAGCGCGGGGTCCTGCCCTTCCTCCAATTTCTCGTCATAGGCGTTCTTGGTGAGGCCTGTGCGTTGCGACAGCAGTTCGGCGACCGTCACATGCGCCTCGGCGCCGCCCGGCAGGCGCAGCGAGGTGCGCCAGTCGGCGACCGGGCGGTCGAGATCGACCGCTCCGTCGCTCGCGAGTGCCGCCGCCATCGCCCCCGTCGCGGTCTTGGAAACCGACGCCCAGCGGAACAAGGTATGCGGCGTGACCGGTGCGCCGGTTGCCTTGTCGGCGACGCCATAGGTGCGCACGAAGCGCAATTTCCCGTCCTCCACGACCGCCACCGCGAGCCCCGCCATTTCGGGACGCTGCGCCAGCGCGGAAAGCTGGCTGTCGAGCGCGCGATAGTCGATGCGCCCGCGCCATTTGTCGGGCGTGTCGGGCAGTTCTTCGGGGGTCTTGATCGGGATCGCGACGCTGGCGAGCGGAGGACTGCTGCCGCCAAAGGCGCGCACGCCGAACCAGCCGGCCGCCACCAGCGCGGCGGCGGCGACCAGAAAAACGAAAACCCGCTTCATCGACTCGTTATGGGATCGCGACCTCATATTGGGCCGTGGTCTTAGCGGCGACTTCCTCCGCCGTCACCCCCGGCGCGAGTTCGATCAGCCGGAACGGGCTGGCGTGATCGTCGCGCTTGAACACCGCGAGGTCGGTGATGATCATGTCGACGACATTCTTGCCGGTCAGCGGCAGGGTGCACGCCGGGATGAACTTCGCGCCGCCGTCCTTGGCGTTGTGTTCCATCACGACGATGATCTTCTTGACCCCGGCGACCAGGTCCATCGCGCCGCCCATGCCCTTGATCATCTTGCCGGGCACCATCCAGTTGGCGAGATCGCCGTTTTCGGCGACCTCCATGCCGCCCAGCACGGCGAGGTCGATATGGCCGCCGCGGATCATCGCAAAGCTCTGTTCCGACCCGAAATAGGCGGTCTGCGGCAGTTCGCTGATCGTCTGCTTGCCGGCGTTGATCAGGTCGGGGTCTTCGTCGCCCTCAAGGGGAAAGGGGCCGATGCCGAGCATCCCGTTCTCCGACTGCAGCGTCACCGTCATCCCGGCAGGCACGTGATTCGCGACCAGCGTCGGAATGCCGATGCCGAGGTTGACGTAATAGCCGTCCTCGAGTTCCTTTGCGGCACGCGCCGCCATGTCATCGCGTGTCCAAGCCATGTTACTTGGGCTCCCATTGCTTGTCGGAGGGGAAGATGTCGGCAAAGCCGCCGCGAATCGACGGGCCGTAGACGGGGTTGGACAGCAGGAACCAGCCATGCCCCCACAGGTCGGCGATCGGGCCGCTGGTCGCCAGCGTCTTGCGATCGGCGACTGACAACTCGCGCGCGTTGAACGCCTGCGCGAAATCGCCGAGCTGGTCGCCGCCCATCGCGATCACGCAATATCGCGACGCGATCAGCGCGCGGCGTCCGTCCTTGCTCGCGCCGTCGGGGGCGTCGCCCATCAGGAACAGGGTCTCGCCATGCTTATATTCGCCGAGTCCGGCCGCGCGCAGCGTGTCTTCGGTGCCCTTGGCATTGGCGGTCGTGCGGTTGGTGTTGACGATCACCGTTACCCCGGCGCCGCGCATGATATTCACGGCGTCGATCACGCCGGGCATCGCGACCGCCTTGCCCGCGCCGGTCTTTTCCCACTGGTCCCAGACCGCCGGGTCGAAATCCTTGCGCTGCTCGGCCATGTAGCGCATCGCGCCGATGTTCCAGATCAGCGTCTCGTCGGCATCGAACACCGCCGCGAGCGGCTTTTGCCCGCAATCGTCGAAGCGCGGCGCCGCGATCGTCGATCCCTCGGCGAGTACGACCTGCTTGTGCGGCGCGGCCGAGATGGCGACCGCGCGCACATAGGACGCAAGTGAGCGATAGACCTGCACCGACGCGACCGCACTCTCGGCCGAGCCGTAGAGCCATTGCTGGCCCGTCGGCGGTGACGTCGGTGTCGGTTTTTCGCCGACCTGCGAGGCGATGACGTCGGCGCTCAGCGGCTTCGGAGAGGTCTGCGCCGTGGTCGAGGCGCAGCCCGCGAGCAGCAGGCCGGCGGCGAAGGCAAGGCCGCGCATCATGCCGCTTCCCGCGGCCGCACGGTGCGGAACTCGATCTTCTTGTCGTAGGGCGCGCCGACGATCATCCGCTTCACATAGATGCCGGGCAGGTGGATGCAGTCGGGGTCGAGGCTGCCGGTCGGCACGATCTCCTCGACCTCGGCGACGCAGATCTTCGCGGCGGTCGCCATCGGCTGGTTGAAGTTGCGCGCGGTCTTGCGGAAGATGAGGTTGCCGCTTTCGTCGGCTTTCCATCCCTTGATGATCGCGAGGTCGGCGAAGATGCCGCGCTCGAGGATATAATCCTGCCCGTCGAAATTCTTCACTTCCTTGCCCTCTGCGATGAGGGTGCCGACGCCGGTTTTGGTATAGAAGCCCGGAATGCCCGCACCGCCGGCGCGGCAGCGCTCGGCGAGCGTGCCCTGCGGGCAGAATTCGACTTCGAGTTCGCCCGCCAGATATTGCCGCTCGAACTCCTTGTTCTCGCCGACATAGGAGGCGATCATCTTTTTGATCTGCTTGGTGCGGAGCAGCTTGCCGAGCCCTTCGCCGTCGATCCCGGCATTGTTGCTGGCAATGGTCAGCCCCTTGACCCCGGAGTCGCGCACCGCGTCGATCAGCCGCTCGGGGATGCCGCACAGGCCGAAACCGCCCGCGCAGATATGCATATCGTCGAAGAGCAGTCCGTCGAGCGCGGCAGCGGCGTCGGAATAGCGCTTGGTCCCCATGAAACGGCCTCCTTGGTGGGTGAGTGCGCGCGACATTGGCGCATCTGACATATCAATTCTAATCATAGTGTTTTTAGTTTATCGATAAGCAATGTCGATCAATAGAATCGCCTTCTATCATCTCGAAACTTTGCTCTGGATCGACCGGCTCGGCACCTTCTCGGCCGCCGCCGAGCGGCTGAACACGACCCAGCCCGCGGTGTCGGCGCGGATGCGCGAGCTCGAGCAGCGGCTGGGGTCGGCGCTGTTCCGCCGCGACGGGCGCACCATGTCGCTGACCCCCGCGGGCCGCAAGCTGGTGCGCGACTGCGCGCCGCTGCTCCGCGACATGGAACGCGCGCTGCTCGGCAGCGGCGGTTTTGCCGAGGCGAGCGGGGTGGTGCGGATCGGCGCGGGAGAAATCGCGGCGGCAAGCTGCCTGCCGCCCTTCGTCGCCGCGCTGAAGGAGGAGATGCCGGGTGTCGGCCTCGAAATCGAGATCGACCTGACCGCGAACCTGATCCAGCAATTGCTCACCGGGCGCACCGACATGGCCTTCGCCGCGGGGCCGGTCGCGCATCCGGCGCTGATGTCGCGTCCGATCGGCAAGGTCGCACTGGTGTGGCTCGCCAGCCCCGCGGTTGCCGCGGCTTTCGGTGCGGGGGATGAAGCGGTGCCGGTCTGGTCGCTCGCCAGCCATTCGCCGATCCACGGCCGGATGCGCGATGCGATCGACGCTTCGCGCATCGCGCCGCGTTCGCTCAACCTCTGCAACAACGCCCGGATGATGATCGACATCGCGCTCGCCGGCGGCGGCGTCGGCATCTTCCCCGAACCGATGGTGCGCGGCGAGGTCGCGCGCGGCGCGCTCGTCGAGCTCGCCGGAATGCCGCCGCCGGCGCCGGTCGAGTTCCACGTCGCGATGCGCGTCGCCGATACCGAGCCGGTGCTGGTCCGCATCTTCGAGCAGGCCGCGCGCCTGCGCATCGCGCCGGTTCTTGACGCCGGTCAATGAACCGTAGCACCTCGTGGTGCATTATCCTGAGTATCGGACGGCCAAAGGAGGCTCCCATGCGCTCGATACTCGTTCACGCCGACAATGATTCCGCCTGCGAAGACCGGCTGCAGGTCGCGCTCGATCTCGCGCGCCGCTTTCAGGGCCATGCGACCTTGCTGATCGCGACGCCGCTTCAGCAGTTCGTCAGCTTCGACCCGTTCGGTGGTACCTATTTTGCCGCCGAAGCGCTCGCCGAGGCGCAGGCCGACGACATCGCGCTCGAAAGCCGTCTTGCCGACCGGCTCGCGGGCGAGGATGTGCCGTGGGACATCGCGATGGCCGACGGCGACATCGTCGGCGCGCTCGCCGGGGCGGCGACCTTCGCCGATCTGACGGTGGTCAGCCTGCCGCCCGCGCAGGAGGACCGGCGCGGCAGTCCGCCGCCGATGCTCGCGGGCGATCTTGCGGTGACCGCGACGACGCCGGTGCTGGCCCTGCCGCACGGGGTGAAGGCGTTCGACGCCGATACCCCGGCGATGGTCGCATGGAACGGCAGCGCGCAGGCGGCGCACGCGCTGCGCGCGGCGATCCCGCTGCTCGGCGGCCGGCCGGTCGTCCTCGTCACCGTCGGTGATGAAGAGGGCGACGTCCCCGCCACCGATGCGCTCCGCTATCTGTCGCGCCACGACATCCACGCCGAACTGAAGACGGTCGCCCGCGATGGCGACACGGTCGAGGAACGGCTCGAAAAGGAGGCGCTCGCGCTGGGCGCCGGGCTGATCGTGATGGGCGCCTTCGGCCGCAGCCGGCTGCGCGAGACGATCTTCGGCGGGGTGACGCGCTATCTGCTGACCAGCAGCCGGGTGCCGCTGTTGCTGGCGCATTAGGGCAGCGCGATCTCCAGCGCCGCCGACAGATCGGCGAGCGCCTGTTCGCCGCTCGTCACCTTGATCGCGTGCATACCGAGCTGGCTCGCCGGCTTGCAGTTGATGCCGAGGTCGTCGAGATAGATACAGGCCGCGGGCTCGGTGCCGAGCGCTTCGCACATCATCTGATAGATGCGCGGGTCGGGCTTGCGGACGCCGACCTTGCTCGATTCGATGACATGGTCGAAGCGTGCCATGATCGCCGCGACCTCGACCGCCATCGCTTCGCTGCGCGCCATTCCCGCGCCTTTGCCGCTCGGCACATTGTTGGTGATGCAGCCGATCGTGAAGCCCCGGGCCTTCAGCGTATCGAGCGCCGCGACCATTGCGGGGCGCACCGCGCCGGCGAGCACTGCGAGCACCGCTTCGCCTTCGAGCTCGTGCCCCAGCGCGCGGGCTTCTTCCGCGAACAGGCTGTCGAACGCCGCCGCGTCGATCTCGGCGCGCTCGAATTTCGCCCAGGCATTGCCGTCGGGATCGGCGCTGTTGACGCGGCGGACGAAGTCGCGCGGCAGCCCGCGTTCCTCCTCCAGCCGGTTGAAGGCTTCGAAGGGCGAGGCGGTGATGACGCCGCCGAAATCGAAGATGACATGGGTATAGCGAGACATGGCGCGGCTAGAGCGCAGATTGACGTTAACGTCAACCGGTGTGGAGTGGGCATGGTTCGTCTTCAGCCGGGTCAATTACCTTCATCGTCACCCCGGACTTGATCCGGGGTCCCGCTCAACAACGGTGGAAAGCGGGACCCCGGATCAAGTCCGGGGTGACGATGAAATGAAATCCCGCGCCTCTTTTCATGCTGCGCCGTCGCTCTTCATGGCTCGACGACGATGCCGGCCTTGGGATCGACGCGGCCCGACAGCATGTCCCGATAGGCGCCGAGCGCGGCCTCGCTGCCGCTCCGCTTGTCGATGCGCGCGAGGCGGGGGGCGACGTCCATGAAGGCGAGCCACGCCGCGGCGATCTTCTGCCCGAACGCCGCGCCGCCCCAGTCGGCGATGCGCTTCTGGCTGCGGCCGGGGGCGAAGAAGCCCTGCCGCTCGGGACCGGGAAGCGCCGCCGCGCCGGCATCGGCATCCCAATGCGACTTGCCGACGATGATCGAGGCTTTCAAATTGTCGCCGAAATGGCCGTGCACCGCCTGCGTCACCGCGCCGTTGCCCGCCATGTCGACGAGTGCAGACGGGGTGCCAGAGTCGAGCGCCGCGATGTCGTCATAGGCGATCACCCGGTCGTAGATATCCTGCTCGGCCAGCGCCGCGACATGCGCTTCCGACGTCAGGCCGATCGTCCGCGGACGCGGGCCCTGGCGCTGCGCGAGCGAAAAGCCGAGGCCGATCGCGGTCTTGCTCGACGCGCTCGCGATCAATATCTGCGCGGCGCCATAATCGCCCTCGTCCTCGAACTGGTCGGCGATCAGCCAGCCGGTCAGGAACAGCGGGCGGAAGACCGGCCAATAATCATGATCGGCCGGGCGATAGCCCTCCAGCGCCTCGATCCGCTGATAGTGATTGTAGATCGGCGGCAGCGTGGTGCGGCGCGGCGTAACGTCAGTGAAACCGCCGGGGCCGATGTTTCCTGCGGTCAGCACCGCTTCGCGCGCCATCGGATAATAGCCGTAGAAGCGGTCGCCGATGGCGATGCCGTCGGCGGCGCTTTCGGTAACCGTCGCGAAGCCCCAGACCGGCAGGCGCCCTGGTTCGCCCGGCTCGGCGAAGAAATCCCAATAGCCCTGATCGTTGCCGAACAGGCCGGCGGGTTTGCCGAACACGGCATAGGTGATGTTGTTCGCGGTCATCGCATAGCTGTCGAGACGAACGCGGATCTGGCCGGGGGCGAGCGGTGCGGCGGGATCGGCGGCGAGCGCCGCCTTGGCGATGTCGTCGCGGTCGATGTCGATCGCCCAGGCGTCGGTCATTTTTTCCTCCTTATCGCTTGCGGCGCGCGCGGCCTTGGCCGATAGTCTTGCAGATGGCGAAGGGACTGACAATCGCGGTCAAGCGCATCTACGAGCCGCCGGAGAACGCCGACGGCGCGCGCTTCCTCGTCGACCGGCTGTGGCCGCGCGGCGTGTCGAAGGAGAAAGCTGCGCTGACCGCGTGGCTCAAAATTCTGTCGCCGACCGATGCGATGCGCGAGGAATTTCATCACGCAGCGGCGCATTCGGACGCGGCCTGGGCGGCCTTCCGCAAGGAATATTTCGCCGAACTCGACGCCGGCGGCGACGAGATCGCGGCGGCACTGGCCGAACTCGACGCGGCAGCGAAGGCGGGGCCGGTGACCTTGCTCTACGCCGCGAAGGACGAAGAGCGGAACAATGCGGTCGCGCTCCGCGAATGGCTGGAAAAGCGCTAGCTCAACGTCATTGCGAGCGGAGCGAAGCAATCTCCAGCCATCGGCCTTGCGCAAGGTCGATGGCTGGAGATTGCTTCGTCGCTATGCTCCTCGCAATGACGGGGGTCATTTTTCAACCCACCGCCCCGAACAGCGATCCGATCGCGATCGTCGCGGCCATCGCCATCGCACCCCAGAAAGTGACACGCACGACCGGACGGAGCATCGGCGCATTGCCCGCCCAGGCGCCGAGCGCGCCGAGCAGCGCGAGGAAGACCAGCGACGCGGCTGAAACCGTCCACGGCAACGAGCCGCCGCGATCGACGAACAGCGTCGCGAGCGGCA
>NZ_DATAJZ010000041.1:0-89836 GCF_036261875.1 Sphingopyxis sp. | reverse complement strand
AGCGCCTGCAAGGCAGTCGAAGGGCGCTGCCACCTCCCCATCGCTCCGCGACAGGGAGGATCATCAGCAATCCGACTGGAAGCGGACCTCTCTTGCATCGTCATCCCGGACTTGATCCGGGATCCATTCTCTCAGCGCCGGTTGAATGGATCCCGGATCAAGTCCGGGATGACGAGAGTCTGAAAGTCGCGCTCAGCACCTCTTATCGTCGTCATCCCCGCGAAAGCGGGGACCCAGAGCGTGCGTCGGCTAACCCCACACTGGGTTCCCGCTTTCGCGGGAATGACGAAGGTGGGGAGGGGCAGCTTCCCACCCCTAAGCAGGCATCATCAAAAGCCCGATTGACCGTCCCCGAAAACGATATAAATATGATATCATCTTTATATCAAGTGATTCGGAGGGAAATATGGTCGAGAGTGGGACACCGGCGCTGAATCGCAGTCGCGAGACGCGCGCCAATACGCAAAGCGGCTATCTGATGCTGCTGATCTGGCTCGCGCTGCTCGGCGTCGCGCTGTGGGCGGGGATCAGCAACGGGACGGCAGAGGTTCAGCTCGTCTGGAAATGGGTGGTCGTGGTTCTCGCCGCAATCGCGGGTACGCTCATCCTTTGCGGTTTCTATCTCATCAACCCGAACGAAGCCGCCGCGATCCAGTTGTTCGGCGCCTATAAGGGCACCGACCGCGAGACCGGGCTGCGCTGGATCCTCCCATGGCTGTCGCGCAAGAAGATCGCGGTGCGTGCGAACAACGTCATTTCGGACAAGATCAAGGTCAACGATCTGCGCGGCAACCCGGTCGAGATGGCGGCGCAGGTCGTGTGGCGCGTTACCGACACCGCGCAGGCACTGTTCGACGTCGACGATTATAAAGAGTTTGTGATGGCGCAGATCGAGGCCGCGGTGCGCGCGATCGGCTCGCGCTATCCCTATGACGATATCGAGCATCAGGAAATCACGCTGCGCGGCAATCACGACGAGGTCGGGGTCGAACTCAGGAAAGCGCTGATCGAACGGCTCGAGGTCGCGGGCATCACCGTCGACGAATGCGGCCTCACCCACCTCGCCTATGCGCAGGAAATCGCCGGCGCGATGCTGCGCCGCCAGCAGGCCGAAGCGGTGATCGCGGCACGCAAGAAGCTGGTCGAGGGCGCGGTGACGATGGTCGAGATGGCGCTGACCCAGCTCAGCGAAAAGAATGTCGTCGAGCTCGACGACGAGCGCAAGGCGGCGATGGTGTCGAACCTGATGGTCGTCCTGTGTGGCGAGCGCGACACCCAGCCCGTGGTCAACGCCGGCTCGCTCTATTGAGGATCGAGCGATGCCCGCGCCCGCCAAGAAAGCCTTTGCCCTCCGTCTCGATCCGGCGCTGTTCGCCGCGATCGAGCGGCTGGCGGCGGCCGAACTCCGCAGCGCCAATGCCGAGATCGAAATCCTGCTGCGCGAAGCACTTGGCCGCCGCGGCGTGAGCTTCAAACCGAGCGAACAGCCGAAGCGCGGACGCCCGCGCGCCGAAAGCGGAGGCGGCGCATGAAGACACACCGCATTCTGGCCGCGACTGCGTTCGCCGCCGGACTGGCAAGCGCTGCGGCGTGGGCCGCACCGCATAGCGCCGCGATTCAGGCTCCCGGCCCCGCCGGTCCGCTCGCGGGCACGCTGCTGATGGCCGACGCGCCCGACGCGCCGGTGGTGCTCATCATCCCCGGATCGGGGCCGACCGACCGCGACGGCAACAATCCGCTGGGCGTCGCGGCATCGACCTATCGGCTGCTCGCCGAAGCACTGGCGACCAAAGGCGTTACGACCGCGCGCATCGACAAACGCGGCATGTTCGGCAGCAAGGCCGCGATCAGCGACCCCAACAAGGTGACGATCGGCGATTATGCCGCCGACGTCGCGAGTTGGGTCAAGATGCTCAAGGCGCGTACCGGCCGGCCCTGCATCTGGGTCGCGGGCCATAGCGAGGGCGGGCTCGTCGCGCTCGCCGCCGCGAACGATCCCGACGTCTGCGGCCTCGTCCTGCTTTCGACGGCCGGGCGAAAGCTGAATGTCGTGATGCACGAACAGATTGCGGCGAACCCCGCCAATGCGCCGATCGCCGCCGACGCCGATACCGCGATCGACGCGCTCGCCAAGGGCGAGCATGTCGACGTGTCCGCCATGCACCCGGCGCTGGCGCAAGGACTGTTCAATCCCGCGGTCCAGGATTATCTGATCGACGTCTTCCGCTACGATCCCGCCCTGCTGATCGCGAAGATCGGCAAGCCGGTCCTGATCGTCTCGGGTCTCGAGGACAAACAAGTGTCGCGGCGGGACGCCGAGGCGCTCGCCGCCGCGCAGCCGAGAGCCCGGCTGGTGCTGGTTGCGGGGATGAGCCACATGCTGAAACAGGTCGCGGGCGAAGGTGTCGCCGCGAATATCGCGACCTATACCGATCCCGCGCTGCCCATCGATCCAGCGGTCGTCGACGCGATCGCTACCTTCGTCCGGCCCGCGGCCTGAAAGGAAAGCCATGCTGCACCTCGTGTTCGACGGCCGTCCCTGGTTCCGCCCGAAGAATCGCGGCTACGGCACCGGCCGGCCGATCACATGGCAAGGCTGGGTCATGCTGGCGGCGCATATCGCCCTGATCGCAGGCGTTTCGGTGCTGCTGCGCGGCAAGCCGGCGATGATGACGATCTTCGTCATCCTGGCGGGCCTCGCGCCGATGCCGCTCTACCGCTCCAAGACCGAAGGCGGCTGGCGCTGGCGATAGATACCCCGTTGGGGAGGGCCGCGCTTTTCCACCGCGGACGCCCCGCCCCCGCTTGCCCCACAAAGGCTAGATGGTTAAGGCCGGTCCCCATGACCGCCGCTCCGTCCTCCGTCCGCATCGCCCCCTCGATCCTCAGCGCCGATTTCGCGCGGCTGGGCGAGGAAGTGCGGGCGATCGAGGCCGCGGGCGCCGATTGGGTGCATATCGACGTGATGGACGGCCATTTCGTCCCGAACCTGACGATCGGCCCGATGGTCGTGAAGGCGCTGCGCCCGCATTCGGCGCTGCCCTTCGACGTCCATCTGATGATCTCGCCCGTCGACGGCTTTCTCGACGCCTTCGCCGCGGCGGGCGCCGACATCATCACCGTCCATCCCGAAGCCGGGCCGCACATCCACCGCAGCGTCCAGCACATCAAGTCGCTCGGCAAGCAAGCGGGCGTCTCGCTCAATCCCGCAACCCCGGCGAAGATGCTCGACTATCTGATCGACGACATCGACCTGGTGCTGGTGATGAGCGTCAATCCGGGCTTCGGCGGGCAGAGCTTCATCACCAGCCAGCTTCGCAAGATCGAGGCGGTCAGGAAGATGATCGAGAAATCGGGTCGCGACATCCGGCTGGAGGTCGATGGCGGCATCGACGCCGCGACCGCGCCGCTCGCGATCGACGCGGGCGCCGATGTGCTCGTCGCCGGCACCGCGACCTTCAAGGGCGGGCCGGGCGCCTACGCCGACAATATCCGGCGCCTGCGCGGCGCCTGACCGGGGAAGGGCAGGCCTGTGACCTCTCCCCCATCCAGCCCGATTCCCGATCCGGGCGACGATGCTCCGCCGCTCGACGATTCGATCGAGCCCGGCAAAAGGCTGATCCGCCTGCCTGCCGACAAGGGGCTGTCGCTCGGCGATCGCATCGCGAACCAGATCACCCGGCTCACCTGGCGCACGCCGCTCCACGCCTTTCGCCTGAAGGGCCGCTTTCCGCTGAAACTGCTCGGCGTGCCGGCCGATCCGGTGCCCGGCGACATGCGCGCGGGCATGGCGATCCGCGCCGGCCATTTCCTCCACCGCGGGCTGAAGCTGCGGCTCGGCGAACTCGATTTCGCGACGCTGGCGGTCGCGCCGGCCTTTGCCGACTATCTCCACAGCTTCGCCTGGCTGCGCGACCTTGCCGCGACCGGCACCCGCGCCGACGGCGCCCCGATCGCCGAGGCGGTCGTGCGCCAATGGCTGGCGACACACGGCGAGACGGTGAGCGAACCGGCATGGCAGGCCGATAATACGGGCTGGCGCATCCTCTTCTGGGCCGCGCACGCGCCGCTGATCCTGTCGTCGAGCGACCTTATCTATCGCTCGGCGGTGCTCAACCATCTCGCGCGCGCGGCGCGCCACCTCGACCGCGTCGCCGACAAGACGCGCCCCGGCACCGGCCAGCTCGTCGCGTGGATCGGCATCGTCGCCGCCGCGCTGCTGATGCCCGGCGGCGAGCCGCGGCAGGTGTTCGGCGAGGCCGGGCTGCGCAAGGTGATCGAGACGAGCTTCTATGCCGACGGCGGCAATATCGCGCGCTCGCCGCAGGCGCAGCTCGACGCGGTGATGGCGCTGGCGATGCTCGCGCGCGTCTATGACATGCGCCGCATGGAGGTGCCGCCCTTCGTGCAGGAACTGCTGGCGCGCGCCGTTCCCGCGCTGCTCGGCCTCGTCCACAGCGACGGCGGCATGGGCAATTGGCAGGGCAGCGGCGCGACGTCCGCCCTCCATATCCAATATGTCGTCGCCGCGAGCGGCGTCCGCACCCGCCCGCTCAAGCAGGCGCGCGACTGGGGCTATCAGCGGCTCGTCGCGAACAAGGTGGTGCTGCTCGCCGACGCCGCGCCGCCGCCGATCGCGCGGGTGACCGAGGCGGGCTGCGCCTCGACCCTCGCGTTCGAGCTCAGCGACGGCGACGAGCGTATCGTCGTCAATTGCGGTGGCGCCGCGCTGACCGGGGCGACGATCCCCGCCGACCTCGCGCGCGGCCTCAGAACCACCGCCGCCCATTCGACGCTGACGATCGCCGACAGCAATTCGACCGCGATCCTGCCGAGCGGCGCGCTCGGCCGCGGGGTGACCGAGGTCGAACTCGACCGGCGCGAGACGCCGCAGGGCAGCCGCGTCGAGATGAGCCACGACGGCTATGCCCGCCGCCACGGCTTCATCCACCGCCGCCTGCTGATCCTCGCCCCCAACGGCCGCGAGCTGCGCGGCGAGGACATGCTGCTCCCCGCCCCGCGCAGCCGCCGCAAGGGCGACAAGCGCTTCACCCTGCGTTTTCATCTCGGGCGCAACCTGTCGGCGAGCCTGACCGCCGACAAATTGGGCGCGCTGCTCCGCATATCGGGCGGGCCGCTGTGGCAGTTCCGCACCTCCGACGGCGCGCTGGAAATCGAGGAAAGCCTGTGGGTCGACGGCGACGGCCGCCCGCACCCGACCGAACAGCTCGTCGTGACCGGCACCGCGCCCGCAGGCGGTGCGAGCATCGGCTGGATCTTCAAGCATATCGGCTGAGCAGGCCGGATTGGGCGCTGACGCTCGCTTTGAGCCGGGAATCACCTTTCCATCCATCGTCATTCCGGACTTGATCCGGAATCCATTCATTCCGCGCTGTCCTGCATAGACCCCGGATCAAGTCCGGGGTGACGACAGATGGAGGTTCGGCTCCTTTCCTTCGCCGCCGCGCAAATTTTCCCGCCCGCACAGGCATGGCCGATTTCGCCGACTTATCCGATGGCGCCGCCCTTCTGTGTCACTCGTGTGACAGCGGCGTAACACAGCGGTCACAAGGCGCTGTCACTCGCCCCCTCGAATCGCGGGAAGCCAATCTGCTCCGCGATCTTCCGCACTCTCCAGGGGGAAAATATGCAATCGCTCCGCACCGTCCGCTCGCGCATCCTGCTCGGCACCTGCCTTTCGCTCGCCGCCGCGCTTCCCGGCACCGCCTTTGCGTCCGACATCGTCGGCACCGTGACCGACGCGAGCGACACGCGCGCCTTGCAGAGCGCGCAGGTCCGCATCATCGAGCTCAATCGCGAGACCGAGGCCGGCCGCGACGGCAGCTTTCGTTTCGGCGACGTCCCCGCGGGCACCTATACGCTGGAGGCGCGCTACGTCGGCGCCGAACCGCGCACCGAGACCGTCACCGTGTCCGACAGCGGCAATGTCACCGTCAGGCTGGTGCTCGGCACCGACGGCACGATCCTCGTCCTCGGCCAGTCGGCAAACATGACCAGCGCGCTGTCGCGGCAGAAGGCCGCCGACGGCGTCGAAAGCGTGCTGACCCGCGACGCGGTCGGCCAGTTCCCCGACCAGAATGTCGCCGAATCACTGCGCCGCCTGCCCGGCATCAACATCCTCAACGACCAGGGCGAAGGCCGCTTCGTCTCGGTCCGCGGCCTCGATCCCGAACTCAACGCGACCTCGGTCAACGGCGTCCGCCTGCCTGCGCCCGAAAGCGATATCCGCTCGGTCGCGCTCGACGTGATCTCGAGCGACAGCATCGAATCGATCGAGGTCAAGAAATCGCTGACCCCCGACATGGACGCCGACACGATCGGCGCGTCGATCGAGATCAACACCACGAGCGCGTTCGAGCGCCGCAAGAATCTGCTGACCGCGAAGATCGAGGGCAGCTACAACGACTATTCGGAAAAGCTGACCCCGAAGGGCAGCATCGACTTCTCGCAGCGGCTCGGCGACAATGTCGGCGTGTCGGGCGGCGTTTCCTATTATCAGCGCAAGTTCGAGACCGACAATATCGAGGCCGATGGCTGGAACGAGGACGACGGCCTGATCTTCCCCGAGGAGGTCAACTACCGCGACTATGACGTCGAGCGGAAGCGCTTCTCGGCCAACCTCAACTTCGATGTCCGCGTCGGCAGTTCGACCAACCTCTATGCCCGCGGCGTCTACAGCCAGTTCGACGACCAGGAATATCGCCGCGAGACGAGCCTGAAGCTGGAGGATGCGGGCACCATCACCGCCAACGGCGCCACCGGCGTCGACTTCAGCGACGAGGATGGCGAGATCAAGATCCAGCGCTCGCTCAAGGATCGCTTCGAGCGCCAGCGCATCCGCAGCCTCGTGCTCGGCGGCGACACCGAAGCGGACGGCTGGCACGCCCGATATTCGGTGAGCTTCGCCAAGTCGACCGAGCGCGAGAACGGCTCGATCGACCCGGCCAATTTCGAGCAGAAATTCGAGGGTGACGGGCTGGTGATCGGCCTCGACACGACCGATCCGCGCCGGCCGCTCTATTCGGTCGGCGGCGCCGCCGGCGCGGCTGCCGATTTCTACGATCCCTCCGAATATGAGCTCGACAGCATCCAGGTCACCACGCTGTCGGACTCGCGCGACCGCGAATGGGGCGCGCGCTTCGACCTCGGCCGCGAATTCGCGACCGATGGCGGCAGCTTCACGATCCAGGCGGGCGCCAAGGGCCGCTGGCGCAAGAAGAGCTACAATCTCGAAACCGTCTATTGGGAAAATGACGACCTGACGATGGCCGACCTCGTCGGCGACCAGACCTACCGCCTGATCGACATCTCGCCCGTGCTCGACAAGAAGGGCGTGCGCCGCTTCTTCAACGCCAATCGCGACATCTTCGAGCTCAACGAATTTGATTCGACGCTCGATTCGATCCTCGACGATTATTCGGTCACCGAAGACGTCGTCGCGGGCTATCTGCTCGGCCGATGGGACAGTTCGACCCTCCGCGTGATCGGCGGCGTGCGCTACGAGCATACGAAGAACGACATTCGCGCCAACACCGTGCTGACGGTCGAGGAGGGCGGTGAACTGCCCGACGGAACGACCGCCGACGACGACACCATCGCCAGCGTCACCCCGAACCGCTTTCAGCGCAGCTATGGCGACTGGCTGCCCAGCCTGACGATCCGCTGGGAACCGCAGCAGAACCTCGTCCTGCGCGCCGCGGGCTACAAGAGCCTCGTGCGGCCCAAGCTGTCAAAGCTCGCGCCGCATTTCACCATCGAGCAGAATGACGACGACGAGCGCGAGGGCGATTTCGGCAATCCCGACCTCAAGCCCTATCGCGCGTGGAACTTCGACGCCGGGATCGAATATTATCTTCCCGCGGGCGGCGCGCTGTCGGCGGGCGTCTTCTATAAGGACATCAAGGATTTCATCGTCGACACCAATATCGAGGAACCGGGCGTCTATCAGGGCATCGCCTATGACGAAGCGACGATCCCGATCAACGGCGACAGCGCGAAGGTCTGGGGGCTCGAGCTCAGCTATCAGCAGGCGCTGCGCTTCCTGCCCTCGCCGCTCGACGGGCTGCTGGTGCAGGCGAACTACACCTACACCGATGCCACCGGAAAGGTGCCGATCGACGGCGACATCACCGACCTGCGCAAGATCGACCTGCCGGCGGCGTCGAAGCACACCTTCAACGTCGCGCTCGGTTACGAGAAGGGCCCGGTCTCGCTGCGCCTCGCGGGCACTTATCGCTCCAAATATCTCGACGAGCTCGGCGACGACGCGCCCGAGGACCGGATGATCGACAATCATTTCCAGCTCGACCTCTCGGCCAAATATGACGTGACCAAGCGCTTCCAGGTCTTTTACGAGTGGGTGAACATCAACAACGCCAAATATTATGCGTACAACAATGTCGGCGCCCGCCAGAACCTGCTTCAGTATGAGCAATATAAATGGACGATGAAGTTCGGCGCGCGGGTGAAGTTCTGATGCGCCGCCTCATCGCACAGGGCGGAGGCAATGCGCCGCACGCGCAGAATTTCAGGCCGGTGCGCTGGAACCGGATCGCGGCGGCGCCGGAGCTTTAATCGCTGGCGATATAAAACCCTGTGCTCCCGCGAAGGCGGGAGCCCATCTCCGGTCGGCGCCATCCGGAACCGGTAGGAGATGGGTCCCCGCCTTCAGCCGAAGGCTGAAGTTTATCCTGAGCGCCCGCCCGGCGGGCAGTCGAAGGGCGGGGACGCGGCGTTTTTATGGTGCGGCGCTTGCGATAATAGGCCCATCCGCCTAGGGCGACCGCGTCTTTCCCCTCTTGCAAAGGCCGCCCTTTCCATGACCGATCTCGTTCCCGTCCGCCGCGCCCTGCTGTCCGTCAGCGACAAGGCGGGGCTCGCCGACCTCGCCGCCGCGCTCGTCAGGCATGGCGTCGAGCTGGTGTCGACCGGCGGCACCGCGAAGGCGCTGCGCGAAGCCGGACACACCGTCCTCGACGTCGCCGACCTCACCGGCTTTCCCGAGATGATGGACGGCCGCGTCAAGACGCTGCACCCGACGGTCCACGGCGGCATCCTCGCGGTGCGCGACGACGCCGCGCATGTCGCGGCGATGGAGCAGCACGGCATCGGCGCGATCGACCTCGTCGTCGTCAACCTCTACCCCTTCGCCGCGACCGTCGCCAAGGGCGCCCCGCGCGACGACATTATCGAGAATATCGACATCGGCGGCCCGGCGATGGTGCGCTCGGCGGCGAAGAACCATGCCTTCGTCGGCATCGTCACCGAGCCCGAGGATTATGCCGCGGTGATCGCCGAGATGGACGCCAACGGCGGCGCGACGACCCTCGCGCTGCGCAAGCGCCTCGCCGCGACCGCCTTCGCGCACACCGCGACCTATGACGGGATGATCGCAAGCTGGTTCGCCTTCGCCGATCAGGGCAAGCTGTTCCCCGACACGCTGCCGCTGACCGCCAAGCTCGCGAACGAACTGCGCTATGGCGAGAATCCGCACCAGCAGGCCGCGCTCTACCTGCCCGCCGGCCCGGCCGCGCGCGGCATCGCACAGGCCGAGCAGGTTCAGGGCAAAGAACTGTCCTACAACAATATCAACGACGCCGATGCCGCGCTCGAACTGGTCGCCGAGTTTCGCGAGGCCGATCCGGCCTGCGTCATCGTCAAGCACGCCAACCCGTGCGGCGTCGCGACCGCCGCGACGATTGCCGAGGCTTATGACGCGGCGCTGAAGTGCGACGATGTGTCGGCGTTCGGCGGCATCATCGCGGTCAACCGGCCGCTCGACGGCGCGACCGCCGAGCTGATCAGCGGCATCTTCACCGAGGTCGTCTGCGCGCCCGATGCCGACGCCGACGCCCGCGCGGTGTTCGCGAAAAAGAAGAATCTGCGCCTGCTCCTCACCGGCGAACTGCCCGACCCGGCGCGCGGCGGCCTCATGATGAAGACGATCGCCGGCGGCTGGCTGGCGCAAGCCCGTGACAATGGCCGCATCACGCGTGCGGACCTAAAAGTCGTCACCGACCGCGCACCAACCGAGGAGGAACTAACCGACGCCCTCTTCGCCTGGACCGTCGCCAAGCATGTGAAGTCGAACGCGATCGTCTATGCCAAGGGCGGCTCGACCGCAGGCATCGGCGCGGGGCAGATGAACCGCCGCGACAGCGCGCGCATCGCCGCGGTGAAAGCGCGCGAAGCCGCCGAAAGCCACGGCTGGGCGACCCCGCGCACCGTTGGCAGCGCGGTCGCGAGCGACGCCTTCTTCCCCTTCGCCGACGGCTTGCTCGCCGCAGTCGAGGCGGGCGCGACCTGCGTCATCCAGCCGGGCGGCTCGATCCGCGACGACGAGGTGATCGCCGCCGCGAACGAGGCGGGGCTGGCGATGGTGTTCACAGGGATGCGGCATTTCCGGCACTAAGCCGCCCAATTTCCGTTCGTGTCGAGCGAAGTCGAGATACGTCTGGGACGCGCAAGGTTTCGGCGTGTCTCGACTTCGCTCGACACGAACGGCATAGGGGTGGGAACAGTCGCGAAGGCGGCATTCGACAAGGACCAGCATGACCGCCATCGTCCGCAACACATCGATCATCCAGCGCCTCTATAACTGGACGATGGAGAAATCGGCGCATCCGCACGCCGAATATTGGCTGGCGCTGGTCGCCTTCGTCGAGGCGAGCTTCTTCCCGATCCCGCCGCACCCGCTGCTCGGCCTGATGTGTCTCGCCGATCCGAAGAAGGCGGTGCGCTATGCGATCATCTGCACGCTCGCGTCGGTCGCGGGCGGGATGCTCGGCTATTCGATCGGCTATTTTCTTTACGAGAGCGTCGGGCTGTGGCTGCTCGGCGTGCTGGGGCTGACCGACGCCTTTCCGCCGGCCGCCTGTTACCTCCGCGAATATGGCGCCGAGATCATCCTGATCAAGGGCGCGACGCCGATCCCGTTCAAGCTGCTGACGATCACCGCCGGCTTCATCCACATGAATTTCTGGACCTTCCTGTGGGCCAGCCTCGCCAGCCGGGCCTTTTCCTTCCTGCTCGTCGGAATCCTGTTCCGGCTGTTCGGGGCGCCGATCAAGGCGTTCATCGACAAATATCTGATGTGGGTCGCGGGCGCGTTCATCGTTGCGGTGGTCGCGGGTTTCCTGATCATCGGCGCGCTGTCGGGCGACGGCAAGGCGAAGGAAGCCGACAAGTGCAGCGGCGCAACGCTGGCGAGCATGGGGCTGGATCGGACGTAAACGGATGCTTCTCCCCTCCCGCCTGCGGGAGGGGAAACCACGTTACTCGTTCGCCGCCTGATGCAGCCAGTCGGCGTGGCGCGGGGCCTTCTTGGTCCGGCTCCATTCTTCCAGCATCAGCGGGGCGACGCGGCGGAGTTCGGCGTATTGCGCATCGGTGCCGATGTCGCAGGCGAGTTCGACGCGGTGGCCGTTGGGGTCGAAGAAATAGATCGACTTGAAGATGCCGTGGTGCGTCGGCCCCAGCACATCGACGCCGTTCGCCTCCAGATGCTCCTTCGCCGCGACCAGCTCGTCATAGCTGCCGACCTTGAACGCAAGATGCTGGACCCACTGCGGCGTATTCTCGTCGCGGCCCATGGCGGGCTGGTTCGGCAGCTCGAAGAAGGCGAGGATGTTGCCGTTCCCCGCGTCGAGGAAGACGTGCATGTACGGGTCGTACTCGCCGGTCGACGGCACATGATCCTCGGCGAAGGCGGTCGTGTAGGTCATGCCGAGCATGGCCTCATACCATTCGACCGTTTCCTTCGCATCCTTGCAGCGATAGGCGGCGTGGTGAACACCACCGAGTTTGATCGGGCTCGTCATTCGGCTGGTTCCTCGACATTCAAGGCGCCGCGGCGGATCTGGTCGAGCTCCATCGACTTGAACAGCGCGGTGAAATTGCCCTCGCCGAAGCCTTCGTCCTTTTTGCGCTGGATGAATTCGAAGAAGACCGGGCCGATCACCGTCTGGCCGAAAATCTGCAGCAGCAGCCGCGGGTCGCCTTCGGTGGTCGAGCCGTCGAGCAAAATGCCGCGCGACTTGAGGTCCGCGACGGGCTCGCCATGGCCGGGCAGGCGCTCGGCGAGCAGTTCGTAATAGGTTTCGGGAGGCGACGGCGCGAACGGATTGCCGAGCGCCTTGAGCTTGTCCCACGATTCGTAAAGATCGTCGCAGGAAAAGGCGATGTGCTGGATACCCTCGCCATTATAGGCGCGCAGATATTCCTCGATCTGGCCGCCGCCACCCGCGCCTTCCTCGTTCAGCGGAATGCGAATCTTGCCGTCGGGCGCGGTCATCGCCTTCGAGGTCAGGCCGGTATATTCGCCCTTGATGTCGAAATAGCGGATCTCGCGGAACCCCGCGATGCGCTCGTAGAAAGCCGCCCAATGCGCCATGCGGCCGCCGTAGACATTGTGGGTCAGGTGATCGATGACCTTGAGGCTGGCCCCGACGGGATGGCGGTCGACGCCCTCCTCATAGACGAAATCGATGTCGTAGATCGACAGGTCGTCGCCATAACGGTCGATCAGATAGATGATCGAGCCGCCGATGCCCCGAATCGCGGGCAACCGCAATTCCATCGGTCCGGTCTTGCCCTCGACCGGCTCGGCGCCGCGCTCGATCGCCGCGGCATAGGCTTTCGCGGCATCGCGGCAGCGCCAGCCCATGCCGCACGCCGACGGACCATGCTCGGCGGCGAAATAGGCGGCGGGCGATTTGGGCTCGTAATTGGCGATCAGGTTGATGTCCCCCTGACGCCACAATTGCACGTCCTTCGAACGGTGCCGCGCGACCAGCGTGAAGCCCATGCGTTCGAACACCGGTTCGAGCATCCCCTTTTCGGGCGCCGAAAATTCGACGAACTCGAAGCCGTCGAGGCCCAGCGGGTTTTCGAACAGGTCGGCCATGGTCAGTCCCTTATATGGTTTCAATTGAAACTATTATGATGGATCGAGGCGAGGGAGTCAATGCGCGAGCCCTTTCCCATACTTCGCCATTCCCGCGAAAGCGGGAACCCAGAGCGCGCATAACCCAACCCCACCCTGGGTTCCCGCTTTCGCGGGAATGACGAAGGTGGGAATCTCAACTCCCCACCCCGTTCGGGCCATTGAGCGTAATCCTCGACTAGGCGGCTGCCGTCTCGATCGCTTCGAGCGCTTCCATCCACGCTACCTCGACGGTTTCCAGCTCGGACGCCAGCTTGCCGCGGCGCTGCGACAGGTCACCCATCGTCAGCTTCGCCAGCGCGGGCTCGGCGCTCGCCGGGTCGAACATCGCACGGTCGATCGCGCTGATCTGCTGCGCGAGCTTCGCCGCGCGCGCCTCATGGTCCTTGGCCGATTTGCGGAGCGCCGCCTGCGCCTCGCGCGCCTTCGCGGCCTCCTGCCGCGCAAGCTTTGCGTCCTTCGGTTTCGCGGGCGACGATTTCACATCATCGTTCGCGGCCGATTTGCCGAGGATGAAGGCGACATAATCGTCCATGCTACCGTCGAAATCGCGCGCCGTCCCGTCGTCGACCAGCACCAGCCGGTCGGCGCTGAGTTCGAGCATGTGCCGATCGTGGCTGACGATCAGCACCGCGCCGTCGAAACCATTGAGCGCCTGAACCAGCGCCTCGCGCGCGTCGACGTCGAGGTGGTTGGTCGGCTCGTCGAGGATGAGGAGGTGCGGCGCCTCGCGCGTGATCAGCGCCAGCGCCAGCCGCGCCCGCTCGCCGCCCGACAGCTTCGCGACCTCGGTCGTCGCCTTGCCCCCCGAAAAGCCGAAGCGCCCGAGCTGCGCGCGCACCGCGCCGGGGGTTTTGCCCGCCATCACGCGCGTCATAGCCCCAAGCGGCGTGTCGTCGCCGTCGAGTTCCTCGACCTGATATTGCGTGAAATAGCCGACGCGCATCTTGCCTGCGCAGGTCATCGCGCCGTCCTCGGGCTTCAATTGCGCCGCGAGCAGCCGTGCGAGCGTCGTTTTGCCGTTGCCGTTGCGGCCGAGCAGCGCGATGCGGTCGTCGGGGTCGAGGCGCAGGTTGAGGCGCGAGAGCACCGGCTCGCCCGGCGCATAGCCGACGCTTGCCAGATCGAGCGTGATCAGCGGTGGCTTCAGCTCGTCGCCGGGGCTTGGGAAATCGAAGACGAGGCTCGGGTCTTCCGCAATCGCGGCGATCGGCTGCATCCGCGCGAGCTGCTTGGCGCGCGATTGCGCCTGCTTCGCGGTCGAGGCGCGGGCACTGTTCCGCGCGACATAATCCTGAAGCTTGGCGCGCTGCGCGTCCTGCGCCGCCTTCGCCGCGGCAAGCTGTGCCGCGCGTTCGGCGCGCTGGCGCTCGAACGCATTATAGCCGCCAGCATAGAGCGTCACCTTGCCGCCCTCCAGATGCAGGATATGATCGACGACATTGTTGAGCAGGTCGCGTTCGTGGCTGATCACGACGAGCTGGCCCGGATAGGCACGCAGAAAGCTTTCGAGCCACATCGTCGCTTCGAGGTCGAGATGGTTCGACGGTTCGTCGAGCAGCAAAAGATCGGGATTCGAGAAAAGCAGCGCGGCGAGCGCGACGCGCATCTTCCACCCGCCCGAAAAGCTGTCGAGCGGCTGTCCCTGCATCTCCTCGTCGAAACCGAGCCCGATCAGGATGCGCGCGGCGCGCGCGGGCGCGGTATAGGCGTCGATCGCGATCAGCCGCTCGTGGATGTCGGCGAGCTTATCGGGGTCGGTCTCGATTTCGGATCGTTCGAGCAGGTCGGCGCGTTCGGTGTCGGCCGCAAGCACCGTCTCGAACGGGGTCGCGGCGCCGCTCGGCGCCTCTTGCGCGATATAGCCGACGCGGGTGCGGCGCGGCATTTCGATCCCGCCGTCGTCGGCCTCGAGCTGGCCGATCATCACCTTCATCAAGGTTGATTTGCCCGCGCCGTTGCGGCCGATCAGCCCGACGCGGCTCCTGGCCGGCAGGCTCGCGCTCGCGCGGTCGAGGATGGTGCGCCCGCCAAGGCGCACGGTCAGGTCATTGATCGTCAGCATGGGGGCGCCGCCTAGCATGGCGCGACGCAAAGCCCAAGCCCGAGGCTGGCTTTTCGGTGCGCCGCACGGCACAAACGCGCGCATGAGCAACCTCGCCCCCTTTCACATTGCCTTTGCGGTCGACGACCTCGACGCCGCGCGCCATTTCTACGGCACCGTCCTCGGCTGTCCCGAAGGGCGCAGCGATGCCGACTGGATCGACTTCGACCTTTATGGCCACCAGATCGTCGCGCATCGCGTCGCTGGCGAACGCGCGGCAGCGGGGCATAATCCGGTCGACGGCCACGACGTTCCGGTGCCGCATTTCGGCGTCGTGCTGCCGCCCGAGCAATGGCAGGCGCTCGCCGAGCGGCTGCAGCGCCATGGCGTGGTCTTCGTGATCGAACCCCACACGCGCTTCGCTGGCCAGCCGGGCGAGCAATCGACAATGTTCTTTCTCGACCCCGCGGGCAATGCGCTGGAGTTCAAGGCTTTCGCCGACCTGGGGCAGTTGTTCGCCCGATAGGCGTCAGTGTGACGCGCCCATCGACACCTGCTTTGGCCGCGGCGCGAGCCATACCGCCGCCGCCGCGATCAGGAAGATCACGCCCGAGGCGAGGAAGAGGTGGATTACGCCCAGCGTCGCCGCCTGCCCCTCGACCAGCCGGTCGAGCACGCCCCGCGCCTGGTCGGCGGTGAACCCGGCACTTTCCATCGACGTCATCGCGCCCGCCGGATCGTTGAGCGCGGACACCAGTTCGGATCGCGAAACGCGGCTCGCGTCGTCCCACGCCGTCGTCGCGATCGCAGTGCCGACCGCGCCGCTCAGCGTCCTGAGGAAGCTCATCAGCCCGGCCGCGGAGGTCTGGTCCTTCATCGGCACCGAGCTCAACGCGAGCGCGGTCAACCCGACGAAGAAGAAGGGCATCCCCATCCCCTGCAACAGATGCGGAAAGGCCAGCGACCAATAGCCGACGTCAGTGTTCCAGCCCGCGCGCAGAACCGATGTCATCGCCATCCACAATATGCCCGCGCAAATCGAGATGCGGATATCGACCTTGCCGATCATCCCGGCTGCGACCGGCGACAGTAAGACCGCGAAACAGCCGAGCCAGGCGACGACGAAACCCGTCTCGGTCGCGGTATAGCCGACGACCTGCTGCAGCCAGAGCGGCGTCAGCACCACCTGCGCGAAGAAGGCACCGAAGCCGAGCGAGATGGCAAGCGTTGCAAAGCTGAATCCGCGGAAGCGGAAGACGCGAAGATCGACCACCGGATTGGCGTCGGTCAATTCCCATATGAGGAAGGCGACGAAGCTGATCGCGGCGACGATCGCGAGCATCACGATCCACGCCGATCCGAACCAGTCATGCTCGCGCCCGGTGTCGAGCATGATCTGGAAGGCGCCGACCGAAATGACGAGCAGGACCAGGCCGACGATGTCGATCCGCGCCTTTTCGCGCTTCGTCTCGAATCCGCCGAGCAGGCTGCCGACGCCGAAGGCGCAGAGCGCGACGACGGGCAGGTTGATGAAGAAGATCCACGGCCAGCTCCAATTGTCGCTGATCAGCCCGCCGAGGATCGGACCGAGGATCGGCGCGGTCGTCGTCGTCATCGCCCAGATCGCGAGCCCCGCGCCCGCCCGTTCCTTGGGAAAGATACGCAGCAGCAAGATCTGCGACAGCGGCATCAGCGGCCCGCCCGACAGGCCCTGGAGCACACGGAACAGGATCAGCGCGTCGAGCGTGCGCGATATGCCGCACAGGAAGGAAAAGAGGCCGAAGCCGAGGATCGAGATGATGAACCAGCGCACCGTCCCGAACCGCGATGCGAGCCACCCGGTGAGCGGCACGCTGATCGCGTCGGCGACCGCATAGCTGGTGATCACCCACGTTCCTTGTGTGGGCGACACTGCGAGCCCGCCCGCGATGTGGGGAACCGAGACGTTGGCAATCGTCGAGTCGAGCACGACGACGAAGTTGGCGAGCGCGAGCGCGAAGGCGGCGACGATCAGCTTCGCGCCGCTGAGCGGTTGCGGCTCGGCCGGGATGGCGGGGGCAGCGGCGCTGGCCATGATTCAGCTCAATTCCCGCGCGTGTCGATCGTCGCTTCCATCGACAGGCCGACGCGTAGCGGGTGCGCCTTCAGCTCCTTCGGATCGAGCGCGATGCGGACCGGCAGGCGCTGGACGACCTTGACCCAGTTACCCGTGGCATTCTGCGCCGGGATCAGCGAAAAGGCGGCGCCGGTGCCGCCGGCGATACCGATCACCTTGCCGCGATAGACGACGTCGCCGCCATAATAGTCCGACGTCAGCTCGACCGGCTGGCCGATGCGTATGCGCTTGAACTGGCTTTCCTTGAAATTGGCGTCGACATAGGCCGTCGCAATCGGAACCACGACCATGATCGGCGCGCCCGCGGCGATACGCTGTCCCACCTGCACCTGCCGGTTGGTCACCACGCCGTCGACCGGCGCACGGATCACCGTGCGTTCGAGGTCGAGCCGCGCCTTGTCGAGCCGTGCCTGCGCCGCCGCGACATCGGGGGCGGTGTCGATCGTCGTGCCGCGCACCACCGCTTCGGCGGCGCCGAGGTCGCCGCTCGCCGACCCGCGCGTCGCCTCGGCCGAGGCGATTCCGGCCGCCGCGAGATCGCGCGCCGCACCGGCCGAGGCGAGCGCCGTGCGCGCCGCGGTCAGTTCCTCCGCCGATACGGCGCCGGTACCCGCGATGCTTTCGCGCCGCGCCAGTTCGGCGCGCGCCTTGGCAACCGAAGCGTCGGCGTCGCGCAGCCGCGCCCGCGCCTGCGCGATTTCTGCGCCGCGTGCGCCGACGCGTGCCCGTGCCGCGTCGGCGTTCGCGCTCGACTGGCCATAGCGCTGGCGCGCCTGGCGGAGCGCCGCTTCGGCATCGGCGACCGCGATCCGCTGATCGGCGTCGTCAAGGATGACGAGGACGTCGCCTTTCTTGACCACCTGCGTGCCGCTGACGCGCACCGCCTTGACCGGACCCGAGACGAGCGCGGTCACCGTCGCCGAGTCGGCGCCGACATAGGCGTTGTCGGTCGAGACGCGGCCCGCCTGGGTGAGGAAATACCAGATGCCCCACAGCGCCGCGATCGACACGACGACGATCGCGAGGATGCGCAGCAGCTTCTTGCGCTTCGCCATCGCTTCGCCGTTTTCGGGGGACGCGGGTTCGGGGAGAGCCTGGGTGTTTGCCGCAGCCGTATCGTCGGCCATCGTCATTCTCCTGTCTGGGTCTGGTAGCCGCCGCCGAGCGCGCGGATCAGGGCGATATCGAGGGAGAGCCTGCGCGCCTGAAGGTCGGCGACCTGACGCGCGAGCTGGGTCATGCTGTCTTCTGCAACGAGCTGCTCGAGCTGGTTCGACAGGCCGGCGCGGTAGCGGAGGCCCGCGAGCTCAGCCGCGTCGGTCGCGGCCTTGAGCGCATCCTGCCGTTCGGAGAGCTGGCGTTCGGTCGCCGCGCGGCTGGTGACGATGTCGGCGACGTCGCGCAGCGCGGCAATCAGCGTGTGGTCATAATTGGCGACCGCGCTGTCGAAATCGGCGCGCGCGCCGCGATAGCGGCCCTGCAAGCGCCCGCCGTCGAAGATCGGCAGGCTGACCGCCGCGCCGAAATTGCCATAGTCGGACCCCGACTTGAACAGGTTCGAAAGACCGAGCGACTGGAGGCCGATAAGCGCCGACAGGTTGATGTTCGGATAGAAATCGGCGCGCGCGACGTCGATCCGCTTCGCCGCCGCCTCGGCGCGCAGCTTCGCCGCGACGATGTCGGGGCGGCGGCCGACGAGGTCGATCCCCGCCTGCGGCGGCAGGCCGATCCCCGGCCCAACCCCTGACGACGCAAGCGTCGGCCGCGCAATCGACAGCCCGCGGTCGGGCCCCGCGCCGACAAGCGCGGCGAGCCGGTGGCGCGTCGTCGCAATCGCTTCCTCGAGCGCAGCGACGTCGGCGCGTGACGAAGCGGCACGGCTTTCCGCCTGGCGCTCGGCCGACTGATTCTCGATTCCCGCCGCGGCGCGCCGACCCGAAATATCGGCGCTGGCGCCGCGCACGCGCACCGCTTCCTTCGCGACATCGAGCGCATGATAATAGCCCGCGAGGTCGGCATAGGCCGAGGCGATTCCGGTCGTCAGCATCAGCCGCGCCTGCGCCTCGTCGACGCGCGCCGCCTCGGCCTCCGAGGTCGCGGCGGCAAGCGCCGCGCGGTTCTTGCCCCACAGGTCGAAATCGAGACTGAAGGTCGCGGCGACATGACCGGTGTCCTGAATGCCGTCGGGAACGAAGGCGGGCGGGATACCCAGATTCTTGCTCTGCTGGGTGCCGCCGGCGCTGCCTTCGACGCCGACGCGCGGGAGCAGCGCGGCGCCCGCCTGCTGCGCCAGCGCCTCGGCGGCGCGAACGCGCGCCGCGGCGGTCGCCATGTCGGGCGAACCCTTCAGCCCCTCGGCGATCAGCGTGTCGAGCTGGGCGTCGCCGAAGCTCTGCCACCAGCCCTCGACAGGCCACGCGCCGGTGGAATCGGCGAAGCTCGCCGCCGACTCGAACGACCCGGCGGGGGCCGGAACCGGCTTGGGCCCGAGGTCGGGAACGGCGGCGCAGGCCGAAAGCAGGCCGAAAACGGCGCCCAAAATCAATGGGGAGGGGAGATTTCGATAAGGCATGGAATCCAACGATACTAGCTGGTATCATGTGTCATTGAACCTCGGAGAGTGCGTTGTCAATCGAAATGATACCAGACAGTACGGCATCACTGGACGACGCCGCGACCGCGCGGCGCAAGGCGTTCGTTGATGCGGCGCGCGCGGCCTTCTTCACCAACGGCTATGCCGGGACAACGATGTCGTCGATCGCCAGTAAGGTCGGCGGGTCTAAAACGACGCTGTGGAGCTATTTTCCGTCGAAGGAGGATCTGTTCGAGGCGGTGGTCGATAGCATCGTCGAAGAATATGGCGACGCGCTCGCGGTCGACCTGCCGCTCGACGAGCCGGTCCCCGA
Organism: Sphingopyxis sp.; assembly: GCF_036261875.1. GTDB lineage: Bacteria > Pseudomonadota > Alphaproteobacteria > Sphingomonadales > Sphingomonadaceae > Sphingopyxis. The sequence goes on along the minus strand of NZ_DATAJZ010000041.1, from coordinate 69,806 downwards.
AGTGCTGCGCCGCTTCGGCAATCTGCTGATGACCAAGCTCACCGCGACGCCGATCCTCTCGCTGTTCCGCCTCGTCGTCGGCGAAGCCGAGCGGTTTCCGCACCTCGCCAAGACCTTCTATGATCGCGGCCCGCGCCGCGGCAAGGCGCGCGCCGCCATATGGGTCGGCGAAAAGATGGCGCGCGGCGAGCTTCGCATGGGCAATCCGCTTCGCGCCGTGCAGCATTTCACCGGCCTCTGCCAGTCGGGACTCTATCAATTCGCGGTGCTCGGCCTACCCGAAGGCCGCGACCTCGACCGGCTCGCCGCCGAGATCGACGACGCGGTCGACATCTTCTACCGCGCGTGGAAGCCCGAGGATTAGGACCAGCCATCCCTGAATAAACAGACCCTGTTCTCCCGCGAAGGCGGGGGCCCATCTCCCGCCGGTGCCATTTTGGACCGGCCGGAGATGGGTCCCCGCCTTCGCGGAGACGCACGAACTCTTTGCAGGCGTTGGTGCTCAACCAACTCCCTCCCCGCGAAAGCCGGTTGCCAAAATGCGGCGTCGCGCTATGGGCGACGGCGCGGGGCGATGTCCCGCAAGATCGCGCCGGTGCCCCGCAAGGGGCTTAAAAGGGAATGCGGTGAGAAGGCGCTGCCTTCGAATCCGCGGCTGTCCCTGCAACTGTAAGCGGCGAGCGCGACGCACCGCCCCGGACCCGTCTGGGGCAGCCACTGGGACTCGTCCCGGGAAGGCGTGCGTCAAGCGACGACCCGCGAGCCAGGAGACCTGCCGGTGTGGGTCGCTTATGCCTCAGGTCCAGGGAAAGGCCGGGGCACGGAGAACTCCGTCGAGCGACGACCAAGCGGTGGAGCCGCTTCGGTTTCGGGACCCAGGGCCTTCGCGCCGCCCGCCGGTCCCGGAATCGGTCGAACGCGCGCGCGCTTCGGCAGGCTCCGCCTTCGTTGCCGGCGTCGGAGGACTCTATAATGTTGAAACCCGTCATCCTTTCCCTGCTCGCATCGGCGGCCGCCACGCCCGCCTTTGCCCAGACCGGCCCGCTGGCCGACGATATCGTCGTCACCGCATCGGGCATCGAGCAGCCCCGCGACGAAACGGGGCAGGCGATCACCATCATCGACGCCGACACGATCGCCAGGCGCCAGACGATCGACGTCGTCGATCTGCTCGCCACCACCCCCGGCGTGCGGTTCAGCCGCACCGGCAGCACCGGCTCGGCGACCGGCGTATCGCTGCGCGGCGCCGAGACGACGCAGACGCTGGTGCTGATCGACGGCGTCAAGGTGAACGACCCAAGCGGCATCGGCGACGGCTATGATTTCGGCCCGCTGCTCACCGGCAACATCAGCCGGATCGAAGTGCTGCGCGGATCGAACTCGGTCGTCCACGGCAGCCAGGCGATCGGCGGCGTGGTCAGCCTGACGACCGCCACGCCTGCGCAAGGGCTCGCCGCCAATGCCGCGGCCGAATATGGCTATAGCGACACGGCGAGCGCCCGCGCCGACGTGTCGGGCACCGCGGGCGCGGTGTCGGGCGGCATCGGCGCGGCCTGGTTCCGCACCGACGGCATCTCCTCGGCCGCGAGCGGCACCGAAAAGGACGGCTATAAGAATTTCGCCGGCAACGCGCGGCTGAAGATCGCGCTCGGCGATGCGCTGAGCCTCGACCTGCGCGGCTATTATATCCATGCCGATCTCGACTATGACAGCTTCTTCGGCCCCCCGGCGGACAGCGCCGATATCGCCAAGCTCGACCAATATGTCGGCTATGCGGGCCTCAATCTCGCGCTGTTCGACGGCCGCTTCACCAGCCGCGCGGCGGTGACCTGGCTGCGCAATGATCGCGATTATTATTTCGTGCGTGGCACCGCCCCCGATTACGGCTATTCGGGGAGCAATCTGCGCTTCGAATATCAGGGCGTCGTCGCCCCGACCCGGCAGGCGAAGCTGATCTTCGGTTATGAGCATGAACGCCCCGACTATGATTTCTTCGGCTTCGGATCGACCGCCAGCGAGCGCGCGAACATCGACAGCGTCTATGCGCTGGGGATCGTCCAGCCGTTCGCGGGCCTGTCGCTGACCGGCGGCGTGCGCCACGACGACCACAGTCAGTTCGGCGGCGCGACGACCTTCGGCGCCAACGCCAATTATTCGCCCAACGGTGGCGCGACCAATTTCCGCGCGAGCTATGGCGAGGGGTTCAAGGCGCCGTCGCTCTATCAGCTCTACGACAGTTTCAGCGGCAATGCGGCGCTGCGGCCCGAACGGTCGAAAAGCTATGACCTCGGCATCAACCAGAGTCTGGCGGACGGGCGGGCGGTGATGTCGCTCACCGCCTTCCTGCGCAACACCACCGACCAGATCAATTACGACAACGCCACTTTTACCTATGGCAATATCGACCGCACCCGCGCCAAGGGAGTCGAAGCGACGCTGGCGCTGCGGCCGGTCGACGCGCTGAACGTCACCGCCTCTTACTCCTATATCGACGCCCGTGACCGTTCGGGACGGCCCGGCTTCGACGGCAAGCGCCTTCCCCGTCGCGCCGAACAGGCGATCAGCCTGTCGGCCGACTATGACTGGTCGTTCGGCCTGTCGACCGGGGCGACGCTTACGCTGGTCGGCGACAGCTTCGACGATGCGGCGAACCTCGTCCCGCTCGACGGCTATGCGCTCGCCGCTATTCGCGCCTCCTTCCCGGTCGGCGAGCATGTGGAGATATACGGCCGCATCGATAATCTGTTCGACGCCGATTATGCGACCGCCTCCGGCTATGGCGTCTATGGCCGCGCCGCTTATGGCGGCGTCCGGCTGAGCTTCTGACGATGATGCGCGCGCTCCTCGCGGCGGCGGCGACCCTGCTCGCCGGCGCGGGGGCGCTGTGGGCCGCCGCACCCGGCGCGGCGCCCAGCCCGCCCACGCAGCCCAAACGCATCGTCTCGATCAACCTCTGCTCCGACCAACTCGTCCTCGCGCTTGCCGACCGCGGCCAGATCGCGGGGCTGACGATCAACGCGGCGGACCCGCAGATGTCGGGCGAGGCGGCGCAGGCCCGCGGCCTGCCCCTGCTCAGCAATTCGGCCGAGCAGATATTGGCGATCGACCCCGACTTGATCGTCGGTATGCCGGCAAGCCGCAGCGCCCCGCTCGCCGCCTTGCCCGGCACCTCTTATCCGCTACTCGACCTCGACACCGCGAACGGCCTCGACCAAATCTATGCCTCGATCCATCAGACCGCGGCCGCAGTCGGCCATCCGGAGCGCGGCGAGGCGCTCGTCGGCCGCATCCAGCGCCAGCTTGCGGGGCTGGGCAAACCGGGTCGCGGTCGGGTCGCGGCCTATTACCAGCGGCGCGGCTATATGACCGGCACCGGCACGCTGATCGACGAGATGATGAACCGCGTGGGGCTGGTCAACCTCGCCAATATCCTCGGCAAGCCGCCGCTCTCGCAGCTCAGCCTCGAGGAGATGGTAGCCGCGAAACCCGATTTCCTGATCGTCGAAAGCGCGACCGATCTGGTGACCGACCAGGGCAGCGAAATGCTCCATCACCCGGCGCTTCGCGATATTCCGCGGATCAGCGTTTCAGAGGCGTGGACCGTCTGCGGCAGCCCCGCCTATGCCGACGCGGCGCGCAGCATCGCGCGCCAGATCGAGCGGATCGACGGAGGCGGCCGATGATCCGCCGCCCGGTGCTGATCGCCGCGCTCGCGGGGCTGGCGCTCGTCGCGGCGATCGCGTCGCTGCGCTTCGGCCCCGTCGATCTGTCGCTCGCGCGGCTCGTCGCGGCCGCGACCGGGCACGGCGACCGGATCGCGGCGATCATCCTCCTCGACCTCCGCCTGCCGCGCACCCTGCTCGCGCTCGCGGTCGGGGCGATCCTCGGTCTCGCCGGCGCGGCGCTGCAGGGCTATCTGCGCAATCCGCTCGCCGAACCGTCGGTGCTCGGCACGTCGAACGCCGCGGCGCTCGGCGGCGTCGCCGCGCTCTATTTCGGCTTCGCGCAGATGCATCCCGCCGCGCTCCCGCTGCTGGCGATCGGCGGCGCGCTGCTGTCGCTCGCGCTGCTGTTCGCGCTGGCGGGGCGTTCGGAAAGCCCGCTCACGCTGATCCTCGCAGGCATCGCAGTCGGCACGCTCGCGGTCGCGGGGACCAGCCTCGCGCTCAACCTGTCGCCGAACCCCTTCGCGGCGATGGAGATCATGACCTGGCTGCTCGGCAGCCTCGAGAACCGATCGTTCCAGCACGTCTGGATCGCGCTGCCCTGCGTCGCGATCGGCATGGCGATGCTGCTGTGGAACGGCCGCGCGCTCGACGCGCTGACGCTCGGCGAGGATGCGGCGCGGGCGCTCGGCGTCGATATCGGGCGGATGCGGCTGCGCCTGCTCGTCGGCACCGCGATCGGGGTCGGCGGCGCGGTCGCGGTATCGGGCGCGATCGGCTTTGTCGGGCTGATCGTCCCGCACCTGATCCGCCCGCTCACCGACCGCAGCCCGTCGGCGATCCTGCTCCCCTCGGCGATCGGCGGCGCGGCGCTGCTGACGCTCGCCGACCTTGGCGTGCGGATCATCCCGACGACGAACGAACTGAAGCTCGGCGTCGTCACCGCCTTCCTCGGCGTGCCGGTCTTCCTCGTCCATCTGATGCGGGAGAAACGGCTGTGGTGACCATCGCGCTCGAACGGGTCGGCGTCGCGCTCGGCCGCCGCGCGGTGGTCGAGGATGCGAGCGCGGCCTTCGCGCCCGGCACGCTGACGGGCATCGTCGGCCCCAACGGAGCCGGCAAGTCGACACTGGCGCGCGCGATGCTCGCCCTGGTTCCCGCGACCGGAACGGTGCGGATCGACGCCGCCGACGCCGCCGCGATGCCGCGCGCCGAGCTTGCCCGCCGCATCGCCTATCTGCCGCAGGGACAGAGCTTGCACTGGCCGCTGACCGTCGAGCGCCTGGTCGGCCTCGGCCGCTTGCCGCACCTCGCGCCGATGTCGCGCCTCTCCGGCGCCGACGCCGCCGCGATCGAGCGCGCGATGGCGCGCACCGAGGTGCTGGGGCTCCGAAACCGGATCGCGACCGAATTGTCGGGCGGCGAGCGCGCGCGCGTCCTTTTCGCCCGCGCACTCGCGGTCGAGGCCCCCGCGCTGATCGCCGACGAACCGCTCGCCAGCCTCGATCCCGGCCACCAGATCGACGCGATGGATCTGCTCCGTGCCGAGGCCGACGCCGGCGCGCTTGTCATCGCGGTGCTCCATGACCTCACCATGGCCGCGCGCTATTGCGACCGGCTGCTGATCGTCGATGGCGGCCGGATCGTCGCCGACGGCACGCCGCGCGACGTGCTGACCCCCGACCTGCTGCGCGCGGTCTATGGCATCGACGCGCGGATCGAAAACGGCGGCGACTGGCCGACGGTCACGACGCTGGGGCGCGTGCGCCCAGGTGCATGACTGGCACCGCCCATGATGAAGGGAGGCACGGCATGGGCGCTTTGATGCTGCAGGGGACCGGCTCCGATGTCGGCAAATCAGTGCTCGTCGCCGGCCTCTGCCGCGCGCTCGCCAATCGCGGCCTGAGGGTGCGCCCGTTCAAGCCGCAGAATATGTCGAACAATGCCGCGGTCACCGTCGACGGCGGGGAAATCGGGCGCGCGCAGGCGCTTCAGGCGCTCGCGTGCCGGGCGGAACCGCACAGCGACATGAACCCGGTGTTGCTGAAGCCGCAGGCCGATCGCACCTCGCAATTGATTGTCCACGGCCGCGTGCGCGGCACGCTCGGCGCCGCCAATTTCCGCGAGGCGCGCGGGCCTTTGCTCGCCGAAATATTGGAAAGCTATACCCGGCTCCGCGCCGAATGCGATCTGGTGATCGTCGAAGGCGCGGGCTCGCCCGCCGAGATCAATCTGCGCAGCGGAGACATCGCGAACATGGGCTTCGCGCGCGCGGCGAAGGTCCCGGTCGTCCTGGTCGGCGACATCGATCGCGGCGGCGTGATCGCCTCGATCGTCGGGACCGGGGCGGTGATCGATCCCGGCGACGCCGCGATGATCCGCGGCTTCCTGATCAACAAGTTCCGCGGCGACCCCGCGCTATTCGACGATGGTTATCGCGAAATCGAACGGCGCACGGGCTGGCGCGGGTTCGGCGTCGTCCCGTGGATCGAGGCGGTCAAACATCTGCCGAGCGAGGACGCGGTGGTGCTCGAACGCGAGGGCACGAAGTCCGACGGCGCGATCGTCGTCGCCTGTCCGATCCTACCGCGCATTGCCAATTTCGACGATCTCGACCCGCTGAAACTCGAACCCGGCGTGCGGCTGGTGATGGTGCCGCCGGGGCAGCCGATTCCCGCCGAGGCCGCCCTCATCGTGCTGCCGGGATCGAAAGCGACAATCGCCGATCTCGCCGCTCTGCACGCCGAGGGTTGGGACATCGACATCCGGGCGCATGTCCGGCGCGGCGGCCATGTGCTGGGGCTATGCGGCGGCTATCAGATGCTCGGGCGCTCGATCATCGACGCGGGCGGGATCGAGGGTGCGCCGGGCAGCGCCGCGGGCCTCGGGCTGCTCGACGTCGAAACGCGGCTGGCGTCCGCCAAAATCCTTTGCGCGGTGACGGGCGCCGCGCTCGGTGCGCCGATCAGCGGCTATGAAATGCATATGGGCGAAACCGCGGGCGCTGGAACCGCGCGCGCTTTCGGGCGAATCGGCAGCCGGGCGGAAGGTGCGATTAGCGCCGACGGCCGCGTGATGGGCAGCTATGTCCACGGGCTGCTCGCGAGCGCGGATTTCCGCCGCGCCCTGCTCTCCCGCCTGGGCGGCGTCGGCGGCGGGATGGATTATCACGCCGCGGTGGACGGCGCGCTCGACGCGATCGCCGCCGAGCTCGAACACCATGTCGCGATCGACGCGCTGCTTGCCCTCGCAAGGGGAGGCGATTGACAGGCGGAGGCCAAATCGCCGCCCTTCGTCGATCCCCTGTTGCACCACCGCGCGCGTCATGCCAGCTTGGGGCAAAGACGATGACGGCATTCTCTTCCAGCCGGGTCAAGGCCGTCCTTGGCCCCACCAACACCGGCAAAACCCATTTGGCGGTCGAGCGCCTGACCGCCCACTCGAGCGGGATGATCGGCTTTCCGCTGCGCCTGCTCGCGCGCGAAGTCTATGATCGGGTCGTGGCGATCAAGGGCGCCGCGCAGGTCGCGCTGGTGACAGGCGAAGAGCGGATCATGCCGCCCGAGGCGCGCTACCTCCTCGGCACGATGGAAGCGCTGCCGATCACACGCGACGTCGCCTTCGTCGGCATCGACGAGGCACAGCTCGGCGCCGACCCCGAACGCGGCCATGTCTTCACCGACCGGTTGCTCCGCGCGCGCGGGCGCGAGGAGACGATGATCCTCGGCTCGGCAAGCCTGCGCGGCCTGGTCCGCGATCTGGTGCCCGAGGCCGAAATCGTCACCCGCCCGCGTTTCTCGACGCTGAGCTACGCTGGCACCTCAAAGCTGTCGCGGCTGCCCAAGCGCTCGGCGATCGTCGCCTTCTCGGCCGAGGAGGTCTACGCGATTGCCGAGATGCTGCGCCGTTTCTCGGGCGGCGCCGCGGTCGTCATGGGCGCGCTCAGCCCCAAGACCCGCAACGCCCAGGTCGCGATGTTCGAGGCGGGCGAGGTCGACTATCTCGTCGCCACCGACGCGATCGGAATGGGGCTCAACCTCGACGTTCAACACGTCGCCTTCGCGTCGTTGCAGAAATTCGACGGCCGCCGCCTGCGCCGCCTGACCATTTCGGAAATGGCGCAGATCGCGGGGCGCGCCGGGCGGCATCAGCAGGACGGCAGCTTCGGCACCGTCGGCACCCCGCAAGGCGGCTTCACGCCCGAGGAGATCGCGGCGATCGAGGGGCATCATTTCCCGCCGCTCACCAGCCTGTTCTGGCGCAATCCGACGCCGCGTTTCGACACGCTCGAAACGCTGCTCGCCGATCTCGCGCAGCCGCCGACGCAACCCGGTCTGCGCGCCGCGCCCGAGGCGGTGGATATCGCGGTGCTGCGGCATCTCGCGGGCGACATGGAGGTGCGGATGCGCGGCGGCGAGCCCGAGGCGGTCCAGCGCCTGTGGGACGTCTGCGGCCTTCCCGATTTCGAGCAGCTCGGCGCCGAACATCACAGCCGCACCGTCCTTAAGCTCTGGCAATGGCGAACGAGCGGCGACGGGATGGTCGATCCCGACTGGTTCGCGCGGCGCCTCGCGCGGCTCGACGACACCGACGGCGACATCGACCAGCTCGCGAGCCGCATCGCCGCCGTCCGCACACTTTGCTTCATCGCCCAGCGCGGCGACTGGATCGCCGGCGGCGCTGGCTGGACCGAGCGGACGCAGGATCTCGAATCGCGCCTGTCCGACGCGCTGCACGCCGCGCTCGCCCAGCGCTTCGTCGACCGGCGGCTCGCGCTGCTGCTGCGCGACGCGGGCCAGCGCCACACCGCGTTGCCCGTCGCGGTCGCCGCCGACGGCACCGTCGCGGTCGACGGCGAGGCGATCGGCACGCTGAACGGATTTCAGTTCAAGGTCGATGCCCGCGCGCGAGCGAGCGACCATCGCCTGCTCCTCGCCGCCGCCGAAAAGCATCTCAGCGGCGAGCTGGCGCGCCGCGCCGCGGCGCTCGCCGCGGGCGAGGATCAGGCGCTGTCGCTGGTCAGCGAAGCGGGGGCGCCGCCGCGCCTCGCCTGGCACGGCCATGTCGTCGCAACGCTGGCGCGCGGGCCGACGCTGGTCCAGCCCGCGATCCAGATCGACGCCGCGCTCCGCCGGTTCGAGCCGCCGCAGGTGCAGGCGATCGCCGAACGGCTCCAGGCCTTCGTCGCGCAGCAGCTTGCGCGCCACGCCGCGCCGCTCGCAGCGATGGGCGAGGCGGCGGGCGACCTCTTCACCCCGCCGCGCGTCCGCGCGCTGCTCGCCGCGCTCGTCGATGGCGGCGGCACGAGCCCGCGCGCCGCGGTCGAGGCGCAGCTTGCTGCGATGACCCCCGAGGAGCGGCCGCAGCTTCGCAAGCTTGGCCTTACCATCGGCTCGCTCGACATCTTCCATCATCAATTGCTGAAGCCCGAGGCGGTGCGCTGGCGCGCCGCGCTGCTCGCCGCGCAGCAGGGCGAGCCGGTCCCGGCGTTGCCGCCGCAGGGCGCGGTGTTGCAGAAGACAGGCAATCACGCCGGGCTGCGCATCGCGGGCTTCCGCCGCTGCGCCTCGGGCTGGCTGCGCATCGACATGGCCGAAAAGCTCGCGCGTCAGGCGCACGCCGCGCGGATTCAGGCCGCCGCTCCGCCCACCTCGCCGGTCGCGGGCGGCGACGACCATCAGGACGAGCCGGGCGACGACGTCCATGCCGCCCCGCCGCCGGGCTTTGCCATCGACCCCGCGCTCGCCACCTCGCTCGGCCTCGACGAGGACGCGCGGCGCGCCTTGCTCGCGAGCTTCGGCTTTCGCAGCATCGGCGATCCCGCGCTGCAACGTTGGCGCTGGTCGGGCCTCAAGACGCCCGACCGGAACGGGCGCCGCAAGCGCGGCAAGCAGAAGGAGAAGAGGGAAGCGGCGGCGCGGCCAGCGATGGCGGGCGAACACTCCCACCCACCCGCCAAGCAAGGCGCCAAACAGGACAGCGCCCGGCGCGGCAAGCCCGGCAAGCCGCCGAAGCCGCACGCCGCCGGCCCGCGCCCGCCGCGCCCCGACCGGCCGCCCCATCCCGACCGGCCGCGCCGCGGTCCCTCCCCCAACAGCCCCTTCGCCGGCCTCGCCGCGATGCTGGCCGAGGCCCGCAAGGATTGATGGCGCGCCGATGACGAGCCCCGGCGCCGCAGGAAGCATCCGGCTCGACAAGCTGCTCTGGTATCTGCGCTTCGCGCGCTCGCGCGGTCTCGCGCAGGCGATGGTCGCCGCCGGGCATATCCGCCTCGACGGGCGCCGCGTCACGCGCCCTTCGGCCGCGGTCCACGCGGGCGCGACGCTGGTGCTGCCGCTCGGCGAGCGGATCGAGGTCATCCGCCTTCTCGCGCTGCCGCAACGCCGCGGCCCGGCGCCCGAGGCGCAGGCCTGCTATCTAAAGCTCGATGCGGGGACGCCCGCCGCTTCCAGTTGAACTATCCACGCCGCAGGAAAAGCTGTCGCGCGAAAGCGCCGCCTTTCCGCTATCCAGTGAGAGTGATTCGCAACTGTCGCTTTGCGTTGACGCGCCGCATTGGCGCGGCTTAGAGGCGGGTCGATGAATGTCCGGGCGGCCGGGAAGCCGCCCCCGAAGGGAGCCGCTATCCATGACCTATGTCGTCACCGACGCCTGCATCCGTTGCAAATATATGGACTGCGTCGAGGTCTGTCCGGTCGACTGTTTCTATGAGGGCGAGAATATGCTCGTCATCAACCCCAGCGAATGCATCGACTGCGGCGTGTGCGAGCCCGAATGCCCGGCCGAGGCGATCCTGCCCGACACCGAAAGCGGCCTCGAGAAATGGCTGGAAGTGAACAACAAGTTCAGCGCCGAATGGCCGAATATCACGGTCAAAAAGGACAGCCCCGCCGACGCCGACGAGTATAAGGGCGTCGAAGACAAGTTCGACAAATATTTCTCGCCCGAGCCCGGCGAAGGCGACTGAGGTCGCGGAACCAGCGATGAGCGATCGGGGCGGGGTCATTCCCGCCCCTTTTCCTTTTGGCCGGGGCGATGGTTCGCAAGGGCGGCTTTCGACCGGAAGCGGACGCTCTGCCTCTCCTAACGTTGTCATCCCCGCGAAAGCGGGGACCCAGAGCGTGCGTCGGCTAACCCCACACTGGGTTCCCGCTTTCGCGGGAATGACGAAGGGGGGGAGAGGCAGTTCCCCACCCTGTAGCAGGTACCGCCGTCAATTATGCCTTTCCTACATTATCCGGCTGTGTCAGCTTTCATTCGGTGGATAAAAGCGGCGGTCCAGCTCGGCTGCAACGACGAGGCGTGCTAGGTGCGTTCAGCACACCGCGAGGTCCACGCCGGGGGAATGCAATAGGCTGAACTTTCCTGAACTTTGAAAAAATGCCGCGGGCCATCCTCTTCATCACCTCCCGCTTGGAAGCGGACGTCAACGATCCGCCTTCTGAACCATTCGGCCCGATTTGCCCCCTTGAAACACTTCGCCTTGCCGCCGATGTAGGATCACCGAGGGGCCAGCCCGCCGGTTCTCGGCGCGGCGCTCCACAACGAAGGACAAAATTCGCATGATCGACCCGCTCGCCGCCCTTGTTCCCGTCGTCGTCGAGCAGACGAGCCGCGGCGAACGCAGCTTCGACATTTTCTCCCGCCTGCTGCGCGAACGGATCGTCTTTGTCACCGGCGAGGTCGAGGATAATATGGCCTCGCTGATCACCGCCCAATTGCTGTTCCTCGAATCGGAAAATCCGAAGAAGGACATCTATATGTATATCAACTCGCCGGGCGGGGTGGTCACGGCAGGCATGGCGATCCACGACACGATGCAATATATCCGCCCGCGCGTCGGCACCGTGTGCATCGGCCAGGCGGCGTCGATGGGCAGCTTCCTGCTCGCGGCGGGCGAGCCCGGGATGCGCGTCGCGCTGACCAATGCGCGCGTGATGATCCACCAGCCCTCGGGCGGCGCGCGCGGCATGGCGTCGGACATCGAGATTCAGGCCAGGGAAATCCTGCGCATCCGCAAGCGGATGAACGACCTCTACGTCCAATATACCGGCAAGCCGCTGAAGGAGATCGAAAAGGCGATGGACCGCGACACCTTCCTCGAGGCCGACGAGGCGAAGGCCTTCGGACTCGTCGATCATGTCTACGACCGCCGCCCCGCGCTGCCGGGCGACGAAGCGCCCAAGGAAATCAGCGAAGGCCCGACGCCTTAATCATGCGCACTCCATCGTCACCCCGGGCCCGACCCGGGGTCCCGCTTCTCGACGTTGAATGGCGGGACCCCGGATCAAGTCCGGGGTGACGAAACGCGGTAACCCTGTTTCTTGACATCCGCCCCACGCCTTGGCGCTAGGCGGAACATTGAACCCGCGTCATCCAATTGCCATATTGTAATTGGGTGGCCGGGGGCTAGGATAAGGACGGCAGCGCGCCTTTTGCGCCCGCCAGAGGAAGATTTATGACGAAATTGAGCGGCTCGGACAGCAAGAGCACACTCTACTGCTCCTTCTGCGGCAAGTCGCAGCACGAAGTCCGCAAGCTGATCGCGGGTCCGACCGTGTTCATCTGCGACGAATGCGTCGAGCTTTGCAACGACATCATCCGCGAAGAGATCAAGGGCGGGATCGCCGCGCGCAAGGACGGCGCGGTGCCGACGCCGCTGGAAATCTGCCAGCATCTCGACGCCTATGTGATCGGCCAGAACAAGGCGAAGCGCGTCCTGTCGGTCGCGGTCCACAACCATTACAAGCGCCTCGCCAACTCGGGACGCGGCGAGGATGTCGAGCTCGCGAAATCGAACATCCTGCTCGTCGGCCCGACCGGCAGCGGCAAGACTTTGCTCGCACAGACGCTCGCGCGCTTCCTCGACGTGCCCTTCACCATGGCCGACGCGACGACGCTGACCGAGGCCGGCTATGTCGGCGAGGATGTCGAGAATATCATCCTCAAGCTGCTCCAGGCGTCGGACTATAACGTCGAAAAGGCGCAGCGCGGCATCGTCTATATCGACGAGATCGACAAGATCAGCCGCAAGGCAGAGAATCCCTCGATCACCCGCGACGTGTCGGGCGAAGGCGTGCAGCAGGCGCTGCTCAAGCTGATGGAAGGCACGACCGCGAGCGTTCCGCCGCAGGGCGGCCGCAAGCATCCGCAGCAGGAATTCCTGCAGGTCGACACGACGAACATCCTGTTCATCGCGGGCGGCGCCTTCGCCGGCCTCGAAAAGATCATCGGCGACCGCCTGCAGGGCAAGTCGATCGGTTTCGGCGCGCATGTCGCCGGTCCCGACGAACGCCGCGCGGGCGAAACGCTCAAGCAGATCGAACCCGAGGATCTTCTCAAGTTCGGCCTGATCCCCGAATTCGTCGGCCGTCTGCCGGTGATCGCGACGCTCGAGGATCTCGACGTCGATGCGCTGGTCAAGATTCTCGGCGAACCCAAGAATGCGCTGGTCAAGCAGTATAAGAAATTGTTCGACCTCGAGGAGGTCGCGCTGACCTTTACCGACGACGCACTGGTCGCGGTCGCGAAGAAGGCGATCGAACGCAAGACCGGCGCGCGCGGGCTGCGCTCGATCGTCGAGGCGATCCTGCTCGACACGATGTTCGACTTGCCCGACCTCACCGATGTGGTGGAGATCGTCGTCGACAAGGATGTCGTCGAGGGCCGCAAGGACCCGGTCCGCGTCTATGCCGACAAGGCGAAGGAAGCCGCCGGCGACGCGGCCTGACCGCGCCGGCGGCTGAGTCGCCGACGACCGCTCGATAGAAATCAGGGCGCCGCGCACAAAGCGTGGCGCCCTTTTTGTTGCATTGCAGCAACAGTTGCCCGAAAAAACGCAATGGCGCTTGTGGATAACTTCGGCGGACCGACGCAAATTCGCGCTTTTTCACCCCCCACCCTGCTCGGCATCCAAGCGCGGCTTGCACTGTCACAATTGCTGTCACAATCGTGCCACATGCGGGCTTCAGGGGCGCTCGCAGGTCGGACGCGCCCTGTATCGCGCGTCTGCCGATCGTACCACCAAGGGGACATCCTGACATGAAATTCCGTCACACGCTTGCCGCCAGCGCCGCGCTGATTCCGGTCGCGCTGCTTTCCACGCCTGCCTTCGCCCAGTCGACGGGTTCGCAGGACTTCGAGAACGAGATCGTCGTCACCGGCACCAGCACGAAGAACGGCGTCGCCGGCGTGATCGCGCCCGACACGACCAAGGCCAAGGCCGTCCTGACCCAGGAGTTCATCTCGCACCAGGCGCCGGGCCAGACCGTCAACGACATCATCAACCAGCTTCCGGGCGTCAGCTTCCAGAACAACGACCCCTTCGGTTCGGCGGGCGGCAAGATGACGATCCGCGGTTTCGACAACACCCGCATCAACCAGACCTTCGACGGCATTCCGCTGAACGATTCGGGCAACTATGCGCTCTATTCGAACCAGCAACTCGACCCCGAGCTGATCGAACAGGTCAACGTCAACCTCGGGTCGACCGACGTCGACAGCCCGACCGCGGCGGCTTCGGGTTCGACCGTTAACTACCGCACCCGCACGCCGGGCGAGGATTTCGGCGTCAAGCTGGTCGGCTCGGCCGGCGACTTCAACTTCTTCCGCGTCTTCGGCATGATCGACACCGGCGTCCTGACGCCATGGGGCACCCGCATGTTCATCTCGGGCAGCTCGGCAACCAACGACACGGTTTTCGGCAATGTCGACCAGCCCGGTTTCAAGGCGCATCGCGGCCGCATCAACAAGAAGCAGTTCAACGCGAAGCTGTATCAGCCGATCGGCGACAATGGCGACTTCGTCGCGGTGTCGGGTCACTATAACGAGAACCGCAACAACTTCTTCGGCTCGGTCGCCCTGCGCACCGACCGCGACGTGCCCAGCGGCTTCCCCCTGACCAAGGACGAGCGCGATTATGGTATCGCGCGTTGCCAGATCAACACGGTTGCCACGCCCGGCGTCAAGGACGAGGCGAACAGCTGCGGCTCGACCTTCGACGAACGCATGAACCCGTCGAACACCGGCAACATCCGCGTCAATTCGCGCTTCACCCTGGCCGAAGGTCTGGTTCTGACGGTCGATCCGAGCTTCCAGTACACCAAGGCGAACGGCGGCGGCACGGTCGTGGCCCGCGAAGGACTCTACGACGCTGGCGGCGAGTTGATCACCGGCTATATCTCGGGCGCGCCCTATTTCGGCCGCGACCTCAACGGCGACGGCGACACGCTGGACACGATTCGCCTGCTGGCGCCCAGCCAGACGAACACCCATCGTTACGGCGTCATCGCGGGCCTGCGCTATGATCTCAACGACCAGAACACCATCCGCGTGTTCTACAGCCTCGATCGCGCGCGCCACCGCCAGACCGGCCAGGTCGGCTTGCTCAAGCTCAATGGCCAGGCGGTCGATCCGTTCCCGGTCAACGATCCGTTGGCCGATGTCGACGGCAACATCCTGCAAAAACGCGACCGCAAGTCGATCGCGACGCTGAACATGTTCGGCGGCGAATATCGCGGCGAATTCGGTCAGTTGACCGTTCAGGTCGGCGGTTCGTACAAGATGTTCAAGCGCGACCTGAACAACTATTGCGCAACGTCGAGCGCGACGGGCTTCGTCGAATGTTTCGGCACCAACACCGATGGTCTGGATGCCTGGCTGGCAGCCAATCCGACCCAGACGGTCGCAGGCGTAACCTTCGATACGCAGGGGCCGCAGCAGCGCATCCGCAAATATAACAAGTTCACGCCGAACATCGGCCTGACCTTCAAGGCGACCAATGCTGTGAGCGTCTTCGCCAACTATTCGAAGGGTGTGCAGGTTCCGGGCACCGACAACCTCTACAACGCCTTCTATTTCCCGGCGGACACCGAATCGGCGAACCCGAAGCCCGAGACGACCGACAACTTCGACCTCGGCGTGCGTTACAGCACCAGCAAGGTGCAGGCGCAGGTCGGGCTGTGGTATACGATCTTCAACGATCGTCTGGCATCGTCTTACGATCCCGAAACCGAGCGTAACGTCTATCGCAACCTCGGCCGCGTCGACAAATACGGCATCGACGGCAGCATCTCCTATCGTCCGATCCCCGAATTCTCGATCTATGCCTTCGGTTCCTATCTGAAGTCGAAGATCAAGGACGACGTGTTGAACGGCGTCGACGGCAACGGCGATCCGATCTACGCACCGACCGCCGGCAAGCGCGAATCGGGTGCGCCCGTCTATACCTTCGGTGGCCGCATGCAGGGCGAACTGGGCCCGATCCAGTTGGGTGCCCAGATCAAGCGCACCGGTCCGCGCTACGTCAACGATCAGAATCTGCCGCTGACCATCGGTGGCGTCCAGGTCTATGGCGCCAAGGCGCCGGCCTATACGCTGGTCGATCTCGACGCGCGCGTCGGCCTCGACTGGGCGGGCCTCGGCGACAAGGTCTATTTCCAGTTCAACGTCAGCAACCTGTTCGACAAGCTCTATGTCGGCGGCTTCGACGGACAGCTGGCCAACACCTCGGCGCCGAACGTCAACATCGGCGCGCCGCGCACCTTCATCGGCTCGATCGTCGTCGACTTCTAAGCCACCGGCGAACGTACGGAAAATCGGGCGCGGGAGGAAACTCCCGCGCCCTTTTTCGTATCTGGAAGAAAAGCGAGCGGCGCCCGGGTTGCCGCGGTCCCGACGTCAGCCCGCGGCGAGGCGGCGGGCGGTGTCCCGGACCAGCGCGATCATGTTCGGAACGCCCTGGGTGCGGTTCGACGAGAGTTGGCGCGTCAGGTCGAAGGGGGCGAGCGCGGCGGCGATGTCCAGCGCCGCGACCTCGGCCGCCGGCCGATCCTGCACCGCGGCGAGGACGAGGGCGACGATCCCCTTGGTGATCGCGGCATTGCTGTCGGCGAGGAAATGGAGCCGGCCATCATCCTGTGGCACCGGATAGACCCAGACACTCGCCGAGCAGCCCCGCACCAGCGTCGCGTCGGTCTTGAGAGCATCGGGCATCGGTTCGAGTTCGCGCCCGAGTTCGATCAGCAGGCGATAGCGATCGTCGCCGTCGAGAAAATCATATTCGTCGAAGATGTCGGAAAGGCTGCGCATGGCGCGGCCGTGGCAGAAACTGCGCCGAAGGGAAAGAGGGCGACCGCTTCGCCACCTTGGAGCGCCGCGCGTTCAATCGACGCCATCCCGGTTCCGTTCGTGTCGAGCGAAGTCGAGACACCCATCGGGGCAGCGCAACACCGATGGGTGTCTCGACTTCGCTCGACACGAACGGGACGGTGGATCAGATTTAGGATTCGCCGCCCCGCTCGCAATGACGCCGATTATAGCCGGATGGTCAGAGATCGACCCCCGCCGCGATGGCTTCGAGCTTGCGCAGGCGTTCCTTGAGGTCGGCGATCTCGATTCGCGATCCGGCGTGGGGCACGGTGGGGTCCTGCGCGGCGACATGGCCGGCGGCGAGTTCCTCGCGCTTGAACTGGATCCAGTCGCGCCAGCCGCGCAGCGCCGCCAGGCTGATGATGCTCAGCGCGCTCAGCGCGACCGCGGCGGTGACCAGATTATTGGCGAGGTCGGAAGCAATGGGGACCATATCTCGGTTCCTTCTCCGTCACGTCTTCACGGGTGCGAGCGGTCGCGCAGTTTCTCGATTTCCTCATCGAGGCTGGCCGCCCGGTTGGTGTCGGTAGCGATGCGTTCGAGCACCTGGATGCGCTCCTTGAGCGCGCGAATCTCGGCCTGCAGGGCCTTGGTCTCGGCCTCGTTGCCCGCATTGCCGACGAAATATTCGTTGCCGCGGCGGTCGCGGTGCACGCCATATCTGGCCCGGACCACGCTGCCGATCGTCACGATCAGGACGATGCCGATGACCATTTCAAAGGGGTTCATGGGGAAATCCTTCCGTTCTTCTTATCGTTGTTCAGTTCAGCGGCGCGTCGCGCAGCTTTTCGATCTCTTCGGCGACATCGACGCCCTTGTCGGTGACGATGCGTTCTAGGACGCGGACGCGGGCTTCGAGGCGTTCGGTCTGCGCCGCATATTGCGCGGCCTTTTCGGCGGTCAGTTCGGACTGCTTCTCGATCATCTTCTGCTGATGCTTCGACCAGAAGATGAAGCCGACGAGCAGAAAGGGCGCAAGCGGCACGAGAATCCAGATGGTGTCACCCATGATTGCGTCTCCTCAGTTCGCGGGGCGCCGCAGCGCCTCGATCTCGTGGCTCAGCCGGTGCCCTTCGTCGGTGACGATGCGCTCGACCACCGCGAGGCGATCCTTGACCGAGCCGAGTTCGGCGCGAAGCTGGGCATTTTCCTGGCTGATCAGCTTGACGCGCTCGACCGTCTCGTCGCTTGTCTTGGGATAGACCGCCTGCCCCCAGGCGCCGTCGAGCGGATAGCCGTTCTTGATCCGCAGCCAAGTGGTAAAGACCCAGCCGGCGACCCCGGCCACGCCGATGATGGCGACGACGGGAGCGATGGCGGTCAGAATATCGAGATTCATGATCTTTTCCTTAATCAGCGCAGGCGGTCGATCTGGTCGGCGAGCTGCGCGGCCTGTCCGTGGTTCTCGGTCGCGATGCGTTCGAGCACCGCGATGCGCTCCTCCAGCCGGCCGATCTGGCCCGCGAGCCTGGCGTTGTCATCGGTCAACAGCGCGATTTTTCGATCAGCGTCGACGTCGGTTCGATGAACCGTGCCGCCCCATTCATTCTCGACGGGATAGCCGTGCTTGGCGCGGACCCAGGTGGTAAACATCCAGCCGCCGATCGACAGAGCGACGATGGTCAGGACGAAGAGCGGGCCACCGAAGTTCATAGTCTTTCTCCCTGTTGCTTCCGGTTGGCGCCCGATTACCGGAGAGCGTCGATCTCGTCGGCGAGGCGGCGGTTATGGCTGGTGTAGTAAAGTTCGATGTCGGCGAGCCGGCGGTCGATGTCGCGGAAGCGCGAGCGGATATCGCGGGTCGAGGCGCTGGGGTTCGAGCGCACGCCCTGCCAGAACTTCGCTTCCTCGTTCGAGCCATAGAGCGCGAAGGGCTTCGGCGTTCCCATCCAGGCGACCATCCAATAGGCGATCAGCGTCCAGGGAAAGCCCCCCATCAGGGTGAGCAGGACCGCGCCGACGCGCACCCACAGGACGTCGATCCCGCTATAGTCCGCGATCCCCGCGCACACGCCGCTCCATTTGGCGTTCTGCTTGTCGAGATAGAATTTGGTGCGGCTGGCAGACATCTCAGTTCCTCCGGCTCGTGCTGTTGTTTTCAAGCTGCGCCAGTTCCTCGTCACTCCGCACCGAGGGGCGGAAGTCGGGATGGTCGGCGCTGATGATGCGTTCGACGGTGTGCAGGCGGTTCTCGAGCCGGCGCGCCGTGTCGTATAGTTCGTCGAGCAGCTGCTCGTCCTCTCCGGTCAGCGTCTTGGCCTGCTTCCACTTGGTGATGTAGTGGAGGATCAGCCAGGGCAGACCGAGGAAGAGGGTGCCGATGACGATCGGGACGATGATGATCTCTTCCATCGGTCCGGCTCCTTATTTCTTGCCCTGCGCGGCCTTCAGCGCGGCGAGCTCGTCGGCGACCTTGTCGGCGGCCTGCAGTTCGGCGATTTCCTCGTCGAGCGACTTCTTGTAGCCGAGGCCCAGCGCATCGGCGCGGCCTTCGGCCTCGTCGACGCGGCGTTCGAGGATTTCGAAGCGCGAGAAGGCATCCTCGACGCGGTCGCCGTTGGTCATCTCGCGCAGCTTGTAGCGATTTTCGGCGCTTTCGAGGCGGTTGACGACGCTCGACTGGCGCGCGCGGGCTTCGCTGAGCTTCTTCTGCAGCTTGGCGATGTCGTTTTCATAGCCCTGGAGCGCGTCGTCGAGGACGGCGATCTCAGCCTTCAGCTTCTCGGCCATGTCGCCGGCCTTCTGCTTTTCGACGAGCGCGGCGGTGGCAAGGTCCTCGCGGTCCTTCGACAGCGCGAGTTCGGCCTTTTCCTTCCAGCTGTCCTGCAGGCTTTCGAGCTTGGCGATGTGGCGGCGCATTTCCTTCTGATCCGCGATCGTGCGCGCGGCGGAAGCGCGGACTTCGACGAGCGTCTCGTTCATCTCGAAGATGATCTGGCGGATCATCTTTTCGGGGTCCTCCGCGCGGTCGAGCAGATCGGTGACGTTGGCGGCGATGATGTCGCGGGTGCGTGAGAAAATACCCATGTGTGAAACTCCTGTCGAACTTGGTCCTAAAATACTGGTGCCGGGGCGGGGCAAGGGGGGAGAGTGCCCCGGCACCAGCGTGTCGGTCAGGCCAGTTGGCTGACCGCCGGGGTGGCTGCAGCGGCATCGTAACCGAGCTTCGGCTGGTCGATCACGCCGACGAAGATGGCCAGCGCTCCGAGCGCGCTGAGCGCGAAGGTGGCGGCCTGGGCAAAATTCGTCTTCATGGGTCAACCTTCCTGTTTTTCGCTGCACCGGAGCGTTTTGCGCCGGTTCGTCGAATACTTTGCAGAAGGCGTGCCAATTGCGGAAAGGGGCGAAAAAGCGCCTAACTTCCTTCGCAAATCGACCCGAACATCGATTTGACTTGCCAATCAACGGGAAATTTTGCCAATGATTGGGAATGGAGCGCGAAACGCAGTTCATCGGCCAGTCGGCGGCCTTTCAGGACGCGGTCGAACGCGCGAGCCAGGCGGCGACGCTCGATCGCCCCGTCCTCGTCATCGGCGAGCGCGGCACCGGCAAGGAGCTGATCGCCGAGCGCCTCCACCGCCTGTCGACGCGCTGGGACAAGCCCTATGTCATCCTGAACTGCGCCGCGATGCCCGAGACGCTGATCGAGGCCGAATTGTTCGGGCACGAGGCGGGCGCCTTCACCGGCGCGACGCGCAGCCGCGCCGGCCGCTTCGAGGAGGCCGACGGCGGCACCCTGTTCCTCGACGAGCTCGCGACGATGTCGAGCGGCGCGCAGGAGCGGCTGCTGCGCGCGGTCGAATATGGCGAAATCACCCGCGTCGGCGCCTCGCGCCCGACCCGCGTCGACGTCCGCATCGTCGCCGCGACCAACGAGCATCTGCCCGCGCTGGTCGAGCAGAACCGCTTCCGCGCCGACCTGCTCGACCGGCTGTCGTTCGAGGTCATCACCCTGCCCCCGCTGCGCGCGCGCGAAGGCGACATCGAGGTGCTCGCCACTTACTTCGGGCAACGCATGGCGGCGGTGCTCGGCTGGGACGAATGGCCCGGCTTCGGCCCGCGCGCGCTCGCGGCGATGGAGGGGCACGACTGGCCGGGCAATGTCCGCGAACTGCGCAACGTCATCGAGCGTGCCATCTATCGCTGGGCCGACCCCGAACGGCCGGTCGACGCGCTGACCTTCGATCCGTTCGCGAGCCCGTGGCAGCCGGTGGTGCGGAAGCCGGAATCCAAGGCGGACTCCCCCGCCCCGTCGGCGATGATCGATGCCGCCGCAGCGCCCGCCGTGCCGTCGGGGCCGGTGAGCGACCTGCGCGCGGCGGTCGACGGCTATGAGAAGCAGATCCTCGCCGACACGATGGCGCGCTGCCGCTACAATCAGAAAGTCGCGGCCGAGGCGCTGGGGCTGAGCTACGACCAGATTCGCCATGCGCTCAAGAAGCATGGGTTGAATCAGTAAGCGAACGATCCTCCCCGTCGCGCAGCGATGGGGAGGGGGACCGCCGCGAAGCGGTGGTGGAGGGGCTGCGACGGTTGCGCCAAGGGCCCCTCCGTCAGCGCTTCGCGCTGCCACCTCCCCATCGCTGCGCGACAGGGAGGATCGTTACTCCGGCAACTGCCGGCTCAGCGCCTCGATGACGGCATCCTGCGCCGACGCCGTATCGGCAAGCCGGTCGCGCAGCGCATAGATGTCGGGAAGTCCGTCGACCGCCGCGTCGATGCTGCGGTCGAGATAGAGGCGGTCGATGTCGGCGAGCGCGCCGGTCAGCGGCGCGCGCGCCGCGATCAGGCGCGAGATCGCCTGCTGCGCGACGACCCAGCGCTCGCTCGCGACCGGCGCGCCGGCGGCGGCGGAGACGAGCGACGCGGCATTGCCGCGCTCGGCAGCGAACGCCTGCTGCGCCGCGGCGGCATCCGAATCCCAGCGCACGAGACGGCCCGCAAGGTCGGCGGGCAGCGGCCCCGGCGGCGTCACGACCACCGAAGGCGGCGCGACGTTGAATCGCCCCTCGACCGCCCGGTGCGCGAGCGATGGCGCCGCCTCACCACTCACCCCGCTCGCGCAGGCGGACAGCGAAAGGGCGGCGATCGCGGACGGAAAAAGAGAGGCGCGCTTCATCGTGCCTCCTGATATGGGGCCGCAGGCATTGCAGCAAGTGCCGAATCGGCAGCTTTACTCTCCGGCTCGCGCCGGAAGCGGCACCAGCCCGCTCCCCCACCCGGCCTCCCAACAGCGTACCCTGAAATGGGAGGCCGGGTGGGGGAGCGGGCTGGTGCCGATTCTCGCGGAAGCGAGAAAAAAGGCCAAAACCCACGGAAATATGCGGTTGACAGCCTGCGCCCATAACGCTAGTGGCGCGGTCTTTCCCGCTTGCTGGAAAATTCGCCTGCCTTGGCGGGTGACCGGTGGCGCGGGTGTTTTAGTTTCTGATTGGATGGAAGACCATGTTCGCAATCGTGCGCACGGGCGGAAAGCAGTATCGCGTTGCCGCCGGAGACAAGATCGCCGTCGAGAAGATCGAGGGTGAAGCCGGCGACACCGTGTCGCTGGGCGACGTCCTGCTGGCCGGCGACGGCGGCGAGGTGAAGGATGCGAAGGGTCTGGCCGTCTCGGCCGAGATCATCGCCCAGACTCGCGGCGAAAAGGTCATCGTCTTCAAGAAGCGCCGCCGGCACAATTATCGCCGCCGCAACGGCCACCGCCAGTCGCTGACGCTGCTGCGCATCCTCGCCGTCGGCGACGCCAAGAAGGCCGCGCCGAAGAAGGAAGCCGCTCCGAAGGCCGAGGCCGCTCCGGCCGCCGAAGCCAAGGCTGCTCCCGCCCAGGAAGCTCCCAAGAAGGAAGCCGCGCCGAAGAAGGCTGCTGCTCCCAAGAAGGAAGCCGCGCCCAAGGCCGAAGCCGCCGCTGAAAAGAAGCCCGCTGCCAAGAAGGCGGCCCCCAAGAAGGAAGCCTGAGCGCGGCAACGCGGCTCGGCCCCCGGAAGAGAATAGGAGTTTAGGTCATGGCACATAAGAAAGCAGGCGGTTCGTCGCGCAACGGTCGCGACTCGCAAGCCAAGCGCCTTGGCGTCAAGAAGTTCGGCGGTCAGGAAGTGATCGGCGGCAACATCATCGTGCGCCAGCGCGGCACCAAGGTGTACCCGGGCGTCAATGTCGGCATGGGCAAGGATCACACCCTGTTCGCCACCACCGACGGCCGCGTCCGATTCCACGACGGCAAGCTCGGCCGCAAATATGTGTCGGTCGACGCCATGGCGGAAGCCGCCGAATAAGGACGATCTTTCAGGGTCGTCCACCAAGGGACGACCCGGAACTGTCCTTTCCGCCCCCAGCGGAAACAAGGTTCGAAAAGAGGGAGACGGGTCGCCCCGGACTCCCTTTTTTCTTGCCCGAAATCCACACCCGAATTGTCCTCGGAATTTCTGGCGCGAAAACAGGGCCATCCATCTCCCTCACTATCGAATGTCGTCAAAGCGTCACCATCTGGCGCCACGGCGACAGGCAAATGGGAGTGAGAATATGTTCGCGCGTACCGAAAGACTGTTGCTGCGGCCCGGCTGGCAGGAAGACGCCCCCGCCCTCGCGCGTGCGATCGGTGAGGAAGCGGTCGTGCGGGGCCTGTCGCGCGCGCCCTGGCCCTATGGCGAGGAGGAAGCGCAGGCGTTCCTGAGCCTTCCCCTCGATCCCGACCAGCCGCGCTTCCTGATCTTCGCGCGCACCGGCGGCGCCCCGCGCCTCGTCGGCGGCTGCGGCATTTCGCCGAGCCCGGAAGGAGCGCTTGAACTGGGTTACTGGATTGCGCGGCCCTATTGGGGACTCGGCTTCGCGACCGAGGCGGGACGCCAGCTCGTCCGCATCGCGCGCGCGATGAACCTCCCGAAGCTCGGCGCCGCCCACTTCGTCGACAATCCCGCGTCGGGTGCGGTGCTGCGCAAGCTGGGGTTCCGACCGACCGGCAAAGTCGCGCAGCGCTACAGCGTCGCGCGCGGCGGCGAGGCGGCGTGCGCGCTGTTCGAGGAAGGCGATGGTGACGGCAGCAATGCCGTCACCCCCATGCGCGGCCGCATCTGCGGCGACGAGGATTTCCGCGAAGACATCCGCCTGATGGCGGCGTAAAAAGCGACGGGTCCGCTCAACACAGTGGACAGTCCCCTCATTCGTCATTCCGGACTTGATCCGGGATCCATTCACGCGACGCCCGAAAGAATGGATCCCGGATCAAGTCCGGGATGACGAAGAATGGAAAGGAGGCTCTACCCCCTCAATTTCCCCGCCATGCCAATGATGTCGTCGAGCGGATTGCCGTCGCCGTCCATGTCGAGCATCTTGCCGAGGCCACCCAAGCCTCCGCCGCCGCCGCCGAGAACGCTGCCCAGCATCCCGCCGAGCCCGCCGCCCGATCCGCCGCCGCCGAGCGCGCCGCCGATCAGGTCGCCGAGGCCCCCGCCGCCGCTCTGCTGGCCGCCCTGCTTCGCCATATAGCCCGCGACCATCATCGCGAGGATCGGCAGCATCTGCTTGAGCAGCCCCGAATCGAGCCCGGTCTGCCCCGCGGCATGATCGGCGACGGTGCGGCTGACGTCCTTCGACCCGAAAATCTGGCCGAGTACGTCGTTGCCCGCCTGCACCGGCGTCGCCTGCGACCCGAGCACCGCGTCGAGCAGACCGCCGCCGCCGAGCTGGCCGAGCAGGCCGCCCAGACCCTCGACCCCGCCGGCATTCTGCGCCTGCGTCTTGAAACCGCCGAGGATCGCGGGCAGCAGCGCCTCGGCGCCCTGCTTCGCGACCGTCGGCGATACGCCGAGCTGGCTCGCCATCGATTCGATGCCGCCGGCCTGCGCCAATATGTCGGTCAGATTCATCATCAATCTCCCACTTCGGCGCGGGATCGAAACGCGCCGGACGGCGTTATCATAGTCCGGCGGCGAGCGAAGGACGAGACGTTCATTTCGCTGTCATTTTCAACTGCCTAAGTCCATCCTGCGGCCATGCGACTCACCCTAGGGGAATGGCCGCGCATTTTAGTGGGAGCAAAGAAATGAGCATTTTCGGCAAGATCAAGGACGCGATCTTCGGCAAGGCGCAGGCTGCCGAACCCGCGGCTCCGGCGGCGCCCAGCCCTGTCGGCGCCGCGCTCGACGCCGCGACGAGCGCCATGGCGGCGGCGGCCGCCGCTCCCGTCGATGTCGACGCCATCCTGACCGCCGAGGCCGCGAACGCCGGCCAGGCGCTCAACTGGCGGACCTCGATCGTCGACCTGATGAAGCTGCTCGGCATCGATTCGAGCCTCGACAACCGCAAGTCGCTGGCACAGGAGCTCGGCTATACCGGCGCGCTCGACGGCAGCGCCGAGATGAACATCTGGCTGCACAAGGCGGTGATGCGCGAACTCGCCGCGAACGGCGGCAAGGTGCCCGCCGAACTGACCGACTGACAAACGGCAGATATTTTTCGATGGGGGTCGGACGAGCGGAAGCTCGCCCGCCCCCTTTTCGTTGACCGGCGCGCCGTGTCCCCTAGACAGGTTTCACAAGAAACGAAGTCGCGAGGGAGTCCGTCCGTGCACCATCCGCTTTCCATGTCTCTCAGCCGCCGTCAGTCGCTCGCAACTCTCGGCGCCGGCGCCGCCGGTGTCGCCATCGCCGGTCCCGCCGCGGCCTTGCAGGCCCCGCCGCAGAGCGACGCCGCAAAGCTGCTCGATTCGGTCGCCGACAATCTGCTCGCTCTCTCGCCCGAAGGCGCGACCGCGCTCGGCATCGACACCGGCGCGCGCGCCGCGATGCGCGGCCGGCTCGGCGACCGCTCGGCGGCGGGAATGACGGCGGTCGCCGACACGCTGAAGGCTGACCTCGCGCGCGTCCGCGCGCTCAAGACCGACGGGCTCGATCACGCGACGCGCACCAGCCTCGCGGTCGTCGACAGCGCCTACAGCGTCGCGCTCGACGGCTTCGCGCAGCCTTATGGCGACGTCGCGGTCGGCGGCTGGCGCAACACGCCTTATGTGGTGATCCAGAATGTCGGCGCCTATCTCGACGTGCCGAAATTCCTCGACAGCGACCATCCGGTGAAGACGTCGGCCGACGCCGAAGCCTATCTCTCGCGCCTCAACGATTTCCCGGGCGTGCTCGACGGCGAGACCGACCGGCTGAAATCCGCCGCCGGTCAGGGGCTGATCGCCCCCGGCTTCCTGATCGACAAGGCGGTCAAGCAGATGGAGGCGACGCTCGCCGACGCGAAAGCGGGCGGGTCGATGGTCGAAAGCCTCGCCCGCCGCACCGGCGAGGAAAAGATCGCCGGGGACTGGCGGGCGCGCGCGGCGAAGATCGTACAGGGTCCGGTCACCGCCGCACTCGACCGCCAGCTCGCCGAACTCAGGGCGCAGCGCCCGAAAGCGACGATGGACGCGGGCATGTGGGCGCGCCCGCACGGCGATGCATTCTACGCCTGGGCGCTGCGCGCCTCGACGACGACGCGCATGACCCCCGAGGAGGTTCATGCGATGGGGCTCGACCAGCTCGCCGAGCTGCACGGACGGATGGCCCCCATCCTCCAGAAGCTGGGCTATACCAAGGGCTCGGTCGGCGCCCGGATGATCGAGCTTGCCAAGGATCCGCGCTTCAAATTCCCGGAGGGCGACGCGGGCCGCGCCGAGATCGTCGCCTATATCCAGACGTGGCTCGGCAAAATCCGCGCGCAATTGCCCCGCGCGTTCCGCACGCTGGTCAAGGGCAATGTCGAGGTGAAGCGCCTGCCGCTGGCCGAGGAACCCGGCGCGCCCGCGGCCTATGGCGGCGCGGGCTCGATCGATGGCAGCACCCCCGGCCGGATGTGGCTCAACCTGCGCACCACCGACCTGCACAGCAAATATTCGCTTCCCGATCTGGCGATGCACGAAGCGATTCCGGGGCATGTCTGGCAGGGCGAATATGCGAACAAGATGCCGCTGATCCGCACGATGCTGGCGTTCAACGCCTATTCGGAAGGATGGGCGCTCTATGCCGAACAGCTTGCCGACGAACTCGGCCTCTACGACGATTTCGAGGTCGGACGGCTCGGCTATCTCCAGTCACTCGCCTTTCGCGCCTGCCGCCTCGTCGTCGATACCGGCATCCATGCCAAGCGCTGGACGCGCGAACAGGGGGTCGATTTCTTCGTGCACCAGAACGGATCGAACCCGCTCGAGGTCGCGAGCGAAGTCGACCGCTATTGCAGTTGGGTCGGCCAGGCGTGCGGCTACAAGGTCGGCCATAGCGAGATCGTTCGCCAGCGCGGCCGTGCGCAGGCGGCGCTGGGCGCGAAATACGACCTGCGCGATTTCGATGATATCGTGGTCAAGGGCGGCAACGTTCCGCTCGACGTGCTGGCGCAGAATGTCGACGAATATATCGCGGGGGCAAAGGGATGATGCACCATGCCGGCACCCGCGCGCTGTTCGGCGCGTTGATCCTCGCCAGCACGCCGGTCGCCGCCGCCGAAAATGCGGCGGCGTCGCATGTCGACATCACCACGACCGATGTCGATCGCTTCTTTCGGCTCTATGACGACCCGGCGCTCGCCGCTGCGCCCGACCAGTTGGCGGCGCGCTATCTCGCCACCCCATCGCCGGGGCTTTCCGAGTTCATGGCGATGCGCCGGATCACGCCCGAAAAGCTTGCCGCCGCGCTGCGCGCAAAGCCACAGGTCTTTGCGGACGCCCGCGCCTGCGCAGCGAAGCTCCCCAACATTCGTGCGCGCCTCGTCGCGGCGACCGACCGCCTCGCTGAAATTTATCCTGCCGCAAAATTCCCGCCGATCACGATTGCCATCGGCCGCGCGACGAGCGCCGGCACCGCCAATGCCAGAGGCGTCTATATCGGGCTCGAATCGCTGTGCGCAGCCCGCTTCATCGAGGCCGACGACGAAGACCGCTTCGTCCATGTGATCGCGCACGAATATGTCCATGTGCAGCAGCCGCTGGCGCAGGACGAGGACCGCGAGGAATCGGTGCTGCGCGCCGCACTGGGCGAGGGCGCGGCCGAATTTATCGCCGAGCAGATGACCGGCTCGGTCGCCTATCCGCTGCTTCACCAATGGGCGAAGGGGCGCGAGACGGAGCTGGAGACGGCTTTCCTTGCCGAGAAGGACGAAAAGGCGATCGGCTCGCGCTGGCTCTATAACCAGCAAGGCGCGGACGGATGGCCGGGCGACCTCGGTTATTGGGCGGGTTATCGTATCGTCAAAAGCTATTACGACCGCGCGCCCGACAAGACCGCGGCGATACGGGCGATCATCGAGATGCACGACCCCGCCGCCTTTCTGGCGGCAAGCGGCTGGGCGCCGGGCATCAAGCCCTAGGGCCGATCGAAGTCCGGTAGCGGAGCAAGGTCGGCTTCGACGAATCCCCGCCGCGCCGCGACCGAGAACAGCAGGTCGCGGCTGTAGAAGCGCAGCGGCCAGTCGCGCGCGCCCATCGGCGAGAGCAACAGCGCATTGACGCGCGCCGCGAGCCCCGTCTCGACGGTCTCCGACAGGAACAGCCGCACCCCCGCGACATAGGCGCGGGTGATGCTGTCGTGATAGCCCTGCGTATCGTCGTTCACGCCGCCGACGCTTTCGTTGAAGCGGCGGATGAGGCCCCCGATCTCGGCATCGACATCGATGTCGGACCGCTCGACGAGCAGCCACAGGCACGCGCCCAGATGCGCCTCGTGCGTCCACGCTTCGCGCGGCAGGGCGCAGGCGAGCAGGCCTTCGCCGATCGCGCGGACATCGGCGTCACGCCCGAACAGGCGCGGGGAATATTCGGTGGTCATTGTGTCCGGTCCTTCCGGGTGACGGCCACCCGGAAGATATCCGGGCGAATTATGCGGCGACGGGCGCCTGCGGCGCGGCCTGCCGGACGCCTTCGTCGACATGGTCCGCAAACTGCGCGAAATTGTCGATGAATTGCTGCACCAGTGCCTCGGCGGTGCGGTCATAGGCCGCCTTGTCGGCCCATGCTTCGCGCGGGTCGAGCAGCGCCGTGTCGACGCCCGGCACCGCGACCGGAACGAGGAAGCCGAAATTCGGGTCCTTGCGGAACTCGGCATCGTTCAGGCTGCCGTCGAGGGCGGCATTGAGCAAAGCGCGCGTGGCCTTGATCGGCATCCGCTTGATCCCGTCCATCGTCGCCATGCCGCCGGTCCAGCCGGTGTTGACGAGCCAGCACTGGACGCCGCCCTTCGCGATGCGCTCTTTCAGGAGATTGCCGTAGACCGACGGGTGGCGCGGCATGAACGGCGCGCCGAAGCAGGTCGAGAAGGTCGCCTCGGGCTCGGTCACGCCGATCTCGGTCCCCGCGACCTTTGCCGTATAACCCGACAGGAAGTGATACATCGCCTGATCGGGGGTCAGCTTGGCGATCGGGGGCAGCACGCCAAACGCATCGGCGGTCAGCATGATCACCGTGCGCGGCACCGGCCCCATATTCGCTTCCGACGCGTTCGGAATGAAGTCGATCGGATAGGCGCCGCGGGTGTTTTCGGCGAGGCTGTTGTCGTCGAGGTCGAGGGTGCGCGTCGCGGGGTCGATCACGACATTTTCGAGCACCGTGCCGAAACGGCGGGTGGTCGCATAAATTTCGGGCTCGGCCTCTTCGGACAGGCGGATCATCTTGGCGTAGCAGCCGCCCTCGAAGTTGAAGACCGCAGTGTCCGACCAGCCATGTTCGTCGTCGCCGATCAGCGTGCGCGAGGCGTCGGCCGACAACGTCGTCTTGCCGGTGCCCGACAGGCCGAAGAAGACCGCGGTGTCGCCCTTTGGCCCGATGTTCGCCGAACAGTGCATCGGCATCACGCCGTCGACGGGCAGCAGATAGTTGAGAATGCCGAACACCGACTTCTTCATCTCGCCGGCGTAGGCGGTGCCGCCGATCAGCACGAGCTTCTCGGCGAAATTGACCGCGACGACGGTTTCGGTGCGCGTGCCATGCTTCGCGGGGTCGGCGCGGAAGCTCGGCAGGTCGATGATCGTATATTCGGCCGCGAACGTCGCCAGTTCGGCGGCGGTCGGGCGCACCAGCAGCGTGCGGATGAACTGGCTGTGCCAGGCGAGTTCGGTGACGACCTGAACCTGGACGCGATGCTCGGGCTGCGAGCCGCCGAAGAGCTGCTGGCGATAGAGGCGCTCGCGGCCCGCGAGATGCGCGAGGAAATCGGCCTTCAGCGCCGCGAAATGATCGGGGGTCATCGCGACGTTGGTCTTGCCCCACCAGATGGTATCGCGCGTCTCGTCGTCCTGGACGATGAACTTGTCCTTGGCGCTGCGCCCGGTGTGCTTGCCGGTTTCGACGACGAGCGGGCCATCCTTGGCGAGCAGGCCTTCGCCATGGCGGAGCGCATCCTCCACCAGCCGCGCCGTGTCCCAGTTTTCGGCGACATCCACCTTCGTCTCGACGGTGTCGGTGCCGATCGCAATCTTGGTCATCGCCTTTGCCTCTCCATTGTCCGGCGGCATCGTTGCATACCTATGCAATGCTTAGCGTGCTAATGGGCAGGCCCGCATTTCCATGGGTGCCGACGGGAGCGCCGATTCCGAAATCCCGATCGCGTTAGCGACGATGCGAAGACAGGTCAAAAGATTAAAGGATGAATCGCAGGCCAGCCGTGCGCGGTTGTCGCTGGGCGGCAGATCGGCTAGTTGGACCGCCGGGGTCCGCCCACTGGAAAGAGCATGACGGCAACCATCGCGCTGGTCGACGACGACCGCAACATCCTGCAATCCCTGTCGATCGCGCTGCAAGCCGAGGGGTTCGTCACGCGCGTCTATTCGGACGGCGAGGCGGCGCTGAAGCCGCTGATCGACAATCCCCCCGACCTGGCCGTGTTCGACGTCAAGATGCCGCGCATGGACGGGCTCGAACTGCTGCGCCGCCTCCGCGAGAAGAGCCAGCTTCCGGTGATTTTCCTGACCAGCAAGGACGACGAGATCGACGAGGCGCTCGGTCTGGCGATGGGCGCCGACGATTATATCGCCAAGCCCTTCTCGCAGCGTCTGGTCATCGCGCGCATCCGCGCGATCCTGCGCCGCGTCGAGCTCAATCGCGCGGCCCCGAGCGAGGATGACGAGCCCGTCGCCGAACCGATCACGCGCGGCCGCCTGCGCATGGACCCGGCGCGCCACAAGGTGAGCTGGGACGGCAAGGACGTCACGCTGACCGTCACCGAATTCCTGATCCTCGAAACGCTTGCGAGCCGCCCCGGCATCGTGCGCAGCCGCAACCAGCTGATGGACGCGGCCTATCAGGACGATGTCTATATCGACGACCGCACGATCGACAGCCACATCAAGCGCCTGAGGCGCAAGTTCCGCGAAGTCGATCCCGATTTCGACGCGATCGCGACTCTCTATGGCGCCGGATACCGCTTCTCCGATGACGGCTGACTCCAAAAGGCCCGAAGGGAGCATCGCCGAGCAGGAGGAGGCCCCGCTCGTCTGGTCGGCGCGCTGGTCGCTGACGACGCGTATCCTCGCGGTCAATATCCTCGCCATCGTCCTGTTCGGCGGCGGCTTCTTCTATCTCGATACCTATCGCAGCCGCCTGGTCGATACGCGCATGGACGTTATGGGCGACCAGCTCGCGCAGCTCGACGAAGCGCTCGAGGCGGCGCGGCCCGACCAGCGCCGGCACCTGATCGGCGAATTCACCCGCGCGACCGAGTCGCGCCTGCGCTTCTACGACGCGGACGGGCGCAAGATCGACGACAGCTTCGCGCACGCTCCGCCGACCTATACGCTGCGCGATCCCGAGCTTCAGCCATGGAAGCGCGACGCCGCGCGCGCGATGGACCGCGGCATCGACTGGATCGTCGGCGCCCCCGCCTACCCCGATTTCGAGGAACCGCGGATCGACCGCGGCAGCGCCTGGCCCGAGGTCGTCGAGGCGATGAAGACCGGCGCGGCGGCGAGCCGCTTCCGCTACGCCCCCGAACGCACCCCCTTGCTCAGCGCGACGCGCATCGTCGACCTCGACACGCCCGAGGTGATGCTGATGACGCTCAACGCGCGCGACATCACCAAGACGGTGCGCGCCGAGCGCTTCCGCCTCGCGGTCGTCGTGGCCATGGTACTGATCGCCTCGATCCTGCTGTCGCTCTTTCTCGCGCGCACGATTGTCCGGCCCTTGCGCAAGCTGGCGCGCGCCGCGGTGCGCGTGCGCCTCGGCCGCGCGCGCGAGGTCGTCGTCCCGCGCCTACCGAGCCGCCGCGACGAGATCGGCACCCTCGCCCGCGCGCTGTCCGACATGACGCAGGCGCTCCGCGAACGCATCGACGCGGGCGAGCATTTCGCCGCCGACGTGACGCACGAACTCAAGAATCCGATCGCTTCGGTGCGTTCGGCGATTGAGGGGCTGGGGCGCGGCACGACCGACGAACAGCGCGCGCAATTGCTCGCCATCGCCGACGAGGATGTGCGGCGGCTCGACCGCCTGGTCACCGACATCAGCGACGCGAGCCGGATCGACGCGCAACTGTCGCGCACCCTGTTCGAGCCGATCGATATCGGGCTGATGATCGAATCGATGCTCGCGGGCCGCGCCGCGCGCATCAAACCGGGCGTGCCGACCCCGCGCATCGCCTTCGCCCGGCCGCGCAAGGGGACGACGCAGGTGATGGGCGACGGGCACCGGCTCGAACGCGCGATCGACAATGTCATCGACAATGCGATCAGCTTCTCGCCCGAGGGCGGCCTCGTCTGCATCGCCGCGACGCGGCTGGGCGACGAAGTGCATATCCGCGTCGACGACGACGGCCCCGGCATCGATCCCGCGCAGCGCGAGGCGATCTTCCGCCGCTTCCACAGCGAGCGCCCCGATGGCGAGGCGTTCGGCCGCCACAGCGGCCTCGGCCTCGCGATCGCGCGGACGATCATCGAGGGGCACGCGGGAACGATCTCCGCCCGCGACCGCGACGACGGCCAGCGCGGCGCGAGCCTGCTCATCACCTTGCCCGCACGCGAGGGGCATGAAACGGAGGGCTGAGCCTTTCCTTCCAAAACCGTCTATCGCCTTGCAGCCCCGCTTCGTCGCCGGTAAGCCCCGTTGATGTTTCCGAGCCGGACCAAGCCCGAGATCCAGAATATCCACGCCAGCTGCGTCGCGGCGGGCAGCGGCGGCGTGCTGATTCTCGGCAACAGCGGGCAAGGCAAGTCCGACCTCGCGCTCAGGCTGATCGATCGCGGCGCGCGGCTGGTCGCCGACGACCGCTGCGACATCTGGTACGACCGCGACCGGCTGTGGTGCCGCCCGCCCGAGAATCTCGCCGGCAAGCTTGAAGTGCGCGGCATCGGCATCGTCGAAAAGCCGTGGACCGCGCCGGTGCCGCTCGCGCTCGCGGTGCGGCTGTCCGATCGCTACGACCGGATGCCGTCGGTGAATCAGGTCGAAATGGTCGCCGGGCATCCGCTGCCCGCGCTGCTGCTCTCGGCCTTCGAAGCCTCGGCGCCGATCAAGATATTGCTCGCGCTCGAACGGCTGGCGCCCGACCGATGAGTGTCCCCGATCCTCGTCTGCTTCTCGTCACCGGCCTCTCCGGCGCGGGCAAGTCGACCGTGCTCAAGGTGCTCGAAGACCTCGGCTGGGAGGTTGTCGACAATCTGCCGCTCGCGCTGCTCGAGGCGCTGATCGATGCGCCGGCAAAGCGTAGCGAGGCAGGCCGCCCGATCGCGGTCGGGATCGACAGCCGCAGCCGCGGCTTCAAGCCCGCGCGGCTCGTCAAGCGGATCAAGGAGCTGCGCGAGGACGGCGGCCGCGACATCCAGACTTTGTTCCTCGACTGCGCGGGCGCCGAGCTTGAGCGCCGCTTCTCCGAAACGCGGCGCCGCCATCCGCTGGCCGAGGATCGCCCCGCTGCCGACGGCATCGCGCGCGAACGCGAATTGATGGAGCCGCTCCGCCGCTGGGCCGAGCATGTCGTCGACACCACCAACTATTCGAGCAACGACCTTCAGCAGGAAGTGCGTCAGCGCTTCGGCGACGCGGGCGAAGGCGAGCCGGTGCTCAACATATTGAGCTTCGGCTTCGCACGCGGACTGCCGCGCAACGCCGATCTGGTATTCGACATGCGCTATCTGCGCAATCCGCACTGGGATGCGAAGCTGCGCCCCGGCACGGGGCTCGACCCCGACGTCGCGGCCTATGTCATGGCCGACCCCGCCTATGAGGACAGCGTCGCGCAGATCGAGCGGCTGCTCCTCACCCTGCTCCCGCGTTACCGGGCCGAGGGCAAGAGCTATGTCACCGTCGCCTTCGGCTGCACCGGCGGGCGGCACCGCTCGGTCCATGTCGCCGACCGTGTGGCCAAAACGCTACGCGCCGCGGGCCATGAGCCGACCGTGACCCATCGCAACCTTGACTCTGCCCCGCAAGATGGGCTTGAGGGCAGGCCCCCGCCCGCATCTCCCGCGGGCGCCGGACAAGCATAAGGGTCTGCGATTTCATGCCCGTCGATAAAGCATTGCCGCTGCTGGGAATGGTCCTGGTCACCCACGGCCGGCTCGCCGAGGAAATGGTGACCGCGATGGAGCATGTCGTCGGCCCGCAGCGCGCGATCGCCACCGTGTGCATCGGCCCCAACGATAATATGGAAATGCGCCGCAAGGAAATCGCCGAGGCGATCCGCAAGGTCGACGAGGGGCGCGGCGTCATCATGCTGACCGACCTGTTCGGCGGCACCCCGTCGAACCTCGCGATCAGCCTGCTCGAAAGCGGGCGGACCGAAGTCATCGCGGGCGTGAACCTGCCGATGCTGATCCGCCTCGAAAGCGCGCGCAAGGCGATGGACCTGCGTGCCGCGGTGATCGCGGCCAAGGAAGCGGGCCAGAAATATATCTCCGTCGCGTCGGAGATGCTGGGAGTGGGACCATGAGCGAAAACAGCGAGACGGTCGAGATCACCAACCAGCGCGGGCTGCACGCGCGCGCCAGCGCCAAGTTCGTGACCTTCGTCAGCCGCCTTCCCGAGACCGTCAGCGTCGAAGTCGAAAAGGGCGGCAGCCGCGTCAACGGCACCTCGATCATGGGGCTGATGATGCTCGGCGCCGCGAAGGGCGACAGCATCACCATCCACACCAAGGGCGAAGGCGCCGACGCCGCGCTGCTCAAGCTGGTCGGGCTGGTCAAGGACAGCTTCGGCGAGGATTGACCGGATGACCGGTCGCCGTTCCCGTATCGAAAGCCTTTCCAATCCGTTGATCAAGCGGATGCGCCTGCTGCGCGAGAAGCGCCACCGCCGCGCCGAAGGCCTGTTCCTCGCCGAAGGCCTGCGCATCGCGACCGAGGCGCGCGAGGCCGGCATATTGCCGCAATGGCTGTTCCTCGCCGACGAAGGCGCCGCGCATCCGCTCGCGAAAGCGCTCGTCGACGCGACTCTCGCGGCGGGCGCCGAGGTGATCGACACCACCCCCGCGATTCTCTCCAAACTGTCGGGCAAGGACAATCCGCAGACGATCGTCGGCATCTATGCCGAGCCGAAGACCAGCCTCGCCGATCTCGACCGCGCTGCCGCGCCGATCTGGCTCGTCGCCGAGCGGCTGCGCGATCCCGGCAACCTCGGCACGATGCTGCGTACCGGCGACGCGGTCGGCGCGGGCGGGCTGATCCTGCTCGACGAAAGCACCGATCCCTATGGCGTCGAGGCAGTGCGTGCGAGCATGGGAGCGATCTTCACGCAGAAGCTGGTGCAGGCGCGGTGGGAGGAATTTCTTGCCTGGCTGCGCGGCGGACCGGGCGAGCTCGTCGCGACCTGGCTCGGCAGCGACACGCAGGATTATCAGGCGGTGCGCTATGCCGCGCCGACCTTCGTGCTTGTAGGCAATGAATCGCAGGGCCTGCCCGCCGCCTATGCCGCCGCCGCCGACGTGCGCGTGAAGATGCCGATGATGGGCAAGGCCGACAGCCTCAACGCCGCGGTCGCGACGGCAGTGATGGCTTATGAGGTGCTGAACCAGCGGCGAAGCTGAACGGCGCTTGGCGATGATGTTCAGCTTGGGCGCAGCAGGTTCTGCCTAATGCCCCCCTCTGTTTCCGTTCGTGTCGAGCGAAGTCGAGACACCCATCGTCATGGCGCTGTTCCGATGGGTGTCTCGACTTCGCTCGACACGAACGGGGATCAAAGGAGTATATCATGTCCAAATCCGTTTTGTTCCTCGCCCTGCCGCTGGTCCTCGCCGGCTGCGCCGCCTCGGGCACCCCGCAGGCGCCCGGCGAAAAGCCCGCGCCGGCTGCCGCCTATATGGCGGTCGGCACCGAACCCGGCTGGACGCTCGAAATCACACCCGAGCGGCTGACCTATGCCGGCGACTATGGCGAGACGAAGATCGCCGTTCCGAACCCCGGCGCGACGCCGGCGGCGAACGGCCAGGCCTATGCCGCCGGGCGCCTGTCGGTCGCGATCGAGCATCGCGCGTGCAGCGACGGGATGAGCGACCGGCGCTATGCCGACACGGTGCGCGTCACCGCCGACGGCAAGAGCGTGCAGGGCTGCGGCGGCGCGATCCTGCCGCCCGATACGCTCGCGGGGTCGAACTGGACCTTCGTGTCGATCGGCGGAACGCCGGTGACGGCGGACCGGCCGACCTCGCTGGCGTTCGACGGCACGCGCCTCAGCGGCAGCGCGGGATGCAACCGCTTCGGCGGCGGCTATACAGCCGCGGACGGCGTGCTGACCACAGGGCAGCTCGCCGCGACGCTCATGGCCTGCCCCGGACCCGAAATGGAGCAGGAACGCGCCTTCTTCGACCTGATGCGCGCGCCGGTGCGAATCGCCTTCCCGTCCGACGGCACGCTGCTGCTGACCGGCAAGGACGGCAAGACGGCGGTGCTCAAGCGGGTGATTTGATCGAACACGTCGCCCCCGCGCAGGCGGGGGCCGCTGTCGGCCTCGCCCTTCGCCGCCGCGTAAACTTCCAGCGGCCCCCGCCTGCGCGGGGGCGACGATTCATTCCCCGTCGTTCACCGCGGCCGGCGCGGCCCCCGCCGCCGCGAGCTTCGCCAGCGGCCGCGCCGTCTGTTCCGCGACCGGCAACACAGGAATCTCCTTATCGCCGGTCTCGACGTCGAGCGCCTCGAAGCGCTTCGCCTGCGTCAGCACCTGCGATTCGAAGCTGCCGACAAAGGCGTTGTAGGCGCCGGTCGCCTGATCGAGATTCTTGCCGACCCGCGCGATGTGCGATCCCATCACCGACATGCGCGCGTACAGTTCCTTGCCCAGCGCCGCGATCTCGCGCGCCTGACCCGCGAGCTTTTCCTGCCGCCACACCGCCGCGACGGTGCGCGCGATCGCGATCAGGTTGGTCGGCGTCGCGAGCAGCACCTTGCGCTCGAACGCATAATCCCAAAGCTCGTGATCCTGATCGAGCGCGGCGGCGAGGAAATGCTCGCCGGGGACGAACATTACGACGAAATCGGGGGTGTCGTCGAACTGGTTCCAATAGGATTTGGCGCCGAGCAGATTGACGTGCGCCTTCATCGCCGCGGCGTGTGCCGCGAGATGCCCCGCCTTCTCGCCTTCGTCGATCGCGCCGAACGCATCCTGATAGGCGTTGAGCGACACTTTCGCGTCGATGATCAGGCTCTGCCCGCCGGGCACCTTGACGACGACGTCGGGGCGGAGCCGCCCACCCTCGCCGTCGGCGACGCTGACTTCGGTCTGGAAATCGGCATGTTCGCTGAGCCCGCAGCTTTCGAGGACGTTGCGAAGCTGCTGCTCGCCCCAGCGGCCCCGCGCCTTGGGCGCGTTGCGCAGCGCGTTGACGAGCTTCGCCGCCTCGCTCGACACGCGCTCGGTGCCTTCGCGCATCGCGGCGATCTGGCCGTGGAGCAGGCCGAAG
Source organism: Sphingopyxis sp. (assembly GCF_036261875.1). Taxonomy (GTDB): domain Bacteria; phylum Pseudomonadota; class Alphaproteobacteria; order Sphingomonadales; family Sphingomonadaceae; genus Sphingopyxis. The sequence continues at coordinate 32,149 of NZ_DATAJZ010000041.1, read as the reverse complement.
GCATTCTGCCGCTCGGCCTCGACCTTGCCGACCGCTTCCTCATATTTCTGCAGCCGCTCGTGGACGGGGGTCAGCAGCGCCTTCAGATTCTGCCCCGCGCTTTCCTCGCTCTGGCGAAAGCGCGCGTCGGCGCGTTCGAGGAACGCCTTCTGCGCCTCGCCGAGCATCGCCTGCCCGACCTCGCGGAACTGCGCGGTGAGCGCCGCCTGCGCACCCTGAAGCTGCGCGATCTGCGCGTCGTGCGCGGCATCGCGCGCCTTCTGCTCGGCGAGCAGCGCCGAAAGCTGGAGATCGGCCGCCTTGCGCGCCTCCGCCTCGGCCGCAAGGTCGGTGACCGCGGCGCGGAAGCGCTCCGACAATCCATCGCGCTCCGCCTTGAGCGCCCCCGCCTGCCGCCCGGCAAGCAGCCATCCGATCAGGCCTCCGAGAAGGAGTGCGATAACGCCGACGATCAAAAAGGGGGTATCCATGATCGGAACATAGGACGAACAGCGCGGGCTTGGCTAGTCGCTATTTGGCCGGGAGAGGATCGCTTTGGGTGGGGAGTGGACGCGGCCCTCCCCTCCTCGTCATCCCGGGCTCGACCCGGGATCCCGCTTTTTTGCCGAACGCACGGCTGCCGATCTAAAGCGGGACCCCGGATCAAGTCCGGGGTGACGAGATAAGAAACGTCTGATGTCGGTCGAAATCCATCACCCCGCCCCGCTTCCCGCAAAGGGCAGGATCGCCCGATAGGCCTCGACCCCCGGCGCCCCGCCGATCGTCACCCCCTGCGTCAGCAGCCAGTAATGCCGCACGATCTCCGCCTGCTGCTCCAGCCCGTAGCGGTGCAGCGGCCAACCGGGCTTGAGGCTGTAATCATAGGTCGCGAAGGGATGCCGCATCAGCACCAGATACCAGCGCCCGCGCGTCTGCGCCTGCCAGACGTGAGTCATCTCGTGAAGGAATAGCCCCTTCGCCGTCCGTTCCTCGGCCCGTCCTCCCGCGGGACAGGAGAAGTCGTCGCAATAGACGCCGCCCTTCGGGTGGAAATGCAAATCGCCCATCGGCGCCATGACGATCCGGCGCGGCTGGAAGAAAATCCATTTATAATGGCGCACCCGCACCCGCGCATAATCGATCGCATCGCCGAAGACGCTGCGGGCGAGCGCGATTTCGCCGGTCGTGAGGGGGCGCGAAGGGCGCGGCATCAAACAAACGTCATTGCGAGGAGCCGAAGGCGACGCGGCAATCCAGAGCAGGCGTAAACCGCCCTGGATTGCTTCGCTCCGCTCGCAATGACGAAGTGGGATTCGTCACCCTTGCTTATTTCTTCGCCGCGTCGGCCGCCTTGTCGCCGCCCATCGCGCCGTGATCCATCGCACCATGGTCCATGCCGGCCATCCCGTCGGCGCTCGCATTCGGCGCCGGCTTGATCGGCAGGTCGAACAGGATGCGTTCATTGTCGTTGTCGGTGAAGACGAAGGCCATCGGCAGCTTGCCCGCACGCACAGCGGCGCCGTTGATGTGCCAGATCATCAGATGCTTGCCGCCGGGCTTGAATTCGAGCTTGCCCTTCGCCGGGACGACGGCGGCGGCGAGCGGCTTCATCGTCACGACGCCGTTTTCCTTGACGCTTTCGTGCATCTCGACCCGCTGCGCGAGGTCGGCGGTCACCGCGACCAGTTCGACGTCGCGCGGTCCGCCCTCGACGGTGAAATAGCCCGCCGCGGGGCTGTCGGGGGTCGCCCCCATCTGGATATAGCCCGCGACGACGTTGAGCGGCTGTCCCGCGCCCAGATTCTTCTCGCACGCGGTCAGCGTGAGCGCGGTGGCGGCAAGCGCGGCTATTGCAAAGGGCTTCATGATGCTTGGGACTCCCGAAATGCGTCAATTTTCCTGTCCCAGATACGCCGTCAAAACCCTTGTGCCAAGGCAAAGCGCACCTATATCGCCCCCATCAAATCAACGCACGGCGTGCCTTTTCAGGGCGCCGAAGGAAGCAACAAGGACGAACATACCCATGGCAAAAGTGATCGGGATCGACCTCGGCACCACGAACAGCTGCGTCGCGGTGATGGAAGGCGGCAAGCCCAAGGTTATCGAAAATGTCGAAGGCACGCGCACGACGCCGTCGATCGTCGCCTTCGCCAAGGACGGCGAGCGGCTGATCGGCCAGCCGGCGAAGCGCCAGGCGGTCACCAACCCCGAAAACACCATCTTCGCGGTCAAGCGCCTGATCGGCCGCCGCTTCGACGATCCCATGACCAAGAAGGACATGGAACTCGTCCCCTACACCATCGCCAAGGGCACCAACGGCGACGCGTGGGTCAAGGCGGGCGGCGAGGATTATTCGCCGTCGCAGATCAGCGCCTATATCCTCCAGAAGATGAAGGAAACCGCCGAGGCCTTTCTCGGCGAGAAGGTCGAGCAGGCGGTGATCACCGTTCCCGCCTACTTCAACGACGCCCAGCGCCAGGCGACCAAGGACGCCGGCAAGATCGCCGGCCTTGAGGTGCTGCGCATCATCAACGAGCCGACCGCGGCCGCGCTCGCCTATGGCCTCGACAAGACCGAGAACAAGACGATCGCGGTCTATGACCTTGGCGGCGGCACCTTCGACATCTCGATCCTCGAAGTCGGCGATGGCGTGTTCGAGGTGAAGTCGACCAACGGCGACACCTTCCTCGGCGGCGAGGATTTCGACAGCAAGATCGTCGAATATCTCGCCGACGGCTTCAAGAAGGACGAAGGCATCGACCTGCGCAGCGACAAGCTGGCGCTGCAGCGCCTGAAGGAAGCCGCGGAGAAGGCGAAGATCGAACTGTCGACCGCGCAGTCGACCGAGGTCAACCTGCCCTTCATCACCGCCGACGCCAACGGGCCGAAGCACCTGGTGAAGACGATCACCCGCGCCGACCTCGAAAAACTGGTCGAGGATCTGATCAAGCGCACGCTCGAACCGTGCAAGAAGGCGATCAAGGACGCGGGCGTCAGCGCCAGCGAGATCGACGAGGTTGTGCTCGTCGGCGGCATGACGCGTATGCCGCGCGTGCGCGAGGTCGTGAAGGACTTCTTCGGCAAGGAACCGCACACCGGCGTCAACCCCGACGAGGTCGTCGCGATCGGCGCCGCGATCCAGGCGGGCGTGCTGCAGGGCGACGTCAAGGACGTGCTGCTGCTCGACGTCACGCCGCTGAGCCTCGGCATCGAGACGCTGGGCGGTGTGTTCACGCGCATGATCGACCGCAACACCACCATCCCGACCAAGAAGTCGCAGGTCTATTCGACCGCCGACGACAATCAGTCGGCGGTGACGATCCGCGTCTTCCAGGGCGAGCGTGAAATGGCGGCCGACAACAAGATGCTCGGCCAGTTCGACCTCGTCGGCATCCCGCCCGCGCCGCGCGGCGTGCCGCAGATCGAGGTGACCTTCGACATCGACGCCAACGGCATCGTGTCGGTCCACGCCAAGGACAAGGGCACCGGCAAGGAACAGCAGATCAAGATCCAGGCCTCGGGCGGCCTTTCCGACGCGGACATCGACCAGATGGTCAAGGACGCCGAGCAGTTCGCCGAAGAGGACAAGAAGCGCCGCGAGGCGGCCGAGGCCAAGAACAACGCCGAAAGCCTGATCCACACGACCGAACGCCAGCTCGAAGAGCATGGCGACAAGGTCGATGCGGGCCTCAAGAGCGAGATCGAAGCGGCTGTCGCCGAAGCCAAGACGGCGGTCGAGGGCGGCGATCCCGCCGCGATGACCGAAAAGTCGCAGGCGCTGGCGCAGGTCGCGATGAAGCTCGGCCAGGCGATCTATGAAAAGGAACAGCAGGCCGCGGCCTCCCCCGCCGCCGACGCTGGCGAGACCAAGGCCGACGAAGATGTCGTCGACGCCGAATTCTCGGAAGTCGAAGACGACAAGAAGTAAGACGGAAGCTCTCCCCGCCGGGCCTTCGGGCGCGGCGGGGTTGAGGGGGTTTTGAAGAATGTCGCTCGACATCGATTATTACGAACTGCTGGAAGTCGAGCGCACCGCCGACGACAAGACGCTGAAGTCGGCGTATCGCAAGCTCGCGATGCAATATCACCCCGACAAGAATCCGGGGTGCGGCGACAGCGAGGCGCGCTTCAAGGCGATCAACGAAGCCTATGATTGTCTGAAGGATCCGCAGAAGCGCGCCGCCTACGACCGCTTCGGCAAGGAAGGCGTCAATGGCGCGGGCGGCTTCGGCGGTGGCAACGGCGCCGATTTCGGCGACATCGGCGACATCTTCGAATCGATCTTCGGATCGGCGTTCGGCGGGCGCCAGCAACAGCGCGGCCCCGCGCGCGGCGCCGACCTGCGCTACGACATGGAAATCAAGCTCGAGGACGCCTTCACCGGCTGCTCGCGCGAGATTCAGGTCGACGTCGCCGCGCGCTGCGACGCGTGCGACGGGTCGGGCGCGAAGCCCGGCACCTCGACCAATCGCTGCTCGACCTGCGCGGGCCACGGCAAGGTCCGCGCGCAGCAGGGCTTCTTCATGGTCGAGCGCACCTGCCCGACCTGCCAGGGTGCGGGCGAGGTCATCGCCGACCCCTGCAATAGCTGCCACGGCGAAGGCCGCGTCGACCGGCGCAAGACGCTGACCGTCACCATCCCGCCGGGGGTCGACGAGGGCACCCGCATCCGCCTGTCGGGCGAGGGCGAGAGCGGCGCGCGCGGCGCGGCGCCGGGCGACCTCTACATCTTCCTCCACATGGCACGGCACAAGGTCTTCGAGCGCGAGGGCACGACGCTGTTCACCCGCGCGCCGATCAGCTTCACCACCGCGGCGCTCGGCGGATGCATCACCATCCCCGGGCTCGACGGCAAGAAGCACGAAATCACCATCCCCACCGGCATCCAGTCGGGCAAGCAGCTCCGCCAGCGCGGCGCCGGCATGCCGGTGCTCAACGGCCGCGGCCACGGCGACCTCGTCGTCCAGATCGACGTCGAGACGCCGACGAAGCTCAGCGCCAAGCAGAAGGAATTGCTGCAGGCGTTCCGCGAGACCGAGACCGGCGAGGAATGCCCGGCGAGTCAGGGCTTCTTCGGCCGCATCAAGGAAATGTGGGACGATCTGACGGAGTGACTACCCTTCCCTCTCCCCTTGCGGGAGAGGGTTGCGCAGACTTGCCAGCTTGCTGGCTAGTCGAAGCTGGGTGAGGGGTATGCGCTCGCTTCGCGAGCGCGCGAGCCTCTGGCTCGCAACCCCTCATCCAACTACGCCTAGCGCCTGCGGCGCAAGGCTTCGTATCCTTCTCCCGCAAGGGGAGAAGGAATTAACGCTCCCCAATCTCCCCCCTCAACTCCGCAATCAGCGCCTTCACCTTCGGCAGCCGTTCCTCTTCCTCGTCCAGGATCGCATGGAACGCCCGCCGCTTGATCGCCGCGAGGTCTTCGGCGGGCAGCGCGCCGTCGCCGGTCACGCTGCTCGCGACGATATCGACCAGCCGGTCGGCGCCGTGGAGCCGTCCCCAGAGATAGTCGTTCTCGCGGTACGCGCGGCTGAAGAAGGCGCCGAAGCTGTTGAATTCGACCCCCTTCAGCATCGCCGCCGCGCCGCCGGTGCGGATCGCGGTCGCGTCGGAGGGAGAGATGCGGTCGATCTTGATCGGATCGAACTCGTCGAACCCCTCGCCCTGCAGCAGCGGCAAGGTCGCGATGTCGTAGAAGGGGTAGCCGAGATAGGCGAGCAGCAGCGTGCGCCGGTCGTCCTTGGGCAGCCCGCCGAGCGCTTCGGCGACGAACGCATCGCCCTCGGCATCGGCGCGGATCAGGTCGCGGTGCGCCGCGATGCCGTCGAGCCATTGCCCCGCATCGGCATCGGCGGGCACGTCGATGCCGGCAAGCCAGCTATCGTTCTGGCGCTCGAGATAGAGGCCGAGCGCGGTGAAGATCGCCTCGCGCATCGCGTCGCAGGCCGGGTCGCGCGCGTCGCGCTTCGCCTCGACCACCCGGTCGAGCTCGCGCGCGAGGAAGCGCAGGCGGCGGATCCGAAAGCCGAGGTCGTGGCTGCGGAAAAAGACCACCGCATCGTCGCTCGCCCCCGCCCCGCGGCGTCCCGACAGCCGGTCGAGCCCGCGCGCGCGAACCTCCTCCCAGATCGCGTTTCGCCGATTGCGGCGATGAATATCGCCTTCGGGCGGCGCCAGCCGGTCGACGACGCCGACCAGTTCCTCGACGATCGCCGACAGCTTGAGGTGACCGTATGGCGCGAAAGCGAAGCCCGCGCGCGCCGCCGCCTGGTCCTGCGCCTTCGCGCGCCATTTCTGCAGCCGCGCCGGGGTCGGCGTGTCGAGGAAGAAGGTCGTGCCGAACAGCGCGGCGACCTGTTCCTCGACTTCGACCTTCATCGCGTCGACGACATGCTGCATCCGGCGGATGCGGCGCGACATGGCCTCGATCGCCTCGACATTCTCGCGGATCGGCTGTTCACGCGGGATTTCGGACAGCGCGCCGAGGATCGTCGAGAGGAAGCCGGGCAGCTTCGCATCCCCATCCCCGCCATCGCCGTCCGCCGCTTCGCCGGGCTTGCCGAAGCTGATCGAGCGGTAATCGGGCTTGGGGTCGATATAGACGAAGCGCCGGTCGATCTCGCGTCGCGCCGGACGCTGCTTGAGCGCCGCGATCGCGGGCCGGAACGGCGCGTTGGCGAGCACCGATCCGTCGATCAGCACGCGATCGGCGGGATCGGCCTCGCCGCCGGCGGGAAGCTGGGTGCGAATGAAGGCATCGCGGGCCGGCCAGGCGATCCGGCGCGCGTGGAGCACCCGGTCGAGCTCGCGCAGCGTGAAGGGCGGGAAGGCGCCCGGAAAGCTCGCGGTCGCGCGCGCCGCGGCGACGAGCCCCGGCACGTCGTCGTCGAGGCTTTTGTCCGCGCGCACATCCTGTCGGAAATGCAGCATCAGCCGATGCTCCTGCTCGGTGACGCGCGGCGGGCTGTTGAGCGACAGGGGGGCGCTGTGCCCCGCGAAATCGGTGACCGACACGAACAGGTCGACCGGCTGGCCCGCGGGCACCAGCGGCGGGCCCTTCGGGCCCGCGTCCATCGCGTCGAACGCATCGAGCAGCAGGCCCGAGAAAGTCTCGCCCCCGAAAGGCGGTTCGAACCAGCGCGCGCGGACGAAGCGCGACAGCTTCGCGCGCACCTCGTCCTGCGCGGTTTCGCCCACGGTGCGGTCGATGACGTTGCCGCGCCGCTTCATCGCCCAGCCGGCGATCGGCACCGCCCAGAATTTGGTCGCCGCCGACAGCGGCCGCGCGTCGGGGTCGAGCAGGCTGTCGACGTCGGCGTCCTTCAGCCACAGCTCGGTCAGCGGGTCGAGCGAATGGCCGCCGGCGATCGCGCGCGCGAGGAAAATGCCATTGATCCCGCCCGCGCTCGCCCCCGCGACGATGTCGGCGAGCACGCGCAGCTTGACCCCGCTCCGCTCGGCGATCGCCGCGAGCAGTTCGCCATAGATGCGTCCCGAGCCGCTCTGTTCGGTGCCCTCATGAAAGGCCCGCGACGCCGCGGCGAGTCGCCACACCTCCTTGGTGATGCCGTGCATATAGACGGCGAGGCTGATGCCGCCGTAGCAGATCAGGGCGAAGCGTAGTTCCTTTTCCCGCATCGGGAGCGTGATAGCGCGGATCGGGGAGCGGCGTCACCCCTTCCTCCGAGGCAATATCTGTCGACTATGGAGGAGGATGCCGCCAATGAACCGGGATGAGCGAATCCGAACCCGATGCGGTGTCCTGGCGCAGCGGCACCTGCCACGCCAACGGCATCGATATCCACTATCGGCGGACGGATGCCGGCAAGCCTCCGCTCGTCGCGCTGCACGGGCTGATCGGAAGCGGCGCGTGCCTGCTCCCGCTGGCGCGCACGCTGGAAAAAAACTTCGACGTGATCCTGCCCGACGCGCGCGGGCACGGCGGGTCGAGCGCACCCGATCGCGGTTACCTCTATGGCGATCTGGCCGGCGATGTCCTCGCGCTGATCGAAAAACTGGCATTGCCGGCGCCGGTTCTGGTGGGCCATTCGATGGGAGGTATGACCGCCGCGGTTGCCGCGAGCACATCCGGATCGACGCTGACGGCTCTCGTCCTGATCGATCCCACCTTCATCAGTCCGGCGTGGCAGCAGGAAGTCCATGAAAGCGATATCGCGGCCGAACACCGGCAGTTGCTTCTGTCGACGCGGGACGAGCTGATCACGGCGGCGCGGCTCAGGAGCCCGAACCGGTCGCCCGGATTGATCGGACATCTCGTCGACGCGCGGCTTCGCACCAGCCCGTCGGCGTTCGAGGTCCTTACACCGCCCAACCCCGACTGGCGCGACCTCGTCCGCACGCTTACCGTCCCTACCCTGCTGCTGATTGGCGACCGCGGCGTGGTCTCGCTGGAGACCGCGCGCGAACTGCAGTCGCTCAATCCCCTGCTCCGCTACGAACTGATCGCCGATGCGGGTCATGGCCTGCCTTACGACGAGCCCGCGCGGTCAGGTGCCACGATATTGGCGTTCCTGAAGGAGGCGGCGACTAAAGGGGACCTACCTCCGAAAGGGCAATAGGCGCTTGCATTTGCGAATGTGTCGCACTAGCAGCCGGTCTCGACAGGAGTTGAGAATGAATCGCAGATGGATCGTCGCAGCGCTGCTTTCGAGCGCGCTTTCCTCCCCCGCTTTCGCGCAGGACACCGCGTCCGCCGATGATGGCGCACCGCGCGACGACAGCATCGTCGTCACCGCCGCGCGCACGATCCTGCCGCCCAACGCGCTGCCGCTGACGATCGACCTGATCGGCAAGGACACGCTCGATCAGCAGCTCGCGATTTCGGGGTCGGTGACCGACGCGGTCTCGAACCTCACCCCCAGCTTTTCGCCGACGCGGCAGAAATTGTCGGGCTCGGGCGAATCGCTGCGCGGGCGCTCGCCGCTCTACGCGATCAACGGCATTCCGCAATCGACCCCGATGCGCGACGGCAGCCGCGACGGCTTCACGATCGACGGCTTCTTCGTCGACCGCGTCGAGCTGATCTATGGCTCGAACGCCCTGCAGGGGATCGGCGGCACCGGCGGCATCGTCAACCAGGTCACCGTCGGCGCGCCAAAGGAAGAGGGGCTCGGCGGCCGTTTCCTGCTGCAGGGCACTGCGGACGACGGTTTCTCGGGCGACGGGCTCGGCGGCAAGGTCGCGGGGCTCGTCCAGTATAAGGCCGGGCGCTTCGATGCGACCTTCGGCGCGGCGTGGGAAAAGCGCGGCGCCTTCTACGACGGCGAAGGGCGCCGTGTCGGGCTCAACCTGACGCAGGGCGAGACGCAGGATTCGCGAACGCTGTCGCTCTTCGCGCGCCTCGGCTATGAAGTGTCGCCGACCGCGCGGCTCGACCTGATCGCCAGCCGCTACGAGCTCAAGGGCGACGGCGATTATGTCGCGGTCGCGGGCAACCGTGCGCTCGGCGTTCCGACGAGCGCGGTGCGCGGCGATCCGCCGGGCGAACCGGCGCAGAACCGCACCGAGAGCGTCGCGCTGTCGCTGACCGACACCGATCTTGGCGGCGGCAATTTCGTCAGCCAGATCTTCTTCAACCGCAGCCGCGACACCTTCGGCGGCGAGATCGACCCGATCGCGACCTTCCAGGACCCGGTGATCGCGCCGCAAGGCACATTGTTCGACCAGTCGCAGAACCGCAGCCGCAAGCTCGGCGCCAAATTCAGCTATGAGCGCGCGGTCCCGGGCTTCGAGGCGCTGACCGTCACCCTCGGCTTCGACGCGCTCGTCGACAAGACCGAGCAGGCGTTGATCGCCACCGATCGCGTCTGGGTGCCGCCGAGCGATTTCCGCAGCCTCGCCCCCTTCGGCCAGGCGAACCTCAAGCTGTTCGATGGGCTCGTGCGGCTTGCGGGCGGGGTGCGCTGGGAAAATGTGAAGATCAAAATCGACGATTATCACACCCTCGCCTCGACCACCTATGTCGCCTGCACCGCGACCGTCACCACCAATTGCGGGCTTTCGACCTATGGCGGCGTCGACGTCGCGGGCGGCAAGCCCAAGTTCGACGACCTGCTGATCAACGGCGGCATCATCGTCGAGCCGTGGCAAGGCATCCGCGCCTATGCGAGCTATGCCGAGGGCTTCACCGTCCCCGACATCGGCCGCATCACCCGCGCGGTGAAGACCGCCGGGATCGACATCGACAATTATCTCGACATCTCGCCGATCGTCTCGAACAACCGCGAGATCGGCGTCGAGCTGAAGCGCGGCCCGCTCGACGCGAGCGCGACCTATTTCTGGTCGTCGAGCGACAAGGGCCAGCTCCTCATCGCCCGCCCCGACCGCATCTTCGACGTGCAGCGCCAGCGTGTCGAGATCCAGGGCCTCGAGCTCAACCTGCGCGTGGCGCTGCCGGTCGACGGGCTGAAAGTCGGCGTCGGCTACGCTCATCTCAAGGGCCGCTACGACAGCGACAGCGCCAATCCCGACGGGATCGTCGACACCGACCTCGACGGCAGCAACATCTCGCCCGACCGCCTGAACCTCAACGCCAGCTACAACAAGGGGCCCGTCTCGGCGCTCGTGCAGACGCAATTCTTCCTGAAGCGCGACTTCCACGGCAAGGCGAACCCCAGTCCGCTCAATGATTTCGGCGGCTATGTCATCACCGACGCCAGCCTGCGCTATCAGACCGGCTTCGGCGGGCTGAGCCTGTCGGTGCAGAATCTGTTCGACAAATTCTATATCGACTATTCGAGCGATACGCGCGAAGCGACCGACGCGCCGGTCGCGGCCTATTTCGCGGGCCGCGGGCGGACCTTCACGCTGGGGTGGGATTACCGGTTCTGATGATGCAGTTGCTCGACACGCTCCACCGCTGGACCGGCGGCCTGATCGGCCTCCTGCTCGCGCTCATGGGCCTGTCGGGTACGATCCTGCTCCACGAAACGAGCTGGATCGCCCTGCCGCACAGCAACGACGCGCTGCGCGGCGACCTGCCGACGGTGGTCGCCGCGACCGAGCGGCTGATGGCGACGCCGGGGGCGCAAGGCATCATCTATGCCGACGAACGCTTCGGGCTCCACCAGCTCCGTCTCGGCAAGGAAGCGGGCGCCTATGCCAGCCAGTCGGGCGAGATCGTCACCCGCTGGGCGAGCCAGTGGGAGCGGCCCGAACTCTGGATCTTCGACTTCCACCACCATCTCTTCGCGGGCGACAGCGGCGAGTGGGTGATCGGCATCGCGGGGCTTTGCGGGATCTTCTTCGTGATCAGCGGCGCGATCCTGTGGTGGCGGACGCGGCGCACTTTCTCCTTCCGGCTCTGGCCGAAGCGGATGAGCCGTCCGGCGATCGTCACGCATCACCGCGACCTCGGCATCGTCGCCGCCCCGCTGCTCCTGTTGTCGGTCGTCACCGGGACGATGATGATCTTTCAGCCCTTTGCGATGGCGATGATCGCGCCCTTCGGCTCGCCTGCCGCGGCCGCCAGGGCAATGAAGCCGCCGAAATACGCGAGCGGGCCGCTCGCCGCACAGCCCGACTATGCCGCGATGCTGACCGAGGCGCGCCGCCGCTTCCCAGATGCCGAATTCCGTATCCTCAGCCTGCCGCGCAAGGCCGGCGATCCGATCATGCTCCGGATGCGCCAGCAGGCCGAGTGGCTGCCCAACGGCCGCTCGACCTTGTGGTTCGACGCCGCGACGGGCAAGCTGCTCGGCGCGCGCGACGCGCTGGCGATGCCGAGCGGCGCGCAGGCGTTCAACAAGGCCTTCCCGATCCACGCCGCCAAGGTCGGCGGCCTGCCGTGGCGCCTGGTGATGACGATTTCGGGCCTGTCGCTGACGATGCTCGGCAGCTTGGCGGTGTGGATCTTCTGGTTCCGGCGCCCGAAGCCCGCGAAGCGGGTGATGAAGACAGCGGCGCTGGCCTCGACATAAGCGAACGCCTGCGTCCGCATTGGGGTGGTGAGCGGATATTCCCCTCCCCGGAAGGGAGGGGAGAAGATAGGTCACCTTCCGGTCGCCAGCCACCGTGGCAGACCTCGCCGCTTTCCTATTTCCCGCGGCGCCCTATATCCTCCCCAGCTCATGACCCGCGCCCGCGTCCTTCTTCTGACCGCCGCTCTCGGCCCGCTCGACTATCGCGTGCCCTACGGCACCGACGCGCCGCTCGGCAGTGTCGTCGTCGCGCCGCTGGGGCCGCGCCGGATGGGCGGGGTGGTGTGGGAGGATGAAAGCTTCGGCGCGCCCGAAGCCGTCGGCGACAATCGCCTGCGCAATCTGTTCGAGGTCGTGCCGGTGCCCCCGGTCCCCGCGCCGCTCCGCCGTCTCGTCGAATGGACGAGCGACTATTATCTCGCTCCCCCCGGCGCGGTGCTGCGGATGGTGCTGCCCGGCGCCGCCTTCGCCGACGCACGCCGCCCGATCGTCGAATATCGCGCCACCGGCGAACGCCCCAAGCGCATGACCCCGCAGCGCACCGTCGCGCTCGAAAAGATCGGCGCCCGGCAAGGCCTGATGCGCGAACTCGCCGGACTCGCCGAGGTCAGCGAAGCGGTGATCCGCGGCCTCGTCCAGACCGGCGCGCTCGAAGCGGTCGCCGTCTCGGCCGACCAGCCCTATCCGCAGCCCGACCCCGCCTTCGCCCCGCCCGACCTGTCCGCCGAACAGACCGCCGCCGCCAGCCAGCTTCGCGATGCGGTCGCCGCCGCGACGTTCGAGACACTGCTACTCGACGGCGTCACCGGATCGGGCAAGACCGAAGTCTATATGGAGGCGATCGCCGCCGCGGTCGATACGGGCAAGCAGGCGCTCGTCCTGCTCCCCGAGATCGCGCTGACCGAGCCGATGCTGACACGCTTCGCCGCGCGCTTCGGCTGCGAGCCCGTCGCCTGGCACAGCGGGCTGCGCTCGACCGAGCGCCGCCGCGCCTGGCACAGCATCGCGGCGGGTGAGGCGAAGATCGTGGTCGGCGCGCGCTCGGCCCTCTTCCTGCCTTACGGAAATCTCGGCGTCATCGTCGTCGATGAGGCGCACGAGACGAGCTTCAAGCAGGAGGACGGCGTCCATTATCATGCGCGCGACGTCGCGGTGATGCGCGGGCATTTCGAGGGACTGCCGGTGATCCTCGCGAGCGCGACCCCCGCGCTCGAAAGCCTCGCGCAGGTCGAGGCAGGCCGCTATCGCCACATCATCCTCCCCGCGCGCTACGGCGGCGCGACGCTGCCCGACCTCGCCGCGATCGACATGCGCAGCGACCCGCCCGATCGCGGCCGCTGGCTCGCGCCACCGCTCGTCGACGCCCTCGCCGACCGCCTCCACAAAGGCGAGCAGAGCCTGCTCTTTTTGAACCGCCGCGGCTTCGCGCCGCTGACCCTCTGCCGCACCTGTGGGCACCGCATCCAATGCCCGAACTGCACGGCGTGGATGGTCGAGCATCGGCTCGTCCACCGCCTCGCCTGCCACCATTGCGGCCATGTGATGCCGCCGCCGCGCCTCTGCCCCGAGTGCGAGGATGAGGACAGCCTCGTCGCCTGCGGCCCCGGCGTCGAGCGCGTCGCCGACGAGGTCGCCTTGCGCTTCCCCGAGGCGCGCACCGCGATCGTCACCAGCGACACCCTCTGGTCGCCCGCCAAGGCCGCCGAATTCGTCGAGGCGGTCGAGGGCGGGCTGGTCGACATCATCATCGGCACGCAGCTCGTCACCAAGGGCTATCATTTCCCCAACCTGACCCTGGTCGGCGTCGTCGATGCCGACCTCGGCCTCGACGGCGGCGACCTGCGCGCCTCCGAGCGCACCTTCCAGCAGATCGCGCAGGTCGCGGGCCGCGCCGGGCGCGGGGTCAAGCCGGGCGAGGTGCTGATCCAGACGCGGGTGCCCGACGCCCCCGTCATGGCCGCGCTCGTCGCGAACGACCGCGAAGGCTTCTACGCCGCCGAGGCCGCCGCACGCCGACACGCAGGCGCTCCGCCCTATGGCCGCTTCGCCGCGCTCGTCATCTCGTCCGAGGATATCGAGGTCGCGCGCGGGGTGGCGCAGCGGCTGGGGCAAAAGGCGCCCGCCGCCGACGGCCTCGCCATCTACGGCCCCGCCCCCGCGCCGTTGGCGATGCTGCGCGGCCGCCACCGCTTCCGCCTCCTCCTCCACGCCCCGCGCAGCTTCGACCTGCAAGGCACGATCCGCGACTGGGTGGGGCGCATCGACTGGCCGGCGAAGGCGCGGCTGGCGATCGATATTGATCCGTATAGCTTCGTATAGCCGCCGTCTGGATTGGAATCGTTCGACTTTGCTGCTAGCCCTGACCGCAAGGCAAGGGGTTCAAGGGGGAGGCCAAAGGTGCTGCATAAATGGGTTCGCGCGATCGGCAGCGGGGTGGCTCTGGCGACATTGACGATGAGCGCAGGCGCTCGCGCCGAATGGTGGCAGGCGGAAACCTCGCACTTCATCGTCTATTCGGAAAGCAAGAAGGACGACGCCGAACAATTCGCGCGCCTTCTCGAGCGCTATGACAATGCGCTGCGCTATATGCAGAATTACCCGGTTCCCGGCCCCAGCATGGACGAAGCGAACAAGGTCAAGGTGTTCCGCAGCGGCGACATCAGCGACATCGCCTATATCGCCGGCGCGCCGGGATCGGGGATCGCGGGTTTCTATATTCCGCGCGCGGGCGCGACGGTTGCGTTCGTTCCGGCGCGCGAGCAGCGCCGCGACATGAGCAGCGTCGTGCGCGACGACGGGCCCAAGCTCGATTCGCAGCGCGTGCTGTTCCACGAATATACGCACCATTTCATGCTGACCAATTTCAGCACTGCTTATCCGCATTGGTATTCCGAAGGCTTTGCCGAGCTCTACAGCACGATCGAATTCAAGGACGACGGCAGTTTCCACCTCGGCAACGTGCCGCAGTCAAGAGGACGCGATCTCAAGCGCTTTTCCGATACGCGGCTGAGCCGGCTGTTCGACCACAAGGTCAAGCTGACGCCGCTGGAACGCTATCAGTCCTACACCGTGGGCTGGCTGCTTTCGCACTATCTAAACTTCAACAAGGAACGACAGGGCCAGCTTCCCGCCTATCTTCAGGCGCTCAACAAGGGCGAGGACAGCCTGACCGCCGCGAAACGCATCTTCGGCGACCTCGACCAGTTGCAGACCGAATTGCGCAAATATAAGTCGGGTCCCTTCCCCGGCTTCGACATCAAGCCCAGCAATTATGTCGAACCGAAGGTGACGATGCGCCCACTCAGCGCCGCCGAAGAAGATCTGATGCGCGAATATATTCGTTCGAAGCGGGGGGTCGATCTCAAAGAAGCAAAGGACGTCGCGAGCGACTTGTCGGGCAAAGGCGCCGCCTATCCCGACAGCCTGCCCGCGCAATTGATCGTCGCCGAGGCCAATCTCGACGCCCGCGATTTCGATCGCGCCGAAGCGGCCGCCAAGCGTGCGATCGCGCTCGATGCGAAATCCTCCTATGCCAACTATCTGATGGGCGCGGTGGAGATGGGCCGCGCCAAGGCGAGCAAGGACAAGACGCTCTATGCCAAGGCGCGTCCCTGGTTCGCCAAGGCACGCGAGCTCGATCGTGAAGACCCGCGGCCGGCGATCGACTATTATCTCTCCTATTACGAAACCGGCGACCCGATCCCCGAAGACGCGCTGATCACCCTCGAGGATGCATGGGATACCGCCTCCTATGATCCGAGCTATAGAATGGTTCTCGCGCGGCAGCTGCTCAACGAGAATAAAGGCAAATTGGCGCGCCAGGTGCTGTCGCCGATCGCCTTCAACGCCCATGGCGACGACGATGAAAACAAGCTCCGCGCCACGGTCGAGTTGATCGACGAGGACAAGCTCGACGAGGCGCGCGCCAAACTCGCGGAACAGTTTAAGGAGGCTGAAGACGCCGCCGAGGGCAAGAAGAAGAGCTGATCTTCGCTCAATAATCGGGTTCTTCACCGCCCAGCACCTGCTCGGCCTGTCCGGTCAGCCACGCCATCGCCGCCGCCCAGGGCTGATGCCCATGGCTGATCCGCGCGACGCCGAGCGCCGCGAGTTCCTTGTGCGTCGGTCCGGCCCTCGAACGCAGGATATTGACCGGCAGCGGCGAGGCTTTGCAGATCGCGCCGATGCAGCGCGCATCGCCGAGGAAGGGCACGAACAGCGATCCCGCACCCGCGTCGGCATAGGCCCGTGCGCGGTCGAGCGTCGCTGCGATCAGCGCGTCGCCGTCCTTCGCCGCATCGGCCCCGCGAAACACGTCGCAGCGCGCATTGACGAAAATGCCAGTGTCGGCGGCGGCACGATAGCGGGCCTGCGCTTCGGTGATCGACAAAAGCTCGTTCCGGCCGGGAAGCCGGTCCTCCATGTTGATCCCCGCCGCGCCCGCCGCTGTCGCGCGGCCGACCGAGACGCCGACCGCCGCCGGATCGGCACCATAGCCCGATTCCATGTCGATCGTCACCGGCAGGTCGGTGACCGACAATATGCGGGTCAGATTCTCGAACACATCCTCGATCGGGAAATCCTCGCCATCGGCGCGGCCCTGCGCGCCCGCGACGCCGAAGCTGCCGGTCGCGATGGCTTTGGCGCCGGCGGCCGCGACCGCCTTCGCGCTCCCCGCGTCCCAGATGTTGACGAGGATCAGCGGATCGCCGGGAATGTGGAGTGCACGGAAGGCTGCAATCGCGCTTGACGATGTTGGGGTCATCGGATTTCCCTTTTCAGAAGTTCACGCTTGATCGGTAGGCCATAGGCATAGCCGCCGAGCGAGCCGTCGCTGCGCACGACGCGGTGGCATGGGATGAGCACCGCGACATTGTTCGCGCCATTGGCGCTTCCCGCCGCGCGTACCGCCTTGGGCTTGCCGACCGCGGCGGCGATGTCGGCGTAGCTGCGCGTCTCGCCTGCCGGAATCTTGCGCAGCTCGCGCCACACCGCTTCCTGAAAGGCGGTGCCCTTCACGTCGATCGGGATATGGTCGAAGCCCGCCGCCGGCGTCTCGACCGCGTCGACGACCTCCTTCAGCAGCGCCGCGAAATCCGCGCCGCCCTCGACCAGCTCGGCCGCGGGAAAACGGTCCTCGAGCGCTTCGCGCCCTTCGTCGAAGCTCAGGCGGCACACGCCCTTCGCGGTCGCCGCGACGAGCATGTCGCCAAGGCTGGTCGGCACCACCGCCCAATGGATCGTCGCGCCCCTGCCGCCGTTCACCCAGGCCGAAGCCGTCATACCCATACGTCCCTCCATATGCCCATAGAAACGCGACGGCCCCGAAAAGCCCGCGTCGTAGATCGCGTCGGTCACCCGCGTGCCATCGCTCAGCGCCTGCCGCGCCCGCTCCTCGCGCAAGGCGCGGGCATAGGCGGCGGGCGACAGGCCGGTGTGGCGGGTGAAGACGCGCTGGAAATGCGTCGGCGAATAGCCGGTGCGCGCGGCGAGATCGGCGAGCGCAAGCGGCTCCTCGCTCGCCTTGATGGCTTCGATCGCCGCGAGCACTGCCCCCTCGTCGCGTGCGACATCGTCGGGCAGGCAGCGCTTGCACGGCCGCAGCCCGGCTTCGCGCGCGGCGGCGCCGTCGGCGAAGAAGCGGACATTGCCGCGCGCCGGATGGCGCGCCGCGCAGCTCGGTCGGCAATAGATGCCGGTCGTCAGCACTCCTGTCACGAAGCGCCCGTCAAGAGCGCGGTCGCGGCGCAGCACCGCGGCCCAGCGATCGTCGTCGGTCATGGTTTCCGGGGGCATGGTTTCGGCGTTCATCGTCTTTCCTTTCCTAAGGAGCTTGTCGCCGCATTGCCATGGCTTCGATGCGCGCGCGTCCCGATGCTTGCGCTCAAAGCGGCATCGAACCGTGTTACTGTATTATATCATTGACTCACCTGAGAAGGTACGCCACTTTCCGGCTCCATAGGGGAGCAGGCCATGGCGACCATCGACACATCCTTCACGCCCGCGCGCCCGGCGCGCCGGATCGACTGGTTCGGGCGCGCCGCGACTTTCTGTTACCTGTCGGTCGCAGCGGGGCAGCTTTTGTTCACCGCCTTCATCCTGCTCTTCTATTATCCCTCGTCGCTTTCGGGCCATTTCGAGCGCTGGAATAGCAAGTCGCTGATCACCGGCTTCGTCGCCGGTGACACGATGGGCAATCTCTTCTTCGCGGCCCATGTGCTGATGGCGGCGGTAATCAGTTTCGGCGGGCTGGTGCAGCTCATCCCCGCCATTCGCGGCCGCTGGCCGGCGGCTCACCGCTGGAACGGGCGGCTCTATCTTTTCTGCGCGCTCGCGCTGTCGCTCGGCGGGCTGTGGCTCGTCTGGGGGCGCGGCACGTGGATGAACCTGACCGGCGCCTTCGGCATCTCGCTCGATGCGCTGTTGATCCTCGCTTTCGCAGCGCTCGCCTGGCGCAGCGCCCGCACGCGCCGCTTCGCCGAGCATCGCCGCTGGGCGATCCGGCTGTTCGCGGTCGCGAGCGCGGTCTGGTTCATGCGCGTCGGCTATATGGCGTGGGGCATCGCGACCGGCGGCGCGGGGATCGGCGATGCGATGGACGGTCCGTTCGACCTCTTCCTCGCCTTCGCCAATTCGCTGCTGCCACTGACCGTCGCCGAGCTTTATCTCCGCGCCGGCACGCGCGGGACACCGGCGGCGAAAAAGGGCGTCGCCGCGTTGCTGGCGGTCAGCGGCCTCGTCATCCTTGCCGGCAGCACGGGCGCGTGGATGATGATGTGGAGCCCTTACCTCTAGCTTGCCTTCGCCCGGCGAGTGGTTAGGGTCCGCGCCATGACCCGCTTCCTCGCGCTCCTTCTCGCCCTCTTCACCGTCACCCTCGCGCTCCCGGCCCGCGCCGCCGACGACATCAGCGCCGCGTCGCGCAGCGTCGTGCGCGTCGTCACCGTCGCGATGGTCGACGGCGAGGTCGTCGGCTTCGGCCATGGCAGCGGCATCGCCATTTCGCCGACGCGCATCGTCACCAATGCGCATGTCGTCGAATCGGCCGCCAAATATCCGAACAATGTCGCGCTCGGCGTCGTCCCGTCGGAAGGACAGAAAAGCTATGCCGGCAAGCTGATCGCGATCGACACCAATCGCGACCTCGCGCTGATCGAGATCAGCGGGACGCGGCTGCCCGCCGCCGCGGTCTATTCGGGGCCGCTCGATTCGGGCGCCGACGTCGTCGCGCTCGGCTATCCGGGCAATGTCGACCTTGCGACCGCGCGCAGCGCCGCCGACTATATCACCCCGCGCACGCCGGTGCGCAGCGAGGGCAATCTGTCGAACACGCAGACTGTCGACGGGGTCGCGATGCTTGTCCACACCGCCAAGATCTCGCGCGGCAATTCGGGCGGCCCGCTCGTCGATCAGTGCGGGCGCATCGTCGGCATCAACACCGCGATCACCCGCGCCGACGACGGCGATTCGCCCTTCGCCTTCGCCATCTCGACGCGCGAACTCGCGCGCTTCCTCGGCGACGCCGGGCAGCAATATGGCGCGATCGGCTCGCCCTGCCTGTCGATGGCGGAAGCCGACGCACGCGACCGCGCCGCGCTCGACGCCGATGCGCGCAAGACCGCCGAGGCGAATGCCGCGAAGGACGCCGCCGCCGCGCTCGACCGCCAGCTCAAGCAGGCGCGCGCCGAAGAGGCCGCGCTCGACGCGCGCGAGAACCGCATCGCGCTTGCGGGCGTGCTGTTCGTGATCGGCGCGCTGTCGGCGGGCGCGGCGATGCTATTCTATAGCCAGCAGAAGATGCGCAACGCGAAGATCGCGGGCGGCATCGGCGCCGTGCTGGTGCTCGGCGCCGCGGTGCTGTTCGTCACGCGCCCCGACGCACATGCCGAGGTCAAGGACGAGGCGGCCGCGCCCGCGACGCCCGACGCGCCGAAGATCGCCGAGGGCAATTATCTCTGCACGATCCGCCCCGACCGCAGCCGCATCACCGTCTCGTCGACCACCGACGTGCCGGTGAAGATCGCAGCGAACGGCTGCGTCAACGACCGCACCCAATATGCGCAAGGGGCGGACGGCCATTGGCAGCGCATCCTCGTCCCCAATGAGGAAGCGACGGTGACGGTCGCCTCGATCGACCCGACGGGCAAGGAATATCGCGTCGACCGTTATCTACTCGACGCCGATACGATGGCGAAAGCGCGCGAGATCCGCGCCGGCGTGACGCTGAAGAGCTGCACCGCCGATCCCGATGCGCTCGCGGGGCTGGCGACGCAGCAGGAAGCGATCCGCGCCGTGCTGCCCCCGACGCCCAACGAGCGGCTGGTCTATCAGTGCCAGAAGGCGGCGGCGGCGCCTTGATGTGACCCGTTAAAAGCATGGACGTGTCCCCGCGAAGGCGGGGACCCATCTCCCGCCGGTTCAGAACAGCGCCGACCGGAGATGGGCTCCCGCCTTCGCGGGAGCGCACGGTTTTTTTCCTTCACTAGCTGATCGCGCTTCAGTTCCCGCACGTCCTGAACCGCACCACCCGACGCTCGCTTCAGGAACGCGCCCACAGCGGGAAGGTCGCGACCAGGAACGCCAGCAGCAGGCCCGCCATGCCGAGGTCGGAGATCATCGCGACATTCTCCGAAAAGCCGCGGTCCTTGCCGGTGACGTGCAGCGCGCCCGCCATCGCATAAAAGAGCATCCCCGCGATCGCCATCGGCGCCACCCATTCGGGGCGCTTGATCGACGCGATCGAAATCAGCCCGATGGTGAGGTTCCAGAAGCCGAGTTCCTGCGCGAGCGGGAAGGCCGCCTTGTCGGTGACGCCGAAAATCCCGGTCGCGGTCAGTTCGGGCTTCACGATCTGCCGCGCGCCCGCGATGAACAGGCGGACGCCGACGCCCCAAAAGACGAACCATTTGCCGATCAGCACCCACAGGCTCGCGCTCCCGCCGCCCGTCCAGCGTTCGATCAGCACCGATGCCGCCGGCAGCACCAGCATGGTCAGCAGAACAACGGTCAGATGCATCGTCCCCTGCCCCCAGTCCTTGTTTATCCCCCGCACGCCTTGAACAGCATCAGCGTCCGCTCGCGCGCCGTTTCGCTGCTCGGCTCGTGATAGTCCTTGCGCCGGTCGCTGTTGAAGCCGTGCCCGGCTTCATAGACGAAGATCTGCGCGGTCGGATGCGCTTTCGCGATCAGCGCCTCGACGCCCTCCATCGGAATGCCGCCGTCGAAGCGGCCAAAATGGGCGATCGCCGCGCAGACAGGTGGCTGGTCGGCGAACTGGGTCGGAACGAGACTGCCGTAATAGGCCGACGCCGCCGCGAGGTCGGGGCTGATCTGCGCCATCCGCCACGCCACCGAGCCGCCGTAACAATAGCCGGTGATGAACACGGGGCCTTTGCCCTTCAGCGCATCGATGCAGGTCTGCGCGTCCTTCAGGCTCTGCTCGAACGGATGGAGCTTTCGCGCCAGCTCGACCGCGCGCTCGAACTGCGGCCCCGAATAGTCGCTCTCGAACCCCGGATGCTCACGGTCGAAGAGGGCCGGCGACAGCACCTCATAGCCGTCGGCGGCATATTCGTCGCAAAGCTCGCGGATATGGTCGGTGACCCCGAAGATTTCCTGAATGAGGACAAGCCCGCCGCGGCGCTTGCCCTCCGCCTCGGCATGATAGACCGCGATCTCGGCGCCATCGTCCATCGTCATGCGGATCATTTCGCCCATCATTTCCCTCTCTTCCGTTCGTGCCGAGCTTGTCGGGCCGCCAGGCGACTGCAGGTCAACCACCGTCCTTCACCCGCCCATGTTTGACGAAAGAACGGCACTTCGACAAGCTCGGCGCGAACGGGGCCGGGAGCGGAACGGGATTCCATCCTGCCTCGCCTTGCATTGCAGCAAAATCGTTGCTACGCGCGCCGCGACTGTGCAGCGGGGGTGTCTTCGGAGGCCATGAAAACCCGCTCGGCCATCCCCCTCGGGATCGTAGAGAAGGACTTTCGCGCGTGGAGAATTCCGGCGGCATTCAGGGCAACATCACGGCGGGCCTCGCGGGCCGCTATGCCAGCGCGCTGTTCGATCTGGCGCGCGAATCGAACGCGATCGACGCGGTCGCCAAGAGCCTCGACACCCTCAGCGCCGGCCTGACCGATTCGGCCGACCTTGCGGCGCTGATCGCGAGCCCCGTCGTCAGCCGTAGCGACGCCGCGAAGGCGATCGAAGCGGTCGCCAAGACGCTGAAGCTCGATTCGCTGACCGCGAAGTTCCTTGGCGTCCTCGCCGAGAATCGCCGCCTCGCCGACCTGCCCGGCATGATCGCCGCCTTCAACGCGATCGTCGCCGACCATCGCGGCGAAGTGACCGCCAAGGTCACGAGCGCGCACCCGCTCACCGCCGAGCAGATCAAGGCGCTGACCGCGAACCTCAAATCCCGTGTCGGCCGCGACGTCACCGTCGCGACGACCGTCGATCCCGCCATTCTCGGCGGCCTCGTCGTCCAACTGGGCAGCCAGTTGATCGACGGCAGCATCCGTACCCGTCTCAATAGTTTCGCGCAGGCGATGAAGGGCTAAAAGCCCATACGCTCAAATGCCCCGATGAAAGGCTGAATAATGGAAATCCGCGCCGCTGAAATCAGCAAGGTCATCAAGGACCAGATCGCCAATTTCGGCACCGACGCCACGGTCAGCGAGATCGGCTCGGTGCTGTCGGTCGGCGACGGCATCGCCCGCGTCCACGGCCTCGATAATGTCCAGGCCGGCGAGATGGTCGAATTCGCCAATGGCGTGAAGGGGATGGCGCTCAACCTCGAAGCCGACAATGTCGGCATCGTGATTTTCGGCTCGGACTCGGAGATCAAGGAAGGCGACACCGTCAAGCGCACCGGCACGATCGTCGACGTTCCCGTCGGCAAGGGCCTGCTCGGCCGCGTCGTCGATGGCCTCGGCAATCCGATCGACGGCAAGGGCCCGATCAAGGCCGACAAGCGCATGCGCGTCGAGGTCAAGGCGCCAGGCATCATCCCGCGTACCTCGGTCCACGAACCCGTCCAGACCGGCCTCAAGGCGCTCGACGCCCTCGTCCCCGTCGGCCGCGGCCAGCGCGAGCTGATCATCGGCGACCGTCAGACCGGCAAGACCGCCGTCGCGATCGACACCTTCATCAACCAGAAGGAAGCCAACAAGGGCGACGACGAGTCGAAGAAGCTCTATTGCATCTACGTCGCCGTCGGCCAGAAGCGCTCGACCGTCGCGCAGATCGTCCGCCAGCTCGAAGAAAATGGCGCGATGGAATATTCGATCGTCGTCGCCGCGACCGCGTCGGAGCCCGCGCCGCTTCAGTATCTCGCGCCCTACACCGGCGTGACGATGGGCGAGTTCTTCCGCGACAACGGCATGCACGCCGTGATCGTCTATGACGATCTTTCCAAGCAGGCGGTCGCCTATCGCCAGATGTCGCTGCTGCTGCGCCGTCCGCCGGGCCGCGAAGCCTATCCCGGCGACGTCTTCTATCTCCACAGCCGCCTGCTCGAGCGCGCCGCGAAGATGAACAGCGACAATGGCTCGGGCTCGCTCACCGCGCTGCCGATCATCGAAACGCAGGCGGGCGACGTGTCGGCCTATATTCCGACCAACGTGATTTCGATCACCGACGGCCAGATCTTCCTCGAAACCAACCTGTTCAACGCGGGCATCCGCCCGGCGATCAACGTCGGCCTGTCGGTGAGCCGCGTCGGCTCGGCCGCGCAGACCAAGGCGATGAAGAAGGTGTCGGGCTCGATCAAGCTCGAACTTGCGCAATATCGCGAGATGGAAGCCTTCGCGCAGTTCGGTTCGGACCTCGACGCCTCGACGCAGAAGCTGCTCAACCGCGGTGCGCGCCTGACCCAGCTTCTCAAGCAGCCGCAGTTCCAGCCGATGCCGTTCGAGGAGCAGACCGCGTCGATCTTCGCCGGCACCAACGGCTATCTCGACAATGTCGGCACCGCCGACGTCTCGCGCTACGAACAGGCGATGCTCGCCTATCTGCGCAGCGACCATGCCGATGTGCTGAAGACGATCCGCGACACCAAGGACCTGGGCGACGACGCCAAAAAGGGTCTGGTCGCGGCGCTCGACGCCTTCGCCAAGATTTTCGCGTAACACTGAACCTCGTCATCCCCGCGAAAGCGGGGACCCAGCGCGACGCAGCGCAAGCTATCCCTAGGTTCCCGCTTTCGCGGGAATGACGAAGAAGAGGAACCGATAGAGTGGCATCACTCAAGGAACTCAAAGGGCGGATCGTCTCGGTCAAATCGACCCAGAAGATCACCAAGGCCAAGAAGATGGTCGCCGCCGCCAAGCTGCGCAAGGCGCAGGCCGCGGCCGAAGCCGCGCGCCCTTATGCCGAGCGCCTCGAAGGCGTCGTCGCCAGCCTGGCGTCGAAGGTCGGCGCGTCGGATTCGGCGCCGAAGCTGCTCGCGGGCACCGGCAAGAGCGACACCCATCTGCTCGTCGTGCTCAACAGCGACCGCGGCCTCGCCGGCGCGTTCAACTCGAACATCGTCAAGGCGGCGCGCGACAAGGCGCTGGAGTTGCAGGGCGAGGGCAAGAAGGTTCTCTTCTACCTCATCGGCCGCAAGGGTCGCCCGGTGATCGCGCGCCTGTTCGCCGGCCAGATCATCGAGCAATATGACACGACCGGCATTCGCGACATCGGTTTCGAGCAGGCGCACGAGATTTCGGCGAAGGTGATGGAGCTTTACGAAGCCGGCGCGTTCGACGTCGCGCACCTCTTCTATTCGAAGTTCCGCTCGGCGCTGCTTCAGGAAGCGACCGGCCAGCAGATGATCCCGGTCCCGCCGCCCGGGGACGCCCCGACGTCCAGCGGCGCCGCGGTCGAATATGAGCCCGACGAGGAAGCGATCCTCGCCGACCTGCTCCCGCGCAACGTCACCATCCAGATCTTCAAGGGCCTGCTTGAAAACGCCGCGTCCGAACAGGGTGCGTCGATGACCGCGATGGACAATGCGACGCGCAACGCAGGCGAACTGATCAACAAGCTGACCATCATTTACAACCGCACGCGTCAGGCGGCGATCACCACCGAACTTATTGAAATCATCGCGGGCGCCGAAGCGCTCTAATCGATCAACCCGAGGAAGAAGACCATGGCTACCGCTCCCGCTGAAAAGAAGGCTCCCGCCAAAAAGGCCGCCGCGCCCAAGGCCGCTGCGCCGAAGAAGGCCGCCGCACCCAAGAAGGCGGCCCCCGCCGGCGCCGCCACGGGCCGCATCGCCCAGGTCATCGGCGCCGTCGTCGACGTTCAGTTCACCGGCGAACTGCCGGCGATTCTGAACGCGCTCGAAACCGACAACAACGGCAACCGCCTCGTCCTCGAAGTCGCGCAGCACCTCGGCGAGAACACGGTTCGCACGATCGCGATGGACGCGACCGACGGCCTGACCCGCGGCCAGCCCGTCACCGACACCGGCGCCCAGATCTCGGTTCCCGTCGGCCCGCAGACGCTCGGCCGCATCCTCAACGTCATCGGCGACCCGATCGACGAGCGCGGCCCGATCAATGCCACCGCGACGGCGCCGATCCACGCCAAGGCCCCCGAATTCGTCGACCAGTCGACCGAAACGAGCATTCTCGTCACCGGCATCAAGGTCATCGACCTGATCGCGCCTTATGCGAAGGGCGGCAAGATCGGCCTGTTCGGCGGCGCGGGCGTCGGCAAGACCGTGCTGATCCAGGAACTGATCAACAACATCGCCAAGGGCCACGGCGGCACCTCGGTGTTCGCGGGCGTCGGCGAACGCACCCGCGAAGGCAACGACCTCTATCACGAATTCCTCGACGCCGGCGTCATCGCCAAGGACAAGGACGGCAACCCGACCCCCGAGGGATCGAAGGTTGCGCTGGTGTTCGGCCAGATGAACGAGCCGCCGGGCGCCCGCGCCCGCGTCGCGCTGTCGGGCCTGACGATCGCCGAATATTTCCGCGATCAGGAAGGCCAGGACGTGCTCTTCTTCGTCGACAACATCTTCCGCTTCACCCAGGCGGGTTCGGAAGTGTCGGCGCTGCTGGGCCGTATTCCTTCGGCCGTGGGCTATCAGCCGACGCTGTCGACCGACATGGGCGCGCTGCAGGAACGCATCACCTCGACCAACAAGGGGTCGATCACCTCGGTGCAGGCCATCTACGTTCCCGCGGACGACTTGACCGACCCTGCTCCCGCAACCTCGTTCGCCCACTTGGACGCAACCACGACGCTGAACCGCGCGATTTCGGAACTCGGCATCTATCCGGCGGTCGATCCGCTCGATTCGACCAGCCGCGTTCTGACCGCCGCGATCGTCGGCCAGGAGCATTACGAAACCGCCCGCCGCGTTCAGGAAACGCTGCAGAAGTACAAGTCGCTGCAGGACATCATCGCGATTCTCGGCATGGACGAGCTTTCGGAAGAAGATAAGCTAGTCGTCGCCCGCGCGCGCAAGATCCAGCGCTTCCTGTCGCAGCCGTTCCACGTCGCCGAAGTCTTCACCAACATCCCCGGCAAGTTCGTGGCGATCGAAGACACGGTGAAGTCGTTCAAGGCGGTGGTCGACGGCGAATATGATCATCTTCCCGAAGCGGCCTTCTACATGGTCGGCGGCATCGAGGAAGCGGTCGCCAAGGCCGCCAAGCTGGCCGCCGACGCGGCGTAAATCGAATTCCCCTCCCGCTTGCGGGAGGGGTTAGGGGAGGGCCTGTCGGGGAACAGGCCTTTCGCCGAACCGGAACACACCCTCCCCCGACCCCTCCCGCAAGCGGGAGGGGGGAGATTGAAGAATGGCCCTGAAGTTCGAACTCGTCACCCCCGCCCGCCTCGAGCGGTCGAGCGACGTCTATATGGTCACCGTGCCGGGCAGCGAGGGCGATTTCTCGGTGCTCGAAGGCCACGCGCCCTTCATGGCGACGCTGCGCAACGGCCCGCTGACCATCTATGCCACCAGCGGCGCAGCACCCGAGACGATCGAGGTCGAAGGCGGCTTTGCCGAAGTGAACGAAACCGGTCTCACCGTCCTCGCCGAGCATATCGCGGGCTGACGCGCGGGGTTTATCGCCGGATCAAAAAGGGGCCCCTTCGGGCCCCTTTCCTTTGGCTGCTATGCAGGGTGTGAAGGCCCGTTTTGGGGTAGAGAGTTGCCCCTCTTATCTTCGTCATTCCCACTTTCGCGGGAATGACGAAGATAAGAGATGCTGCGCGCGACTTCCAAACTCTCGTCATCCCGGACTTGATCCGGGATCCATTCTCTCAGCGCCGGATGAATGGATCCCGGATCAAGTCCGGGATGACGATGTAAGGTAAGTCCGCTTCCCGTCGTGACCGGACGTTCCGTCGGCGAACCGTCAAATACGCGCATTCATTATGACCTGACGAAATTACCCCCCGCTTCCCGGCGGGCCATAATCCCAGTCCTCGGCCTTGCTGCCGTCCATCAGCGAAATCCGGGCCTTCAGCCGGTCGCCTTCGCGCCAGTAACGGATGCGCTGCGGATAATCATGCGCCGGGTTGGCAAACTCGATCATCCGCTCCCCCGCGGCGACCATAGGGAATTCGGCCGCGGGGCGTCCGAACGGCTGCGCGAAGAAGGCAAGCGTTCCGTCCGCCTTTCGCACGATGCGCGTATGCTCGAAAATGCCAAGGCGTTCGCCCTTCCCGATTCGCGCGGCGCCGATCATGATGCCGCCGCGTGGCGGGGTCCAATATTCGTCGGCCCAGCGATTTTCGGATGCCGTCTGTTCCCACGCCCCCGCCATCCAGCCCGGAAGCGGCGCGGAGACGTCCGACGCCGCGGCGGCGCCCACCGCGGCCAACGCTGCCAAGACCATGATTGCCTGTCGCATCGGCATCCTCCTTCGCATTGCGCCGTAAAATATCGCCCCGCGCGAGCGGCAAGAACAGGTTAAAGCTAATTTTACCATATTTCGTCTAGGCCGAATGCCGGCCCATGACCTATTTCGCACAGGATATCGCCGGACTGGCGCTCGGCACGCTTGTCGCGGCGCTGGTCTTCATCCTTCCCGCTTTTGCCGGCGTCCTGCTGTTCGAACGGCTCGGCCGCACGCGTGGCTTTCGGGGGATCGACGGCGGATGGCAGCGGGTCGGCTGGACGCTGATCCTTGCACTGGCGATCCTGCCCGCTTTCGATGCGCTGTTCATTCGCGCGATCGGCATCGCCGGGACGTTGGCCGTGCACGCCGCGCTGGTTCTGGCCGCAGCACCGCTCTATCGACGCCCCGCGCTTCGGATCGGCTGGCCCTTCGCCGCGCTGGTGCTACTCTGGTGGCTTCTCCTCGCCGTGGCGGCCGTCGACGTCGATATCGGCGACCGGCTCTATCAGAGCCTCATCACCTTCGACATGGTCAAGCATGCCGCGACGATCGAGAGCATCGCGCAATATGGCCTGCCGCTCCACGACCCCTTCTACGCACGCCCCGAACCGGCAGGCTATTATTATTACTATTATATCTGGGGGGCGCTGGTGCGCTGGATCGCGGGCGGGCTGGTCGACAGCCGCATGGCCTTTGCCGCCACCGCCTTCTGGTCGGGCTTGGCCTTCGTCGCGCTGCTGTGGCGCGTCGCCAAGGATGCGGATCTGATCCGTATCGGGCGCGACCGCCGCTTCCTGCTGATCGCCGCGCTGTTGTGCTTCGTGACAGGGCTCGACCTGGTGCCGGCGCTGCTCGAATATATCATCACCGGCTCGGCGGCGCGGCAGGTCGACTATTGGAACGAGGAAATCCGGTTCGCGCTCACGTCGATGATGTGGGTTCCCCATCATCTCGGCGGCTTCATCGCGGCCTGGTGCGGCGTTCTGCTGCTGCACCGCGCCGCGACGCCGCCATCGCCGCGCTTCGTTCTGGCCGGCCTTGCCGGGCTCAGTTTTGCAACAGCTTTCGGAATGTCGGCGTGGATCGCGCTCGGCGCGGCCCCCGCGCTTCTGCTCTGGGTGCTGGTCGAGGGACGCCGGGGGCGTCCGCAATTGTTGCTGTTCGCGGCGATTGCGGCGCTCGTCGCGCTGCTCTTTGCCACACCCCAGTTCGTCGATCTGCTGCATGGCCGGGTAAGCGAAGGGATGCCCGTCAAATTCTGGATTCGCCGCGTCAGCGGCTTTCAGTACGACAGCGCCGGCACGCTTCAGGCTCTGCTCGTCCTCGCGCTTCTGCCGATCGGCTATGCTCTGGAATTCGGCCTCTTCGCGCTGGGCGGCAATCTCTACCTGCGCCTCTACGGCCGGTCCGGCGGCAAAGCGCGCACGGCCGGAAAGCCGATCCGAAGCTTTCTGCTGATCGGCTTTCTGACCTCGCTGCTGATCGTCAGCTTTGTCCGATCGAGCATCATCAACAATGATCTTGGCTGGCGTATCATCTGGTTCGCGCAGTTCGCCGCGATGATCTGGACCGCGGCGGTGGTCCAGAGCATGGCGCCGCGCGGTCGGGGCATCCTGCGGCCCGGGGCGCTAGGGTGGCTGTTCCTGTTCATCGGCGTCGCGGGCAATGGCTGGGACATGGTCGGCCTGCGCACAAAGTTCCCCGATCCCGCCGCGATCTACCCCGATCCGGTCAATCGGCAGCCGCTGGACGACATGGCGCAGCGCCGGGCCTATAACTGGGCCAATGATCATCTGCCGCACCGGGCGATCCTGCAGCATAATCCAGCGCAACTTTATCGCATTTTCGATTTCGGCCTTTATGGCCGCAACCGCGTCGCGCTGGCCGACGGGGCCGCGAATCTGTTCGGGGTCAGCGCCGGCATGGCGCAGGAGCGGCGCGATGCGATCCGCCCGATTTTCGCGCAGCGGCTGACGCCAGCCCGAATTGCCGGCATCGCCCGCGCGAATCATATTGATTATCTGATTTTCGTCGCCGCCGATCCGGTGTGGCAAGCCGCGGGCGGCCCACCGCCGGGGCTTCGCTGCCTCTACAGAAACGAGCGCGCGTGCATCATCGACTTCGCGTCCATCGCGAAAGGTGCTTCCGATTAGACAGCTCGCCTCCCTCCTGCTGACGCTGATGCTGGCGGTTGCGGCCGGTTTCATCCTCTATGTCGGCCTTACCCGCTCGCCCCTGTTCGCCGGGGTGTCGATCCTCTTCTATCGGGGCCTGATCCTGTGTGGGCTGTCCGCCGCGCTCGTGATGGCCGCCATGGCGCTGCGTCGATGGCGGTTCGATCCCGCCACGATCGTCGCGGCGGGGGCGTTGTCGCTCAGCTTCAACATCTGCTTTCTGATCGTCCTGCCGGTGACGCTCGACCGGTCGATCAGCGTCTTCATGCTCGCCCAGATCGAACAGCATCAGGATGAAGCGCTTGACGAGCGGCGGATTACCGAAATCTTCGTCCGGAAATATGTCGGCGACATGCGGCAGATGGACCGGCGGATCGCCGAACAGACGGCGTCGGGCAATATCGTGACGGTCGACGGCCATGTCCGCCTGACCGATCAGGGCCATCGCTTCCTGGCGCTTTCACGCACGCTGGCGCGATTGTTCGGAACCGACCCGCGCTTCGTGGGCCTTGCCCCTACCGCACCGCCCGAGGCCCCGGCCGCGTCCCCGCATTAGGAGATTATCAAAGTTTCCCATTTATTCACCTTGCCCAATGGGGGTTCGTCCGCGCCGGGCGCGGCAATGTCCAACGTGTTGATTTGAAGCAGGACAAAGCGAATGAGTGCATTCGGACGCCGACCCGGAACCGCTGGCCGCCCCGCCTTTGGCGTGGCGAAGCCGATGCAGACGGGCCCTGGCATGGGCGGCTCGCAATTCCCTGCGATCGATACGCCCGCGGCCGAGGCGCCGCCGCCGATTCCGTCGAACCTGACCCCCGAACAGGAAGCGATGGAGCGGCTCAACCAGCGCTCGACCGCCGAAATGGCCGAACCCGAAAAGGCGCAAGGCTTCGAGGCGTCGGTCCACAAGATCAAGGAACAGGTGCTGCCGCGCCTGCTCGAACGCGTCGACCCCGAAGCGGCGGCGACGCTGTCGAAGGACGAATTGACCGAGGAATTCCGCCCGATCATCCTCGAAGTGCTCGCCGAGCTTCGCATCACCCTCAATCGCCGCGAGCAGTTCGCGCTCGAAAAGGTGCTCGTCGACGAACTGCTCGGCTTCGGACCGCTCGAAGAGCTGCTCTCCGATCCCGACATCAGCGACATCATGGTCAACGGGCCATATCAGACCTATATCGAACGCAAGGGTCAGCTCGTCATCGCGCCGATCCAGTTCCGCGACGAACAGCATTTGTTCCAGATCGCGCAGCGCATCTGCAATATGGTCGGCCGCCGCGTCGATCAGACCACGCCGCTCGCCGACGCCCGCTTGAAGGACGGCAGCCGCGTCAATGTGATCGTGCCGCCGCTGTCCTTGCGCGGCACCGCGATCTCGATTCGTAAATTCTCGGCCAAGCCGATCACGCTCGACATGCTCTGCCAATGGGGCGCGATGAGCCAGAAGATGTGCACCGCGCTGAAAATCGCGGGCGCCAGCCGCTTCAACATCGTCATCTCGGGCGGCACCGGCTCGGGCAAGACGACGATGCTCAACGCCCTGTCGAAGATGATCGACCCCGGCGAGCGTGTGCTGACGATCGAGGACGCCGCCGAGCTGCGGCTCCAGCAGCCGCACTGGCTGCCGCTCGAAACGCGCCCCGCGAACCTCGAGGGCAATGGCGCGATCCACATGGGCGACCTCGTCAAGAACGCGCTGCGTATGCGTCCCGACCGCATCATCATGGGCGAGGTTCGCGGCGCCGAATGTTTCGACCTGCTCGCCGCGATGAACACGGGTCACGACGGATCGATGTGCACGCTCCACGCGAACAGTCCGCGCGAATGCCTCGGCCGTATGGAGAATATGGTCCTGATGGGCGACATCAAGATTCCGAAGGAAGCGATCTCGAAACAGATCGCCGATTCGGTCGACCTGATCGTCCAGATCAAGCGCCTGCGCGACGGCTCGCGCCGCGTCACCAACGTCACCGAGGTGATCGGCATGGAAGGCGACGTCATCGTCACCCAGGAGCTCTTCAAGTTCGAATATCTGGACGAGACGCCGGACGGGAAGATCATCGGCGAGTACCGGAGCATGGGGCTGCGCCCCTACACGCTCGAGAAGGCGAAGATGTTCGGGTTTGATCAGCCTTATCTCGAGGCGTGTCTGTAGTCCGTCCGAGCGGCGCTCACGCCATGGCCGGAGCCGCGACGACGCGGCAAATCG
>NZ_DATAJZ010000038.1:0-23323 GCF_036261875.1 Sphingopyxis sp. | reverse complement strand
CTAGCGAAGCTTGGAGAGGGGGGCGACGCCAGCGGACGCAAAACCCCCTCTCAACTTCGGCTAGGCAGCAAGCTGCCAAGCCTTCGTATCTCTCCCTCAAGGGGAGAGAATATGATCCTTACCTATGTCCGCAATCGGTCGCCAGCCGCCAATCAATTGCCCTCAGGCTGCGGCAGCAGCAGCGCGAGCAGGATCGCGCGGCATTCGCCGTCGATCGTGCCGTCGATCAGTTCGGGCCGGAACCGCCGCTGAAAGGCCACGGTCGCCGCGAAACCGTCGGTCACGTCGTAACCGAAGCGCTCAAGCGCGAGCAGAAAGCCCGCATCGGTCCACAAGGGGTCGGTCAGTTTCCTGGTCGGGCGCGGCAGCGCGAGGCGGCGGCGCGCAAGTTCCTCCCACGGAAAAAGCTCGCCCGGATCCTGCTTGCGGGTCGGCGCGATGTCCGAATGGCCGACGACATTGCCGCGCGTGATCGCATAGCGATCCTTGATCTGGTGGACGAGGCGGACAACCGACGCCACCTGCGGATCGGGAAAGGGCACATAGCCCCATTCGTGCCCCGGATTGACGATCTCGATCCCGACGCTCGCCGAATTGATGTCGTTCACCCCGCGCCAGTGCGACTTGCCAGCGTGCCAGGCGCGCTTGTCTTCGGGCACCATGTGCGTGATCTGGCCATCCTCGCTGACGACATAGTGCGCCGACACCTTCGCCTCGGGATCGGCAAGCCGATCAAGGGCTTCGGCGCCGGTCTTCATACCGGTATAATGGAGAACGATCATCGATATGGGCAGCGCGCGCTCGTCGAAATTGGGTGACCAGCGTTCGATAAAATCGCTCATGCGCTTTGCGGTCCATCCTGTCCCTGCCCTGCCTTTCCCCTGCGCCAGCGGATGGGAAAAAGCAAGGTCAGGCGGCCGCCTGCGACGCGATGGGCGAATGGCGGACCTGCTGGTCGGCGGGCTCGTAAAGGCCGCGCAACCGCGGGCTCGCGACGAACTGGTCGGTCTGCCCCAGCACCGTCTCACCCGCACCGAGGATGAGGAAACTTTGCGGCGCCGCCACCGCGCGCAGCCGCGCAAACGCCTTTTGCCGCATCGGCAGCGAGAAATAGAGCAGCAGGTTGCGACAGAAGATCAGGTCTGCGGGTGCTGCAAGCGGCGGCCGGTCGATCAGCATGTTCTGGACCGAGAAATCGACGCGGCGGCGCAAATCCGCCTTGGCGAGCCAGCCCGCTTCGGTCTGGTCGAACCAGCGCACCATCCGCTGCACCGGCAGGCCGCGCTGAATCTCGAACTGGCTGTAAAGCCCGACGCGGGCGCGGCCGACCGCGTGATAGCTGACGTCGGTGCCGACGATATCGACGCGCCACCCGGCCCATTTGCTGTCCTGTTCGGCCAGCAGCATTGCCATCGAATAGGCTTCCTGCCCCGTCGACACGCCGCAATGCCAGATCGTCAGCCGCCGCTCGCGCAGGTTGATGCGATGGATATATTCAAGCGCGCTGTTAGCAATATCGTCGAACACGCTATGTTCGCGATAGAAATAGGTTTCATTGTTGAGCATCGCATCGACCGTGTCGTCGAGCAGCTGGCGGCTGTTCGAGGTCACGAGCGCCGCGACGAGCGCGTCGAGATCGCTGATGCCGTGCCGCTGCATCACCGGTTTCAGCGACATTTCGATGCGCCAGATGCGGTTCGGCGACAGCGTCTGCCCGGTCCGCGATTCGAGCACGCCCATCAGCACGCGATAGGCCGATTCGCTCGCCGTCCCGCCCATCATGACGGACGGCGCCCGGGAAGATAGCCGCGCAGCATCAGCGCGATCGCGTCGGGGTTGAGCGTCGCCGCCGCGAGGCCGGCCTTCGCCACCGCGCCGGGCATTCCCCAGATCACGCAGCTTTCGGGCGCCTGGGCAAAGATCGTCCCGCCCGCCGCCTTGAGCCGCTGGGCGCCCTGCGCGCCGTCGCGGCCCATGCCGCTCAGCACGACCGCGACCCCGCCGGCGCCATAGGCTTCGGCGACCGACGCGAGCATCGGGTCGGCCGACGGACAACAGCCATTCTCGACCGGCCGCCGGTCGAGCGCGATCTCGCGGCGCGCGCCGCTCGCGATCACCATCAGATGCGCGTCGCCGGGGGCGAGATAGATATGGTCGCGTTCGACCAGCATCCCCGCGTCGGCCACGCACACCTTGCGCCTGGTCATCGTCGCGATCTGCCGCGCGTAAAATTCCATGAAGGCATCGGGCAGATGCTGGGTGAGCAGGATCGGTGCGGTGATCCGGGGATCGAGATGGGTCAGGAAATTGGCGAAAGCCGGAATGCCGCCGGTCGACGCCGCGACCGCAATACATTCGAGCCGCTGGTCGGCATCCACCGCGACCGCGGCCGGGGGAACCGGCGGGCGAAAGGCGATGCGCGCCGCCGTGGGAACGGGTTCAAGCTGCCCGAGCGACAGGATGCGATCGGTCAGCACTTCGGCAAAGCGGCCCGAGAAGCTGCCGCGGCCGGGCTTGGCGAGCGTGTCGCTGGCGCCGAGCGCGAGCGCTTCGATCGCCGCCGGGCCGCCTTCGACGCAGTTCGACGACAGG
Organism: Sphingopyxis sp.; assembly: GCF_036261875.1. Lineage (GTDB taxonomy): Bacteria > Pseudomonadota > Alphaproteobacteria > Sphingomonadales > Sphingomonadaceae > Sphingopyxis. The sequence goes on along the minus strand of NZ_DATAJZ010000038.1, from coordinate 20,731 downwards.
ATCAGGACGCGGGCATTGGCGGCGCGTTCCAATATGTGCGGCAGCGCGTCGATGCCGTTCATCCCCGGCATTTCGATATCGAGCACGACGACATCGACGGGTTCTGACGCCAGAAAGGCCAGCGCATCATGCGCCGAGGCCACCGAGGCGCAAACCATCAGTCCCGGCGTCTGGGCGACGATGCGTTCGAGGATGCTGCGGACGACGAGGCTGTCGTCGACCAGCATCACGCGAACGCTGCGGCCTGCGGGGCGTTCCTTCCCCTGCGGATCGGTCGGCAGAAGAGCGGAGCGCGCCATCGATCAGGCCTCAGGCCACGCCGACGAGTTGCAGCTTTCCTTCGAGCGTTTCGCGGTCGAACGGCTTCATTACATATTCGTCGGCCCCCGCCTCGATCGCGGCGCGAATATGGTCGATGCTGTTCTCGGTGGTGCAGAAGACGACGCGCGGCCGATCCTCACGCCCATAGTCGAGATCGTTAAAGGCGCCGAGAAATTCCATTCCGCTCATCACCGGCATGTTCCAATCGAGCAGGATCACGTCGGGACGGTTCGCGCGACAAAAGGTCAGCGCCTCCTGTCCGTCGGCGGCTTCTTCAACCGAAAAGGACATACTTTCAAGGATATGACGCGCGACCTTGCGAATCACTTTGCTGTCGTCGACGACCAGACAAGATTTAGACATTTATGCCTCCGACCCCCGGGGTTGACGCCATGCTAGAACGAAGGGGTGTGCAGGGTGTTAATACGACCGGCATCACGCAGCCTTAAGCGCGGGCAGCGTGATAAAATGCGCCGGATCAACGACGAGCAAGGATTGTCCCTCATGCTCGATCATCGCTTCGGCGACGCGCGCCCAGCCCGGAAGCAGCTTGCCGGTGACCCGCGCCTCGGGCGCGTCGATGAAGCAGACGTCCTCGATCGCGTCAGCGAGCAGCGCATAGCCGTGCTCGGCGACATCGACGACGACGACGCGCTGGCCAGCAACGGCCGGAACCGGGGCCAGGCCGACGACGACATGCGGATCGATCAGCGTGAAGACGCGGCTGCGCAGCGCAAACAGCCCCGCGACGTGCGGCGGCGCGGCGGGCACCTCAACCGGGGTGCCGACCGCGACGACCGAATGGATCGAGCGGCTGCGCAGCGCGACGCGCGTGTCGGCGATGCGCGCGATCAGATAGAGCTTTTCCATCATGGGCGCCCTCCCCCGACATGGCGGCGCAGCGCCTCGAGCAGCGCGCCGCGATCGTAGCGATAGACAGTGTCGTCGTCGGCGCCGGCCGCGGCTGCCGAAGCACGCAGCCGGATTACCGGTACATCGCCGCCATCTTGCGCGCAAATGCCCGCATCGGTCAGGCAGAGCAGCACGTCGGCCGCTTCGTCGGAACCTTCGGGCACGACGCGATAACCCGCGCTCCGCAGGATCGGCGCCAGAAAATTGTCGCCCCAGCTGTCGCGGTCGTCGGCGAGGCGGCACACCGGCTGGCGCGCCGCGGGCGCGGCGGCCAGACCGGGCGCATATTGCTCCATCAGCCAGAAGGGATCGACGATCTCGACCGGCTCGCCGCCGATCAGCACCACGCCCGCGATCAGCCCCGGCGCCGCGGCCGGCTGAGTCATGTCGGGCAGGCGGACGATGTCGATCACCGCCTCGATCGGATAGCAGAGCACCATCTGCCCGTCGTAGAGGCGCAGCAGCTTCAGCGCGCCATGATCCTCGGGCAGCCGCGCGGCGTGGACCGGGAAGATGTCGTCGCCGATCTGCACCTGGATACGGCCGGCGCTTTCGAAGAGCGCCAGCGCGGGCACTTCCTCAACGCGTTCGATGACCGACAGACGGACGCCGCGCGTGCGGCCGCCGACGTCGCGGAACAACAGAAGCTGCGCGGCGCCGCGTTCGGCGGCCGCGCTGGCGTCGGCCTCGACCGCACGGTCCATGCCACGTCCCGCTTCCGACGCATCGATCGCGGCGGCGGCGAGAATCCCCTGCACGTCGAGCAGCAGCACCGGCCGGCCATTGTCGGGAAGCGTCGTTCCCGCATAGAGCCCGGTCGCCATGATCATCGGCGCCGCGGGCTTGATCACCAGTTCCTCATGGTCGTGGATCGCCGCGACGCTGAGCGCATAGCTCTGCCCCTGCCCCGGCCGGACGAGGACGAGCGCGCGGTCCTCGACATCGTCGCCCGGGTCGCGCTCGCGGCCGAGGACGGTTTCGAGGCGGAGCAGCGGGAAAGGCTCGCCGCGCACGGTGACGAGTTCGCCGCCGCCGATGCGCTCGATGCGGACGCTGTCGTTCGTCTCGAGCAGGATTTCGCGCACCGAGCCGCGCGGAATCGCGAAATATTGCCCCGCCGCGCGGACCATCAGGCCCGAGATGATCGTCAGCGTCATCGGCACGCGCAGCACGACCGCGAGGCCGCGGCCTTCGTCGTTGCGCAGGTCGACGACGCCGCCGATCTTCTCGACATTCGCCTTGACGATATCCATGCCGACGCCGCGGCCCGAAATGGCGGTGATCTTCGACGCCGTCGAAAAGCCGGGACGAAAGATCAGATCGAGCTTTTCGCGCGGGGTCAGCGCCCGCGCGTCGGCCGCGGACAGCAGCCGCGCCGCGATCGCCTTCTGGACCAGCGCGTCGGGCGACAGGCCGCGCCCGTCGTCGCGCACCTCGATCTCGATCTGGTTGCCCGACTGGCGCGCCGACACCGAAATGCTGGCGGTGATGTCCTTGCCCGCCGCGACGCGGTCGTCGAGCTTCTCGATGCCGTGATCGATCGCGTTGCGGACGATGTGGATCAGCGGATCGCGGATATTCTCCATCATCTCGCGGTCGAGTTCGACCTCGCCGCCGCTGGTGGCGAAGCGGATTTTCTTGCCGAGATCCTGTGCCAGGTCGCGGACGATGCGCGGCAGCGGCGCGAACAATTTGTCGATGCGCTGCATCCGCATCTGGCTGACCGACTGGCGCATTCCCGCAATCGAATCCGACAGGCGGTCGAACGACGCGATCAGCGACGGATCAACGCCCGTTTCACGGAGCATCCGCGCGAATTCGTTGCGCGCGAGGACGATGTCGGTGACTCCGGTCATCACGCTGTCGAGCAGGGGCAACGGCACGCGGATCGTTCGCCAGCCCTGCGCATCGATCGCGAAATCATCCTCGCGGCGAAGCTGGATCTCGCCGCCATCGGCGGTGGTTTCCGGGGCTTCGGGGGTTTCTCCATCCGCCGCCAGGGCCGCGATGACATCGCGATCGTCGCCCGGCGGCTCGACCCCCGCCTGTCCCAACAGCGCGCAAAGCTGCGACAGACGATCGACGATGCCCAGCACGCCGGTGACCAGCTCGGCATTCGCGGCGCGATTCCCGCGGCGAACCTGATCGAGCGCATCCTCGGCGGCATGGGACAGCGCCGTAACTCGCGGCAGCGCGAGAAAGCTCGAACTGCCCTTGATCGTGTGAACGAGGCGGAAAATCGCATCGAGCCGGGCGCGGTCGGCGGGGTCCGCTTCCCACGCCACCAGCGCCCCGCCGGCCTCGGCAAGGATTTCCGCCGTTTCGGCAAGAAAATCGGTCAGCAGATCGTCCATCGCGTGTCGGCGCGCCCCAAAAATTCGAGGCTCCACCATGGCCGACAATGGTTAATGGAGAGTTTGCTCTTGGGAGAATATGAAAGATTTTTGCGCCCGAGAATCGGGCGCTCAGCGCTCCTTCAGCACCGCCCCGACCAGCAGCGAGGTCGGCGTTTCCCGCGCCAGCATCACCGTGCCGCCATTCTGCTTCGCGACCGCCTGCACCAGCACCGCGGGCGCGGTGCGCGAGGTCATCGCGCTCGCGCCTTCGCCCTCGGCCAGGATGCGCTCGACATCGGCGTCGAGGAACAGGCGCTCGGCCTCGACATGCAGCGCGATTTCGATACCCCCCGCCCCCTGATTTTCGCAGCCGATGTCGAGCCGTCCGCCGCGCACCAGCGCATCGACGAGCAGCAGCGACAGGTTGAGGATGATCTTGACCGCGGGCTTGGGCAGCGGGTCGGCGCCGATCATCCAGTTGAGCTCGATCGCGCGGTCGCCGATGATGCCCTCGATCGCCGACTTCGCCTCGTCGGCAGGAACGCGCTCGCCGAAGCCGCCCGCCGAGCCGAAAGCCAGGCGGAAGAATTTGAGCTTGTTCGCCGACGTTCGCGCGCTCTGTTCGAGCAATTCGATGCAGCGCGCGCGCATCTCGGGGTCTTTTTCATCGGCCAGCAGTTCGAGGCCGTTGGCGAACGCCCCGACCGGGCTCAGCAGATCATGGCACAGCCGCGAAGCGAGCATGGAGGCGAAATCGACGCGATCGTCGGACATGATGGACAGGCTCCCCGCAGACCGGACCTTTCCGGTTCGCGCCTGCTCCCTAAGGCAGGGACATGGTTAAGGGCAAGGGCGAAGCCTCGTAGAGCCGGTCCCGCACCTTGAAATTCCGCCGCTCGCTCCCATATCGCGGTCAATGTTGGGGGACGACGAAATACTGACCGTGATGCTGTCGGGCGCCGCTGCCGGGCTGCGGCTCGACCGAGCGCTTGCCGAGGCGCTTCCCGACCTTTCGCGCGAGCGGTTGAAGACGCTGATCAAGGGCGGCCGCGTCGCCGATGCCGCCGGAACCGTGCTGTGGGACCCGTCGGCCAAGACCGCGACCCCCACGACGCTGGCGGTCCGCCTTCCCGCTCCGGCCCCCGCGCACAATATCGCGCAGGACATGAACCTCGTCATCGCCTATGAGGACGAGCATCTGATCGTCGTCGACAAGCCTGCCGGGATGGTCGTCCACCCCGCCGCGGGCAATCTCGACGGCACGATGGTCAACGCGCTGCTCCATCATTGCGCGGGACAGCTTTCGGGGGTCGGCGGCGTCGCCCGCCCCGGCATCGTCCACCGCATCGACAAGGATACCAGCGGGCTGATCGTCGCCGCGAAGCACGACAAAGCGCACGAAGGCCTCGCAAAGCAATTCGCCGCGCACAGCATCGACCGCCGCTATCTCGCGCTCGCGACCGGGCGCCCGATGCCCGCGAACGGCACCGTCGACGCCGCGCTCGGCCGGTCGGCCACCAACCGCAAGAAGATGGCGGTGGTCGCCGCAGGGCGCGGGAAACATGCGATCACCCACTATCGGACGATCGAGCCGCTGAAGGGTGCGACGCTGGTCGAATGCCGGCTGGAAACCGGTCGCACCCATCAGGTGCGCGTTCATATGGCGCATATCGGTCATCCGCTGGTCGGCGACCCGGTCTACGGGCGGGTCAAAAAGCCGCTTTCGGAACTATTAAAAGCCCGTAACTTCGCGCGTCAGGCGTTGCACGCGGCCCATTTGGGCTTTATTCATCCGGTGACGGGTAACCCGATCGCGCTCGACAGCGAACTCCCCCCGGATATGCGGGAACTGCTCGATGAATTGCGCGTTTAAGTTTCGAATGAAAATCTATCTCGACCGCTGGAGGCAACCGCGGCATTCTCTCCTCTGAAATATTAGGGAAGACGCTAAAAATGGCTCATAAAAGCAATGTTCCGGCCACGGTGCCCGCGCTCGGCGGTGAGGCGAGCCTGAACCGCTATCTGGCCGAAATCCGCAAATTTCCGCTGCTGACGCCCGAGCAGGAATATATGCTCGCGAAGCGCTTTCAGGAGCATGGCGACAATGAAGCGGCGGCGCAGCTCGTCACCTCGCACCTTCGCCTCGTCGCGAAGATCGCGATGGGCTATCGCGGCTATGGCCTGCCGGTCAGCGAGCTGATCAGCGAGGGCAATATCGGCCTGATGCAGGGCGTGAAGAAGTTCGACCCCGAACGCGGCTTCCGCCTCGCCACCTATGCGATGTGGTGGATTCGCGCCTCGATCCAGGAATTCATCCTCCGCTCGTGGAGCCTCGTGAAGATGGGCACCACCGCGGCGCAGAAGAAATTGTTCTTCAACCTCCGCCGGATGAAGAATAATCTCGAAGCGTTCGAGGATGGCGACCTCAGCCCCGAACATCTCACCAAGATCGCCACCGACCTCGGCGTGACCGAGGACGAGGTGGTCAGCATGAACCGCCGCATGGCGATGGGCGGCGACACATCGCTGAACGTGCCGATGGGCGAGGACGGCGACAGCCAGTGGCAGGATCTGCTCGGCGACGAGGGCCCGCTCCAGGACGAACGCGTCGCCGAGGCTGAGGAACGCGACGTGCGCCACGCGCTGCTGAGCGAAGCGCTCGCGACCCTCAACGAGCGCGAACGCCATATCCTCACCGAACGCCGCCTGACCGACGACCCCAAGACGCTCGAGGATCTGAGCCAGGTCTATGACGTCAGCCGCGAACGCGTGCGCCAGATCGAGGTGCGCGCTTTCGAGAAGCTGCAAAAGGCGATGCTCAAGCTCGCGGGCGACCGGCGTCTGATCAACGCCTGAGCCGAAAGATCGCGGGTGCCCTGACGCGCCGGATGTTCCGACCGAGGAGACATGCCATGCGTATCCTTTCGTTCACTCTCGCGGCTCTCGCCCTGTCCGTTCCCGTCATCGCCGCCGAAGCGCCGGCGAAGGTGACGGTGACGCTGGCGAATTTCAGCTTCACGCCCGCCGACCTGCACCTCCATGCCGGCCAGTCGGTGACGATCCATTTCACCAACGGCGGCTCGGGCGGGCATGATTTCACCGCCCCCGAATTCTTCGCCGCCGCAACGATGGACGCCGCGAACCGCGCCCGCGTCGAAGGCGCCAAGGGCCGCGTTTCCCTCGGCAAGGGCGAAAGCAGCGACGTGACGCTGACGCCTAGGGCAGGCACCTATAAAGCGCATTGCTCGCACTTCATGCATTCGTCGCTGGGCATGACGGGCAAGGTCGTCGTCGACTGAGATAGCGGTCGCCCCCAGCCCTTTAAAAGGCACCCTGCGCTCCCGCGAAGGCGGGAGCCCATCTTCGCCGATGCCATTTTGAACCGGCAGGAGATGGGTCCCCGCCTTCGCGGGGACACGCGGCTTTTCTACGTCGGCTACAGTCAGAAGCGCCGCACATATCCCGCATAAAGCTGAAAGTCCGGGCTGTCGCGATTGAGCCCGAGGTTCACGCCCGCGTCCCATTGGCTGTCATCGCTGGTCTGCCACCCCGCCGAAAGCCCCGCCAGCCACTCGCTCGCGTGCCCCGCCGGGTCGCGGTCGCGGGTGAAGGAAATCTCGGTCGATACCGACACCGCGTCCGACAGGTCAAAACCCAGCCCCGCAACGGTGCCATAAGCGAGATGCCGGCCATCGCCGTCGCCGTCCACCGCGGCATCGACGTGCGGCGTCAGCCCGATCGACACCGGTCCCGCCTCGATCCCGATCGGAACGAGCAGCCCCGCGCCCCAATCGCCCGCCCCCACTCCGTTCCCGTCGGTCGGCAGGCTGGCATAGGGCATCGCGGCGATCGAAAAGCCCGATCCGTCGGGATTGCGCAGATTCTGCCGCAGCGCGAGCGCCACATCGCCCGTGCGCGTCCGCTGGCGCACGGTGCCGAGCGCCGCGTCGCGCTCGCGGACGTGGCCGATCGCGGTCCACCCCACCTGCGCCTCGAGCGACGGGGTCAATCCGATCCGCAGCAGCGCGTCGCCGGCCAGGACCGTGTCGGTGCGCTCAGGCCCGTCCTGCTCGCGCGTCCAGTCAGCAAGCCCGAGTTCGAAGACGATCCGCCCCGGCTCGACGGTGCAGGCCGGGGTGCCGAGACCGGGGCGATCCGGGCAAAGATCGCGCCCCTCTTCGGCCATCGCCGGGCACGCAGCGGCAAGCGCCACGAGCAGAACGAATCCGCCGCCCATCAAGCGAAGTCTGGGACGATGATCAGGTCTTTTCCTTTGCATCCCGCTCGACTACGCCGGATCGATGCGAAGGAAAAGCAAGGCGCGCACGAAATTCACGATGGGACGGCTTTTCAAGACCACGGCCAAGATCGTCCTTGGCTTCATCCTCGTCTCGGTCCTCTGGGTACTGCTCTATGCGGTGGTGCCGCCCCCGGTGACCATCACCATGCTGACCGACGGCAATGGCATCACCAAGGACTGGACGGGCCTGTCCCATATCGACCGCAACATGGTGCGCGCCGCGATCGCCGCCGAGGACGGCAAATTCTGCAGTCACGACGGGTTCGACCGTCAGGCGATCGAACAGGCGATCGAACGCAATGCCAAGGGCAAGCGCATCCGCGGCGGCTCGACGATCAGCCAGCAGACCGCAAAGAATGTCTTCCTGTGGCAGGGCAGCGGCTGGACCCGCTACCTCCGCAAGGTGCCCGAGGTCTGGTTCACCTTCCTCATCGAGAAAGTCTGGAGCAAAAGGCGGATCATGGAGGTCTATCTCAACGTCGCCGAAACCGGTCTCGGTACCTATGGCGTCGAAGCGGGCGCGCAGCGCTATTTCAAGCATGGCGCAGACAAGCTGACCCCGCAGGAAGCCGCGCGCATCGCCGCAATCCTGCCGCTGCCCAAGAAGCGCGAAGCAATCAGTCCCTCGGGCTTCACGCGGCGCTACGGCAATTCGATCCGCGCGCGGATCGGGGTTGTCGGGCGCGACGGGCTGGATGCGTGCGTTTATAAATAAATAGGGTATGATTTGGGGTGGTGAGCGGACGCTGGCTTATCCACCGTTCGTCATCCCGGGCTTGACCCGGGATCCCGCTTTTTCCTGCGAATGAACGGTCTTCGATCTCAAGCGGGACCCCGGATCAAGTCCGGGGTGACGATGAAGGAGAGGTTCGGCTCTAGTCGCTTGCGCGCCCTAAGCCGGCTTCCAACTCTTCCGCTCTTCGGCCTGCTTGAGCACCTCGAACGCCGCCTGCCCCGCAGCGAAGCGCTTCGCCGCCTCGGCGTCGCCCGGCTTGACGTCGGGATGGCATTCCTTGGCGAGATTGCGCCACGCCCTCTTCGTCGCCTCGAAATCGGCGTCGGGTTCGAGGTCGAGTATCTCCAGCGCGCGCATCTCGTCGGCGCTGCGGCTGCCGTCACCCGATCCGCCCCAGGCATAATGCTGGGCGCGGGCATAGCTGCGCGCGCCCTGCGCTTCCTCGGCCGCGCGTGCCGCGGCATCCTCGGCGGACAGGCCGGCGAAATAGTCCCAGCTGCGATTATATTCGGCGGCGTGGGTTTCGCAGAAATACCAGCGTTCGGGGCTGTTCGGCGATTTGGGCGCAGGGCAGTTGCCGGGGTTGGTGCAACCGTGACGGTCGCACAGCCGAACCTTCTGCGTTTCGCGCGACGAACCATAGGGGCGCCAGCGGGGAAAACCCCAATCGTCGGATCTCTTGGCGCGGCTCATCGCGCCCATGTAGCGATTGGGAGGCGCAATGGCTAGGCAGGGCGGCCCAAAAAGCTAGTCTTTCGCGGCGTAACCGAACGCCTTGTGCGCCAGCTTGACCACCGCGGGGTCGAGAGCCGGCGGCGTCATCGGCACCGCCGCCTCCAGCGTTTCGGCGATATGGGTGAGCGCGGCGATGCGCGCCGCCTTCTTGTTGTTGCCGTCGATCACCTTCCACGGCGCCCAGCGCGTGTCGGTCTGCTGGAACATCTCGTCCATCGCGGCGAGATAGTCCTTGCGCTTCGCGCGGTTGCGATAATCCTCGGCGCCGGTCTTCCACCGCTTCCACGGATCGTTCAGCCGGTCGGCGAAGCGCTTGTCCTGCTCGTCCTGCGTGATGTGGACGAACAGCTTGACGAGGTGGGTGGCGCTGCCGGTCAGTTGCGCTTCGAACTCGTTGATCTCGTCATAGCCCTTGCGCCATTCGGCGTCGGTCGCGAAGCCCTCGACGCGTTCGACGAGGACGCGGCCGTACCAGCTCCGGTCGAAGATCGAGATTTCGCGGTTGCCGGGCAATCGCTTCCAGAAACGCCAGAGGAAATGGCGCGCCTTCTCCTCCTCGCTCGGCGCACCGATCGGCCACACCTCGAAATAGCGGGGGTCGAGCGACGCGGTCAGCCGCTGGATGATCCCGCCCTTCCCCGCCGCGTCCCAGCCCTCGAGCATGATGACGCTGCGCTGGCCATGGGTGATGTGCGCCGCCTGTAACCGTTCGAGCCGATCCTCCAGCGCCGCGAGATCCTTGCCATAGTCGCCGTCATATTTGGCGCCGGCTTCATAGTCGGAGAGCGAGATGGTCATCGCGCCTTCCTATCCAGTCGCGGACGCCGAACCAAGCGGGCGATGCATTATGTCCGGTTCCGGCACAGCCGGACGCGTCAAAGCGTGGCGGCGATCAGACCGGCGACGCGCTCCGGCGCTTCCATCGGGATGAAATGGCTGTGCGCGTCCCAGAGTTCGTCGCGCTCGGCATGGAGCGCCGGACCCAGGCCGGTCCAGGTCGGACTCTGCGAAAAATCCATCGCGTCGCCGCGCGTCCCCTGCGGCGCGCGGATCAGCGTCACCGGCGTCGTCACATCGCCCAGCCAGGCGTGCGGATCGGTGCGCAGCGCATTCTGGTACATCGAAGCTTCGAGCGCCGGTGGACAGGCGAGTTCATAGCCCTCGCCCGACGCCGCGGGCAGCAGGCCATGGTCGCAATAATCAGCGAGCACCCGCGGCTCCCAGCGGCTGTAGGGCGGACGATCGGCAAAACGCGCCCGCATCTCTTCGGCACTCGCCCATATGTTGCGGCGGCGCGCGACCGGATGCTCGGCCGGATCGGGCACCGGCAACCTATCCTGCCCCCGATAGAGGCCGGGATCCATGATCACCGGGTCGATAAGGATCAGACGGCGAAAGGCATCGGGCCGCTCGGCGGCGAGCCGGGTCAGCACATATCCCCCCATGCTGTGTCCGCAGCCGACCAGCGGCGTCCCCGCGAAGCGATCGACAAGCGACAGCAGCGCCGCGGCATTGCCGGTCCAGTCCGCGAGCGACGCGGGCTTGAAGCTGCGCCCATGACCGCGATGATCGGGCGCGACGACATGCGTCCCCGCCGGCAGGGCGGCGGCGACCCGGTCCCACAGCCGCGCATGGAAACCCGTCGCATGGAGCAGCAGCACCGAAGCCCCCGCCCCCGGCGCGCCCCACTCGAACCAGCAGATATCGCCGCCCGGCGCCTTGAGCCGGTGTTCCCGAGGTTGCCCCATCTAAATCGTCATCCCGGCGAAGGCCGGGATCTCACCGTCTCGACCTGACGCACCAGCGAGATCCCGGCCTTCGCCGGGATGACGAAAAAAGAAGGCAGACGCTTTACCCACGCTCAGCTCTTCGGGCCGTCCACCAGGCGGATGCTCAGTTCCTTGAGCTGCTTCTCGCTGACCGGCGCCGGAGCGCCCATCATCAGGTCCTCGGCCTTCTGGTTCATCGGGAAGACGACGACTTCGCGGATATTCGGCTCGTCGGCGAGCAGCATGACGATGCGATCGACGCCCGGTGCCGAACCGCCGTGCGGCGGCGCGCCATATTTGAAGGCGTTGATCATGCCCGCGAAATTGCTGTCGACATCGGCCTGGCTGTAGCCCGCGATCTCGAACGCCTTGTACATGATGTCCGGCCGATGGTTCCGGATCGCGCCCGATGACAGTTCGACGCCGTTGCAGACGATGTCATATTGCCACGCGAGGATGTCGAGCGGGTCTTTCGTTTCGAGCGCTTCGAGTTCGCCCTGCGGCATCGAGAAGGGATTGTGGCTGAAATCGATCTTCCCGGTGTCCTCGTCGGTCTCGAACATCGGGAAGTCGACGATCCAGCACATCTCGAACTTGTTCGCATCGATGAGGTCGAGTTGCTCGGCGACGCGGGTGCGGGCAAAGCCGGCGAGCTTGGCCGCCACGGCTTCCTTGCCCGCGGCAAAGAACAGCCCGTCGTCGGGGCCGAGGCCGAGGTCGGCGGCGAGCGCGTCCATCTTCTCCGGCCCATGGTTCTTGGCGATCGGGCCGCCCCATTCGCCGCCCTTGCGCGTCGCATAGCCGAGGCCCGCAAAACCCTCGCCCTGCGCCCAGCTGTTCATATCGTCGAAGAATTTGCGGCTCTTCTCCGCCGTCCCCGGCGCCGGGATCGCGCGCACCACGTCGCCCACCGCGACGATGTCGGCGAAGCGACCGAAACCCGATCCCGCGAAGTGCGACGACACGTCGGTGATGATCAGCGGGTTGCGCAGGTCGGGCTTGTCGTTGCCGTATTTCAGCATCGACTCGCGGTACGGAATGCGCGGGAAGCTGCCCGCCGGGGTCACCGACCGGCCGTTCGCAAACTCCTCGAACACGCCCGCGAGCACCGGCTCGATCGCATTGAACACATCGTCCTGCGTCACGAAGCTCATCTCGAAGTCGAGCTGGTAGAACTCGCCCGGCGAACGATCGGCGCGCGCATCCTCGTCGCGGAAACAGGGCGCGATCTGGAAATAGCGGTCGAAGCCCGCGACCATCAGCAGCTGCTTGAACATCTGCGGCGCCTGCGGCAGCGCATAAAATTTGCCCGGATGGACGCGGCTCGGCACCAGATAGTCGCGCGCGCCCTCGGGCGACGAGGCGGTCAGGATCGGCGTCTGATATTCGGTGAAGCCCTGCTCGACCATGCGGCGGCGCAGGCTGGCAATGACGTTCGAGCGCAGCAGGATATTCTTGTGCAAACGATCGCGGCGCAGATCGAGGAAGCGGTATTTCAGGCGAATATCCTCGGGATAGTCCTGGTCGCCCGCGACCGGCATCGGCAGCTCGGCCGCCATCGACTGGACCGAAACGTCCCGCGCGCGCACTTCGATCGCGCCGGTCGGCAGGCCCGCGTTGACCGTCTCCGCCGAGCGCGCGACGACGTCGCCGGTGATCGTCACGACGCTTTCGGCGCGCAGGCCGTCAAGCGTCGCGAACGCCGCATCGCTACTGTCGGCGACGATCTGCGTCAGGCCATAATGGTCGCGCAAGTCGACGAAGAGCAGCCCGCCATGGTCGCGCTTGCGGTGCACCCAGCCCGAAACGCGGACATTCTGGCCGACATCCTCGGCGCGAAGCTGGCCGCAATTATGGGTGCGATAGGCGTGCATTTTGATCGTCTTTCAGTGATTGGAGAAAAGTCACACGATACGTGCTTTATATGGCCGCGCCTAAGGCAATGCGGCGCGCCATTTGTCAAGGGCGGACGGGGATTCGCCTCTCCGTCGGCAACCAGTTCATCTCTGGTAAATTTTCCTGCCCGTCGCGAAAAAGTCGCTGTATAGGCCCCATATGCAAATCCATCCGCTTATCGAAACCAGCGCCGCGCTCGTCGAATTTTTGGACCTGATCAAGACCAGCGATTTCATCGCGGTCGATACCGAATTCATGCGCGAAAATACCTTCTGGCCCGAACTCTGCCTGATCCAGGTCGCGGACAGCGACCATGCTGCGGCGATCGATCCGATGGCGCCGGGAATCGACCTGAAACCGCTGCTCGACCTGCTCGTCGACAATCAGGATGTGCTGAAGGTCTTTCACGCGGGCGGGCAGGATGTCGAAATCATCTTCAACCTGACCGGCAAAACGCCGCACCCGATCTTCGACACCCAGATCGGCCAGATGGCGCTGGGGCAGGCCGAGCAGGTCGGCTATTCCAATCTGGTCGAGGCATGGATCGGGCTGCAACTCGACAAGGGCGCGCGCTTCACCGACTGGAGCCGCCGCCCGCTCGACAAGCGCCAGATCGATTATGCGATCGGCGACGTCACGCATCTCGCGAAGATTTTCCCGATGATGCTGAAGAAGCTGATCAAGACCGGCCGCGGCCATTGGCTCGACGAGGAGATGGAAAAGCTCGCCAACCCCGCCAACTACAGCCTCGATCCCGACAAGGCTTGGCAGCGGATCAAGATTCCATCGCGCAAACCCGACGTGCTCGGGCGACTGAAGGCGCTCGCCGCGTGGCGCGAGCGCGAGGCGCGGACCAAGAACCTCCCGCGCGGCCGCATCGTCAAGGACGAGACGCTCGCCGACCTCGCCGCGCATCCGCCGAAGCAGCAGGAAGGGCTCGGCGGCGTGCGCGGACTGTCGGCGACGTGGAAGGCGAACGACATCGGCGGGCGGCTGATGGACGCGCTCGCGAGCGCCAAGCCGCTGTCGAAGGAGGATATGCCCGACCGCGCGCCGCGCGGGCCGGGGCTCGGTAAGGAAGGCGCGCTGGTCGCCGACCTTTTGAAGCTGCTCCTCAAGATTCGCGCCCGCGAACTCAACGCCGCCGCGCGATTGATCGCGCGCAGCGACGACCTCGAAGCGCTCGCCGCGGGCGGCCGCGACGGCATCGCGTTGATGCAGGGCTGGCGCTACGACGTCTTCGGCCACGCCGCCCTCGATCTGGTCGAGGGGCGCATGGGTTTCGCCGTGAAGAACGGCAAGCTGGTGATGAGCGAAATCGACACAGCGACGGCCAGCGAAGTCTGACCTGCGAAGACCGCGCCCTGCGTTAGATCGACATCACCCCAATCCCGCTCGTGTCGAGCGAAGTCGAGACACCCATCAGTGTCGCGCAAGGCCGATGGGTGTCTCGACTTCGCTCGACACGAACGGAGCGGTGGGTGAGATTAGAAGACCCGCCGTGCTCTAAAGCAGCACCAGCTCCGGCTTCGCATCGAGCGCCTGCGCGAGGATGCGCAGGCGGCGTTCGACCGATTCGCCCGCGAGATGGTGCCAGCCGGCATCGAGGCAGAGCCTGAGCTTGCCGTCGGCGAGCGCGATGCCGCTGGCCTTCAACGGCGCCTCGACGCCGCCGGTCAGCCGCTGTGCGAGGCGGATCGCCAGACCCCATTGCCGCGCCCGCGCCAGCCGCTCGTCGCTGACCAATCGGCCCATCGCGGGAAAGTCGGAATCGGCACCGCCGAACCCCGCATAGAGCGCCCGCGCCAGCAATATGCGCCCCTGAATGTCGATGCTGCGCCAATTACCGTGGAGGCCGATCTCGGTGCCGCGCTCGGCGCGGAAATCGGGGTTCGCCGACCAGGCGACGTCGCTGAGCAGGCTCGCGGCGAGGCGGACGCGGCTATCCTCCTGAGCTTCGTCGGCAAAGAGCGGAGCGATCCAGTCGGCGATCGCCCGGCCGTGCGGCGCGAACCGCGCCAATCGACGCCCCTCGAAATCGGCGGCGATGATCAGCGGATCCTGCACCCGCGTCTCGGCATCGAGCGCCTGGAACAACAAGCCTTCGCGCAAACCCGAGGACGACACCGTCATTTCGGGCACGTCGAGAATATTGACGAGCGCGGCGAGCAGCGCCGCTGCGTCGGGCAAGGCCGCCGCGCGGTTCGCCGCCATGCCGGGAATCGCGCGCAATTCCTCGAAGCTCAGCCGCTTCGTCGCACGGAGCAGGCGGCGGAGCGCGGTGCGCGGCAGCCTGTGCTGGTCGAGCACCGCGAGCGGATCTTTCGTCAGTTCGAGGTCGAGGCGCGACAGCGCGCGCCACGACCCGCCGACGAGATAGAGCGGCAAGCCCGACAGCCCGCCGTTCGGCCAGCCCGCGCTTTTCAGCATCTTGCGGATCGCGCGCTCGAACGCCTGTTCGCCATCCTTGCGCAGCGCGGGCAGGCGCAGCACGCCGAGCGGAAAGGAAGCGCGCCGCCCGACCGCACCGTCGGCGACCTCGGCAAGCTCCAGACTGCCACCCCCCAGGTCGACCGCGATCCCGCGCGCGTCGGGGATCGCCGACAGCACGCCGTACCCCGCCGCCTCGGCCTCTTCCTCGCCCGACAGCAGGCGAATTTCGAGCCCCGCTTCGGCAGCGGCGGCGATGAAAACCGGGCCGTTGGCGGCGTCGCGCACCGCCGCGGTCGCAACGCACTGCAGGTCGGTCACCCCCATATGCCGCGCGAGCAGCGCATAGCGGCGCAGCGCGATGAGACCGCGCTCGGCATCTTCGGGTGCGATGCGGCCGTCGATCGCGAGCCCGCGGCCAAGCCCCGCCGCGACCTTTTCGTTGAAGATCACCGCCGGCGCGCGCGCCGGGCCTTCATAGACGACGATGCGGACCGAGTTGGAGCCGATGTCGATCACCGCCGAGCGGCGCACGGCGTTCTTCGGGGAGCGGGAAAGGCTCAAAATCTATCGATCCTCGCGCATGGGAAAGTCGAGCGTGGGAACGTCGTGGCGCTTGTGCAGCGCGGTGCCGCGGCCCGACAGCGACGGGTTGTTCATGAAATAATGATGCAGGTTGAACGGCTTGTCGCCCGGAACCAGCCGGCGATAGGTGCCGTCTGGTTGCAGCACCCAACTTTGCTCATTGTCGATCAGATTGGCGACGAGCACCTGGTCGAGAATCTGGTCGTGCACCGTCGGATTCTCGATCGGGATCATATATTCGACCCGGCGGTCGAAGTTGCGCGGCATCCAGTCGGCGCTGGAGATATAGAGTTTCGCGCCGCTATGCGGCAGGCGCGCACCGTTGGCGAAGGCCCAGATGCGGCTATGCTCCAGAAAGCGGCCGACGACCGATTTGACGCGGATCGTCTCCGACAGCCCCGGCACACCGGGACGCAGGCAGCAGATGCCGCGCACGATCAGGTCGATCGGCACCCCCGCCGCGCTCGCTTCGTAAAGCTTGTCGATGATGCCGGGGTCGACGAGGCTGTTCATCTTCGCCCACAGGCCCGACGCCCGTCCCGCTTTCGCGGCCGCGATCTCGGCATCGACCAGGTCGCAGAGGTGCTGGCGCATGTTGAGCGGCGACATGGTGATGAGTTCGAGCCGCTCGGGCTCGACATAGCCGGTGATGTAATTGAAGAGCTGCGCCGCATCGCGCCCGGCGCGCGGGTCGGCGGTGAAAAAGCTCAAATCGGTATAGATGCGCGCGGTCACCGGATGATAATTGCCGGTGCCGAAGTGGCAGTAGGTGCGATAGCCCTGCCCTTCGCGGCGTACGACCATCGAGATTTTGGCGTGGGTCTTCCACTCGATGAAGCCGTAGACGACCTGCACGCCCGCGCGTTCGAGCTGGTTCGCCCAAAGGAGGTTCTGCTCCTCTTCGAAGCGCGCCTTGAGTTCGACGATCGCGGTCACCGACTTGCCCGCCTCGGCCGCCTCGATCAGCGCGCGGATCACCGGCGACTGATTGCCCGCGCGATAGAGCGTCTGCTTGATCGCGACGACGTCGGGATCGGCGGCGGCCTGGCGCAGGAAAGAGACGACGACGTCGAAGCTTTCATAGGGGTGATGGACAACGATGTCCTTCGAGCGGATCGCCGCGAAGCAATCGCCGCCATGCTCGCGGATGCGCTCGGGAAAGCGCGGCGAGTAAGCGGGGAATTTGAGGTCGGGCCGGTCGATGTCGACGAGCGCCGACAGCGCCGCGAGCCCGATGAAGCCGCCGATCTTAGCGACCATCGCCTCATGCCCCTGAATGTCGGCGCCCAGCACCTCCGCGATTTCGGCCGACATGTCGGCTTCGAGTTCGAGCAGGATGACGCGCCCGCGGCGGCGGCGGCGGATCGCAGTGCGGAACAGGCGGACGAGATCCTCGGCCTCTTCCTCGATTTCAATGTCGCTGTCGCGGATGATGCGGAAAACGCCGAGCGAGCGCACCGCGAAGCCCGGAAAGAGCAGGTCGGCGAACAGCTCGATCAGATATTCGATCGGCACGAAAGCGCTCGCTTCCCCCGGCACCGCGACGAAGCGCGCCAGCGAAGCGGGGATCATCACCAATTCGCGTACCGTATCGCCGGTCGCCTTGCGCTGAAGATCGAAGATCACGCCCAACCCGCGATTGGGAATGAAGGGAAAGGGGTGCGCGGGATCGAGCACCTGCGGGGTCAGGATGGGAAATATCTGGTCGATGAAATATTGGCGCAGCCGGGTGCGCAGCGCCTCCTTGTCCGACCCGGCGCCATGCACGACGATCCCCTGTTCGCCGAGCTGGCGATGCAGCAATTGCCATTCGCTCTGCTGCTGATCGACGAGACGGTTCACCTCGGCCTCGATCTCGGCGAGTTGCTGCCCCGGCGAACGGCCGTCGGCTGAGGGATCGTCGATCCCCTGAAGCTGCTGCCCCTTCAGTCCTGCGACGCGGACCATGAAGAATTCGTCGAGATTGCTCCCCGAAATCGACAGGAAGCGCAGTCGTTCGAGCAAGGGATGCGCGGGGTTGCGCGCTTCCTCCATCACCCGCCGGTTGAAGGCGAGCCACGACAGTTCGCGGTTGAAGAAGCGTTCGGGGCCGAAGGAAGGGGTCGCCGTATCGGCGTCATTGTCCGCGCGCAGGGGGCCGCCGGCTATCGACATGGTGTTGCATCCTGTCTTTCGAGAAGATCGGGGTCGATCAAGCCCTGTGACAGTAATGTTTCACGAATAAGACGAACGCCGATGCCGCGCCCTTTTTCGAGCGAGGCGGCGTCGAGCGCCGCGACGATGCGGTGGATCATCGCATAGCTGCGCTCCATGCGCGGCACGATATAGGAGGGCACTTCGGGCGCGATCGCGATGCCGCGCTGCGCGAACAGCGCCTCGATCAGGTCGCGCGCAAGGCAATCGTCGGGCTCGCCGATCGTCAGCACCGGGACGGCGGCGAGGCGCGAGCGCAGATCGGGCAACGCGATATTCCATTCCGCAGGCGGCGCGTCGGCGATGATGAGCAGCGGCGTGCCCGAGGATTGGGCCGCGTTCCAGGCGTGGAAAATCTCCTCTTCGGAGACGCTGGCGGGACCGTCGATCACCCGCCCGCCGGTTTCGCGCGCAAACAGGCGGCCGATCAGGCTGCGCCCCGATCCACGCGGGCCGGTCAGCACCGCGGTCCGCACCGGCCAGGTCGCGACGTGGCGAAGGTAGCGCACCGCGTCGGCGTTGCTCGCGCCAACGATCAGCGGCCCGTCGTTGGCGCCGCCGGCGCTCCAGTCGAGCGGCAGCGCGATCTGTCCCGAAGGTCCGGCCATCAGCGGCTGATCCGCAGTTGCCCGCCGCCCTCCTGCACCTTGAAGCCGCGCGCGGCGAGCGCCGCCTTCAGGGCCGCAAGGTCGCCGCGGAAGCTGACGCGCATCACCGAGGTGCCGCCGAGCGCGAGGCTGGTCGTCGACGCCGACTGCACCCCCGCGACGCCGCCGACCGCGCGTTCGGTCACCGACACCGAATCGACGTCGGGCGAGCTGTACTGGACAGTGAAGCTTTGCACCCCGGCGACGGGCGTCGCGGGCGTGCTGCTGTCGGTTTCGGTCGGCAGCGCGTCATCCTCGGTCACCGCCTCCTCGGGAAGGTCGGCCTTTTCGACCGGCTTTTCGAGGACAAGATAGGTGTCGGTCTTGAGCACGCCCGCCGCGAGCGCGCCGGTATAGATCGCATCCATCCGCGCGACCGCCTTCTCCATCATGTCGGGCAGCGCCGCCGGGCTGGGGCCGGTCATGGTGAAGCTGTCGATCAGCTTGTTATCGGGGCCGAAGCGCGCGGTGAAAACGCCCCGGATCGGCCCGCCGGGATAGCTGTATTCGACCCGCGCGATCGGGATCAGCACGTCGGCGGCGCCATATTGGTCGAGGATCACGCGCCACCAGACGCGGCCGCGGCGGCCGGTCTGCCCCGGATTGAGCAGCAAAGTGTCGGCGCCGGTGCCCGCGGTGCGGACATAGTCGATCGCGCTCTGCCCCGTATTATATTCGGCCCAGGCGCGCTGCCACGCGCTGCGCTGCTCGAACACCTGCTCGATCCCGTCGATCGAATAGACGGGGATGACGAGCAGGGGCGGCGAGCGCAAAGTGCGGCCGCTGACGCCGAGAATCTGCCCCGCGCGGACACGATCGAACTGGACGCCCAGCGTCGCGACATAGCGGCGTGGGCCGATCTGCTCCTTTTCGACGACGATCGCGGTGACGATGCCGTCGAGCACCGAATCGCCGAGCGCGGGGCCGTCGCTGCCGTTGATCCGCTTGTAGAGCTGCGCCCAGCCCTTGCGCTGCGCCTCGCGCCAGCCCTTTTCACGCGCATCCTCGGCATTGTCGCCGGTGACGTCGACGGTGATGCCGCTGGCGAGGAAATCGCCGCTGCTGTTGATCGGAGTGATGCCGCGATCGCCGCGCGCGATCTGCCCCTCGACGAGGCCCGCGACCAGGACCGCCAGAAACAGCCCGAAAAGCGCGGCCCAGCGCCAATCGCGGGGCACGAACGAGCGGAGCGGGAAACCGGGAGTCGAACGGGGGAAAGCGGCCGAAGTCATAGGGTTCTTACGCTTTGTTCCCAACCAAGATGCAACCATCACTCTGTCCGTCATTCCGGCGAAAGTCGGAATCTCGACCTCGTGCCATAATGCCCCGGCGAGATCCCGGCCTTCGCCGGGATGACGATTCCTGCAAGCCCTACGCGAAAGTCGAGGTCACCGACAAGGAAATCATGGCAATTATCGGCTGGAACCGTTAGTCGCGCGTGCCATGGATTCCAAGCACAACCAGCCCGCCCCTTACACATATGCGCAGGCCGGCGTCTCGATCGAGACCGGCAATGCGCTGGTCCGTGCCATCGCTCCGCTCGCCCGAGCGACGCGCCGCCCCGGCGCCGACGCCGACCTCGGCGGGTTCGGCGGCTTCTTCGACCTCAAGGCAGCGGGGTTCAATGATCCCTTGCTCGTCGCGGCGAACGACGGGGTCGGCACCAAGCTCAAGCTTGCGATCGATTCGGGCAAGCACGACGGGGTCGGCATCGATCTGGTCGCGATGTGCGCCAACGATCTGATCGTGCAGGGCGCCGAGCCCCTGTTCTTCCTCGACTATTACGCCACTGGCAAGCTCGACAATGATGTCGCGACCGAGGTCGTCGCGAGCATCGCCGAGGGCTGCAAGCAGGCGGGCTGCGCGCTGAT
>NZ_DATAJZ010000005.1:0-129034 GCF_036261875.1 Sphingopyxis sp. | reverse complement strand
CCCCACGGGTTCGGGCAAGACGACCTCGCTCTATGCCGCGCTCAAGCAATTGAACGATGGCCAGCGCAATATCCTGACCGTCGAGGATCCGGTCGAATATGCGGTCGACGGCGTCGGCCAGACGCAGGTCAACCCGAAGGTCGGGCTCGATTTCGCCGCGGGGCTGCGCGCGATCCTGCGCCAGGACCCCGACGTCGTGATGGTCGGCGAAATCCGCGACCGCGAGACCGCCGACATTGCCGTGCAGGCGTCGCTGACCGGCCACCTCGTCCTCTCGACCGTCCACACTAACGACGCGGTCGGCGCGATCACACGCCTCAAGGATTTGAAGGTCGAACCGTTCCTGCTCGCCTCGACGCTGCGCGCGGTGCTCGCGCAGCGGCTCGTTCGCAAGCTCTGCGATCATTGCCGTGAGCCGGTGCAGGCCGACAACGGCATCGCCGCGGTGCTCGGCCTCGACATCGGCACGGTGATCTGGAAGCCGAAGGGCTGCGAGGCGTGCGGTGGAACCGGCTTCAAGGGTCGCGTCGGGGTGTTCGAGGCGATCCGCGTCGACGAGACGGTGCGCCGCTACATCTACGCCGGCGGCGACGAGGCGATGATCGCGAAGCACGCTTTCCTGAAGGCGCCGACGCTCGCCAGTGCGGCGCGCGCGATGGTCGCGAAGGGGCTGACGACGCCCGAGGAAGCGATCCGCATCGCGCGGCGCGAGGACGTCGATGCCTGATTATCGCTATGTGGCGATCGATCCCCAGGGCCGCGAGCGCAAGGGGCGGCTGACCGCCGCGAACGACGATGCCGCGCGCGCCGGCCTGATCGCGCGCAAATTCCATATCGTCGCGGTCGAGGAGGCGGGGGCGAAGCCCGCGGGCCGCTCGCTGCTCGCTTTCCGCAAGGACAAGCTCGGCCACAAGGAGCTCGCGCTCTTCACGCGCCAGCTCGCGACGCTCGTCGAGGTCGCGCCGCTCGAAGAGGCGCTGCGCACGCTGACGCGGCAGAGCGAGGCCGAAAGCGCGCGCGCGGTGATCGGCGATGTCCATGCGGGGTTGCTCGAAGGCCGCCGCCTCGCCGACGCGATGGCGCGTCAACCTGGCAGCTTCCCGCCGCTCTATCGCGCGATGGTCGCGGCGGGCGAGACGACGGGCAGCCTCACCACGATCCTCGCGCGCCTCGCCGACCTGCTCGAACGTCAGGCCGAGGTGCGCGGCAAGCTGATCGCCGCGCTCGCTTACCCGGTCGTGCTTGCTTTCGTCGCGGTCGGGGTCGTCGCGGCGCTGATGA
Source organism: Sphingopyxis sp. (assembly GCF_036261875.1). Classification (GTDB taxonomy): domain Bacteria; phylum Pseudomonadota; class Alphaproteobacteria; order Sphingomonadales; family Sphingomonadaceae; genus Sphingopyxis. The sequence continues at coordinate 127,753 of NZ_DATAJZ010000005.1, read as the reverse complement.
TCTTCGTCGTCCCGCGCGTCGTCGAGCAATTCGACGATGTCGGGCAGCAATTGCCGTTCCTGACTCGCGCGGTGATCGCGATTTCCAGCTTTGCGGCGAACTGGTGGTGGCTCGCGCTGCTGCTGATCGCCGGCGCTGTGTTCGCTTGGGTGCGCGCGATGCAGCGCCCGGCGTTCAAGGCGGCGATCGATGCGCGGTTGCTCCGCCTGCCGCTGATCGGTCGGCTGCTCCGCGACCTTTATGCCGCGCGCTTCGCGCGCACGTTGTCGACGATGGTGTCGAGCCGTCTGCCGCTGGTTGAGGGGCTGCGGCTCACCGTACCGACGATCCGCAATGCGGCACTGGCGACCGCGACCGCGGGCATCGTCGATCAGGTGCGCGCGGGCGGCAGCCTGTCGGCGGCGCTGCGCGATGCCGGGGTCTTTCCGCCCTTGCTCGTCTACATGACCGCGAGCGGCGAAAGCGCGGGGCGCCTGGAGCAGATGCTCGAACGCGCCGCCGACTATCTGGAGCGCGAGTTCGATCGCTTCACCGCCGCGTCGATGGCCTTACTCGAACCTGTCATAATTGTCGTTATGGGGTCGTGCGTTGCACTCATCATCCTCTCCATCCTGCTGCCGATCCTCCAGTTGCAGAACCTTGCGGGGCTATAATATCATGTCGCTGATGCAGCTTTTTCTTCGCCTGATGCTCGACCTCTCGCGGCCCATCCGCCGCCGGAAGGACGAGCGCGGCTTCACCCTGACCGAGCTAATGGTCGTGATCTTCATCATCGGGCTGCTCGCGACCGTCGTGATGATCAACGTGCTGCCCAGCCAGGACAAGGCGATGGTGACCAAGGCGAAGGCCGACATCGCGACGCTCGAAAGCGCGCTCGAACAATATCGGCTCGATAATCTGGCCTATCCCGCGACCACCGACGGGCTGAACGCGCTCGTCACCGCGCCGCCCGCGCTCACGCAGCCCGAACGCTATCGCCGCGGCGGTTATATCAAGAAGCTGCCGAGCGATCCCTGGGGCCGACCCTATAATTATCAGGCGCCCGCCGCGAACGGAAAGGCGTTCGACGTCTGGTCGATGGGCGCCGACGGCGCGCCGGGCGGAACCGACGACAATGCCGACATCCACGGAGAAAATTGAGCCGCATTCCGGTGAGCGCGGCTTCACGCTCGTCGAACTGATGGTCGTCCTCGCGATTCTCGGCCTCGCCGCGACCGCGGTCGTGCTGACGATCCCCGGCGAGGAGCGGACCGTGCGCAGCGAAGCCGATCGGCTCGCCGCGCGCCTCGCCGCCGCGCGCGATGTCGCGGTGATCGAGGGGCGCAGCATAGCGGTGAATTTCGCGCCCTCCGGCTATGGCTTCGAGCGGCGGATCGACGGCGCCTGGCAGCCGCTTCCCGGACGTCCGTTCGAACACCGGAGCTGGCCGAACGGCATCCGCTTCGTCGCGGGCGACGGCCAGGCGGCGGCGCGCGTCCGCTTCGACCGCATCGGCACCAGCCCGACGCCGCAGGCGGTCGTGCTGAGCGGCGGCGGCGCGCGCGAAATCGTGCGCATCTCGGCGATGGGGGAGGTCAGCCGTGGCCGATGACGCGCGCGGCTTCACCCTGCTGGAAATGCTCGTCGCGCTCAGCATCATCAGCATCGCGGCGCTGACGCTGGTGCGGCTCGACGCTTATGCGGTGCGCACCGCGGGCGATCTCGACGAAAGCACGATGGCGGGCATCGTCGCGCAGAACCGCGCGGTCGAGCTGTGGACCGACCCGTCGCCGCCGACGATCGGGTCGAGCGCAAGCAGCGTCGCCAATGCGGGGCGAAACTGGCGCATCGAACAGCGCGTCGCGCCGACCGCCGACGCCGCGTTGCTGCGCATCGATCTGGTCGTGCGGCCCGAAAACGGGCGCGGGCAGGCGGCGCTGACGATTATCAGGCCGTCGCGATGAGAAAGGGTATGACCCGACCGTGTGTCCCCGCGAAGGCGGGGACCGAGAGCGTCCATAAGCGATGTTGCGCGTCCACCCTCTGGACCCCAGCCTTCGCGGGGGAACATGAAAGGGGTGACCAGCGCGGCTTCACGCTCGTGGAAATGCTCGTTTCGCTATCGATCTTTGCCGCCATCGCGGCGATGGGCGTCGGCCTGCTCCGCAGCAGCGTCGACACGCAGGACGCGGTGCAGCAGCGCCTGAAAGGCATGAGCGGGCTCAACCGCGTGCGCGCGGTGATGGCGAACGATCTGGCGCAGGCGGTGCAGCGTTCGACGCGCGGCCCTTCGGGTGAAGCCGTGCCCGCCTTTCTGGGCTCCGTTTCGGGCTTCGCTTTCGTTCACGCGGGGGCGCCGTCGGACGGCAGCGCGCGGCCCGACATCGAGCGTGTCGGCTATGCGCTGGTCGGCGGCGAATGGCGCCGTGCGACGCAGCCGATACTCGACGGCACCGCGCTCTCCGACGGCGACCGGCTGGTCGATGAAGTCGCGAGCGTCGCCGTCCGTTATCGCGACGAGCGCGGCAATTGGTCCGAAAGCTGGACGAGCGACCCCGGCGACCGCCTGCCGCGCGCGGTCGAGGTGCGGCTGACCCGCACCGGCCGCGCGCCGCTGACGATGCTGTTCCTGACCGCGCCGGCCGTCCCGCCGCCGCCCGTCGTGCAGGCGGCTGCGCGATGACGCGCGGCGGACAGGAGGAGCGCGGCGCCGCGCTGCTGGCGGTGCTGCTGCTCGTCGCGGTGATGGCGGTGATCGCGGCGACCGCGCTTGACCGGCTGATGCTGGCGACACGCATCGCGGGCAGCGCCGCGACGGTCGATCAGGGCCGCGCCTATGCCTTTGCCGCCGAAGAGATCGCACTGCGCCGCGTCGCCAGCCTCGTATCGCGCGATCCGACGCGGCTAACGCTCGACGGCGGCTGGCTGGGACGCGATTTCACTCTGCCGCTGCCGGGCGGCGAAGGGCGGGCACGGCTGACCGATGCGAACAACTGCTTCAACCTCAACAGTTTGGTCGCCGAAGTGACGCCGGGCAAGCTCAGCCGGCGGGCGGGAGCGATCGCCCAGTTCGCGGCGCTGATGACGCTGATCGGCATCGACGATGGGCAAGCGCAGCAGATCGCGGGCGCGGCCGCCGACTGGATCGACAGCGACAGCAATGAAGGGCCGCTCGGCGCCGAGGACAATGTGTACCGCGGGATGCAGGCGCATTATCTCGCCGCCAATCGCAAGATCGTGGACATCAGCGAACTTCGCGCGGTGCGCGGCGTGACGCCCAAAATCTATGCGCAGCTCAAACCCTGGATATGCGTGCTGCCCGAGGCCGATCCGGTGAAGCTCAACGTCAACACGCTGGCGCCCGAACAGGCGCCGCTGATCGCGATGCTGATGCCCGGCGAACTGACTGTCGCCGATGCGCGCGCGGCGCTGGCGACGCGGCCCGCCGGCGGCTATGGCAGCAGCGTGAGATTCTGGGAGGCGCGGGCGTTCGAGGGACGCAAGCCGCCGCAGGATGTCGCCGAACAGGCCGGGGTGAACAGTCGCTGGCTGATGCTGACGACGAAGGTGACGATGGGGGACGGGGTTTTGACGGCAAGATCGCTCATCGATGCCAATGGCGGCGCGGCCGGTGCCGGGCAGGCGTCGCCGCTGATCGTCCGCCGCGACTGGGGCGAGAGCGACTGAGATGAGCCACACGTTGATCCTTTGGTTGCCCCCGGTGACAGCGCTTGCGGACGAGACGGCCGCGCGCCCGGCGTGGCTGCGCGTCGATGACGGCTTGATCGTCGATTCGGGGCAGGACGACGGCTGGATCGATGCGTGGGAACGCCCGCAGGACGATGCTGCGGACGACCGGCTGATCGCACTGGCGCCCGCCGCCGACGTGCCGCTGCGCTGGCATCACTATCCCGATGCCGCCCCGGCGCAGGCGGCGGCGGCGGCGCGGCTCGACGCGCTGAAGGACAGTCTGGGCGACCCATCGGGGCTGCACGTCGTCGCGGGCCAGCCCGCCGAGGCGGGGCAGGCGGTCCCGGTCGCGGTGACGACCCACGCCGCGATGACGGCGTGGACCGACTGGCTGGCGGCGCAGGGACTGTCGCCCGATGCGATCCTTCCCGCGGCCGCGGCCGTGCCGCCGCCCGAGGCGGAAACGCTCTGGGCCGCCGAGGTCGGCGAGGAGACGATCGTCCGCACCGCCGATCGCGCCTTTCTGTCCGACCCCGAACTCGATCCGCTGATCGCCGGGGATCGGACGATCGCGCCGCTTGATGCCGCGCGGATGCGCGAGGCGCTGCTGCTCTCGCTCGCTGCGCCGCCGCTCGACCTGCTCAGCGGCGCGTGGAAGCCGAAGCGGCGCTGGGCGATCGATCCGGCGCTGCTGCGGCTGGCGAAGCAATTGCTGATCGCGCTGCTCGTCGTCAGCCTGATGGTGCCGGTCGTCCATGCGATCCGGCTGATGTCGGATAGCAGCCGCGCCGACAAAGCAACTGTAGAAACAGCGAAAAAGGCAGGCATCGCTGCGCCCGATGCCGAAGCGGCCGAAGCCGAGATCGACCGGCGCCTCGCCGCGGCGGGCGGCGGACCGCTCGCTTTCTCGGTTCCGGCGTCGGCGCTCTACGATGCGATGCGCGATACGCCGGGCGTGACGCTCAAGAGCCTGGCGCATCGCACCGACGGCACGCTGACGACGACGCTCGCCGCGCCGCGCGTCGACGACATCAACGCGGTGCTGCTCGCGCTGCAGGCGCATGGCTATCGCATCACGGCGCAGCCGATGGCGGGAACCGACGGCCAGCAGATGGCCAATGTGACGATCCGGGCGGTGCCATGATGGACGCGGTGAAAAATTGGTGGGGCGGCCTGTCGATGCGCGAGCGCTGGCTTGTCGGCGTCGCGGGCGTGCTCGCGCTCGCGGTGCTCGGCTGGGTGCTTGGGCGGCCTGCGGTTGCGGCTTTCTCCGACCTCGAAAGCCGGCATAGTGCCGCGATCGAGCGCGAGGGGCGCGTCGCGGCGAAAGTACAATTGCTCGCGCAGCGACCGGCGAAATCACTCGCCGCAGCGGTCGATGCGACGGCGGTCGACCAATATCTCGCGCAGTCGGCGGGCGAGATCGGGCTGACGCTCGACCGCAACGAGGCGCGGGGACAGGGGCAGGCGACGATCGCGATTGCGACCGCCAAGGCGCCGGTGCTGACCGACTGGCTCGCCTCGCTCGAGGGGCAGGGTTTCATCGTCGATCAATTGACGATCACCCCGGCTGCCGACGGCACTGTCGGCATGACCGCCGAACTGAGAAAGGCCGGGCAATGAGCGGGCGCCGGTGGATCGTCGGCGCGGGGCTGCTCGCTCTGCTGCTGATCGCCCTGACCTTTCCGATGCGGCTCGCGCTGTCGCTGTCGGGCGCCGCCGATGCAGGGATCGCGGCGCGCGAGATTCGCGGCTCGGTCTGGTCGGGCGCTCTGATCGACGCACGGCTCGGTGCGTTGCCGCTCGGTACCGTGCGCGCCAGCCTGTCGCCGCTGGCATTGCTGGGCGGCGATGCCGAACTCGTCTTCAGGCGCGCCGACGAGCGGACCGGCGCCTTGTCGGGGCGGCTCCACGGCAGCGATCCGCGCGGCATGTCCGACGTCAACGGCGTGACCTCGCTGTCGGGCGGACTCGGCATCGTTCCAGTCGACACGATCCGCTTCGAGGGCGTGTCGGTGCGCTTCGACGGCGCCGGACAATGCGTCGAGGCGGCGGGGCGGCTGCAGTTGATGGTGACGGCGCCGATCGCCGGGCTCGATCTGTCGCGCGGGCTGTCGGGGCCGATCGCCTGCGCGAACGGTCGCGCGCAGGCGGCGCTCGCCAGCCAGTCGGGGATGGAGCGGCTGACCTTGTCGTTCGACGCGCGCGGCGCTTATCGCGCGCAGTTCGCAATCAACGTCGATCGCGACCCGGCGATGGCGGCGGCGCTGACGGTTCTGGGGTTCAAGCCGGGAGCGAACGGATATGTGCTGACCGCGACGGGGCGGTTTTAGGGACGGTCTGAAAGGCCGTGTTCCCCCGCCTCGCGGGGGCACGGTGCGAAGTGGCGGGAGGGAAGAGATGACGATTATTTCATCAATTCTCGACGCCTTGCCTATCGGCGCCGCTGTCCTTCTCGCAGGCCTCATCGGCCTGATCCTCGGCAGCTTCATCGCGACGCTCGCGCTGCGCTGGCCCGCCGGACGATCGGTGCTCGGTCGCTCGCAATGCGACGGTTGTGGCCGACCGCTGCGCGCGTGGGAGCTGGTGCCGTTGCTGTCGGCGCTCGGGATGCGCGGGGTGTGCGCGCGGTGCGGGGCGCGGATCGATCCGTTTCACGGACGGGTCGAGATCGCTTCGGGGCTGATCGGCGTCATCGCGCTCGTGCTCCTGCCCGGCGTCGCGGGCTGGCTCTGGGCGCTGTTCGGCTGGCTGCTGCTGCCGCTCGCCTTGCTCGACGCGCGGCATTTCTGGCTGCCCGACCGGCTCAATGCCGTGCTGGCGGTCGCCGGATTGCTTCTGGCCGGCCCGATGCTCGGCGCCGATTTGCTCGATCGCTGGATCGGCGCGCTAGCGGGCGGGCTGGTGCTTGGCGGTATCGCCTGGACCTATCGCCGCCTGCGCGGCGATGACGGAATGGGCGGCGGCGACCCCAAGCTCGTCGCGGCGATCGGCTGCTGGCTCGGCTGGCAGGCGTTGCCGCTGCTGCTGTTGCTCGCCAGCCTCGGCGGGCTGCTCTGGGCGCTCGCCGCGCAAGGAAAAGGGGACCGGCCGCTGGTCCGGCGGCGGGTCCCCTTCGGTTTTTTTGCTTGCACTGCCGCCTGGGCGACAGTGCCGCTATGGCCGGCGCTTATCGCGCGATGACGACGGTCACCGCGCGGCGGTTCTGGGCCCAGGCTTCCTCGTTCGAGCCGAGCGCCGCCGGGCGTTCCTTGCCATAGCTGATCACGTCGATCCGGCTCGGGTCGACGCCCAGCGTCGCGAGATAATTTTTCGCGGCATTGGCACGGCGCTCGCCGAGCGCGATGTTATAGTCGCGGGTGCCGCGTTCGTCGGCATGGCCCTCCAGCGTGACGCGCACCGCGGGGTTGCGGGCGAGCCATTGCGCCTGGCTCTGCAGCGTCGCCTGATCCTCGGCATCGACATTATATTGATCGAAACCGAAGAAAATCCGGTCGGACGAAACATTGGCGACAAAGTCTTCCTGCGATCCGGGGACAACACCGCCGGTATTCGTTCCCGTATCGGTGCCCGTTCCTTCAGGCGCGGGCGGGAGTTGTTCCGGCGCCTTCTTCGCACAGGCACCCACAGCAAGCATGGTGATCGCCGCGATCATCGCGGTGGTTTTGCGTATCGTCATGTCTTCTGTCCTCTTGTTGTTGCGTTTTTCAGTCGTGACCGCGTGGGATTAACCCGCATTGAACGCAAAGAGTCAAACCCCGCGGATTTCCTTTGGTTCCGCCGCCGCGATCAGGGCAGGATCGGCCCCCAACTCGGGTCCGACCCGTCCTGCGGCGTCGGCAGGCGGCGTAGGTTCACGCCGGTCAGGTCGACCTGCCACAGCGACGATTTGCCCGCCTTGCCCGCCGTGGTGCGGAAGAACTGGATGACGCGGCCGTTCGGCGACCAGGTCGGCGCCTCGTCCTGCCAGCTGTTGGTGAGCAGCCGCTCGCCGCCGCCCGACGGGGTCATCACGCCGACGCGGAACTCGCCGCCGCCCATGCGGGTGAAGGCGATCAGGTCGCCGCGCGGCGACCATTCGGGGGTCGCATAGCGGCCGCCGCCAAAGCTGATCCGCTGCTGGTTCGATCCGTCGATGTTCATCGTATAGAGTTGCTGGGCGCCCGACCGGTCGCTTTCGAACACGATCTTCTTGCCATCGGGCGAAAAGCTGCCACCGACGTCGATCCCCGGCGTGCTGGTGAGCCGCACCGGCGTGCCGCCCTCGGCCGAGATGCGATAGATGTCGGTGTTGCCGCCGACCGCCATCGAATAGAGAATCTGACGACCGTCGGGCGACCAGCGCGGCGCGAAGGTTGCGTTCTTGCTTTCGGTCACCAGCTTCTGCGTGCCGGCATTGACGTCGTAGATGAAGACGCGAACGCGGTCGTTCAAATAGCTGACATAAACGATCTTCTTGTAATCGGGCGAGAAGCGCGGGCTGAGCGCCAGCGCCTGGCCGTTGGTGATGAAGCGGTGGTTGCCGCCGTCCGAATCCATGATCGCCAGCCGCTTGATGCGGTTCCCCTTGGGGCCGCTCTCGGCGATATAGGCGACGCGGCTGTCGAAGAAGGGTGATTCCCCCGACAGGCGCGAATAGATGGCGTCGGCGCATTTATGCGCGGCGCGGCGCCAGTCGGCGGGCTGGATCTCGTACCCCTGCCGCACCAGTTCGCTGCCGAGGTCGGTGTCGTAGAGGTAGCAGCCGACGACGAGCCCGCCGGTGCCGCTCGCCTGCACGAAGCCATGGACGACATTCTCGGCATTCCGCGCCTGCCAGTCGGCGAATTGCGGCGCGCGCACTTCCGCCATGCTGATCGCGCGGACGCTGCCGGGGCCGAGCGGCGCATAGAGCCCGCTGCGTTCGAGGTCGGCGGCGATGACGTCGGCAATCTGCTTGCCGAGGCTGGCGGTGTTGAGCCCCGCGACATTGACCGCCGCCGGGGTCGCGAAGGCGGGGACGGCGATGACGGTGCGGTCCTGCGACAGCGTGCCGGTGATCGATTCGCGCGGGCCGTCCGCCGGCGCTTGGACGACAGGCGGCTGCACGGACTGGGTCTGGGCGACCACGGGGCTGGCGACCGTCATCAGGAGGCCGGCGATCAAATATCTCGCAAGAGTCATGCTCATCTCACCTTGTCGAAGTCCAATGTGTAATTCTGCCAATAGTTGTAATTTTCTTCGGGCAAATCGAAGGGCGCGGCCAGTTCGACTGCCTTTTTCGCGCATTCCTGATGGCGTGCGACCTGGAAGCGGTTGCTGTCGTTCTGGCCCGACGTCGTCACGCTGGTGAAGCCCGCGAGGGCGCCGGCGGGAGTCAGCCGGAACTTCACGACGGTGTTCAGCTTTTCGACATCGACGCCGCTGACCTTGCAGCGGTCCCAGCGCGGGCCGACCTTGGCCTTGATGCTGACGTCGATCGAGCGGCGGAGCTCGGCGGAGGTCGTCGCGGCGGGGGCGCCCTTGCTCGCGGGCTTCTTGGGCTGCGTTCGCGACAGGCCGTCGACGATGCCGTCGAGGCGGCCGGTCGGGCGACTCGTCGGCTTCTTCGCCGGTGCCTTCGGTGCTGGCTTCGGTGTCGCTTTTTGCGCGGCAGGAGGCGTCTTCTTGGGCGGCGCGGGAACGGCGCGCGCAACCTGCTTCGGCGCGGGCGCCGGGGTCGGACGCACGACCGGCTCGGGCAGCGGCGGCGCGGGGACGGGCTCGGGCGGCGCGGCGATGTCTTCGGCATCCTCCTCGCCCAGCCGCGCGGCGGGCGGGGTGTCGCTGATCAGCGGCGCGGAGGATTGCGCCGCAGTCTCGGCGACCAGATCGACTTCCATCGGCGGATTGTCGAAGCGCCGGTCGCCGCCGGTCCACTGGATCGACAAGAGGCCGATCACGACGACGTGCAGCGCCACCGCGATCGCGATGCCGGTCTTCTGATTCCCCCGTGGTGCCGTTTGCGCCGCCATGGTCACGGCCTAGGGGTTCGTCTCTGAACCATCGGTGACCGCCGCCTCGCTGGGTGCGGGGGCATCCGATCCGGTGGTGACGAGCGCGATCCGCGTCAGCCCGGCGCGGTTGAGCTCGCCCATCACGCGCATCACGCGGCCATAGTCGAGCCCCTTGTCGGCGCGCAGCATGATCTGCCGCGGCTTCTCGCCCGCTTTCTGTGCGCCCGCAATCGCATCGAGCCGTGCGGGAAGCTCGGCCTCGGGAACGACCTCGTCGCCGATATAGAGGGTGTCGTCGGCATTGATCGAAAGCTGGATCGGTTCCTGCTCCTCGGTCTCGACCGGTTTCGCCCGGCTTTCGGGAAGATCGATGGGAACGGCGGATGCGAGCAGGGGCGCGGTGATCATGAAGATGATCAGCAGCACCAGCATGACATCGACGAGCGGGGTGACGTTGATCTCCGCCATCGGCGCGCGGCGTCCGCCGCGCCCACGCCGCCGGCTCACACCGCCCGAAGGTCCGGTCATCGCCATCAGCCCTCGACCTCCAGTTCGCGGCTGAACATCGCGTGCAGCCCGTCGGCGAAGCGGCCGAGCCGCGATTCGAGGCGGTTCAGCCGCTGCGAGAAGGCGTTGTAGGCGATCACCGCGGGGATGGCAGCGAACAGGCCGATCGCGGTCGCGAACAATGCCTCGGCGATGCCCGGGGCGACGACGGCGAGGCTGCTGTTGTTCGACGCGGCGATCGCGGTGAAGCTGCGCATGATGCCCCAGACGGTGCCGAACAGACCTACGAAAGGCGCGACCGCGCCGATGGTGGCGAGCGTGCCGATCTTCTCGGCCAGCCGGTCGACTTCGCCCGCGACGGCGCTGTTCATCGCGATACCCAGCCGCTCGCGCGTGCCCTCGCGGTCGACGTTGCGGCCCTTGGTCGAGCGGCGCCATTCGCCGATCCCTGCCGCGAGAATCTTCGCGCTCGGCAATTCCTCGCCGCTGTTCTTGTCATAGAATTTGTCGATATTGTCGGCGCGCCAGAAATCGCGCTCGAACCCCTCCGACGCGCGCATCAGCTTGCCGACGCTGCGGCCGTGCGTGATGATCACCGCCCAGACATAGATCGACGCGAGCAGCAGCCCGATCATCACCGCCTTGACGATGATGTCGGCCTGAATGAACAGCGCGATGGGGGACAGCGTCGCCGCGTCGGCGGCCAGCTTGATATTGTCTAGCAAGGGTTGGTCTCTCCATTCATGATGGCGGTGAAGCGGTCGGCCCAGCCCGCTGGCTGGCGGCGCGGCCGGCCTTCGGGCGACAGAAAGGCGGCGGTAACACGCCCCTCCGTTAACGTGTCCTGACCGCGAAGGATGCGTTGCGCGATGATCACGCTCGCGCCGCGCACCGCCTCGACGGTGCTGACGACCAGCAAATCGTCGTCGAGCTTTGCGGGGCTGCGATATTTGATCGTCAGGTCGGTGACCGCCCAGGCGCCCTCGCCGCCCTCCATCGCCGCGCGCTGGTCGATTCCGGCGAGGCGCAGCATGTCGGAGCGCGCGCGTTCCATATAGCGGAGGTAATTGGCGTGATAGACGATGCCCGACAGGTCGGTGTCCTCGAAATAGACGCGCGCCCGGTAATGATGCGCCGCCCCGACGAAGGCGCCGGGGACGAAGGGGGGAGGAACAGCCGCCATGGTTAAGACCGATAGCGGGGCATCGACTCGTCGCAAAGCCCTCTTCAACGGTTCGTCGCAAGTCGCGGCCATCTGGCGGAGAAAAGCGCTGATTCCCGGTCGCAGACGCCGAAGAAAATCCTATTGACTCGTGTAACTCAAAGGTTACATATATCACCTATAGGTTGCAAAGGATGGCGCGATGACCAGCGAAGATTTTGCTTTGGCCGAACGGCTGACTGCGCGCCGCGCGCGGATCGCGACGGTGATGGCACTTCTCTTCCTGACCAGCCTAGCAAGCAGCCTGGGGACCGATGTCCCTGCCTCCCGCCCCGAAACGATCAAACTTGCCGCCTGGGTGGTATGGGCGGCGGCGCTGCTGTTCCTGCTCGCGGCGGGCGGCGGATTGCTGCGCGGAGCGTCGGTGCGAGCGCTGATGAACGACGAAACGACGATCGCCAATCGCCGCGACGCGATGATCAAGGGCTTTTGGGCGATGATCGTCACCGCCTTCGCCCTCTATGCGCTGAGCTGGTTCGAGGATTTCCCGACGCGTGAGACGCTTCGCCTGATGATCAGCGCCGGGGTTGCCTGCGCTGTGCTGCGATTCGGGATATTGGAACGGCGGTCGATGCGTGGCTGACCGGCTGGCCAACAATTTGCGAAGCGCGCGCGAAGCGCGGGGCTGGACCCAGGCCGAGCTTGCGGAGCGCATCGGGGTTAGTCGCAAGACGATCAACACGATCGAAAATGGGGTGTTCGTGCCCTCGACCGTGCTGGCGCTGAAACTCGCGCGCGCGTTCGAGCGGCCGGTCGAGACGCTATTTGCCCTGATCGAATAGCCCGTCCTGCGTGCCCGCGGGCGGGTTGAGGCCGAGATGCTTCCACGCGCTCGCGTTGAGCATCCGGCCGCGCGCGGTGCGGGCGATCAGGCCGATCTGGAGCAGATAGGGTTCGATCACGTCCTCGATCGTGTCGCGCGGCTCGGACAGGCCCGCCGCGAGCGTGTCGGCGCCGACCGGGCCGCCGCGATAGATGTCGGCGATCATGGTCAGGTAGCGCCGGTCCATCGCGTCGAGGCCGAGCGCATCGACCTCCAGCCGGTTGAGCGCGGCGTCGGCGACCTTGGCATCGACGACCTGTGCCCCCGCCACCGTCGCGAAATCGCGCACGCGGCGGAGCAGGCGGCCCGCGATGCGCGGCGTGCCGCGCGAGCGCTTCGCGATCTCCAGCGCGCCATCGGGCGCGATGCCGAGGCCGAGCAGGCGCGCGGCGCGGCCGATCACCTGTTCGAGCTCGCCATGGGTATAGAAATTGAGCCGCACCGGAATGCCGAAGCGGTCGCGCAGCGGCGTCGTCAGCAGGCCCTGCCGCGTCGTCGCACCGACGAGAGTGAATTTCGGCAGGTCGATCCGCACGCTGCGCGCTGACGGCCCTTCGCCGATCATGATGTCGAGCGCGCGGTCCTCCATCGCGGGATAGAGGATTTCCTCGACCGCGGGCGCGAGGCGGTGGATCTCGTCGATGAACAGGACGTCGCCGTCCTCGAGATTGGTGAGCAGCGCGGCAAGGTCGCCCGCCTTGGCGATCACCGGGCCTGAGGTGGAGCGGAAGCCGACGCCGAGCTCACGCGCGACGATCTGCGCCAGCGTCGTCTTGCCGAGCCCCGGCGGCCCGAAGAAGAGCACATGGTCGAGCGCATCGCCCCGCGCCTTCGCCGCCTCGATGAAGATGCGCAGATTCTCGCGCGCCGCCGCTTGCCCGACGAACTCGGCGAGCGACTTGGGGCGCAGCGCGGCGTCGGCGTCCTCGGGGGTGCGCAGGGGGGTGGTGAGGGCCGGCTCAGTCATAATGCTCTATTGCCTCGCCGGCGATCGAAACCCAAGGCTCCATCCGTTCCTCATAAACCGAATAATCGGGCGCGAAGCCGTGGCCGGGCTCGAAATTGCCGAGCGGTATTGCATAGGCGTCATGATAGGGCCGGGCTTTATACCAGACGCCCGAGCCGCAGGTGCCGCAAAAGAAGAAGTCGGCGGTGTTGCCGCTCTCGCCCGTGTACTGCCATATCTTGGCGTTCGCCTCGCCCTCGATGCGGACCTGCTCGGCGGGAAAACGGACCTGCGCGGCAAAGGCGCTGCCGCTGCGCGCCTTGCATTCACGGCAGTGGCAGACCGACACGCGGATCGGCTCGCCGGTGCAGGTGATGCGGATCTGGCCGCAGCGGCAGGAAGCGCGGTGGATGCGGTCGCTCATTTGGCGGCTTTTTCCAACTGTGATTCAATATTTCTCAATAGGTATTGATCTGCATCCCGAATATCTCTGGCATCCCTAATCCAGCGCATGGCCTCAACAATTTTCTGTTGATCTGCGCCGAACGCGATGTGCTTGATAAGCCAGGCCTCAATGAAGTCTGGATCTGAAAGCTTCTCGGTTCTTCGGAAATCTTGCCACTCGCTGGTAGCCTCTTGGCCTAATTGGGTCGGCAGCGTGCTCCCGTTGGTGGCCGCCGCTCCTAGATCGCGGAGAGTGAGCCTCACCAAATCTGATCGGGCCTCCATAATCTCGTCATCCGTTGCGCCAATCGCACGGAGCCCTGCTTCAATATCTTTAGATGCCGAGAATATCCAATCGTCTGCGGTCCCAAAGCGCCCGGTATGGGCGCTCGCTGACACTATGGCTTTTGATTGCGCAACAGCCAAGTTGCGCAGGCCTGAAATCAGTTTTTCAGATTCTGATACCGTGCGTTCAAGTTTCGCACGTAGTGGCCCGAAGGAAATTTCTATAAGTGAGCTCGCTTTGTCGTGAATTGCGACGAGAACGGTGGCGCAAATCGCGATGATGGCCACCGCGATGCTAAACCATGCTAAGCTCGTTACAGCCAATACAAACGCGATTTTGGTAATAGCTTTCCACATCACTTTGCGGCTTTTTTGAGCGCGGCGCGAACGAGCGCGTCGAGGCTGGCGTCAGCACCGAGTACCTCGCTGGCGGCGGCCACAGCGGTGCTTGCCTCGCCGGGCTTGAAGCCGAGTCCGGTGAGCGCGGTGACGGCGTCACTGAGGGGGCCGCCTTTGGTTGCGAGAGAAGGATTTGAACCCACGATACCGCCCAGCGTCCCCGCCTTGTCCTTCAGTTCATGCGCGATGCGCTGGGCGAGCTTCGGGCCGACGCCGTTAGCGCGGGCGATCATCGCGCTGTCGCTGCTCGCGAGGGCGCGTTGTAGGTCGCCGATTTCGAGCGCCGACAGGATCGCGAGCGCGACCTTGGCGCCGACGCCCTGGACGCTGGTGAGCAGGCGGAACCAGTCGCGCTCCTCTGCGCGCGCGAAGCCGAGCAGGCGCAGGAAATCCTCGCCGACGAGCATCTCGGTGTGGATGGTGACGTCGCTGCCGACTGCGCCCAATGCGTCCAGCGTGCGCGCCGACGCCTCGACCAGATAGCCGACGCCGCCGACGTCGATCACCGCATGGCCTGCGCCGCTGCTGTCGAGCCGTCCGGTGAGTTTCGCGATCATGCGACGTGCCTAGCGCGGTGGGAATGAAAAGGGAACAGGGAAGGAAAAAGGAGGCTCACGCAAAGGCGCAAAGGCGCGAAGACGGAAGAGAGAATGATCTCACACAAAGACCCGAAGAGGGCGGTTTTTCGCCCCGCCCGCCGTTCTTGATGTTTTGATAGCCGGACAAAGTCCGGCAGGATATTCGTGGCCGTTAAACGCAAAGACGCTGATGCGATGCGCCGACATCTTTGTGTCTTTGTATGGGCCTCTTTTCTCTTCGCGCCTTTGCGCCTTTGCGTGAGATTGTTCAGCCGCGCGGCCGATGATTGGCGTGGCAGATCGCCACCGCTAGCGCGTCCGCCGCGTCGGCTCCCGCGACCTTGGCGCCCGGCAGCAGGACGCGGAGCATCGCCTGCACCTGCTCCTTCGCCGCGCCGCCGGTGCCGACGATTGCCTTCTTGACGAGGCGAGGGGCATATTCGGCGACGGTCAGCCCGCCGCGCGCGCAGGCGAGCAAAGCGACGCCGCGGGCGTGGGCGAGTTTCAGCGTCGATTGCGGATTGTCGTTGACAAAGACCTCTTCGACCGCCGCGTATAGCGGCGCATAGTCCGCGATCACCGCCGCGAGCACGGCGTCGAGATAGGCTAGGCGGTCGGGCAGGGGGGCTTTGGCGTCGGTCTTGATCTGGCCGTTGGCGATATGGCTGATCCGGCTGCCTTCGACGCGGATGACGCCCCAACCGGTGCAGGAGAGCGAAGGGTCGAGGCCGAGGATGATCACTATGTTCCGTTCGTGTCGAGCGAAGTCGAGACATCCCGAAGATGCGCTCGACCGATGGACATCTCGACTTCCGGCGCAGCCGGAAGTCTACCCTGAGCGCCTGCCAAGGCAGTCGAAGGGCTCGATGCGAACGGCTTTTGACTTTTAGCCAAGCTTTTCCATCACTGCGTCGGGGATTTCGTAATTGCCCCACACGGTCTGGACGTCGTCGTCGTCGTCGAGCGTGTCGATCAGCTTGAACAGGGTCTGCGCGACGCTTTCGTCGGCGATCTCGCTTTTCAGCGTCGGTTTCCACGCGAGCTTGACGCCTTCGGCCTCGCCGAGCTTGGCTTCGAGCGCTTTCGCGACCTCGTGCAGGCTGTCGACGCTGGTCCAGATGTCGTGGCCGTCCTCGGACGATTCGACATCGTCGGCGCCCGCGTCGAGCGCGGCTTCGAACACCGTGTCGGCGTCGCCGGCCTTCGCGGGATAGCTGATCAGGCCGAGGCGGTCGAAGCCGTGGCTGACGCTGCCGCTGGTGCCGAGGTTGCCGCCGTTCTTGGCGAAGGCGGTGCGGACGTTGGTTGCGGTGCGGTTGCGGTTGTCGGTGAGCGCTTCGACGATCAGCGAGACGCCGCCGGGGCCATAGCCCTCGTAGCGGATTTCCTCGTAATTGTCGCCGTCGCCGCCCGCCGCCTTGTCGATCGCGCGCTGGATATTATCCTTCGGCATCGACTGCGCCTTGGCCGCGTTGACGGCCGCACGAAGACGGGCATTCGCGTCGGGGTCGGGCAGGCCCATCTTCGCCGCGACGGTGACCTCGCGCGCGAGTTTCGAGAAAAGGGCGCTGCGCTTCTTATCCTGCGCGCCCTTGCGGTGCATGATGTTCTTGAACTTGCTATGGCCGGCCACAGCTACCTCCATCGGATGGAAAAAATGTGGCGCTGCCCCTAGCGCGGCGCGGGCGATCAGACAACCACGGCCGTTCCGCTGGCGGACACCATCAGCATCGACCCGTTCTGGCCGAGTACTTCATAGTCGAGGTCGACGCCGATCACCGCATTGCCGCCGAGCTTCGCGGCCTCGGCCTCCATCTCGCCGAGCGCTTCCTTGCGGGCGCGGGCAAGGACGTCCTCATATTTGCCCGAGCGGCCGCCGACGATGTCGGTGATGCTCGCGAACAGGTCGCGGAACAGGTTGGCGCCGACGATCACTTCACCGGTGACGATGCCCAGATATTCGCGGACCGGATGGCCCTCGATGATGTTGGTCGTGGTGCTGAACATCGTCACTCTCCTGTTGGGGGGTTCAGGCCTGCCAGGCGGGCTCAGGCGATTCCGAGCGCCGATTTGTAAACGTCGAGGATCGCTTCCATTTCCTTGCGGTCGTGGACGGGCATTTTCCGGAGGCGCACGATCTGGCGCATGATCTTGGGGTCATAGCCCTGCGATTTCGATTCGAGATAGACGTCGCGGATGTCGTCGGCGATGCCCTTTTTCTCTTCTTCCAGCCGCTCGATGCGCTCGATGAAAAGGCGCAGTTGTTCGTCGGACACGGTGGCTTCGCTCATTTTATACTCCGCTTGAGGTTTGGATGGGGTGGCGAGAATCGCCTCGGCGCCCACCTAGCGAGGTCAGGGATTCTTGGCCATGCTTTCTTCCATCCGCGCGAGCTGTTCGGGCGTCGCGGCGACGTGGAAGCTCGCTTTCCATTCCTTGGTGGGCATGCCGTGGACGATCGCGCGGCCGGTCTCCTTGTCCAGCGCGCCCGCTTCGGCGATCCAGTCGCCGAGGCAGTTGCGGCAGAATCCGGCGAGCCCCATCAGGTCGATGTTCGCGGCGTCGCTGCGATGCCGGAGCAGGCGGACAAGGCGGCGGAAGGCCGCGGCGGCGACGGCATCGTCGAGGCTGTCGAGCGCATCGTTCGGGGTGGTCGGGTCGTCGCTGCAGGACATGGCGAAATTCCTTCGTCTCGGGCGTTGCATAGCTATACGCGGCTTGCCTTCGCCGCGACAGAGCGCCTAGGCAGGCGGCTATCATTCTTCCAGTCTTCGGAGCATCTGTGGTCCAGAGTTTCACGCCCCGCCAGCGCAAGGTCCGCATATTGGGGACGCTCGGCCCCGCGAGCGCGAATCCCGAGATGATCGCCGCACTCCACCGCGCGGGCGCCGATGCCTTTCGCGTCAATATGAGCCATGGCGACCATGAAGGCCACGCCAAAGTGATCGCCGCGATCCGCGCGCTGGAGAAGGACACCGGGCGCCCGACGACGATCCTCGTCGATCTGCAAGGACCGAAGCTGCGCGTCGGCACCTTCAAGGACGGGCCCGCCGAACTGGTGAAGGGCGAGCGCTTTGTCCTCGACACCGACACGGCGCCGGGCGATGCGGGCCGCGTCCACCTGCCGCACCCCGAGCTCTTCGCCGCGCTCGAGCCCGGAACGCGGCTGCTCGTCGACGACGGCAAGCTGGTGCTGCGCGTGCAGGCGGTCTCGCCCGCGCGGATCGAGACGATCGTCGAGGTCGGCGGGCGGATTTCGGACCGCAAGGGCGTCAACGTCCCCGATGTCGTCGTGCCGCTCGCGGCGCTGACCGAGAAGGACCGCAAGGATCTGAGCTTCGCGCTCGAACAGCATGTCGACTGGATCGCGCTCTCCTTCGTGCAGCGTCCCGAGGACGTTGCCGAGGCGCGGCGGCTGATCGGCGGCAAGGCGGCGCTGCTCGTCAAGTTCGAGAAGCCCGCGGGTGTCCAGCGGCTCGAGGAGATATTGGAGATCGCCGACGCCGCGATGGTCGCGCGCGGCGATCTGGGGGTCGAATTGCCGCCCGAAGCGGTGCCGCCGCTCCAGAAACGCATCGTCGCGACCGCGCGGGCGATGGGCAAGCCGGTGGTCGTCGCGACCCAGATGCTCGAATCGATGATCGTCTCGCCCTCGCCGACGCGCGCCGAAGTGTCCGACGTCGCGACCGCCATCTATGACGGCGCCGACGCGATCATGCTCTCGGCCGAGACCGCGGCGGGCGCCTGGCCGGTCGAGGCGGTGACGATGATGGACAGCATCGCGCGCTCGGTCGAAAGCGATCCCGATTATTTCCGCCGCCTGCATTTTACCGAGACGCAACCCGACGCGACCACCGCCGACGCGCTCGCCGAAGCGGCGGGGCGGATCATCCAGACGATCGCCGCCGACGCGATCATCTGCTTCACCGCCTCGGGCTCGACCGCGCGCCGTGTTGCGCGCGAGCGCCCGAACGCGCCGCTGCTCGTCCTGACGCCGAAACGCGACGCGGCGCGGCGCATGGGGCTGCTGTGGGGCGCGCATGCGGTGCCGACCAAGGACATCGGCAGCTTCGAGGAGATGATCGCCAAGGGCAAGCGCATGGCGCTGCGTCACGGCATCGGCACGGCGGGGGCCAAGCTGGTGATGATGGCGGGGGTTCCCTTCGGCACGCCGGGGTCTACCAACGTGCTGCATGTCGCGACGCTGACCGGCGACGAACTGCGCGGTTATAGCTGATCGGAAGCTTCCATTATTTCGTCATCCCGGCCCTTCGACTGCCTTGGCAGGCGCTCAGGATAAACTTCCGCCAAAGGCGGAAGGCCGGGATCTCTCCCTATCGCCATGACGCACCGGCGAGATCCCGGCCTTCGCCGGGATGACGATTCCGGGGATGCGGGTGAGTTGGCAACGGTGCTTTTGATTCAATCCGGCACAAGAGTTACCGGGCGATTCAGAAAATTTCGGAGTTGATTCAGTCCGGGACGGACAAAAATGGTAAATGATGTTTGCACCATTGACGGCAGGCGGCATAGTCGGTGCAAGTCGCGTGTCGGAACCCGCGTGGGAAGGGTTCGCATCATCGTTCGGAGGTCTGTCTCGCGTGTCCGCACCGTTCCGTTTTCCGCGCTTCTTCGTCACCAGCCCCGCGCCCTGCCCCTATCTGGAGGGCAAGACCGAGCGCAAGGTCTTCACCGAGCTTAGCGGACCCAATGCGAACGAATTGAACGATGCGCTCGGCCGCATCGGGTTCCGCCGCAGCCAGTCGGTCGCCTATCGTCCGAGCTGCGCCGACTGCACGGCCTGCGTGTCGGTGCGCGTCTGCGCCGCCGAGTTCGCGCCGAGCAACTCGCAGAAGCGCACGATCCGCCGCAACCGCGACCTCGTCGCCACCGCGTGCAAGCCGTGGGCGACCGAGGAGCAATATGCGTTGCTGCGTTCCTACCTGGGCTCGCGCCATCCGAACGGCGGCATGGCCGACATGGACGAGCAGGATTTCGCCGATATGGTCGAGCAGACTCCGGTCGACAGCTATATGATCGAATATCGCGAGCCGACCGCCGACGGCAGCCGCGGCCGCCTCGTCGGTTGCTGCCTGACCGACCGGCAGGGCGACGGGCTGTCGATGATCTACAGCTTTTTCGATGCCAACCATCCGCTGCGCGAAGGACTGGGCACCTATATCATCGCCGATCATGTGCTGCGCGCGGCGAAAGCCGGATTGCCTTACGTCTATCTCGGTTATTGGATCGAAGGGTCGGCGCGCATGGCGTATAAGGCGCGCTTCCGCCCGCTCGAAAAGCTCGGCCCCGATGGCTGGTCACGCTTCGAGCCGATCGCATCGGACCGCATCGCGGCGATGTTCGAGCTGGCGTAACACACTCACACACACACTCTCTCTCGTCACCCTGGACTTGATCCGGGGTCCCGCTTAACGACGCCTGAAAAGCGGGACCCCGGATCAAGTCCGGGGTGACGATGATGAGGGGAGGGGCTGAGGCGCGAGTTCGCCCGTTGACGCAGACCTTTTTCCATAGCATTGAACGACAAGGGAATTTCGAGGCGGGGAACGAAGGAGACGACCTTGTTCCGCTATCATGCCGCTGCGAAATATGTGCTTCCAGCTTTTGCCGCCAGCCTTGCCGTCGCCGCCACGCCGCTTGCCGCGCAGCGGAATAACGGCACCGGAACGCGTGACGGCGCGGCCGTCAGCGGAGTCGATCAGGCGCATCAGATCGACTGCGGTGGACAGCCCGCCCAGGTATCGGGTTCGGACAATCATATCGACTTCGTCGGTGACTGCCCCGGCCTGACCGTCAACGGCGTCGGCAACCAGATCAGCATCACCCTGCGCCCCGGTGCCCCGCTCACCGTGTCGGGCGTCGACAATGTCGTGACGTGGCGGATGGCTGGAAAGGGCAGGCCGAAGCTGGCGGTGAGCGGCGTCGACAATCAGGTGCGGCCGGGACGGTAACTCTCCTCACTGTCATTCCCGCGAAGGCGGGAATCCAGCTTTTCTCTTTCCCCTTTAATCTTCGCGCTTTCGCGCCTTCCCGTGAAATTTAATAAATCTCACGCAAAGGCGCGAAGGAAGGAAAAAGCTGGATTCCCGCCTTCGCGGGAATGACGGTGGAAATGGATTAGGATGGAGGACGCTTCCGCTTCTCATCCACTAGTTGCGAACGTCTCGCAGCAGCCTCTCGCCGGTTGACCTTTTCCCGCTTTCAAGGGCATAGCTCTTCGTCCAGGACATAAGTCCGGGTCGCATCCATAGGTGGTCGCTCAGGGGTGGGCGATTTGGGGGATTGGGATGCCTGTTCGCGCTTTCGTCAGCTTCATCGCCGGACATGATCGCCGCCGCCATGGGGATGCGCGCGCATGAGCGACGTCGTGAAGGTCGCGATCATCGGATCGGGGCCCGCGGGGCTGAGCGCCGCGGCGCGCGCGGGGCAGCTCGGGATGAGCCATGTCCTGCTCGAAAAGACCGATCACCTCTCCGACACCATCTTCAAATATCAGAAGGGCAAGCGCGTCCTGGCGACGCCCGAGCGGCTCGACCTGCGCTCCGACTGCCGCTTTGCCGAGGGCGCGCGCGAATATATCCTCGGCAATTGGGATGAGGATGCCGCGAACAACAAGGTGAATGTCGTCAAGCACGCCGATGTCGCCGAAGTGACGGGCGAGAAAGGCGCGTTCGCGATTCGGACCGCGAAAGGCGACGTCTATCACGCCGAGACGATCGTCCTCGCGATCGGGACGCAGGGCAACCCGAACCGCATGCGCTGCGGCGGCGCCGACCTGCCGCACATCATCTATCAGGTCGACGACCCGGAGGATTTCAAGGACAAGCATATCACCGTCGTCGGATCGGGCGACGCCGGGATCGAAAATGCGCTGGGCGTCGCCGAGGAAGCGCTGGAGAACACCGTCACCATCCTCAACCGATCGAAGGATTTCGCGCGCGCCAAGGCGAAGAATGTCTCCGACATGATGGAGGCGGGCGAGAATGGTTTCCTCTCGATCCGCACCGAGACACAGCCCAAGCTGGTCGAGCCGGGCTGGCTGACGCTCGAGACGCCGAACGGCGACGAGAAGATCGAGTGCGACGTGATCGTCGCGCGGCTGGGCTCGGTCGCGCCGCGCGGCTTCGTCGAATCGATGGGGATCGAATTCACGGGCCCCGACCGCGAAGCCTTTCCCAAGCTGTCGCCGACTTTTGAATCGACGGTGCCCGGCATTTTCGTGATCGGCGCGCTCGCGGGTTATCCGCTGATCAAGCATTGCATGAATCAGGGCTATGACGTCGTTGAGTTCATCAACGGCAACACCAGCCTGACCCCCGCCGACGAAAAGGATTTGATGGCGGTCTTCGCGAGCCTGCCGCAGCAGAAATCCGTGACCGAATGGCTCGACTATCTGCGCGAGCGGGTGCGCATCTTCGCCGACGTCTCGCCGCTCCAGATGCGCGAGTTCATGCTCGATTCGAAGGTCGCCTTTTACCGCAAGGGTGAGGTGGTATTCGAGAAGGGCGACCCCGGATCGTCGCTGTTCGCGATCGCCGACGGTCATGCCGAGGTCGAGGTCGCGCCGGGCGTCACCGTGCCGATCGAACAGGGGTCGATTTTCGGCGAGGTCGGCCTGATCTCCGGCCGCAAGCGCGGCGCGACGATCCGCGCGGGCGCCGACAGCATCTTCGTCGAAGTGTCGCGCACCGCAGCGCTCAAGCTGATGGGGTCGGTTCCGGGCGCAAAACGCGCGATCAACCGCATCTCGCTCGAACGGCAGTTGCTCCAGATCTTCAAGGGCGGGCTGACGGTCGAGGATCTGGAGTCCGTCGTCGACGCCGCCGAGGTCGAGCGCGTGCCCGCGGGCAAGGTGGTGGTGGCCGAGGGCGAGCAGGGCGACGACGTCTATGTCATTCGCTCGGGCTCGATGGTGGTCGAGAAGGATATCGGCGGCAAGCCGATCTTCCTGCGCTATCTTCCCGCCGGCAGCTTCTTCGGCGAAATGGGGGTGCTGAGCGGCGCGCCGCGCAATGCGACGGTGAAGGCCGCGGTCGGCAGCGAAGTCATCAAGCTGACCGGAGAGAGCTTCCGCAAGATGCTCGCGGCGCGGCCGCAGGTGCGCGAAGCGACCGAGGCCGCGGTGGCCGAGCGTGCGCAGATGAACAGCTTCATCGAATCGCGCAAGGCGAGCTATTCGAGCGCGGTCGACCTTTATTCCGATACCGCGGGCTTCATCATGAAGGAGGGATTGGGCGAAGCGACCGACGCGCTGCTGATCGACGAAAATCTCTGCGTCGGCTGCGACAATTGCGAGAAGGCGTGCGCCGACAGCCACGAAGGCCTGTCGCGGCTCGACCGCGAGGCGGGCAAGACCTTCGCGCATCTGCATGTGCCGACGAGTTGCCGCCACTGCGAGCATCCGCACTGCATGGCCGACTGCCCGCCGAACGTGATCCACCGCGGCCCCGACGGCGAAGTGTTCATGGAGCCCGGCTGCATCGGCTGCGGCAATTGCATGCGCAACTGCCCTTATGGCGTGATCCGCATGGAAGCCGCGCCGCCCGAAAAGCCCAGCCTGCTGCGCTGGCTGCTCACCGGCTTCGGCCCCGGTCCCGGCGAGCCGTCGCCCAAATGGACCAAGAAGCAGTTGGGTGACGAAAAGCCCAAGAAGATCGCGGTGAAGTGCGACATGTGCAAGGGCATCGCGGGCGGCCCGGCGTGCGTGCGCGCCTGCCCGACGGGCGCCGCGATCCGCGTGTCGCCCGAGGAATTCCTGTCGATCGCGCGGCTTCAGGAGGATGCGGGCTGATGGCTTCGCTTTTCCAGCGGCGCCGTTCGAAGGCGACCCAGACCGAGCGCGTGCGTGAGCGGCGGCACGAGGGCTTTCTGCGCTACGCCAATTTCCGCTGGGCGAAGATTTCTGGCGGGCTCTGCCTGCTGATCATCGTCTCCTATGCGCTGATCGACGTCACGCCGCGGCCTAGCGGCGGCACCTGGTACGGTTATACGCTGGGGACGATCGGCGCGCTGCTGATCCTGTGGCTGACCGCGCTCGGCTATCGCAAGCGCAAGATGACGAGCGATTACTGGTCCTTGAAGGCCTGGACCTCGGCGCATGTCTATCTCGGGCTCAGCCTGATCGTCATCGGGACGTGGCATACCGGCTTCCAGCTCGGCTGGAACGTCCACACGCTTGCCTGGGTGCTGATGATGCTGGTGATTTTGTCGGGGCTTTACGGCGTCACCGTCTATGCGACCTTGCCCGCCGCGCTGTCGAACAACCGCGACGAGATGACGCAGATGCAGATGCTCGAGGCGATCCGCGCCTTCGACCGCCAGCTTCACGCCGCCGCGCAGCCGCTGACGCCCGAGGATACCGCGCCGGTGCTCGCGGCGCTCGACGAGGACCCGTTCGCGGGCGGGATCATGGCGCGATTGTCGGGGCGCTATTCCCGCTGCGCGACCGCCGCCGCGCTCGGAGCGCTCCGCGTATCGCGGAGCAGCGATGCCGAGGCGCGCGAGAAGGTGGTCGGCCTGCTCTCGCAAAAGGAGGCGGCGCTCGCGCGGCTGCGCCAGCATCTGCGTATTCGCGCGCTGCTCGAAGTCTGGCTTTACGTGCATGTGCCGCTGACCTTTGCGCTGATCGCGGCGCTGTCGGCGCACATCATCAGCGTCTTCTTCTACTGGTAAGGCGGGGGAGAGGGGACCATGAGCTTCATCCTGCGCCGTATCTCGACGACGAAGACGGGCAAGCAGATCATCCGCGACCAGGCACTGCCGGGCGATATGATCACGCTCGGTCGCGACGCCGGCAATGTCATCCATATCGCCGATCTGGCCGTGAACCCGCAGCACGCGGCGATCACGAGCGCCGATGGCCGTCATGTCCGCGTCGCGGCGAGCGAGGGGCTGGGGTTCGATTTCAACGGTCGCACCGTCGATGCCGCCGATATCGACAGCGCCGCTGGCGCCGAATTGCGTTTCGGCGGTCACCGCCTGACCATCGCGCGCGAGGGCGACGACATCATCCTGCTCGTCGAACGGATCGACGAATTGTCGCAGTCGTCGAAGGATGTCGACGAAGCGAAAGCCTTTTCGCTCGCCGGGGTAATGCCGGGCAAGCGCATGGGCGCCTGGACCTTCG
Source organism: Sphingopyxis sp. (assembly GCF_036261875.1). Taxonomy (GTDB): domain Bacteria; phylum Pseudomonadota; class Alphaproteobacteria; order Sphingomonadales; family Sphingomonadaceae; genus Sphingopyxis. Next base: position 102,758 of record NZ_DATAJZ010000005.1, on the reverse strand, counting down.
GCATCATCGTCCTGCTCGCTTTCCTGATCGGGCCGATCTGGGCCTGGCACAGCTTTCGCGGTGTCGATGAGCGGCCGCAGGGCTATCACGCCGACATGGCCTGGTCGTCGGGGCCGCTGTCGAGCGCCCACGCCAATCTGAAGGGCGACTGCCAAGCGTGCCATGTCGAACCCTTCGTCGCGGTGACCGACAAGGCGTGCGTCGGCTGCCACACCGGCGAGCATAAGGCGATGAGCATGGCGCACGCCAATGCGCCGACCGCGATGCTGCTCGCCGCGCGCCATCCGCCGGGGGTGGGCGAGAAGGTGCTCGCGGGGTTCGCGAAAGCGTTCAACCGCCCGCAGGGACGCTGCGTCGACTGCCATACCGAGCATGAGGGCGCGGGGCCGATGCCCGCGACGCCGCAGAAATTCTGCGCCGACTGCCACGATGGGATGAAGGCGCGGCTGATCGATGCGGGATTCAAGCCGACGGTCGCCGATGCCGCGGATTTCGGCACGCTGCATCCCGAGTTCCGTCCGTGGATCCATGCCGCGCCGGGCGCGAAGCCGATCCGTGCCTCGGGCAAGGCGCCGCTTGACTATAACGGCCTCAAATTCCCGCACGACATCCACTTGAGCGCGACCGGCGGCGTCGCCCGTATGGCAGCGAGCTTCCGTGGCCGCTATGATTTCGGCAACAAGCTCGAATGCGAAAATTGCCATCGCCCCGAAAGCGACGGGGTGCGGATGAAGCCGGTCGAGATGGAGCGCGACTGTGCGATGTGCCACAGCCTCGCGTTCGAGACCGTCGGCGGCGTCACGCGCACGCTGCGCCATGGCGAGCCCGATCAGGTCGTCGCCGATCTTTTCGCCTATTACCGCTCGACCCCGCCGACGCGGCCGCTGCAACTCGGCGGGATGGAACGGCGTCGGCCGGGGGCCTATGCCGAGGGGCAGGTCTACAACATCTATTTCCGCGAAGTCGCGTTGCGTCCGAACCGCGCACAGGATGCGGTGCGGGCGGTCTTTTCGAAGGGCGGGGCCTGCTATGACTGTCACACGATCTTTGCGCCGGCATCGGGCAACCGCTGGCGGGTCCAGAAGGTCGTCCAGTCTCCGCGCTTCCTGTCGAAGGGCTGGTTCGACCATGCCGACCCCGGCCATGCCAAGGTCGAGTGCGCGACCTGCCATACCGAAGCGCCCCGGTCGAAGCGTTCCGAACAGCTTCTGGTTCCGGGACTCGCGCCGTGTCGCACCTGCCATGTCGGCGAAAGCGGCGCCACGATCGCAAAGGTGAAGGAGCCGACCCGATCCTCATGCGCCATGTGCCACGAATATCACAGCGACGGCGGCAAGCCGTGGATGCCGGAGCGTCAGCGCAAGAAAAAGGTCGCGATGGTTACCGATCGTCCACCCCGGGAGGTCTATGCTGTGACGGCGATCACAGGTCCGGCGCGGCGTCATCTTTATGATGTGACATGGCGCACACCGGTGCTGGGATTCGCAAGACAGGGCGGATGATGATGGGGCGGCCGCAACCAGGCGGCCGGAGCAGGGGCAGAGGACGGACATGCTGATCGCCCAGATCACCGATATTCATATCGGTTTCGATCCCGACAACCCCGCGGAATATAACCGCAAGCGGCTCGACGACGTGCTCGACGTGCTGATCGAGGGGCCGAACCGTCCCGACCTGCTGCTCGCGACCGGCGACATCACCGATCGCGGCGACCCCGACAGCTACCGCCGGCTGGCGACCGCTTTCTCGCGCTGCCCCTTTCCGGTGTGGCCGAGCGTCGGCAACCATGATCTGCGCGACAATTTTCACGCGCAGTTTCCGGGCTTCGACGACGGCAACGGCTTTATCCAATATGCGGTCGAGCTGCCCGAACTGCGGCTGGTCACGATCGACACGCTCGAGGAGGGACGCCACGGCGGCGCCTTCTGCGAGGCGCGCGCGGCGTGGCTCGACGCCGAACTGGCGAAGGACCGGAACAAACCGACCTATATTGTGATGCATCACCCGCCCGTCGAAAGCGGCATCGAATGGATGAACACCCATCCCGACGAGCCATGGGTGCATCGCTTCACGGACGTCGTCCGCCGCCACGACCAGGTGCGCGGCCTCATTTGCGGCCACCTCCACCGCGCCGTCACCGTCGCGTGGGAGGGGCGCACGATCGCTATCTGCTCGTCGACCGCGCCGCAGGTCTCGCTCGACCTTCGCCCGATCGACGAGAACAAGCCCGACGATCGTCCGATGATCGTCGCCGAAGACCCCGCCTATGCGATTCACCGCTGGAACGGGCGCGAACTGGTCAGCTTCTACGACCATGCCGGGGCGCACACGATGCTCGCCAAATATGACGAACGGCTGCAGCCGCTGGTGCGCGAATTGAAGGCCGAACGGCCGGATTGAGCGCTTTTCCGTCGCGCTTGCGCAGACGGCGTTTTTCAGTATCCCAGCGTCAAATCCACCCGCGGCTCGACCGGCTCGCCCTTGTGCCAGCGGTCCAGATTATCGAGGAAGCGCTCCGCCGCGCGGACGAACATCTTGTCCTGCGCGCGGCCCGACAGGTGCATGGTGATATGCGCATTGTCGAGGCTCCACAGTACGTCGTCGGCGGGGAGCGGTTCGGGGGTGGTGACGTCGAGGAAGGCCGACGCGATCTGTTTCGCATCGAGCGCGGCGACGAGCGCGTCCTGATCGACCACCGCGCCGCGCGCGATGTTGATCAGGGTCGCGGTCGGCTTCATCGCGGCGAGTTCGGCGGCGCCGATCATGCCGTCGGTTTCGGGGGTCGCCGGGACCGCGAGGATGACCCAGTCGAATTCGCCGAGCCGGGCGCGCCACTGGTCGGGGGTGAGCGTATTGGCGCCGCCAGTTTCTTTGGGGGGAGATCGGCGCACGACGGTGACGTCGACCGCGAAACCCTTCAGCCGCTCCTCGATCAGCTTGCCGATCGCACCATAGCCGAGCAGCAGCGCTTTCGATCCGTAGAGCTCGACCTTGCCCGGCGATTCGATCAGCCACTCGCGCCGTTCCTGCGCGCGGACGACGTCGCGATAGCCCTTGGCGACCGTGAGCATTCCCATCACGACATATTCGGCGATGGTGATCGCGTTGATCCCCGCGCCGTTCGTCACCACCGTGCCGCGTTCCTTGAGCAGGTCGAGCGGCATGCCGTCGACCCCGGCATAGATCGAGTTGAGCCACTTCATCTTCGTCGCCGCGGTGATGGCGGCGGCCATGTCCTTCTTGTCGTACATGTCGAACCAGCCGATCTCGGCTTCGGGCGCGAGGGCTATCGCTTCCTCCTTGCTTGTGAAGAAGCGCGGTTCGACCCAGCCAGGCAGGCGGGTTTCGACGAGCGGCCGGATCAGGCCGGACAGGACGGTGATGGTCTTGGTCATGCATTTCCCCTCCCGCTTGCGGGAGGGGCCGGGGGAGGGCCTGTCCAAATACGCAACGGGTCGGGCCAACATGCCCTCCCCTAACCCCTCCCGCAAGCGGGAGGGGAATTAATTGTCCAGCCGCCAATCCCATCCCAGCGGGTCGCCGTCCATCACCTCGACACCTGCGGCGATGAGTTCGTCGCGCAACGCGTCGGAGGCAGCGAAATCCTTTGCCGCGCGGGCGTCCTTGCGGCGGGCGAGGATGGTCTCGATTGCCGGTTCGTCGATCGTTGCGGCTTTGGGGCGGATGCGCAGATCCTCGCGCGACAGGGCCAACAGTTGCAGGCCGAGCACGGCGTCTATCGTCGCCAGCGCGGTGCGCTTCTGACCGGCGTCGACCTTCTTCATCGCCGCCGCCTCTTCGAGCAAGGTGAGCGCGACGGGGGTGTTGAGGTCGTCCGACATGGCGGCGTCGAATTTGGCGAGCAGGTCGGCAAGGCGGCGGTCGGCGATCTCCGCTTCGCCGGCATCGCGCACCGATGCGGCCGCCATCACCAGCCGCTTCAGCCGCGTCAGTGTGGCGCCGAGGCCTTCCCACGAAAATTCCAGCTCCGAGCGGTAATGCGCCTGCAGGCACATCAGCCGATAGGCGAGGGGATGATAACCCCGATCGACCAGCAACTGCAGGCGCAGGAACTCGCCCGAACTCTTCGACATCTTGCCGCCGCGGTCGATCAGGAAATTATTGTGCATCCACATCCGGGCGCCCGAATGTTCGGCGCAGTCGAGACTGCCGCAGCCGCGATAGGCCTGGTTCTGCGCGATCTCGTTCGGATGATGGATCTCGCGGTGATCGATGCCGCCGGTGTGGATGTCGAAGGGCATCCCGAGCTCGGATTCGCCCATCACCGAACATTCGAGATGCCAGCCGGGCGCGCCGCGGCCCCAGGGTGAATCCCATTCCATCTGCCGCGTCTCGCCTGGCGGGGTCTTGCGCCAGATCGCGAAGTCGGCGGCGTGGCGCTTGCCCTCGACCTCCTCGATCCGGCCTTCCCCTTCGTCGGTCACCGCGCGCGCGAGGCGCCCGTAATCGGCGACGGTCGAGACGTCGAAATAGAGGCCGCTATCGAGCTCGTAGCAATGGGTGTCGGCGATACGCGTCGCGAAGGCAATCATGCGCGGCACATAATCGGTCGCGACGGTCCATTTGGCGGGATCGCGGATGCCCAGCCAGCCGAGGTCGCGCTTGAATTCGGCGGTATAGAAAGCGGCAACGTCCCACGCCGACTTGCCCTGCGACGCGGCGGCCTTTTCCATCTTGTCGTCGCCCGCGTCGGCGTCCGACGTCAGGTGGCCGACGTCGGTGATGTTGATGATGTGGCGGAGCGCGTAGCCCTTGAACGACAGGGTGCGGCCGAGCGTGTCGGCAAAGACATAGGCGCGCATGTTGCCGATATGCTGATAATTATAGACCGTCGGTCCGCAGCTATAGACGCGCGCCTCGTTCGGGTGAACGGGTCGGAAATCCTCCAGGCTGCGCGTCAGGCTGTTGAACAGCCGGAGGGGCGCACCGGAGTCCGCGAGCGGGGCAGGGACATCGGTCATATCCGCGCCCTTGCCCCGCTCCGGGGTGGTCCGTCAACCGAAAGGCTCAGGGTTGCGTATCGGTCGTCGGCGTCCAGAGGTCGTCGTTGCCCGCGCCGGTCACCGGGTCGTCGAGCAAAGGCTCGCCGGTCAGCGGGTCGAGGGCGCGCATCGTGATCAGCGCGGTCGGCAGGCTGGTGCCGTCGCCGCTGTCGTCGTCGCTGTCGACTTCCTTCTCGATCACGTCCTGGACCGGGAAGTTCGATTCATAGTCGGGCTGCTCGGGCGGGACGAAGGAGCAGGCGGCGACGCCGGCGATCAGGCAGCCGTTGAAGGTCGCCCGCGGATCGTAAAGATCGGACGGGACCACCACGCCCCCGCCGTTGATCGTCAGCAGCGGGATCGTGTCGAGCCCCGTCACCTGTCCGTTCGGCCCCAGATGCACCCCGTTGAGCACGATCCGGGCATTGCCTTCGGTTGCGACGTTGAGGCCGCCTGCGCCGAAGGTCAGGCCGCGGCGCTGGGCATAGTCGGTGCCGCTGCCGCTGTTCTGGACATAGACATTGCCGTTGAAATCCATGCCGCGCGCGAAAAGCGCCCCTTCGTCGAGGGTGATGCCGTCGTTTTGCGCCAGCCGCGTTTCGATGGCCTCGAGCGTGGTCGCATTGGCGACATCGGCGATGGCCTCCGGCGTGGCGACGATGATATCCCCCGACCGCATGTTGAGCTGTCCGCCCGGCGCATCGTTCGCGCCGAGCAGGCGCACCGACCCCTGACCCAACAGGACTTCGAGCGCCTTGTCGGCGCGCAGGTTGAGCGCGTTGGTGTCCGAAAGCCCGGTCAACTGGACGTCGCCGAGAACGCGCATCTTGCCGGGCGTGCGGATCGTCAGCGATCCGTCGATGCCGATGTTCGATCCCGAGGCGCCGCCCGTCACGGTGAAGCCGTCGATCACGACGTCGGGCGGCGCTGCGCTGCCGACCGAGTCGACTCTGACCGCGTTCACCTCGGGCGCGAAGATCTGGATATCGTGGCCGAAGACCCGCGTCAGTTCGTCGGCATCGATATGATAGCCGTTTTTCGTGCCCGTGCCGCCGACGAAGGTCTGCTGCTCGTTGTCGCTGTTCTGGAACGACAGCCCCTGCGTCACGTCCGCGGTGCCGACACGCGCGGCGCTGCCGATTGTGATGTCGGCGGATGCCAGCGCGATATTCTCGCCGGTCACGATGCCGTCGATCAGCAGCGATGCGAAGGCGTTTACGTTGAGCGCACCCGTTACCGTCACATTGTTCAGCGTGACGAACCCGTCCGTCGCCGTGATCGCGGCGCTGTCCGCGGTAAGCGTATCGACGCCGACCCGTTCGCCGCTGCCCGTCAGATCGGCGCGGCCCGCGACGCTGCCGTTGACGACGAACAACTCGCCGCTGGTGCGAACCGCCGCGTCGCCGACATCGGTGACCAGATTGGCGAAGGTCAGGTCGCCGCCATCGCCGATGAACAGGCTGTCGCCGCTGGCGTCGACATCTCCGGTCGATGCCAGCGAGCCGAGGTTGATGAGGCCGTCGCTGCTGGCGAGGGTCGTCGCGCCGCCGCTTTCGACCCGGTCGGCGGCAATCCCCGTTGCGCCCGAGAGGCTCATGTCGCCGCCGCTCGCGGCGCCGGTCACAGCAATCGCGCCGTCAGCGGTCAGCGTGACATTACCTTGCCCCAGGATGCGGCCGCCGTCGATGCCCGCGGCCGAGGCGATCACGACATCGTGCCCCGCGGTGAGCGTCTGGAGCACGGCGCCGCCGGGGGTAGCCAGATCGGCGAGTTGGACGCCGCCGGCGTTGATCGCGATATCGCGGCCCGCCTGCACGGAGCCGGTGATATTGGTAGTCCCGGCCGCATCGACGACCACGTCGCTGAACGCGTCGAGCCCGGCCAGCGTCGTATCGCCGCCCGAGGTGCGGATGCTGCTGTCGCCGCCGGTGACGCCGAGGTCCAGCGTCTCCGCGCCGTTCAGCGCGATCGTGGTCGCGGCGGTCAGGAAGATGTCGTCGCCCGCCGACAGGCCGGTCGCAGCGATCGAGGCTCCTGACGAATTGAGGTCGATGTCGGCGCCGTCGAGCGAGGTCGATCCTTCGCCCTGTCCGATGGTGAAGCCGCCGGTGGGCGAATAGTCGAGCAGGAAGCCGTCGGGGCCGAGGCCGGTCGCGCTCACGTCATTTGCGGTGATTGCGCCGGTCGCGCGCACGTCGAGGTCGTCGCCGACGCTGACCTCCGCAAGGATCGCGGTGCCCTGCGCAAGGACGAGCATGTCCTCGCCCGCCGACGCGTTGGTCAGCGCGACCGACCGGCCGTTAACGCCGAACATCCCGCCGGCGCTGCTGTCGGTCAGGGTGACGTTGCCGATCGCATCGACATAGACGTTGCCGGCGCTCGGCACATCGGGGTTGGACGAATCGGGATAGCCGCTCGTCGCGCTGACCGACGCGACGACATTGCCACCCGCGCTCAGCATCGCGTTGCCGCCGGCGCTGTAGGTGCCGCCGATGTCTCCGGCCGCCGAAACGCCGATGTTGCCGGTGACGACGGCGTTATCGATCGCGACCGCGCCGGCCGTGCCGGTCGCCGAAAGCGAAGTGGCGGCGGTGACGCTGCCGATGTCGATGCTGCCGCCGGCCATATAGACATCCGAGCCTGCAACGATCGACGTGCCCGCAATTGCTCCCGGATCGCCGGCCGATCCCGTCGTGTCGAGATCGACAAAGCCACCCGCGTCGAGCGCGCCGAAGCCGATCGATGCGCCATCGGCGTCGATGTAGCCGCCCGCGGTCGCATTCGCCAGATTGGCCGCGCCCGCCGCGCTGACGATGAGATTGTCGCCGGCGGCAAGCGGCCCGGTCGCCGTGATCGCGCCGCCGGCAATCGCGGCCAGATTGTTGAAGGCATCGACATTGGCGGCAGTGATTCCTGCGCCCGCGGTCAGCGTGATGTTCGACAGGTCGGCTGGCGTCGTCACGATTTGCAGGAAAGGTGCCGGCGACGAACTGCCTGCGACGTAGACGATGCTGCGATCGTCGCGCCCCGTTCCGGTCGTCGCGGCATTGGCGGCGCTGACCGCGCCGCCGGCCTGGACGGTCAGGTCATCGCCGGCGGTGACGCCCGAGAGCGTCGCGGTCGTCCCGGCAAGGACGAAGATATCCTCGCCCGCGCTCGCGCCTGTCAGGCTCGCCGCGCCGCCCGCGTGGACGCCGAGCATCGTCGCGGCGCTGCTGTTCGTCAGGCTCACATCGCCGTCGGCATCGACGAAGACATAGCCTTCGGACGTGAAGCTGCCCGACGGATCGACATAGCCGCCCGCGGCGTCGGCTTCGGCGGTCACATTGCCGTCAGCGCCGAGACGGACGTTGCCGCCCGCGCGATAGGTGCCCGAAAGATCGGTCACCGCGAAAGCCGCGATGTCGCCCGCGACATCGGCAAGGCCGATCGCCGCATTGCCTGCGGTCGCGTTCACGAACAGTGATCCGCCGGACTGCACCGTCCCGTCGATGCCGATGCTGCGGCCATTGATGCCGACGCTGCTGCCGGCGGTGATGTCGGTTCCGAAGATGCCGTCGGTCGCGCCCGTGCCCAGCGCCTGAAGCGACACGAAGCCGCCCGCATCCGCGTTGCCGAAAGCGATCGATTGTCCGGTGACGTCGATATAGCCGCCGGCTGTCGCATCCGCCAGATTGGCCGCGCTCCCGGCGTTGACGAGCAGATTGCCGCCCGCGATGAGCGGTCCCGTCGCGGTGATCGCGCCATTCGCGAACGCAGTCAGATCGTTGAAGGCGTCGACGTTGGCGGCGGCGAGACCCGTGCCCGCGGTCAGCGTGATGTTCGACAGATCCGCTGGCGTCGTCGCGATCTGCAGGAAGGGTGTCGGCGACGAACTGCCTGCGACGTAGACGATGCTGCGATCGTCGCGCCCGGCTCCGGTCGTTGTGGCGTTGGTGGCGCTGATCGCGCCGTCGGCCTGGACGGTCAGGTCGTCGCCGGCGGTGATGCCCGAAAGCGTCGCCGTCGTCCCGGCGAGGACGAAGACATCCTCGCCCGCGCTCGCGCCCGTCAGGCTCGCCGCGCCGTCCGCGTGGACGCCGAGCATCGTCGCGGCGCTGCTGTTCGTCAGGCTCACGTCGCCGTCGGCATCGACGAAGACATAGCCTTCGGACGTGAAGCTGCCCGACGGATCGACATAGCCGCCCGCGGCGTCGGCTTCGGCGGTCACATTGCCGCCGGCGCCGAGATTGACGTTGCCGCCCGCGCGATAGGTGCCCGAAAGATCGGCCGCCGCGAAAGTTGCGATATCGCCCGCGACATCGGCAAGGCCGATCGCCGCATTGCCCGCGGTCGCGGTCACGAACAGCGATCCGTCCGACTGGATCGTCCCGTCGACGCCGATGCTGCGACCGTCGATGCTAACACCGCCGCTGCCGGCGGTGATATCGGTGCCGAAGACGCCATCGGTGGCGCCCGTGCCCGATGCGCTGAGCGAGACGAACGTGCCCGCGTTCGCGCTGTTGAAGGCGATCGACTGCGCGGTGACGGCGATATGGCCGCCCGCAGTGGAATTGCCGAGGTCGGCGGCCGTCACCACATTGATGTCGATGTCGCCCCCGGCGATGATCGAATTGAGCCCGGTGCGGAAGCTGTATGTATTGGCCAGGAAGTCGTTCACCGCCTCGGCATGTTCGATGACGGCGAGGTCGTTGGCGGTGATGACGATGTCGTTGCCCGCAATCCGGTCCGCGATGACGCTGGAGACCGGGCCGATGCCCTGGAGCGTCAACGTGCCTCCGGCGCTCAGCAAAGTGCCGGGGTCTGCGTTGATATTGAGGCCGCTCGATATCGAAAGATCGCCGTCGGCGGAGAGCGTCGGCGCCCCGCCCCGATTCGAATGGGTGACATGCACCGTATCGAAAGCATCGATCGTCAGACTGCCACCGGCGCTCACCTGCCCGTCCGCCTGGGCGTCGATGTCCACGCCGCCGTTGGTGGTCAGTGTCATGTCGCCCGTCGCGGTGATCGAGCCGCCAGGAACGGCCAGGAAGATTCCGGGCGAAGTCGCCGTGGTGTTGCCGTTGACCGGCTCCGCGAACCCCGAGGCTTCGGCCGTCAGGCTGTTCATCGTGATCGTGCTGCCAGCGCGCAGTTCGATGCGTCCGGCGAGCGAACCGTTCGCCTGGATGCTCGTGTCGCCGAGGCTGATCAGGCCCGTGCCGCCGGGAGTCGTGACCGATTCGAAGAGGACGCGGCCGCCCTGGTCGGCGAGCGTGCCGCCGAAATTGCCGTTGCTGCCCGACGCGGTGCCGCCGTTGCCGCCGGTTCCCGACACGCCGCCGACGGTGATTGCGACGGGAGCGCCGCCCGATGTGATGGTGCCGCCATTGGCGAACAGGTGGACGTTGCCGCCGGTCGCGTCGCCGCCAGTCCCGCCGTCACCGCCGGCCAGTCCCTGGCTCACGTCGTCGGCGGTGTCGGGGATGCCGTCGGGGCCGGGCAGGGTGAGGAAGTTTGGATTGTCGCCGCCGGTACCGCCGGTGCCGCCGGTGCCGCTGCTGCTGAAATCGCCGCTGAGGCCGATCGTCGCGCCGCTGCTCGCGACGACCTCGAGCGTTCCGCCGACGGCCGAGCCGCCGTCGCCGCCGCGTCCCGCGACGGCCGGGGTCGCGAAGAAACCGGTGGAGGCCGCGCCGCCGTTGCCGCCGGTCGCGGTGGTATTGAAATTGGCCTGCGAGATCGTGGCTGCGCCACCATTGCCGTTCGCTGCGACGCGCGCGGTTCCGCCGAACGCATCGCCGCCGTTCCCGGCATCGCCATCGATGCCGCCGCCCCCGGTGCCGCCGAGTGCCGAAGCGTCGAGGTTCAGGCTCAACAGGCCGGCGTTATAATTGTCGATGACGGCCTGAGCGGTGCCGCCGCGTCCATTGCCCCCATTGGCGCCGTTCAAGCCGGAACCGCCGTTGCCGCCGGTGCCGGTCGCCTGCGCGGAGAGGGTGCCGCTCACCAACTCGGACGCGGTTCCGCTCAATCCGAGCGTTGCCGTGCCGCCCCGGCCTTCGCCGCCATTGCTGGCTACACCTGCGCCGATCGGGGCGCCGCTGCTGTCGGACACCCCGCCGCCGCTGCCGCCGAAGCCGCTGGCATCTGCCATAACGAGGTTCGCGCTGAGCGTGCCCGCACCCAGATTGATCGTCGCGTCACCGCCGGTTCCCGCGCCGCCGTCACCGCCGATGCCGCCGGTGATATTCCCGTAGCTGACGAGATTGCTGCCATTGCCGCCGCTGCCGATCGCGCTGGCCGTCAACTGTCCGACGGTGACGTCCGCGGAGCCATCGATCGTGATCGTGGCATCGCCGCCGCGGCCGTCGCCGCCGCGGTCGCCATGATCGGAAGCATAATCGTCGGCATAACCTCCGCTGGCGCCGGTGCCGTCGGTCGAAACCGTGACGTCGGTGGCGATGAAAGTGCCGCCGGTCAGGGTCAGCGTCGCGGTGCCGCCGGTGCCGGTGCCTGCCAGATCGGTCGCGCGGGTACCGAAGCCGTTATTCGGCGCCTGCCCGCCATCGCCGGCCGCGCTGATCGAAATGTCGCCGCTCAATTCCACCGTGCCGCCGGACTGGGTGAAGGTGATGCGGCCACCCTGGCCGTTGCCGCCGGTCCCGCCGGTTCCCGATGCCGCGAAGAACAGCGATGACGATTCCAGCCCGCCGCCCTGAACGTCGACGGTGATTGTGCCGCCTGTGGCGTCTCCGGGGGTTTCGACGAAACTGTCGAAATTCGCCCCGGCCGACGCGTTGGCGCTGGCGTCGAGGGTGATGGCGGAGATATAGCTGTCCGGGTCGGCGCTGACCTGGATCGAAATGGTGCCGCCGGTCGCCAGCGACGCGCTGCCCGCATCGTTGCCGCCTGATATCGCGTCGGCGTAGAAGCCGGTGTTGTCGAGTGCGATCGTCCCGCCGTCGGCGATGATCCCGACGGTGCCGCCGGTCGCCGTGCTGCCGTCGGCGCTGACCCCGTCGGCGGCGCGCACCTCCAGCGTCGAAACGCCGTCCGACGTCGCGGCGATGCTGCCGCCGCCGCGTGCGATCATCGATATATTGCCGCCTTGCGCGGCGCCGTTGTTGCCGTCGGTGTTGACGACGCCGGCATTGGCGCTTGCCTGGTAGGATTGGGAGGTAATGGTGCCGCCGGTATCGGCGAGGACATCGATCGAACCGCCGGTGCCGGTGCCGGCGCTGAGCAGCGGCGCGATGCTCTCGCTGCCGCCGAATGCATTGGCATACAGGACAGAGATGCCGCTGATGGCTCCGTCGTTCGTCGCCGATACGGCGATCTGGCCACCCGTGCCGCTCCCGACATTTTCCTGGCCGCCAGCCTCTGCGGTGCCGCTGGCGTCGAGGTTTATCGAGCCGCTTGCCACCAGCGTCAGGGCCGATCCGGCGCCGTCGGCGGAAATGTCGATTGTGCCGCCTTGCGCGTCGCCACTTCGCGCGGTCGTGCCGCTGCCGCTGCGGGCCCCGCCGCTCAAGGCGGTCGCATCGACGGTGAGCGCCGTCATCTGGGCGGTCCCGCTCAGAACTTCGACCGTCGCGGTGCCGCCGGTCGCATCGCCGCCGGTCGCATTTTCGGCGCCGGGTGTGGAGAAATTCCCCGCCTCGCCGCCGGTGGCGGACACGTCGAGGCTGGTGTCGCCGGTGTTGCGGGGAGAGGTGCCGGTGGCATTGAAGCGCAACGTCGCGGTGCCGCCGATGCTGTCGCCGGCATTGAGCGAGGTCAATACGCCTCCGACAGGGTCGAATGCGAAACCGCCGCCGCCGACACCCGTCGCGGAGAGGATGGTCGTGCCGGCTTGCAGCACCGTGTCGGCCCCGGTCGCCTCGACCAGCACATCGCCGCCGTTGCCGCTGCCCGACTGAACGAGGCCGAAGCCGCCCTGGCCGTCGGCGTGCGCGCTCAGCCCGGCGGTGGTGGAGAGGCTGGCGCCGTCCTGGACGCGGACCGTCACATCGCCGCCGGTTCCCGAGCCGCCGGTGTCGGCTATGTCGGAGCCCGATGAGGGAAAGGCGCCGAAGCCATTGGCGCTGAGGTTGATATTGCCGCCGGTCAAGGAACTGCCTGCGCCCGCGACGGTAAGCGTCACCGAGCCGCCGGTTCCGTCGCCGCTCGCGAGCCCGCCGGCGTCGAAGCCGCCATAGGCGTCGGCCGAAAGAGTGAGACCGCCGGTCGCGATCATCTGCCCGCCATTGGTAATAGCCAGGCCTGCGCTGCCGCCCTGCGTGTCGCCGGTCGCGGTGCCAAAAAAGCCTGGCGCCGAGACCGAGGTGAGGCCCTGAACCCCGAGTTGGCCTCCAGCGACATTGATCGCGGCGCTGCCGGGCGTCGTGGCGTTGCCGCCCGAGACGACGCTCAGATTGCCCGTCACGGTGCCGACACGGCCCGCATTGATGGTGAGCGTGGAGCTGGTGTCACCGATAAAGGTGCCGTTGCCCTGAATCGCGAAGCGGCCCTGCTGCGGGGGAGGAAGGAAGGTGAGGGGGCCGCCCGTCGGGACGACGCCGAACGGCTGGCCCAGAAAGGCGCCGCTGGCATGGGCGGTCACATCGCTGCGGAAAATAATGTCGTTGACGGTGATATCTGCCGCCGCGGAGCTGGTGGGGTTGGGAGCGAAATCAATGTCTCCGTTGGCGACATTATAGCCCGCCGACAGGATCACGCGGCCGGCGGAATCGGTCCGCGCCGACGTCGCCGAATCCTGATAGCCGACCTGGCCCGACACCAGCATCGACACCGCCTGATTTTTCGCGATCGCGACCATATAGATGCGCTGCGCAGGACCCGTTTGTTCGGGGCCGGTGGTCCTGCCCGTATGGGTGATCGCCTGACCGCCTGCGGCGCCGACCCCGACATTGATGTCGAACAGCCCTGCGTTCATCGTGATATCGGCCGCTTCGGCGGCGACATAGGCGGCCGAGCCATAGACGTCGACTAGCCCGGCCTGCGTGACGCGCGGCGCGACGAGCGCGACATAGCTGCTGCCGGGGGCGAGCACCTGATTCGCGTGAATTTCGCCGTTGACGGTGATCCCGGCCGTGCTGCCCGGTGTCGTAGGCATGAAATGGATCGTGCCGTCGGTGTCGAACAGATTGCCGCCCGTGAGGCCGATGTCGCTCGTCGTCAGCACCAAGCTGCCGACGTTGATCACGCCAGTGCTGCCGATCAGGATGCCGCCGGCGTTGTAAAACCAGATGTTGCCGCCCTGGCCGCCCGAGACTGGGCTATCGATGCTGTTGATCTGACCATTCAGCGCGATCTGGCGGCTCAGCGAGCCGCCCGCGCCGTTCACGAAGCGATTGAGGACGACATAATCACTGCCGTTGCCGCTGAAATTCCACGTGCTGCCCACCGGCAGGAAATCGATGTCGCCGCCGGTCGTCGCCGTGTCGGTCGGCACCCAGTTGATGATGGTCTGGGGATCGGTAACGCCCACATTGGTTGTATGGCCCACCGTGTCGGTGCTGATCGTGACGGTGCCCGGCGGGTTCAGCGCGCTCCCCGCGACCTGCGCCCGCGCCGGACCGCCATAGGATAGCGCCATGATGCCCGCGGCGATCGCGCAGCTACTGAGCAGGCGTCGCTTGCCGATGCGGACGGACGAGGGAGTGGCGGTGGCACGCATGGCGGTGGTCCTTGCTGCAAAGGTCATGGCTCAGCGCGCCTTCACGCCGAACTGGGTGGTGAGCGACACCAGGAAACGCGGATCGGGCCGCTCGGCCAGAAAGCCGCCCTTGTTGAGCGGCACGGCCAGCGTCATGTCGATGCGGCCGAGATTGCCATAGGCGACGCGCAGGCCGCCGCCGGCCGAATAGAGCTTTTGCGGATTGAGCCCGTTGAAGCTGCTGTCCTTGTTCCACACCCAGGCGGCGTCGAAGAAGATGAACGGCTGGACGGCGAAACTTTTGGTGTTGCCGGGGATGAAGGAGCCGTAGCGCGCCTCGGCCGACACCGCGACGCCGCTGTCCCCGATCACAGTGCCGGGGTCGAAGCCGCGGCCGACGGTGAAATTGCCTCCCGAAAATTCCTCATAGGCGACGAGCGGATCGCTGGCCCATTGCGCGCGTGGCGCGACCGCCAGCGTAAAGGATTTCGCGGGCCGCCATTCGGCCTGCGCGCTGGCGCGGACGAGAAAGGCGTCGGGCTTCGCCTCGACGCGGCTCAGCGGGATCGCGCCGGGCAGGAAACAGGCCGCCCCGCCGGGGCCGCAATCGTCGCTGGCGCCAAGGGCATTCAATCCCTGCCGCGCCTCGATCGAAGCGCCGAGCGACCAGCGCGGCTCCGACGGGCTGTAGCCGCCCTTGCCCGCGATCGACGCCGGGTCGATCCAGCCCGCGTCGGCGCGCAGGTTGAGCACCCGGACGCGGTCGCGGTTGAGTGGCAGCGGGCCGAGCTTGATGTCCTGATCGATGATGTCGAGCCCACCGCCCAGCGTCACGCGCCGCGCCTGCGTCAGGACGAGCGGATAGGAAGCGAACAGGCTGACGATCTGGGTGTTCGACTTGACCGGAAAGCCGGTGATGTCGGGGCGGGTCCAGGCGTAGGTGTAGCTGGCGCCGAAGCGCAGCCCTTCGCCGCCGACGCGGAATTCATGTGCGAGCTGGAGCACATTCTGTTCGTCGAAATCGGGCGTCGCATAGAAGCTGACCGTGGTCAGGTCGCCCATGCCGGTCAGGCCGGCGATGCGCGCGCGCGCGATCCCACCCCAGCGGCCGACATCCTTCGAGCCGAAATTCTGGGCGTTGAAATCGAAGACGGCGGGGGTGCGCGACACCGTGACTTCGCCCACGACCTCACCCGGGGCCGCGCCGGGGCGCAACGTCAGCCGGGCGTCCATACCGGGAATGTCGCGCGCGAGAAGCAGATAGCGTTCGGCGTCGGCGATGTTGAACACCGGCTGATCGTCGAGCCGCGACAGATAGCGCTGGAGCAACCCTTCGTTTGCGCCCGCGTCGCCGCGCACCTCGACCCGCGTCATCCGCGCGGACAATATGTCGAGCTTGATGACGCCGTCGTCGATCGTCTGCGGCGGCACGCGCACGGCGGCGAGATAACCTCGCGCGCGCAGCATTGTCGCGGCGCGGTCGCGGATGTCGCAGACCACCGCGACCGGCAATTTCTGTCCGACCTTGTCGTGCCAGCTTTCGCCCAGCATCGACGTGTCGATGCCTTCGCCGCCCGAGAATTGCACCTCGCGCACGGTCACCATGACATCGGCGAATTCGGGATTGGCGAGCGGGCAGGGGGCGCGTTCGATGCTATCGTCGGCCGCGATCACCCGTTCGCCGGGCGGCGTTGCAGGGGGCAGGGCGGGGCGCTGGATTTCCTCGCGCGTCGGTACCGACGACGCGGCCGGGGGCGCGACCTGGGCCTGCGCCGCCAGCGGCAAGCTCAGGGCGATCAATCCCGCCGAGCAAGCGCCTGCTTTATAAATCGTCTTGCGGATACCATCGCGCGCGGACCGCGCGCTTCCGCCAAGCTCCAGAACCCCCATGCCCGTCATCCTCACCCCTTGCGTACCTCGTGCGCCCGCCATGCCGCGCGCACTCATAACTCACGCCCCCGCCGGTTGCCCGACAGTGCGAATTTTCGACCCAAGGAAAGGACTTTGCCGCTTTTCTTTATGGCAGCTTTTTCGCACTATTATCAGATGGGCAGGGCGGGTTCAATGCCCGCCCTTTCGTATCAGCCGCCCGTTGTTTCGCTGTCGGACATCGCGCTGACCAGCCGGTCGAGCTGCGGCGTGCAGCCCTTTGCCATCAGCATGTCGACCGAGCTTTCGGCGCTGTCGGGCAGCGGTCCCATCGGCGTGAAGCGGATGGTGACCGGCTTCGCCAGACCCGCGCCGGAAAGGCGATAGTCGACGCCATATTGCAGGGGCATCGCCTCGGTCGGCCATTTGCGGAAATTCGCGCCGGCGACGATCGCGACCGTCTCTTCCTTGCCGTCCTGCTCGATCTTGAGCAACTGATCGGTGTCCATGTTCGGCCGCCACAGCGTCAGCCGCGCGGGATCGGCGACGCAGAAGGTGCCGCCT
The DNA here is from genome assembly GCF_036261875.1 of Sphingopyxis sp. Taxonomy (GTDB): domain Bacteria; phylum Pseudomonadota; class Alphaproteobacteria; order Sphingomonadales; family Sphingomonadaceae; genus Sphingopyxis. The sequence continues at coordinate 85,682 of NZ_DATAJZ010000005.1, read as the reverse complement.
TCGCGAAAATCGACCAGCCACAGGTTCGGCGCGCGGATATCGACCGGCGGCGCTTCCTCGGCCCCGCGCGAAAATCCGCCGCGCGACCGCATCGTCGGGCCGGTCGACAGCATCCGCGTCACCGTCGCGCCCATCGACTGGCTGGCCTGGATGGTGCCGGTCGCGCCGAAGGTGCCGGGCCCTGACAGCGTGCGCGTCTTGCCCGCCTGCATGAGAACGATCTTGTCGCCCGAGACGAGCGTCAGCCGGTCGGTCGACTTGAGCTTGGTGCCGGTCGGATATTTGCCGGCGGACGGCCCCGTCGAGCGCACGACCATCGACTGCGCGGCGGCGGTGCCGGCAAAGGCGACCACGGCGATGGCGGCAGCGACGGTCAGGCCGATGCGCCGCATCGGAACATCAGGAAAGGACATAGCTTTCTCCCTTTTCGGTTTCGTTCAGGCGTTCGATCAGGAACATGATGGACGAATCCTTACCGAACTCCTGCCGCAATGCTGTGGCGGCGGTCACATAGGCTTTTTTATCGCCCACGGCGTGCGCCGCGACAAGCGCCGCGATGCGCGCGCGCTGTTCGGGCGACAGGTCGGGGCGGGGGGTCAGCACGTCGACCGGCTGCGCCCGGCCGCGCAGCGTGACGCGGCCCATCGGCACCAGATCGTCGCGGCCCGCGCGTTCGGCGGCTTCGGCCGAAAAGAGAACGCCGGTCTTCAGGCTCTTGTTCGCCGATTCGAGCCGCGATGCCGTGTTCATGCTGTCGCCGAGCGCGGTATATTGGATGCGCCCTTCGCCGCCGAAATTGCCGACGATGGCGTCGCCGACGTGCAGCCCGACGCGGGTCATGCCGATCGGCGGCACGTCCTCGGCCGCCAGGTCGACCCGGAAGGCCTCGCCCGCCTGATACATGGCGACCGCCGCGGCGGCGGCCTTTTCGCCATCGTCCGCCCGGCTGATCGGCGCCCCCCAGAAGGCGACAACCGCGTCGCCGACGAACTTGTCGATCGTCCCGCCATGATCGAGCACGATGTCCGACAGGCGGTCGAGATATTCGTTGAGCAGGCGCGCGACCGTTTCCGGTGTCGTCGCATGGCTTAATTTGGTAAAGCCTTCAAGGTCGGTGAAGATGCAATAGATATTGCGCCGCTCGCCGTGGAGCGAGAGCTGGTCGGGGTCGCGCATGATCTGCGCCGCGATGTCGGCGGGCAGATATTTGCCGAGCGCTGACTGCGCGAAGGCGCGCTGGCGCGACCCGATCGTGCGCGCGGCGGTGCCGACCCCGGCATAGCCGAACAGCCAGCCGATCGCCCAGCCGAAGGCGGGAAGGGTCGTGGTGTCGACATGATGGCCCTGCAGCCAGAAGGGGAAAGCGGCGAAGAAGGCCATCTGACCGAGGAACGCGAGCGCGACCCAGCGTGCGCGCATATCGATGAGGCTGGTGAGCCCGCCCGCGAGCACCACGAGAACCGCCAGCACCCAGAGCGCCGGGCCGGGCAGCGGATTGGACCAGTCCTTGTCGAGCTGCTGCGCCAGCATATGCGCATGGACTTCCAGTCCGATCATCGTTTCATGCAGCCCGGTGATGGGATCGGTGAAGCGGCTGAGCGGCGTGTTGAACTGGTCGTTGTCGATCACATTGCCGCCGATCAGCACATAGCGGCCCCGGATCATCTCCGCAAAGGCCGCGCGCGTATCGGCGTCCATCGGTGCGGCGAAGGTGTCGATCGGGATCTTGGAAAAGACAGGCTCTTCCTGCCCTTTGGCGACGCGCGCGGGCACCAGGAAGCGAATATTACCCTGAAAATTGGCGTGCGCGGGATCGACCGGGGCAAGCGCATTCGCCATCAGCGGCGGCAGATTCTTCGGCCGGTCGGGCCAGTTGCGGATCACGCCGTCGCTGTCGGTCCGGAACAGCACGCTTGTCGGCCTGGTCCTGGCCGTCGTCACCTCGGCCAGATAGGATTCGAGATATTTCTGCTGTTCATAGAAAATGGTGTTCGGATTGCTCGCCTGCTCGGCATAGGCGAGCCATGTCGGCGTTTTCATCGCCCGAAGCTGCGCCTTCAGCAGGGCATCGTCGGGGCGCGGCGAGTCGAAGACGATATCGATGCCGATCGCTTTCGGGCCCATCTGATCGAGATTGGCGAGCGCGTTCGCCAGATAGGTGCGGTCGAGCGGTGAGCGGATGCCGGTGTTGAACAGCGTCTCGTCGTCATAGGTCACCATGACGATGCGCTTGTCCTGCCCGACATGCGGCGCCATCAGCGTCGCGCGCGCATCGTAAAGCGCGCGTTCGGCGTCGCCGACGAGCGGCATCTGCCAGCTCAGCCGCGCGAACAGGATCGCGACGATCAGGAACAGGATCGTCGCCGCCATGCGCGATGGACCAAGCTGCGTCACCAGCCGGCGGACGCGCTTGCGCAGCGGAACCGCCGCGGGGCGCGCCTCCCCCGGCGCGAGATCGGTGGTCGCCGTCGCCATCAGATCAGAGGGCCGAGCGGCCCGCGGCCCCTTCCGTTTGCGCTGTGGCCGTGGCACCGTGCAGCAGCGGCTGACCGCCGTCGCCGATGATCGCGAAGCCCGCCCAATAATAGGGGTGCGAAGTGCGCTTGTCGTCCATGAGCTGCATCTCGCTCGTCCACAGCGCATCGGCAATGCTTTCGCCCTGCCGCGCCGTGAACAGGCCGCCGATCAGCCGCTTGGTCGCGTCGAAATCGTCGGGCGCGGGCCAGTGGCTGGCGATCACCGAACGCCCGCCGGCGCCGATGAAGCTGCGCACCAGCCCGTCGAGCGCGTTGCCGCCGCCGCTGGCGACACCCGCCTCGCGCGTCGCCGCGACGGTCGCGGCGCCCGCCGTGTCACACGCCGACAGGATGACGAGGTCGGCGTTGATCTTCAGGTCGAAAATCTCCTGGAAGGTCAGCAGGCCGTCCGAATCCTGACCGCCGAACGAGGTGACGAGCGCGGGGCGCGCCGGGCAAGAGGGGCGCGGTGCGGTGACGAGCCCATGCGTCGCAAAGTGGATGATGCGGTAATCGGACAGGTCACCGCGGCTCTTGACCGCCGTGTCGGTGAAGGCGCCGCCGGTCAGCAGCGTCGCGGCGCCCCGGTCCATCGTGCTGCTCGCGGTGACGAGTTCGGCGGCGGAGATCGGCCGGCTCCACTGGCTGACGTCCCACTGACAGCTTCCGTCGACGCCGCCGCCGGCCGCGCCGCGGGTGCCCAGCGACGGCAGGACGCCGCCCCGGACCGGCAGGTTTTCGCCGAGACCGAAATATTCGTGCTTGGCGTCGGAGGGCGCCGTCTGCCGCGCGTTGCGGAACGACAGCGCCGACACCGCGGTGCTCGGCCGCGTCGACCGGCCGAGCCAGGCGATGCCGCGCATGTCGAACGCGTCTGCGTTCGGGTCGGCCAGGCGCTGTTCATAGGCCGCGAGCCCGGTGTCCGAGGTGATCAGCAGGTTGACCGGCAGCCGCAGCATCGCGCCGTCGGGCTCGAAGATCAGGTGCGGCACCGCCGGCAGTCGGTCGGCGACCGGGCCGAAAAGCTGGGTATAGAGTTTGCGCGCGGTGACCGCGTCGAAAGGATAGGTGACGCGCTTGCCGTTCTCGACGATCGAGATGGTCGAGCGGATCGTGTCGACCGCGTTTTCGAGCCCCTGCGCGCTGATGTCGCTGCGCCACAGGATCGCGTCGCCCGGACCGATCAGCATCGCATAGACTGCATCGCCGACGACGAGCATCTTCAGATAGGCCTCGTCGGGGCGCAGCACCTGTTGCAGTTCGACGAGGTCGAGCTTGCCCGGCGCGACGACGCGATATTGCGGATAGGCGGCGAGCTTGGTGACCGTCTCCGCCTGCTGGAACGACAGATTGTCGAGCTGGGTCTTGAGGTCGGCGCGCATCGCGTTGACCTCGGCCGATTCGGGCATCTGCGCGAGCCGCGCATCCTCGATCCGCGCGCGCTCGACATCGCGGTTCAGCGTCGTCGCCTGACGGAACAGGCGCGCGCCGTCGTCGCTGCCCGCCGACAATTCGCGCGCGAGCAGCGCCTGCGTGTCGGCGACGCCGGGACGGACCTGAAGCTGGCTGGCGACGAAGAAATCGCCCGCGGCCTTGGGATCGGTCGCGGCGCGGTTGGCGAGCAGGCGGTAATAAGGCGCCATCATGTTCGCCATGCCCGCGGTCGAGCGCTGCGAACTGGCGAGCGCGCCGACGACGTCGTGATAGATGGCGAGCGCCTTGTCGTCCTCGCCGTGCCGGGTGAGGAAGGCGGCATAGCGCGCGCGGGCCGAGGCGAGCGCGTTGGTTTCGGGATATTCGACCGCGAGCGCGCCGATCGATTCCTGGAAGCGCGCGTCGGCGGCGTTATTGTCGCCCAGCGCCTCTTCGCTGAGCGCCAGCTCGCCGAGCATCTGCGAGCGCAGGCGGACGATCGAGGTCACGCGCCCTTCGCGCACCGCGAGCGCGTCGGCGAGCCCCTTGAGCTGCGCCGCTTTCGCCGCCTTCGCGTCGCCGCGCAGCCGTTCGACCGTGCCGAGCAGATGGACGGCCTGCGCATCGATAATCTGCGCGCGTTCGGTCGGCGTCAGTCGTTCGCGGTCGCCCGCCTGGCGCACCGCGCGCGCATTGGCGCCGCTGTTGACCCCGGCGACGATCTCCGGCGTCAGCGTCACCGCGCTGCCCTCTACCCTGACCTCGTTGACGAGCGGCGGGATCGGGGTTTCGAGCAGCGCCGCGGCGCCGTCGTAATCGCGCTGGTTGAGTGCGTGGATCGCGCGGAAATTGCGGCGCAGGCGAAGCTGCACCGGGTCGCTGGTCGGGATCGCCTCGACCTCCCCGAACAGGCGGTCGGCTTCGGCGAATTCGCCGAGGTTCGAGCGCTGGAGCGCGCGGTTGAGGGTGAATTCGGTCGGATCGATGCCCGCCGCCGCCTGTTCGCCCTCGGTGCGGAGCGACAGCGCCTCGAAAAATTCGGCGGCCTCGGCATAGTCGCCGCTATGGTTGCGGCGATACCCCTCGGCCAGTGCCTTGTCGACGTCGATCGTCCCCGCGAGCGTCCGCGCGAAACCGTCGCCGCCGCCGACCGACGTCGTCGCGACCCTGATCTGTCCCGACGCGATCTTCCTGTGCCGGATCGATTCGAGCGCAAGGTTCAGCGCGTCGCCATAAGCGGCGAAGCCCTCGACCGTATAAGCGGTGTTGCCGTCGGCCTCGATCCGCGTCGCCCACGCGACATTGCTGTCCTTGACCGTGCAGGCGCCGTCGGCGGTGCAGGCGATGGTTCCGGCGCGGCCGGCATCGATGCGGGCACGGGCCTCGTCGGCGCCGGCGCGCAACATGCGAACATAGCCGACGGGCTGGCTGGCGTCGCGGCAGACGATCACCCAGGCGCGGTCGAACATGCCCTTGATCACCGAATCGCGCACCGTCGCCTGCACCTCGCAGAGCGCGCCGCCCTGATCGCCGATCGAGAAACTGTCGCGCAGGGTCGGGTCGTCGGGCTGCGCCAGCGCGGGGGCCGATACGCCCGTGGCGAGCGCAGCCAGAATCGGCACGAAAAACGGACGTCGAACGGTCATCACCAATCCCCCAAAGACGAGCTTCGACGCGCCATGCCTGCGATGTCGGGGGCATGGCGCAGTCTATACGCTGCGGTACGACCCATTCCCGTCGCCGCGGACCCTAAACCCTTCGCCTGCAAAAGGGAAGTGATCTGCCGCACAGCCGCCTTGCGTGCCGGGGCGGGGCAACCTATCTGGAAGGGACAATTTCATTTCGGCGAGGACAAGATGACCGCATTCGACGATCGCAAACGGGCCCAGGAAGCGAAATTCGCCCGCGACCAGGACGTGCAGTTCCGCATCACCGCGCGCCGCAACCGGCTGATCGGCGAATGGGCCGCCGAACGCATGAGCCTGACCCCCGAAGAGACCGACGCTTATGCGAAGGCGGTGGTGCAGGCCGATTTCGAGGAAGCGGGCGACGAGGATGTGATCCGCAAGCTGGCGGGCGACCTGACCGCCGCGCAGGTCGAGATCAGCGACGCCGAAATCCGCGCCGCGCTCAACGACAAGGCGGCCGAGGCGCGCCGCCAGTTCATCGACAGCGAGAATTGAGGCTGGTCCGATGGGAATGCGCGAAGATGATCTGAAGGCGATGATCGCGGCGGCGCTTCCCGGCGCGGTGGTGACGATCACCGATCTGGCGGGCGATAACGAGCATTATTCGGCGCATGTCGTCAGCGAATCCTTTCGCGGGCTGACCCGCGTCGCGCAGCACAAGGCGGTCTATGCCGCGCTCGGCGGACGCATGGGCGGCGAACTTCATGCCTTGCAATTGACCACCGCCGTTCCTTCATAGGGACGAGACGCGAACCTTGAATTTTGCGCACCCGCGCACCGGAGACTGTACCATGAGCGACCCCGCTACCCACGACCGCATTGCCAAGCTGGTCGCCGACCATCCCGTCCTGCTGTTCATGAAAGGCACGCCGCTGTTTCCCCAGTGCGGCTTTTCGTCGCGCGCGATCGCGATGCTCGACCGGCTCGGCATCGAATATGACACGGTCGACGTGCTCCAGGACATGGAGGTCCGTCAGGGGATCAAGGAATTTTCCGACTGGCCGACGATTCCCCAGCTCTATGTGAAGGGCGAGTTCATCGGCGGCAGCGACATCATGATGGAGATGTGGGAAGCCGGCGAACTGCACCAGTTGATGGACGGCGTTCCGACGCGGGCGGAGTAGAACTCATCCCGTCGCTCCCGCGAAGGCGGGGGGCGCTGGAAATATGGCGACATCTTTTATTCTCGTCATTGCGAGCGAAGCGAAGCAATCTCCAGCCATCGGCCTTACACAAGGTCAATAGCTGGAGATTGCTTCGCTTCGCTCGCAATGACGCGGGATGCTATTCGCAAGTGGTGGACTTTCGGCGGCCCCCGCCTTGGCGGGGCGGCGCGCTCCGCTGTAACATCTCGACGCCCGGCTTCGTATCTGGAACATATCTCCGGTCGAAGCATGTGAGGCGTAGCGCGTGATCCTTTTCCTACTGGCCTATCTCGGCGGTGCGTTGACCATCGTCAGCCCGTGTATCCTGCCGGTGCTGCCTTTCGTCTTCGCGCGCGCCGATCAGCCGTTCGTGCGCAGCGGCTTGCCCCTTCTGATCGGGATGGCGATTACCTTTGCGGGGGTCGCGACGCTGGCGGTGGTAGGCGGCGGCTGGGTCGTGCAGGCGAACGCATACGGGCGCATCGCCGCGCTCGTCATTCTCGGCTTGTTCGGGCTGCTGCTGCTCTTTCCGTCGCTCGCCGACCGCGCGACGCGGCCGCTGGTCGCATTGGGCGCCCGGTTGTCGCAGAATGCCGTAGGCTCCTCGCGCTCGACCTTCTTCTCCTCGCTGCTGCTCGGGGTCGCGACCGGGTTGCTCTGGGCGCCGTGCGCGGGGCCGGTGCTGGGGCTGCTGTTGACCGGCGCCGCGCTGAACGGCGCGAGCGCCGCGACGTCGCTGCTGCTGCTCGCCTATGCACTCGGCGCGGCGACCTCGCTCGCGCTGGCGCTGCTCGTCGGCGGGCGGATGTTCGCGGCGATGAAGCGTTCGATCCGCGCTGGCGAATGGTTACGCCGCGGGCTGGGCGCCGCGGTGCTCGCCGGGGTGATCGCGATCGGGCTCGGCCTCGATACCGGATTGCTGACGCGCCTGTCGCTCGCGAGCACCGCGCGCTTCGAGCAGTCGCTGCTCGACCGGCTGCACCCCGACGGCGCGATGCCGAAGGCGATGCCGGGCGGCGATATGCTGGCCGACCGGGGGCCGTTCCCGTCGCTCGCGGGCGCAACAGGCTGGCTCAATTCGCCGCCGCTCGCTGCCGAGGAACTGCGCGGCAAGGTCGTGCTGATCGATTTCTGGACCTATTCGTGCATCAACTGCCTGCGGACGCTGCCCTATGTGAAGGCGTGGGAGGCGAAATATCGCGACAAGGGGCTGGTCGTGATCGGGGTCCATACCCCCGAATTCGCCTTCGAGCGCGACCCGGCCAATGTGCGCAAGGCGATCGCCGATCTCGGCATTACCTACCCGGTCGCGCTCGACAATCGCTATGCGATCTGGCGCGGCTTCGACAATAAATATTGGCCCGCGCATTATTTCATCGACGCCAAGGGGCGTATTCGCGCGGCGCGCTTCGGCGAAGGCCATTATGCCGAGTCCGAACGGATCATCCAGCGGCTGATCGCAGAAAACGGCGGTGCGGTCGGCACGATGGACGCGGTGAAGGTCGTCGCGACCGGCGTCGGCGAGGCCGAAAGCTCGCGCAAGGACCGTTCTCCCGAAACCTATGTCGGCTACGCCCGCGCCGCGAATTTCGTTTCGCCGGGCGGGTTCGCGCGCGATGCGCGGCACGATTATGCGCTGCCCATGCTCGCGAAGCGCAACGACTGGGCGCTCGGCGGCGCCTGGATCGTCGGCGGCGAACAGGCGTTGTCAGCGGCGCCCGGCGCACGCATCGCTTTCCGCTTTCGCGGGCGCGACCTGCACCTGGTTCTCGGCGCCGCCGATGCGAAGACGCCGGTGCGGTTCCGGGTAACGATCGACGGCAAGGCGCCGGGCGCTGATCACGGGCTCGACACCGATGCGCAGGGGAATGGCGTGGTGACCGGGCAGCGGCTCTATCAACTCGTGCGCCAGCAGGCGCCGCGGGACCGGATCTTCCAGATCGAATTTCTGGACCCCGGCGTTCAGGCCTTCGCCTTCACTTTTGGCTGATGGCGGAAGAGCGTCCGGGGGGCGGGGCCTGGTGGCCGCTCCGCCCCCCGTCTGCTTCGGGGGTAAGTGGGGTTGTCCCGGTGGGGGCAGGGGGCATCAGGGACCAGACCGATGCCCCCCACCGCTCCATTGAGCGGAACACTCGGGAACATCCGATACCATACAAGCGCCATGCCAATTCCCCGCCTTCGCCGTTTCGGGCGCGAGACGCTGGTTAGCGATATCTTACCGATGGATGGGGGTGTCAAAAATCCCGACACATAAGCGTTCGCTTCGTTCAGCCAGCGTTCAGTCGATTGACTACACTTGTAGTCGTATTGCGAACAGGCGCCAGCAAGGGAGGGGTTCCGATATGGCGGAGCGAGCAAGCGAGTCGGAGATGCAGGTGCTGTCGGCGCTGTGGGACGACGCCCCACAGACCGCCGCCGACCTGACCCGGCGGATCGGCACGATCAACGGATGGACGCAGGCGACGGTGAAGACCTTGCTCGCGCGGCTCGTTCAGAAAGGCGCGGTGACGGCCGAGGCCGACGGGCGCCGCTATCTCTACCGCCCCGCGATCGACCGCGCCGAAGCGGTCGGCGAGGAGTCGCAGCGCTTCGTCGACCGCCTGTTCGGCGGCCGCGTCAGCCCGCTGATCGCGCATCTCGCCGAGCGTGAGGCGCTGTCGGACACCGACATCGCCGAGATCGAGGCCCTGCTGCGGAAGCTCAAGTCATGAGCGGCGCGATGATCCTCCAGGCATGGGGCGACACGATGGTCGCCACCGCGCTGCTCGTTCTGGCGGTGCTGCTGATCCGCAAGCCCTTCGCGCGCCATTTCGGGCCGCATCTGACCTATGCGCTGTGGCTGGTGCCGGCGCTGCGGCTGATCCTGCCGCCGCTGCCCTTCGCCGACCCGGTCGCGGCCCCGGCGACGCCGGCGGTTCCGGCCGATGTGGTGCGGATCGAGATGGTCGAAGCGGCCCGTGCCGCGGGAACGCCCGCTGTGGTGGTCGCCCCGTCGGGTTCCGCCTGGGCGCTTGCCGACGCGCTGCCGTTGATTTTCATCCTGTGGGCAATTGGCGCTCTCTTCGTGCTGATTTCGGCCTGGGCGGCGCATCGGCGCTTTCGGGACGCGGTGCTGGACGGTGCGGTCGAACTCGAACCGCTCGGCAAGATCCGCCTGATCATGACGGGCGCGGTCGACGGCCCGGTCGCCTTTGGCCTGTGGCGGCGCTTCGTCGCGGTGCCGCAGGATTTCTTCGCGCGCTATGTCGCCGAGGAGCGAGCGCTGGCGATCGATCACGAACTCGCGCATCACCGCCACGGCGACCTCTGGGCCAATGCCGCGGCGCTGCTGCTGCTCGCGGCGCAATGGTTCAATCCCCTGGCCTGGCGGGCGATCCGCGCTTTCCGCTTCGATCAGGAGGCAGCGTGCGATGCGCGCGTGCTGACGATGGCCGACGACGCTCCGCGGGACCTCCGCACCGCGCGCTATGCAACCGCGATCGCCAAGGCGGCGGTCGGCTCGCGGCTGTCGCTCGCGGCGCCGATGGCGGTTCACGACAATTTGCAGGAGAGGCTGACGATGCTCACGAGAGACGATATTTCGAAAAAGCGCGGTCTGGTCGGCAAGCTGCTGGTCGGCGGTGCGGCGCTGGGCGTGCTCGCGGCGACCGCGACATTGGTGCCTGCGGGCATCGCCCGGGCCGGAGCGCAGGAAGCGGACATTCCCGCACCGCCGGAGCCGCCCGCTCCGCCTGCCGTCCCCGATGCCCCGCTGCCGCCCGAGGCGCCGCTGCCACCCGAAGCACCCGCCGTGCCCCAAGGACATGGCGTGATGATCTTCACCTCGCAGCAGGATGGGCAGGACGCGGCCAGCGACGGCAAGAAGCGCGAGGTGCATCGCGTCGTGATCCGCGAGCGCAGCGAAACGAGCGACGGCACGGCGCCTAGCGGGCGCCGCGTGGAATTTTCGATGCCGGGCAGCCTGTCGCGCGACGACATCATCGCGACGTTGAAGGAACAGGGCGTCACCGGCGCGCAGGCCGACGCGATCGCCGACAGGCTCGAGGTGAAGCGCAAGGCGCGCTTCACGACCGCCTTCGCGCTGCCTCCGATGCCGCCCATGCCCCCGATGCCCGCGAGCAGCTGGACCGCAAGCGATGGCCGGGCCATGGCCGTCGCGCATTGCGGCAACGGCGCGGACGTGGCGCCGATCGTCAACCGCGACGAGACGGACGGCGGCAAGCACAGCCGGGTGGTGATGATTCGCTGCGGCGATACGGCGGAGAACCGGGCGGCGCGGCTTTCGGCGCTCCGCAAGGCGCGCGACAGCTTCGCGCGCGGCGAGGCGGCGCGGTCGCTTTCGGAGAGTATGCGCGCCAAGGTCGCCGCCGATCTCGACCGGGCAATCGCCGAGACGGAGAAAGCGGACCAATAGGGAATCGGGCCGCGAGCCGGCGCTTGCGGCCCGCCAGCTTCGCCGCCGACCCTCGTCCCCGGTAGGGTCGCGGCAGGGGCGGGGAAAGGGAGCGGGATGGACCGCTCCCTTTCTCTCGTCCTTTTTTCGCCCCTTTTACTTTGACGGGGCCGATGCCACATGGGGCGGATGAGCGAAGACAAGCCTTGGCCCGACACGATCCGCGCCGGCGAGTGCGAGCAGCACGAACCGCTGGTGCGCCGCGTGCTCGCGCCCAATCCGTCACCCTATACCTTCACCGGCACCCAGACCTGGATCGTCGGGGCGGGCCGCGACGTCGCGGTGATCGATCCCGGCCCGACGGGGTCTGGGATGAGCATCGGCGATCCGCCCGACGCCAACGGCGCGGGGCATGTCGACGCGATCCTGCGCGCCACGGAGGGTCAGCGCGTCGCGGCGATCCTCTGCACCCACACTCACCGCGACCATAGCCCCGCCGCCGCGCCGCTCAAGGAGGCGACCGGCGCGCCGATCATCGGCTGCGCGCCGCTCGCGCTTGCGGACGACGGCCCACGCGCCGACTCTGCCTTCGATCCGAACTATGCCCCCGACCGCGTGCTTGCCGACGGCGGGCGGGTGTCCGGCGACGGCTGGACGCTCGAAGCGGTCGCGACGCCGGGGCACACGTCGAACCATCTCTGCTTCGCGCTGGTCGAAAGCGACGCCCTGTTCACCGGCGACCATGTCATGGCCTGGTCGACCAGCGTCGTCAGCCCGCCCGACGGCGACATGGCGGCCTATATGGCGAGCCTGCAGAAGCTCTATGATCGGGGCGACCGCATCTATTATCCAGCGCACGGCCCCGCGGTGACCAAGCCGCGGCAGCTTGTGCGCGGGATGCTGGGCCATCGCCGCCAGCGCGAGCGGCAGATCCTGCGCGAGCTCGAAAAAGGGGCGGCTGTGATCCCGGTCATGGTCAGCCATATGTACAAGGGGCTTGATCCGCGCCTGACCGGTGCGGCCGGCCGATCGGTGCTGGCGCACCTGCTCGACCTGAAGGCGCGGGGAATCGTCCGTGCGCGCGAAGAGCAATGGGAGCTTGCATGATATTTTCGCTGATTCTGGCCGCCGCCGCGGGAACGGCCGCGCCCGGTCCCGTCGTCGCGCTGGTGGCGGGCGAGGGGGCGAGCCAATGCCTGCCCGACCATAGCGTGTGCCTGGAGGTCCCTCCGGTCGAGAACGGCGATGCGGGCGAAGCCGTGCTGCGCGTCGCATCGGCCGGTTCCGCGCCGGCTTCGCTGCCGCTGCCCGCATTTGCCGCGGCGGAGACGGTGGCGCTTTGGCCGACGCTGATCCGGGGCAAGGATGAAGGCGGTGCGCCGCGCTACCTTGTCGGCGTTCTCAGCGGCCAGACGAGTATGTATTCGGGCGGCGGCGGCTCGGCGTCGCAGCTTCACCTGCTCGAACTCGGCGCGGCGCCCGGCGCGGCGCGGTTGGGCGGCGAGGCGATCGAACTGCCGTGGGACGGCTCGCTGATGATCCGCGCCTGCTTTTCCGAAGCCGATATGAAGGACCGGATGGAGGCCTGCCACGACGAATATGAGTTCGGCGCCGGGCTGACCGCCGCTGCTTCGCCCGGCGATGCGGTCTTTCCCACGCTGAGCTATCGCACCGTCGCGACCGCCTTTCCACGCACGTCGCGCCGGTCGGATGACAATAGCGACACCAAGCTGAAGCGCGCCGACCTCGTGCGCGCGGAAGACCCCGCCTGCACCTATGACCGGGTGCTGCGCTACGACGCCGCGACCGCGCATTACGAGCTCGACCGGCCCTTGCCCGATTGTTTGGATTACACCGTCCCATGACCCGGACCGCGCCCCGCCTTCTTCCGCGCCTGATCCTGCTCGCCGCGGCGGCGCTGTTCGCGCTCGCGGCGTGGTGGGCGGTGTCCGCCTGGCGCGACTGGCAACGCGGCTATGATCCCGAGACCGTCGTCGCGGCCAGCCTGCAGGGGCTGCGCGAGCAGAATGTCCTCGTGCCCTTCACCGCGCGCTATGTCGCAGTGGTGACCTCGACGCAGTCGCGGCTCGGGCTGGAGGCGAAGAAGACGCTGATCATGCCGGGCACCGTCCGTTACGAGCTCGACCTCGGCCGCCTCGCGCAGTCCGACCTCAACTGGGACGGCAGCACGAACGCGTTGACCGTGACGCTGCCGCGGCTGCGGCTCGCGGGGCCGGAGATCGATATCGACGCGATCAGCGAATATCGCGACGGCGTGATCCTGCTGACGCTCACCGACGCCGAAAAGACCCTCGACGCCGCGAACCGCAAGGCGGCGCAGGAAGAGCTGATCCGGCAGGCCAAGGGCGCGACGCCGATGCGGCTTGCGCAGAACGCCGCGCGCGCCGCGGTCGAGCAGAGCTTCGCCATGCCGCTGAAAGCCGCGGGGGTCGATGCGAAAGTGACGGCGCGCTTCGCCGAATGACGCAGCGAATTGCCCTGCCGCCGGTCGCGGTGTAGGGCGACGCCACGGCAAGGACCATATAAGGAAAAGCCATGACTGCTCCCATCCGCGAGAATCTCTCGGGCCTCGACCTGCGCGCCGAAATCGACCGCCTCCGCAAGGAGCGCAACGCCGTCATCCTCGCGCATTATTATCAGAAGCCCGAAATCCAGGACCTCGCCGATTTCGTCGGCGATTCGCTGGAGCTGTCGCGCAAGGCGGCGGATACCGACGCCGACGTCATCGCCTTTTGCGGCGTCAAGTTCATGGCCGAGACCGCGAAGATATTGTCGCCGGAAAAGATCGTCGTGCTGCCCGACATGGACGCGGGGTGCAGCCTCGAGGACAGTTGCCCGCCCGAACAGTTCAAGCGCTTCCGCGCCGCGCACCCCGACCATATCGCGCTGACCTACATCAACTGCTCGGCGGCGGTGAAGGCGCTGAGCGACGTCATCGTCACCTCGTCGAGCGCCGAGACGATCATCAGCCAGATCCCGCCCGAGCAGAAGATCATCTTCGGCCCCGACCGGCATCTCGGCGGCTATCTCAACCGCAAGTTCGGACGCGAGATGCTGTTGTGGCCCGGCGTGTGCATCGTCCATGAGGCGTTCAGCGAGACCGAGCTGCTGAAACTCAAGGCGCAGAATCCCGGCGCGCCGGTCGCCGCGCACCCCGAATGCCCGCCGCACATCATCGACCATGCCGACTATGTCGGGTCGACGAGCGGCATCCTGCAATTCGCGAAGAGCTTTCCCGGCGACACGCTGATCGTCGCGACGGAACCGCACATCATCCACCAGATGGAGTTGGCGCTGCCCGAAAAGACCTTCATCGGCGCGCCCGGCGCGGACGGCAACTGCAACTGCAACATCTGCCCCTATATGGCGCTCAACACGATGGAAAAACTCTACCTCGCGCTGCGCGATCTTCAGCCGCGGATCGAGATGGACGAGGATCTGCGCATCGCCGCGAAAAAGAGCCTCGACCGGATGCTCGAGATGGCCAGCGGAACGGTGGGCAAGGGCGATCTGGGGCGGGCATGAGTCGGCCAATGACGACTCACTCACCTGATTGAGCAAGCGAGTCGCAACGCCAATTCGTATGATGCGCTGCAGCAATTGAATCCAAAAATGCTGCGGTGCTGTTACAAAAATGCTGCACCGAATCCGCTTGTTGCTAATGCCGGACTTATCCACAAGCATGGAAGGTTTGCGGGGCTTTTGCGTGCTTTTTCTGTTGGCGGTCCGACCGGTTCGTGACAGCTTCCAATCATCGGACGACAGAGACGCCGGATCGCCGAAACCCAAAGGGTGGTTGCAAGACCAGCCGGACGGAAACGGGCAGAACCGACGAGGACATCGACCGGTACCCGGTCACGGAACGCAGCGATTCCCACGAGTTGAGGCGGACCCGATCGGACGGAAATGCAGTCCATCGCTTCGGAAGAGCGACTGCTTCGGCAGAGGCTCGGACAAGATGATGAAGGGCTTTCCAGGTGAGGCCGGCCCCCGAAAGGGGGCCGACCGAACCATCGCCGGATCGGTTCGGTGCCGGTTGCGCTGCTTCGTTGTGATCGCTGGTCGAAAGATTGGCGGAACGCTATGATGCGGAGCGCGGTGCAGGAACGAAAACGGATAGTGGGGGTTGGCAGCGATGCCGGCCCCCATTTCGTATGCGCATCGCGCGATTGCCGCGAGCTTTCATCCTCGCGCACGAACTTTCCCGTCAAAAACTTGCTCCTGTGATGCCGGTCACATCGCGGCCGGCGACGACCGCCTATCGCCGTCGTTGCGACCCGGACCAGTTCCCCGACCGGAACTGATCCTCCTGTCCCGGCCGCGTCTTTCGGGGCGCGGCCGGGAACCTTTCTTCCCCTGCTCGATTATGTCCTCACCACTGATGGCAGGCGTCGTCCGGCCGGTTCGGGAGGGAGGAGGATCATGGGAGGACTCATCATCGCCCTGATCGTCGGCGGCGTCATCGGCTGGCTGGCGAGCATCGTCATGCGCACCGACGCGCAGCAGGGCATCGTCCTCAACATCATCGTCGGCGTCGCGGGCGCCTTCCTGGGCAGTTTTCTCGGCAATATCTTCGGTATGGGAGCGAGCCTCGCGAGCTTCGACACGATCGGGCTGCTCTGGGCCTTCGTCGGTGCGCTTGTGCTGCTCGCGATCGTCAATCTGATCCGGCGCGGGCGCATTCGATGAGACCGCCGACACCCGCCGCGCGGTCGCCGCCATTTCGCTAGGCGATTGCAGATATTTAGGTTAGCATCGACCCGCCTGTCCCATCAGGCACCATAATGATCGTAGGGGGTCAGAACATGATTGATTTCATTATCGCACTCGTCATGGGCGGCATTATCGGCTGGCTCGCCAGCATCGTGATGCGCACCGATGCCCAGCAGGGCATCTTCCTCAACATCATCGTCGGTTGCGTCGGCTCGATCCTCGGCCGGCTGCTGCTCGGCGGTTTCCTGGGCGGCGGCCATCTGCGCGGCGACGCGTTCGACTGGCGGACGCTGGTGACCGCCTTCATCGGCGCGATCATCCTGCTCGCCATCGTCAACCTGTTCCGGCGCGGCCGGGTGCGCTGACGCAAGGCGCGCAATGACGCAAAGCCGGCGGTCCGGATCGGATCGGGGCGGATGAAAGTGGGGGCGGTCGACCTGGGTCGGCCGCCCCATTTTCGTCGACACAAATACTGGAAATCGGGGGCCGACTTCCCTATGGCACTCGTCCCTTGGGGATGGGGGCGCTGCTCCCCGGGGGCGGAGATGCGGCGATTTTTGGCCCCTTGCACGCGGTGATTTAATAGGATAATACACCTTCAGAGGATATCCTGCCCCTGCGGGCCGGGCGCTTTGCCGACGGCGATGCGCGATCGGCGGCCGTGGGCTGCGGGAGGGGACATGGCGTGAACTACGAACGGAAAGTGGATTCGATGGACAGCCTGGCGGGGACGCAAAGCTATTACGAAGAGGCGGACAACCGCCGCAAGCGCACCCGGCTGATCGTCGGCGTCGTGCTTGTCGTGCTCGCGCTTGCCGCGGCCTGGTTCGCCTTTTCGCTCGGGAAGGGCGATGGCGCGGCTTCGGCGGACGGCGGGGCCGGTGGGCAGGCCATTCCCAATGTGACGGTCGTCGTCCCGGGCCGCGTCTCCGTGGTTGCGGCGATTTCGGTGAACGGCACGATCGCGGCGCGGCGCGAGATGCCGGTCGGTGTCGCCGGCGAAGGCGGGCAGGTGGCGCGCGTGCTCGTCGAGCCCGGCCAGTGGGTCGGCGCCGGACAGACGCTCGCCGTCATCGATCGGTCGGTGCAGACGCAGCAGGCGGCGGGCCTTGCCGCCTCAATCAAGGTCGCCCAGGCCGATGCCGATCTCGCCCAGTCCGAACTGGAGCGCGCACAGGCGCTGATCGGCCGCGGCTTCATTTCGAAGGCCGATCTCGACCGCAAGCGCGCAACCCGCGATTCCGCCAACGCGCGCGTTCGCGTCGCACAGGCGCAATATCAGGAAGCCGTCGCGCGCAACGGCCGGCTCGATATCGTCGCCCCAGCGGCGGGGCTGGTGCTGACGCGCCAGGTCGAACCCGGCCAGGTCGTCGGCGCCGGCAGCGGCGTCCTGTTCCGCATGGCAAAGGGCGGCGAGATGGAAATGCTCGCGCAGCTTGCCGAAGCCGATCTGCAGCGCGTCAAGGTCGGCACCCGCGCGACCGTGACTCCCGTCGGCACCGATCTGAAGATCGCGGGCCAGGTGTGGCAGGTCTCGCCGATCGTCAGCATGGACACGCGGCAGGGCACGGTGCGTATCGCTATCCCCTATAGCAGCGCGCTGCGCCCCGGCGGCTTCGCCGATGCGCGGCTGGTGGCGGGCAGCGGAGAGGCGCCGCTGCTTCCCGAAAGCGCGGTGCAGAGCGGCCCCGAAGGCAATTTCGTGCTGATCGTCGATGGCAAGGACCATATCCAGCGCCGCCCGGTCAAGGTCGGCACGGTTACCGACGGCGGCGTGTCGATCGCCTCGGGCCTGACCGGCACCGAAAAGGTCGTCGTACTGGCGGGCGCCTTCCTCAACCCCGGCGACAAGGTCAAGCCGGTGGTGCAGAAATCGTCGCAATAACATCGATCGCGTCCGGACAGCGCGCGCAAAAGGCGTTTGAATCATGAGCTTTCGCAACATTTCCGCCTGGTGCATCCGCAATCCGGTGCCGCCCGTGGTGCTGTTCATCCTGCTGCTGCTGGCGGGGATCGTCAGCTTCAACCGGATGGACGTGAACCAGCAGCCCGACGTCGAATTTCCAGCGGTGCAGGTGATCGTCGTGCAGCCGGGCGCGGCGCCGTCGGAGCTGGAAACGCAGGTGACGCAGCGCGTCGAGGCCGCGATTCGCGGGGTCAGCGGCGTCGATGAAATGTCGTCCTATGTCAGCGAGGGCAACAGCCGCACCTTCGTCCAGTTCGCGATCGGCACGCCGATCGACCGCGCCTATAACGACGTCAACCAGGCGGTTCAGCAGATCCGCAGCGACCTACCCGACGGCATATTGGAACCGCAGGTCGTGCGCGTCGACGTCGCGGGCGGCCCGATCACCTATTTCGCGGTCGAGGCGACCGACATGACGCTCGAACAGCTCAGCTGGTTCGTCGACAACACGGTCGCCAAGGACCTGCTCTCGATCCCCGGCATGGCGACGGTCACCCGTTCGGGCGGCGTCGATCGCGAAATCCGCGTCATCCTCGATCCCGCGCGGATGCAGAGCTATGGCCTGACCGCCAGCCAGGTGAACCAGCAGCTTCGCCAGGTGAACGTCAATGCCGCCGGCGGCCGCACCGAGATTGCGGGGGCGGAGCAGGCGATCCGCGTGCTCGGCAACGCCGCGAATGCCTTTCAACTGGGCGAAACGCGCATCTCGATCGGCAACGGGCGGACGATCCGGTTGGCCGACGTCGCCAAGGTGACCGATGGCTATGCCGAGCAGCGCAACCTCGCCAAGATTCGCGACAAGCAGGTTCTGGCCTTCTCGATCGAAAAGGCGAAGGGCGCATCGGACGTCACCGTCCACGACGCGGCGGTCAAGAAGCTGGCGGAGATCAAGAAGAACAACCCCAAGGTCAGCTTCAACATCCTCTTCACGCGCACCGAAGACACGAAGGAACAATATCGCAGCTCGATGGCCGCGATGATCGAGGGTGCGGTGCTGGCCGTCGTCGTCGTATTCCTCTTCCTGCGCGACTGGCGCGCGACGCTGATCAGCGCGCTCGCCATTCCGCTGTCGGCGATCCCGACCTTCTGGTTCATGGATCTGATGGGCTTTTCGCTGAACGGCCTGTCGCTGCTGGCGCTCAGTCTGGTCGCGGGGGTGCTGGTCGACGACGCGATCGTCGAGATCGAGAATATCGTCAGACATATGCGAATGGGCAAGACCGCCTATCAGGCGGCGATCGACGCCGCCGACGAGATCGGCCTGGCGGTCGTCGCGACGACGATGTCGATCGTCTCGGTCTTTCTGCCGGTCGCGCTGATGCCCGGCGTTTCGGGCCAGTTCTTCATCCAGTTCGGCCTGACCGTCGTCTTCGCGGTGCTGGTCAGCCTGGCGGTCGCGCGCATGATCACGCCGATGATCGCCGCCTATTTCCTGTCGGCGCAGGGCGAGGCCGAGCACGCCGGGGGGCCATGGGTCGATCGCTATGAGCGCATCCTCGCCTGGACGCTCGATCATTCGAAGCATCGCGCGGTGCGCGCGCGCTACGAAGCGGAGCCGACGCGGCTGGTTTTCCTGTCGGCGCCATTGGTGGCGGCGGCACTCGCGGGCCTGGCGATGGTCGTGAGCTATTTCCAGCCGGTTCCGGTGGGGCAGGACAGCCCCAATGCGGCGCTGCATTTCCTGCTGCAGACGCCGCTTGCGGTCGTCATGACCTTCCTGCTCGTCGGGCTGCTCCAGATCATCGTGGGCGCCGTCGCCTACGCGATGGGGATGCGCCAGTGGGCCTTTACTCGCTGGACCGCCTTCATGGCCCGGCGCGCCCGGGCACGACTTTCCGACCATCGCGTCTGGATCGTCGGCATCGGCTTCGCGGCCTTCGCAGCGAGCATCATCCTGTTCGCGACCTTGCCGCAGCAGTTCCAGCCGACGACGAACAGCGATTTCAGCCAGGTGAAATATGAGCTGCCCCCGGGCTCGACGCTGGCGCAGAGCGAGCATATCGCCAGCCAGATCGGGAAGATTCTCGACAATAATCCGGTGGTCGAAAAAGCCTTCTACGATGTCGAGGTGGGCGGCGGCAACGCGTTCATCACGCTCAAGAAGGACCGCGAGGTCAGCAGCGTCGATTGGGAACGCGGGTTGCAGCCCAAACTGGCCGCCATTCCCGACGCGCGCGTGACCTTCCAGAGCCAGTCGGGCGGCTTTTCGGGCCGCGACATAACGATGGTGATCGGCGGCGACGACCCGGCGCTGCTCGAAAAGCACGCGCTGAAGATCGTGGCGGAAATGAGCAAGCTCAAGGAAATCCGCGCGCCGCGCATCGAGGGCGATATTCCGCGGCCCGAGATCATCATCAATCCGCGCATGGACCTGGCCGCCGAACTCGGCGTCACCACCGCGGCGCTCAGCCAGACGATCCGTATCGCGACATTGGGCGATATCGACCAGAATGTCGCCAAATTCTCGCTCTCCGACCGTCAGATTCCGATCCGCGTGCTGCTCTCCGAGGATTCGCGCCGCAGCCTTGCGACGATCGAGAATCTGCCCGTGCCGACGTCGAGCGGTGCGACCGTGCCGCTGAAATCGGTGGCCCAAATCGGCTTCGGCGCCGGTCCGACCGAACTGCGCCGCTATAATCAGACGCGGCGCATCGTGATCGGCGCCGACCTGGCGCCCGGCCTCGTCACCGGCGACGCGCAGAAGAAGATCGACGCGCTGCCCGCGGTCAAGACCATGCCGCAAGGGGTGCGCAAGATCCTGCAGGGCGACGCGAAGATGCAGCAGGAACTCACCACCAACTTCATGATCGCGGTGGTGTCGGGTCTGCTGCTCGTCTTCTCGACGCTGGTGCTGCTCTATCGCCGCTTCCTGTCGCCGCTGGTCAATATGTCGTCGCTGCTGCTCGCGCCGCTCGGCGGTCTGCTCGGCCTGCTGATCACCGGCATGGAAATCTCGATGCCCGTCTATATCGGCTTGCTGATGCTGCTCGGGATCGTCGCGAAGAACTCGATCCTGCTCGTCGATTTCGCGATCGAGGAGATGGACAAGGGCATCGGCAAGACCGAGGCCCTGCTCGACGCGGGCCGCAAGCGCGCGCAGCCGATCGTGATGACCACGGTCGCGATGGTCGCGGGCATGGTGCCGACCGCGCTGTCGCTGTCGGGCGATGGCGCATGGCGTGCGCCGATGGGCGTCGTGGTGATCGGCGGCCTGACGCTGTCGACGCTGCTGACGCTGCTGATCGTCCCGGCGGGGTTCAGCCTGGCCGACAGCATCGAAAAGCGCCTCGGCCGCTTCTTCTCGAGCAATCTCCTGACCTACCGGAAGGGCGACGATACGAAGCCGCACGCCGCGCCGGCGCCGCACGCGGCGGAGTGATGGGTCCCGTCCGGCGCGGCTGGTTGCCGCGCCGGTTGCAACCTTCGGCGCGTTTCGCCATTTGATGAGGATGACCGACCGCGCTTTCCCCCGGCCGACTGGCGTTGCCGTTCCGACCGGCGGGCTCAATATCCGCATCGTCGCGACCGGGCTGCTGATCGTGATGGCGGCGATCTTCGTGACCGCCAAATATTATCAGGACGTCCATCCCGCGGTCGGCTTCGTCCGCGCCTTTGCCGAGGCGGCGATGGTCGGCGGGCTGGCCGACTGGTTCGCGGTCACCGCGCTGTTCCGCCATCCGATGGGCCTGCCGATCCCGCACACCGCGATTGTGCCGCGCAACAAGAACCGCATCGGCGACACGCTGGCGCGCTTCCTGCTCACCAATTTTCTGCTGCCGCGGCTGATCGCGCGCAAGATGCAGACGCTCGACGTCGCGGGCGCGGTCGGCAAATTCCTCTCGCAGCCCGCCGAGGGCGGCGGGCGGCTCAAGCTCGGCGCGTCGCGAATCATCGCCGACGCGCTGGGCGCGCTCGACCAGCAGCGGCTGGGCGGCATGGTCAAGTCGGCGATCGCCGACCGCCTGCGCGAACTCGACGTCGCGCCGCTGCTCGGTCAGGCGATGCAGGCGGCGCTTGCCGAGGGGCGGCACCAGCCCCTGCTCGACGCGATGGTCAAATGGGGGTCGAAAACGCTCGAACTCAACGAGCATCTGATCCACCAGATGGTCCACGACAACAGCAATGCGATCGTGCGCTTCACCGGGCTCGACGAAAGCATCTCGAACCGCATTGTCGCGGGGCTGTCGAAGCTGCTTGCCGAAATGGCGGCCGACGAGACGCACCCGCTGCGCCTGCGCGTCGAGGAAGGGCTCGCCAAGATGGCGCTCGACCTCCAGCACGACCCCGAGGTCAAGGCGAAGGTCGCGCACGTTCGCGACGAATTGCTCGAGAACAAGGCGGTCAAGCGCTGGCTCGACGGCCTCTGGGAGCAGGGCCGCGGCGCGCTGCTCAAGGCGGCGCGTGACCCCGAAACGATGCTCGCGGGCCGTATCGGCGAACTCGTCACCCAGTTCGGCGCGATGCTGGGCGAGGACGAGGCGATCAAGCGCACCCTCAACCGCTATGCGCGCCGCGCGGTCGTCGGCATGGTCGACAGCTATGGCGAGACGGCGCTGAAGCTGGTGTCGGACACGATCCGCGGCTGGGATGCGAAGACGATCACCGATCGGCTGGAAAATGCGGTCGGCGACGACCTGCAATATATCCGTATCAACGGCACATTGGTCGGCGGGCTGGTGGGGGTGGCGATCCACGCGGTGGATATCTGGATTTGAACCGTCGCCCCCGCCGGGAGGCGAGGCTACAAGCAGGCAGCTAATCCCTCGCGCCACGTCGGATATTTCGGCGCCCACCCCAGCAATCGCTTCGCCTTGCCGTTCGCGACGCGGCGATTCTCGGCATAGAAGGCGCGCGCGGCAGGCGACAGACCCGCATCGTCCAGCGACTGGAGCGGTGGCACCGGCGCGCGCAGCATCGCGCATCCCCATTCGACGAGCCGGTTCTGATGGCACGGTTCGTCGTCGGCGAGATTGTAGATTCCCGCGGGTCCCGCGAACGAGGCGATGATGCCGCCCGCGATGTCGTCGACATGGATGCGGCTAAAAACCTGTCCGGGCAGGTCGATGCGGTGCGCGCGACCTTCGCCGATGCGGTCGAGGATCGAGCGGCCGGGGCCGTAGATGCCGGGAAGGCGGAACAGGCGCATGTCGCCGCGCAGCGCCGCCCACGCCGCATCGGCGGCATTGCGATCGGCGCGGCGGCCCTTGACGGGCGCGCTTTCGTCGACCCACGCGCCGCCGGTATCGCCATAGACCCCGGTCGAGGACAGATAGCCGACCCATGTCGCGGGCGCGACGGCGATCGCCTCCCCATAGCGCGCGAGTACCGGATCGACTCCATCGGCCGGCGGCACCGACGACAGGATATGCGTCGCCGTTCGCAGCGCGCCGCGCACCGCGGCCTCGTCGGCAAACGCCAGGCTGTCCGCGCGACTGTCGCGCGTCGTGCCCGCGACCTCCCAGCCGCGTGCCATCAGCCGCCCGGCGAGGTGCCCCGCCGCATAACCCATCCCGAAAATCAGCATCTTCGCCATCGCAGCGCTTATTGCGCGCTTGGCGCCCCGCGCCTAGACCTTCGTGCATGACCGACGCTTCTTCCTCTCCCGCCGTTCCCGTTACCATCCACCGCGGCAAGTATCGCCCGCCCGAATGGCAGATCCCCGACATTGCGCTCGATTTCGCGCTCGGCATCGACGAAACGCGGGTGAGCAGTGCGCTGTCGGTCGTCCGTCACGCCGATGCACCGGTGCCGCTGACGCTGCGCGGCGACGGGCTGACGCCGCAGGACGTTCGCGTCGACGGCGAAAGCTGGAACGACTGGCGCATGGAGGGTCCCGACCTGATCGTCGACCTGGGTGACCGCACCGCGGCGACGGTCGAGGTCGACACCGTCATCGACCCGGCGGCGAACAGCCAACTCATGGGGCTCTATGCCTCGAACGCCATGCTCTGCACCCAGTGCGAGGCCGAGGGCTTCCGCCGCATCACCTTTCATCCCGACCGCCCCGACGTGCTCAGCCGCTACAAGGTGCGGATGGAAGGCGACAAGGCGAGCTTCCCGATTCTGCTCTCGAACGGCAATTGCGTCGCCTCGGGCGAGGGCGAGGCGGGTAACCATTGGGCGCTGTGGGAAGACCCGTGGCCGAAGCCTTCCTATCTCTTCGCGCTCGTCGCGGGCGATCTCGTCGTCAACCGCGATGAATTCGTCACCCAGTCGGGCCGCAGGGTCGAACTCGGTATCTGGGTGCGCGAAGGCGATGCCGATCGCACCCACCACGCGATGCAGGCGCTCAAGAACAGCATGGCGTGGGACGAGCGCGTCTATGGCCGCGAATATGACCTCGACCTGTTCAACATCGTCGCGGTCAGCGACTTCAATATGGGGGCGATGGAAAACAAGGGACTGAACATCTTCAACACCCGCTATATCCTCGCCGACCCCGACACCGCGACCGATGTCGATTATGACGGGATCGAAGGCGTCGTCGCGCACGAATATTTCCACAACTGGTCGGGCAACCGCGTCACCTGCCGCGACTGGTTCCAATTGTCGCTGAAGGAGGGCTTCACCGTTTTTCGCGACCAGAGCTTTTCGGCCGACATGGGCTCGCCCGCGGTCAAGCGGATCGAGGATGTCCGGCTGCTCCGCGCCGCGCAATTCCCCGAGGATGCGGGGCCGCTCGCGCACCCGATCCGCCCGGACAGCTATCAGGAAATCTCGAACTTCTATACCGCGACCGTCTATAACAAGGGCGCCGAGATCATCCGCATGATGGCGACGCTGATGGGACCGGAGCGTTTCCGCAAGGGCACCGACCTCTATTTCGCGCGCCACGACGGCGAGGCCGCGACGTGCGAGGATTTCGTGCGCGCGATGGAGGAGGGCGGGAACATCGACCTGACCCGGTTCCGCCGCTGGTACGAACAGGCGGGAACGCCGCGATTGAAGCTGACGCTGGTCGAAGAGGGCGGCGACTGGTTCCTCGATATTGCGCAGACGGTGCCGCCGACCCCGGGCCAGCCCGACAAGGCGCCGGCGATGATGCCGCTGCGCATCGCCGCCTTCGCGATGGATGGCAGCGGCGCCGCGCTGCCCGACACGCTCGTCACGCTGACCGATGCCGCGCAGCGTATCGCGCTCGGCGCCTTCGCGGCGCGCCCGGCGCTGTCGGTCAATCGCGGCTTCTCCGCCCCGGTGATCGTCGATTTCGAACGCGCGCCGGGCGAACTCGCTTGGCTCGCGGCGCACGACGACGATCCCTTCGCGCGCTACGAGGCGCTGCAGCAGCTCATGCTCGACACGCTCGTCGCTGCGGTGTCGGGCGAGAAGGCCGACGCCCGGGCGGTGATCGATGCGGTCGCGCAGACGCTTGCCGGGCGCGCCGCCGACCCGGCCTTCGTCGCCGAGGCGGTGCTGCTGCCGAGCGAAGCCTTCATCGGCGACCAGATGGTGACCGTCGACCCCGACGCGATCCGGCGCGAGCGGCTCGCGCTGCAGGCGGTGATTGGCGATGCGCTCGAAAGCGAGTGGCGCGAGATATTGGCTGAGGCGGCGCCGCCCGCGATCGATCTCACCCCCGCCGCCAAGGGCCGCCGCCGGCTGCGCGGCGTCGCGCTCGCCTATCTCGCTGCGACCGGCCGCGCCGACGTCGCGGCGCTGGCGTTCGGCGTCTTCTCGGACGCCGACGGCATGACCGAGCGGCAGGCGGCGCTCGCGACACTCGCGCATGGCGACAGCGACGAACGCACCCACGCGCTCGACATCTTCTACCAGCGTTATCGCGACAATCCGCTCGTGCTCGACAAATGGTTCCAGGTGCAGGCCTGGTCGATGCGTGCCGATACCGTCGCCGCGGTGAAGGCGCTGGCGGAGCATCCCGATTTCACGTTAGCCAACCCCAATCGCGTCCGCTCGCTCTACGGCGCTTTCACCGGCAATCAGGCGGCGTTCCACCAGGCCGACGGCGCGGGCTATCGGCTGATCGCCGATCTCGTCATCGCGCTCGATCCCCGGAACCCGCAGACCGCGGCCAAGATGATCCCGCCGCTCGGCCGCTGGCGCCGCTTCGACGAGGCGCGCGCGGCGATGATGAGGGCCGAACTGGAACGCATCCTGGCGCAGCCGGGCCTGTCGCGCGACACGACCGAGCAAGCGAGCAAGAGCTTGATGGGGTAAGGGCTACTTTGGGGTAGGAAGCGGACGCGCGTCAGTGCCGATCTGGGATCTCGTAACGCTGATTGTCTACAGTGGTCAGCGAAGTCTCCCCTGTGGCGTGCAAAGCTTTGAGCACGCATCCGGTGACAGTCAAATTGGACGCCGGTTTAATGGTGAGCGTATCCCTTTCAATTACAGCCATACGCGAAGTGCCGCCACATCGTTCAACGATTGCATCAACCTGCGCTTGTGAGAGGTTACCAGCTTTCGTCTCGATGGGTCGATTTGGATTTGCGCACCCAACAAGCGACAGAAATCCAGCTAGCAGAGAAAGGAGACGCAGCGCCATGCTGCTAGTATTATTGGAAAAGCCGATGTCCGCAACCGGTCGTTTCCAGCCCTTCATCACCCCGCCGAAAACAGCTTCGTCCCCACCACTCCGACGACGATCAGCGCCATGAAGCCGACTTGCACGCCGCTCACCTTCTCGCCGAACAGCATGATCCCGCCGATGATCACCCCGACCGCGCCGAGCCCGGTCCAGATCGCATAGGCGGTGCCCGCCGAAATCTCGCGCATCGCCAGCGCGAGCAGCGTCATGTTGACGAAGCTCAGCGTGACGGGAACCGCCGACGCCTGCCACGTCCCGAGCGTTGCCGCCCATTTCAGGCTCAGCGCCCAGCAAATTTCGGTGAAAACGGCGATAACGAGGATGATCCATCCCACGGGCGAGTCCTTTCAGATCGGCGGGCTCGTGGGGGGAGCGCATGCCGGAAACCCGAAAGAGGCACGCAAGGCGGCGCCCTTAAAGCATGATCGCCGGAAGGGAAAGGCTGTCGTGCCCCTGCGAAGGCAGGGGCCCATCTCCCGCCGGTTCAGGATGGCGCCGATCGGAGATGGGCTCCCGCGTTCGCGGGAGCGCGCGGCCCTTTTACCAAAAGAAGATCAGCCCCCCAGCCAATCCGCGACCTCGACCGCGACCTTGTTCGCGGCGGCAGTCAGCGCTTCGCCGACGGGCCTGGCCTCGACCTTGCCCGCGATCGGCTCGCGCACCTCGAAGCGGCGCTGGGTGACGCTCTTGCCGCCGGCCGAGACCAGCATCGCCTGATAGACGACGACCGCCTCGTTTGCGCGCGCATCGACCCCGAAGTCCATGAGCTGCCCCGCAAGCTGCTCCCCCGGCGCGGTCAGATATTGCCCCTCGTCGAGCACGACGCGCGAGGTGCGCGCGG
Organism: Sphingopyxis sp.; assembly: GCF_036261875.1. Taxonomy (GTDB): domain Bacteria; phylum Pseudomonadota; class Alphaproteobacteria; order Sphingomonadales; family Sphingomonadaceae; genus Sphingopyxis. The sequence continues at coordinate 58,441 of NZ_DATAJZ010000005.1, read as the reverse complement.
CGACGGTTTCGGAGACGAGCCGCTGGAACAGGCGCTGCGGCGCCTCGACCCATTGCGCATCCTTGACATAGGCGACGCTGGCGTCGTCCTGTTGCACTGGGATGCGCGGGGTGCGCAGCTTCTGTGGCGCGGTGGGGATCAGGATGGTCAGCGTCGCCGCGTCGCTCGCGGTGCGTGCGGTCCCGGCGGTGGGGGCCGCGTCGGCGTCGAGCGTCAGCAGGAAGGGCGGGGTCTTGCCGCCGAGCCCGATGCAGCCTGAAAGCGTCACCGCCGCGGCCGCGACGAGCAGGGGAGTGCGGAGCATTCGCGGTGAGATGGACATTGTCGGCATCCTCATTTCTTGTAATCGGGCAGCTTGCTGCCGCCGAGCACAGCGCCGGCGCCCTGCTGGTCGAGCTTGTCGGTCAGGCTCGACAGCGAGGCGGAGGTGCGGCGCAGATCGCGGATCAGCGCATTGGCTTCGGGAACGGTGGTGTCGCTGAAGGTCTTGAGCCCCGGCCGCGCGTCGGCGATCGCCGCCTCGAGCGTCTTCATCGATTCATTCGCCGATTGCAGCGTATCGCGCAGGTTGGCCATCGCCGGATCGACGTTGCGGTCGATCGTCCCCTGCGCCGAGGCGGCGAGATTGCCGATCTGCTCGGCAGCGTTGCCGGTCTGCTGGATCGCGATGCGCGTGTCGGCGAGCGCCTTTTCGAGCGCCGGGCCGTTGCGCGCGAGGATCGCGGTCGATGCCTCGACATTGTTGAGGATGCCCTTGATGCTCGCCTGATTCTCGTCGTCGACCAGCTCGGCGAGCCGCTCGGACAGCGTCGAGAGTCGTTGCAGGAGCTGCGGCGCGGTGTTCAGAAGCTCGCCCAGCCCGCCGACGCGCGTCGGGATGACCGGCTTGCCCGCCGGCCCCTTGTCGGTGATCGGCGGCGCGCCCTTGACCGCGCCGTCGAGTGAAATCTGCGAGACGCCGGTAAAGCCGACGCCTTCGAGCGCGGCGGTCGTGCCCTGGAGGATCGGCACGCCCTCGTTCACCTCGATCCGCACGCGGACGAACTGCGGATCGTCGGGCCACAGCGCGATTTCGCGAACCTGCCCGGCGGGGACGCCCGAAAATTGCACCTGCGCGCCCTTGTTGAGGCCGTCGACCGACTGTTTGAAGAAGATGTCATAGGCGCGCTTCGTGCCGCCGCTGTCATTCGCGAGCCAGACGAAGAAAAACGCGAGGGCCGCCATGAAGATGAGGACGAACGCGCCGACAAGCACATTGTTCGAGCGTGTTTCCATCAGCTTTTCCTATCCTGCCGCTCTGCCGCGATATTGCAGCCAGCGGCCGCCCGGCCGCGCGGGCCGTTGAAATAATCCTGTATCCACGGATGCTCGGTGGCAAGCAGTTCCGGGATGGTGCCGACCGCGATCACCTTCTTCTCCGCCAGCACCGCGACGCGGTCGCAGGTTGCATAGAGCGAGTCGAGGTCGTGGGTGATCAGGAAAACGGTGAGCCCCATCGTGTCGGCAAGCTCGCGGATCAGCTCGTCGAACTTGGCGGCGCCGATCGGGTCGAGTCCCGCCGTTGGCTCGTCGAGAAAGAGCAGCGCGGGGTCGAGTGCGAGCGCGCGGGCGAGGCCGGCGCGCTTGACCATGCCGCCCGACAGTTCGGCGGGATATTTGGGGCCGGCATCGGGGGGCAGGCCAACCATCGACACTTTGTAGGCGGCGATCTCGTCGAGCAATTGCTGGTCGAGCCGCGGATAATATTCGCGCAAGGGAACCTGGATATTCTCCGCGACGCTCAGCGTCGAAAACAGCGCCCCGCCCTGGAACATCACCCCCCAGCGGCGGCGGAGGTCGCGCGATTCCTCGGCGTCGGTGATGGTGTCGAGCGTTTTGCCGTATACCTCGATCTCGCCCGCGGTCGGGGTCTGGAGGCCGACGATCGAGCGCATCAGCACCGACTTGCCGGTCCCCGATCCGCCGACGACGCCCAAAATCTCGCCCGAGCGGACGTCGAGATCGAGCCCGTCGTGGATCACCGCGTCGCCGAACTGGTTGCGCAGCCCGCGGATGCGGATCGCATATTCGAACGTCTCGGGCCGCACCGCTTCCGCGGCCGCAAGCTCTTCCCGAATCTCGGCCTGTATCTCTTCGCTCATCAATTCCATCCCAGCGAAGAGAAGAAGACCGCGAAAAAGGCGTCGAGGACGATGACGAGGAATATCGCCGCGACGACCGCCGAGGTCGTGCGCTTGCCGACCTCCTCGGCATTCTGGCGCACCTGCATTCCTTCGTAGCAACCGGTGACGCCGATCAATATGCCGAACACCGGCGCCTTGATCAGCATGATCCAGAAATCGTGCATCGGGATGATTTCGCGCAGCCGCTGCACATAGGTGAGCGGCGGGATTTCGAGCCCCGCCCAGCAGAAGACGCCGCCGCCGATGATCGCGCAGATGCTCGCGTAGAAGCCGAGCAGCGGCATGGTGATCGTCGAGGCGGCGACGCGCGGCAGCACGATCGCTTCCATCGGCGACACGCCGATCGTCCGCATCGCGTCGATTTCTTCGGTCAGCTTCATCGTGCCGATCTGCGCCGCAAAGGCCGAGCCCGATCGCCCCGCGACCATGATCGCGGTCATCAGCAGGCCAAGCTCGCGGATCGAGGCGCGACCGACGAGGTTGATGGTGAACACCTCCAGCCCGAATTGCTCGAGCTGCACCGCGCCCTGCTGCGCGATGACGATACCGATCAGGAAACTCATCAGGCCGATGATGGGGAGGGCGTCGACGCCGACGGTCTGGAAACGGGTGACGACCGCGTGCCAGCGCAGCCGCCGCCGCGCGCGAATCTGAATGCCCAGCGCGATGATCATCGCGCCGAAGAAATCGATGATGCCGATCAACTCGCCCCAGACCGCGAGACTCGCTGTGCCGACCTGTTCGAGCATCCGCTCGATCGCCGAGCGGCGGTCGCGGTGGACGCGATATTCGCTCTTGTCGTCCTTCAGCGCTTCGAGCAGCCTTTCGGCCTCGGGGCTCGCGCCGGTGACCTTGGCGCCATATTCGTTGACGGTGCGGGTGACGATCCAGGCGCCGACGGTGTCGATCCTTTCGACCCCCGACAAGTCGATCGACGCGACCGCCCCGACCGCGTCCAGCCTTTGCGGCAGGTCGCCGAGACGCGCCAGCGTCAACCGGCCGGTGAAGCGAACCGCGGCCCCATCGGCGCCGTCGCTATAGTCAAAGTCCGCCCTGGCCACCATCTCGCGGGGGACATTGTCTTATTTGCCCCGACACGGCAAGCTATTCCACGGCAAGCAATCCCCGCCCCTTGGCCGCAGCGGCGCGGCACCCTATTGTCGGTTCCATGGAAACGTCATCCGCCCCGCCCGCGACCGATCCCGTCCATCGCGTCGCGATGTACGACATGGACCGGACGATAACGCGATCAGGGACTTACAGCGGGTTTCTGATGCATGCTGCAAGACGGCGCCAGCCGTGGCGCCTGCTGCTGCTGCCGCTCGTCGGGCTCGCGGGGGTGGGCTATGCGCTGCGCCTGATCGACCGGTCGCGGCTGAAAGCGATCAATTTGCGCCTGCTCGTCGGCAAGCGCTTCCGCCGCAGCGAGATCGCGCCGCTCGCCGAAAGCTATGCCGACAAGGTGGTCGCGCGCGGCCTGCACGCCGCGGCGCTCGACCAGATCGCCGCCGACCGCGCGGCGGGGTATCGGCTGCTGCTCGCGACCGCGTCCTTCCACCTTTATGTCGATGCGATCGCGCGGCGGCTCGGGATCGACGACGTGCTTGCGACGCGGCTCGACGAGGCCGATGGCGGTGACCATGTCCACGCGCGGCTGGCGGGCGACAATTGCTATGGCGAGGCCAAATTCGCGCGCATCTCGGACTGGCTCGCCGCGAATGAAATCACGCGGGATCAAGCGCATATCCGCGCCTATTCAGACCATGTGTCCGACCATCCGATGCTGCACTTCGCCAACGAAGCAGTCGCGACGACACCGTCGCGCAAGCTGAAGAAGCTGGCACCGGCGATGGGCTGGCAGGTGGTCGACTGGCGGGGTAGGAGATAGCCGGCGATCGATCCGGCTGTATATTCATCCGTCATCCCTGCCTTCGTGACGCACTTTTGTTACAACTCGCTGGAACTGGCCATTTGACGTTTTCCCGGGGGTAAGAACGGCGGTTTTATGCCCGGAATCAGACGTCGATCAAACCCGCACGGCTGCCGAAACCCGGCCGTTCGCCGGCGAACATCATGTCGCAATCAACCGTGACCGTTATATGGTGAGCCCTGCTGGGTTCGAACCAGCGACCTACTGATTAAAAGTCAGTTGCTCTACCGACTGAGCTAAGGGCCCATCGTGGCGCCGATGGTCGGCGCCAGAAAAGGAGCGGTCGCCCTAGTGCGCTGCGGCGCGCCGGTCAACCACCTTGGGGTCAACCGGCCTGGGACGGATAAGGCGCGCGGCAAGTTGGCGGATCGTGCGGCGGCTCAGCGGATGGCGCCAGTCGGGCGCGATGGCGCGGAGGGGGCCGAGCACGAAGGCTCGCTCGGCCATCGCGGGATGCGGGATGTGGAGTGCGCCGTCGCTCCACGCGCCGCCCGACCAGAGCAATATATCGAGATCGAGCGTCCGCGCGCTCCAGCGCTGGCCGGTGCGGCGTCCGAATGCAGCCTCGATCCGTTTGAGGCGCGCAAGCATTTCGGGCGGGCTGAGCGGCGAGGCGACCAGCGCGACCGCATTGGCGTAGCGGCGGCGCGAAGGGCCAATCGGCTCGCTGGTGACGATCGGGCTGACGTCGACTGGCTCGACGTCGTCGGCCTCGATCGCCGCCAGCGCCGCCAGCAGCACCCGCCGCGGATCGCCGTGGCGCGCGTGCCGGCGGTTCGAGCCGAGTCCGATGGCATAAAGCGGCAGGGGGGCCGGGAAGGGCGTTGCGCTGGTCATCCCCCCGCGCCTATCGCAGCCGCGTGGAGATTGACAGCCCCTTGCCCGGAACCGAGCCGCCGCGCGATTGCCCGCGCTGCCCGCGGCTCGTCGCGCTGCGCCGCGAATGTCAGGCCGAATATCCCGACTGGTGGAACGCGCCCGTTCCCGCTTTCGGCGATCCCGATGCGTGGCTGGCCTTCGCGGGACTCGCGCCCGGCAAGCATGGCGCGAACCGCACCGGGCGGCCTTTTACCGGCGACTATGCGGGGGATCTGCTGTTCGCGACGCTCGCCGAATTCGGGCTCAGCAAGGGGCAGTATGCGGCGCGCATCGACGATGGGCTGACCCTCGACGGGGCGATCATCGTCAACAGCGTCAAATGCCTGCCGCCGCAGAACAAGCCGATCCCCAGCGAAATCGCCCATTGCCGGCCGTTCTTCGAAGCCCAGATGGTGGCGCTGCCGAAGGTGAAGGTAGTCATCGCGCTCGGGCGGATCGCGCATGACGCGGCGTTGAGGGCGGAAGGCGTCCGGCTCGCCGCCTGTCCCTTCGCGCACGGCGCGGTCCATCCGCTGCCGAGCGGACGGCATCTCGTCGACAGCTATCATTGCTCGCGCTACAATACGAATACCGGACGGCTGACGCCCGCGATGTTCGCCGATGTCTTTCGCACCGCGCTCGCGCTGCGCGATCAGACGAGCGAGCGGAATTCCTCGACAACGGCGCGGTAGAGCTGGCGCTTGAAAGGCACGATCAGCTTTTCCAGATCGTCGAGTTCGGCCCAGCGCCACGAACGGAATTCGGGGTGCGGGGTGGCGATATTGACGTCGCCATCCTCGCCCATGAAGCGCATCAGGAACCAGTGCTGGCGCTGGCCGCGGTATTGGCCGCCCCACATCTTGCCCATCAGATGGTCGGGCAGGTCATAGAAATGCTCGGTCCGACTGCGCGCGATGATCTCGACGAGGCCGCCGTGAATGCCGGTTTCCTCCCCGAGCTCGCGGATCGCGGCTTCCTCAGCTTCCTCGCCCGGATCGATTCCACCCTGCGGCATCTGCCACGCGTCGGCCGACGAATCGAGTCGCTGGCCGACGAAGACGCGGCCGTCGCGGTTCGCCAGCATCACGCCGGCGCAGGGGCGGTAAGGGAGGGAGGCGTCGCTCATGCGGTCGCTTCGGTGACGATCGCCTTCAGCACTGTCAAGGCACCGCGAATGTCGTCCTTCGCGCTCGGGATGCCCTGCGCGAGGCAGATATAGCCGTGGATATTGCCTTTCGCCTCGCGATAGGTCGTCGGCACGCCGGCTTCGATCAGCTTCGCGGCATAGGCGCGGCCCTGATCGCGGAGCGGGTCGAGCCCGGCGGTGACCAGCAGCGTCGGCGGCAGGCCCTCGGCGGGAAAATCGATCGGCGAGGCGCGGCGATCGGCGGGGTCGGCGGCATATTGTTCGCCGAACCAGATCATCCCGGCTTCGGTCAGCAGATGACCCTCGCTGAAATCGCGGTAGCTCTGCCAGTCGTTGTGCGTCGTCACGGCGGGATAGATCGGATGGATCGCCACTACCGGCTTCGACGCAGGCGCGTCGCGCAGCGCCAGCGCGGTGACGATGGTCAGGTTGCCGCCCGCGCTGTCGCCCGAGAGGACGAGGCCGGTGCAGGGAAAATTGTCCGCGACCCAGCGCGTCGCCGCCTCGCAGTCGATCGGCGCGGCGGGAAAGGGATGTTCGGGCGCGAGCCGGTAATCGACCGCGACCACCGGCATGTCGAGGATGCGCGCGGCTTCGGCGCAATAGGGATCGTGGGTTTCGAGGTCGCCGATCACCCAGCCGCCGCCGTGATAGAAGACCATCACCGGCCCCGCCGCACGGTCGGGACGGTTGTCGTAGATGCGGATCAGGATGTCGCCCGCGGGGCCGGGAATCGCCTTGTCCTCGACCCTGGCGATCTCGCCGCGCGGCACGTCGGCCATCTGCCCCATCACGCGCATCATCTGGCGGCCCGCCTCGGGCGGCATCTCCTCCATCTTCGGGCCTTCCTGGGCATTCAGGAAAGCGAGAAAGGCGGCCACGTCGGGCCGGGTATAGTGGGTCGTGCCGTCGGTCATCCTGTCATCCCTCGATTGTTTTTCGGCCCCAGCTATTCGGCATCGCCCGCCGATATTCAATCGCAAACTGAAACCCGTCACGCGCTTCGCCTTTGCGGCGCACAATTTTTTCTGAATTGCGGCTTGCGGCGCAGGGGCCTAGGCCCATGTCAGAGGTTCGCACGATTCAAAGGCAGATACAGAAAATGGCGACAGCGGTAGCGGACGAAGCCGACCAGCGGCAGTCCCCTCTTTCCGACGCAGTGGTGGTTCGATTTGCAGGCGATAGCGGCGACGGGATGCAGCTGACCGGCGGTCAGTTCACGCTGTCGTCGGCCCTGGCGGGCAATGATTTCGCGACCTTCCCCGATTTTCCGGCGGAAATCCGGGCGCCGCAGGGAACATTGTTCGGCGTTTCGGCCTTTCAGATCAATTTCGGCTCCTCGTCGATCGACACCGCGGGCGACGCGCCCGACGTGCTCGTCGCGATGAACCCGGCGGCGCTCAAGACCAATGTCGGCAATCTCAAGATCGGCGGCCTGATCATCGCCGACGAGGGCGAGTTCAACGACCGCAACCTCGCCAAGGCGAAATATGAGTCGAATCCACTGGGCGACGGCAGCCTCGCGAAATGGCAACTCCTCAAGCTCAACATCAGCCAGCTCACGATGGATGCGGTGAAGCCGTTCGGGCTCGGCAACAAGGAAGCGCTGCGCTGCAAGAATATGTGGACGCTGGGGCTCGCGCTCTGGATGTTCGACCGCGATCGTCAGCCGCTGATCGACTGGCTGAATGCCAAATTCGCCAAGGCGCCCGAACTGGCGGCGGCGAACGTCGCGGCGCTCAACGCGGGCCACGCCTATGGTGAGACCGCCGAACTCGCGGGCCCGCTCAAGCAGCATCATGTCGATCCCGCGCCGGTCGCGCCGGGCCTCTACCGCACGCTGACGGGGGCGGAGGGCATCGCACTCGGCCTTGTCGCGGGGGCGCAGCTTGCGAAGCTGCCGATGTTCTTCGGCGGCTATCCGATCACCCCCGCGTCGGCGATCCTGCATCATCTGTCGCGGCTCAAGGAATATGACGTCACGACCTTTCAGGCCGAGGACGAGATCGCCGCCATCTGCTCGGCGATCGGCGCGAGCTATGGCGGCTCGCTCGGCGTGACCTCCTCGTCCGGGCCCGGCATCGCCCTCAAAGGCGAGGCGATGGGGCTCGCGATCATGACCGAGCTGCCGCTCGTCATCGTCAATTCACAGCGCGGCGGGCCTTCGACGGGCCTTCCCACCAAGACCGAGCAGTCGGACCTCTATCAGGCAGTCTACGGCCGCAACGGCGACGCGCCGATGCCGGTGATCGCGGCGCGCTCGCCCGGCGACGCCTTCGAATGCGCGATCGAGGCGTGCCGGATCGCGGTGCAATATATGACCCCGGTGATGCTGCTGACCGACGGCTATATCGCCAACGCGGCCGAGCCCTGGGCGGTCCCCGACCTGACGGCCTACGAAGCCTTCCCGGTCGAATTTCTGACCGAAGTCCCCGAAGGTGGCTTCAAACCCTATAGCCGCGACGAAAAGCTCGCGCGGCCGTGGGTCAAGCCGGGCACGCCGAACCTGCTGCACCGTATCGGCGGGATCGAGAAGGAGGTCGATACCGGCCACCTCAATTACGCCCCCGCCAATCATCAGGCGATGACCGACCTGCGCAAGGCGAAGATCGACGGGATCAAGGTCGCCGACCAGATCGTCGAGCTCGGCGCCGAGGGCGGCAAGCTGGCGGTCGTCGGCTGGGGCTCGACCTTTGGCCCGATCCACCAGGCGGTGCGCCGCAAGCGCGCCGAGGGCGTCGATGTCAGCCATATCCATATCCGCCACATCTGGCCGTTGCCGGCGAATCTGGGCGCGCTGCTGGGGAACTATGACAAGGTGATCGTCCCCGAAATGAACACGGGGCAGCTCAAGACCGTGCTGCGCGACCAGTATCTGGTCGATGCGAAGCCCGTGAACAAAGTGTCGGGCCAGCCCTTCACCATCGCCGAAATCGAGAGCGCGATCGAGGAGGCGCTGGGGTGAGCAAGGCCGCCCTGATAGTGATTGATGTTCAGAGGGGCATGTTCGCCTTTCCGGACCAGCCGCCGCACGACGGAGAGGCGGTGCTGTCGCGGATTGCCGATCTCGTGGCGCGCGCGCGCGAAACATCGACGCCTTTGATCTTCGTCCAGCATGATGGCGGGGCGGGCCACCCGCTCGAAAAGCCGACCGAAGGTTGGGGCGTGCATTCGGGCACAGGCTATCGCGCGGGCGATGCGGTGGTCGAAAAGCACTATCCTGACGCCTTTCAGGATACCAATTTGCAAGAACGCCTCGCGGATCTGGATGTCTCCACGCTCATTCTTACCGGGATGATGACCGAATATTGCGTGGACACGACCTGCCGCCGCGCTTTTTCGCTGGGATATGATGTCGTCTTGGCAAGCGATGCGCATACGACATTCTCGAAGCCCGGCATCAACGCCGACATGATCGTGCGGCACTATAATGAGGTTCTCGGCAATGGTTTCGCAAAGGTCGGGACCGCGGCGGATATTGAATTCAAGCAGTACGAGGCGCTCCAATGAACGAAATGACCACCATCGCGCGGACGACGACGCTCAAGGATTGGGAGACTGATCAGGAGGTCCGCTGGTGCCCCGGCTGCGGCGACTATGCGATATTGAAGGCGGTGCAGCGCACCTTGCCCGACATCGGCGCGGTGCCGGAGAATACGGTGTTCATCAGCGGCATCGGCTGCTCGTCGCGCTTCCCCTATTATATGGAAAGCTATGGTTTCCACACGATCCACGGCCGCGCGCCGGCGTTCGCGACCGGGCTGAAGCTCGCCAATCCCGAACTCGACGTGTGGATCGTCACCGGCGACGGCGACGGGCTGTCGATCGGCGGCAACCACACGATGCACCTGATCCGCCGCAATCTCGACTGCCAGATCATGCTGTTCAACAACGAGATTTACGGCCTGACCAAGGGGCAATATTCGCCGACCAGCCGCGTCGGCACGACCAGCCCCTCGACCCCCTATGGCTCGGTCGACCGCCCCGCGCAGCCCGCGGCCTTCGCGCTCGGTGCCGGCGCGCGCTTCGTTGCGCGCGGGTTCGACGTCTCGAAGGAACTGCCGAACGTGCTGAAGGCGGCGCACGCGCACAAGGGCGCGGCTTTTATCGAGATTTTCCAGAACTGTATCGTCTACAATAAAGACGTGTTCGAGGATTTCGCTGCGCCCAAGGGCGCCGAGGACCGCCAGCTCTGGCTGAAGCAAGGCGAGCCGATGCTGTTCGCCAAGGGCACGAAGGGCATCGCACTCGATAGTCAGGCGCTGACGCTAAAGGTCGTCGATGTCGTTGACGGCGACTGGCAGGCGGCGGGGGTGATCGTCCACGACGTCACCAACCGCAGCGTGGCGCACATGCTCGTCGAGATGCGTTTCGGCGAATTCCCGATGGCGCTCGGCGTCCTCTACGACGACCCGCGCCCGACCTTCGAGGCCGACGTCTGGCGCCAGAACAAGGCCGCCAGCGAAGGCAAGACCGCCGACCTGCAAAGCCTGCTCAAGAAGGGGCAGACCTGGACGGTGACCGAAGGCGGACCGGATCTCTGACGCCTTGCGAGGCCGGGCTGGGTCGGCTCTATAGGCGCTCATGGACAATCTGACCCATAGCCTCGTCGGTGCCATTCTCGGCCAGATGGGGCTCAAGCGGAAGACCGGTCTAGCGATGCCGGCGTTGATTCTGGCCGCTAATCTGCCCGACATCGATGCGGGTTGCACCGTCTATGGCATCGAATCGCTCGCGATGCGGCGCGGGATCACGCATGGGCCCATTGCGCTGCTCGTGCTGCCGCTGCTGCTATGGGCGCTGCTGATCGCGATCGATCGCTGGCAGACGCGGCGCGGAACGCGTCCGGCGAATCGCCCGCCGATCCATAGGGGATGGCTCCTCGCGCTCTGCTATATTGGCTGCCTCAGCCATCCGGCGTTCGACTGGTTCAACAATTACGGCATCCGGCTGCTCGAACCTTTCAGTCATCGCTGGTTCTACGGTGACACGCTGTTCATCATCGACCTTTGGATATGGCTCGCGCTCGGCCTGTCGGTCTGGCTGTCGTTACGGAGCGAACGGCGTGGCGAGGCCGGTTGGCGGCGTCCCGCCTGGGTCGGATTCGCGGTGGTGTGCGTCTATATCGCCGCGAACGGCCTGATCACGAATGTTGCGGAGCGAACGACGACCGAAGCGCTGCGCGCGACCGGAAAGACCGACATAGTCGCCGTCGCCAGTCCACCGCCGTTGGCTTTCTGGAAACGCGACATCTTCTGGCGCGCCGGCGATCGCTACGGCAGCGGCACCTTCGTGCCCGGCGTCGGGGGCACGCTCGACATTGTCGGCAAGCCGACGGGGATGGACGATCCGCGCCTTGCGACCTGGGTGAAGGCCGACCCGGCGGCGCGCGCTTTTCTGTTCTGGGCGCGGATGCCGATCACCGAGCGCGACGGCGATGCGATCGTCCTGCACGACCAACGCTATATGCAATCCTTCGCACGCGACCGATTCATGGTTCGCGTGACGGCGCCCGACACCGCCAGCCATCCCGAATGACCGCCGCGCAACCCTCAAAAGGCTATGCGCGTTCCTTGTCTGGAAACGCCGATCGCCGCGCGTTTCGGTCCCCTTCGCCGTGTGACGCCATGACGGCGCGCGCGGCCGATTGTCAGGATGCCGCTTTTGCGGCAGGAAGGCGATAATGAACACGCATGTCAGTCCCCGCCGCGGCAAGGAACTGCTTCGCGCCGACCGGGCGTTCGGCTCGGGAGGCGCGCTGGCGCGGCTGATGGCGCTGGCGCCGGCGCGCTTTTTTCATCGCCAGCTCGACCGGATCGACGCCGGGCTCGCGCACGGAACGCTCGAGGGCTATTTGCCCGACGGCAGCGTGCGTATCCTCGGCGGGCGCGGCAAGGGGCCGACTGCGGTCGTTCACCTCAAGAACTGGACCGCGCTGGTGCGGCTTGCTTTGTCGGGCTCGGTCGGCTGGTATCGCGCGTGGGACATGGGGGAATGGGATTCGCCCGACCCGGTGCCGCTGTTCGACCTGTTCATGCGCAATGGCGAGGCGCTCGGCAATGCGGGGCGGTCGCGCGGGCCGTGGCGTTGGATGGCACGGGCGGCGCATTTCCTGAACCGCAACAGCCGCGCAGGCGCTCGCCGCAACATCCACGCGCATTATGACCTCGGCAATGATTTCTACCGGCTGTGGCTCGACAAGGGGATGAGCTATTCCAGCGCGCTTTTCGCCGATCCGGGGCAGTCGCTCGAAGACGCGCAGGCGGCGAAGGTCGACGCGATCCTCGACCGGCTCGACCTTCGATCGGGCAGCCGATTGCTGGAAATCGGCTGCGGCTGGGGGGCGCTCGCCGAACGAGCCGTCGAACGTCACGACGTGATCTATACTGGTATCACCCTGTCTCCCGCGCAGGCGGAGGTCGCCGACCGGCGGCTGAACGCGATCGATCTGTCGGGCCGTTCGGCGATCGAACTTTGCGACTATCGCGATGCCGAAGGCCCCTATGACGCGATTGCCAGCGTCGAGATGGTCGAGGCGGTCGGGCAGGCCTATTGGCCCGCCTATATGGATGCGATTGCACGGCTGCTGCGTCCCGGCGGGCGCGCCGCGATCCAATATATCCTGATCAGCGACGCATTGTTCGAGCGTTATGCGGCGAGCACCGATTTCATCCAGGCCTATATCTTTCCGGGCGGTTGCTTGATGTCCGAAAGCCGTTTTCGCGCGCTCGCCGAGGGGCGGGGTCTTGCGTGGCGCGACGTCCGCCGCTTCGGCGCCGACTATGCCGAGACGCTGCGCCAGTGGCGCGAGCGCTTCGACGCGGCGGTCGCGGACGGGCGGCTCCCCGCGGGCTTCGACGAGCGCTTCGTGCGGCTCTGGCGCTATTATCTGCAATATTGCGAGGGCGGCTTTCGCGGCGGCGGCATCGACGTCGCGCAGGTCACTTTGGAAAAAACAGCCTGAAAGCAGGGGAGAGGATGATGCGAAGATTTTGGGCGGCCGTGCTGCTCTGCACGGCGACGGCGGGGCTTGCCGCCCCCGCGACGGCGCAGACCGCCGAGACCATTTCCCAGAAGCTGCCGGAGGATTTGAACGTGCTGTTTTGGAGCCAGGACCAGCGTGACGCCGCTTTCCGCACGATGGAGACGGTCCCCAAGGTCGTCGTCCACACCATCAAGGCGGGCGGCCCTGTCTATCCGCTGCCCGAGGGCAAGCCGATCGACCTCGGTCTCGACGTCGACGCGCATATGGCGCAGCAGCGCAACGCGGGGCTGATCATCGTCCTGGACGGCAAGATCCGGCTGGAGAAATATGCGCTCGGCTATGGCGCCGCGGGCCGCTGGACGAGCTTTTCGGTCGCCAAGAGCTTTACCTCGACGCTCGTCGGCGCGGCGGTGAAGGACGGTTATATCAAGAGCCTCGACGACAAGGTGACCGTCTATATCCCCGGCCTGCGCGGCTCGGCCTATGACGATGTCAGCGTGCGGCAGCTTTTGACGATGACCTCGGGCGTCAAATGGAACGAGGATTATACCGACCCCAAGTCTGACGTCGCGCAGTTCAACCTGCAAAAGCCGGTCGCGGGCGAGGACATCACCGTCAGCTATATGAAGACGCTGCCGCGCGAAGCGCCCGCGGGGTCGAAATGGGTCTACAAGACCGGCGAGACCAATTTGATCGGGGTGCTGGTGTCGAGCGCGACCGGCAAGACGCTGTCCGACTATCTGTCCGAAAAGGTGTGGAAGCCGTTCGGGATGGAGCAGGATGCGGTGTGGATGCTCGGGCCGACGGGGCACGAGATCAGCGGCTGCTGCATTTCGGCGAGCCTGCGCGATTACGCGCGGCTCGGCGAATTCATCCTGAACGGCGGCGTCGCGGGCGGGCAGAAAGTGCTGCCCGACGACTGGCTGCCCGCGGCGACCACCAAGCAAGCCGACATCGACTTGCCGGGCCGCGGCTACGGCTATCAATGGTGGACCAACGACGACGGCAGCTTCGCCGCGCAAGGCATTTTCGGTCAGGGCATTTTCATCGATCCGAAGCGCAAGCTGGTGATCGCCTCGAACGGCAACTGGCCGACCGCCACCGACCCCGAGGGCGTGGGCGCGGCGCGCGAGGCCTTTTACAAGGCGGTGCAGGCCGCGGTGGATCGGGAGGCGAAGTAGACTGTCTCTCGTCGCCCCTACGCATTCAAGACTCGTCATGCTGAACTTGTTTCAGCATCCATGGCCTGAACTCTCGTCCGACGCAGCGCTGAAGGAAACGTAAGGCCATGGACCCTGAAACAAGTTCAGGGTGACGAAGATAGGATAAGCGGTGTGATGGGCTTCACGCCGCCACCGGCTCCGCCATGCCCGTCGCGCGCTGCGCGAGATATGCTGCGGCCAGCGGCACAAGCACGCCCAACCCCATGATCCACCAGCTATCCGAGAAATCGGCGGCGCTGTAGAGCGCCGCGCCGATCACCGCGCCGGCGACGACCCAGCCGGGACCATTGCCGCCCGAAACGCGCATCGCGAGCCAGGCGCCGCCGAAGGTGCCGACGAACCACCCCACGAACAGCGCGACCGTCGAGCCCAGCGGGATCAGGATTTCGCCGGTGTCGACGTCATATTCCGCGGGGGCGATCTCGCTGCCCGCATATTGCGCCAGCCAGAGCAGGGCGAAGGCGACGAGGATGCCGACTACGGCGGCGATCGCCGATCGCAGGATGCTGTTTTTCATTCCCAAAACCTTCGCCTCAACTCAAACCTGCCCGTATTTGGCACAGAGTTGCAAAGAACGGGTTAAGCGTCGAGCATCACTTTGGGCAGCGCGTGAAAGGCGGTGCTGTCGAAACCCTCGACCATCATCGCGGCGACGAACTCGCCGACCGCCGCCGGGTCCTTGATGCTGTGCGGGTCCTCGCCGGGATAGGCGCGCGCGCGCATCTGGGTGCGGGTGCCGCCGGGGTCGAGGATCGCGGTGCGGACGCCCGAAATATTGCGCATTTCGGCGCCATAGCTCGTCACCAGCGCTTCGAGCGCCGCCTTCGACGCGGCATAGGCGCCCCAATAGGCGCGCGGATTGCGCGCGACGCCGCTCGACAGCGCGAGCAGGCGGCCGCTTGCCGCCCGGCGGAGCAGCGGGTCGAAATTGGCGATCAGCGCCTGCTGCGCGATCAGGTTCAGCGTCAGCAGGCGGTTGAATTCCTTGCCGTCGATCGCCGCGACCGGGGTCAGCGTGCCGAGCATCGCGGCATTCAGGACCAGCATGTCGAGCTTTTTCCATCGCTCGGCCATCGCACTCGCGAGGCGCGCGATGCTGTCGCCGTCGGTCAGGTCGAGCGGCGCGATCGTCGCGCTGCCGCCGGCGTTGTGGATGCGGTCCTCAAGCTCCTCGAGCCCGCCCGCGGTGCGCGCGGTGATCACGACATGCGCGCCGCGCGCCGCGAGCGCTTCCGCGACCGCTTCGCCGATACCGCGGCTCGCCCCGGTGACGAGCGCGACCTGGCCCGCCAGTTCTTCGGATTTCATGGTCATGTCGTCAGACAACCCGTTCGGCAAGCAGCGAAAATTGATCGTCGATACTGTTCTCGTCGAAATCGGTCAGCGTCGTCGGATAGTCGCCGGTGAAGCAGGCGTCGCAATATTGCGGGGCGTCGTCGGCGCGCTTCGCTTCGCCCAGCGCGCGATAGAGGCCGTCGATGGTCAGGAAGGACAGGCTGTCGGCGTTGATGAAATTCGCCATCTGCCCGACCGTCATCTGCGCCGCGAGCAATTTCGCGCGCTCAGGCGTGTCGACGCCATAGAAGCAGCTATGCTGGGTCGGCGGGCTGGCGATGCGCATATGCACCTCGGCCGCGCCGGCATCGCGCATCATCTGCACGATCTTGAGGCTGGTCGTGCCGCGCACGATCGAATCGTCGATCAGCACGATGCGCTTGCCCGCGATCAGCGCGCGGTTGGCATTGTGCTTCAGCTTGACGCCGAGGTGGCGGACCTTGTCGCCGGGTTGGATGAAGGTGCGGCCGACATAGTGCGAACGGATAATCCCGAGTTCGAAGGGAATGCCCGATTCCTGCGCATAACCGATCGCCGCCGGCGTGCCCGAATCGGGGACCGGAATGACGAGGTCGGCATCGACCGGATTTTCGCGCGCCAGTTCGGCGCCGATCGCCTTGCGCACCGAATAGACGCTCGTCCCGTCGACGATCGAATCGGGGCGCGAGAAATAGACATATTCGAAGATGCACGGCCGCGCCGCGCGTTCGGCGAAGGGGCGGTGCGAGGTCAGTTCGCCGTCGCGGATGATCACCAGTTCACCGGGCTCGACCGAGCGGACGAACTCGGCCCCGACGACGTCGAGCGCCACGGTCTCGGAGGCGAGGATATAGGCGTCGCCCAGCTTGCCGAGAACGAGCGGGCGGATGCCGAGCGGATCGCGGCACCCGATCATCCCCTCGGCGGTCAGGCAGATCAGCGAATAGGCGCCCTCGACCTGTTTCAGCGCGTCGATGAAGCGGTCGAGCAGGGTGCGGTAATTGGAGGTCGCGACGAGGTGGATGATCACCTCGGTATCGCTGGTCGACTGGAAGATCGAGCCGCGGCGGACGAGGATCTTGCGCAGCGCCGTCGCGTTCGAGATATTGCCGTTGTGCGCGACCGCGAAACCGCCGGTCGCGAGGTCGGCGAACAGGGGCTGGACGTTGCGCAGCGCGGTTTCGCCCGTCGTCGAATAGCGGACATGGCCGATCGACGAGGCGCCCGCGAGCTGGCGCATGATGTCGTCGCGGTCGAAATTCCCCGCGACATGCCCCATCGCGCGGTGGGTGTGGAACTCCTTGCCGTCGAAGGCGGTGATCCCGGCGGCCTCCTGTCCGCGGTGCTGCAGGGCGTGCAGCCCCAGCGCGACCACGGCGGCGGCGCTTTCGGCGCCATGGATACCAAAGACGCCGCACTCCTCGCGGAGTTTGTCGTCATCGAAAGGATGCGTCGTCAGCATGTCGATCCAGGGGCAGGGGGCGGTGACTGCCGCGCATATAGGAGCGGTTGTTCCAAATGTCGCCCCCCATCTTCACACTATTGTCATCGAGCGCCGCCGCGGGTGGGGTGACAGCGGCCCCGGTCCTGCTCTAAGGCGCTGCGCATGGAGCATGACGCCGACGAAACCGACCGCTTTTTGCCGCGCTTCGACGCTGCGGGCCTCGTCACCGCGATCGTCGCCGATGCGGAGACCGGCACGCTGCTGATGGTCGCGCATATGAACGCCGATGCGATCCGGCTGACGCAGCAGACCGGCGCGGCGCATTTCTGGTCGCGCTCGCGCCGCTCGCTGTGGCGCAAGGGCGAGACGTCGGGCAACGAGCTGACGCTGATCGAGATGCGCGTCGATTGCGACCAGGATGCGCTGCTGCTGCGCGTCCGGCCGGCGGGGCCAGCGTGCCACACCGGGCGCCGCTCGTGCTTCTATCGCCGGGTCGAGAGCGATGGATCGCTGACGTTCCTCGATGACGATGCCTAATCGCCGCGCTCTCTGGTTGATCCTGCCGCTGTTGCTTGCCGGCTGCGACCGGGCGGCTCCCGATCGCGCGGGCGGCGAGATCGACGCGGGCAACCCGCTCGAGATCGCAGCGCGCGAGCGCGGGGTCGTTCGCCCCGACACGGCGACACCCACCGGCGTATTCGAGCGGAGCCATGAACTGGGGCGCGACGCGATGTGCGCGGTCCCCGATGGGGCCGGGCGCTGGCGCTTTGCGGTCACGGCGTCTTTCGGCCCCGGCCTGCGCTGCACCGCGCGCGGCACGATGACGAGCGAGCGCGACGGCTGGCGGATGCGCTTTGCCGGTGTCGAGGGCTGCAACATGCTGGTGCGCGAGGAGGAGGACGAGCTTCGCCTGCCCGGGAAGCTGCCGTCGCAATGCGACAGCCTCTGCCCCGCGCGCGCGTCGCTCGCCGGGCTCGATCTGCCGCGCGCGAGCTGGTCCGAAGAGGATGCGAAACGCTTGCGTATCAGCGACGGGCGCGGCAATATCATCGGGCTTTGCGGCGATTGATGTTGCAGGCTCCCCGCCGCTCGGCCAGCCTTGACGTTCACGTCAACGGAAACTATCCTCGCCGCATGACCGAAGAATACGGCCACGCCCATATCGATACGCCCGATCACCTCGGCCGCGACCAGTTCAGTATCACCGATCTGTCGACCGAATTCGGTGTCACCGCGCGCGCGCTGCGCTTTTACGAGGACGAAGGGCTGATCAGCCCGTCGCGCCGCGGCTTGTCGCGCATCTATTCGAAGCGCGACCGCGCGCGGCTCGCCTGGATTTTGCGCGCGAAACGCACCGGTTTCAGCCTCGCCGACATTCGCGAGATGATCGACCTCTACGACGTCGGCGACGGGCGCAAGACCCAGCGCCAGGTGACGATCGAAAAGTGCGAGCAGCGGATTGCGCTGTTGCAGCGCCAGCGTGACGATATCGATAGTGCCGTCGACGAACTGACACGATTCATCGATACGGTCAAAAAGGTCGAGGCGGGCCGAAAAGTGCGCTGAGCTTCGGCTCCTGGCCTCCCCGGGCGAGATGTTTGCTAACCCCGTGATTTTCAGAAAGACGAGTCATGCCCGTTTACCGCGCCCCCGTTCAAGACACGCTGTTCCTGCTCAACGATGTGCTCGGCATCGATCGCTATGCGGCCCTGCCGGGGTTCGCCAACGCATCGCCCGACATGGTCGAGGCGGTGCTGACCGAAGCGGCCAAATTCTGCGAGGAAGTGCTGTTCCCGATCAACTATTCGGGCGACCAGCAAGGCTGCACCCGCCACGACGACGGATCGGTGACGACGCCCGACGGGTTCAAAGAGGCGTATAAGGCCTATTGCGAGGCCGGCTGGACGCTGCTGACCCAGCCCGAGGCATTCGGCGGGCAGGGCCTGCCGCACGTCGTCGGCTTTCCGGTCGAGGAATATCGCATGGCCGCGAACCAGGCCTTCGCCATGTATCCGGGGCTGACGCAGGCCGCGGTCGCCGCGATCCTGGTCAAGGGGTCCGAGGAGCAGAAGGCGACCTATGCGCCGCGGATGATCTCCGGCGAATGGGGCGGGACGATGAACCTGACCGAGCCGCACTGCGGCACCGACCTCGGCCTCATCCGCACCCGCGCGGTGCCGAACGGCGACGGCAGTCACGCGATCACCGGCACCAAGATCTTCATCTCGTCGGGCGAGCACGACCTGACCGACAACATCATCCACCTCGTCCTCGCGAAGACCCCCGACGCGCCCGACAGCGTCAAGGGCATCTCGCTGTTCATCGTGCCAAAGTTCCTCGTGAACGAAGACGGCTCGCTCGGCGAGCGCAACTCGCTGTCGTGCGGCTCGATCGAGCATAAGATGGGCATCCACGCCAACGCGACCTGCGTGATGAATTATGACGGCGCGAAAGGCTGGATGGTCGGCGAGGAGAATAAGGGCCTCGCCGCGATGTTCGTGATGATGAACGCCGCGCGCCTCGGCGTCGGCATCCAGGGGCTGGGACAAGCCGACATCGCCTTCCAGAACGCGGTGCAATATGCGCAGGACCGCCGTCAGGGCCGCGCGCTCACCGGCCCCGCCGACCCGCAGGAAAAGGCCGACCCGCTGTTCGTCCATCCCGACGTGCGCCGGATGCTGATGGACGGCAAGGCGGTGGTCGAGGGGCTGCGCGCGCTCTGCCTGTGGGGCGCGCTGCAGGTCGATCTCGCCCATGCCGCCGAAAGCGAGGAGGAGCGCCAGCAGGCCGACGACCTCGTCAGCCTGCTCACCCCCGTCATCAAGGGCTACGGCACCGACAAGGGGTTCGAGGTCGCGGTGAACGCGCAGCAGGTGTTCGGCGGCCACGGCTACATCGAGGAGCAGGGCATGAGCCAATATGTCCGCGATGCCCGCATCACCATGATCTACGAAGGCGCGAACGGGGTGCAGGCGATGGACCTCGTCGGGCGCAAGCTCGCGCAGAACGGCGGCCGCGCGATCCAGGCCCTCTTCGCGATCGTCGACGCCGAATGCGCCGCCGCGAAGGACAAGCCCGCCTTCGCCGATTTTGCGGGACGCCTCGAAAAGGCGAACGGCGAGCTCAAGGCCGCGACGATGTGGTTCATGGCGAACGGCATGGCCAACCCGAACAATGTCGGCGCGGGCGCGCATCATTATATGCACATCACCGGCATCGTCGCGCTCGGCCTGATGTGGCTCCGCATGGCGGAAGCCGCGCAGAAGGCTCTCGACGACGGGCGCGGCAACAAGGAGTTTCTCGAGGCGAAGATCGTGACGGCGCGCCACTTCGGCGAACGCTTCATCCCCGACGCCGGCGCGCTGCGCCGCAAGATCGAGGCGGGCAGCGAGGCGATGATGGCGCTGACCCCGGAGCAATTCTTCGCCGCCTGACGAAAAGCGCTTGCAACCATCGCCGCCATGATGCGTGCTGGCGATGATGGGGAATGATCTCGCACCGATCGTCGTCGAGGGCCGCAATTGCTGGCGGATCGAACGCGCCGACAAGGTGCGGATGATCGTCGATGCCGCCGACTATTATGCGCTGCTCGAACGGCTGATGGCCGACGCGAAGGAACGCATCCTGCTCATCGGCTGGGATTTCGATCCGCGCATCGCGCTGAAGCCCGACAGCCAAGGGAAGGGCGAACCGCTCGGCGACTATCTGCTCCGCCTCGCGAAGAATTGCCCCGATCGCGACATCGACATCCTGCGCTGGAATTTCGGCGGGCTCAAGCAGTTCGCGATGCCGCGCATCGTCTCGATGGTACTGCGCTGGAAGATCACGCGCTCGATCAGTTTTCGCCTCGACAGCGCGCATCCGGTCGGGTGCAGCCATCATCAGAAGGTCGCGGTGTTCGACGATCACCTCGCGGTGTGCGGCGGCATCGATGTCGGCGCGAACCGCTGGGACACGCGCGAGCATAAGGACGGCGACCCGCATCGCACCGCGCCCGACGGCAAGCCCTATATGCCATGGCACGACAGCACGATGATCCTTGCGGGGCCGGTCGGGGCCGCGCTCGCCGACCTCGGCAACGAGCGCTGGCAGCGCGCGACGAAGAAGCCGCTGCGTGAATTGAACGGCAAGGGGGAGAATTGGCCGGACGATCTCGATCCGGACTTCGAGGGCGTCGACGTCGCCATTTCGCGCACGCGCGCCGAATATGACGGCCATCCCGAAATCCGCGAGATCGAGCGCCTCTATCTCGACATGATCGCCGCCGCGAAGCGCTTCGCCTATTTCGAGAACCAATATTTCACCTGCGGCAAGATCGCCGCCGCCATCGCTGAGCGACTGAACGAGGACGATCCGCCCGAATTCGTGATGGTGATGCCCAAGACCGCCGACGGCTGGCTCGAACAGATGGCGATGGACGCGGCGCGGGTGCAGCTCGTCCGCGCGGTCGCCAAGGCGAAGCACGGCGACCGGCTGAAAGTCTATTATCCGCGCACGCAGGACGGCGAGCCCATCTATGTCCACGCCAAGACCGCGATCATCGACGACCGGATGCTCCGCGTCGGGTCGGCGAACATGAACAACCGCTCGATGGGGCTCGACAGCGAGTGCGACGTGACGATCGACACCGCGCTGCCCGCGAACCATGGCGTCGAACCCGTCATCCGGCGCCTGCGCGAGTCGCTGATTGCCGAGCATCTGGACGCCGGCCCTGCGGAGGTCGCGCGCCGTTTCGACGCCACGGGATCGCTGATCGAAACGATCGAGGCGCTGCGCGGCGCCGGCCGCTCGCTCGAAATGCTCGACCTTGTTCCGCCGGGGCCGCTCGACGAATTCATCGCCGATAACGAACTGCTCGATCCGACGAGTCCTGATGCGATGTTCGAGGGAATCGCCGAGCGCGGGCTGAAGAAAAGCTGGCACCGCGGCAAGACGTGGATGAAGCGGCATCGGCCGTTCAAATAGACAGCCGTCATTGCGAGGAGCGTAGCGACGAAGCAATCTCCAGCTTTCGACGTGGCGCAAAGCTGAAGGCTGGAGATTGCTTCACTTCGCTCGCAATGACGAAGGAGCCCCTAATCCGCCAGCGACAATATATGCTGCGCCTGCTTGAGGTGCGGCGCATCGACCATCTTGCCGTCGACCTGCAGCACGCCCACTCCCGGATTGGCCGCAAAGGCATCGACGATCGCCTGCGCGCGCGCGACCTCGTCGGCCGAGGGCGTGAAGGCCGCGTTGATTGGCCCGACCTGCGAGGGATGGATCGCCATCATGCCGGTGAAGCCGTCGCGCCGCGCCCGCGCGGCATAGGCGGCGAGTCCCGCCTCGTCCTTGATCGCCGGAAAGACGGTGTCGATCGCCGCGACCCCCGCGCCATGCGCCGCGAACAGCGTCAGCGCGCGCGCGACTTCATAGGGCGAGGTGTAGCTGCCGTCCTCGGTCCGGCTGGTGGTCGCGCCGATCGCCGCGGGCAGGTCCTCGGCGCCCCAGGTCAGCCCGACGAGCCGCTCCTTCGCCTCGCGATAGCTGCCGAGGGTGAAGACCGCCGCGGGCGTTTCGGTCGCGATCGGCAGGATCGGCGGCAGCGAAGCATCGCGCGCGGATTCGCTGCGCAGGATCGTGTCGAGCTGCTGGATGCTCGGCGCGCCCTCGGCCTTGGGGAGCATGATCGCGTCGGGCCGCGCGGCGGCGATCGCCGTGACATCGGCCGCGGTCATATGCCCGTCGAGCGGATTGACGCGCACGAGCGTGATCACCTCGCGCTCCCCCACCAGATAGTCGGCGATCGCCGCGCGCGCCGCCTCCTTGTTCGCGAGCGAAACCGAATCCTCAAGGTCGAGGATGATCGCATCGGCGCCCGACGCGGCCGCCTTGGCGAAGCGTTCGGGGCGGTCGCCGGGGACGAAGAGCAGGGAGCGGAGGCGCATCAGGCGTCCTTCTTCTTGATCAGCGCCGAGCGTTCGCACTGGCAGACGGTCTCGTCGCGCTGGTTGATGGCACGGTGGAGGAAGGTCACGATACCCGCATTCGGGCGCGATTTCGATTCCTTGAGGCCGATCACCTCGCTCGTCGCGCGCAGCGTGTCGCCGAGGAACACCGGCTTCGGCATCACCAGCTTGTCGTAGCCGAGGTTGGCGACGAGCGTGCCGAGCGTCGTGTCGCCGACCGACAGCCCGACCATCAGGCTGAAGGTGAAGGTGCCGTTGACGAGAATCTGCCCGAACTCCGACGCCTTCGCCGCCTCGATGTCGAGATGCAGCGGCTGCGGATTGTGCGTCATCGTCGTGAACAGCAGATTGTCGGTCTCGGTCACCGTGCGCCGGATATCGTGCGCCAGCGTGTCGCCGATCGTCCATTCGTCGAAAAACCTGCCTGCCATCGTCAGTCCCTCAAATGCAATTTCATGCCGACATGGCTCTGTACGAAGCCGAGCCGGGCATAGAAGCGGTGCGCCGCGGTGCGTGTAGACGACGACGTCAATTGGACAAGCTTGCAATCGCGTGCGCGGCACTGGTCCACCGCCCACAGGATCATCTGCTCGCCCAGCCTCTGTCCGCGCAGGTCGGCGACGATGCGCACCGCCTCGATCAGTCCGCGCCAGCTTCCGATAAAGGAAAGTCCCGGCAAGAAGCTGAGTTGCATCGTCCCGACGACGCGGCCGCCCAGTTCCGCCGCGATCAGGCGCTGGCTCGGGTCGGCGTCGATCGCCTCGAACGCGGCAAGGTAACGCGGGTCCGACGGGTCGGCCTCTCGCCCCGGCGGAATCACATCCTCGGCGAGCATCGCGAGGATCGCGGGAAGGTCGGCCTTCGTCGCGTCGCGGAGGATGAGGCCGCTCATTCGGCCGCCTCGATCTTCGCGAGCAGCGCCTCGACCTGCACCTGCGCGCCCGCGACGGCGTTGAGCTCGGCGACCACGCCATCGAACGGCGCGGTCAGGCTATGCTCCATCTTCATCGCTTCGAGGGTCAGCAGCTTCTGTCCCTTCGTCACCGCGTCACCCGCCGCGACGTCGACCGCGATGATCTTGCCCGGCATCGGCGACAGGATCGCGCCGTCGCCGGCGCTGCCGCCGGCTGCGCCCGCCGCGCGCCATGGCGACAATTGCCAGACCGAACCCGCTTCGGCAACGAGCATCGCCGGTGCGGGCTCGTCGGTGCCGGGGCCGTGCAGCGTCACGTCGACGCGCTTGCCGTCGAGCAGAAAGGGGGCGGTGCGCACATCGGGCGCGTTGAGGCGGAAACCTGCTTGCAGCGAGCGCGGCACCATCGCCATCGCGGCATTGGTAAGCGCTTGGCTCGACGGCACCGGCTCGGCGGCCATGCGATCGCCGTCGCGGCCGATCAGCCCGGTATCGACCGTGCCCGCGACGAAATCGGGATGATCGAGTGCGGCGATCAGGAAGGCGGAGTTGGTCTTCACCGGCCAGATCGCGCTATCCTCCAGCATCTCCGACAACATTTCGCGCGCTTCCTCGCGATCCTCGCCATAGGCAATCACCTTGGCGATCATCGGGTCATAGAAGGGAGAGACCTCGGCGCCCTCATAGACGCCGGTGTCGATGCGGCCGAGTTGCTCGGGAAGCTCGAAGAGTTCGAGCGTGCCAATCGACGGCAGGAAGCCCTTCGCCGGATCTTCGGCATAAAGGCGCGCTTCCATCGCCCAGCCGTTGATCGCCAATTCGTCCTGCTTGAGCGGGATTGGCTCCCCCGACGCGACGCGAAGCTGCCATTCGACCAGATCGACGCCGGTGATTTCCTCGGTCACCGGATGCTCGACCTGCAACCGCGTGTTCATTTCCATGAACCAGATGCGGTCGGCGCGCAGGCCTTCGCTGGCGTCGGCGATGAACTCGATCGTTCCCGCGCCGACATAGTCGACCGCCTTTGCAGCGCGCACCGCGGCGGCGCAGAGCTCGGCGCGCGTCGCTTCGTCCATGCCGGGGGCAGGGGCTTCCTCGATCACCTTCTGGTGGCGGCGTTGCAGCGAGCAGTCGCGTTCGAACAGGTGGACGACATTGCCGTGCGTGTCGCCGAACACCTGCACCTCGATATGGCGCGGGGTCAGGATATATTTCTCGATCAGCACATGGTCGTTGCCGAACGACGCCGCCGCCTCGCGCTGGCACGAGGCGAGCGCGTCGGCGAAATCGTCCGCCGCGTCGACCTTGCGCATTCCCTTGCCACCGCCGCCCGCGACCGCCTTGATGAGCACGGGATAGCCGATCCCGGCAGCCTGTTCGGCGAGGAAGGCGGGGTCCTGATTTTCGCCCATATAGCCCGGCGTCACCGGCACCCCGGCTTCGGCCATCAGCTTCTTCGCGGCGTCTTTCAGCCCCATCGCGATGATAGACGACGGCTTCGGCCCGACCCAGATGAGCCCGGCATCAGCAACCGCCTGCGCGAACTCGGCATTCTCCGACAGGAATCCATAGCCCGGATGGATCGCTTCGGCCCCGGTCGCCTTCGCGGCGGCGATGATTTTCTCGCCGACCAGATAGGATTCGCGCGCCGGCGACGGCCCGATATGCACCGCCTCATCGGCCTCGCGCACATGGAGCGCCTTGGCGTCGGCGTCCGAATAGACCGCGACGGTCCTTATGCCCATCTCGCGCGCGGTGCGGATAATGCGGCAGGCGATCTCGCCACGATTGGCGATGAGGAGGGAGGTGATCACAGCCGATCCTCCCCGGAACGGGGAGGGGGACCATCCGCAGGATGGTGGAGGGGCACAGGCGGTTTGCCTTGCCGTTCGCTGATCTTCATCGCCCGTTCCTTGCACACGTCCATTATCCGCATCATCGCGGTCTCCAAATTGGTCAAGATCGCCGTTGCCGGCACGCGCAGCGTCGCGACATGCTGCGACTTCAGGAAATTCGATCGGACCGCATCCTGTCGCGCGGCGCGCTCACCGTCATGCGTTCGGCCATCGACCTCGATCGCCAGCCGCACGGCCGGACAATAGAAATCCAGAATATAGATGCCCGCCGGGTGCTGGCGTCGAAACTTGAAACCATCCGGCCGCTCTCGCAACACCCGCCAGAGCATCCGTTGGGGAAGACTCATTTCGCTGCGCAATTTGCGGGCGCGTTTCAGCGTGTCGCGGGGGCCGGTGATCATCGAGAGTGCCCCTCCACCATCCTGCGGATGGTCCCCCTCCCCGTTCCGGGGAGGATCTCGCAGCGCCGCGCCATCATCACATCCTGAACACGCCGAACCCACGGCCCTCGACCGGGGCATTCAGCGTTGCCGCAAAGGCCAGCCCCAGCACGTCGCGCGTCTGTGCGGGGTCGATGATGCCGTCGTCCCACAGGCGCGCGGTGGCGTGATAGGGGTTGCCTTCATCTTCATATTTCTGGCGGATCGGCGCCTTGAAGGCTTCGGCCTCTTCGGGCGTCCATTTGTCGGCGTCGCGGTGGACGGTTGCCAGCACTGACGCCGCCTGCTCGCCGCCCATCACGCTGATCCGCGCATTGGGCCAGGTGAAGAGGAAACGTGGGCTATAGGCGCGCCCGCACATGCCGTAATTGCCCGCGCCGAAGCTGCCGCCGATCAGTACGGTGATCTTCGGCACCGTCGCCGTCGCGACCGCCGTCACAAGCTTCGCGCCATGTTTGGCGATCCCCTCGGCCTCATATTTGCCGCCGACCATGAAACCGCTGATATTCTGGAGGAAGAGCAAGGGAATGCGCCGCTGCTGCGCCAATTCGATGAAATGCGCGCCCTTCACCGCGCTTTCGCTGAACAGCACGCCGTTGTTCGCGAGGATTGCGACCGGAATGCCCCAGATATGCGCGAAGCCGCAGACGAGCGTGCTACCGTAATTCGCCTTGAACTCGTGAAACTCGCTGCCATCGACGATGCGCGCGATCACCTCGTGCACATCATAGGGCGCGCGCACGTCCTGCGGGATGATGCCGTAAAGCTCCGCTGCGTCATATTTAGGCGGGCGCGGGTCTTTCATCGCCACCTCGAAGCCTTGTTCGACGCCGAAGCTCGACACAATATCGCGCACGATCGTCAGCGCATGTTCGTCATTCTCGGCGAGGTGATCGACGACGCCTGATTTCTTCGCGTGGAGATCGCCGCCGCCCAGATCCTCGGCGCTGATCTCCTCGCCCGTCGCGGCCTTCACCAGCGGCGGACCGGCGAGGAAGATCGTGCCCTGATTGCGCACGATCACCGTCTCGTCACTCATCGCGGGCACATAAGCGCCGCCCGCGGTGCAGCTTCCCATCACGCAGGCGATCTGCGGGATGCGCTTCGCCGACATATTCGCCTGATTGAAGAAGATGCGCCCGAAATGGTCGCGGTCGGGAAAGACCTGGTCCTGATGCGGCAGGTTCGCGCCGCCACTGTCGACGAGGTAGAGGCAGGGCAGACGGTTCGCCTCGGCAATCTCCTGCGCGCGGAGATGCTTCTTCACCGTCATCGGATAGTAGGTGCCGCCCTTCACCGTCGCGTCGTTGCAGACGATCATCGCCTGCCGCCCCGACACGCGGCCGATGCCGGCGATCATCCCCGCGCCGGGAACCTCGCCCTCATACATATCGCCCGCCCCAAGCTGCCCGATCTCGAGGAAGGGCGAGCCCGGATCGAGCAGCCGCTCGACCCGCTCGCGCGGCAGCAGCTTGCCGCGGCTCGTGTGCCGCTCGCGCGACTTTTCGTTGCCGCCGAGCGCCGCCGCGGCGACCCGCGCATAGAGCTCGTCGCGCAGGCCGCGATTGTGCGCGGCATTGGCGCGAAACGTCTCGCTTTCCGCATCGATCATCGTTCCCAGAACAGGCGCGCTCACGTCTTTCACTCTCCCGCTGAAGTCTGGCGGGATACCCCGCCGCTCGTCGACCCACAAGGACCGCAGACCGAAAATGGTTGGCATTGAAACCGGATCGTCACAGGCCTATGCCCCTTCGCATCCCCCATGAAAGCAAGGCCGACCCCATGAAAAAGACCGTCTTCGCCATCCTTCTGTCCACCGCCGCGATCGTCGCGGGTCCGGTCGCCTGCTCGAAGGGCGGCGACAAGGCCGACGCGAGCTACACCGTCGGCACCGAACTCGGCATCAGCAAGACCGCGATGGACACCAGCGTGAAGCCCGGCGACGACTTTTACGCCTATGCCAACGGCAATTGGCAAAAGACGACCGCGATCCCGGCGGACCGCTCGTCGACCGGCGCCTTCTACATCGCCTTCCTCGAAACCGAAAAGCGCACCCGCGAGCTGGTCGATGCGATCGTCAAGAGCGGCGGCGATCCCAAGACCGACGACGGCCGCATCGCCGCCTTCTACAATGCCTATATGAACACCAAGGCGATCGACGCCGCGGGGATGAAGCCCGTCGAAGCCGATCTCGCGCGCTTCGCGGCGGTCACCGACAAGGCCTCGCTGTCGAAGGTGCTGGGCGAGCAGACGCGCGCCGACGTCGATCCGCTGAACGCGACCGATTTCAACACCGAAAATCTGTTCGGCATCTTCGTGACGCAGGGCCTCGCCACGCCCGGCGAGGTGATCCCCTATGTGCTGCAGGGCGGTCTCGGCCTGCCCGAGCGCGAATATTATCTGTCGGCCGATCCCAAGATGGCGACGATCCGCACGCAGTATCAGGCCTATATCGCCAAGCTGCTGACCGCCGCCGGTCAACCCGACGCCGAAGCGAAGGCGAAGCGCATCTATGACCTCGAGGTCAAGATCGCGAAGGCGCACGCAAGCCGCGAAGAGAGCGAGGATTTCGCCAAGTCGGCGGGCGTCTGGGCGAAGGGCGATTTCGCGAAAAAGGCGCCGGGCATCGACTGGGACGCTTATTTCGCGGCGGCGGGGCTCGACAAGGCGGCGAAGTTCGGCGCCTATCATGCGAAGGCGATCACCGGCCTGTCGGCGCTCGTGGCGTCGGAGCCGCTCGATACGTGGAAGGATTGGCTGGCGTTTCACCAGATCAACAGCCACACCGACGTGCTGCCGAGCGCGCTCGATAATGCGCACTTCGCCTTTTACGGCACGACGCTTTCGGGCACACCGCAGCAGCGCAGCCGCGACAAGCGCGCGCTCGACGCGCTGAACACCGACCTCGGCGACGCGGTCGGCCGCGTCTATGCCGAGAAATATTTCCCCGCGTCGGCGAAGGCCGAGGTCGGCGACATGGTGAAGGGCATCAAGGCGGCGTTCGCCACGCGCGTGAACGCGATCGACTGGATGGCCCCCGAAACCAAGAAGGAAGCGATCAAGAAGGTCGAGACGATCGTCGTCGGCGTCGGCTATCCCGAAACCTGGCGCGATTACGGCAGCTACACCGTCAGCGCCGACAATGCCTATGCCAACAAGATCGCGGGCGGGAAGGCCGAATATGCGCACCAGCTCGCCAAGATCGGCAAGCCGATGGACAAGGCCGAATGGTGGATGACGCCGCAGACGGTCAACGCCGTCAACCTGCCGGTGCAGAACGCGCTGAACTTCCCCGCCGCGATCCTGCAGCCGCCCTTCTTCAACGCCGCCGCCGACCCCGCCTATAATTATGGCGCGATCGGGGCCGTCATCGGCCACGAGATCAGCCACAGCTTCGACAATAATGGCGCGGCGTTCGATTCGACCGGCGCGCTGCGCAACTGGTGGACGGCCGCCGACCTCAAGAAGTTTGAGGAAGCCGGCGCTGCGCTCGCCGCGCAGTTCGACACCTACAAGCCGTTCCCCGACCTGGCGGTGAACGGCAAGCTGACGCTGGGCGAGAATATCGCCGACGTCGCGGGATTGCAGGCGGCCTACGACGCCTATCACGCTTCGCTCGGCGGCAAGGCCGCGCCGGTGATCGACGGCTTCACCGGCGATCAGCGCTTCTTCATCGCCTATGCGCAGACCTGGGCGACCAAGATGCGCGACGAGGCGCTGCGCGCACGCATCGCGACCGACGGCCACGCGCCGGGGATGTACCGCGCGCTCACCGTCCGCAACCTCGATGCCTGGTACAAGGCGTTCGACGTCAAGGAAGGCGACAAGCTCTACCTCGCGCCCGACAAGCGCGTGCGGGTGTGGGGGTAATATCCGATCTCTCGCCATTGCGAGGAGCGGAGCGACGAAGCAATCTCCAGCCATCGACCTTAAATAGGCCCTGAAAGCTGGAGATTGCTTCGCTCCGCTCGCAATGACGTCAATCATGGGAGACCTGCTTCTTCGCCGGCTTCTTGCGGATCAAATGGCTGTAGACGCCGACCAGATTGATGCAGAGCAGCGCGACATTCTGCCAGCCGATGCCTTCGCTGTCGGGCTGCAGGAAACCCCAGGCGATCAGCGCGAGACTGCTCGTCACGAAGATCACGAACGCCCAGCCGTTCCACCGCTCGCCGAGGTTGAGCGAGACGAGCAGCGCCGCGAGCGTCGCGGCGGCGGCGCCATAATATTGCAGCGCGTCGAGCAGGGTGTCGCTCATGCGAGGCCGCCGATCAGCGCGCAGAGGCCCGCCGCGCTCAGCACCGGCCAGGCGATGTGGCGGCCCTTCGTATAAACGGCGTTGAAGAGTCCCGTCGCCAGCCAGGCCGCGCCGATGACGACCAGCAACGCCTTCGGCGTCCCCGGCCAGCTCACTGCCGCCGCCGACACGAGCATCAGCACCGACGTCGCGTGCCAGGCGAAGCGGACGATCCGACGGACCAGCGCGTCGGCGAGCAGGCCTCCGCGGTTCCGCAGCAGCGGCGCGATCAGGCGCCGGTAGCCGAGCAGCGAATGCACCAGCGCTGCCGCCACCATGCAGGCGGCTGACAGCCCGGTCCAGATCACGCGCTGGCGCCGATCAGTTCGCGGCCGATCAGCATCCGGCGAATCTCGTTGGTTCCCGCGCCGATGTCGAGCAGCTTGGCGTCGCGCCAATAACGTTCGACCGGCCAGTCCTTCGTATAGCCCGCGCCGCCCAGCGCCTGAATCGCCTCGCCCGCGACCTTCACCGCATTCTCGCTCGCGAGCAGGATACAGCCCGCGGCGTCGAAGCGCGTCGTCTGCCCCGCGTCGCACGCCTTGGCGACGTTATAGACATAGGAGCGCGCCGACTGGAGCATCACATACATGTCGGCGACCTTCGCCTGCATGAGCTGGAACGACCCGATCGGCTTGCCGAACTGCTTGCGTTCGCGAACATAGGGAATGACCGTGTCGAGGCAGGCCTGCATGATGCCGAGCTGGAGTCCCGCGAGGACGACGCGCTCATAATCGAGCCCCGACATCAGCACGCCGACGCCGCCGTTCTCGGGCCCCATCACCTGGCTCTCGGGCACCTCGCAATCGGTGAAGACGAGCTCGGCGGTCGGCGAACCGCGCATCCCGACCTTGTCGATCTTTTGCCCGATGGCGAAGCCCGGCATGTCCTTCTCGATCAGGAAGGCGGTGATCCCGCGCGATCCCGCCTCGGGGCTGGTCTTGGCATAGACCACGAGCGTATCGGCATAGGTCGCGTTGGTGATCCAGAACTTCGTGCCGTTGAGGATGAAGCGGTCGCCCTTCTTCTCGGCCTTCAGCTTCATCGACACGACATCGCTGCCCGCACCGGCTTCGGACATCGCAAGGCTGCCGACATGCTCGCCGCTGATCAGCCTGGGAAGATATTTCGCCTTCTGCTCGGCATTGCCCCAGCGGCGGATCTGGTTGACGCAGAGGTTGGAATGCGCGCCATAGGACAGGCCGATCGCGCCCGACGCCCGCGACACTTCCTCGACTGCGATGACATGTTCGAGATAGCCGAGCCCAAGCCCGCCCCATTCCTCCTCGACGGTGATGCCGTGCAGGCCAAGCGCGCCCATCGCGGGCCACAGTTCGGCGCGCGGAAACCAGTCCTCGGCATCGGCCCTGGCGGCGAGCGGAGCGATCTGCTCGTCGGCGAAGCGGGCGGTGGTTTCGCGGATCATGTCGGCGGTTTCGCCGAGCGCGAAGTCGAAATCGGGGGTGGCGCGCATGAGCATCCCTTCGGTCAGGGGCGGAACATCGCCCCTGTCTGCCCGAAAGCGCGTTCATATGAAAATTGAAACTGCATGCGATTCAGCATAAGGAAAATTTATGATAAAGCGCTCGCACATCCGGCAGTTCCTCGCGGTCGTCGATGCGGGCAGCTTCACGCGCGCGGCGCAGCAGATTCGTGTGACCCAGCCCGCGCTCTCGACCGGGATCGCCGATCTCGAACGGCTCGTCGGCGCGCCGCTCTTCATCCGCAATCGCCGCCAGATTCGCCTGACCGAGGCGGGCGGGCGCTTCCTGCCGATCGCGCGCGACCTCGAACGCGGCTTTCGCGCCGCCGATGGCTTCGGCCGCGCGAAGGAAAGCGCGAAACCCGCGCTCAAGCTCGGCACGATCCGTTCGGCGCCGGGCGAATTCTTCCAGACTATCGCCGCGCTGCTCGCGCGCGATTTCGCGATCGAGATCAGCGAGAACAGCGATTCCGAACTGCGCGCGGCAATCCAGGGCGGCCGCCTGAACATGGCGCTCATCCCGCTCCGACAGGGCGAGCGCGAGCCCAACGTCGTTCCGTTGTATGAAGAGCCGATCCTGATGTTCGTCGGGGCCGGCCACGCACTGGCGGGGCAGGACGAGGTTGCGCCCGAACAACTTGCACCCGAAACAATGATCGCGCGCCGCTCGTGCGAGTTTCTCGACGCGACCAGCCGCTTCTTCACGCGCCATCGCGTTCGCCCCCGCTTTGCGCTCCGCAGCGACAGCGACGACCGCTGCCTGCGCATGGTCGCGGCGGGCGTCGGCATCACGACGGCGCCCGCGTCGCTCGCGATCGACGGCGTGGTTCCGATCACGGTCAGCGGCTATGATTTCCGCCGCGAACTCGGCCTGCTGATCGACCCCGCCTGGCGCGCGCAGGGTGGGATAGAGCAACGCCTTTCGCATTCACTTCCCGCGCTCCGGCGTGCCGCTGCCGATTGGGCGGATGCGCGCGTCGAGGCTTAGCTTGGGCTGGGCGGCTTTCAAGTCTGGCTTGGCCCCTCGAAAGGCCATACAGCTTGATCGCCCCATGCGGGGGCGGCAAGGGCGGGGCATGACCGATACGCTGACCCATCTCGACCGGCTCGAGGCCGAGAGCATCCATATCATGCGCGAAGTGATGGCCGACGCCGCGAAGCCGGTGATGCTGTACAGCGTCGGCAAGGACAGCGCGGTGATGCTGCACCTCGCCCGCAAGGCCTTTTATCCTTCGCCGCCGCCGTTTCCGTTGCTGCACGTCGACACGACGTGGAAGTTCAAAGCGATGTACGAGCTTCGCGACCGCATGGCGCGCGAGAGCGGGATGGAACTCATCGTCTATCAGAACCCCGAGGCGAAGGAGCGCGGGATCAATCCGTTCGACCACGGCCCGTTGCACACCGATATGTGGAAGACCGAAGGGCTCAAGCAGGCGCTGGATTTGCACGGCTTCGACGTGGCGTTCGGTGGGGCGCGGCGCGACGAGGAAAAGAGCCGGGCCAAGGAGCGCATCTTCTCGTTCCGCACCGCGAGCCATGGCTGGGATCCCAAGAAGCAGCGGCCTGAGCTGTGGAACTTCTACAATGCCCGAAAAGCAAAGGGTGAGAGTATCCGCGTCTTTCCGATAAGCAACTGGACCGAACTCGACATCTGGCAATATATTGCCCGCGAGAACATCCCGATCGTCCCGCTCTATTTCGCCGCGCCGCGACCGACCGTGGAGCGCGACGGGCTGTTGCTGATGGTCGACGACGACCGCTTCCCGCTGAAAGAGGGCGAGGTGCCGGTGGAACGTTCGGTGCGCTTCCGCACCCTCGGCTGCTACCCGCTCACCGGCGCGGTCGAGAGTGAGGCGGCGACCTTGTCCGAAGTCATTCAGGAGATGTTGCTGACTACGACGTCGGAGCGGCAGGGGCGGATCATCGACAAGGACGGCGGCGACGCCAGCATGGAGAAGAAGAAGCAGGAGGGGTATTTTTGACCCGCCACGTCAATCTTCAGATTGACGAAGGGTCAACCCCCGCGAAGGCGGGGGCCTCTTTCGGAACCAATGGACGAAGCGGGATTGCGCTGCGAGTCACGCGCCTCGCAACGCCCTTCGCGGGAATGACGAAGTTAAAGATATGACCGACCCCATCTACGTCACCGACGCCCTCATCGCCGAGGACATCGACGCCTATCTTGCTGGCCATGAGAAGAAATCGCTGCTGCGTTTCATCACCTGTGGCTCGGTCGATGACGGCAAGTCGACGCTGATCGGGCGGCTGCTCTACGACAGCAAGATGATCTTCGAGGACCAGCTTGCCGCGCTCGAAGCCGACAGCAAGCGCGTCGGCACGCAGGGGCAGGAGATCGACTTCGCGCTTCTCGTCGACGGCCTAGCGGCCGAGCGCGAGCAGGGGATCACGATCGACGTCGCCTATCGCTTCTTCACCACCGAAAAGCGCAAGTTCATCGTCGCCGACACGCCGGGGCATGAGCAGTACACGCGCAACATGGTCACCGGCGCCTCGACCGCCGACCTCGCCGTCATCCTGATCGACGCGCGCAAGGGCGTGCTGACGCAGACGCGGCGACACAGCTTTCTCGCGCATCTGCTCGGGATCAAGCACATCGTGCTCGCGGTGAACAAAATGGACCTCGTCGGCTATGACAAGGCGGTGTTCGATCGCATCACGCTCGCCTACCGCGCCTTCGCGAGCGAAATCGGTATCACCAGCTTCACTGCGATTCCGATTTCGGGTTTCAAGGGCGACAATATCACCGGCCTTTCGGCGAACACGCCGTGGTTCAAGGGACCGGCGCTGATCGAGCATCTGGAGAGCGTCGAAATCGGCAGCGCCGCCGACGAGGCGAAGCCGTTCCGGATGCCGGTGCAGTGGGTGAACCGCCCGAACCTCGATTTCCGAGGCTTTTCGGGCCAGCTTGCCAGCGGCACCGTCAAACCCGGCGATGCGGTGCGCATCCTGCCGAGCGGCAAGACGACGACCGTCGATCGCATCGTCATGCTCGACGGCGATCTGCCCGAAGCCGTCGCGGGCCAGTCGGTGACGCTGACGCTCGCCGACGAGGTCGATTGCTCGCGCGGCGACGTGATTGCCGCCGCCGATGCGCCGCCCGAGGCCGCCGACCAGTTCGAGGCGACGCTCGTCTGGATGGCCGACGAGGCAATGATCCCGGGGCGCGCCTATTGGCTGAAGCTCGCGACGCAAAGCGTGTCGGCGACGGTGCAGGCGCCGAAATATGAGATCAACGTCAACACGCTCGACCATCTGGCGGCGAAGACGCTCGATCTGAACGGCATTGGTGTCGTCGAACTGTCGACCGACAAGCCGGTCGTGTTCGAATCCTATGCCGACAATCACACGCTCGGCGGCTTCATCCTGATCGACAAGCTGAGCAACGCGACCGTCGCGGCGGGAATGCTGCATTTCAGCCTGCGCCGCGCGCAGAATGTCCATTGGCAGGCGACCGACATCGACCGCGATATGCGCGCGAACCTCAAGAACCAGCGCCCCGCGCTGCTGTGGTTCACCGGGCTGTCGGGGTCGGGCAAGTCGACGATCGCCAACCTTGTCGAGAAGAAACTGCACCGGATGAACCGGCACAGCTTCCTGCTCGACGGCGACAATGTCCGCCACGGGCTCAACCGCGACCTGGGGTTCACCGAGGCCGACCGCATCGAGAATATCCGCCGCGTCGGCGAGGTCGCGAAGCTGATGACCGATGCGGGCCTCATCGTCATCACCGCCTTCATCTCGCCGTTCCGCGCCGAGCGCGAGATGGTGCGCGCGATGCTGCCCGAAGGCGAGTTCCTAGAAATCTTCATCGACACGCCGCTGGCCGAGGCCGAGCGCCGCGACGTCAAGGGTCTCTACAAGAAGGCGCGCAGCGGCCAGCTCAAGAATTTCACCGGGATTGACAGCCCCTATGAAGCGCCCGCCGAGCCCGAAATTCGTATCGACACGACCGCGATGTCGCCCGAGGACGCAGCGGACCTGATCATCGATCGCTTGTTGGGGTGAGCATGACCGAGAGTGACGAGCAACTCGCCGAAAGGCTGGCGACCGCCGCGGGAGCGATCCTGTTGAAGCTTCGGACGCGGGGCGATCTTGCGGGCAAGGAGCTCGGCAAGGCCGGAGACGCCGAGGCCAATGCGATGCTGTGCCGCGAACTTCGCGCCGCGCGCTCCGGCGATGCGCTGCTGTCCGAGGAGGAGAAGGATAATCCGGCGCGCTGCGACCGGAACCGGGTGTGGATCGTCGATCCGCTCGACGGCACGCGTGAATATGGTGAGGGCCGCGACGATTGGGCCGTGCATGTCGCGCTGGCGGTCGATGGCGCCGCGACGGTGGGCGCGGTTGCGCTGCCGGGGCTCGACGTCACGCTGACCTCGGGCGTTCCCGCACCGCTCCGCCCTGCGAACACGCCGCTCAGGATGCTCGTCAGCCGCACGCGCCCCGCCGCCGAAGCCGTGTTCGTCGCGGAGAGGCTGGGTGCGGAGCTTGTCGCCATGGGTTCGGCAGGTGCGAAGGCGATGGCGGTGGTGCGCGGCGAAGCCGATATCTACCTCCACACCGGCGGCCAATATGAATGGGACAATTGCGCCCCCGTCGCGGTGGCGCAGGCCGCGGGGTTGCACGTCAGCCGCGCCGACGGGGCGCCGCTTCGTTACAACAGGCCGGATCCCTATCTTCCCGATTTGTTGATCTGCCGGACGGAATTGGCCGCGGACGTCCTCCGGCTCGCCGCGGAATATTCGCCCGCCTGACGGGCAGGCCATTGCCAGCAAGGCTGGCGCGCCCTAATTCGGTTGCATCGAAAAACCGAACTACGGGAGACGCGCGATGACCGACCTGCCTGAAACCAACACCGTCATGGTGACCCTCGTGAAGCCCGAGGGGCAGCTCGAGGTCTATTTCGAGCGGCGCGCGATGCCCGAGCCCAAGCCGCACGAAGTGCTGGTCAAGGTGCTGACGACGCCGATCAACCCGTCGGATCTCGGCCTGCTGTTCGGCGGCGCCGACATGACGACGGCGCGCGCGGGAACGCGCGACGGCCTGCCGATGATTACCGCCGATGTGCCCCCGGCGGGGATGCGCGCGATGGGCGGGCGGATCGGCGACGCGCTGCCGATCGGCAACGAAGGCTGCGGCACCGTGGTGAAGGCGGGGGACTCGCCCGAAGCGCAGGCCCTGATAGGAAAGACCGTCGCGCTGCTCGGCGGCGAGATGTATGCCGAATATCGCTGTCTGCCTTTGCAGATGGTGATGCCGCTCCCCGATGGCACCGATCCGGTCGACGGCGCTTCCTGTTTCGTCAATCCGCTCACCAGCCTGGCGTTTACCGAGACGATGCGGATGGAAAATCACAGCGCGATCGTCCACACCGCCGCCGCCTCGAACCTCGGCCAGATGCTCGTGAAGATCTGCGCGAAGGACGGCATTCCGCTCGTCAATATCGTACGCAGCGACGCGCAGGTCGCCATATTGAAGGGCATCGGCGCGCAGCATATCGTCAACAGCAGCGATGAGGATTTTCAGGACAAGTTGGTTGCGGCGATCGTCGAAACCGGCGCGACGCTGGGCTTCGACGCGATCGGCGGCGGCAAGCTGGCGGGCCAGATTCTCTCGGCGATGGAGGTGGCGGCGGTGAAGCGCATGACCAGCTACAGCCGCTATGGTTCGGACACGTTCAAGCAGGTCTACATCTATGGAGCGCTCGACGTCGGTCCGACGATCCTCAACCGCAGCTTCGGCCTGACCTGGTCGCTGTCGGGCTTTCTGCTCACCCCCTTCATGGCGAAAGCGGGGATGGAGGTCGTCGGCCGTATGCGCCAGCGCGTCGTCAATGAACTGACGACCACTTTCAAGAGCCATTACAGCCACGAAATCTCGCTGACCGAGGCGCTGAACCTCGACACCGCGCACGCCTATAATGCGAAGCGGACCGGCGAGAAATATCTGATCCGGCCGCATGGTTGAGCAGCCGCTGGGTCGACCAGCGGCCGCTGCGACCGGAAGCTGACCAATTTTCCTCGTCACCCCGGACTTGATCCGGGGTCCATTCTCGCAGCGCCGGGTGAATGGATTCCGGATCAAGTCCGGAATGACGAAGGTCAGGAAGCGGCTGGAATCGCTATCCTCTACCGCTTCATGCACTGACGCGTGTCGTCGCGCTTATACTCGCTGCAGTTCCACAGCGCCTTCTCGAACCCCGCCTTGTCGTCGCGGAGGTAGGAGAAGGTCATGGCTGCGCGCTGCATGTCGCTCATCGTGTCGCTGTCGGGTTTCAGCGTCGGGTTGGTCCAGCCCATGAACTTGCAATAGGGCTTGTCGCCGCACAGCCGGAGCGCGGTGGTGACGAAACTTTCGGGCGCGGCGCGGCGGTCGAGCGCGACATAGATGGTGTCGCGGCCTGCAGCCTCCCCGGCGCCGGCAACGACCTTCGGTGCGCCGACCGCGGCATTGGCATCGACCCCGGCAAGTTCGGCCGGCGACGCACCGACCGCAAGCGCGTGGGCAGGGGAGAGCGCCGCCATTTTGGCGACCCCGGCGTCATTCCCCGACACGGTGCCGCGAAACGCGCCCGGCGTTCCCCAATAGCCCGGCCAGCGGAAGAAGAGGTGGGTATCGACGATCGCGATCTTCTCCAGGCTGTCGCTCCAATAGGGACGCACCCAGTCGGTGTGATAATGGGTCGCGAGCCCGACCTTGGGATCGGTCGTTCCCGATAGCATCCGGTCGGCGTTCGCCTGTGCCCGCGTCCAGGCGGCGTCGGAATAGCGGCGGTTCAGTGCGCCATCGCAGGTGAAGGTAAACTGGCATCCAGTGGTGCGCTCGGACCCCTGGAACACAACCCCGCAGATCGACTTGGGAAAGGCGGGATGCCGGGCGCGGTTGATCACGACCTGGCCGACCGCGAGTTGCCCCTTCGAATCGTCGCCCGCCTCATAGAGCATCGCGGCGGCAAGGCAGTCGCGCGCGCGGACGCGGGCGTCGCCGCTTCCGGCATAGAGGAAGGGCCGCGCGGCGATGAATCCCTTGGTGATGAGCGGAACCTCCGCATTTTGCGCGCGGGCGTCGGCTTCGGTCACCGGCGCGAGTTCCATCGGCTGGACGTCGGGGACGACATCGGCGGGCGGCGCGACCGGATGCGGCCGCGCGCCATGCCTGCCGGTGCTCGTCTGACCGCTGGCATAAAGCACCGCGACGATCGCAGCAGCGGCGATCAGGACGAACAGCCAGCCGATCCAGTCAAGACGCGGCGTCGCCGCTGGGCAGTCGCGCCGCAGCGACGTCGCCGATGAATCGCCGGTCAGGCCCATTCGAGGGGTCAGATCTCGGGCAGGAAGTCGGGAACCGAAAGATAACGCTCGCCGGTGTCGTAGTTGAAGCCGAGGATGCGCGTGCCGGGCGGAAGCTCCGCCAGCTTCTGCTCGATCGCCGCCAGCGTCGCGCCCGACGATATGCCGACGAGCATCCCTTCCTCGGTAGCGGCGCGCAGCGCCCAACGCTTGGAATCGGCGGCCTCGACCGTGATCACCCCGTCGAGGAGGTCGGTGTGGAGGTTGCGCGGGATGAACCCGGCGCCGAGACCCTGGATTGGGTGCGGGCCGGGCTGACCGCCCGAAATCACTGGCGACTGGGTCGGCTCGACCGCGAAGACCTTGAGGTTCGGCCAATGCTGCTTGAGGAACTGCGCCGCCCCGGTGATATGGCCGCCGGTGCCGACGCCGGTGATCAGCACGTCGATCGGCGTGTCCTTGAAGTCGGCGAGGATTTCCGGCCCCGTGGTGCGGACGTGGACGTCGACATTCGCCTCATTCTCGAACTGCTGAGGCATCCACGCGCCGGGGGTCGTCTCGACCAGTTCGATCGCGCGCTCGATCGCGCCCTTCATGCCCTTTTCGCGCGGGGTCAGATCAAAGGTCGCGCCATAGGCGAGCATCAGGCGGCGGCGTTCGAGCGACATGCTTTCGGGCATGACGAGGATCAGCTTGTAGCCCTTGACCGCGGCGGCCATCGCCAGGCCGATGCCGGTGTTCCCCGACGTCGGCTCGACGATGGTGCCGCCTGTCTTCAGGCTGCCGTCGCGTTCGGCGGCCTCGATCATCGCCAGACCGATGCGATCCTTGATCGAACCGCCGGGATTGCTGCGCTCGGACTTGATCCAGACTTCGGCGTCTGGAAACAGCTTTGCCATGCGGATGTGCGGCGTGTTCCCGATGGTATCGAGGATCGAATTGGCTTTCATGATCGGTACGCTCTTTCCTTGAATTCAAACCGCGGGTCGCGGCGGACGCGGTTCGGCCAGTCTCCGGCGCGCAGCCACTGGCTTTCGTCCGCCAGCGCAGGCGTCGGCGCGGGTTGTAACGAGGCGAGCAGATACTGTCCATAAGGCCAGTCCCCCAGCCCCGAGTCGGCGTTGATGTGCCCGAACGGTCCGGCGTTGACGAAACGCGCGTCCCACTGGCGCGCGAGGCGCCAGACATAGGCGGTCTTGGCATAGGGATCGTCGTCGCTCGCCACGACGATAATTGGCGTTTGCGACGTGAAGCCGGGCGTATCGGCGAAGCCGGTGATGCGCTTTTCGTGCCGCAGTCGCCCAAGGTCGGGCGGCGCAACGAGCAGCGCCCCCGCAATGCGGCTGCGCGTCGGAGTGCTCGCCGCCGCGAACCAGTGCGCGAAGGCGTGGCAGCCGAGGCTGTGTGCGGCGATCAGCACCGGGGCGCTTTCGGCCTCAAGCGCCTCAGCGATCCGGCGCATCCACGCTTCGCGGTCGGGGTGCGACCAGCGGCCGAGTTCGACTCGCCCGGCGTTCGCGAACTTGCGTTCCCACAGGCTCTGCCAGTGGGTCGGGCCGCTGTTGTGCAGGCCCGGAATGGTCAGGATTTTATGGCGGATTCGGGTGTCTTGCATGG
Organism: Sphingopyxis sp.; assembly: GCF_036261875.1. Lineage (GTDB taxonomy): Bacteria > Pseudomonadota > Alphaproteobacteria > Sphingomonadales > Sphingomonadaceae > Sphingopyxis. The sequence continues at coordinate 17,496 of NZ_DATAJZ010000005.1, read as the reverse complement.
CGGGTTCTCCATCGATGAAAGGGAGGGAAACCGCGGTGACGGGTGCAATCTACATAATTCAATCAAATAAATTGACAATGACTTTGTGGCGAAGGGACAGCGGCGTGCGACGAGCGGATTCGACGACCGGGTTTATGGAGATTCGGATGCCGCCGTTCCTGATTGTGTGTCCCCGCGAAGGCGGGGACCCATCTCCGGTCGGTTCAAAATTGCGCGGTCCGGAGATGGACCCCCGCCTTCGCGGGGGAACACGGCTTTTTATAAAATCGAGGCGATCCGAAACGGCGCGAAAATGCGTCAGTCGCCCCTATCGAACCGCGCCTCGAAAGTCCTCGCGCGCCGCAATTCGGGAAAGAGCCACGCCCAGAGCGCGGTGACGCCGATCGCCGCCGCGCCCCCCACGACGACCGCGTTGATCGGCCCCAGCGCCGCCGCCATCGCGCCCGCGCGCATCTCGCCGAGCTCGTTCGATGCCGAAATCGCGAGGCCCGACGCGGCGCTGACGCGGCCGCGCATATGATCGGGCGTGTTGAGCTGGATCAGCGTGCCGCGCACGAAGACCGAGAACATGTCGGCCGCGCCCATCAGGACGAGCAGCGTCAGCGAGAGCAGGATGTTGGTGGAAAACCCGAAGGCCACCGTCCCGGCGCCGAACACCGCGACCGCCCACAGCATCTTGACCCCGACATTGCGCTCGATCGGGCGGATCGCAAGGCCGAGCGCGACGACCGCGGCCCCAACCGCCGGCGCGGCGCGAAGCAGGCCGAGTCCTTCGGACCCGACATGCAATATGTCGCGGGCATAGACGGGCAGCATCGCGGTCGCCCCCGACAGGATGACGGCGAACAGATCGAGCGTGATCGTGCCGAGCAGGAAGCGCTCGGCCCACACGAATTGCAGGCCGTCAACCATTTCGCGTAGCGGATGGCGGCGCACCTCGGCGGGCGGCGGCAGCACGGGCCGCACCCGGCTGATCGTCCAGGCCGAAATGACGAGGAGGATCGCGGCGAAGATATAGACTGACGTCGGATGCGCGGCATAGAGCAGCCCGCCTGCCGCCGGGCCGATCACCGACGCCGATTGCCAGGCGATGCTGCTCATCGCGATCGCGCGGGGCAGGATCGCGGGCGGGACGATATTGGGCGCGATCGCGCTCATCGCCGGGCCCGAAAAGACGCGCGCGACGCCGTGCATGGCGGCGAGGCCGAACAGCAGGGAAAGCGTCAGCCCATCGGTCCAGGTGAACCAGCCGAGCGCCGCCGCGATTCCGAAATCGATCGCGTTGGAAAAGATCGCGACGCTGCGCCGTTCGAACCGGTCGGCGGCCCAGCCCGCGACGGGGGTCAAGAGCGCGATCGGCACGAACTGGACGAGTCCGAGCAGGCCGAGCTGGAACGACGCTTCCTTGATCGTCATGCCGTAATCGGTGCGCGCGGTGTCGTAGAGCTGGTATCCGATCACCACGACCACCGCGATCGTCGCCATCACCGCGGTGAAGCGCGCGATCCAGTAATAGCGATAGTCGGGGATGCTTAGCGGAGAGGGATCGAGGATCGCCGGGCCCGGCATCTCCGGCTCTTCGCCGTCTGGGGGAAATATCGTTGCCATCGGCCTCACGCCCTAGAGGGGAATTCGGCTCTGTCCAGAGCGCATGGACATGCCGTTCGTCGATTAACGGGTGTCATTCGTCGGACGCGGTGGCAGAAACCCGCCATCGATTGAGGGAGACTATCGAATGACACGTCAATTTGCCCGCTTCGGCGGTGCCGCCATGGCCGCGGCGCTGCTCGTCCTCACCGCCTGCAACGCTTCGGGCGACAAGCCCGCGTCGGGATCGGACGCGAAGAGCTGGACCGAATTTCGCGACAATTTCCTCGCGGGCTATTTCCCGCTCAACCCCAATTTCGCGGTCTATCAGGGCAAGCATGAATTTGACGGCCAACTTCCCGACTGGTCGGCCGACGGCCTTCAGAAACAGATCGCGTTCCTGGAGAAGACGATCACCGACGCCAAGGCGTTCGACGGCAAGATGACCGATGCCGAAAAATTCGAGCGCGACTATCTGGTCCACGTCGCCCAGGGGCAGCTCTTCTTCCTGAAGGACGCCGATTTCCCGCACAAGAATCCGGCCTATTATGTCGGGCAGCTCGACCCCAACGTCTATGTCTCGCGGCCCTATGCCGATGCGCCGACGCGGATGAAGGCGTTCATCGCCTATGCGCAGAAGGTTCCGGCGGCGGCCGAGCAGATCAAGGCGAACATCAAGCTGCCGCTGCCTGCGACCTTCGTCAAATATGGCACTGCGGGCTTCGGCGGTTTCGCCGACTATTATACCGGCGACGCCAAGAAGGCCTTTGCCGAGGTCAAGGACCCCGAGCTTCAAAAGCAGTTCGACGAAGCGGCGGCGAAGGCCGCGACGGCGATGAAGGGTCTCGCCGCCTATATCGGCTCGAAACCCGGCACCGCCGACGGCTATGCGCTCGGCGCCGACAAGTTCGCGAAGATGATCCTGACCAACGAAGCGGTCGATACGCCGCTGGGCGAACTGGAACGCATCGGCCAGGCCGACCTCAAGCGCAACCAGGATGCGCTGAAAGCCGCCTGCGCGACTTACGCCGCCGGGATGACGATCGCCGACTGCATGAAGAAGATGAACGACGACAAGCCCGCGGACGGCCCGGTCGCCGAGGCGCGGCGCCAGCTTCCGGCGCTTCGCGCCTTCATCGTCGAAAAGGACCTGGTCTCGATCCCCGGCACCGAGCAGGCCAAGGTCGAGGAATCGCCGCCCTACAACCGCCAGAACAGCGCCTATATCGATATTCCGGGGCCGTATGAGAAAGGCCTGCCGTCGGTCTTTTACATCTCGCCGCCCGATCCGAGCTGGGACAAGGCGACGCAGGATGCGTTCGTTCCGGGCAAGAAGGACCTGCTCTTCACCTCGGTCCACGAGGTGTGGCCGGGCCATTTCCTCAATTTCCTCCACGCGAACCGCGCGGAAAGCATCTTCGGCAAGCTGTTCGTCGGCTATGCCTTCGCCGAGGGCTGGGCGCATTATACCGAGGAGATGATGTGGGATGCGGGGCTCGGCAACGGCGACCCCGAAACGCATATCGGCCAGTTGTCGAACGCGCTGCTGCGCGACTGCCGCTTCATCTCGGCGATCGGGCTCCACACCAAGGGGATGAGCGTCGCGGATTCGGAAAAGCTGTTCAAGGATCAATGCTATCAGGACGAAGGCAACGCGCGGCAGCAGGCGGCGCGCGGCACATATGATCCGCTCTATCTCAACTATACGATGGGCAAGCTGATGATCCGCAAGCTGCGCGACGACTGGACCAAGGGGGACCGGACGAAGTGGAAAGCGTTCCACGACGAATTCCTCTCCTACGGCGGCCCGCCGATCCCGATGGTGCGCGCCGCGATGATGAAGGAGGACGCGCCGAAGGCGGTCTTCTGAGGCTGGCGAATCGAATGCCCCACGGCTAGCCTCTTGCGAAAGGGGCTAGCCGATGGTCGATGTCTTCATTTCCTATTCGCGCGACAACAAGGCGCGCGTGGCCGAGATTGCCGAGGCGGTCGCGGCGGCGGGCTATGACGTCTGGTGGGACGCCGAACTGCCGCCGCATCGCTCCTACGGCGACGTGATCACCGAGAAGATCGGCAGCGCCAAGGCCGCGATCGTCGTCTGGTCGCAGACCTCGGCGCAATCCGAATGGGTGCGCGCCGAGGCCGATGTTGCGCGCAACCAGAAGAAGCTGGTGCAGACGTCGATCGACGATGTGATGCCGCCGCTGCCCTTCAACCAGATCCAGTTCGCCGAACTCGCCGACTGGAACGGCGAGCCCGGCCATCGCGGCTGGCGCAAGGTGATGATGAGCCTGGAGGAACTGTGCGGACGGGAGGCGGCGCCTGCGGCCGCTTCGCAGCCCGCACCGCCCAGACCGGCTGCGGCCGACCGGCAGGAGCCGCCCCCGGTCCGAAAATCATCCTTCCTGCCATGGGCGCTGCTGGGGCTTGCGGTCGTTGCCGTCGCCCTGCTCGCGTGGAAACTCCTTCAACCGTCGCCCGGACCCGCGACGGCGGTGGCACCCACCGAAACCACGGCGGCCCCCGAGGAAGCCGATGCAAAAGCGACACCGGTCGCCACGTCGCCCGCAGAGGCCTTCACCTTGGCGGCGGTGATCGACGATCCCGACGGCTTCACCAACATCCGCTCGGGGCGGAGCACCAAGGCGGCCATCATCGGGAAGGTGCTCGAGGGCGAGACATTCCTGACCTATCGTCAGCCCGGTTCATGGTGGCGGGTGCGCAAGGCCGACGGCACCACCGGATATATGTTCCGCAAATATATCCGGCTGATCGAAGGGGGCGCGCCTCCGCCGCCGCCCGCCGACACGGGCAAGGGCGCGATCATCGCCGATTCCTCGACGCGCGCGCTGACCGCGGCCGATGTCGCGGGCCTCACCCCGGAGCAGGCGCGGCTGGCACGGAACGAGATTTTCGCGCGCCACGGCCTGCGCTTCAAGGACTCCGGCCTGCAATCCTATTTCGGCTCCTTGCCCTGGTATCGGCCGGCCAGCGACAGCGTCGCACTTTCGGCGGTCGAAAAGGCGAATGTCGCGCTGCTCCAATCGGCCGAAGCCGCCGCGCAATGACGGCATCGGCCGCCGCCGTCGAAGCAGAGGTCGCGCACCGGCTGGGGCAGGGCGATGCGCTGAGCGCGTTCGACTGCGCGGCGGCGGCGCGGCGCGACGGGATCGATAGCCCGCGGCTGCGCTATCTGATGGTGCGCGCGCTCGCGGCGTCGGGCGACAGCCTGGGCGCGATGCACCTTTACGAACAACTCGACCTCGGCGCGACGGGCGACGTCGACAGCCTCGCGCTCGCGGGGCGCATCTGGAAGGACGAAGCCTTCGATCATGACGGCGACCGGCGCGCTGGTTTCCTGCGCAAGGCCGCCGCCGCCTATGACCATGCGTTTCAGGCGTCGGGCGCCGATTTCCCGGCCATCAATGCGGCCAGCCTTTACGCGATGCTCGGCGAGCGCGAGCGCGCGGCGGCGCTGGCCGAACCGATCGCGGCGCATGGCGCCGCCGACAATTATTGGGATCAGGCGACGCTCGTCGAGGCGCTGCTGCTGCTCGGGCGCGGCGCGGACGCGCTCGTCCATGCGCGCGGCGCCCATGCACAGGCAGGAACGCGCGCGGGTGACCGCGCCTCGACCTGCCGCCAGATCGCCCGGCTCGCGGCCAGCGGCGCGATCGACGCGGGCGATGCGCAGGACATCACCGCGCTGCTGCGTCCCGCGCCGGTCGGCGTCTATTGCGGCCGCATGTTCCGCGCGGGCGGGGCAGGCGAAGCGAATGCGGCGCGGGCGATCGCCGGGACGCTCGACGCGCAGCCGCTTTCGGCGCTGATCGGCCCGCTGGCGTGCGGCGCCGACATCCTGTTCGCGGAGGCCGCGCTCGACCGCGGCATCGACCTGACCGTCGTCCTGCCCTTTGCCGAGGATGATTTCATCGCCCAGTCGGTCCAGTCGGGCGGCGCCGAATGGCTTCCGCGCTATCGCCGCTGCCGCGATGGCGCCGCGATGGTGCATTTCGCGAGCAACGCGGGCTATGTCAGCGACGATTGCCAGTTCATCCTTGGCTCGCACACCGCGATGGGGCTTGCCAAGCTGCGCGCGCGCGAACTCGAAACGATGGCGATCCAGCTTGCGGTGGTCGATCCGGCGGTCGCCGCGCGCTCGGGGGCGGAGATCGCCGGAACCAACGCCGATATCGCGCTCTGGGAGGGCGGGGGCGGGGAGACGCTGACGATCCCGGTCGGCGGTCTCGATCGCAATCTCGATTTTCCACCCGCGCCGAAACCGCCCGTGGGCACGCAGCGCGGTCTCTACGCGATATTGTTCGCCGATTTCGCGGGCTTCTCGAAGCTCGGCGAAGCAGAACTCCCGGTCTTCGCGCAGGAGGTGATGGGGGGCATCGGGCGCATCCTCGACCAATTCGGCGACGCCGTGCTGTTCCGTAACACCTGGGGCGATGCGGTCTATGCGGTGATCGACAATCCCGCGGCGGCGGCGCGGATCGCGCTCGCCATGCAGGAAAGGCTCGATATCCTGCCTCCGGGACTGAGGCTGGAGGGGCATAAGGCGGGAATGCGCACCGGCATCCACTTCGGCCCGATCTATCGAGGAGTCGACCCGGTGGTCGGCAACGAGCTGTGGTATGGCACCGAGGTTACGCGCACCGCGCGGATCGAGCCGGTGACATTGGTCGGACAGGTGTACTGTACCCAGCCGCTCGCCGCGATGCTCGCGCTCGACAATGCGCGCGATTTCGACTGCGATTATGTCGGCAAGGTCGGGCTTGCCAAGGATTATGGCGAACTCGCGCTCTATCGCCTCTCGCGCCGCTCAGGCGGCTGACGGTGCGCGCAGCCGGGCGATGAAGAAGCCGTCGAGCCCGCCTGCGTCGGCGAGCACGCCGGGCAGTGTGCGGACGAAGCCCTTGTCGTCGGGGACGATGCCGTCCGGCAGTTCATCGGGCGTCACCGGGGCGATGGCCCAATCGCGATGCCAGTCGAGAAAGGCCGCAACCTGATCCTCCCCCTCGGCGCGTTCGAGCGAGCAGGTCGCATAGATCAAAGTGCCGCCGGGTTTGACCCATTGCGCGGCGCGCGCCAGCAGTTCACCCTGCAATTCGGCCATCTCTTCGACCTGGCGCGGTTCGACCCGGTGCAGCACGTCGGGATGGCGGCGAAAAATGCCGGTTGCCGAGCAGGACGCGTCGAGCAGCACCGCGTCGACGGGGGCATCGGGCTGCCATCGGCGAATATCGCCCTGGACGATCTCGGCGCGAAGGCCGGTGCGCGCCAGATTGTCCGAAAGGCGCCCCAGCCGCTTGGCGCTCGAATCGACCGCGACGACATGCCAGCCCGCCGCCGCAAGCTGCATCGTCTTGCCGCCGGGCGCGGCGCAGAGGTCGAGCAGGCTTTGCCCGTTCCCCGGCCCCAAAAGCCGCGCGGGAAGGCTCGCCGCGAGATCCTGCACCCACCAGCCGCCTTCGCGATAGCCGGGCATTGCCTCGACCGCCTGCCCGCGCGGCAGGCGGCGGTGGAGGGGAGCGAGCGCGGTCGCCTCGACCCAGTCCCCGCCGTCCGGTTCGGCGGCGAAGCTGAGGTCGATCGGCGGCGGCGCGCTCCACGCCGTCGCGGCGGCCGCAACGATCGCGTCGCCCCACTCTGCTGCCCAGCGTTCGGCGACCGCTTCGGGCAGGCTGGCGTTTTCGGGAAGGCTCCACTCTTCCTGCTGGGCGCGCGAAAGGAGGGCGTGAACGAGGCGGCGCGGACCGCCCGCAACGAGCGGCAACGCGGTCGATACGACGGCGTGCGGCGATGTCTTGAGGACGAGCAATTGCGCCAGCGCGAGCCGCAGCACCGCGCGCGACTTCACGTCTTCGGGCAGAACCTGTTCGGTCGCGCCGTCGATCAGGGCATCGATATCGCCCATCCAGCGCAGGGTTTCGGATGCGATGGCGATGGCGAAGCCGCGGTCGGCGGGCGGCAGGCCCTGCGTCGCGGCGTGCGCCGCGATGTCGAGCGGGTCGCCGCGCCGCAGGACGGCGTCGAGCAGGCGCAGCGCGGCGCGGCGAGATGCCGTGCCCGGCGGATCGGCTTCGGCCGGGCGGCGGCGTTTTCTAGGATCGGCCATAGCTTTCCATCCCGTTATGGCTGGCGCGGAGCAAGCGAAATCCTGTAGGAGGGGCGCCATGGCCGAGAATGATGAAATGATGATGGGTAGAACGCCCCGCGCAACGCAGCGCCCGGCGCATGTGAAGCCGCCCACGAACTGGACGAATAGTCCGCTGCCCGAACCCCTGCCGCCCCGCGAGGACAAGGCCGAGGATCAGCCGGGCGGGCGCAATCCCGTTCGCTATGGCGACTGGGAGCTGAAAGGGCTCGCGATCGATTTTTGAAGCCAAGGCCGCAAGCGCGGGAGCCTTCGGCCCCCGCGTTCGTGGCGACGATCCCGGCTTTCCCGTCAGACCGTCGGAACCTGAACCAGTTCCGGCACCCGGCCCGACTTCACCTGTTCGGCAAAGACTTCGCGCATCAACTGAAGCGAGAAGAGGTGGGCGAAGATAAGGCCGAGGATGCCGTTCTGCATCATCTTGCGCAGCACGTCGCCGCGCAGTTCGCGCAGCTTGTTTTCATCGACCATCTGAAACCCGCGATAGACATAGGGCTTGTCGCTGCCTTCGGGCTGAATCGCGACTTCGCCGTCCATCAGCAGGTCGGCCTTCTTGAGCTCTTCCATGAAAAAGCCGGTGCGCTGACCCGCTTCCTCGAAATTCTTGCAGAATTCGAGGATCGCGTTGACCGGCTCGGTCGGCTTGCCGTCTTCGAACAGCGCGTCGCCGTCCTCGAACTTGCCGATCGCCGACGAGGTCGGGTCGAAACAGAGCGACAATTCCTCGCTGTCGGGGTTCAGCCGCGCGAGGAGGAAGGGATAGCGGCGGATATAGGCCGGGACATAAACCGGATTGAGCAGCTTGCCGTCGCTGTCGACGAACGTGTTCACGCCTTCGTTGAGCCCCATCAGCGCCAGCGGCACCGGATTGTCGCCGGCCGAAAAGACGATCGGAAAGAAACGGCAGGCCGACACGAACTCGTCCGACGTCAGCGGCACCGCGTGCTGGTTGACCAGAAACCCCGCATTGTCGAGCGGACGGGCGCGGAAATCGGCATGGTCGACGCTCGAAAGCGGAACGATGTCGTTATAGAAAATCGGCAGGTTGTTGGCGGGCGCGGTGGCCATGGTGAAACTCCGGATCGGATGCCCCGAAGGTGTCGGGGCAAAAAGACTGATGGCGCGCCATATTGGCAGGCGCGGCGCGGCGCAAGGGGCGATGGTGCGGAGCGGCGCCCCGATCAGCCGATCAGTTTCCCGGGATTGAACAATCCGGCGGGGTCGAGCCCCGCCTTGATCGCGCGCAGCGCGGCGAGGCGCGCCGGGCTGTCGAGCTCGGCCAATATGTCGCGCTTCATCTGGCCGATGCCATGTTCGGCCGAAATTGAGCCGCCCAGTTCGACGACATGGGCGTAGACGAGGCGGCTCGCCGCCGCGCCGTGCTCGGCGAGCCAGGCGGCGCCGTCGGCGCTTTCGGGCGGCTGGACGTGATAATGGATATTGCCGTCGCCCAGATGCCCGAAGGAGGCGGTGCGGATGCCGGGAAAGGCCGCGGCAAGCCGGCCCGGGTTATCGGCGATGAAGCGCGGCATCAGGTCTACGGGCACGCTGATGTCATGCTGCAACGCGGGGCCCTCGGCGCGCTCGGCCTCCGATATCGAATCGCGAAGGCGCCAGAAATCCTCGCTTTCCCGGTCGTTCTTGGCAATCGCGACGTCGTGGATCAGTCCCGCATCCAGTGCCGCCGCCAATTCACGCTCCAGTTCTTCGCCGAGCATAGCGGCATCGTCACCCGCCAGTTCGACCAGCGCATACCATGGGCTGGGCTCGGCGAGCGGATGACGAGTCTGGGGAATGTGGCGCAGCACCGCCTCCAGGACATGGCGCGGTATGATCTCGAACCCTTCGAGCGCGTCGCCGAGCGCCGCGTCGAGGCGGCGGAGCAGCAGCAGCGCGTCGTCCGGCGAAGCCAGGCCGATCCAGGCGGTCTGCCGCGCCGCATTGGCGGAAACGAGACGCAGACTGGCCGCCGTCACGACCCCCAACGTCCCCTCGGCGCCGCAGAAGAGATGCTTGAGGTCATAGCCGCGATTGTCCTTCTTGAGCGGCGCGAGGCCCTCGAAGATACGGCCATCGGGCAGCACCGCCTCGATTCCCGCGACGAGCGCGCGCATCGTGCCGTGGCGCAGCACCTGGGTTCCGCCCGCGTTGGTCGAAACGAGCCCGCCAACCGTCGCCGATCCCTTGCCGCCCAGCGTCAGCGGGAAACGCAGTCCCTGGTCGAGCGCGGCGTGGTGGAGATTTTCGAGGATGACGCCCGCCTCCGCCACGACGATCCGCGCCGTCGTGTCGAGCGCCCGTATATGGTTCATGCGCCGCAGGCTCAGGAGCAATTGCCGCCCCGAGGCATCGGGCGTCGCGCCGCCGACCATGCCGCTGTTGCCCCCCTGCGGAACGAGCGCGACGCCTTCGGCGGCGCAGGCGCCGACCGCTGCCGCGACCTCGGCGGTGGTCGCAGGCGACAGCATCGCCGCCGTCTGGCCGTGATATTTGCCGCGCCAGTCGGTGAGCCACGGCGCCATGACATCGGGATCGGTGCTGAAACCCTTGGGTCCCAATATGTCGGCGAGCCTCGCGAGCAATGCGGGAGATGGGGCGTGGGGCATGGCGGACCTCCGGGAAATCGATGCCGATCGACCATATGGGTCTCGACAGCAATTCATTTGATGTTCAATCAGGGGCGTTAAAGGGGGCGATGGACGACAGTTGGCTTTTCGTCCAGCATCGAAGCGGGAGTTGCGGGTGGACATCATCTTCTGTCAGGGCGCCGGAAGGACGGCCGCGCGGCCGTGCTGACCGTTGCGACCCTGTTGGCGATGATCTGGGCGCCCGCCGCGGATACGCCGATGCCGTCGATTCCGCCCGAACCTTTGGTCGTCGTTTCGATGCCGGAGCCTGGAGAGCAGACGGCGGGATTCTGGCAGATGGTGATCGAACAGCGGCTGATCATCCGCGTTCCGGCGCAGCGGTCCCCGCTGAACAATTTCTCCGCCGCCCCGGCTCCGCAGGCGCGCGTCCGGCAACTGCCGGTCGAGTGGAAGGAAAAGAAGGCGCCGAAATGCATCGCGATGCGGAACATCGCGGGGATGCAGGCGACCGAGCATGACAGCATCGACCTGATCACGCGCCAGCGCCAGCGATTGCGCGCCGAACTGAGCCGCGGATGCCGCGGCCTCGACTTCTATGCCGGCTTTTATATGCAAGGGACCAAGGACGGACAGCTTTGCGAGGATCGCGACGAGATTCACGCCCGCACCGGCGCCAAATGCCAGATCAAGAAATTCCGCCTGATGGTTCCGGTCGTGCGCGACGACGATTAATCGCGGCAATCAACGCCTTTTCTTGACTTTTCGTCCCCGCTTCCGCAAGGGGCGCCGCAGCGACGGCGCTCGTGGGACGCCATGCCGAAACATTTTCCGGACAGTTTGCCCTTATGAAATTTGCCGACCTCGGCCTTTCCGATGAACTTTTGCGCGCCGTGACGGAAGCGGGCTACGACGAGCCGACGCCGATCCAGGCCGGCGCGATCCCTTCGGTGCTGATGATGCGCGACATGATCGGTATCGCCCAGACGGGGACGGGCAAGACCGCGTCCTTCGTGCTGCCGATGATCGACATATTGGCGCATGGCCGCGCCCGCGCGCGGATGCCGCGCTCGCTGATCCTCGAGCCGACGCGCGAACTGGCGGCGCAGGTCGCGGAAAACTTTGAAAAATACGGCAAGTATCACAAGCTGTCGATGGCCCTGCTGATCGGCGGCGTGCAGATGGGTGATCAGGTCAAGGCGCTCGAAAAGGGCGTCGACGTCCTTATCGCGACCCCGGGCCGCCTGATGGACCTGTTCGAACGCGGCAAGATATTGCTCACCGGCTGCAACCTGCTCGTGATCGATGAAGCCGACCGGATGCTCGACATGGGCTTCATCCCCGATATCGAGAATATCTGCACCAAGCTGCCGGCGAATCGGCAGACCCTGCTTTTTTCGGCGACGATGCCGCCGCCGATCAAGAAACTGGCGGACAAATTCCTGTCGAACCCCAAGACGATCGAGGTCGCGCGCCCGGCCAGCCGCAACGAGAATATCGAGCAGTTCGTCGTCAAGACGGCGGAGCGCGGCAAGCGCGACACGCTGCGCGGCCTGCTCGAGGCCGAGGACGTCGGCACCGCGATCATCTTCTGCAACCGCAAGACGACGGTGCGCGAACTGGCGAAGTCGCTTCAGCGTTCGGGTTACCAGGCCGGCGAAATCCACGGCGACATGGACCAGTCGAGCCGCATTGCCGAACTCGACCGCTTCAAGAACGGCACGATCAACATCCTGGTCGCATCCGACGTTGCCGCGCGCGGGCTGGACGTGAAGGGCGTCAGCCACGTCTTTAATTTCGACGCTCCTTGGCATCCCGACGATTATGTCCACCGCATCGGCCGCACGGGCCGCGCGGGGGCCAAGGGCCGGGCCTTCACGCTGGTGACGCCGTCGGACGACGAAGCGCTCGACAATATCCAGAAGCTGACCGGCTATCAGATCCCGGTCTACGACACCGGCAAGGCGGAGGCGCGGCCCGAGCGCGACAGCGACGAGCAGCGCGAACCACGGCGCGGTGGGCGCTCCGAACGTGGCGTCCGCTCCAGCGCCGAGAAAGCGCCTCGTACGCCCAAGCACGCGGCGGAGAAAAAGCCCGAAGCACCGAACAAGGATGGCGGACGCAAACCCGCGCCGGCTTCGCGGCACGACGACGACGGTCCCGACGACGGCTGGAACGGCCCGATGCCAGGATTCCTCTCTGTCGGTTTCGGCAACTGACCAGCACAAAAAACATGCAGTAACGCTTTCCCCTCTCGCAGGCGGGAGGGGAGAAGAGAAGCCGCTCCTACAACTGAACCAGCATCTTGCCGATATTCTCGCCCGAAAACAGGCCGAGAAACGCGTCGGGGGCCGTATCCAGTCCCTCGCGCACCGTTTCGCGCATCGTCACCGCGCCGCTGGCGATCAGCCCGCCCATGTCGGCGTAGAACTCCTCGGCGCAGTCGATGAACTGGTCGGTGTAGATGAAGCCCTCCATGCGGATGCGCGCCGGGATGGTGCGGATCAGATGCTTCATCTCCTGGGGTTTGCCGTCGTTGTAGACGTCGATCATCCCGCAGATCGCGAAGCGCGCGAAATCATTGGCGGCCGCGAAAGCGGCGTCCAGATGCTCGCCGCCGACATTGTCGAAATAGACGTCGATGCCCGGCTTGCCGAGGCGTTCGAGCGCCGCGGCGAGCTGTGGCAGGACCGGCCCGGCCTTATAGTCGATCACCGCATCGGCGCCGAGTTCCTCGACCCAGCAGCCCTTCTCCGCGCCGCCCGCCGAGCCGATGACCGTCATCTCGCGCGCCTTGGCGATCTGGACCACCGCCGAGCCGACCGCGCCCGCCGCCGCCGAAACGAAAACGGTGTCGCCGGGTTTCGCGGCCGCGACGCGGAGCAGGCCGATCCACGCGGTTCCGCCGGTCAGGCCCATATTGTGCAGAAAGGTCTGGGGTGAAAGGCCCGCGGCCAGCGCCTCGGCGGGCAGCTTGTTCGGCATCATGTCGAGCCCGATGACGCCGCCATCGCGCCAGCCCCCCATATGCAGGATCAGATCGCCGGGCGCGAAACCCTCCATCCGGCTTTCGACGACCTCGCCGATCGCGCCGCCGGTCATTGGCTGATCGAGTTGAAACCCCGCCGCATAGCTTTTCGCGTCGTTCATCCGTCCGCGCATATAGGGATCGACCGAGAGCCACAGGTTGCGGACGCGGATCTGGTCGGCGTCGAGCGGGCTGTCGGGAAGGTCGCGCAATGCGAAATCGTCGTGCGTCGGCAGTCCCTGCGGACGGCGGATCAAATGCCATGCCTTGCTCATGGTGCCCGTTTCCCCCAAATTTTCCGGTCGCGGCGACAATCGTCAGAAAAGCCGTTGCCACTGTCAACCAGTCTCGCTAAGAGCCGCCCGGTCGCGGGGCCGTAGCTCAGATGGGAGAGCGCTGCAATCGCACTGCAGAGGTCAGGGGTTCGATTCCCCTCGGCTCCACCAGCGACCATATTCCCCCATCTCTATCCCTCCCCATAGCTGTCGATCGCCGAGAATATCCGCGTCAACTGCGCGCGTTCGTCGGCGTCGATATCGGGCCGCCATATCTCGAAGATCAGGACGATACGGTCGGCGGTGCCCCGATTCCAGGCTTCATGTTCAAAGCTGTCGTCGAAGATCAGCAGTTCGCCTTCGCGCCAGGCGCGCGTCTCGCCGCCGACTCGAATGCCGCAACCATCGGGAACGATCAGCGGCAGATGACAGATCAAGCGCGTGTTGAGCAGTCCGTGATGCGGCTCGATATGCGTTCCGGGCCTGAGGCGGGAAAAGAGCGCGAACGGAGCGCGGGCCGGAATCACAGGCTGCGGGGCCAGAGAGAGCGCGGCGAGCGTCTGTGGGCAGAGTGCATCCATGCCGTCGGCGACCGCGCCCTCCTTCCACAGCCAGGCGGCGCCCCAATCACCGTTGTCGAGCAGCGGATTGTTCGGCGGCGGCCTGTCGGCGCTGGCCGTTACATAGGGACCGAAGTGGTCGGCGGATTGCTCGATCAGCGACGTCAATTCGGCGCGGATCGCGCCGGTGGCGGCTTCGAGCGCGGGAACCCAATCGAACGCGGCCCGCTCGAAGAAAGGGCGCTGCGTCAGGCCCGGAAAATAGAACATGCTCGGCTGTTGCAGATAGAGCGGCTGCTCGCCCGCCAGCATCCGCAAGGCCTCCGCCACCCGTGGCGCCGCGTTCCGCTGGTCGATCCCCGCACCGCGAAGCTGACCCAGCAGATGGTCCGAAAAGGCCTGCTCATTCGCCGTCAGAAACGTCTGGGCGCGTTCCAGGCCGGAATGCAGGGCAGGGTGAACTGCCCGCGCCTGCGCGGCCACTCCGAGTGCGAGGCGATAAAAGCTCTGCGCGGCGCGATCGTCCTGCTGGCGCCGCTTGAGTTCGGCCATCGCGAGGATCGCGGCGATATTGCCGCGATCGGCCCGGATGGCAGCGTCGAGCGCCGCCGTCTCCGCCACAATGTCGCCGCGGCGATGGGCGTCGCGCGCCTGGTCCAGCCATATCGTCTGCCCCGTCATGGCCCAAGCCATAACGCGGCGCCGGACCTTTGCAAGCGACGCCCGCGCCGTTGATTTCTATACCGTCGCCGCCGTCGCATCGGCCTTGCGGCGTCCGCCCAGCCATTGCCGCACGCGGACGGCGGGCGCGGTGCGCCAGAGGAACAGCAGGAACGCGAACAGCAGCGCCCAGGGCAGCACCGCCGCGCCGACGACAAGCACGAAGGAAAGCAGGGTGCCGCCGCTGCGAACGAGCACCGTGGCGGCTTCGCGGAACGGATTGCCATAGCCGATGCCGGGCAGCCCGCCCGTGCCCTGATAGTCGAAGGTCATCGGGGTCGTCGCCAGCAGCGCTTCGCCCGCGCGGCGGGTGTCGCGCTCGCTGCCGAGTTGCTGGCGCAATTCGGCGATCTGCTGCTGGATCTCGGTGCGTTCGCGGTCGCCGAGGCCGCTCTGCTTAAGGCGCGCCTCGAGGCGGGCGACCTCATCCGCGATCCCCGCGCTGCGGCGCCGCGAGTCGCTGATCTGCGTTCCGACATCCTCGCCGCTGATGCTGGCGAGCGCGAGAACGCCTTCGGCCTTTTCGACGCTGGCGATGGCATCCTTGCCGAACCGGCGCGCAATAGCGGGATCGAGTTTGAACTGAAGCTGCCCCTCGACCTCATGTTCGCGAACGAGGCGATAGCTCATGCCGGTAATCCGGCAGCGCGCGATGCCCAGCGCTTCGCACGCGGCCGCATGTTCTTCCTGCACGCGCGCGATGCGGTCGTCCTCAAGGCGGAAGGCATATTGGTAGTTGAAGGCAACGCCGGGTGCCGTGGTGACGGCTACATCGGGCCCGCCGGCGGCATCGGCGGCTTCGGCAAGGGCAGGCGGACTGGCCTCGCTGGAGCTTCGATCGGAGGCCTTTTGGCCGCAGCCGACCAGGGCGAGCGCCATCGCGCCCGCCAAGAGCCTGTTTCGCATATAATTTCTCCCAAAACGCGACTCGTCGATCGCAGGAGACGGAATATCATAAGCGATGTAGTTGACAATAAGATTCAGGCCGCGCGCACGAAGCCGTCGAGAACCTTTTTGCTGCCCGCCTGGTCGAATTCGACGTCGAGCTTGTTGCCGTCGATGTCGATGATCTCGCCATAGCCGAACTTTTCGTGGAACACCCGCATCCCGATTGCGAGGTCGGAGCGCGGCTTGGCGCCGACCGATGCGGCGGGGCCGCGTTCGCTGGGTGCGGGGGCGCGGGTGATCGTCGAGGACTGCGCCGCGGCGCGCTGCCACGCCGGGCCGCGCGTCATCGTGCGTGCGGGATTGCTTGTCGCGACATGCGCAAAGGGATCGCCCTGCGCCGACCAGTTCGCGCGCCACAGACTCTGCCCGCCGCCGAAGCTGTTTTCGCTTGTCACATGCTCGGGCGGAATTTCGCCGATGAAGCGGCTCGGGATGCTGCTCATCCACTGGCCATAGATGCGGCGGTTCGCGGCGTGATAGATGCTCGCGCGCCGCCGCGCGCGCGTGATCGCGACATAGGCAAGGCGGCGCTCCTCCTCCAGGCTCGCGGTGCCGCCTTCGTCCATCGCGCGCTGCGATGGAAAGACGCCGTCCTCCCATCCCGCGAGGAATACATGATCGAACTCCAGACCCTTGGCGGCGTGGATCGTCATGATCGTGACGGTCTCGCTGCTGTCGTCATTGTCGCGGTCCATGACCAGACTGACATGCTCGAGGAACGCCTCGAGCGATTCATATTCCTCCATCGCGCGGACGAGTTCGGAGAGGTTTTCGAGCCGCCCCGCCGCCTCGGCGCTGCGGTCGGCCTGGAGCATCGCGGTATAGCCCGATTCGTCGAGGATGAGCTGGGTCAGTTCAGGATGCGACAGCTCGGCCGCCTTGCCCTGCCAGCCGCGCATCTGCGCGACGAAATTGGCGAGCTGGCGGCGCGCCTGCGGCGTCAGTTCGTCGGTCTCGGTGATCCGCGACGCGGCGTGGAACAGCGGCGCGCGCTCGTGCCGTGCAAACTGGTGGATGCGCGCGAGCGCCTTGTCGCCGAGCCCGCGTTTCGGGACGTTGACGATGCGCTCAAATGCCAGATCGTCGGCTGGCGACTGGACGAGACGGAGATAAGCGAGGGCATCGCGGATTTCGGCGCGTTCGTAGAAGCGGAAGCCGCCGACGATGCGATACGGCATACCGATCGCGATGAAGCGATCCTCGAACTCTCGCGTCTGGAACTGCGCGCGGACGAGGATAGCCGCACGGTCGAGCGACAGGCGCTGGCGCTGAAGGTCTTCGAGTTCCTCGCCGATCCGCCGCGCTTCCTCCGGCCCGTCCCACACGCCGACGACGCGCACCTTGTCGCCCGCATCGAGTTCGGTCCACAGCGTCTTGCCGAGCCGGTCGCTGTTCTGCGCGATCAGCGCCGAGGCGGCGGCCAAAATCTGCGGCGTCGAGCGGTAATTCTGTTCGAGGCGGATCACCGTCGCGCCGGGGAAATCCTTTTCGAACCGCCGGATGTTCGCCACCTCGGCGCCGCGCCACGAATAGATCGACTGATCGTCGTCGCCGACGCAGCAGATATTCTTCCGGCTTTGCGCAAGCAAGCGGAGCCACAGATATTGGCTGGCGTTGGTGTCCTGATATT
>NZ_DATAJZ010000022.1:0-223291 GCF_036261875.1 Sphingopyxis sp. | reverse complement strand
TGGATAAGCT
The DNA here is from genome assembly GCF_036261875.1 of Sphingopyxis sp. Taxonomy (GTDB): domain Bacteria; phylum Pseudomonadota; class Alphaproteobacteria; order Sphingomonadales; family Sphingomonadaceae; genus Sphingopyxis. Next base: position 223,281 of record NZ_DATAJZ010000022.1, on the reverse strand, counting down.
CGTTCATCGTTCGACTCCTCAGGTAAAGGAGTCGAAAGGGTCTGCCTGTGGCCGCGGACGTTCAATCAGCCGCGGCGCTCGCTGGACCGCTCTACATCGCGGCTAGCACCAATCCGCGGAGCGGTTCGTGCTTCGGCCACTGAACCACCAACAAAGATGTTCCCGGGGTTCGCGGGCACATCATTGTTGTAATTCGCTGGAAGTCGCAGTTTGAGCTTCAAATATTGGGCGCGTAGCGCGGGATGGCGTCAAGCTCATCGTACGGCGGACATGCTCGTGATCGGGCGCGACTGGAGGAGCCAGAAACAGCCTTCGGCCTTGGCCCATTCGATATCCTGGCCGTAGCCGAAAACCGTCTCGCAGCGGGTCGCGAGATCGTCGAGCGCCGCGAAATCGCCGCCCGACAATGAAAGCTCCGCGGCGCAATTCGAGTGGATTTCGCGTTCTTCGATCCCGCCGCCTGCCTTTGGATGGAGCGAAAGCCGTTTCACGCCGGGCGTCGAGGAGAGCAGTACCCCGCCTCGGGCGATGCGGTAACTGTCGGGGCTGACCCGGCTTGAGACTACAGCGTCGCCGAGGCCCCATGCGGCTTCCGCGAGGCGCTCATCATCGCCGTTCAGCGGATTGACGGTGAACATTACGCCGGCGACTTCGGGGTCGAGCAGCTTCTGGATGGTCACGGCGACCTTCGGCTCCTCTGATACGCCGCTCGACTGGCGGTAGGTTCTCGCGGCCTCGGTCTCACCCGAGCGCTCGACCCGCACGACCGCTGAAACAAGGGCGTGCGCGCCGGAGACACCGAGGATCGTCAGATGCTGCCCGGCAAAGCTCGCGCCTTCGCCATCCTCGCCGATCGCCGACGACCGCACCGCGAGCAGGCCGGGAGCGGCATCGCCGATGCGCAGCAGTCGCTCGATGGCGCCGCGATGCCCTTTCGTCACCTGTTGCGCAAACTCCCACGAGAGCGCCCAACCGTTCGGAACGGGCAGGCCGGCGCGGATCATTTTGCTGAGATTGCGGCTCTTGGTGCCGAAATCATCAACGGCAAGCTCGTCTTCCAGCGATTGCACGCCGGTTTGCAGGGTCCGTTCGATGTCTGTCATTTCACGCCCTCGAAAATGGCGATCCGGCCGGTCGTTCCGTCGATCTCGATTTGCGCTCCATCCGGAATTCTGCGCGTTCCCCGGCGAGTGTTGACGATCGCCGGGATCCCCAGTTCGCGCGCAATGATCGCACCGTGCGAGAGGGCACCGCCGATGTCGGCGACAATACCGCCGGCAAGCGACATGATCGGCGTCCAGCTTGGGTCGGTGAAGCGGCAAACGAGAATGTCGCCGCGTTTGAAGGTGCCCGCCTCGAACGGACTAAGAACCACGCGTGCGGTGCCGCGGGCTACACCGGCCGAGGCCGGAATGCCTTCTAATTCTTCTCGCATGTCGCCGTCGTCTTCGCCGGATTCCATGCCATGGTCCGTGTCGAGAAAGATGACCTTGGGGTCGCCGGCGAAGCTGTTGGGGAGATCGAAGCTCTGCCGCCATTCGTAAAGCGCCTTGCGGTGCGCTGCGGTCCCGTCGAGATTCGATGCGTTCGCTTGCAGAAGCTCTTCAGTCGTAAGGTGGAAGGCGTCGGTTTCGTCGCGAAGCAATCCTTGCGATGCCAGTTCCCGGCCGATGGCGGCGCCCGCACAGCGCGCGACATCCATTCGTTGGAGCCAGATCGATCGACCGAGTTCGCGTGAATAGGCCAGCTTGTCCGAGAGATTCAGCAGCCAGCGGAGAATCGGGCGTTTCATCGGTGCGACACTCTTCGCAAGTCCGTCGATGAACTCCGCCCGCTGTCCCTGCGCGCGCTCGGCGGCCTCCCTGGGGGATATCGATCCTGCATAGGCGCCTTGCAGCGCATCGAGCATCTCTGGCCGAGCGCGGATCGAGGGCGAAGTCACGTCGCCACCCGATGCGCCGAAATATCCCCATTCCTCGATAACCGCGTCGCGCGAGATTTGCCCGTTCGCATAACTCCATGCCGCCGCTGCGAAGAGCATCTCAGGGAACATATGGCTGCTCGGGAGCTTGAGAAGCAGATTCCGCGGCCCGGCGGACAGCATCTCCGCCGCCATGCCGAAGATGGCCTGCTGACAGAAAGCAGCCGTCCCGTTGATCGAGGCGTCGCGCACCTGCTCCTGAACGATTGTTCCGAGCACCTCGCGGGCGGCCGGTGCGCCTTCGGATGCGATACGCCGGACCCAGTGCTTCCACCATGCCTTGACGGCCTTTGAATGGCGCGGGACGTCCCGGACGCTCCGATAAAGGGCGCCCGGCATACTCCTTGCGACCGCGAAGGAGCGTTTTTCGGCGCGCGCCTGCGGCGTCGTCGGTCGTGCGCCGAGCAGATGCTCCTCAAGCGCGTCACCCGCATCCCCGGGAAGGCGGTCCATGATATCGCGCAGAACATCGACATTCGCGAGAAGCCGGCCGTGACGCATGCCGATGGCCTGGCGGGCGCGGTCTTCGGGGAGGACCATGTCTGCTGCCCTCATCAAGCCCATGCCCCGGAAGCAGGCGCGCATCATCTCATCGCCCCGGCTCAGCTGAACCGACCAGGATAATGTCGGCACCTGGTCGGGATATTGTTCGCCGGCGTTGACTCGCGACCAGCGGATTGCCTTGTCGGCGCAGGGCTGATCGAGATGGTCGGCGATATAGGATGATGACGTCATCAGCGTACCCAGCCGGGATCGAATGGCCGTCGTGAAAGCCCGTCGTCGACATTGGCGAGCAACGTGTGCGAAACTTCCATTTCGCCGCGATGGGCATTGTCGATCATGTTGAAGTCGCAGACTCCGCCGACGAGATCGCCGCAGCGAGGGATCGAGATCGCCTCGATGCCCGCAGGTGACGAACCCGGACCACCGTTCACGAGATGGGTCGAGGTCACGATGCCATCGATGGTCTCGGCCTCGATCCGAAGCGTCTCGCCATTATCCAGCTCGACGACGGTCCAGCCGCCGATGACCGAATAGCCGTCGCTCAGCGTCATGCTCACCGTGTGGAGATCCTTGATCTTCTCCCGCTTGCCTTCGCGAACGAGCCAGCCGAATTTATAGGCGCTGCCGTCGCTCGCGACCGAGTATACGAGTGAATAGCTGAGCGCGGGGCCGAGCGTGCCGGCATGCCAGCGATTGGCGCGGAAGATATTGTGCTTGCGCGGGCCGAAACTGTGATCGCGGTATCCGAAGCCATCGGCTATATCGATCACGCGGTCGCCGATGCGGATGCGTCCTTCGATCCGGCCGCCGCTCTCGGGATGCCCCTGTCCGCCGCGCGAGACGATAGGTGCCTCGGCGCCGATCATCTCCCAGTCCTGCGACGGATGATAGTCGAACATGCGGATGTCGAGTTCGGCGTCCTTGTCGAAGCCCTGAAATCGGACGAAATCGGGGTTGATCGTATAGCGGGTGAAGTCGCCCGACTGGAAGCTGTTGCCGGTCAGGTGATGCGGCTCCCAGTCGACCTTCGCCCGATTGCGGCGGAAGCGGGAGCCGTCGGGGAGCGCCATGCCCCAGTGAACCTGCGAATATCCCTGGTTCACATACGCGCCGGTACGAAGGAAGCCGCAGATATTCGTCTTGGGATCGCGGAACACGAGAACGAAGGATTCCTGCCAATCCACGTCGTCGCTGGGCTGATGCGGATAGTCGACATCGGTATAAAGGGACATGTTTCGGTTTCTCCACTGGCGAGAGGAGGGCGGCCGCCCGGCCGCCCCGTCCCTAGAAGTCTGCAGATAGCTCGAGGCCGTAGGTCCGCGGCGCCGCGTAGGTGCCGAGATGCCCCTGGCCGGGATTTGCCACCACGCCCTGAAGGACTGCCCTGTCGTTCGCATTCTTGACCCATGCGCGCAGCGCCCAACGCTCGTCGGGAGTCCGGTAAGTGAGCGATGCGCCGAAGGTCACATAGCTCGGCTGGATCGCGCCGGGGTCGTTGAACTGGCGGAAAGAGAATTTATCCGTCGCGTAAAGATCGCCGCGGATCGTGAATGTTCCGAACCCGCCGCGCAGGTCGTATTGGGCTCCGGCGTTCAGTGTCCAATCCGGCGCCCGCATGAGCGGCACACCGGCGAGATCCTGAAGCCCCGCACCCGGATCGAGCGGGTCGGTGTCGCTGAGCCTCTTGAACCTGGCGTGCAGTAGCGAACCGCTGACATTCAGCGTGAAGTCCCTTGCCGGGTGAACCAGCAGTTCGGCATCAATGCCGTAAAGCTCGGACTTTGGCGCGTTGCTCGTGAAGAGCGAGGTGAAGATGATCTGCTCGAACTGCAGATTTTTGAAGTCGTAGTAAAAGGCCGAAAGATTGAGGTCGATCGCACCATCGGCGAGCCTGTTCTTGGAGCCGACCTCGAATGCGTTTATCGTCTCGGGCTTGAACGGATTGCCGCACTGCGACGGCGCGAACCCCCCGCTCTTGTAGCCGCGCGAATATTGGCCATAGATGTTGGCGTTGTCGCTGAACTCGTAGCGCGCACCGAAGCGGCCGGTCACGGCCGAGCGATCTTGCTTGGTGAAGCCGCCAGGGGTGGTCGGCGTGCAAAGGAACGCATTCCCGACCGGCGTTACCAGAAAAGCGGTCTGCTTGATGTCCTGATGCTCCATGAGGCCGCGCGCGCCTCCGAACAGGCTGAATGCGCCGGTGACCTTGTAGGTCAGGTCGGCGAATACCGAATAGCTGTTCACGCGCATGTTGCTGAAGCTGTTGGTCTCCAGAATGCCCAGCGCCGCGAAGCCGGGAGTCGCCGTCAGATTGTCCTGGCGGATGCGGTCGCGTAGATAATAGGCCCCGATTACCCAGTCGGCGCGCGAGCTCTCGCCGATGATGTTGAATTCCTGCGAAAAGCTCTTGGATGCGTCGATCCGGGTGACGTTGAACAGGTCGACCGCAGTACCGTCGCCGTCATAGACGTCGATGTTGAACTTATAGTCCATATAGTTCGACTGGCTGACCAGCGTGATCGCATCGCTCACCCGCGCCTCGAGGCGCAATGTGCCGCCGACCGCACGTTGGCGCGCTCCGTAAGGCGAATTGGCGACGATGCGGTAGGGATCGAGATCGAAGGTTCCCGGCGGGAACGGGAAGTTGGCGTCGATTGGATCGTAGGACGGACCCTTGAACCTGTTCCTGCGATAGAAGAACTTCAACTTCGCGGTGACATTGCCGACATCCGCGTCGAGCGCTGCGCGCATTCCCCAGCGGCGAGCATCGTCGATCCGTTCGCCATCGAAGCTGTTCAAGACATAGCCGTCGCGGTCCAGTCCGTCGCCGGAGAGGCGGAAGCGCACATCGTCCGAAATCGGGCCGCTCACATAAATGCTGGTCTCGCGAAGGTCATAATTGCCGATGCCGACACGGAAGCCAGCCTTGAATTGGTCCGTCGGCTCGGGGGTAATGATGTTGACGACGCCGCCGGTGGCGTTGCGTCCATAGAGAGTGCCCTGCGGACCGCGCAGGAATTCGATCCGGCTCACGTCGGTCTGGAATAGCCCGGCGGCGCTCGGGCGCGAGATATACATGCCGTCAACGTGGAATGCGACGCTGCTTTCGCCCGCGCCGGTCAGGAGCGCGAGGCCGATCCCGCGGGCACTGATCTGCGACGTCCCCGCCACCTCGCCGAAGTTGACCGACGGTACTTGCCGGGCGAGGTCCGCCAGATTGCGGATGCCCCGCGCCTCGAGATCGTCGGCGCCGAGTGCTGTGATCGCGACCGGTACTTCCTGGATGCTCTGCGCGCGCTTCTGCGCCGTCACGATGATTTCGGTGCCGTCCGTTTGGCCGGCGTTGACGGCAGCCGTTGCCGTGTCCGTTTCCTGCGCCCGTGCTGCCTGCGAAAATGTCGCGGCGGCAATCGCCATGCACGATGCCATAATAGTCTTCGTGCGCTGAGCGCACATGTGGCCCTTGATTCGCATTATACCATCCCAGATTTCTGATTTTATATTTTGCGTAAGAGAGCTGAAGGCCGCCGTTTTCCGGCATTCCTTCGCGCAGCGTTGCATCGGGCCACTGATGCCGAAGCCGCACTCCCGCTCTAACGCTAGGGAAACCGGCATATTTGGTCAAACAGATAAATTGACGGGGCAGGTGGTGCGGTGCAGCACCTCGCTCGCGGCGCTCTCGTCAGCGCACGGATGCGACCTGCGAGGTTCCTTTCCCACCTGCTCCTGTCGAATGTCCATTCTCACGTCCCCGGGTCGCGCCAGAACGCCATCGGGCAGGCCCATGGGGGCGCTTCCAAGGCTTCAGCGGAAATACGCATTATTTAATATTTGACATAGTGATATTAATTATGCGTATATCGCGCATCGGACGACCATGACCCCCATGGGTCGCCGTGGAGATGGACTGTCGCATGGCTGAATTCGATCTCATCATTGCCGGCGGCACGATCGTCGACGGCACGCGTATCCCTCGCTATTCGGGCGATATCGGCATCAAGGGCGGCAAGATCGCGGCGATCTCCACCCAGCTCGACGCCTCACGCGCTGCGCGCGTGATCGACGCGACGGGCCGCATCGTGGCGCCTGGCGTGATCGATCCTCACACCCATTATGACGCGCAGATTTTCTGGGATCCCTATTGCGCGGATTCGAGCTGGCACGGGAACACGACCTTCGTCGTCGGCAATTGCGGCTTTGGCTTCATGCCGTGCCGCCCCGAAGACCGCGAACGATATATGCTCATGATGGAAAATACCGAGCAGGTGCCGATGACCGCCATGCAGCAGGCCTTGCCCTGGACCTGGGAAAGCTTCCCCGAGTGGATGGAAACGCTCCGTGGCGTGGCGAAGGGCGTGAACATCGCCGCCTATATGCCGCTCAACTCGCTGATGATCTATGTCATGGGCATCGAGGCGGCGAAGTCGCGCGGGGCGACCGCCAAGGAACGCAGCGAAATGCGTCGCCTGCTTCATGAGGCGATGGACGCGGGCGCGGTCGGTTTCGGCTTCTCCTTCCTGCGTGACCAGAATAGCCACAAGGATATCGACGGATCGCCGATGCCGACCGACGGCATGAACATCGAGGATGCCTATTATCTGGCGGCCGTGCTGCGCGAACGCGGCGAAGGCGTGATTCAATGTCTATGCGAACTTCCTCCGGGAAAGGTTTCGAACCGTTTTGCGGTCGAAGAGATGGCGCGCATTTCGGGGCGCCCGGTCCTGCTCAACATCATCACCCCGATCGACGCGATGCCCGACTATCATGTCAGCCTGCTCAACTGGCTCGATGAGATGGAAGCCAAAGGCCTCAACATCTACGGTCAGGCGTTCGTCAATCGCTCGTGGAACCAGTTGCGTGCGACCGAATTCGACGTGTGGCAGGGCACGAGTCCGTCATTTCTCGCGTTCACCCTCGCTCGGACCGCGGACAGGATGTCGGCTCTTGCCGCCGACCCGGCCTTCGTTGCTCGAGCCGCCGAAGAATATGAACCGATGATGTGGATGGGGGCGGGCGGCCCGCTTGAGACCTTCAAGCTCGTCGATGCACGGGAGGCCTCGGCCTTTACCAAATATAACGGCAAGTTGCTGGGCGAAATCGCGGCGGCCGAGGACAGACACGTCGTCGAAATCTTCTTCGCGATCGTCGCCGGTTCGAAAGCCGTTGCGGATTTCCGCACCACGGTCGCCACCAGCACCAATCCCGATATGTCGGCGGAAATCCTCCTTCACAAGCGGGTGGTCTCGGGAACGTCCGATGGCGGCGCGCACGTGAAGTTCCACTGCGGCGGACAGTATGCGACCGACAACATCATGTGGCTCGTCCGCGAGGAAGGCCGGATCTCGCTCGAGGAAATGCACTACGGTCTGAGCTATCTGCCGGCGCGCATCTACAATTTCGCGAAGCGTGGGGCCTTGCTCGAGGGCTATGCCGCCGATCTCTACATCTACGACTATGCCAGGCTCGGCTACAATCGCGACCACTATGAGATGGCGCACTGCCTGCCCGGTGGCGACTGGCGCCGCGTCTGTCCCGCGCAGGGCATCGAATGGGTCATCGTGAATGGCGAACCCATTCTTCACGGCGGCAAAATCACCGGCGCCACGCCGGGCGCGATGATCGGCGTTCGCGGCGCCGAATTCGACCGGGATTATCTCGCCGGCCGGCAGATTGCGGCAGAATAGGCGAGATTCACCAAGGGCCACTGGGGACGGGGGCGCGAGTTGCTTCCGTCCCCTCTTTTTGCTCTGGTTCAGCCCTCTTGCGGTGGATGCGGTGCGCGCTCCCCGCCAATGTGGATATAGTCGAAACGATGTTTCACCGTCCTCAAGAGCGGACGGAATGCGATTGCGCCGATCCCTTCGATGGATCTCAGATCCTCGATGCAGAGCTGCGGCAGGGTGGTCGACTTGTCCGCGACGCACATCAACACCCCGTCATAGGCCCCCTGCGCCGTGGCGGCGAAATTGACTTCATCACGTCCGGTCAAGTTGGCGAGAGCCGTTTCGACCGCGGCGCGGCTTCCCTTGAAGAAGATGTAGGCGGCAGCGTCATAGCCGACACGGTCCGGCTCGCAAACGATGCCGAGCCGGATGACCCTGTCCGCGGTCAGCCGCTTCAGCCGCGCCCTGACGCTCCCTTCCGAGATGCCGACGCGGCGTCCGACTTCACGATTGCTAAGACGCCCGTCGTCTACCAGAAGCTCGATAATCGCCTCGTCGAGATCCTCCTGGCGACGGGCAGGCGAGAAGGGGCCGATTTCCGAAGCGAGATCGCCGGCGCCGGCGACGAACTTGTGAACCGTCTCGCAAATCGTCAATTGGCAGTCCGTAACTCCTTCGACGCCCCTGATGGCGGTTTCGATCAACGGAAGATCGTCAGCGCTGCGGACGTTCACATTTGCCAGAATCTCCGGTGAGCCGGGACAGATGGTGATGCTGAATATTTCGGTCATCGCGGCGAGTGATTTCGCTGTCGCCGCGATCGGCAAGGCGTCGACGCTGATGCCTGCGAAGGCAAGGATGGGATAGCCCGCCGCGACAAGATCGCGTTGCACCATGACACGCATGATCCTGCCATCGACCATGGCCTTGATCCGGCTCGCTACCGTCTGCTGGGTAACCCCGGCTTCCCTGGCGATCGCCCGGTTCGACATCTGAGGCTCGCGCTGGAGGCACTCTATGATCTGGCGATCGAGCTTCGAAATCGACATGATGCTTCCCCAAAAGCGCCGAGAGCTGCGAACCTATGACAGCTGCTCCTGCACGGCGTCGCCGGCTGCCGCCAAAAACGTGCGAAATCCGCAAAGGCGCGCTCTTCTGCGCGGCGGTCTGATGGCTAGACATCGACCGGCCCGGCGGCAAGCGTTGATCCGCCTGCCTAGCGTAATGCGATGCCCTCCGGCCGGGCTCGCTCCTGGCGCGGACCTCTCACATCGCCGGTCATGCAGGCTGTGCCAAGACGGGCGAGCATATGGCCCGCCGCGGGCCTTTCGGCCGGAGGGGCATCATGTCTGCCGGGCGACGAGCCGGGTCGGCAGCATGGCGGATCGCGGCCGCCCGCCATCCAGGGTCTGCATCAGCTTTTCGACCAGCAGCGCCCCCGCGACTCCGGTCTGCTGCGCGATCGTGGTGATCGACGGGGTGAAATGCGCGGCGGGCGGAATGTCGTTATAGCCGATGAGCGAATAGTCGCGCGGGGTCAGATGGCCTTCGGCGTTGAAGGCGCCGATGACCGCCATCGCGGCGGTGTCGGAAAAGGTGAAGACGGCATCGGGCCGTTCGGTACACGCCTTCAGATAGGCGTGGGCCTGGTCGTGAACCGCCGAAAAGGCCATGGATTCGATCGAAAGAACCTCGATCTCGATATTCTGGCCCGTCCGCGCGGCCGCTTGCAGCCCCTCGAAGCGCAGGCGGATTTCCTCGTGCTGGCGGTTGCCGACGAACAGCCAGCGGCGGCGTCCGAAGGACAGGAAGCGCTCGCCTGCCAACCGGCCGCCCAGGAAATTGTCGCTCCCGACCGCGCAATAGCCGCTCGCGTCGCTCACCGCGCCCCACACGACCATCGGAATGTCCTTGCGCGCGACCTTCCGCAGCAGCGCATCGCGCGCGCCCTGTCCCAGCACGATGAAACCGTCCGCACCGCGCGAGCGGTGGAGATCGACGAAACCCTCGACCGTATCGAGCCCCGACGGCGACAGCAGCAGATCGAGATCGCGCACCGACAGCGCTTCGGAAATGCCCGCAAGCAACTCGAAGATGAAGGGGTCGCCGATCGCGCCCTGGCGGTGCGATCCGAAGTCGAGCACGACGGCGATCGCATTGGCGCGTTCGCGCCGCAGCTTCTGCGCGTGGCGATTCAGCGCATAGCCCTGCTCGCGTGCGACCGCGAGCACGCGCTCGCGCGTCTCGGCGCTGACCAGCGGGCTGCCGCTGAGCACCCGCGAGACGGTCGGCTTTGAAACTTTTGCAATACGCGCGACGTCGTCCATCGTCGGGCGTGTCGTGCGCGGCATTGTGGTCGTATCGCTGTTCCGGGCCGCCATAAGCTGTTCATATGGCAGCGATGCCGTGCGCGCAATGCTCGATCGCAATGCTATGAAACTTGTTATTGAAATGCATTTCATAAAAATCTATCAGAATCGGCGAACGGGTGACACAGCCCGCCGAGGGAGGATGATCGATGGCAATCACGCGCAAATATTGGATGTCGCTTTGCTGGGGCGTGGCGCCGCTGGCGCTGGCGGCGGTTCCCGCGCCGGTGCTGGCGCAGGACACGCCGGAAACCGATTCGGCCGCGGGCGGTCTCGACGAAATCATCGTGACCGCGCGCCGCGTTGACGAGCGCGCGCAGCAGGTGCCGATCGCGATCACGGCCTTCAGCCAGGACAGTCTGCGCAAAAAGGGCGTGAACAACGGCACCGATCTTCAGAATTACACGCCGTCGCTGTCGGTCGTCGGCGACGTTGCGCGCAATCAGGAAACCTATTCGATCCGCGGCATGGGCGGCAGCAAGGGGCAGGGCACGGGCAGCGGTCCGGGCGTCGTCGGCTATTTCGCCGAAGTGCCGACCAGCGTCAGCGGGCCCGGCAGCTTTTTCGATCTTGCCTCGCTTCAGGTGCTGAAGGGCCCGCAGGGCACGCTGTTCGGACGCAACACCACCGGCGGCGCGGTGCTGCTTGAACCCATGCACCCGAAGATGGGCATTGTCGAAGGCTATGCCGACCTGACGCTCGGCAATTATGATCGGCGCAGCGGGCAGGGCGCGCTCAACATCCCGTTGGTCGGCGACAAGCTGGCGATCCGTCTCGCCGGCCAGTTCGACAAGCGCGACGGCTATGTCCGCGATGCCGTCACGGGCTTCGACTATCTCAACCGCAACAATTACAGCCTGCGCTTCGGCCTGCAGTTCAACCCCACCGACACGATCCGCAGCTATACGGCGGTCAGCTATGTCAATGTGAAGGAGCATGGCGGCGGCAGCATCCTGCTCGCGGTCAATCCCGATCGCCCCTATGCCGCTTTGCTCCAGCCCTATCTGGTGGAGCAGCAGGCGCGCGGCGTTCGCGAGACGGCGCTCAGTGTCCCGACGCGCGAGGTCGCGAAGAGCTTTCTCGCGCTCAACAATACCGAGATCGATCTGTTGGACACGCTGACGCTCAAAAATATCTTCAGCTATGCGCGCACCCGCTCGACGAGCGCGACCGACCGCGATTCCACGCCGCTGCCGATCGCCGACCTGCTCGGCGCCTATCCGGGCAGCTACAACAACAACCTGCGCACGATCACCGAGGAACTGCAGCTCCGTTATGACGACGGCACGCTGCGCATCCAGGCAGGCGGCTTTTTCCTCGACGACAAGACGCCGTCGCCGCTGACCTTCCAGACCGTCAATCCGATGCAGTTCGGCGGCATCCTCGGCGGCGGTCCGATCATCCTGCCGCCCGCGCTGCAGGCGGCGCTCGGCGTCGACGGGCCGCTGCTCCCCGCGCTCAGCCTTCAGCCGACCGCGCGCGTTAGCGCCCAGAGCAGGGCGATCTATGCGCAGGCGCAATATAAGCTGACGCCCGACCTCACCGCGACCGCGGGCTTCCGCTGGACCTGGGACCGCTTCGGCGGCGAGATCCAGGCCTATCAGGCGGCCGAAAGCTACGACGTCTTCAACCAACTCGCGGCGCTCGGCGTCATCACGCCGGCGCAGGCGGCGCAGGTGATTGGGCTCAACGCCGATCTTTGCACCTATGACGCCTTCAAGGCGGTGGCGGCGGGCGGGTTCCCGACCCTCTATTACCCCAATTGCACGACGCCGAGCTTCAACGGCAAGAGCAATGGGCCGACCTGGCAACTCGGGCTCGACTGGCAGGCGAATCCCGACACCTTGCTCTATGCCGTGTCGCGGCGCGGCTATAAGTCGGGCGCCACTAACCCGATCGTCTCGCTCTTCCTGGGCGAGGAACATCCGCTCTTCGCGGTGCGTCCCGAAAAGGTCACCGATCTCGAACTGGGCGTGAAGAAGGATTGGAACCTTGGCGGCGACGCCCGCGCACGCACCAACATCGCTGCATTCTATACTTGGTATAACGACATTCAGGTGATCCAGCGCGCGACGATCGCGGGGTCCGACATTCTGACCAACGCCAAGAAGGCGCGGGTGATGGGGCTGGAGTTCGAGGGGCAGCTCGTGCCGGTGCGCGGTCTGACGCTGAGCGCGGTCTATTCCTATAATTCGGCGAAATATCTCGAATATGATTCGATCGCGATTCCCGAAATCCCCTCGGCGCTGACCGCCGCGCAGCCAAGCCGCGACCTGTCGGGAACGCCTTTCTCCTTCGTGCCCAAGCACAAGTTCAGCCTCAACGGGCGGATCGACCTGCCGCCCGTCGAAGGGGTGGGGGAGATGGCGTTCAACGCGAACTGGACCTATCAGTCGAGCCAGCGCGTGACCCCCGAAGCGCAGCCGTTCGACACGATCGCGGGCTATGGCCTCGTCAATCTGCGGTTCGAGTGGAACAATATGTTCGGCGCGCCGGTCGACCTCGCGGTCTATGGCACCAACATCTTCGACAAGGCATATCGCGTCACCGCCAATCCCGGCTATAATAATTCGGGTTTCATCAACTCGATCTATGGGGAGCCGGCGCAATATGGCGTGCAGGCCCGCTATCGCTTCTGAGCCCGGCATGACGACCGGAACCCGGTTCGACCGGCGCGAAATGATCGGCCTCGGCGCTGCGGCGGTCGCCGCCGCCGCGGCCGGTTCGCTCCGCGCCGCTCCGGCCCCGCATCCCTTCCTCTGGGGCGCCGCGACCGCAGGGCATCAGGTCGAGGGCAACAACATCAATGCCGACATCTGGCTGCTCGAGCAAGTGAAGCCGACCATCTTCGCCGAGCCGTCGGGGGATGCGTGCGACAGCCTGCACCGCTGGCGCGAGGATGTCGCGATCGTCAAGGCGCTCGGGCTCAACTGCTATCGCTTCTCGGTCGAATGGTCGCGGATCGAGCCGGCGCCGGGGCAGTTCAGCCAGGCCTGGCTCGATCATTATGCGCGGATCGTCGATCATTGCCGCGAACAGGGGCTGGCGCCGGCCGTCACCTTCAACCATTTCACCACCCCGCGCTGGTTCGCGGCGGCGGGCGGGTGGGAGAATCCCGACGCGCCTGACCTGTTCGCGCGCTATTGCGACCGGGTCGCGCGCGCAATGGCGGCGGGGATCAGCCATGCGCTGACCTTCAACGAGCCCAATCTGGCGCTCGGCGGCAACTGGGCCATTCACCCGCTATCGCAGGCGATGCGCGATGCCGTCGCGGCCTGCTGCGCGGCGGCGGCGAAGGCGAGCGGATCGGATCGCTTCTCGTTGCTCAACGCGGGCGATCCGGCGCCGATGATCCCCGGCGTGGTTGCTGCGCATGTCGCGGCGCGCGCGGCGATCCGCGCGGCGCGCTCGGATTTGCCGATCGGGATGAGCCTTACCATCCCCGATAATGTCGCGGTCGGCGCGGACAGCGGGATCGAGCGCAAGCGCGCCGAAGTCTATGGCCCTTTCTTCGCGGTGATGGACAAGGATGATTTCATCGGCGTGCAGACCTATGGCCGCGCCTATGTCGGCGCCGACCGCGACGTCGATCCGCCCGCTGATGCGCCGAAGCGGCCGGGCGGCGGCGAATGGTTTCCCGCCGCGGTCGGCAATGTCGTGCGTTATGCCCACAAGGCGACAGGGCTGCCGGTGATGGTGACCGAGAATGGCATCGACGCCGCCGACGATAGCGAACGCGAGCGTTTCATTCCCGAAGCCGTCGCCTCGGTCGAGGCGGCGCGCCGTGATGGGGTGCCGGTGCTCGGCTATATCCATTGGTCGCTGCTCGACAATTTCGAATGGATGTCGGGCTATGGCCCGAAATTCGGGCTGGTGTCGGTCGACCGGCGAACCTTCAAGCGGACGGTCAAGCCGAGCGCGAAACGGCTCGGCGCGATCGCGCGGGCGGGCGGAGTTCGGGCAGGATGATCCGGTTTTCTCTGGTGCCCCTGCTCGCAGCGGCACTCGTATCCGCGACGGCTCAGGCGCAGGCAGTCAAGGCGCCGTGGCCCGACTTTCTGTCGCCCGAGGCGAAAGCGGGGCTCGCCGCCGACGCCGCGCGCTCGCCCGAACCCGCGGACATCGCGGGACGTCGCGCGCGCATCGACGCGATCCAGCAGGAAATCGGCGTGCCGCGCCTCGCGCGCTACGGCGTGACGATGAAGGAGGATGCGATCGCCGGGGTTCCGGTCCGCATCTTCGCGCCTGCCAAGGGCGCGGCGAAGGCGCCGGTCCTGCTCAACCTTCACGGCGGCGGCTTCATCGTCGATGCGGGGTCGATCAGCGAGAATGCCGCGGTCGCGGCACTCACCGGCTATCGCGTCGTCGCGGTGCGCTATCGCCTGGCCCCCGAACATGTCTTTCCGGCGGGGGTCGACGATGCACTCGCCGTCTATCGCGCCCTGCTGGCCGACCATGATCCGGCACGGATCGGCGTCTATGGCACCTCAGCGGGCGCGATCCTGTCGGCCGAGCTCGTCGCCCGGCTGCGCGCAGAGAAATTGCCGCAGCCCGCGGCGCTCGGCTTCTTCTCGGGCGCTGCCGACCTGTCGCGGGTCGGCGACAGCGCCGGGCTGTTCGCCGACGCATCGGGCGTCGATGCGCTGGCCGCGCTCTATGCGGGCGGACGGGCGGTGAGCGATCCGCTCGTCTCGCCGCAGCGCGGCGACCTGACCGGCTGGCCCGCGACGCTGTGTCTTGCCAGCACGCGCGATTTCCTGCTGAGCGGCACCGCCGATTTCTGTCGTGCGATCGATGCGGCGGGCGCCCCCGCGAAGCTGGTGGTGTTCGACGGACTGCCGCATGCCTTCTGGGCCTATATCGATGCGCCCGAAAGCGATGCCGCCTTCGCCGTGATGGCGCGCTTCTTCACCGAGCGGCTGGGAGAAAAACCATGAGGATATTGCTCGCCGCGGCCGCGCTCGCGGCCGCATCGCCCGCCGCGGTCCAGCTCGCGGTGCCGGCCTTCACCCTGCCGGTGTCGAACCAGCTCAGCGACGAGGCGCAGGCCGTGCTCCAGCGCATGGCCGCCGCGACCGCACCCCCCGACATCGCGACCGACGTCGCAAAGCAGCGCGCCTTTTACGACCGCTACAACGACGACCGCCTCGCCGAGATGCGGAAGCATTTCCAGACCCGCGAGCAGCGCACGGTGATCAGCGGCGTCACCGTCGATATCGTCGAACCCGCGGCCGGGATCGCCAAGGGCAATGCCGCGCGCGTGCTCCTCAACGTCCACGGCGGTGCCTTCATGTGGGGATCGGGCAGCGGCGCGCTGGTCGAGGCGATTCCGGTCGCCGCGACGATGGGCGTCAAGGTCGTGACCGTCGATTACCGCCTCGCGCCCGAGCATCACTATCCCGCGGCATCCGAGGACGTCACCGCGGTCTACAAGGCGCTGCTCAAAGATCATCGGCCGGAGAATATCGGCATCTACGGCTGCTCCGCGGGCGGCGTCATCACCGCGCAGGCGACCGCGTGGATACGCCGTCAGGGCTTGCCGCGCCCCGGCGCGATCGGCACCTTCTGCGGCACCGGCGCGCCCTATTCGGGGGACAGTCCCTATCTGGCCGGACCAATCACCGGCGGCGCGGCTCTGCCCGTGCCCGCGCTCCCCGACGTGCTGCCGCTCGCCTATATGCAGGATGTCCCGGCGAGCGATGCCGCCGCCTATCCGCTGGCTGCGCCGGACGAGATCAAGGCGATGCCGCCGACGCTGTTGCTCGCGGGCGGACGCGATTTCGCGGTCAGCGCGCTGACGCTCGCCGACCGGCGGCTGACGGCGGCCGGAGTGCCGAGCGAACTCCATCTGTTCGACGGCCTGCCGCACGCCTTTTTCGTCTGGCCCGACATGCCCGAATCGATGGAAGCGTATCGCCTGATCGCGTCCTTCTTCGACCGGCATCTGGGACGCAGCGCGCGTTGATGCGAACCCGCACCATCGTCTTGCTCGCGCTCACCTATGCGCTGCTCGGCCTGCTGATGAACAGCGTCGGGACCGTCATCCTGCAATCGATCGCCCAGTTCGGGATCAGCAAGCCGATGGGATCGACGCTCGAGGCGTGCAAGGATCTGTCGGTCGTCGCCGCCTCCTTCCTGCTCGTCGCCGCGGTGCCCGCCTTCGGCTATCGCCGCTCGCTGATCGCGGTGCTCGCGGCGATGGCGGCCGCCTGCCTGCTCGCCTCCTTCGCCACCGGCTTTGCGGCGATGCAGGCGCTGTTCGTGGCGACCGGGCTGGCGTTCGGCATCACCAAGATTGCAACCTATTCGGCGATCGGCCTCGTCGCGCGCGATCCCGCCGACCATGCGAGCATCACCGGCCTGATCGAGGGCGTGTTCATGGGCGGCGTGCTCGCGGGTGCGTGGATCTTCGGCTGGTTCATCGACGCGGGCGACTGGCTACGCGTCTATTGGTTGCTCGCGGCGGTCTGCGCGCTCGCGGCCATCCTCTGGCTCGGCGTCCGGCTCGACGAGCGAGTGGTTCCGGCCGACGGGGCAGAGGCTTCGGTGACGGCGGGTTGGAAGGCGATGCTTGCGCTCGCTGCGCTTCCCGCGACCGCCGCGGTGCTTGCCGCACTGTTCCTCTATGTGCTGGTCGAGCAGGGGGTCGGCACCTGGCTGCCGACCTTCAACCGCGAGATATTGCATCTGCCCGCCGCGATGAGCGTCCAGATGTCGAGCCTCTTCGTCGCCTCGCTCGCGCTCGGGCGGCTGGCGTCGGGCATCCTGCTTCGCCGCATCGACTGGCTGCCGGTGTTGCTCGCCTGCCTTGCGGCGCTGGCGCTGCTTGTCGTCGCGGCGCTGCCGCTGGCCGAAGGGGTACAGCCGCGCGCCGGGATCGGCTGGGCCAGCGCGCCCGCCGCCGCCTGGCTCTTTCCGCTGATCGGCTTTTTCCTCGCGCCCATCTACCCGACCGTCTGTTCGGTCGCCTTGAGCGCGCTGCCGCAGCAGCGCCACGCGGCGATGATCGGGCTGATCGTGATCTTCTCCGCGCTCGGCGGCACGATCGGCTCCTTCCTCGTCGGGCTCTTGTTCCAGACGCTGCCGGGGACGACCGCTTTCTATCTCCTGCTCCTCCCGATCGCGCTGGTCGCGCTTGCGCTGCCGCTGGTGCGGCGGCGCGTCGCGGGAGCGGCCGCATGATCGCCGTCGATACCCCCGCCGGATTGTTCGGGCCGCTGTTCGCGGCGGTGCAGGAATGCGGGCTGTTCCCCGATTCCAAGACTTTCGCTGACGCGCGCCCGCGCCGTGCGCCCGCCGCGATCCTCGCCGACTGGCAGGCCGAGCGACCCGAAGGCGGGGAGGGGCTGCGCCGCTTCGTCCTCGCCAATTTCGACCTGCCGCAGGACTGGGCCGACCCGCCGCTCGATCAGCGCCCACTCGCCGCGCATATAGAGGCGCTGTGGCCGCTGCTGACCCGCGCCGCGAACGAACCCGCGCCGGGATCGTCCGAACTCTGGCTCCCGCATTCCTATGTCGTTCCCGGCGGCCGCTTTCGCGAGCTTTATTATTGGGACAGCTATTTCACCATGCTCGGCCTCGCGCGTTCGGGGCAGCAGCAACTCGTCGAGAATATGATCGCCAATTTCGGCAGCCTGCTCGACCGAATTGGCCATATCCCGAACGGCACGCGCAGCTATTATGTCAGCCGCTCGCACCCGCCCTTCTTCCACCTGATGGCGGCGCTGTCGCGCGACGCCAGCGGCGAAGGCCGCCGCCGCCGGCTCGGCTGGATGGTGCGCGAGCATGACTATTGGATGGACGGCGCCGCCGGCCTCGCGCCCGGGGCCGCGGCGCGGCGCGTCGTGCGGCTGGCCGACGGCGCGCTGCTCAACCGCTATTGGGACGACAGCGATCGCCCGCGCGACGAAAGCTGGCGCGAGGATGTCGCGCTCGCCGCCGAAGCCGAGGCGCGCGATGCGGGGACGCTGTGGCGCGACCTGCGCGCTGCCGCCGAAAGCGGCTGGGATTTCAGTTCGCGCTGGCTCGCCGACGGACACAGCCTCGGCTCGATCCGCACGACGCGGCTGGTTCCGGTCGATCTCAACGCGCTCCTCTTCGGGCTTGAACAGGCGATCGCGGCCGAAGCCGAGGGGCTGGGCGACCGCACCATGGCCGCCGATTATGCCGCCCGCGCCGACGCCCGCGCGCGTGCCATCGCCGATCATCTGTGGCACGAAGCGGGCGGCCACTATGCCGATTTCGATCTCGACAGCGGCGCACCGTCGGACCGCCTGACCGCGGCGGCGGCGTTTCCGCTCTTCGCCGGGCTCGCGACCGGCGAGCGCGCATCGCGGAGCGCGGCGGCGTTGCGGCGCCTGCTGCGGCGCGGCGGTCTGATGACGACGCTGTGCGACAGCGGGCAGCAATGGGACGCGCCGAACGGCTGGGCGCCGCTGCAATGGATCGCGATCACGGGCCTGCGCCGCTATGGCGAGACGGTGCTTGCCGATGCGATCGCCGATCGCTGGATCGCGATGGTCGAGGCGCATTATGCCGCGACCGGCCAGCTTCTCGAAAAATATGACGTCGTCGCCTGTTCGGCGGGCTCGGGCGGCGAATATGGCACCGAAACGGGGTTTGGCTGGACCAACGGCGTGACGCTGGAATTGCTGGCGATCCGGGATAGCGAAGCAGGGAGAAGTGGAGATGATGCGTAAAGGGATGGGACTATCGTTCGCGATGCGGCTGGCGCCCGCGCTGTTGGCCTTCTCCGCGCCTATGGCGCTTCATGCGGAGGAGACCCCGGCGGTCACGCTGACATCGGCGCAATCGGCGCTGGTCGCGAAGGCGGCGAAGCTCGGCGCCACCGACCTCAAGACGCTTCCCGCGCCGGACGGCGGCTTCGTCCTCGCGGGCAAGCTCGCAGGCGACCAGTTCTCGGTCGCTTTCCCGGTAGGCTGGAAGGGCAGCGCCCTGCTTTTCGCGCATGGCTATTCGGCGCCGGGGTCGCCGGTCGCGGTGGCCGAGGATCCGCTCTCGCCTGGTGTGGGGACCAACGGCATGATGCTGAAAGTCTATCAGGACGGCTATGCTGCGGGCCACAGCGCCTATGACAAGGCGGGCATGGGGGTCGAGACGGCGACCGAGAACACGCTCCGCCTGCGCGATTTCCTGACCCGGCTCGGTGCGAAGCGCGTGCTCGTCGCGGGCGGATCGATGGGCGGCAATATCGTCATGTCGCTGATCGAACAGCATCCGAAGGCTTTTGCCGGCGCGATTTCGGCGTGCGGCGTCACCGACGGCTGGGAAAGCCTGTTCGCGCAGCTCATCGACATGCGCGCCGCCTATAATGTGCTGACCGAAGGCACGCCCTATGCCTTGCCCGGCGAGCACGACCTGCTCAAATCGGCCTTCCCGATGGACACGCCCGCGGGTGAGGCGGCGAGCAGCGACGCCTTTCGCAACGGGCGCATCGTGCAGATCGCCATGCCGGTGCTGATGCTGGCGCAGGCGGCCGCGGCGAATCCCGACGGGCGCGAGGCACACATCCTGAAACAGGTTGCCTCGATCGGCGGCTTCGAGCCCGAAGTGGCCTCGATCGCCTTTCCGCTCGTCACCGTGACGCTGGGCATGGATGATCTCGATGCGACACTCGGCGGCAACATCTACGGCAACGTCGGCAAAGTTTATGCAAGCCCCGAGATGACGGCCGAGGAGGCCGCCGCCTTCAACGCCAGGGTCCAGCGCATTTCGGCGGACCCGGCGGCGGTCGCCAACGCGCGCCGCTGGCATCAGGCGACCGGCCGGTTCGACGTGCCGCTGGTCACGATCCACAACCGCATCGACTCGCTCGTCCCCTATGCCCAGTCGGAGGCGCTGGGGCGCATCGTCGCGGCGGCGGGCAACGAAAAGCGGCTCGTCCAATATACGGTGCCGGGGACGAAGGCGGCGCTGCCGGTCGGCGGGGTCGAGGGTTATACCCACTGCGGCTTCTCCCCCGAACAGATGACCGCGACCTGGGAAGCGCTAAAGGGCTGGGTCGAGACGGGCAAGCGCCCCGCCGCCGACGCCGTCCGATAGGGCGCGAGGGGCAGGGCGTGTCCGACCCCTCCGGCCTCAACCGCCGCGAGTTTCTTGGCGCCGGCACGCTCGCCGCCGCCGTCCTCGCGAGCGCCGGGGCGAAGGCGGCGGAGCGCATCGCCGCGGCGGACATCGACGCGCTGCTCGCGCGGATGACGCTCGCCGAAAAGCTCGGCCAGCTCGCACAGGCGCGTGGGCAGCGCAACGACACCGGTCCCTATGTCCCTGCGGGCAGCGAGGCTGACGTGCGCGCGGGCCGCATCGGCTCCTTCCTCAGCGTCTATGGCGCCGACACCACCCGGCGGCTCCAGCGTATCGCGGTCGAGGAAACGCGGCTCGGCATTCCTTTGCTCTTCGCCGACGATGTGATCCACGGCTTCCGCACCATCTTCCCGGTCCCGCTCGGGGAGGCGGCGAGCTTCGATCCGGCGGCGGCTGAGAAAGCGGCGCGGATCGCGGCGGTCGAGGCGACCGCCAACGGCCTCCACTGGACCTATGCCCCGATGGTCGACATGGCGCGCGATCCGCGCTGGGGCCGCGTCGTCGAGGGCGCGGGCGAGGATGTCGAACTGGCCTGCCGCTTCGCCGAAGCGCGCGTGCGCGGCTTTCAGGGCGGCAAGCTGTCGGACCCCGACGCGATGATGGCGACCGCCAAGCATTTCGTCGCCTATGGTGCGGCCGAGGGCGGGCGCGACTATGACGTCGCCGATGTGTCGCCGCGGCGCCTCGCCGAATATTATTACCCCCCTTTTCAGGCCGCGATCGCCGCGGGCGCGGCGAGCGTGATGGCCGCGTTCAACGAGGTCAACGGCGTCCCGATGCACGCCAACCGCGAGCTGTTGCGCGGCGTGCTGCGCGGGGCGTGGAAATTCGACGGCCTGATCGTCAGCGACTATACCGGCATCCGCGAACTCGTCGCGCACGGCGTAGCCGCCGACGATGCCGAAGCCGGGCGGCTCGCGATGGAGGCCGGGATCGACATCGATATGGTCAGCGGCATCTATGCTGACCTGCTGCCCGCCGAAGGGAAGGCGGGCAGGCTCGACATCGCGTTTGTCGATGCGGCGGCGCGTCGGCTGCTCAAGGCGAAGGCGGCGCTGGGCCTGTTCGCCGACCCCTATCGCAACTGCGACCCCGCGCGCGCGAAGCGCGACACGCTGCGCCGCGAGCATCGCACCGCCGCCCGCGACCTGGCGCGCAAGAGCACGGTGCTGCTGCGGAACGAAGGACAGGTGCTGCCGCTGTCCAAGGCCGTGCGCAGCGTCGCGGTCATCGGCCCGCTCGCCGACGACCGCCGCTCGATGCTGGGAAGCTGGGCGCCGACCGGCGTCGCCGCCGATGCGATCACCCCGCGCGAAGGGATCGCCGCGGCGCTCGGCTCCGCCACGCGGGTGCTGCATGCCGCGGGCGGCGAGGCGGCGCTGGCGGCGGCGCGCGACGCCGATGCGGTCATCCTCTGCCTCGGCGAGGATTGGGACATGAGCGGCGAGGCACGCAGCCGCGTCGCGCTCGACCTCGCGCCCGATCAGCAGGCGCTTGCCGACGCGGTCCTCGCGCTCGGCAAGCCGGTGGCGACAGTGATCTTCGCGGGCCGTCCGTTGACGATCGGCGCGCTCGCCAACCGCGCGCCGGCGATCCTCTGGGCTTGGCATCCGGGGGTCGAGGCGGGGGCCGCGCTTGCCGATCTGCTCTTCGGCGACGTCAGCCCGTCGGGCCGCCTGCCGATCAGCTTTCCGCGCCACGTGGGGCAGATCCCGATCCACTACGACCACCGCAGCACCGGCCGTCCGGCGAGCGAGAGCGAACGCAACAGCGCCAAATATGTCGACGCCCCCTGGACCCCGCTCTATCCCTTCGGCCACGGCCTGACATATGCGTCCGTCCGTTACGAGGCGTTGACCCTGTCGTCCGAACGGGTCGCGCCCGGCGCCGCGCTCGACGTTGCTTTCTGGATCGCGAACGAAGGCCGGTTCGCGGTCGAGGAGGTCGTTCAGCTCTATCTGCACGACGAGGTCGCGAGCACGACCCGCCCGGTCAAGGCGCTCAAGCGCTTTGCCCGCATCGCGCTCGCGCCCGGCGAGCGCAAACGGGCCCGCTTCACGCTCACGGCCGCCGATTTCGCGCTGCTCGACGCCGATCTTGCGCCCGTGGTCGAACCGGGCGGCTTCTCGCTGTTCGTCGGCGGCAGTTCGGAAACGGCGCTGGAGGCGCGTTTCACCGTCGAGGGCTGAGCCGCGCCTCAGTGAAAGCGGCGGTTGCCGGTCTTGCTGTCGTTCTCGACCGCCAGGATGATGCCGACGCAGGTCATGATCGTCAGCATCGACGAACCGCCATAGGAAAAGAGCGGCAGCGGAATGCCGACGACCGGCGCCATGCCCATCACCATCGACAGGTTGATCGCGATATAGAAGAAGATCGTCATCGTCAGGCCGGCGGCGGTCAATTGGCCGAAGCGCGTGCGGGCGCGCAACGCGACGCGCGTCCCCCAGCGGATCAGCAGGAAGAAGGCAAAGAGCAGACCGAGCCCGCCGATCAGCCCCCATTCCTCCGCCATCGTCGCGAAGATGAAGTCGGTATGCCCCTCGGGCAGATAGTCGAGGTGGCTCTGCGACCCGTTGAGGAAGCCCTTGCCGCCGATCCCGCCCGATCCGATCGCGATCTTCGACTGGCTGATATGATAGCCGGCGCCGAGCGGGTCGCTTTCGGGATCGAGGAAGATCAGGATGCGCTTCTGCTGATAGTCGTGAAGCATCGAGAACAGCACCGGAAGCGCCGCGGCGCCCGCGCCGGCAGCGCTGCCGAACCACCAGAAGGGCAGGCCGGCGACGAACATCACCACGACCCCGCCGATGCTGATCGCAAGCGCGGTGCCGAGATCGGGTTGCAGCATGACGAGCGCCGCGGGAACGCCGATCGCGGCGAGCGCGGGCCAGAGCGCGGTGAAGGTGCGCGTGCTGCCGGGCGGGAGCTGCGCATAGAAGCGCGCGAGCGCGAGGACGATCGCGACCTTCATCAACTCGGACGGCTGGAGGTTCATGAAGCCGAGGTTGAGCCATCGCTGGCTGCCGCCGCCGACGAAACCGAGCAGTTCCACCGCGACGAGCAACAGCAGCACGCCAAGATAGCCGAGGTAGGAGAAATCCTCGAAGATCCGGAGCGGCATCCGGCTGATGCCGAGCATGACGCCCAGGAAGATCAGGAACCGCACACCCTGCTGCCAAGCCCAGGGCGACCAGCTTCCGCCCGCTGCCGAATAGAGGACGAGCAGGTCGAAGGCGACGATCGCGCCGAGCAGCGCGATCAGCTTCCACGGAATGCGCTGGATGGCGGGCGGGACGGGGATCATTGCGCGAGCCCCGGATCGGGCGCGGCGATGCCGGCCTTCCAGGCCGCATAATTGCGGTCCATGCGCTCCTTGATCGTGCCGCCCCAGCCGGCCTCGAACGCATCGAGCGCTTCCATCGCCTTTTCGCGATCGTAGAGGAAGGTGAGGATGTCCTTGGCAACGGGGGCGGCGGCGCGGCTGCCGCCCATGCCGTGCTCGATGATCACCGATATGGCGTAGCGGGGATCGGCGACCGGCGCGAAGCCGATGAACAGGCCGTGGTCGCGGAACTTCCACGTTCCGCCCTTGCCGTTGCCGGTGTTGAGCCCGCGCACCTGCGCGGTGCCGGTCTTGCCCGCCATGGTGATCCCGTCGAGCGGCAGGCGGCTGCGCCCGGCGGTGCCGCCGGGCCCGTTGACGACCAGGTCCATGCCCAGGCGCGCGGTTCCGAGCGCTTCGGCCGAGAAGGGCAGGGGGTCGTTCTTGAACTGCCGGTTGACGAGGCGCGGATAGAGGCTGCGGCCCGAGGCGATGCGCGAGGCCATGACCGCGAGCTGGAGCGGGTTCACGCTGACATAGCCCTGACCGATCACCGCGTTCAGCGAATCCGATGCCGACCAGGGCTGGCCGTATTTCTTCATCTTCCACGCGCTGTCGGGGATGGTGCCGAACCGCTGATTGCTGCCCGCGAGCTGGAATTCCTCGCCAAGCCCCATCAGGCGCGCGGTCGGGGCGATCGCGTCATAGCCCAGCCGGTCGGCGACCCAGTAGAAATAGCTGTTGCAGCTTTTCATGATCGCGTGCGGCATATCGAGGCTGCCGTGGGTGCCGAGGCAGCGGAAGAAGCGGTTGCCGAGGCGGTAGCCGCCGATGCAGGTGTGGCGCTCGCTGGGGTCCATGCCATGCCCGATCGCCGCGATTGCCGCCATCGGCTTCAGCGTCGATCCGGGCGGATAGAGGCCGCGCGTTGCCTTGTTGATCAGCGGCTGATGGTCGTCGCCGCGCAGCCAGCTATATTCCGACGTGCTGATCCCGTCTGAAAAGCTGTTCGGATCGAAGCTGGGCATCGAGACGAAGGCGAGGATGTCGCCGGTCAGCGTGTCGATGACGACCGCCGCGCCCGATTCGGGGCCCATGCGCCGCGCGGCATAGTCCTGCAGGTCGGCGTCAATCGTCAGGTGGACGGTCTTGCCCTGCGTGTCGGGCTGGGTCGAAAGCTCGCGCACCACCTTGCCGCGCGCGGTGACCTCGACGCGCTTGGCGCCGGGCTTGCCGCGCAGCATGTCCTGGAAATATTTTTCGAGCCCGTCCTTGCCGGTCTTGTAGCCGGGGGTGATGTAGAGCGGGTCCTTGACCTTCTCATACTCCTCGGCGGTCGGCGCGCCGACATAGCCGATCAGATGGCCAACCGCCGCGCCGGTCGGATAGTTGCGCGCAAAGCCGCGTTGCGGCGCGATGCCGGGAAGCTCGGGCAGGTGGACGAGAATCGAGCTATATTCCTGCTCGGTCATGTCCTCGGCGACCGCGACCGGCTGGAATCCCGACGCGGCTTTCAGGTCGCGCTCGATCCGCTCCATCGCGTCGCCGTCGAGCCGCAGCAGCGTCTTGAGCTGTCCTAGCACCAGATCCTTGTCGTGGAGCCGGTCGGGGATGATGTCGACGCGCAGGCTGACGCGGTTGTTCGCCAGCGCCTTGCCGTGCCGGTCGACGATCCAGCCGCGGCGCGGCGGCACGAGCGTCAGATTGACGCGATTGCTTTCCGATTGCAGGACATAGCGTTCGTTGTCGACGACCGAGATATAGGCCATGCGCGCCGCGAGCGCGCCGAACAGGGCCGCCTGCGCCCCGCCGACGACGATCGCGCGGCGGGTGAAGGTGATGCCCCTCCAGGCTTCGGTGATGGGCGGGCTCTTCTTGCCGAACATTGGGCGGATTTATCTGCGCTTCAGGCGGAAATTGTCAAACTTCCCCGTGAGGCGAAGGAAGAGCGGAACCAGGAGGACCGAGACGACGATCTGCGGCGCGACGAGCCCCAGAACACGTCCCGTTGCGGCGTGCGGGTGCGTGAGCAGCGCCGCGAGAGCCTGGATGATCGCGACAAGTAAAGCGCCAATCGCCCAGTCGTGAAAAAAACCCCGCCAATAGATGCGCTGTGAGAGATAGGCGATCGCGATGCTGGCCGCGGTCCACAGAAAGACCGCGGTGCCGATCGGCGCCCCGCTGAACAGATCGTCCCACAGACCGAGCGGCAGACCTATCCACACCGGCCACATCTCGGTTCTGAGGAGCTGCCACGACAGGAAGAAAAGCAGCCCGAGCGGCGGCAGCACCGGCGAGCTCGCGACGAGCGGCAGCATCAGCGGCAGCGCGGAGGCGAACATCACGCTCGCGACCGGAACGACGATCATCCGCCAGCGCGAGGCCGGCTCGCCGAGGCGGGGGCCTTTCGGGTTCATGGCGCCTTCGGGACTTCGGGGATGGCGCCCGGCGCGGACCTCAACAACTGCGCTTCGGCATCTTCGGGCGTGTAGGGACGCAGCACCGATACCGCATCGACCTTTGCGGGATCGGCGAGCGGGCGCGCGAGCGCGCCGTCATTCTGGCGGCGCGCGACGATCGCGACCGGGATATTGGGCGGATAGAGGCCGCCGGTGCCCGAGGTGAGGAGGATGTCGCCGGGCTTGAACGGATTGTTCGCGATGTTGAGCGTGCGGACGTCGAGGTCGCCGTTGCCGCGGCCATAGGCGAGCGCGGGCAAGCCATCGCGCGCCCGGCGGACGGGAACGATCGTGTCGATATCGGTGATCAGCAGCACCTGCGACACCGACGGTCCCGACCCCAGCACGCGCCCGATCAGCCCGTCGGCGCCGCGCACCGGCTGTCCGGCCTCGACTCCCAGATTGCGGCCGATGCTGAGCAGCGCGATGCGCTTGCTGCTGGTCGAGGTCGAGGTGAGGAGATAGCCGTTGGCGATCGCGCTCTTGTCGGTTTCCTGCAGCTTGAGCAGCGCCTTCAATTGGCGGTTCTCTTCCTGCAGCGAACTCGTCGCGACGAGCTGGCGCCGCGTTTCGGCGAGTTCCTTGCGCAGCCGCCGGTTCTGCGACCCCGCGCCGACATAGGCCGAGACAGCATCGTCGATGCCGGAGATCGAGCCGATCGCCGAGCGCGTGGCGCGGGCCACCGGCGCCGTCACCTCGTGGCTCGCGATGCGAAGCTGGGCGAAACCGACGGGATCGACGACCGACAGCACGGCCAGCAGTAGGCCCGCCACCGCCCCGGTCACCGCAATGACATAGGCAGCGAACAGGCTGTACTGGGCCTTTCGGGATTGCCCCGGACGCCGATGTGCCGGGCGGACCATGATGCGAGCCTAGACGATCAGGCTTGCTGCAGCACGCCGCGGAAGGCCGGATCCTCCATCGCGCGGCCGGTGCCGATCGCGACGCAGGTCAGCGGGTCCTCGGCGACCGTGACCGGCAGCCCGGTCGCGTCGCGCAGCAACTCGTCGAGTTCGGAGATCAGCGCGCCGCCGCCGGTCAGGACGATACCCTGGTCGACGATATCGGCGGCGAGTTCGGGCGCCGTGTTCTCGAGCGCGATGCGCACGCCCTCGACGATCGTGCCGATCGGTTCGGACAGCGCTTCGGCGATCTGCGCCTGGTTGATCGAGATTTCCTTCGGCACCCCGTTGACGAGGTCGCGGCCCTTAATGTGGATCGTCATGCCGACGCCGTCGGCGGGAATGCGCGCGATGCCGAAATCCTTCTTGATCCGCTCGGCGGTCGCTTCGCCGATCAACAAGTTGTGGTGGCGGCGGACATAGGAGACGATCGCCTCGTCCATCTTGTCGCCGCCTGCGCGGACCGAGGTGGTGTAGGCAAGGCCGCGGAGCGAAAGCACCGCGACTTCGGTCGTGCCGCCGCCGATGTCGACGACCATCGACCCGATCGGTTCGGTGACCGGCATGTCGGCGCCGATCGCGGCCGCCATCGGCTCCTCGATCAGCCACACTTCGCTCGCGCCCGCGTTCGAGGCGGCGTCGCGGATCGCGCGGCGCTCGACGCTGGTCGAGCCCGAGGGGACGCAGATCACGATCTCGGGGCTGCGGAACGCGTTGGGCTTGCCGCCATGCACCTTGGTGATGAAGTGCTTGATCATCTGCTCGGCGACATCGATGTCGGCGATGACGCCGTCGCGTAAGGGGCGGATCGCTTCGATGCTGTCGGGGGTCTTGCCCATCATCAGCTTGGCGTCGTCGCCGACCGCCTTCACGCGCTTGATGCCGTTCAGCGTCTCGACCGCGACGACCGAGGGTTCGTTGAGCACGATGCCCTTGCCGCGCACATAGACGACCGTGTTCGCGGTGCCGAGGTCGATCGCCATGTCCTGGGAGTTGAATTTGAGCCAGCGGGAAAAGAAGGACATCTATACTGCTTCCTGTCATCGAAGCTGCGTCCCTGACGGACACGCCCCTATCGTGATTCCATCCGCGCGCCCGGCCGGCGACAGCTACAATCAGGGGGAGATTCCGGCTCGTCCACAAGGGGCTGGCTGGACAAAATGATCAGGCTGTGCGGATGGGTCGCGATTTGCGTCCGACTGCGCTACGAGAGGCCCCATGTCAATACGTCGCCTGCCGGAAAAGCTCGTAAATCGGATCGCGGCCGGTGAAGTGGTCGAAAGACCCGCCGCAGCGCTCAAAGAGCTGGTTGAAAACGCCATCGACGCCGGTGCGACTCGCATTTCGGTGCGAATCGCCGAGGGCGGAATCCTGTGGCTGGAGGTCGAGGACGACGGCTGCGGCATGACCGCCGCCGACATGGCGCTCGCGCTCGAACGTCATGCGACGTCGAAGTTGCCCGACGATGCGATCGAGGATGTGACGACATTGGGTTTTCGCGGCGAGGCGCTGCCCTCGATCGCCAGCGTTGCGCGGCTGACGCTCGACAGCCGGGTGGTGGGCGGCGACGGCTGGCGGCGCGTCGTCGACAATGGCGCGCTCGCGGCCGAGGGGCCGGCGGCGCGGGCGAAGGGCACCCGCGTCCTCGTCGAGCATCTGTTCGCGCGCGTCCCCGCGCGGCGCAAGTTTCTGCGCAGCGGCCGCAGCGAATATGCCGCCTGCCTCGACGTCGTGAGGCGGCTCGCGATGGCGCGCCCCGACATTGCGTTCGTCGTCGAGCATGACGGCCGCCGTGTGCTCGACGTCCAGGGCGGACAGGACCGGCTCGCGCGCGTCGCGGCGCTGACCCAGCGCGAGCTGGCCGCGAACAGCATCGGCGTCGATCTCGACCGCGGCGAGGTGCATCTGGGCGGCGTGATCAGCCTGCCGACCTACAATCGCGGCATCGCCGATCATCAATATCTGTTCGTCAACGGCCGCCCGGTGAAGGACCGGCTGCTCGTTGGCGCCTTGCGCGGCGCCTATGCCGACCTGCTCGCGCGCGACCGCCATCCGGTCGTCGCGCTGTTCCTCGACGTGCCGACGAGCGAGGTTGACGTCAACGTCCACCCTGCCAAGACCGAGGTGCGCTTCCGCGATCCGCAGCTTATCCGCGGCATGATCGTCGGGGGCTTGCGCCGCGCACTCGACGAGCATGGTTTCCGCAGCGTCCAGCGCCCCGCCGAGGCAGCGCTGGCGGCTTGGCGGCAGGAACCGGTGCCGCCGCCCGAGCCCGCAAGCGGCTTTCTCTTCGGCCGCCGCACCGAGCCCGCCGTGCATCTCTTCGGCACCGACATGCCGCCGGCGAACGAGGCGGTCGCGCGCGTCTATGACCGGCTCACCCCCTTCGCGAGCGCACCCGCACCGCTTGCGGGCCGCGCCGAGGTCGCCGAACTGGCGCCTCCGCAAGTCGATGAACATCCGCTCGGCATCGCGCGCGGCCAGATCGCGAAAACCTATATCGTCGCCGAGGCCGAAGATGGCCTCGTCATCGTCGACCAGCACGCCGCGCACGAACGGCTCGTGCTCGAACAATTGCGGCGCGGGATGAGCGGGCAGGCAGTGCCGTCGCAGGGCCTGCTGCTGCCCGAGGTCGTCGAACTCGACGAGCCCGCGTGCGACCGGCTCGAGGCCGCGGCGCCGCAGCTTGCCGCGCTCGGTGTCGAACTCGAACGCTTCGGCCCCGCCGCGGTGATGGTGCGCGCGACCCCAGCGATGCTGGGGGCGATCGACTGCCACAAGCTCGTCACCGACATCGCCGACGACCTCGCGGGCTACGACGCTGCGCTCGGCCTGTCGGAGAGGCTCGAACTCGTCGCCGCGACGATGGCGTGCCACGGCTCGGTGCGCGCGGGGCGGACGCTGAATGTTGCCGAGATGAACGCATTGCTCCGCCAGATGGAGGTCACGCCGCACTCGGGCCAGTGCAACCACGGGCGGCCGACGTGGGTGAAGCTGGCGATGGACGATGTCGAAAAATTGTTCGGGAGGAAATAGGATGAAGCGTCATATTGCGGCGGCTTTGCTGACCACGGCCCTGATCGGCGCCCCGACGATTGCCGCCAAGCCGGCGAAGCCCGCCCCCGCCTGCGCAGCGGGCGCCGTCCTTCCGCCCGAGCTTTCCGACTGGTCGCGCGCGGCGGCGAGCAAGACCATCTATGCCTATGGCGAATCGCGCGAGGCCAGTTGGCCGTCGCTCGGGGCGGCGCGAACGGCGCTGGGGCTCCATCGCTTTGAAAGCCTGCGCTTCGAGATCGCGCCCGAACGCAAGCCCGATCCCTTCAAATATGGCGGCATGGTGCCGATCGAGGTCAAGACGCCCGGCCGGCTGGTCGTCGCGCTCGGCGCGGGGGCGTGGATCGACCTCGTTCGCGACGGCAAATTCCTGAAATCGGCCGCGCACGGCCACGGCCCGGACTGCTCGGGCATCCGCAAGATGGTCGAATATGACGTCGAACCGGGCCGCTATCTGCTCCAGATATCGAGCGCCCCCGCCGCGTCGATCGACGCGATGGCGATCCTGCGCGACTCTCTCTGATCGTCATTGCGAGCGGCGAAGCCGCGCGGCAATCCAGAGCGGCTGTAAACCGCCCTGGATTGCTTCGCTGCGCTCGCAATGACGATTTTCCAATTGAAAATCAGTCCGCGCCGCCCACGTCCCGCACGCGGATCAGACCCGCCGAGCGCATCGTCATCACCGGTTCGTCATGCTGGTTGAACACGGTCATCCGCGACTGGATGATCCCCATTTCCGGCCGGCTTCCCGACCGCCGCTTTTCGAGTATTTCGCTCTCGCAGCGCAGCGTGTCGCCCGGATAGACGGGCTTCAGCCAGCGCAGATCTTCGATCCCAGGCGAACCGAGCCCGGCCTGTTCGTGCTGCTTCATGTCGTCGACCATCATCCGCATCATCATCGCGCCGGTATGCCAGCCGCTCGCCGACAGCCGCCCGAAATAGGTCTGCGCCGCCGCCGCGTCGTCGAGGTGAAAGGGCTGCGGGTCATATTTGGACGCGAAGTCGATCACTTCCTCGCGCACCACCTCTTTGCGGCCGAACCGCCGGACGACGCCGACCTCTATATCTTCATAGTAAAGCATGGCCCGCCTATGACGCGATCGGCGCCCCTCGCGCAAGCCGTCTATTTTGTCAGCCGTTTCGCCAGGACCCCGCTCGCGTCGCTCGGCAGCGGCGCGACGCCGAGCAGGCGCATCAGCAGCGGATAGACTTCGATATTGTCGACGATGCCGATGTCGCCCGACAGGCCGGTGCCGCTCGCGACGAACAAGGCGAGCATCTCGGGGTCCTGATTGTCATAGCCGTGCGCGCCGCCCTTGACCGGATATGCGGGCGGTCCGGCCAGGATCGTCCAGCCCGGCTCGGCGATGCAGATAATGGCGGCGACGCGGGGATTGCGGCCATAGTGGAGCCGCTCGGGCAGCGCCTCGCGGCGGCTGCATGCCATATGGTCGTGCGGTTTCAACAGCGCCGCATAAACCCGGTCGTCGGTTCCCGCCGCCGGCTCGATCGCGGCATAGGGGCCGGTTTCGACGGCGATGATGCTCGGCAGGTCGATCAGGTCGGCAAGCTGGATCACGCGTGCGTCGTCGGTGGCGTGCATTCCGTGATCGGCCACGATCAGCAGCCGCACCGGCTGGCCCAGCGCGCCCAGTCCCGCGACGAGGTCGCCGATGCGGGCGTCGACCTCGGCGATCGCAGCGTTCACCTCGGCGCTGTCGGGACCGAATCTGTGGCCTGCCGTATCCACCGTGTCGAAATAGAGAGTGACGAAGGCGGGGCGTATCGCTGCCGGGCGCCGCATCCAGTCGAGCACGGTCTCGATCCGCTGGGCATTGCCGATATGCTCGTCGTAGCGCAGCCAGTCGGGCGGGCGAACCCCATGGATCGCGACCTCGCTGCCCGGCCAGAACATCGTCGCGGTGCGCACGCCCGCCTTGCCCGCGGTGACCCACGCCGGTTCGGCCTCGTCCCACCAGAAGGGATCGAGCGCCTGTTTCGCATCGCCCAGGCTGAATTTCACATCGGGACGGCGCGGGTCGATCATATTGTTGCCGGTGATGCCGTTGGTGTCGGGGCGCTTGCCGGTGACGATCGCGTAATGATTGGGGAATGTCTTGGTCGGAAAGGATGGACGCAGCTTGCCATGGGCGCCCTCGGCCGCGAGCCGCGACAGGTTCGGCGTGAGGCCGCGATCGAGATAGTCGGCGCGGAAACCGTCGATCGAAACCAGCACCGTGACCGGCGTCCGCGCGTCCTCGTCGGCGTGCGCCGGCGCCGCCGCGAAGAACAGGAGCAGGATGGCGATCAGGCGTTTCATAGGCGTTTCCTGCAATCGGTTCGTTATGCGATCATGACAGGATCAGGCCGACATCTTGATGCCCGCGACGCCGTTCTCGACGACCCCCGTCGCGCGCTTCGACAGCGTGTTCACCGGCGTCGTCACCTTGTCGACGGTCATGAAATGCGTCTGCCACGCCTCGCGGCCGACTTCGCAGACCATATAGCCGCGCAGATCGTTGGCGAATTTGAGCTCGGGATTGCGCTTCAGGAAGACGTCGGTGCCCTTGCGCAGGTCGCTGCCGTCGCCGCCGCTGGTGATCGAAGTGCCGACGAACTCCGCGCCGACCACCTTGTCCTTGAGGATCAGGTTGCCGCAGAAATTCTGATGCTCGTCGCCGGTGATGACCACCGCGTTCTTCAACCCCGCGAGGCGCGAGAGCATCCGCTCGCGCGGCGCTTCATACCCCGCCCAGCTGTCAAGGTTCAGGATCTTCTCCGGATCGCGGTCGTCGCGCTGGCGGTCGAGCGACATCATCGTCACCTGCTGGGCGATGCCGTTCCAGGTCGCGCCGCCTTTCGCCAGATTCTTCGCGAGCCAATCGTCCTGCGCCTTGCCCAATACCTCGGCATTTTTGGCGAAGACGTCGGGGCAGGCGGGCTTGAAGCCGTCGCCGCACGGCTGGTTGTCGCGATATTGGCGCGTGTCGAGGATCTGCATCGACAAAAGGTCGCCATAGCGCAGCTCGCGGTTTGCGGCGATGAAACCGCCCTTGGGGAGCAGCGCCTTGCGCACGGGCATATGCTCGTACCACGCCTGGAACGCCGCCTGCCGCCGCAGCATGAAGATGTCGGGCGGCGGCGCGTCGGGATCGTTGACGTCGAGCCCCATCTTCCAGTCGTCATAGACCGAGACCCAGTCGTTGCGGATTTCGTGATCGTCGAAGCTGGAGATGAAGGCGTGGACCGATCGCGCCGCCTGCATGTCGATGTCGAGCAGGGTCTGGGTGTAGGAGGTGCGGAAATCGGTGAGGTCCTGCAACCCGCGCAGCGCATATTTGCGCACCGGCCGCACCGGCAGGCCGTCGGGGAAGAGATAGTCCTGCTGATATTCATAGATGAAATCGCCGTAGTGATAGACGAAGGCGAGATCTTCGCGTGCGAGGTGGCGATAGGCGCCGTAGAAGCCCGATTCATAATGCTGGCAGCCGCACACACCGAATTTCAGCGCGTCGGTGCGGGCACCGACCATGGGGAGCGTGCGCGCGCGTCCGCGCAGGCTGCGCTCGCCGCCCGCGGTGAAGCGGTAATAATAGGGGCGGTCGGGTTTCAGTCCCGCGACCTCGACATGGACGCTGTGGCCGAGCTCGGGCCGCGCGAGCTCGGTGCCCTTGGCCGCAATGGTGCGAAAGCCGCCGTCTTCGGCGACTTCCCACTCGACCGGCACATTGACCAGCGGCATCCCGCCGTGCCGCTCCATCGGGTCGGGCGCGAGCCGCGTCCAGATTACGAAACCATCGCTCGCCGGATCGCCCGCCGCGACGCCCAGGCTGAACGGAAAATCGCGGAAGAAGCCCGCTTCCGCGCGCAGGATCGCGGGGGCGGACAGGCCCGCGAGCGTGGCGGTGGCGAGGAAATGGCGGCGGTTCAGCATGGGCACTCCACAGGCAAGGGCGACTCAATGCCAGCGGCATAGCCCAGCTATCCGATCAGAACCACATTAGCGCCATCCACAGCGCCATCGCGATCATCATGACATTCTCGGTCAGCGAGACGAAGCCGAGCGGCACCTTGCTGCTGCCGCCGACGCAGGCGCATTTGATGTCGCGCTTGTCGATGTAGACCGCCTTGAACACCGACACTGCGCCGATGCCGCCGATGAACAGCGCGACCGGGATCGACAGCCAGGGCAGGGCGTGCGCGGTCATCAGCACCCCCGCCAGCCCCTCGGCGAACGGATAGATGCTCGCATAAGGCACCCAGCGCCGCGCGAGCAGGTCGTAATTCAGGAACATCGTCGCGAACTTGTCGACGTCCTGCAATTTCAGCAGCGCGAGGACGATCATGCTGAACGAGATGAACCATTCGGCGGCGCGCAGCGTGAACGGCGTGCCGTCGACGGCAAAGCCCGCCGCGAGCGCCATCAGCGCGGTCATCGCGAACAGTGCGATCACCGGCGTGTAGCTCGTGGCGTCGGGGTCGGCGACCTTCAACCCGAAATGGCGGCGCAGGTCGTCATAGCCGCCGATGCGGACGCCATCGATGAAGGTCTGCGGGGTCGTCTTCACGCCATGCTCGGCCTTGAACGCGTCGGTCTCCTCGCGCGTCGTCAGCCAGCGGTCGTCGACTGCGAAGCCGCGGCTTTTCAGAAGATGTTTTGCCTTGATGCCATAGGGGCAGATATGCCCCGGCATGACCATGCGATGGAGGATTGCCTGTTTCGTCATACGCCCCATATAGGGTCCGTACCATGGTACGGAGTCAAGCATGTCCTTCACGATCGGAAAATTGGCCGCCGCGTGCGGGGTCGGGGTCGAAACGGTGCGCTATTATCAGCGCCGCGGCCTGCTCTGCACGCCGGTGCGCAGCGGCGGCGACGGTTGGGGCGGCGGCGTCCGCCGCTATGGCGAGGACGATGTGCGGCGGCTGAAATTCATCCGCGCGGCGCAGGCGTCGGGCTTCACGCTCGAGGAGATTTCCGAACTGCTCGCGCTCGAGGAAAGCGACGACCGCATCCGCGTGCGGGCGCTGGCGCGCCAGCGGATCGACGCGCTCGACGAAAAGATCGCGCAAATGACCGAAGCCCGCGCGGCGCTTGCGCGCCTCGCCGATCAGTGCGCGGCAAGCGATGTGGGGCCATGCCCGATACTGACGGCGTTCGAGCCGTAACACCGTGTCATTGCGAGGAGCGCAGCGACGAAGCAATCTCCAGCTATCGGGCTTTGCGCAAGGCCGATGGCTGGAGATTGCTTCGCTTCGCTCGCAATGACGAAAGGGACCGATCCAAAACCATCCGGCTTCAGCGGCCTGCCTGTTTTCCAGTCAACTCGGAAAACAGATCGCGCCATTCCGGGTTTCCGGCTTCAATCAGTGCGACTTTCCTGGCTCGCGATCCTGCCTTGATCTGTTTTTCGCGGCTGATGGCGGAATACATATCGCCATGCATTTCGAACCAGACGAGCTTGTCGCATCGATAACGCGCCGAAAAGCCGCTCGTCTTCTGCCGATGCTGCCATGCGCGACCGATCAGGTCGGAAGTGACGCCCGTGTATAATACGCCGCTCTTCCGATTGGTCATGATGTAGACTGCGGGCTGAGCGTCCGGGCGCATAGCTGGAGATTGCTTCGTCGCTGCGCTCCTCGCAATGACGAAGTTTCAGAGCGCCGCCCGATCAGCTATGTAAAAAGTGCATCACATCCCCGTCCTGCACGACATAGCCCTTGCCCTCGGCGCGCAGTTTGCCCGCTTCGCGCGCCTTGGCCTCACCGCTCAGCGTGACATAATCGTCGAAAGCGATCGTCTCGGCGCGGATGAAGCCCTTCTGGAAATCGCTGTGAATCTCGCCCGCTGCTTCGGGCGCGCTCGCGCCCTTGTGGACGGTCCAGGCGCGCGCTTCTTTCGGCCCGACGGTGAAGAAAGTCAGAAGATGGAGCAATTCATAGCCGGCACGGATTACGCGCGCGAGGCCGGTTTCGTGGAGGCCCATCTCCTCGAGGAACATCATCCGCTCGTCGGCGTCCATGCCGACCAATTCGCTCTCGATCGCCGCCGAGACGATCACCGCCTGCGCGCCTTCGGCCTTCGCGCGCGCGAAGACGGCTTCGCTGTGGGCGTTGCCGGTCGCGGCGTTACCCTCTTCGACATTGCAGACATAGAGGACGGGCTTGGTGGTCAGAAGCTGCGCTTGGCGGAGGATGCGCTCCTCCTCGACGTCCTTCGGCTCGGTCAGCCGCGCGGGCTTGCCGGCGCGCAGCAGGTCAAGCGCCTGCCCCAGCACCGACGCCGCCGCCTTGGCTTCCTTGTCGCCGCCCGTCGCTTTCTTGGCGAAGGCGGGAACGCGCTTTTCCAGGCTTTCGAGGTCGGAAAGCAGCAGCTCGGTCTCGACCGTTTCGGCATCGGCGACCGGATCGACCTTGTTCTCGACATGCTGGATGTCGTCATCCTCGAAACAGCGCAGGACGTGGACGATCGCGTCGACCTCGCGGATGTTGCCGAGGAACTGGTTGCCGAGCCCTTCGCCCTTCGACGCCCCGCGCACCAGCCCCGCGATATCGACGAAGGCGAGCTGGGTCGGGATGATCTTCTGGCTTCCCGCGATCGCGGCGAGCTTGTCGAGCCGCGCGTCGGGCACCGCGACATTGCCGATGTTCGGCTCGATCGTGCAGAAGGGATAATTCGCTGCCTGCGCCGCCTGCGTCTCGGTCAGCGCGTTGAACAGGGTGGACTTGCCGACATTGGGCAGCCCGACGATCCCGCATTTGAAACCCATTTTCTAACCCTTTTGACCAAGCCAGCGCGCAAAGACGCGCACCGGCTGATATTCCCAATCGAGGCGCTCATAGAGCCCCGCGGCGGGATTGCCATCCCGAACCATCAATTCGACCTTCGGACAGCCGCGCGCGGCAAGCCAGTCGCAGCCGCCGTCGAGCAGCCTGCGCGCGATCCCGCCCCCGCGCCGGTCGGGCCGCACGCCCAGATAATAGACCCAGCCGCGATGCCCGTCGAACCCCACCATGACCGTCCCGACGATCGCGCGCGCCGCTTCGGCGAGCAGAATCGTCGAGGCGTCGTGGCCCAGCGCGCGGTCGAAATCGGCGCCGGGGTCGTTCCACGGCCGGGTGAGGTCGCAGCTTTGCCACAGGGCGACCACGGCGTCGCGATCGGCGTCGGTTGCCATGCGCACGGTGGTCATGACGATATGCCTGCCTTTGCCGGAAGCGCGGCGAGCCAGCGCCGCAGCGCCCGCGGATTCCTCAGGCGCACGATCGTGCCTTCATAATGGCTCAACCTGCTCTCGGTCCGCCGCCGCGGGCCGCGATTCCAGGTCAACACATAGAGAAAGAATGCGAGGTCGAAGCGTTCGACGCATCCTTCTGTCATGTCGGGCCGCGTCCGCCCGCGATAGGTCCAGATGCGCCCGAGCAGCCGGCGAAGGCAGAGGCGGATCGGATAGTCGAGATAGACGACGGTGTCGGCGCGCGCGAGCCGCTCGGCCAGCGTTGCGCCGTAATTGCCGTCGATCAGCCAGCGCTCGCTCGCCACGATCGCGTCGAGCTTCGCATGGAGTTCGGCGTCGCTGCCCTCGACCCAGCCGGGCTGCCAGTGGAGCTGGTCGATATGATGGACCGACAGGGCGAGCCGTCGCCCCAGCTCGGTCGCGAGGGTCGATTTCCCGGCACCGCTTGGGCCGATGACAAGCACCCGCTCCACGGCGCTCAGCCGTTCAGCCGAAGCGCGAGATCGTTCTGAAAGCGCACGTCGTCGCCGTCGGCGAGCCAGCCTGCTTCGGCGGCGATCGCGCCGAGCAGGTCGGTCAGCGGCTCGATCTCGCTCTTGTGATAATTGCCGAGGACGTGACCGGTGACGCGGTCCTTGTGCCCCGGGTGGCCGATGCCGATGCGCACGCGGCGGAAATCGTCGCCGATATGGGCGATCATGCTGCGGATGCCATTATGCCCCGCCGCGCCGCCGCCGCGCTTCACCTTCACCTTCATCGGCGCGAGGTCGAGCTCGTCGTAAAAGGCGGTGACGTCCTGCGGCGTCAGCTTGTAGAAATCCATCGCGGCGCGCACGCTGCGGCCGCTTTCGTTCATGAAGGTGCCGGGTTTCAGGAGCAGGACACGCTCGCGGCCGATGCGGCCGTCCTGGATCCAGCCCTGGAATTTTTTCGCCGGGGCGGAAAAGCCGTGCGTGTCGGCGATGACGTCGGCGGCCATGAAGCCGACATTGTGGCGATGCATCGCATATTGAGACCCGGGATTGCCGAGGCCGACCCAAAGCTGCATCCTTACGTCTCCCCTCCTCTTTAGGGGAGGGGCAGCGAGACTTGGCAGCTTGCTGCCTAGTCGCAGCGGGGTGGGGCCATTGGCCGGACGCTACCCCGCGGAACCCCAACCCAACCCCTCCCCCGAAGGGGAGGAGCTGAAGTATCGGTATCAGGCTTCGCCTTCGGCGGCTTCGCCCTCGTCCTTCGTCGTGTCGCCGTCGCTCGACTTGAGCGCCGACGGGGCGACGATGGTCGCGATGGTGAAGTCACGGTCGGTGATCGCGCTTTCGCTGCCCTTGGGCAGCGTCACATTGCTGATGTGGATCGAATCGCCGACATCGAAACCGGTGACGTCGATCGTGATCTCGTCGGGGATCTTGTCCGCTTCGCAGACCAGTTCCAGCTCGTGGCGAACGATGTTCAGCACGCCGCCGCGCTTCAGGCCGGGCGAGGCTTCTTCGTTCGCGAACACGACCGGCACCGCGACCTGGACCTTGGCGTCCTTCGAAATGCGCAGGAAGTCGGCGTGGATCGGACGGTCCTTGACCGGATGGAAAGCGACGTCCTTCGGCAGCGTGCGAATGCTCTTGCCGTCGACGTCGATCATCACGACCGAGTTCATGAAGTGACCCGTCATCAGCTGCTTCATCAGCAGCTTTTCCTCGACGTGGATCATCAGGGGTTCTTCCTTGCCGCCATAGACAACGGCGGGGACGCGGCCATTACGACGCAGCTCGCGCGAGGCTCCCTTGCCTCCGCGTTCGCGCGTCTCGGCCGTCAGCGTCAGCTGATCGCTCATAGTTATTCTCCGAGTTCGGTTACACAGTTCCGCCACGCCTCCAGGGATGACCATGACGGAAGCGCGGGCGCATAGCGAGGAAGCGGCGGAAATGCAAGCGGGGAGGGGATGGTCGCTTCTCGACCGGGAGCGGACAGGTATCCTCCCCGGCACGGGGAGGGGGACCATGCGAAGCATGGTGGAGGGGCACCCTCGGTTTACGCTTCGATCCAGAAAAGGCGCGCCATGACGCACCTGCCCCTCCACCACCTTCGGTGGTCCCCCTCCCCATCCCGGGGAGGATCGTCAACGTCCGCTCCCCCCAAAGCCGACATCACCGTCCACTCACTGCACCCGCACCACCTGATACCCCGCCGCCGCCAGCATCGTGGGCACGCCGTCATCGCCCACCAGATGCCCCGCGCCGACCGCCATCAGCACCGTGCCCGGCCGGTTCAGGCGCTGCTCGACCCAAGCGGTCCAGCGGCGGTTGCGGTCGGTGAGGAGCGCCTTGCGTGCCGCGGGAACCTCGTCGAC
Source organism: Sphingopyxis sp. (assembly GCF_036261875.1). GTDB lineage: Bacteria > Pseudomonadota > Alphaproteobacteria > Sphingomonadales > Sphingomonadaceae > Sphingopyxis. The sequence continues at coordinate 183,341 of NZ_DATAJZ010000022.1, read as the reverse complement.
GTCCTCGTTGACGATCTTCGCCAGCGCATCGACGTCGCCGCGTGACCAGGCAGCCGCCATCGCGATCACGTCCCGTTCGGCGCGATCGGCGTTCGCGGCCGCACGGACAAGCAGCGCGCGCTGGGTGGCGGGGTCGAGCGTCTCGAACAGCATCAATTGCGCCTTCGCGCTTTCGAGCCCGCGAACCGGCTTGTCCGCGTGCCGAAAGGCGGCGGTCAGCCCCGCCTCGACCCCGTCGGCGGGTGACAGCTCGGCGCGCGCCGCGACGCGCTGTCCCATCAAGACCAGCACCGCCCAATCGTCGAGGCCGTCGCCGCCGAGCGGGTCGTCGCCTTCGATCGCGCGATAGCCCGCGAACGCCTTGGCGGGCAGGCGCGCGCGCATCGCCAGCGGTGCGGCGCGCGGCGCGAGCTCCCGAAATACCGCGCCGGCTTCCGCGAGTTGCTCCGGCGACAGTTCGAGCATCAATTCGTCGGCTTTGCCGATCGCTGCGGCGACCTGGCCCTCGTCCCAATCGGTCCCGGCGGGCAGCGCGTGCATCGTGCCGAACATATAGATGCGCGTGTCGTCATCGGCGACCAGCCACATCGCGGGCCGCGCTTCGACCGTCGGCTCCGCCTGGCATGCGGTCAGCAGCAACGGCAAAAGGGCCGCCGCAAGGCGGCGACCCCTTCCTATCGGGATATCGGTCCCGATCCGCGTCACTGAACGCGCGTCGCTTTCAGTCCGCGTTCCTTCAGATAGTCCTGAACGCTCTTCTGTCCCGCAAGGTGGCCCGCGCCGACCGCGACGAAGACCGTGCCGGGCTTGTCCATCCGCGCCTTGATCTGGTCGGCCCAGCGGGCATTGCGGTCCCACAGCAGGATCTTGGTCAACTCAGGCGTCGCGGCCATGCTTTCGTTCATCGTCGCGGCCAGCTTATCGGTCTCGCCCTTGCTCCACTGTCCGACCATCGTGTCGAGCGTGGGGGCGAGCTTGTCGATATCCTTCACCGTCGCGTTGAGGAAAGCGATCTGCCCGTCCTCGGGGATCGAATCGAAGAAACCGAGCTGTTCCTGGAGCGTTTCGAAGCCGGAAATTGGCTTGGTCGCCGTCTTGGCGGCCGCGGTGAGCTGCATTTCGGCACCCTGCGTCGGATCATAGCCGAGCTTGGTCAGCGGCAGGACCGACAACGTAACGGCTGCGAACCACGGCTTGAACGCATCGAAGGCGGCGACCGGCACGCCGAGGCCTGTCAGCGCGGCCTGATAGGCCTTGAGCGCGTCGGGATCGAGCTTGGCCGACAGCGCCGTGCCGCTCTGGTCCATCGCCAGCGGCATGGTGACTTTCGCCGCCTCGGCCTGGTCCTCGGGCAGCACCATTTCGAGGACGAGCTCGTCCGATTTGTCGAACGCCTGCTTCACGGCGCCGTCGAACCAGCCGAGGCCGGGCTTCAGCACATGCACGGTGCCGAACAGATAGATGGTCGTGTCGGCGTCCTTGACCGCCCACAGGCCCGGTTTGGCGGCGACCGTCGCGGCTGCCGGGGCCGGGGCGACGGCGGCTTCTTGGGCAAAGGCGACGTTGCCAGGAGTCAGCGCGCAGGCGGCAAAGGGAACCACCGCGCAGCTTGCAACGAACGTCTTGAACCAGCTTTTCATCAAAAACACCTTTCAGTCATGGCCTTGTGGCCGGATGGAAATAGGGGAGGGGAAAGCGAAAGTCAGCGGAATTTGAGCCAGAGATAGACGATGGCGTTCGCGACCATCGACAGCAGGAACAACAGCATCGCATCGGCTGGCGGAGCAAGGCCGGCGCGGTGGAGCACCCACCAGACGGGGGCCGGAAAGATGAAGGCATACCAGCCCGCAAGCCCCGCCCACAGCCAGGCACGCTCCTCATGATCGTCGATCGAGCGGTGATAGATGACCATCGACACGAGCAGCCCGATCACCCACAGGATCGACGCGCCGATCGCGAACTTCGCGCTGAGCGCCCCGGTGAACGCCATCTCGATCGCGCCGCGATTGGTCGGCTGATCGAACGAGGCCCAGACGCCGACGATTCCGCCGATCACCGCGGCGAGGCCGAGCGCCGTCCAATAGCGGCGGCGGCGGCGCGACAAGGCGTGGAACCAGTCCGCGTGACGGCGGAAATAGAAGAAAAGGCCCGCTATGCCGAGCGTGGCGGCGATCAACGGTCCGGCCCAGGGGGCGAGCGTCGCCTTGCCTGCTTCGGCAGCGGCCTTGCTGAAGCCCGCTAAAATGCCGGCGAGGAAAATCGCGCCGAAGCAGATGGCGGCGGGCCAGACGAATCCCGGCGCGCGCGGTTCCTGGGGTTCGGTGACCATCATCCTATCTTTCGAAGCCATCATCGAAAATCTCCTCGATCGGCATGTCGAACAGTCGGGCCAGCTTGAAGGCGAGCGGCAGCGACGGGTCGTATTTGCCCGTTTCGATCGCGTTCACCGCCTGCCGCGACACGTCGAGCCGGTCGGCAAGTTCCGCCTGGCTCCAGTTGCGCATCGCGCGCAGCACCTTCAACTTGTTGTTCACACGCCGTATCCGTCATGCGTCCCTGACCGAATGTCAGGTATTATTGACTAAATGACATGATTCGCTGACCATGTCAACAAGACCTGACATCGGCGGTCGGGAACCATACGCCCCGCGGCACTTTCGCCAACTTCCACCGCCCTCCCTTGACCCTGCGCCGCCGCTGCGCCAAGGGCGGCGAGGATTGTTGCACCTGCGAAAGGCGGAAAATCGGGTGGCCGACGCGGCGGAAAAGAAACTGCTCAGCTTTCAGGACATGATCCTGACGCTCCACGCCTATTGGGCGGCGCGCGGCTGCGCGATTCTTCAGCCTTATGACATGCGCGTCGGGGCGGGGACCTTTCACCCCGCGACGACGCTGCGCAGCCTTGGTCCCGAGCCGTGGAACGTCGCCTATGTCCAGCCGAGCCGTCGCCCGACCGATGGCCGCTATGGCGAAAATCCGAACCGCCTCCAGCATTATTACCAGTATCAGGTGATCCTGAAACCGTCGCCCGCCGACCTGCAGGAGCAATATCTGGGCTCGCTGGCCGCGATCGGAATCGACCCGCTGCTCCACGACATCCGCTTCGTCGAGGATGATTGGGAATCGCCGACGCTCGGCGCGTGGGGGCTGGGCTGGGAGGTCTGGTGCGACGGGATGGAGGTGACCCAGTTCACCTATTTCCAGCAGATGGGCGGCTACGACTGCAAGCCGGTCGCGGGCGAACTCACCTACGGGCTCGAACGCCTCGCCATGTATATCCAGAATGTCGACAATGTGTACGACCTGCGTTTCTCCGACGCGGTCGGCGACGTCGCGGCGGTCAGCTATGGCGACGTCTTCCTCGAGAATGAGCGGCAATTCTCGAAATGGAATTTCGAGGTCGCCGACACCGAGACTTTGTTCGCGGGTTTCAAGGCGGCCGAGGCCGAATGCCAGCGCGCGATCGCCGCGAACGTCCCGCTCGCCGCCTATGATCAGGCGATCGAGGCAAGCCACCTCTTCAACCTCTTGCAGGCGCGCGGCGTGATCAGCGTGCAGGAACGCGCCAATTACATGGCGCGCGTCCGCGACCTCGCGAAGGGAAGCTGCAAGGCGTGGATCGACAGCCAGTCCGAGCGCTGGACCGCCAACTATCCGGGGTGGACGCTGTGACCGATTTCCTTCTCGAACTGCGCAGCGAGGAAATTCCGGCGCGGATGCAGGCCGGCGCGCGCGCCGAGCTTGAAAAGCTGTTCCGCGCCCAGCTTGGCGCCGCGGGCCTCGAAGCGGGTGACACCATCGTCTGGTCGACCCCGCGCCGCCTCGCGCTGATCGCGAAGGGGCTGCCCGACGCGACCGCCGCGGTCAGCGAGGAACTCAAGGGCCCGCGCACCAGCGCGCCGCCGCAGGCGCTCGAAGGTTTTCTCCGCAAGACCGGCCTGACGCAGGATCAACTCGAAGACCGCGACGGCGTCTGGTTCGCCGTGATCGACAAGCCCGGACGCGCGACCGCCGACGTCCTCGCCGAAGCGATCCCCGCGATCGTCCGCGGCTTCTCGTGGCCCAAGTCGATGCGCTGGGGCAAGGCAAGCGCGAGCAGCGAAAGCCTGCGCTGGGTGCGCCCGCTGTCGGGCATCGTCGCGATCTTCGGCGAAGCGCTGATTGCGTGTGAAGTTGGCGGGATTTCCGCCGGTTTCGCAACGCGCGGCCACCGCTTTCATTGCCCAGGCGAGATCACGATCGGCTCGGCCGCCGATTATGCCGATAAGCTGCGCGCCTGCCACGTCATCGTCGACCATGAAGAGCGCCAGACGATCATCCGCGGCGGCGCCGCCAAGGCCGCCGCCGACGCCGGGCTGACGCTCGTCGAAGACGAGGGGCTGGTGATCGAGAATGCGGGGCTCACCGAATGGCCGGTGCCTTTGCTCGGCCGCTTCGACGAGGCGTTTCTGGAGGTGCCGCCCGAGGTCATCCAGCTAACGGCGCGCGTGAACCAGAAATATTTCGTCGTGAACGGCGCCGACGGCAAGCTCGCCAACGGCTTCGTCTGCACCGCGAACATCGACGCGGTCGACGGAGGCGCGGAGATCGTCGCGGGCAACCGCAAGGTCCTCGCCGCGCGCCTCTCCGACGCGCGCTTCTTCTGGGAACAGGACCAGAAGAAGACGCTCGCCGAGCACGCCGAAAAGCTCGCGAACATCACCTTCCACGAAAAGCTCGGCACCGTCGCCGACAAGGTCGAGCGCGTCGCGAAGCTCGCCGAATGGCTGGCGAGCGAAGGCATCGTCCCGAACTGCGACCCCGCGCTCGCGCGGCAGGCGGCCGAATTGGCAAAGGCCGATCTCGTGACCGAAATGGTCGGCGAGTTCCCCGAATTGCAGGGCCTGATGGGCGGCTATTACGCCCGCGCCGAAGGTCTGCCCGATGCCGTCGCCGACGCGATCCGCGATCATTACAAGCCGGTCGGGCAGGGCGACGACGTGCCGGCCGCGCCTGTGACGGTGGCTGTGGCGCTGGCGGACAAGCTAGATACGCTATTTGGATTTTTCCGCGAGGATATGTTTCCGACTGGATCGAAAGATCCGTTCGCTTTGAGACGGGCGGGCATTTCTTCGCTACGGCTAATTCTACAGAATGATTTGAAGCTGTCGACAGATGCTGCCGCGGCTCAGTGGCTTGGTCAAAGCGACCCGTCGGTCACGCTGAGCGAGAGCCAGATTGCCGATCGCAAAATCTTGACGTCTATTCCTGACTTTTTGACAGAGCGTTTGGCCGTTCAACTGCGAGAGGCCGGTGTGTCGGCGGACGTGGTTCAGGCCTCGCGCGAATGGAATAGCCGCGTTGATACGCGGCTTGATCGTACCGAGGCCCGTGCGCGGGACTTGCAAGCTTTTCTAGCGACCGAAGACGGCACCAACCTGCTTGCGGGCTACAAACGCGCAGCGAATATCCTGAAGCAGGCGGGCGAGGTAAGCGGCACCGCCGCCGCGACGCCGCCGACCGAGGCCGATGCCGCACTGCTCGCCGCGCTCGACGCCGCCGAGCCCGCGGCCTCCGCCGCGGTCGCCGACGAACGCTTCACCGACGCGATGGCCGCGCTCGCCAGCCTTCGCGCGCCGATCGACGCCTTTTTCGACGGCGTGATGGTCAACGATCCCGACGAAGCGGTCCGCGCCTGGCGCCTCGGTCTGCTCGCGCGATTTACCGGCGCGGTGCATGGCGTAGCGGATTTCTCGAAGATCGAAGGCTGACGCTACGGTTATGCGCCAGAGCTTATAACGAACGAAGTAAAACTGAATCGACCAACCCGGATTGCATACCTATCCAGCCGCAACCTCCTCCCCGGGGCAGCAGGAGCATATGATGACGAAGATGGTGCATTTGTTCGGCGGCGCGGCCACGACGGCCGAGCGCTCGAAGGAATTGCTGGGCGGCAAGGGATCGAACCTTGCCGAAATGGCCTCGATCGGCCTGCCGGTTCCGCCGGGCTTTACGATCACCACCGACGTCTGCACCGCTTATTATGCCAATGGCGAGCAATTCCCCGCCGGATTGGTCGAGGATGTCGCCGCGGGTATCGCGCATATCGAGGGCATCACCGGCAAGACATTCGGCGACGCCGCCGATCCGCTGCTCGTCTCGGTCCGCTCGGGCGCGCGGGTGTCGATGCCGGGGATGATGGACACCGTCCTCAACCTCGGGCTCAACGACCGCACCGTCGTCGGCCTGTCCGAAGCGTCGGGCGACCCGCGCTTCGCGTGGGACAGCTATCGCCGCTTCATCCAGATGTACGCCGACGTCGTCATGGGACTCGACCATGCGGCGTTCGAGGAAGCGCTGGAAATCGCGAAGGAAGACAAGGGCTTCTATCTCGACACCGAAATGTCCGCCGAAGACTGGCAGGCGTTGGTCAAGGAATATCAGGCGATCGTTGCGCGCGAAACCGGCGCGCCTTTCCCGCAGGAGCCCAAAGATCAGCTCTGGGGTGCGATCGGCGCCGTCTTCGCGAGCTGGGAAAGCGACCGCGCGAAGGTCTATCGCCGTCTGAATTCGATCCCCGGCGAATGGGGCACTGCGGTCAATGTGCAGGCGATGGTGTTCGGCAATATGGGCGACACCTCGGCGACCGGCGTCGCCTTCACGCGCGACCCCGCGACCGGCGAGCGCGCCTGGTACGGCGAATGGCTGATCAACGCGCAGGGCGAGGACGTCGTCGCCGGCATCCGCACGCCGCAATATCTGACCAAGATCGCGCGCGAAAAGGCAGGCGCCAAGCCGCTCAGCATGGAAGAGGCGATGCCCGAGACTTTCGGCGAGCTCGGCCGCGTCTTCGACACGCTCGAAAATCATTATCGCGACATGCAGGATATCGAGTTCACTGTCGAACGCGGGACGCTGTGGATGCTGCAAACCCGTTCGGGCAAGCGCACCGCCAAGGCGGCGCTGCGCATCGCGGTCGAAATGGCGGCCGAGGGACTGATCAGCGAAGAGGAAGCCGTCGGCCGCGTCGATCCCGGCGCGCTCGACCAGCTTCTCCACCCGACGCTCGATCCCAAGGCGCCGCGCGACGTGCTCACCAAGGGGCTCCCGGCGAGCCCCGGGGCGGCATCGGGCAAGATCATGTTCGACGCCGACAGCGCAGAGAAAGCTGCGGGCATGGGCGAGGCGGTGATCCTCGTCCGCGTCGAGACCTCGCCGGAAGACATCCACGGTATGCACGCCGCCAAGGGCATCCTGACCGCGCGCGGCGGGATGACCAGTCACGCAGCGGTCGTCGCGCGCGGTATGGGGCGTCCCTGCGTCTCGGGCGCGGGCGGGCTCGCCATCGACGGCAATGCGCGCGTGCTGCGCGTCGCCGGGCGCGAACTGCGCGAAGGCGACATCCTGACCCTCGACGGCTCGACCGGCGAGGTGATGGCGGGCGAGGTTCCGACGCTTTTGCCCGAATTGGTCGGCGATTTCGGCACCCTGATGGGCTGGGCCGACAAGGTGCGCCGGATGAAGGTGCGCACCAACGCCGAAACCCCCGCCGATGCGCAGGTTGCGCGCGATTTCGGCGCTGAGGGCATCGGCCTCTGCCGTACCGAGCATATGTTCTTCGACGCCGCGCGCATCACCGCGGTGCGCGAGATGATCCTGGCGGACAGCGAGGACGGCCGCCGCGCCGCGCTCGCCAAGCTGCTCCCCGAACAGCGCGGCGACTTTGCCGCGATCTTCGGCGTGATGGCGGGGCTGCCCGTGACCATCCGCCTGCTCGACCCGCCGCTGCACGAATTCCTGCCGACGCGCGAGGAGGATTTCGCCGAGGTCGCCGCTGCCGCAGGGGTGGGCATCGAGGCGCTGAAGGCGCGCGCGAACGAACTCCATGAATTCAACCCGATGCTCGGCCACCGCGGCTGCCGCCTTGGCGTGACCTATCCCGAAATCTACGAGATGCAGGCACGCGCGATCTTCGAGGCGGCGTGCGACGTCGCCGCCGAAACCGGCGCGGCGCCGATCCCCGAGGTGATGATCCCGCTGGTCGCGACGCGCCGCGAGTTCGACCTGATGAAGGCGGTCGTCGATACGGCGGCGAAGGCGGTGTTCGCCGAAAAGGGGCGCGAGATCGCCTATCTCGTCGGCACGATGATCGAACTGCCGCGCGCCGCGCTGATGGCGGGCGAGATCGCTGAGACGGCCGAATTCTTCAGCTTCGGCACCAACGACCTGACGCAGACAACGATCGGCATCAGCCGCGACGACGCGGGCCGCTTCCTGACCCAATATGTCGACAAGGGCATCTTCGTCACCGACCCCTTCGTCAGCCTCGATGTCGAGGGCGTCGGCCAGCTTATCGAGCTTGCCGCCGACCGTGGCCGGGGCGCCCGCGCGGGGATCAAGCTCGGCATCTGCGGCGAGCATGGCGGCGATGCGCCGAGCATCCATTTCTGCGAAAAGACCGGGCTCGATTACGTCAGCGCCTCGCCCTATCGCGTGCCGATCGCACGGCTCGCGGCGGCGCAGGCGGCCTTGCGAAAATAATCGCTGAAAGGGGGTTGCGCGATTCCGCGCTGCCCCCTAAAGGCACCGCTCCACGCACCCGTAGCTCAGCTGGATAGAGCACCAGACTACGAATCTGGGGGTCGGACGTTCGAATCGTTCCGGGTGCGCCATTCCCTTCCATCGATCGATATTCCCGCCTAAACGGGGCCGCGGCCGGCGACGTCGTGGGAACATTTTCGCGCGTGCCGCATCCAATCGCCTTTGGCGGGAGGTAGGAATGGCCGATTCATCGGTGGCGGCGGCAGGCGGGTTCGAGGCCATGGCCGATGCCGGGCTCGTCGAGCAGGTGCGGCGCGGCGAGCCGCTGGCCTTCTGTGCGGTGATGCGGCGTTACAACCAGCCGCTGTTCCGCGTTGCGCGCGCGATCATGGCCGACGATGCCGAGGCCGAGGATGTCGTGCAGGAAAGCTATGCGCGGGCCTTTGCGGCGATCGACGGCTTTCGCGGCGAGGCGGGGCTGGGAACCTGGCTGACGCGGATCGTGATCAACGAAAGCCGCGGCCGCCTGCGCCGCCGGCGGCCGCTGGTCGATCTCGATCAGGTCGAGCGGAGCCAGGCGGCGGGCGCGCTGATTCTCGGCTTTCCGGGCGGCAAGATCATCGACGATCCCGAAGCCGAGGCGGCGCGCGCCGAAGTGCGGCGGCTGCTCGAGCGCGCGGTCGATGACCTGCCCGAACCCTTCCGCCTCGTCTTCATCCTGCGCGATATCGAGGGCCGCTCGGTCGAGGAGGTCGCGGGTCTGCTCGATATCCGGGCCGAGACCGTTCGCACGCGGCTGCACCGTGCGCGGCGCCAGCTTCGCGCGGCGCTGGACGCGACGCTTGCCGACGCGCTGCGCGGCAGCTTTCCCTTCCTCGGCACGCGGTGCGACCAGCTGGTCGAGGCCGTGATGCGGCGGCTCCGCGCCGAACGCGGCTGGCCCGGGCCGGACTAACGATCGAGCCCGAAAGCGATCGATGCGAGCAGGTCGCGGCGCAGGTCGGGGTCGTCCCGAAAATCGCCGAGCCACGCCTTGGTCACCATCGCGACATCGGGCTGGTTGACGCCGCGCGTCGTCATGCAGCCGTGCCGCGCTTCGACGATCACCGCGACGCCGCTGGGCTTCAGGACGGAAAACAGCGTGTCGGCGATTTGCTGGGTCAACCGTTCCTGCAACTGCAACCGGCGGCCAAAGGCGTCCACCAGCCGCGACAGCTTCGATATGCCGACCACCCGGCCGCGCGGACGATAGGCGACGTGGACGCGTCCGGTGATCGGCGCCAGATGATGCTCGCAGGTCGAAACGAGCGGAATGTCGCGGAGCAGGACCGTATCCTCATACCCGTTCGCCTCGTCGAAGACGCGGGCCAGATAGGCGGCGGGATCGACCGCATAGCCCGAAAACCATTCGGCATAGGCGCGTGCGACGCGCGCGGGCGTGTCGCGCAGCCCCTCGCGCGCCGGATCGTCGCCCGCCGCCGCGATCAGGGTGCGGACAGCGGCCTCGACTGCCGCGCGTCCGGGGCGCGGCACGACCGCCGTTTCGGGTGTTTCGCTGTCGTCGGCGTCAACGGAGGCAGAAGGCTGTAGCCAATCCATGATGTCATCCTTGGTTGTTCGAAGGCCATTGGATGGCGCGGCGCGGCGAATGTTCCGGAATCTTTTTCGGGAACGCCGGGATCGCAGCCGCATCGAATGCTTGCCAGCGCGCGGCGCATTCCCGCCGCGCCGGCAGTTAAGGAGGCTTTCGATGATCGAACAATTTAGCTCGCGCCGCGGACTGCTGCGCGCGACCGGAACCGCGGCGCTTTCCGCCGTCGCGATCGGCTTGTTGGGCGACGCGCCGGCGCTGGCCCGCGCGGCCGGAAAGGAACCGGGAGGCGCCGCCAACGCCGGCGACATCGATATATTGAACGTCGCGCTCGGGCTCGAGCATGAAGCGATCGAGGCGTATCAGATCGGTGCCGAAAGCGGCCTGCTGCAAAAGCCGGTGCTCGACCTCGCCTTGCTCTTTCAGGGACAGCACAAGGGGCATCGCGACGCGCTCGCCGGCACGATCGGCCAGCTCGGCGGCAAGGCGGTGCAGCCCAAATCGCGCGCCGATTACATGACCAGCCTCAACATCGCGGCGATCAAGACGCAGGCCGACATCTTACGCCTGGCGCAAGCGCACGAACTCGGTGCGGCTAATGCCTATATCGGCGTCATGCCGTCGCTCGGCGGCAAGGAGCTCGCGCAGGTCTGCGCGAAGATCGCCGCCGACGAGGCAGCGCATTGGTCGCTGCTGACCTCGGCGCTCGGCGAAGCGCTGCCCAAGCCTGCCTTCATGTTCGGTTGAGCCATGCGGTGGGCACTTGAAACGGCTGCGGCGGTCTGGCTGGCCGTTGCGGCCACCGCGATGGCGATGGCGCCGAGCGGCGATCCCGTGCGCGGCGGCAAACTCTATGCCGCCAACTGCGGGAGTTGCCACTCGCTCGACGCCAACCGCGTCGGCCCGGCGCATCGCGGCGTCTATGGGCGCAAGGCGGGAACCGCGCGCGGCTATGCCTATTCGCCCGCGATGCGCGGCGCGCGGATCGTCTGGAACGAGGCGACGCTCGACCGCTTCCTCCAAAATCCGCGGGCGATGGTGCCGGGAACGCGGATGGGTTTTCGCCTGACCGACCCCGTCCGCCGCGCCGATGTGATCGCCTATCTGCGCCAGCAGAGCCGCTGAGCGCAGGCGAACAAGGGCCGGCCGTCGCCGCGGGCGGGCAAAGATTCGCGGGCGACACCTTGGCCGATCCGGGCGGCGAGCCTCGATCCACCCCCTGCATCGAGGTCTCGTCGCCGATCGCCCGCGCATAGCTATGGCGGTTGCGCCGGCCGATGCGATGCGACATGCCCTCCCGAACAAGAGCAAGGGAGAGTCATGAGCGAAGCCATCGTCACGGTCGACATCGGCGGCACCCATGCGCGCTTCGCGATCGCCGAGGTCGAAGGCGGCCGCGTCGTCGCGCTCGGGTCCGAAACCACATTGCATACCAAGGATCATGCCAGCTTCCAGACCGCATGGCAGGATTTCGAACGCCGCCAGGGCGGTTCGCTACCGCGCGCGGTGGCGATCGCGATCGCCGGGCCGACGCGCGGCGAGATCATCCGCTTCACCAACAATCCCTGGATCATCCGCCCGGCGCTGATCGGCGAGAAATTGAACGTAGACCGCTATGCGCTCGTCAATGATTTCGAGGCGGTGGGACACGCGGTCGCGCAAGCGGACGGCGCCTATTTCGAGCGGCTGACGGGCCCCGACGAGCCGCTGCCCGCCATGGGCACCATCAGCATCATCGGCCCCGGCACCGGGCTCGGCGTTGCGCATGTGTGGCGTGAGGGCGCCGATTATCGCGTCCAGGCGACCGAGGGCGGGCATATCGACTTCGCGCCGCTCGACAGCATCGAGGACGCCATTCTCGCGCGGCTGCGGATGCGCCATCGCCGCGTGTCGATCGAGCGCGTCGTCTCTGGCCCGGGCATCGTGGACATCTACGAGACGCTGGCCAGCATGGAAGGACGCGCGATCACCCCGCAGGGCGACCGCACCATCTGGACGCGCGCGATGAGCGGCGAGGATGCGCTCGCCGCCGCCGCGGCCGACCGTTTCTGCCTGTCGCTCGGCAGCGTCGCGGGCGACCTCGCGCTCGCGCAGGGGGCGAGCGGGGTCGTGATCGCAGGCGGCCTTGGCCTTCGCATCCGCGATCAGCTCGTCCGCTCGGGCTTTCCCGAGCGCTTCGTCGCCAAGGGACGGTTCGAGAATTTCATGGCGGCGCTGCCCGTCAAGCTGATTACCCATCCGCAGCCCGGCCTGTTCGGCGCCGCCGCAGCGTTCGCACGCCGCTACGCCTGAAATTCCGCTGGCGCCGCGCGCCGAAACGCGGCAGCTAGGGGGCATGTCCGCACGTCCCGTCCTCGGCATCATCGCCTGCAACCGCGCGGTCGGGAACGAGGTCGCGCAGGTGGTGATCAACCGCTATGCGACCGCGGCGATGCGCCACGCCGATTGCGCCGCGCTGATCATTCCGTCGCTGCCCGACTATATGAAGGCGGGCGAGGTCGCCGGCCGGCTCGACGGGGTGCTGCTCACCGGCACGCCCTCCAACGTCGAGCCGGCGCGCTATGGCGACCCGGCGGTGGGCGAGGGGCCGTTCGATCCCGACCGCGACCGCATGATGCTGGACCTCGTCGAAGCGGTGATCGCGGCACAGCGGCCCCTGTTCGGCATCTGTCGCGGCTTTCAGGAAATCAACGTCGCGCTCGGCGGGACGCTGCGGCGCGATACGTCGGCAAACGAGCATCTGCTGCATCACCATGCTCCCGACGGCGTGGCGTTCGATGCGATGTTCGATCACCGTCACAAGGTCGATCTGGTCGAAGGCGGCTTATTGGCGTCGGCTTATCAGGCGCCGTCGCTCGACGTGAATTCGGTCCATTATCAGGGGATCGGTGATCTTGCGGACGGATTGCAGGTCGAGGCGCGGGCGCCCGATGGGCTTGTCGAGGCTTACAGCGCGCGCCCGAACGGCGCGCCCTTGCTTGCGGTGCAATGGCACCCCGAATGGGCGACCGACGACAATGAGCAGAGCCAGACCTATTTCCGTCTGCTTGGCCGCGCTTTGCGGGGCGCTTTATGAACCGCTGCGTCACCCGCTATAATCGCTATCTCGCGTGGCTTGGGTTCTCACCCTGACAAGAAGATTCAGCTCTCGTCTCCGCTCGTGTCGAGCGAAGTCGAGACACCCATCGTCGTAGCGGAAGGCCGAGGGGCATCTCGACTTCGCTCGATGCGAACGGATTTCCAGGTCAGGAACAAATATATGCCCCGCAATCACGACATCGCCGAACTGCGCCGCCTCGACATCGCGCATCATCTTCCCGCGCAGGCCGACTGGGCCGAGATCGAAGCACTCGGCGGCAGCCGCATCATCACTCATGCCGAGGGCGCCTATATCACCGACGGTGACGGCCACCGCATCCTCGACGGTATGGCGGGCCTCTGGTGCGTCAACGTCGGCTATGGCCGCGAGGAACTGGTGGAGGCGGCGGCGGCGCAGATGCGCGAGCTGCCCTTCTACAACACTTTCTTCAAGACCGCGACGCCGCCGACAGTCACGCTCGCCGCGAAGATCGCCGACCTCACCGGCCAGCGCCTGCCGCATATCTTCTTCAACGCCTCGGGCAGCGAGGCGAACGACACCGTGTTCCGTATGGTGCGCCATTATTGGAAGCTGAAAGGCGAGCCGAAACGTACCGTCTTCATCAGCCGCTGGAACGCCTATCACGGCTCGACCGTCGCGGGCGTCTCGCTCGGTGGGATGAAGGCGATGCACGCGCAGGGCGACCTGCCGATCCCCGGCGTCGAACATGTCCGCCAGCCCTATACTTACGGTGAAGGGCAGGGGATCAGCGAGGAGGATTTCTGCGACGCCTGCGTGCAGGCGATCGAAGACAAGATCCTCGAGGTCGGCCCTGAAAATTGCGCCGCCTTCATCGGCGAGCCGGTGCAGGGCGCGGGCGGCGTGATCATCCCGCCCCAGGGCTATTGGCCGAAGGTCGAGGCGGTTGTGCGCAAATATGGCCTGCTGCTCGTCTCCGATGAGGTGATCTGCGGCTTCGGGCGCACCGGCAGGATGTGGGGGCACGAGACGATGGGCTTCACCCCCGATCTGATGCCGATGGCGAAAGGACTGTCGTCGGGTTATCTGCCGATCTCCGCGACCGCGGTCGCCGCCCATGTCGTCGACGTGCTCAAGACCGGCGGCGATTTCGTCCATGGTTTCACTTACTCGGGTCATCCGGTCTGCGCCGCGGTGGCGCTCAAGAATATCGAGATCATCGAGCGCGAAGCGCTGGTCGAGCGCACCGGCAGCGTCACCGGCCCGCATCTCGCCAAGGCGCTCGCGACGCTGAACGATCATCCGCTCGTCGGCGAGACGCGCGCGATCGGGCTGCTCGGCGCGGTCGAGATCGTCGCCGACAAGGACACGCGCGCGCGCTTTGGCGGGGCGGAAGGGACGGCAGGTCCGATGGCGCGCGACGCCTGCATTGCAAACGGGCTGATGGTACGCGGCATCCGCGACAGCCTCGTCATGTGCCCGCCGCTGATCATCACGACCGAACAGATCGACGCGATGGTTGCCATCATCCGCAAATCGCTCGATGAGATCGAGCCGAAATTGTGGGCGCTGGGCTGAATATCTACGCTTCCCTCTCAATCCGTTCGTGTCGAGCGAAGTCGAGACACCCATCGAACCAACTCTGTTCCGATGGGTGTCTCGACTTCGCTCGACACGAACGGGTAGATGGGGCGATCCAAATCACCACCCTGTAGAAGAAAGACCAAACCCCCATGCCATCCGGCCTTTTTGCCCTGCTCGACGACGTCGCCACCATCGCCAAGGTCGCTGCCGCGAGCATCGACGATGTCGGCGCCGCGGCGTCGAAGGCCGGGGTGAAAGCGGCAGGGGTGGTGGTCGACGATACCGCGGTGACGCCGCGCTACGTCACCGGCTTTACCCCCGACCGCGAACTGCCGATCATCTGGCGGATCACCAAGGGGTCGCTGTTCAACAAGCTGGTGCTGATCCTGCCGGCGCTGCTGCTGCTCTCGACCTTCCTGCCGTGGGCGATCACGCCGCTCTTGATGCTGGGCGGCGCCTATCTCTGTTTCGAGGGCGCCGAGAAGGTGCTGCACGCGCTGCAGGAGGACAAGACCAGCCTCGCGGAGGATGCCGAGATCGTCGCCGACAAGAATCATGAGGAGACGATGGTGAAGGGCGCGGTGCGTACCGACTTCATTCTCTCGTCGGAGATCATGGTGATCGCCCTCAACGAGGTGCTCGACCAGCATCTTGTCATGCGCGGTGCGACGCTGGCAGTGGTGGCGGTGCTGATCACCATCGCGGTCTATGGCGTCGTCGGGCTGATCGTGAAGATGGACGACATCGGCCTCCACATGGCGAAGGAAGGCAATGCCGCGCGCCGGGGGATCGGGCGCGGGCTGGTCGCCCTGATGCCGAAATTGCTCGCCGCGCTCGCGACGATCGGCACCGCGGCGATGCTGTGGGTCGGCGGACAGATCGTGCTGCACGGGCTCGACGAATATCATATCGGCGGGCTCGGTCATGCGCTGTACAACTTCGCACTGAAAGTTGGCGGTGGGCTGCCGCTGGCGGGCGTATGGGAATGGCTGATCGGCGCCGCGGGCGCGGGTGTGTTCGGGCTGGTACTGGGCGGGCTGATCGTCGGTGTGCTGCACCTGCTGCCGGGCAAGAAGGCGGCGCACTGACACGTCCGTCATTGCGAGGAGCGTAGCGACGAAGCAATCTCCAGCTATCGACCTTGCGCAAGGTCGATAGCTGGAGATTGCTTCGCTTCGCTCGCAATGACGAGTTGACGATTACCCCAGCAGCACGACCGGACTATCGGCGCGCCAGTGCATGCTTACCTTGTCGTCCCAGGTGAAATCCTCCTGGTCGTGGCGCGACAGGTTCGGGCGCGATACGCGGAGGCGGGCGCCCGATTCGAGCTCGATCTCGAACAGGGTGATGTCGCCGAGGTAGCTCATCCCCTTGATCGTTCCGCGCGCGAAATTATGCCCGTCGGGGGCGTCCTGCGCGGCCGCTTTCACCGCCTTGCCCGCGCCGGGAACGTGAAGATAGATTTTCTCTGGCCGCAGCGCGACCCAGACGTCGGCGCCGTGCGGCCCGGTGACGCCGTGGTTCAGATAGACCTTGCCCAGCCCCGGGCAATCGACCGCCGCCTTGTCGGGTTCGTCGAGGATCAGCTTGCCCTCGAAGATGTTCACCGAGCCGACGAAATCGGCGACGAAGCGGTTCGCCGGATATTCATAGAGGTCGGACGGCGCCGCGAGCTGCGACACCTCGCCCTTGTTGATCACCGCGATGCGGCACGCCATCGACAGCGCCTCGTCCTGGTCGTGGGTGACGGTGACGAAGGTGATGCCGACCTTCTCCTGCAATTCCGACAGTTCGAACTGCATCTGTGCGCGCAGCTTGGCGTCGAGTGCCGACAGCGGCTCGTCGAGCAGCAGCACCTTGGGCCGCATGACGAGGCTGCGCGCGAGCGCGACGCGCTGGCGCTGACCGCCCGACATCTGGTCGGGCATCCGGCTCTCGTACCCGCCGAGCTTGACCAGTTCGAGTGCTTCGGCAACGCGCTCGCGCACCTCGCCGCCGCGCACGCCCGCGATCTTCAGGCCATAAGCGACATTGTCGGCGACGCTCATATGCGGGAACACCGCATAGCTTTGGAACACCATGTTCACCGGGCGCTTGTTCGGCGGGATGCCGGCCATGTCCTGCCCGTCGATCAGGATGCGGCCCTCGGTTGGCAGCTCGAACCCCGCGATCATGCGCAGCAAGGTCGTCTTGCCGCAGCCCGAGGGACCGAGCAGCACGAAGAATTCGCCCGCCTGAATGTCGAGGCTGACATTGTCGACCGCGGTCACCTTGCCGAAGCGTTTGGAGATGTTCTGGATCTGGATGATCGGTGGGGTTTCGGTCATGGACAATCCTAAATCCGTTCGTGTCGAGCGAAGTCGAGACACCGTGCGGGCAAGCGCGATCGATGGGCATCTCGACTTCGCTCGATGCGAACGGGGAAGGAGATGCAAACGAGGAGGATGAGTTGGTCCGTCATCAATGCGTCTCCGCAATCGCCTTCACGCCCTGCAGCTTGAGCGCGACGGCGGTCAGGGCGACGGTCAGGATGATGAGGATGGTCGAGGCCGCGTTGACTTCGGGCGTTACCGAGAAGCGGAGCATCGAATAGACTTTCACCGGGAAGGTGATCGTCTCCGGCCCGCTGGTGAAATAGGTGATGACGAAATCGTCGAGGCTGAGCGTGAAGGACAGCAGCGCGCCCGCGACCAGCGCCGGACGCATGTGCGGGATCAGCACGTCGCGGAACATCTGCCACTCGCCCGCGCCGAGGTCCTTTGCCGCCTCCTCCTGCTCGCGGTTGAAGCTCGCGAGGCGCGAGCGCACGACCATCGTCACGAAGGGGAAGCAGAAAGTGATGTGCGCGATGGTGATCGCGCCCAAATTGAGCGGCCAGACGAGATCGGTCGGCCAGTGGAGTCCCTTGGCGAAGAACATCAGGAAGGCGACGCCCATGCAGATTTCGGGGACGATGATCGGCAGCGAGATCGTCCCGTCGACCGCGCCCTTGAAGGGGAAACGAAAGCGCCACAGCATCACTGCCGCGACCGCGCCGAGGATCAGGCTGAAAATCGTCGCGAGCGCCGCGATGGTCAGCGAATTGACCAGCGCCTCGATCAGCGCGTCGTTGTTCAGCGCCTTGTCGTAATATTTGAGCGTGAAGCCGCGCCAGACGACGTTGCGCTTGCTGTCGTTGAAGCTGAAGATCATCAGCACGATCAGCGGCGCGTAAAGGAAGACCATCACCGCGCCGACCCAGAGGCGCATCCACAAGGTGCGGCTATATTCGAGCGGTGCGATCGGGGTTCGGGAAAAAAGCGCCATCAATCGATCTCCGGCACTTTCCGGCGCATCGATTGCAGCGCGATCAGGATGAACATCGCATAGATCAGGATGAAGGACAGCGCCGATCCGAAGGGCCAGTCGTTCGCCTTCTTGAACTGGCGCTCGATCACGTTCGCGATCATCTGGCTGTCGGTCCCGCCCATCAGGTCGGGAGTGAGATAGGCGCCGAGCGCGGGAATCAGCGTGATCATCACGCCGGCGACGATCCCCGGCGCGGCGAGCGGCACGACGATGCGCATGATCGTGCGGAAATGCCCGGCGCCGAGATCGAGGCTCGCCTCGATCAGGCTGCGGTCGAGCCGGTCGAGCGCGGCATAGAGCGGCAGCACCATGAAGGGCAAATGGACATAGACGAGCCCGAAGACGACCGCGAAATTATTGAAGAGAAGTTCCACCGGCTCCCACGTCGGGAGCGGCTGGAGCCCGACAAGCGTCTTCACCCAGCTCGCGCCGCCCCACAGCGCGCCGAGCCCCTTGTTGGCATAGCCCTGCTGCCCGAGCAGGATCATCAGCGCATAAGTGCGCACGAGCAGATTGGTCCAGAAGGGCAGCATGATGCCGAGCAGCAGCCACGGCCGCCATTTCTCGCTCGCGACGGTGATCGCCATCGCGACCGGAAAACCGACGATCAGGCAGATCAGCGTGACGAGCGCGGCGACCGCGAAACTCTTGCCGAAGATGCCGAGATAGAGCCACTCGGTCGCCCGCTTGTAGTTGTCGAGCGTGCCCGAGACGTGGATTTCGTTGAGCCCGGCATTCTCGCCGAAACTGTAGAACCAGACGATCGCCATCGGGACGACGAAAAAGACGAGCGTCCAGAGCAGCGTCGGCAACGATACCGCCGCGAAGACCCTCTTGTTGGCTTTCCAGTCCTGTTCGGCCATCCCCCCGATGCCTCCAGACTATGATGCGTTGGCGATATTACGCTCCGTCATTGCGAGCGGAGCGAAGCAATCCAGGGCGGTTTGCGCCCGCTCTGGATTGCCGCGGGCCTTCGGCCCTCGCAATGACGAGGCTGGTGAACGCGCCCACGGCTTACGCCGCCCGCACCTTGGTGAAGGCTTCCTCGTAGAGCGGCTGCAGCTTTTCGTTGAACTTCGCATATTCGCACCGCGCGAGGGCGTCGGCGGGTGGATAGATGACGGGGTTGTTCTTGTAGCTGTCGGGCATCAGCGCCTTGGCCGCGGCATTGGGGGTCGGGAAGAGGATCGTTTCGGTGATCTTCTTGTCGACCTCGGCATCGAGCATATAGTTGATGAACGCGTGCGCGTTCCTCGGGTGCGGTGCGCCCTTCGGGATGGCGAGCGTGTCCGAATTGAACTGGCTGCCTTCCTTCGGGATCACGAAATCGAGGTCGTCGTCCTCGGTCATCACCTGCGCGATGTCGCCATTATATTCGAGCACGACGTCGCAATCGCCCTTCATCAGCAGATCCTGCCCGTCGTCCTCGTGGAATTTCTTCACATAGGGTTTCTGCTTGATCATCATCGCCGAGATCATCTCGATATCGGCGGGGGTGAGGGCATTGACCGACTTGCCGAGATATTTGCCGTAGAGGCGGTACATGTCGCCCGCCTCGGACAGCCAGGCGATGCGGTCCTTATATTCGTCGCTGTCGAACAGCACCTTCCAGCTATCGGGCTTCGTCTTCACCTTCGACTTGCGATAGCCGATGCCGAGCACCAGCCAGGTATAGGGCATCGAGAATTTGCGGCCCGGGTCGTAATCGACGTTCATGAAGCTCGGGTCGATATTCTTGATGTTCGGAATCTGCGCATGGTCGAGCGGCTGGAGCATGTCGGCGCGGATCATGCGCTCGACGAAGTCGTTCGACGGGACGATCACGTCATAGCCGGGATTGCCCGCCTTGAACTTCGCGAACAATGTGTCGTTGCTGTCGAACAGGTCCATCGTGACGTCGACGCCGGTCGCGGTCTTGAAATCGTCGAGCGTCGTTTCGCCGATATAGGTGTCCCAATTATAGAAGTTGAGCTTGGCTTCCTCGCCGTTCGCGAGCTTCTTGCCTTCGCCCTTGCCGCACGCCGCGAGGCCGCCGAAGCTGATCCCGACCGCCGCGACTCCCAGCGCCTGAAGCAATGAGCGGCGACCGCGGTTTTGCCCCAACATGTCTTTCAGATCCATGGCCGGCCTCCCTGTTCCAATGGGTCAAGCTGACTCAATAATGGCGGGTTGGAAAGAGGCTATTTTGCGGCTTCACGCAAATTTTTGAATGGATCAGGCGTTGCGGAGATACCAGTCGTAATCGAGCGTCGGAACGACGCTGAAATAATTGTCCTGCTCGACGCGCTTCACGATACTGAACATATCGACGAAGCGGTCGCCGAGATAATCGCGCATCAGCGCCGAGGCGTGAAAGCGATCGACCGCGGCGAACCAGTTCGACGGCGGCTTGTCACCGCCGCTGTTCTCGCGGTCATAGCCATTGCCGACGACCGCCGCGCCGGGATCGGTCCTGTTCGTCATCCCGTGATGCATCCCCGCCAGCACCGCCGCGGCCGCGAGATAGGGGTTGGCGTCGGCGCCGCAGGCGCGATGCTCGACATGGCGGCTCGCGGGCGGCCCCGCCGGAATGCGGAAGGAGACGGTGCGGTTGTTGACGCCCCAGGTCGGCGCGACGGGGGCGTAGCTGTTCGCCTTGAAGCGGCGATAGCTGTTCGCGTGCGGCGCGAAAAGCGCGAAGCCGTCGCCGACGCTGGCGATCATCCCGCCGATCGCATGGCGCAGCGCCGGCGTGCCCTCGGGATCGTCGCTGGCGAAGATGTTCGCGCCGCTCGCGTCATCGACCGAGACGTGGATGTGCATCCCGCTGCCCGCCTGCTCGGCGAAGGGCTTCGCCATAAAGGTCGCCTCGAGGCCGTGCGCTTGCGCGACCGCCTTGACCAGCCGCTTGTACATGATCGCATCGTCGCAGGCGCGCAGGCCATCGGGCTTGTGGCGCAAGGTCAACTCGAACTGGCCCGGCGCAAACTCCGAAATCGCGCTTTCGAGCGGCAGACCCTGCCCATCGGCCGCGGTGTAAAGCGCGTCGAAGAAGGGCCGAAAATCGTCGAGTTCGCGCAGGCCATAGACTTCGACGTTGCGCGGCGTATCGCGGCTATAGCCGGGGCGGGCGGGGCGGATCGACCCGTCGCGTGCGCGGCGCGGATCGACGAGGTAATATTCGAGTTCGATCGCGAGCACCGGCATCAGCCCGTCAGCGACGAAGCGGTCGAGCACGCGGCCGAGGACATGGCGCGGATCGAGGTCGTGCGGGGCGCCGTCGAGTTCGTAGAAGCTGGTCAGGAATTGCGCGGCATGATCGCCGCCCCAAGGGGTGCGGACGAGCGTGCCGGGAACCGGCTTCATCGAGCGGTCGGCGTCGCCATCCTCCCACACAAGGCCGGTCTCGACCGTGTCCTGCCCGGTGATGTCGACGACGGTGATCGACCCCGGCATCATCCGGCCGCTGTCATAGACCGCGAGCACTTCGTGCCGGCGCAGCCGCTTGCCGCGCGGGACGCCGCCCATGTCGGTATAGATGAGCTCGATCGAATCGATGTCGGGATGGGCCGCGAAAAAGGCTTCGGCTTCCGACCTCGGGGCGATCACGCCCGATGACTTCGACATGGATTTACGCTCCTTCACCCTAACCGGTCGCGCAGCGCATACCAGAGCAGGCCGAGCGTAGCGAGAGGGCGCCGGAGCCATTTGCCGCCGGGAAACGGCCGCGACGGCAGGCTCGCCAGCACGTCGAACCGTTCAGCGGTGCCGGCGAGCGCTTCGGCGATCAGTTCTCCCGCGAGCGTCGTCACCAATGCGCCGTGCCCCGAAAAGCCGTGCGCGAAGAAGATATTTCCACGCCGCCCGATATGCGGCAGCCGGTTTCGTGTCACCGCGACCGCGCCGCCCCAGCCATAATCGATCTTCGCCTCTGCGATCTGCGGAAAGACCTCGGCCATGAACGGCCGCACGAAGGCGGCGATGTCGCGCGGCGGCGTCTGCGAATAGCGCTCGCCGCCGCCGAAGATCAGCCGCTTGTCGGCCGAAAGACGGAAATAGTTGAGCACGAACCGGCTGTCGGCGACCGCGGCGTCGCTGGGGAGCAACTCATCGGCGTTCGCGAGCGGCGCGGTCGCGATATTATAGTTCATGATCGGCACGGTGTAGCGGCCGAGATCGGGCTCGACCTCGCCGATCCAGCTATCGGTCGCGTCGATGAAATAGCGCGCCTCGACCGATGCGTCGCGGGTGAGCAATTCGCCGGGGTTGAAATCGAAGAGCCCGGTGACGCGCTCTTTTTCGATGATGCGAACGCCGGCGGCTTCCGCGGCTTTCGCCAGTCCAAGCGCATAATTCAACGGATGGAAATGCCCGCCCTGCGGATCGTGGATGCCGCCATGATAGAGCGGGCTCGCGATATGGGCGCCCATATCGGCCTTCGCGACGATATCGCCTGCATAGCCGAAGCGGTTGGCGAGATAATCGGCCTCGCGCTGCATTGCGCCCCAATCCTTCGGCGTCCACGCCGCCTCCAGATGGCCGGTTTTGAGATCGCACGCGATGCCGTGCCGAGCGATCCGCGCTTTCACCCGATTGTCGCGCCAGCAGAGGTCGAACAGCGCATCGGCGCGTTCGCGGCCGAATTCTTCTTCCAGTTCGGACGCCGTCCAGCGGAGGCCGGGAATCAATTGCCCGCCGTTGCGTCCCGAGGCGCCGAAGCCGATATGCTCGGCTTCGAACAAGATCACCGAAAAGCCCCGCTCGGCGCAAGCCAGCGCGGCGCTGAGACCGGTGAAGCCGCCACCGATCACTGCCACGTCGCACGCCAGTTCGCCATCGAAGGGGCGCGGCCGCCAATCCTGCGCGGTCGCGGCGTAATAGCTGTCGGCGAGCAGATCGCTCATGGACGAGCCAACCTCCTAATTCCGTTCGCGTCGAGCGAAGTCGAGACGCCCATCATGCCTGCACGGCGTCTCGACTTCCGGCCAAAGCCGGAAGTTTATCCTGAGCGCCGCCGCAGGCGGCGTCGAAGGGCTCGACGCGAACAGGGAGGAAGGGTTCGGAAATCATCGCTTGGTCACACCCGCATCAGCAGATGCTCGCGCTCCCAGCTCGACACCACCGACTGATAGTTGAACAACTCGTGATCCTTCACCGCGAAGAATATCTCGAAGAAATCGTCGCCGAGCAGGCCCCGCACCTTTTTGCACGCGGCGAAACGGTCGAGCGCCGCCTCCAGCGTGCGCGGCAGGGTGCGCGCGCGGTTGTAGGCGCTGCCGCTGATCGGTTTGGCGGGAACCATGCGGTCGACCATGCCGATATAGCCGCAGATCAGCGAGGCGGCGATCGCGAGATAGGGATTGCTGTCGGCGCCGGGCAGGCGGTTTTCGACGCGGCGGTTCGCCTTGTCGGAAATCGGCACCCGAAATCCGCACGACCGATTGTCCTCGCCCCACTGGACATTGATCGGCGCCGCGCTGTCGGGGCGCATCCGGCGAAAGCTGTTCACATTCGGCGCCCATAGCGGAGAGATTTGCGGCATATAGCGCACCAGCCCGGCGATATAGCTGCGGAACATCGCGCTATCGCGGCCGTTGGCGGTGGAGAACAGGTTCCTGCCGGTCGCGGCATCGACGACCGACTGGTGGATATGCATCGCGCTGCCCGGCTGGCCCGCCATCGGGTTCGCCATGAAGGTCGCATAGACATTGTGCTGCTTCGCGACATTGCGCACCACGCGCTTGAACAGGAACACCTCGTCGGCAAGGCGGAGCGGGTCGCCGTGGATGAAATTCACCTCGAGCTGCGCGGCGCCCATTTCGTGAATCATCGTGTCGATATCGAGCCCCATCAGCTCGCAATCGTCATAGATATGATCGATGATGTCCTCATATTCGTTCATCGCCTCCAGCCCATAAGGCTGGCTCGCGGTTTCGCTGCGGCCCGATTCGCCGGTGGGCGGAGTCAGCGGGAAATCAGGGTCGGTGTTCGGGGAGACGAGATAGAATTCGACCTCGGGCGCGATGATCGGTTGCCAGCCCTTGCCCGCATAGAGGTCGAGCACCTTTTTCAGGATCGTCCGCGGCGCGATATCGACCTCGCTTCCGTCGCCGTTATAGGCATCGGCGATCACGAAGGCGGTGGGCGATTTGAAGCCCGGCGCGATGCAGATGGTGTCGGGATCGGCGAGCAATATCTTGTCGGGATCCTTGTCCCAGATATCGTCGATATCCTCGGGATAATTGCCGTCGATCGTGCAGATGAAGACGCTGCCGGGGATGCGCAGCGACTTGTCCTTGACCGACGAAAGAAACTTCTTCGCGGGCAGCACCTTGCCGCGCTGGACCCCGTTGATGTCGGGGACGATGCATTCGACCTCGTCGATCGCGTGCTCGCTGATCCATTGTTCCAGATTGACCGCCATGCGCCCCCGATTGGGCCGAGGAGCCGGCCCGCTTGTGGAAGGCCAGCCTATCGCAACCCCGGACGAAGCGCCAGAGGGGCCGTTATCGGCCATTTTTCCGTGGAGTATTTGGTAGGCGGAATGTCTGCTTTCGACCGGAAGCGGACAAGGTATCCTCCCCGGCACGGGGAGGGGGACCACCGAAGGTGGTGGAGGGGCAGGTGCGTCATGGCGCGATTTTTCTGGATCGAAGTGTAAATCGAGGGTGCCCCTCCACCATGCTTCGCATGGTCCCCCTCCCCGTGCCGGGGAGGATCGGCAACGTCCCCTCCCCACCCCAATGCCGCCATCCCGTCACCCGATTTTTCGCTGTCCTACTTTGTCTGGGCGCGATAGCGTCGCATGATGTCGATGTCCTGTCCTTCCGTCATGATCGCGATGCCTGCCGCGTCTGTTGCGCCGCGTAGCGAGCGGGCAGAAAATGAAGATCACATAAGGCTGAACTTTATTGAACTTTGGGGCTGACAGAATGATGGCCCTTCGCCGTCCTCGGCGAGGCATGGAGATGATCGATGAGGGGTGACAACGACCAGATGGCGGCCTTCTGGATGCCCTTTACCGCGAACCGTTCGTACAAGGCGCACCCGCGCCAGCTCGTCGCGGCGAGCGGGATGTATTATCAGTCGGGCGACGGGCGGCAGATCCTCGACGGCACCGCGGGCCTCTGGTGCAGCAACGCCGGCCATTGCCGGCCCGAGATCACCGAGGCAATCGCCAAGGCGGCGGCAACGCTCGATTTCGCGCCGACCTTCCAGCTCGGTCACCCGGCGCCGTTCGAGCTGGCGCAGCGGCTCGGCGCGCTGATGCCCGCGGGGCTCGACCGCATCTTCTTCACGAACAGCGGGTCGGAATCGGTCGATACCGCGCTCAAGATTGCGCTCGCGGTGCAGCGCGCCAAAGGACAGGGGACGCGTACCCGGCTGATCGGGCGCGAACGCGGCTATCATGGTGTCGGCTTCGGCGGGATCAGCGTCGGCGGCATCGTCAGCAATCGCCGGACTTGGCCCGGGCTTCCCGGCACCGACCATCTTCGCCATACGCACGACCTGGCGCGCAACGCCTTCACGCGCGGCTTTCCGCCGCATGGCGCCGAGCTGGCCGACGACCTCCAGCGCCTCATCGACCTCCACGGGGCGGAGACGATCGCGGCGGTGATCGTCGAGCCGATGGCGGGCTCGACCGGGGTGCTGTTGCCGCCCGCCGGCTATCTTCAGCGGCTGCGCGAGATTTGCGACCGCCACGGCATCCTGCTGATCTTCGACGAGGTGATCACCGCCTTCGGCCGCGTCGGCGCCGCGACCGCGGCGGAGGCGTGGAATGTCACCCCCGACATCATCACGATGGCGAAGGGGCTGACCAACGCCGCAGTGCCGATGGGTGCGGTCGCGGTGAAGCGCGAGCTGCACGACGCGGTGATCGACAGCGCGCCGGGCGGGATCGAGCTGTTCCACGGCTACACCTATTCGGGGCATCCGCTCGCCAGCGCGGCGGGGCTGGCGACGCTCGACCTCTATGCGCGCGAAGGGCTGTTCGAGCGCGCCAACGACCTAGCCGCTTATTGGGAGGAGGCTGCGTTCAGCCTGAAAGGCCGGCGCCATGTCATCGACATCCGCACCGTCGGGCTGGTGGCGGGCATCGAGCTCGAACCGCGGCCCGGCGCGCCGACCGCGCGTGCGATGGAATTGTTCCATGCCTGCTTCGACAATGGCCTGCTCGTCCGCGCGACCGGCGACATCCTCGCGCTGTCGCCGCCGTTGATCGTCGAGAAGAGCCAGATCGACGAGATGTTCGGCAAGCTGGGGGAACTGGTCGAGAGCGTCGAATAGGGAGCGGTCGCTTGCGACCGATTGCGGCCCTATCTTCTCCCCTCCCTGAAAGGGAGGGGGCGGGGGTGGGTGGCCGCTGAAGGCGGCGCTCTTCCTTCCGGCTCGCTACGCTCGCTACCCACCCCTAACCCCTCCCTTTCAGGGAGAGGAATATTCGCTCCCCACCCCAAAGCCGACATCGGCTTCAAATAGGCCTTTCCTACATTATCCGGCTGTGTCAGCTTTTATCTGGCTCTTTCATTTGGCGGATAAAAGCGGTCGCGGTCCAGTTTGCGGGTACGGCCAAGGCCGGGCGTGCCAGACGCGTTCCACATATTGCGAGGCCGCAATCGGGGCGATGTAATAGGCTGAACTTTCCTGAACTTTGGAAGGATGACGCGGGCCTTCCCAAATCGGATGTCGCGCGTCCGATCCTATTCTTCCGCCAGTGGGAAGGCCACTGACACCCGCGTCCCCTTGCCGAGCTCGCTTTCGATATCGAGCAGCCCCTGATGACGTTCGCTGATGTGCTTGACGATCGCGAGGCCGAGGCCGGTGCCGCCGACCGAGCGGCTGCGCGCTTCGTCGACGCGGTAGAAGCGCTCGGTCAGGCGCGGGAGATGATCGGGGGCGATGCCGTCGCCTTCGTCGCTGACCGACAGGCGGATGCGCTGTCCTTCGCGGGTGAGCGCGACCGTTACCGGCGTGCCGGCGCGGCCATATTTCATCGCGTTCGAGATGATGTTGTGCGCCAATTGGCCGAGCTGCGCTTCGTCGCCGAGCATCGGCTGCGGTTCGACTGCGAACTGCGCGACGATGTCCCTGGGGCGAGCGGCCTCGCTGTCCTGCAATTGCGCGATCGTCCTGCGCACGATCGCGGCGAGATCGACCGGCGTCGTCGGACGACGGAAGCGGTCGGCCTCGACTCGCGAGATCGACAAAAGATCGATGACGAGTTGTTGCATCCGCCCGGCTTCGCGCTCGATGATCGAAAGGAAGCGGTGGCGCATCGGGCCGTCGCCTTCGCCGTTCATGTCCTGCAACGTCTCGACATAGCCGAGAATGGCGGCGAGCGGCGTGCGCAGCTCGTGGCTGGCGTTGGCGACGAAATCCGACCGCATCCGGTCGGCGGCGTCGATCGCCGAGCGGTCGGACAGAAAGATGATCCGGTCGCCCCCCGACAGGGCCGCGACGCGCATCGTCCAGCGCTGTCCCGGACGCGGAAAATCGACGAGATTCAATGTTTCGAGCGGCACCTCGCCACCGATGCGCGCCAGCCATTCGGTCGCGGCGGGATGCCGGATCGCGGTGCGGACGTCTGCACCGACGATGTGCCGGCCGAGCAGGCGCACCGCGGCATCATTGGCGATCGTCACGATCGCGCCGTCGACCCCGATCAACGGTTCCTGCTCTTGATCGACCCAGAGCGCGAAATCGGTGTGGCGTAGCAGCGAGCGCGGGGGCGCTTCGGCGGGAAGGGGCAGTTGTGGTTCGGGAAGCGGTGCGGGGAGCGCGGCATAGACCGTCGCCGCACCGAGGACGCCCGCGAGCGCGAGGATTACGATCGTCAGCGCGCCGCCGCCCGCCAGCGCGGCGAAGATCGCGGCGACCGCGATCAGGGTCAGGGCGGCGACAAGGCTCGAAAGGCGATCGAACATCGCCTCCGCGCCTCGCATGAAGCCGGGCGCCGCGCAAGGATGTTCGCGGCCGTTAACGCATGTCCGGCAAATGTCCCATTGCGGGAAGCGCGGCAAGCGGCGGTGGTCTTTCGCTTTTCCTGACCGCCACGTTGGGCTATGCGCTTCGCGATGGAAAACAGCGATATCCCGGCCGAAAATCCCGTTCAGGACGAAGAAGGCGTGCCGTCGCGGCGCCGGATGCTCGCGCTGGGCGCGGTCGGCGTGTCGGCGGCGCTGACGATCCGCCCCGCCTTTGCCCAGACCGCGGTGTCGGTGATGAACTGCGAGATTCCGGTGCCGGGGCCGACCGGTGCCGGTCAATATATCGACGCGGGCGGCAAGCTGGTGCCGGCCGGGACCAAGGGCGCTTTCCCCGGCTCGCCGCGTCCCTTTACCGGCGAAGAGGTCAAGCGCGCGTTTCGCGGCCAGCCGCTCCCCGGCGCGACCTACAACCAGTCGCAGGCCTATCTTCAATATATCCGGCGCTTGCAGGCGGGGCAGAGCGGCTTTACCTGTTTCGCATCGATTCAGATGCCGCGCTGATCATCCCGTCTCGGGCGATGAGCGGCATCGCCAGACAAAGGGATGTTTGTGAAACTAGCTTCGCTCAAAGCCGGCCGCGACGGGCGGCTGGTCGTCGTGTCCGACGATCTCGCCTGGTATGCCGACGCCGGCCAGATCGCGCCGACGATGCAATATGCGCTCGACAATTGGGCCTATGCCGCGCCGCGCCTTGCCGCGCTGGCCGAAGACCTTAATCACGATGCGATTCCCAAGGAGCGGTTTCACGAGCGCGACGCCGCCTCGCCGCTGCCGCGCGCCTATCAATGGGCCGACGGCAGCGCCTATGTGAACCATGTCGCGCTGGTGCGGCAGGCGCGCGGAGCGGAGATGCCCGACAGCTTCTGGCACGACCCGCTGATGTATCAGGGCGGCAGCGACGCTTTTCTGGCGCCGCGCGATCCGATTCCGCTCAGCGATCCGGCCTGGGGTTGCGATATGGAGGCCGAGGTCGTCGTCGTCACCGGCGACGTGCCCGCGGGGATCGACCCGGTCGCGGCGCGCGAGCATATCCTGCTCGTCGGGCTGACCAACGACGTGTCGCTGCGCGGGCTGATCCCAGCCGAACTCGCCAAGGGGTTCGGCTTCTTCCAGTCGAAGCCGTCGAGCGCGATGTCGCCGGTGTTCGTGACGCCCGAGGCGCTCGGCGACCGCTGGCAGAACGGCAAGCTGCAGGGCGCGCTGTGTGTCGATCTCAACGGCCAGCCGCTCGGCCGCGCCGACGCGGGGGTCGACATGACCTTCGACTTCGGCCAGCTCATCGCGCACGCCGCGAAGACGCGCAACCTCGGCGCGGGGACGATCATCGGGTCGGGCACGGTGTCGAACCGCGACGCCGACGGGGGCCCCGGCAAGCCGATCGGCGAGGGCGGGCTCGGTTATTGCTGCCTCGCCGAGGTGCGGACGGTCGAGACGATCCTGCAAGGCGAACCGAAGACGCCCTTCATGCAGCAGGGTGATGTCGTGCGGATCTGGATGGACGACGAGCGCCATCACAGCATCTTCGGCGCGATCGAGCAGCAGGTCGGCTGATGCGAAAAAGGGCGGGATCGCTCCCGCCCTTCGTCGTCATGGCCCTCATCGTCGCATGGATCGGTTGCGGTCAGCTTTTCGCGCCGAACCCACCACCCGACATTGCATCGCTCAGCGAACAAGCCGCCGGGCCGAGAATGACGATGAACAGCACCGGCAGGATGAACAGGATCAGCGGCACGGTCATGATCGCAGGAAGGCGCGCGGCCTTTTCCTCGGCGCGCATCATGCGTTCGTTGCGGAATTCGGCCGACAGGACGCGCAGCGCGCTCGCGAGCGGCGTGCCGTATTTCTCGGTCTGGATCATGGTCGTCACGACGCCCTTCACCGAATCGAGATTGACGCGGTAGGCGAGATTTTCGAACGCCTGCCGGCGCTCGGTCAGAAAACCGAGCTCGATCGAGGTCAGCGCGAATTCCTCGCCCAGTTCGGGATAGGCGCGGCCGAGTTCCTTCGCGACGCGCGAGAAGGCGGCATCGACGGTCAGGCCCGCCTCGGCACAGATCACGAGCAGATCGAGCGCGTCGGGCAAGCCCTTGCGGATCGCGTCGGTGCGCTTTTGTCGCTTGTTCTGCACGAACAGATCGGGCGCCTTATAGCCCAGGATCAGCGCGGCCATCGTAAAGCCGGAGCGCTTGAACGGCGTCATGTCGGGCCACATGTCGACCCAATAGATCAGAAAGGCCGCGAGCCCGCCGAACAGGATCGGCAGCACGAGGCGGCCGAAGATGACGGTGACCGCCAGATCCTTCGACCGGATGCCGGCCTGCGCCAGCTTTTGCTGGACCTCCTGGATCTGCCCTTCCTGCAATACCTGCAACCGCCCGAGGAAGGTGCGCATCTTGTCGGCCGTCTGATTCTTGCGAACCAGCTTCGCGCGGCGCTTGGCGGTCGAGGCGGTGATCCCGGCCTTGAGCTGTTCGCGGCGGTCGTTGAGCGCCTTGACGCGCTTTGCCATCGGGTTGCGAACGGTCAGCGCGCCATAGATGGCGAAGAGTACCGCGCCGACGCCGACCGCGGCCAGCATCGTTGCCGCCCAGACGACGTCGACGCCCATCAGCGTCGGGCCGGCCTGCGCCCCGGAAAATGCGGCAAGGAGGAAATTGCTGTTCATCTGCCGCCCTTCAAACCTCGAAGCTGATCATTTTTTTCATGATGAACGCACCGATGCTCATCCAGATGAGCCCTCCGATTCCCGCGATGATCAGGCGCTGTTCGGAGAAAAAGCCCGCAAGATAGGAGGGGTTCATCGTCCACACGATGCCGAAGACGAAGAAGGGCAGGGCGCCGACGATATAGGCCGAGGCCTTGGCTTCCGATGACATGGCACGGATTTTCAGCTTCATTTGCGCGCGCTTGCGCAGAACCTCGGACAGGTTGGCGAGCGTTTCGGCCAGATTGCCGCCCGTCTCGCGCTGGATCGCGATAGTGATGCAAAAGAACTGGAATTCGGGCGTGCCGATCATTTCGGCGGTTTCCTGAAGCGCGGCCTCCATCGTGTTGCCGATGCGGATCCGCTCGATCACGCCCTTGAATTCCTCACCGACCGGACCGGGCAATTCCTGACTGACGACCTGAAAGGTTTCGGTGACCGGAAGGCCCGATTTCAAACCGCGAACGAGCAGGTCGATGGCGTCGGGAAAGCGGGTGTTGAACTTCTGGACGCGCTTCGCGATCACCCTGCCGATATAGGCGTGGGGCAGGCCGATGCCGACCATCAGTCCCGCCATCGCGGCGAGTAGGAAAGGGGTGCGCATAACGAGCAATCCCCCGGTCGCGACGACGAACAGGCCCATGCACCAGAAGATATATTGGGTGAGGTTCCAGCCCTTGCCCGTACGGCGCAGGCGCTTTTCCATCAGGTCGCGGCGCGGCACCAGGTCAGAGAGGCTGCTTCCGCCTCCGCTGCCGGCCGCCTGGATCGTTTTGCGCATCTGCGCCGCGACGACCGCCTCGGTCGATGCGGCATGACGATCGCGCACCGATGCGAGCCGGCGGGCTTTCGCCTTGCCGGCCGACGGACCCGCCAGGGCGAGACCCAGCATGGCAAGCGCCGCGAAGGCGGCGGTAACGATCAGGATCATTTGCAGGTTCATGATGGCCCTTTGTCCGCTTCCTGCCTGGAAAACCGCCGCGGCCGGGGCTGTCCGGCCGCCGCAGTTCCCTTATTTTGCGCCCTTTTTGGCGACCAGCGTGCCGAGGCCGCCAAGCTTGCCGAGCAGCGAACCGCCGCTCGCTTTCGCCTTGCCGGTCGCGGCCGCTTCCTCGCCGCTTTCGTCGGCGCCGTCGATGATGAGGCGCATCAGATTGGTCCAGGCCTGGGCGCCCTTGGTGCCCTTGCAGATTTCGGCATAGGATTTGCCGAGTTTCGCGGCCTGGCTGACCAGCTTGGGGTCGAATGGAAGCGTGATGTCGATCGGACGTTCGATTGACGATTCGAATTCCTTGCGCGACAATTCGCCGATGGCATTCTGATACTTGTTCGCGGCCAGGATCACCCGCGCGCCCGGTACGTGCTGCTTGAACCACGAGAGAAGGCGGATGGTGTCGCGTGCCGAGGCGAGCGTCACGTCGCTGACGAGCAGGATCGTACCCGCTTCCTGCACCAGGTGCGGAAAGGGGATCAGGACGTGGCGCGGAATGTCGACGATCGTCATTTCGAACGCGCCGCGCAGTTCCTCCTCGAGCTGGAAGAAGGCCGACCCGTCGGTCATTACCGGCTGATGGATCGGCGCCTCCGCCGACAGCAGGCTGAGCTTGTCGGAGGCGCGCACCATCGCGCGTTCGATGAACAGGCCATCGATGCGGCTGGGGTTGTCGATCGCGTCGATCAGCCCGCGGCCGGGCTCGAGATCGAGCGTCAACGCGCCGGTTCCGAAATGTATGTCGAGATCGAGCAGCGCCGTTTGCCGGCCGCCCTGTTCGCTCATCGCCCAGGCCAGCGACGTCGACACCAGCGACGCACCGACCCCGCCGCGCACGCCGACCACCGCCGTCATGTGATGGGGCTTGTCGTCGTGCATGTCGGCATGTTTCGGCGCCGACAGCATCGCCTGCGCCATGGTGAAGCTTTCACGCACCTGGTCGAGCGACAACGGCTTGAGCAGATAATCCTGAATGCCGCTCGACAGGAGGTCGCGGTACAGGCGAACGTCGTTTACCTGGCCCGCCGCGATGACGACCGTGCCCGGCTCGCAGACTTCGGCGAGCGCATTGATGTCGTTGATCGGATCGCCCGATTCGGACATGTCGACGAACAGGATGTTCGGGCTTGCCGATACCGAAAGCGACTGGACCGCATTGCGCAGCCCGCCCTTGTTGCACTTCTCGATCGGCCAGCCCAGATCGGCGGCGGCGACGCGGATCAACTCCAGCGTATCGTCGTCGCAGACGAAGGCGTTGAACGGATCGCGCAGCCCGGCTGCTTTGAAAGGAGCGTTCACTGGCCGCCTCCGCTGTTGCTCGTTGCCGTCTCCTTGAGTTGACCGGCACCCGTCTGGGGCTTTTCACGATAGGTCTTGATCGCGCGCGTCGCCGCGTTGGGATCGTTGACCGTGGCCCGGTTGCCCTTGATCAGGTCATTGGGGTCGGCGACCATCGCCGCGAGATTGCTGTTCGTCGCGCAGCCATAGTTGGACGAGGTCGCGTTGGTCGGATTGATCGACGACCTGCTCGACCAGTCCGGACAACCCGGCACATGAGCCGAGGCCCGCGTCACGATGACGCGAACATAGCCGGACGGGACCGCGCCGGTCGTCACCGGAACGTCGGAGCTCAGCAGCAGACCGCGGCGTTCGACCATCGCGCGGATCGTCGCCTGCGCCTCGCCTGCGCCGTACATCGACGGATCCTCGATCGAGACGCGGTCGCCATAGCGCACGCCCATGGCATCGAGCCATCCCTGAAGGCGGCCCTGTTCGCTCGGCGCTAGGTCGCCGCTGCCGACGGCGACGTCGAACTGATGGATGCTGTTGCGGACGACCGGCTGGTGGATCGATTCGAGGCTGTGGTTGCTGTTAGCAGCCCCCGTGCAGCCCGCCAGCGACGTTGCCAGTACCAGGGCGGTCCAAGTTGCGATATTCTTCATCACTCTGCTCCCCAAAACCAGCGCGTCACTTGTTGTTCAGGCTGAAGCCCGGCGCGGCTGCGGCGCCGCTGCCGCGGGCGCGATCCGCGTCGTCGATCGTCGTGTCGAGCGTCGGCTTGGGCCGGTCGCCCCCCGTCACGCCGTCGCTCGTCTGGTTGAGCAACAGGCGCTGAAGATCGTTGGCGTCCTGATAGGCATCGGTCGGCAGCTTGATCTCGTTCGCCGACACCGGCTGAACCAGATAAGGCGTGACGACGATGACGAGTTCGGTCTCGCCGCGACGGAAGCTGTCCGACTTGAACAGCGTGCCGAGGATCGGCACGTCGCCGAGGCCCGGAATCTTGTCGATCGCGCCGATCGAGCGATTGTTCATCAGGCCGGCGATCATGAAGCTCTCGCCCGAACCCAGCTCGACCGTCGTTTCGGTGCGGCGGATGGTGAGGGCAGGGATCTGGAACCCCTGCATCTCGATCGCGCCTTCGGTCGACAGTTCCGATACTTCGGGGCGGACGCGCAGGCTGATGCGGCCGTTCGACAGCACCGTCGGCGTATAGGCGAGGCTGACGCCATATTTGCGATATTCGATCGTCGTGCCGGCGAAATTGCCGGGGATCGGAATCGGAAATTCGCCGCCCGCGAGGAAGTCGGCGGTCTCGCCGGACATCGCGGTGAGGTTCGGCTGCGCCAGCGTCGCGACCATGCCCGAACGCTCGCCCAGATCGAGTGAGGCAATCAGGTCCATGCCGAACAGGCGGCCGGCCGCGCCCAGGCTGCTGGTGCCCGGAACCTTGGTGAAGGTGTAGCTGGTCGATCCGTCGGGATTACGCGTGATGGTGCCCGCGCTGCGGCCACGGAACGCATCGCCCACGAAGCCGCCCGTGCGATCCTGCGTCAGCAGGTTGCCGCTGATCTCCTTGACCAGCGAGCGGTTCACTTCGGCGATGCGGACCTGCAAATTGACCTGCAGCGGCGTCGCCGTGCGCAGGCGCGACAGCACCTTGGTCTGATCGCCGACAAACGCCTGAACCAGCCGCTCGGCCTCGGCGGCGTCGTCGGGCGACGCGACCGTGCCGGTGAGCAGCACGAAGCCGTTCATCGTGTTCGACGTGATCTTCGCATCGGGCATCGCCAGCGTCAGCATCTGGTCGATCGTCTCGATATTGTTGCCGACGCGGGCGACGGTCGAATAGACGACCCGGCCGCTGGCGTCGGTCGCATAGATGCTCGTTTCGCCCGGCGCCTTGCCGAAGACATAAAGCTGGCGGCCCGAGCGGACCTGGACGTCGGCGACCTTGTCGTCGGCGACGAAGATGTCGGTCATCGGCGCTGACAGGCTGACCAGGCGGCCGCGGCCGACCGACAGGTCGATGCTGCTGCTGGCATTCTGCGTCGCCTGGGCCGAAGCCTGCTGCGTCGGGGCGGAGATCAGGGTCGCCGCGACCAGGCCGATCGCCAGGGTGCGGGCGAGCGCGGCCGCCTTGAAACGGGTTTTGCTGGTCATCTTACTTACCCCCAACCGGAACTTCGGTCATCTTGTCGCCGCGCGTCACGCGGACCACCGGGCCCCGCGGTGCCGCGGGGGCCCCCATGGTCGCGGGCGACCCGCCGCCGCTGAAGGACTGCTGTTGCGGCTGCTGGCGCGGGGCCGACACGCGGCCGCTCACCGGAACCCAGAAGCGCGAGACGTCGCCGCCCGTGGTGGCCGAGCTTTTGTTCGCGGTCGGCCGTGCGGCGGCTTCGGCGAGCATCTTCTTTTCGGCGGCGGTGCCGCCACCGGCCGGAACATTGACTTCGCCCGACGCGATCGCCGCTTCCAGGTCGCCGCTGTTTTCGGCGAGCGGACGGAGCGCAAGCGACAGCTTGCCCATATTCTGCGCGACGGCGATCTTCTCGGCGATATCGGGCGTCGCCTCGAGCGTTACCGATCCGAAGGTGCGGACCGGCGTCTTGCCGGTTTCATCCTCGGCATCATAGCGCTGGTCCGTCGCCAGGACGCGAACGTTGCGGACGATCGTCTCGGCCGTATAGAGCTCGTCGTCGGGATAGGTGCTGCCTTCCTTGACCTTGAGCTCCTGCGCCAGGACCACGTCGACGCGGTCGCCCGGGAAGACGAAGCCGGCGACACCCTGTTCCTGAGAAACCTTGACCGTCACGGCGCGCATCCCCGGCCCGAGCGCCGCGGCGAGGAAGCCGCGGTCATCGGGATGGACGAGCGCGCCCTGCGTCAGCGGCTGTCCCGCGGTGATCGGATAGCGCACGACGGTGCCGACCAGCGTCTGGACGTCGGTCTTTTCCTTCAGGAAATAGGCCTTCTCGACCAGTTCCTTCGGCCAGGGCTGAAAACGGAAGCTGTCGGGACCGATGATCGTGCCGGTCGGCAGTTGCCGGGTCGCGACCAATATCATCGGTCCGTTGATTTCCGGCGCAGCGGCCGCGCGTGCCACCGGCGTCGATGCGCCGCGCATCATCTGATTGACCCCGAACGCAGCCCCGATCGCAATGACCAGTGCGCCGACGATCAGCATAATCTTTCGTGTATCCACGATTTTCGCCTCCTACGCCGAACCAGAGATGGTGGCGCTTGCCCTCAACTCGATGCGATAGACTGAAACTGGTTAAGATAGTGTTGGTGAAGCGCCCAAAGGCCGGCGATTGCGATCGCGACGCCATAGGGAACCTCTATGACCTTGTCCGAAGGCCGTATTTTCGACTGGATCAGCATGACGGCCGACAGGATACCGCCGCCGATTGCCATGACGGTCAGCATCGGAACGAACAGCGGCAGCGGAATCCACAGCATGACCGCGCCGATCATCTTGACGTCGCCGCCGCCCATCGCGCCGATCGCGAACAATCCGGCAAAGAGCAGGAAAACGGCGAACGCGGCCGCGAACTGCAGCGGAATATCGGGCCAGATCGACCATCCCGCCGCGATCCAGAAGGGGATGGCGAGCAAGGCCATTGCCGCGTTGAGCCCGTTCGAGATGGTACGCGAGCGCAGATCGCTGACCGCCGCGGCGATCATCAGCACGCCGAGAAGAGCCATCAGGCCAAGGGAAATCGAGCCGCTTTGCATCGGCTTTCCTTTACGCATCATGGCTTACCAAAGAGTAACCATATCCCCCGCGCGGGTTGCATTCCGGCGCGCAGCCGATATGCGGCGGCGATGACCGATGCGCTGCCTTCCTCGACCGACGTGCTGATCGTCGGCGCGGGCATCGCGGGGGCCAGCCTCGCTGCTGCGCTGGCGCCCCATCGCCGCACAATGATGATCGAGGCCGAGGATGTTCCCGGTTATCACGCGACCGGGCGGTCGGCGGCCTTCTGGCAGGAAACCTATGGCGGGCCCGGCGTCCAGCCGCTGTCTATCGCGTCGTTCGCCATGTTGCAGGCGCCGCCGCGCGAATTTTCGGCGCGCGGTTTCCTGTCGCCGCGGACTGCCATCAATCTTGCGCGGCGCGAGGATGCAGCGGCGGTCGATGCCTTCGTAGCCGGCTTTGCCGCTCAGGCCGTGCCGATGGAGCGGATGTCGGCGGCCGAAATCGCGCGCCTCGTTCCGGGAAGCCGGTCCGAATGGAGCGAGGCCGCTTTCGAGGCATCGTGCAGCGATATCGACGTCGGCGGGCTCCACACCGCCTATCTGCGCGCGGCGAAGCGCGCGGGCGCAGGGCTGGCGACGCGAGCGCGGCTCGATAGCGCACGCCGCACGGATGCAGGATGGGAGGTTCGTCTGGGGGACGAAACCGTCCGTGCGAACCTGATCGTCAACGCCGCCGGGGCCTGGGCCGACCGGGTCGCCGAAGCGTGCGGCGCCGCTCCGCTGGGCATCCAGCCCTATCGGCGAACCGTCATCCAGCTCCGGCTCGACTATCCGGTGCCCGCCAGCCTGCCGCTGGTGATCGACATCGGCGGAAATTTCTATTTCAAGGGCGAAAGCGAAGGGCGGATCTGGCTCAGCCCGCACGACGAGACGCCGTCGCCGCCCTGCGATGCGGCGCCCGAAGAGATGGATGTCGCGCTGGCGATCGAGCGGCTTCGGCAGGTCGTCGACTGGCCGATTGCGGCTGTCGAGCGGAAATGGGCGGGCCTGCGCAGCTTTGCGCCCGACCGCCTGCCTGTCTTTGGCGTCGATGCGTGCGTTCCCGGTTTCATCTGGTGCGCGGGGCAGGGCGGGTTCGGGATCCAGACCTCGCCGGCGATCTCCGCGTTGCTCGCGGCAGAGCTCGGCGCCCCCGCGCCGGAGGGCGCGATAGGGCGTGTCAACGCAGCGTCCTATGCTCCATCGCGGTTCGCCTGAGCCGCATCTAGCCGCTTGCGCGGCCAGATCGGTGGATTACCATGGGCTTAGCCGCGTCACCCCCGTCGCGGCCTGACCTGTGGAGGATGGCATGGCCCATTATTTCGAGATCAAGAAGAACAAGAAAGGCGAATTTGTCGCCTATTTCAAATATAATAGCGAATCCATCTTCTGGACCGAAGGCTACACCAGCAAGGCTTCGGCGAAGAACGCCATCGAGTCGATCCTCAAGAACGGGCCGGGCGCGGAAGTCCGCGAAGCCGAATAACAGGAAGGGCGCGGGCGTTCAGCGCGCCCGCGCCACTTCCAGCGCGGCGTCGCTCGCCAGCGTGTCGGCCAGTTCATTGTCGCCATGCCCGGCGTGCCCCTTGACCCACAGCCACTCGATGTCGTGCCGCGCCGCCTCGGCGACGAGCCGCTGCCACAGATCGGCGTTGGCGACCGGCTTCTTCGCTGCGGTCTTCCAGCCGTTGCGCTGCCAGCCGTGCACCCATTTGGTGATGCCGTCGCGGACATAGATGCTGTCGGTCGACAGTTCGACATGGCAGCGCCGCTTGAGCGCGGCGAGCGCTTCGATCGCCGCCATCAATTCCATGCGGTTGTTCGTCGTGTCGCGCTCGCCGCCCGCCAGCGTCTTGACCACATCGCCCCAACGTAGCACCGCGCCCCAGCCCCCCGGGCCGGGGTTGCCCTTGCACGCGCCGTCGGTGGCGACGATCACCGTCTTGCCGGTCGTCATGCGGCGGCAAACAGGCTGGCGGCATCGCTCGCCTGATAACGGCGCAGGCGATTGAGAAAGGGCACCGGATCCTTGCGCGTGACAAGCGCGTCGGCCGGGGTGTGTACCCAGTCGTGAGCGCGCGTGAGCAGGAAGCGCAGCGAAGCGCCGCGTGCGAGCAGCGGCAGCGCGGCGATTTCCGCTTCGCTCAGCGCGACCTCGCGTGCATAGCCGCGCATCAGCGCCTGCGCGCGGACGGGATCGCAATGGCTGCCGTCGTCGGAAAAGGTCCATGATGCATGGGTGACCGCAAGGTCATAGGCGCGAAAGTCGCTCGCCGCGAAATAGAAGTCGATGAGCCCCGTCACCGTCTCGCCGAGCATCAGCACATTGTCGGGGAAGAGGTCGGCGTGAATGACGTGTGCGGGAAGATTCTCGGGCCAGTTCGCGTCGAGAAAGGCGAGCTCCGCTTCGACGATATCCTGCAAACCCGAAATCACCGCGTCGAGGTCGCCGGTCGCATCGGCGATCGCGCGCCAGTGGCGGTGGCCCATGCTGTTTTCGCGTCCACCCGGAAAATCGGCGGCGGCGCGGTGTATCGCGCCGAGCGCCGCGCCGACCGCCTCGCACTGGCCCGGCGTCGGATGGCTCGGCGAAATGCCTGGCAGGAACTGGATGATGCAGGCGGCGCGGCCCGCGATCTCCTGGATCGCAATGCCTTCGCGGTCGTGGATCATCGCCGGAACCGGGCAATCGCGCCCCGCGAGATGATCGAGCAGGTCGACGAAGAAGGGCAGGTCGCCGACCTGCACCCGCTTTTCATAGAGGGTCAGGATGAAGCGCCCGCCGCTCGTTTCGAGCAGATAATTGCTGTTCTCGACCCCTTCGGCGATGCCCTTGCACGACCGGACGGTGCCGATGTCGTACCGGGAAACAAGGGTCGCGAGGTCGTCGGGATCGACGTGCGTATAGACCGCCATCAGTCCGCCACCGGCTCGAGCCCGCGCGGCAGTTTGAAGACCATGTTTTCTTCGGCGGTTACCACCACATCCTCGATGATCGGGCGGTGCGCGGCAACGGCGTCGATGACTTCGCGCACCAGCGTTTCGGGCGCGCTAGCGCCCGCGGTGATGCCGAGCGTGGCGATGTCCGCCAGCCAGGCCGGATCGATGTCGCTGCCGCGCTGGACGAGATGCGCCGGGGTGCCCAGCCGCTCGGCGACCTCGACGAGACGCAGGCTGTTCGAGCTGTTGGGAGCACCGATCACGATCATCCGGTCGCAGCGCTGCGCGATCGCCTTCACCGCGTCCTGCCGGTTCGACGTCGCATAGCAGATATCCTCGCCGCGCGGCCCGGCGATCGACGGGAAACGGTGCTGGAGCGCCGCGACGATGTCGCGCGTGTCATCGACCGACAAAGTCGTCTGGGTCAGAAAGGACAGCATGTCGGGATCGGGCGGCGCTAGCGCGGCGACATCGTCGACCGATTCGACCAGAGTCATCGCACCCTCGGGCAATTGGCCGAGCGTTCCGATTACCTCGGGATGGCCGGCGTGGCCGATGAAGATGATGTGGCGGCCGCTCTCGTTCGCGCGTTCGGCCTGGCGATGAACCTTCGAGACCAGCGGGCAGGTCGCGTCGATATAGTCGAGCCCGCGCGCCTCGGCCTTCGCGGGCACCGCCTTGGGCACGCCGTGGGCGCTGAATACCACCGGAACGCCGTCGGGAACCTGATCGAGCGATTCGACGAAAATCGCGCCCTTGGCCTTCAGCGATTCCACGACATAGCGGTTGTGGACGATTTCGTGGCGGACATAGACCGGGGCGCCGAAGCGGATCAGCGCCAGTTCGACGATGCGGATCGCCCGGTCCACCCCGGCGCAAAAGCCGCGCGGCGCCGCGATCAGGACCGCGAGTTCGGCGCTTTCCTGCGCGATCGGTTGGGGAGCGTTCATGGTGCGCGCGCTCTAGCCTAGCTCGGCATATGCGGTAAAGCAGGTTCGTCCGTGTTGCGCCTTGTTCATCGCACCGATAAGAAGCGGCGCGCATGGAGCGTCGGACAGCCGGTTCGTCGGACCTGCCCCGAGATTTGGAAAGCCCGGTTTCTATGATGTTCATCTCCTCTTCGTCCCGCAAACTCGTCGCCATGCTGTGCGGGGGCGCGGCCCTGGCGACGATCGCCGGCTGCGCGAAGGACAATGACATCGACGTGTCGGCGGGCGGCGCGGGGATCACCGCGACGCGCAGCACCTGCCCGGCGGTCGCCGTCCCGGCCTATACGGGCGACATCACCCTGTTCGACCCGGCAACCAGCCGCGACGCGCGCGCGATCGACGTCGTCGCGACGATCACCCACGTCACGCCGCAATGCAACGACGAGGGCGAGAAAGTCTATCAGCTCGCCAATTTCGACGTCGTGGCGACGCGCCGCGACGCGGGCCCCGCGCGCACCGTGACCTTGCCCTATTTCTCGACGGTGGTGCAGGGCGGCACTGCGGTCATCGCCAAGCGCGTCGGCCAGGTCACCGTCAGCTTTGCCGAAGGGCAGCTGCGCGGCACCGGGCACGGCCAGGCCGCCGCCTATGTCGATCGCGCGGCGGCGACGCTGCCCGCCGACATCCGCGAGCGCATCACGCGCAAGCGCAAGGCGGGCGAAGAGGATGCCGCAATCGACCCGCTGAGCATCCCCGAGGTTCGCGCCGCGGTGCAGCGCGCGAGCTTCGAACTGCTCGTCGGCTTCCAGCTCACGCAGGATCAGCTCGAATATAACGTCCGACGATAAGGTTGGCGGCGGCGCGCCCGCGCCGTTCGCTTTCGTTCATGCCCTGCCGCGCCGACGCGAGGCAGGGCTTTTCGCGTGCCCAAAGCTGCGTTAGGGCGCGCGCGACTGTTTTCTTCGCTTCAAGATAGGCCCGCCGTGACCCTGTTCAGCCGTTTTTCCGCCCATATCGACGCCGCGCTCGATGCGCTGGAGGCGCGCGACGCGCTTCCCGCCGGGCTCGACCGGAGCGCGATCAGCGTCGAGCCGCCGCGCGATCCCTCGCACGGCGACGTCGCGACCAATGCCGCGATGGTGCTCGCGAAGCCCGCGGGCACCAATCCGCGCACGCTTGCCGAACAGCTTGCAGTCGAACTCGGCGCGCTCGATGAAGTGACCGAAGCGAGCGTCGCCGGGCCGGGCTTCATCAACCTGCGCCTTGCCGACGATAGCTGGCGGAGCGAGCTCGCGCTGATCCATGCCGAGGGCGGCGATTACGGTCGCTCGGCGATGGGCGAGGGGCGGCGGGTCAATGTCGAATATGTCTCGGCCAACCCGACCGGGCCGATGCACGTCGGCCATTGCCGCGGCGCGGTCGTCGGCGATGCGCTCGCGGCCTTGCTCGAATATGCGGGGCATCGGGTCACCCGCGAATATTATGTCAACGACGCCGGCGCGCAGGTCGACGTGCTCGCGCGCTCGGCCCACATGCGCTATCGCGAGGCGCTGGGCGAGGCCGTCGGCGCGATCCCCGAGGGGCTTTATCCCGGAGATTATCTGAAACCCGTCGCTGCCAAGCTCGCCGCCGAATATGGCGACCTTTATGTCGGCGCGCCCGAGAGCGCATGGCTCGGGCTGTTCCGCGCCGAGGCGGTCAGCGCGATGATGGACATGATCCGCGCCGACCTCGCCAAGCTCGGCATCCATCACGATCTCTTTTCGTCCGAAGCCGAGCTTCAGGCGGAGGGCAAGCCCGCCGCGGCCGAGAAATGGCTGCGCGACCATGATCTGGTCTATGACGGACAGCTCGAAGCCCCGAAGGGCGAAACCCCCGAGGATTGGGAACCGGTCGAACTGCCGCTGTTCCGTTCGACGCAATTCGGCGACGATCAGGACCGGCCGATCAAGAAGTCGGACGGAAGCTGGACCTATTTCGGCGCCGATCTCGCCTATCATTTCCAGAAGAGCCAGGATGCCGACGAACTGATCGACATCTGGGGCGCCGACCATGCGGGGACGGTCAAGCGGATCAAGGCAGCGGTCGCCGCGCTGACTGGCGGCAAGACGCGTTTCGACGTCAAGCTGGTGCAGATGGTCCGGCTGCTCAAGAATGGCGAGCCGTTCAAGATGTCGAAGCGCGCGGGCAATTTCGTCACCCTCGCCGACATTGTCGACGAGGTCGGCAAGGATGCGGTGCGCTTCACCATGCTGACGCGCAAGGCCGATGCGCAGATGGA
This sequence comes from Sphingopyxis sp., assembly GCF_036261875.1. GTDB lineage: Bacteria > Pseudomonadota > Alphaproteobacteria > Sphingomonadales > Sphingomonadaceae > Sphingopyxis. Next base: position 140,405 of record NZ_DATAJZ010000022.1, on the reverse strand, counting down.
TTTCGACTTTGCCAAGGTCGTCGAGGCGTCGCGCGACAATCCCGTCTTCTATGTCCAATACGCCCATGCGCGGATCGCGTCGCTGAAGCGCAAGCTCGCTGAGGCCGGCGTCGCGGCGGCGGAACCGAACCCGGCGCGGCTCGACGATTATGAGCTCGGCCTCGTCAAGCTGCTCGCGCAATTCCCGCGCATCGTCGAGGCGGCGGCATCGGCGCGCGAGCCGCACCGTATCGCCTTCTACCTCGGCGACCTCGCCGCGGCGTTCCATGCCTGGTGGAACATGGGTAACGACCGGCCCGAAGCGCGTGTCATTTTGGCAAACGACCCCGAACTGACCGCGACGCGGCTTTATTTGGCCGACGGAATCGGGCAGGTTATCCGAAACGGGCTCCACCTGATGGGAGTGGAAGCCCTTGAGGAGATGAGCTGATGGCCGAGGGTAAGGGCGAAACCGCGGAGGAAACGGGCGGCGAGGGACTGGGCCTCGAAGGCGAGGATCGCCTGCCCTGGCTCGAAGCCGCCGACGGCTATGAAGACGATGGCGAAGTGTCCCCGGTCCGCCTGCTGGTGATGGTGCTCGGCGGCTTGCTGCTGATCGGCGCCGTGCTTGGCGCCCTGTGGTGGCTTCAGAACGGCGGCGCGCGCGGGCAGGGCGAACTGATCGCGGCGCAGAAGGGCGATTACAAGATCGCGCCGAAGACCGACGGCGCCAAGACCTTCGAGGGTGAGGGCGACGCGAGCTTCGCCGCGACCGAGGGCGCGGTTCCGGCGGGCAAGGTCGATCCGACGCGGATGCCCGAGGAGCCCGCGGTGACCCCGGCGGAGCGCGAAGCCGCGGCCCGGGCCGAAAAGGCGAAGGCCGACAGCGAAAAGGCGGCCGCGGCAAAGGCCGAGGCGGCGCGCATCGCCGCCGCCGACAAGGGCAAGCCGGGCCCCGCGGCGATGTCGGTCAAGACCGGCGACACGGCGGCGGCGGACAAGGCGCAGGCGGGCGGTTCGGCGACGATCCAGCTCGGCGCGTTCAGCAGCGAGGCCGCAGCGGCGAAAGCCTGGACCAATTTGTCGAAGCGCTTTCCTTATCTGGCCGACCTCGGCAAATCGGTGTCGCCGGCGACGGCGGGGGGCAAGACCGTCTATCGGCTTCGCGCCGCGGCAGGAAGCGCCGCCAACGCCGCCTCGCTCTGCGGAAAATTGCGCGTCGCGGGTGAAAATTGCGTCGTCGTCCGCTGATTCGGCCCGCTTGGCCGCAGAGGACATTGGTTCGTTCCCCCCGCCATGCCATGTTGAGGCTAAGGGGGCGCCGGCCGATGGAGGTTGACGCACGATGATACCCGCGATTTTCGGGCTTTCGGGCCTGACCCTGACCGACGACGAGCGCGCTTTCTTTCGCGACAGCGAACCCGCGGGCTATATCCTCTTCGGCCGCAATATCGCGAACCGCGAGCAGCTTCGGCGCCTGACCGACGATTTGCGCAGCCTCGACGGGCGCGCCAACCTGCCGATTCTGATCGATCAGGAGGGCGGGCGCGTCGCGCGGATGAAGGCGCCCGAATGGCCCGATTTTCCGAGCGGCGCGGCGTTCGACGCGCTTTACGAGCGCGCGCCCGCGAGCGCGATCGAGGCAGCGCGGCTCAACGCGATGGCACTTGCGGTGATGCTTGCCGAAGTCGGGATCACAGTCGATTGCCTGCCGCTGCTCGACGTGCGCCAGCCGGGAGCAAGCGACGTGATCGGCGACCGCGCGCTCGGCAGCGAGCCGATGCGCGTTGCGGCGCTGGGCCGCGCGATCCTCGGCGGGCTTCAGGCCGGCGGCGTCGTCGGCGTCGTCAAACATATTCCGGGCCACGGCCGCGCGATGCTCGATACCCACGAAGCGCTGCCGACCGTCACCGCGTCCGACCTTGATTTGCAGAGCGATCTCGCGCCTTTTGCGGCGCTGCGCGATGCGGCGATGGCGATGACCTGCCATGTCATCTTCGACGCGTGGGACCGGGATCGGCCCGCGACGCTGTCGCCGACCATCATCGACGGCATTATCCGCCAGCGCGTCGGTTTTCACGGTCTGTTGATGACCGACGATCTCGACATGAAGGCGCTGTCAGGAGACGTTCCGTCGCGCGCCGCCGATGCGGTCGCCGCGGGATGCGATATCGCGCTCAACTGCTGGGCGAAGATGGACGACATGATCGGCATCGCGAAGGCGCTCGATCCGATCAGCACCTTGTCGCGCGCGCGGCTCGAAGGCGCGATGGACCGCATCGTCGGCGCACACGATCCGCGCCAGTTCGCGGTGCTCGTCGATCAGCGCGACGCGCTGCTGGCGCTCGCCTGATGGAGGAACTGCCGCTCGCCTTCGAACTGGCACCGGCGGCAGCGAGCGAGCGCGAAGATGCGCTGCAACTCAATCTCGATAGCTGGGAAGGCCCGCTCGACCTGCTGTTGACGCTCGCGCGCGGGCAAAAGGTCGACCTTCGGCAGATTTCCATCCTCCAACTCGTCGAACAATATCTCGCCTTCATCGCCGAAATGCGCGCGAAGCTGGAGGTCGCGGCCGATTATCTGGTGATGGCGGCGTGGCTCGCCTATCTGAAATCGGCGCTGTTGCTTCCCAAGGATTCGCTGGAGGAGCCGTCGCCCGACGAACTGGCGCTGCGGCTGCAATTGCGGCTCCAGCGCCTCGCAGCGATGCGCGAGGCGGCGGCGCGGTTGCTCGCGCGCGATCGCATCGGCCGCGATGTTTTTTTGCGCCCGAAGCCCGAGGGGCTGCGCGACGTCAAGGTGCGGCGCTGGGATGCGAGCCTTTACGACCTGCTGGCGGCCTATGGTCAGGTCAAGCTGCGCACCGAGCCCGTCGTCCACATGGTTGCGCGGCGCCCGGTGATCACGCTCGACGCGGCGCTCCAGCATCTCGAACGGATGATCGGGATCGAGGTCGACTGGGCCGAACTGTCAGATTTCCTGCCGTCCGACTATCAGGGGCCGCTGCGCCGCTCGGCGATCGCGTCGAGCTTCGTCGCCGCGCTCGAACTGGCGCGGCAGGGGCGGGTCGACCTCAAGCAGGCGGGAGCATTCGAACCGCTTTATCTGAAGGCAGCCCCAATGGGACAACCCGCATGATCGACGATCTGGAACGCGCGATAGAGGCGATGCTGTTCGCGAGCGACGAACCGCTCGATGCGCGGCAGGTCGCGGGACGTCTCGGCGATGAAATGACGCCGGGCGAGGTCCGCGCGATCATCTTGGCGATCGCCGAACGCCACAAGGGCAGCGGCATCGAACTCGTCGAGCGCGGCGGGCATTGGCATTTCCAGACCCCCACCGACCTCGCCCATCTGCTGCGCCGCGAGCGTGACGACCCACGCAAATTGTCGCGTGCGGCGACCGAGGTGCTGGCGATCGTCGCCTATCATGAGCCTGTCAGCCGCGCGGAGATCGAGGCGATCCGCGGTGTCCAGACCTCGAAGGGCACGCTCGACGTGCTGATGGAGGCGGAATGGATCGCGCCCGCGGGACGGCGCGAGGTGCCCGGGCGGCCGCTGATCTACAAGACCACCGACGCCTTTTTGCAGCACTTCGGGCTCGCGAGCCGCAAGGATCTGCCGGGAATCGAGGATTTGCGCGCCGCGGGCCTGCTCGACCCGGTCGACCTCGCTTTCGAGGAGGCGATGGGCGAACTCGACCTAGTAAAAGACGGCGAGGACGCCTAGATAGCGGCCTCAAGGAGATTGGAAGATGGGTAGCTTCAGCATCTGGCACTGGCTCGTGGTCGGGATTCTCGTCCTGCTGCTGTTCGGCAAGGGCCGTTTTTCCGACATGATGGGCGACGTCGCCAAGGGCATCAAGAGCTTCAAGAAGGGCATGGCCGATGACGACGCGCCGCCGCCCGCGCCGCGCCAGATCGAAGGTCAGCGGACGCCCGATGCCACCCCGATTCCGACCCCGAACGCGACCGGGGAAACCGAAAACCGCTGATTTCAGCCGCCTGCGGGAATTGGGCTAAACTATGTTCGACGTCGCGCCCACCGAGTTGTTGCTCGTGGTGGTGGTGGCCCTGGTGGTCATCGGCCCAAAGGATTTGCCGAAAGCGATGCGTTTTGTCGGCAAATGGGTCGGCAAGGCGCGCGGCATGGCGCGCCATTTCCGTGCCGGACTCGACACGATGATGCGCGAGGCCGAGCTCGAAGAACTCGAGAAACAGTGGCGCGAGCAGAATGACGCGATCATGCGCGAGTTCCCGCGCATCGACGATGTCGCCGCGGGGACCCCGCCGATCCTGCCTTCCGAAGCGCCGGCCGAACCTTCCGGATCTGAAGAGGCGGAAGCGGCCAAGCCCGAGACGCACGATGTGCCGCCGCCGGGCGGGCCGCTGCCATGACCGTCGAAGCGCCCGTCGAAACCCCCGTTACCGCCGATGAGGATGGCGCTGGCGGCAAGATGCCACTGCTCGACCATCTGATCGAGTTGCGCTCGCGTCTGCTGAAGTCGCTGCTCGCGGTCGGCCTGGCCTTTGGGGTGTGCCTTTATTACGCGCGGCCGATTTTCGGCATCCTCGTCCACCCGCTGGTCGTCGCGGGGCAGGGGAAGCTGATCTATACGCAGTTGTTCGAGGCGTTTTTCGTCGAGATCAAGGTCGCGCTGTTCGCGGCGACGATGATTGCCTTTCCGGTGATCGCGAACCAGCTCTGGAAGTTCGTCGCGCCCGGCCTTTACCGCAAGGAAAAGCGCGCGCTGCTGCCGTTCCTGTTCGCGACGCCGGTGCTGTTCGCGATCGGCGCCTGCTTCGCCTATTTCGTCACCATCCCGATCGCGCTCAAATTCCTGCTCGGATATCAGGGGAATGTCGGTGGGGTGACGCAGGAGGCGCTGCCCTCGGTCGGCAATTATCTGAGCTTTGTGATGCAGTTCATCCTGGCGTTCGGCATCGCTTTCCTGCTGCCGATCCTGCTGATGCTGATCGAGCGCGCGGGGCTCGTGACGCGCGCGCAATTGATTTCGGCGCGGCGCTACATGATCGTTGCCGCTTTCGCGGTCGCGGCGGTGTTCACGCCGCCCGACATCCTCAGCCAGTTGCTGCTCGCGATCCCGCTGGTCTTTCTCTACGAGCTGTCGATCTTCGCGATCTGGTTCACCCAGCGCAAACGCAAGACAGGCGCCGAAGCGGCGCCTGTCGAGCCTCTCGAAGAGGCCTAGGGGTAAGTCAGCACCACGCCGATCAGTGAATGGCGTCGTCGCCGGCCTGTCCGACCGACTCGATATCGCGGCCGACGCCCTTCACCGTGTTGCAGCCAGCGACCAGAAAGCTGGCTAGCAGGGTGAGAAGGATTACACGGACACTCGTCATTGGATCACCTCTTGCGGGTCATGTCTTGAGCGCAAAATGGCCCGGCACGCGTTCGAGGGGGGGGAGGGAATGCGGGCCGGGCCAATGTTGCTGAGCAGCGCTGCGGGGGGGCGATGCCGCTGCTCGAAAAGGAAACGACCGGCGCGGCGAATAAGTTCCCGAAAAAAATTGAAGCCATGAAATTTTTTTCGCGATTCTTTTGAATCGCTTGGATTCCAGCGCTTTGATCAGTTCATCGCCGTCAGGCCGCTGAGCACCGCGAGCCCGAGGAACGAGAAAAAGCCCATGATGTCGGTCAGCGTCGTCACGAAAACCGCCGACGAAACGGCGGGGTCGACGTCGAGCCGGTCGAGCGTCACCGGAACCAGGATGCCGGCGAGCCCCGCGACCAGATTGTTGATCAGCATTGCAGAGGCGATGACGGCGCCGAGCAGCGGATTGCCGAAGATCAGCGCGGTGCCGGTGCCGATCAGCACGCCGAGCGACAGGCCGTTCACCGTCGCGATGCGGAGTTCGCGGAAGATCATGCGCAAACTGTTCGACGCGGTGAGCTGATTGGTCGCGATCGCGCGCACGGTGACGGCCAACGTCTGCGTTCCCGCATTGCCCCCCATGCCCGACACGATCGGCATCAGCACCGCGAGCAGCGCGAATTTGGCGATCGCACCCTCGAAAAAGCCGACCACCGATGCCGCGAGCATCGCGGTGCCCAGATTGACGACCAGCCAGCTCAGCCGGGTGCGGATCGTCATCACGATCGGCTCGTTGATGTCGCCGTCGCCCGCGCCCGACAGGCGCAAAATGTCCTCGCCCGCCTCTTCCTGGATGATGTGGACGACGTCGTCGACGGTGATCATGCCGACCAGGCGCCCGGCCTTGTCGACCACCGCCGCGGAGATCAGCGCATATTTCTGGAAGCGCAGCGCGACCTCTTCCTGGTCCATGTCGACCGGGATCAGCGTCTGCTCGCGCTTCATCAGGTCGCTGATCGCGATGGTGCGCGGCGCGCGCAATATCCAGCTGAGCTGGCAGGTGCCGACCGGGCGGTGCATTGGGTCGACGATGAAAATCTCCCAGAAATCGGTCGTCAGATCGGCATCTTCGCGCAGCCGGTCGATGACGTCGCCGACGGTCACGTGCTCGGGCACCGCGACATATTCGCGCTGCATCAGGCGCCCGGCGGTCTCTTCGGGATAGGAGAGGGCGTCCTCGATCGCCGCGCGATCCTCGGGCTCCATCGCCTGGAGAACGGCCTGCTGTTCGTCCTCCTCCATATCCTCGATGATCGCGACGGCATCGTCGGTATCGAGTTCGGACGCGATTTCGGCCACTTGCTCCGGCGCGAGCAGGTCGATCAGCCGTTCGCGCACATGGTCGTTCATTTCCGCGAGCACGTCGGGCGAGACCATGTCGCCGAGCACATGCGCGAGCAGCGGGCGGTCCTCGTCGGAGACGAGTTCGAACAGGTCGGCGATGTCGGCGGGGTGGAGACGGCCGACGCGTTCGCGCGCCGCCTCGACCTCGCCCGCTTCGGCAAGGTCGATCACGTCGCGGACGAAAGCGGGTTTCAGCCGATCGTCCTCGTCGAGTTCGGTTTCGGCTTCGCGCTGGACCGGATCGCGGTCGATCTCGCGATCGTCGGTGATGGTTGCGTGATCGAGTGACACGTTGTCGGGGGGCAGGGATTCTTCGCGTTTGTCCATCGCGCGGTCCTCCCTGGAATATGCGGCGTGTGATGTGGCTTCCGGCCTTCCCCTAATCCCGCTGCCGCATGATGGCAACGCCGCGAACATGCTTTTTGCGCAATTAGGGCGTGGCTTTGCCGCGCGGCGCGGCTATGGCGCTCGCATATCCCTCAGGCCTTTCCCAAGGCCTTCCAACCAGGAGCTCCTCATGTCCGACCAGACGCTCACCCTTTCGCTGTCGACCGGCGATGTCGTCATCCGCCTGCGCCCCGATCTTGCCCCGCTGCACGTCGAGCGCATCACGACGCTCGCCAAGGAAGGCTTTTACGACGATGTCGTCTTTCACCGCGTGATCCCGGGCTTCATGGCGCAGGGCGGCGACCCGACGGGTACCGGCATGGGCGGCAGCAAGCTTCCCGACCTGCCGCAGGAGTTCAACGCCGAGCCGCACGTCCGCGGCGTCTGCTCGATGGCCCGCGCGCAGAACCCGAACAGCGCGAACAGCCAGTTCTTCATCTGCTTCGACGACGCGCGCTTCCTCGACAATCAATATACCGTCTGGGGCGAAGTGATCGAAGGCATGGAAAATGTCGACGCGCTGCCCAAGGGCGAACCGCCGCGCGCGCCGGGGAAGATCGTCAAGGCGACGGTGGCGTAAACAAAAATAGCCGCGCTCCCGCGAAGGCGGGAGCCCATCTCCGGCCGGTTCCATCTTGCACCGACCGGAGATGGGTCCCCGCCTTCGCGGGGACACGCAAATATTTTATGAAGCCGGCTGGGATCATTCCCCCACGAACCCGTTCAGCCGTTCGCAGGCGCTGATCCAGTCTTCCTTGAATGCCTGCACGACCTGCCCGGCGCCCATCGCCTCGTTCATCAGCCCGACACCCTGGCCGACCCAGTAAGTCGCGAGTGCTCTCGCGCCTTCGTGGCCGCCCTCGGACAATTTATCGACCTTGCGCAGCGCCGGTTCGCTGACCAGCGATTGCAGCGGCATCGGGAGCGGTTTGGGCGCACCCTCGGCTTCCCAGGCGTCGGTCCACGGCGAGCGGAGCTGGCGCGAGGGTTTGCCGGTGCGGCTCTTCGAGCGCACGGTGTCGCGCGCCGAAGCTGCGAGCATCTTTTCCTTCACGACCGGGTTGGTCTCCGCCTCGGCCGTGGTCAGCCAGACCGATCCGGTCCAGGCGCCGTGCGCGCCCATCGCCATCGCCCCCGCCATCTGGCGCCCGGTGACGATGCCGCCCGCGGCGAGAATCGGCGTCGTCGCGCCGACCGCCTCGACCGCCGCCGCGACCTCGGGCACCAGCACCATCGTCGCGACCTCGCCGCAATGGCCGCCGGCTTCGCCGCCCGCGACGACGAGGATATCAACCCCCGCGCGGACCTGGGCCAGCGCATGGTCGCGGGTGCCGACGAGCGCGGCGACGGGCACCTTGTGGCGCTTGCCGAGTTCGAGCATCAGCGGCGGCGGCACGCCGAGCGCGTTGGCGATCAGCGCGATCGGATGGCGGAAGGCGACTTCGAGCAGCCGCGCCGCGCCGTCCTCGTGCATATTGTCGCCGAAGCTCTGCCGCGTCTCCATCGCCTCTTCGAGCCCCGCCGCATCGACGTCGAACTTGCCGAGGAGGTCGGCGGCGAAGCGGAGGTGCGATTCGGGCACCTTGGCGGCGTTGGACGTCGGCGCCTCGCCCTTGCCGGCGAAGCTATTGGGGACGATCAGGTCGACGCCATAGGGGCGCCCGCCGATATGCGCGTCGATCCACGCCAGCTCTTCCTCGAGCCGTTCGGGCGGCAGCGCCGCGGCGCCGAACACACCCATGCCCCCGGCCTTCGACACCGCGACGACGACGTCGCGGCAGTGCGAGAAAGCGAGCAGGGGAAATTCGATGCCGAGCATGGCGCAGATGGGGGATTGCATGGGGTCTCTCCATTTCCTTATTTGCCGCCATGTCAGCGCCAGTTGACGTAAACGTCAAGTTGATTTGCGTGGGGTTCGCTCTATCGCTCGCCCTATGAGCGATTTTTCCCTTTCCGGTCTCGACCTAGACGCCTTTGTCCGCAACACCTTGGCCGAGGATCTGGGGTCGGGCGGCGACATCACTTCGATGGCGACCATCCCCGCCGACGCGCGTTTTTCGGGGGTGATGGACAGCCGCGACGCGATCACCGTCGCGGGCCTGCCGATCGCCGAGGCCTTTTTCCGCGCGCTCGATCCCGCGATGGAGATCGACATATTGGTTGCCGAGGGCGAACGGGTGGCGGCGGGAAGCGACCTGATGCGGCTGTCGGGCAATGCCCGCGCGATGCTGACCGCCGAGCGGTCGGCGCTGAACACGGTGCAGCATCTGTCGGGAATTGCGACGATGACACGCGGCTATGTCGATGCGCTCGGCGGCACCGCGACTCTGCTCGACACGCGCAAGACGATTCCCGGCCTGCGGGTGCTGGAGAAATATGCGACGCGGATGGGCGGCGCGACGAATCATCGCATGGGCCTGTGGGACGCGGCGATGATCAAGGACAATCATGTGGCGGTCGCCGGATCGGTCGAGGAAGCGGTGCGCCGCGCGGTCGCGGCGGGGATCGAAAACATCATCGTCGAGGTCGACCGCGTCGACCAGGTCGAACCGGCGCTGAAGGCCGGGGCGACGCACCTGTTGCTCGACAATATGGGGCCGGACGCGCTGCGCGAGGCGGTTGCGATCGTCGGCGGCCGCGTGCCGACCGAGGCGTCGGGAGGCGTGCGGCTCGACACGATCGGCGCGATCGGGGCGACGGGGGTGACTTATGTTTCGGTGGGCCGGTTGACGCAGTCGGCGCCGGCGGCCGACATCGGGCTCGATTTTGCGCTGGCTTGATATTGCGCTGGCGCTGCTGCTCGCGCCCTCTGCCGCGCAGGCCCAATCGCCCGCCTGCGTCGCGCCCGACCGCGTTCCCGTCCCGCGCCTTGAACAGCCGCGACGCGGCGAGCCGGTGCGCAAGGTGCCGGTCGCGGGCTATCTGCTCAGCATGAGCTGGTCACCGCAGCGCTGCGCGAGGGTGCGCAATCCGAGGGACGCGCGCGACCGCTTCCAATGTTCGGGAGAGAATGGCCGTTTCGGCTGGGTGCTGCACGGGCTGTGGCCCGAGGCGGGCGATCCGGGTTATCCGCAATGGTGCCTGCCCGCCAAGATCGTGCCGCAGCCGGTGCTGAAGAAGCATATGTGCATGACCCCCTCGGCGCAGCTCTTGCAGCATGAATGGGCCAAACACGGCACCTGCATGAGCCCGCATCCGGCCGCCTATTTCCGCGCCGCCGAAATATTGTTCCGCGCGGTGCGCTTTCCGGACATGACGCGGCTGGCGGCGGCGCCGCAGACCGGGGGCAGCATCCGGCGCGCCTTCGCAGCGGTCAATCCGGGGGTGAAGGAGACGATGATCGCGGTCGCGGCCGACCGCGACGGCTGGCTCGACGAGGTGCGCCTGTGCCTCGGCCCGCGGATGAAGCCGCAGCAATGCCGGCCGTTCCAGAAAGGACTGGCCGACCGTCGCAGCGTGCGCGTGCGGCCGATGCCGCGCGATTAAGCAAATCGCGCGCTTTCGTCCCGCGCCGGGACAGGGACGGCGTTAACGCTTTTTTAACCTTATCGACTCGTTAAGCACGCCCTAGCTTCGCGGCATGGACTCGGGCCGACAGATCGACATTCGCGAACGGCTGCGCGCGCACGCGGCGCGGCAGGTGACCATCGCGAGGCTGAATGCGCCCGAGGATTGGCAGGGCGAATTGGTGGGCGCGCTGCGCGCGGGGCGAGCGGCTCCATCCTTCTGGTCGCGCGACGGCGATATGCGGCTGTTTCTGGAAAGTTTCGCGATCTTCTTCGTCGCGACGATGATGTTCCTGATCTAGTCGCAGGCCTTATGTAGCTTCCATGCGAGGAAGGCCGATACCAGACACATCGCCGCGACCATCAGCAGCGTGTCGTCGATCGTCAGCCCGAGGCCGATCAGCACGCTGAGCAGCAGCGTCGCCGCGACCATGAAGCCCGAATTGACGATATTATTCGCGGCGACGGTGCGCGCGGTCTGCGACTTGGCGACGGTGGTGGTCAGGAAGGCATAGAGCGGAACGACGAACATGCCCCCGGCGACCGCGATGCCGAACAGGTCGAAGATGATGCGGTCGCCCGCGTTGAGCGACAGAAATTCGCGCCAGTCCATCAGCGTCGCATCGGCGTGGACCCAGCCTTTCACCGACCACCAGAGGTCGAGGACGAAAAGGCCCATCACGATCACCGATCCTGGCGAATAGCGCGCCGAGACATGACCCTTCAGCAGCCGGTTGACGACGATCGAGCCGATCGCGACGCCGATCGAGAAGATGGCGGTGAACATCGTCGCGACGGTGTTGTCGCCGCCGAGCGCATTCTTGACGAGCGGCGGGAATTGCGCCGCCAATATCGCGCCGATCGCCCAGAAGAAGCTGATCGAGACGATGGCGAGGAACAGGCGCGGGATATGCATCGTGCCGTTGACGATCTGCCACGACGACCGCAGCACATTATGGTCGATGACGAGCCCTTCAGCTTCCTTTTCCGGCGGCGCGGCGGGAACGAAGCTGGCTGTCAGGCGGCCGATGACCGCGACGACGACGATGCCGGGGATCGCGATATGCGGCGGGGTGAGGCCGCCGACGATCGTCCCGCCGAGGATGGCGATATAGGTGCCCGCCTCGACCCAGCCGGTGCCGGCGAGCACCTCATCCTCCTCGAGGTGCTGGGGCAGAATCGCATATTTGATCGGCCCGAAGAAGGTCGAGTGCATCCCCATCGAAAAGAGCGCGAGCAGCATCAGCGGGACATTGTGCAGCCAGATACCGCTGGCGCCCACGATCATGATCCCGATTTCCGCCGACTTGATGAGGCGGATCATCCGCGTTTTGTCGGTGCTGTCGGCAAGCTGGCCCGCGAGCGCGGAGAAGAGGAAGAAGGGCAGGATGAACAGCCCCCCCGCGAGCGCGTTGAACCACGCCTCGGTCTCCGGATCCTTGTAGATGGTGAAGGTGACGAGGATCACCATCGCCATCTTGTAGAAATTGTCGTTGAAAGCGTTGAGGAACTGCGTCGCGAACAGGGGCAGAAACCGGCGTTGCTTCATCAGCGCAAAGGAACCGGTCATTGAAAATCCACTCTTGCAGCCCGACATCGCGGCAACGCCCGCCCTGGATGTTCCCCCCAGAGGCAATCTTGTTGTCGCCGGGGGGGCTTATCGGTTAGGGCTTGCACGGTCAAAGCCCATTTTGGAACGGATACGCCCGCAGGGATCATGCTCAGCCTTCCGAATATATTGACGCTGTCGCGCATTTTGGCGGTTCCGATCCTGCTGTTCCTGTTGTGGCCGGGGATCGCCCCCGGCGGGCACCAGCCGAAGCCGATCGATTACGGGTTCGCCTTTGGCCTTTATTGCCTGATGGGCATCACCGATTATTTTGACGGCTATGTTGCGCGCTCGCGCGGCATCGTGTCGCGGCTGGGTGCCTTTCTCGATCCGATCGCCGACAAGATCATGATCGCCGCCGTCATCCTGCTGCTCGTCTTCACGCGCGACATCACCGGCTATCATGTCATCGCCGCGCTGATGATCCTGTTGCGCGAGATCATCGTCTCCGGCCTGCGCGAATTCCTCGCGACGTTGCAGGTGTCGATGCCGGTGACCCAGCTTGCCAAGTGGAAGACGACCTTTCAGCTGATCGCCTTCGGCGCGCTGATCCTGGCGGGGGCGTTGCCTGTGATGGCATGGATCAAGACCGTAGGACTCGTGTCGCTGTGGGGCGCGGCGGTGCTGACGCTGATCACCGGCTGGGACTATCTGCGCGTCGGCCTCAAGCATATGGATTGAGCCCGTGGCGCTGACGGTCAGCTATTTCGCCTGGGTGCGCGAGCGGATGGGGGTTTCCGAAGAGGTGGTCGAACCGCCCGCCGGGGTGGCGACGATGGCCGATCTGGTCGGCTGGCTCGCGGCGCGCGATGCGCGGGGCGCACTGGCCTTTGCCGAGCCGGCGCGCATCCGCGGCGCGATCGATGGCGTCATGGCGCCGCCGGACGCGGTGCTGGGGCGCGAGGTCGCGCTGTTTCCGCCGGTGACGGGCGGATGATCTGCGTTGCGGTCCAGACCGACGCGATCGATGTGGCTGCCGAAATCGACCGGCACGATGCCGGCGGGCACGGCGCGAGCGCGAGCTTCATCGGCCGAGTGCGCGGTGGAGATGGCCTCACCGAATTGTTCCTCGACCATCATCCGATGTTGACCGAGGCGGGGCTGGCCGGTCTGGCCCACACCGCCGCCGACCGCTGGCACCTCGCGGCGCTGACCCTGATCCACCGCGTCGGCGCGATGGCGCCCGGCGAGACGATCGTGCTGGTGCTGGCGAGCAGCCCGCACCGCGCCGAAGCGCTGGCGGCGACCGAATATCTGATCGACCGGCTCAAGACCGATGTGATGCTGTGGAAGCGCGAGACGTTCGCCGACGGGCGGGTGCGATGGGTCGAGCCGCGCGAGGGCGATCAGGGGCGCGCGGAGCGGTGGGATTGAACAGCGTCATCCCGGCCTTCGCCGGGATGACGGTTGGACTCAATTCGCCTTATGCTTCCTGAAAATGTCCGCGAGCAGGCGGAATTCGTCGGCGCGCGGGCTGCCCTTGCGCCAGACCAGCGCGATCGTGCGCCAGTCGTGGTCGGAGGCGAGCGGGCGCGTGTCGATGTCGGTATGGTCGAGGATGCCCGCCTCGATCGCCATCTGCGGCAGCATGGTGATGCCGAGGCCGTTGTCGACCATCTGAACGAGGGTGTGGAGCGAAGTGCCCATCATCCGCGCGCCGGCGCGCAGTTCGGGACGGTTGCAGGCGGCGAGCGCATGGTCCTTCAGGCAATGGCCGTCCTCGAGCATCAGCATCTGCGCCGGGTCGATCTGGTCGGCGCTGACCATGGCCGGAAGATCCTCCGCCTGCTCGCCGGGGAAGGCGACGAACAGCGCGTCGTCGAACAACGGCTCGCTTTCGACGTCGCCGCACGCATAGGGAAGCGCAAGGAGAACGCAGTCGACGGCGCCGTGATGGAGCGATTCACACGCCTGCGCGCTCGGCTCCTCGCGCAGAAAAAGCTTGAGCGACGGGCGTTCCTTGCGCAGCCGCGGGAGCAAGCCGGGAAGTAGAAAAGGCGCGATCGTCGGGATGACGCTCATGCGCAGCTCGCCGACCAGCGGCGCGGCGGCAGCGGCGGCCATGTCGGCCAGTTCCTCGGCCTCGCGGAGCACGCGGTGCGCCTTGGCGACGATCTTGTCGCCGAGCACGGTGAAGCGGACGACGCGGCGGGTGCGCTCGACCAGCGTCTGGCCGAGCAAAGTCTCGAGTTCGCGAATACCGGCCGACAGCGTCGACTGGGTGACGTTGCAGGCATCGGCGGCGCGGCCGAAATGACCGTGGTCGTGGAGCGCAACAAGATATTGCATCTGTTTGAGTGTGGGCAGGTAATTTTGCATTGATCGGATATAGCAATTGATGGGTGAATTTTGAACAAGCATATCGATCACTAATTATGACCAATATGGCGGCGTTTGGTGCTGGCCTTGCCCGCGCCATGATAGCAAGCCTGTCGGCGGGAGGGGCTGATGGCGATTTCCAGATTCCTGATCGGCGGCGTGGCGAGCGCGCTTCTGCTCACCGGCGGGCTGTTCCTGTGGAAAGGCTATAGCCAGGTCGCCGAGGAAGAGGTGCTACCCGAGCCGCCGCCCGGCCTGCCGGCGATCCCCATCGCGGGCGTTCATGCGCCGAAGCGCGGTCCTGCGCCGCCCGCGCTGCCCGCCGCGAAGGAAGCGTCGCGCGAGGAACGGCGCTTCAACCGCTTCGACCGCGACCGCAACGACCGGATCAGCCGCGTCGAACTGATGTCCTCGCGCACCGCCGCGTTCCGCAAGCTCGACAGGAACGGCGACAATCTGCTGACGTTCGAGGAATGGGCCGTCGCGACGGGCGAGCGCTTCGCCAAGGCCGACGCCGACAAATCGGGCGACCTGACGCGCGCCGAATTCGCGACGACGGCGCCGAAGCGGGTCGCAAAGCCGAAGTGCAGTTGTTGATTGCGATCAGATCGCCAGCTTCATCCACTCCGCCAGCGCCGTTCCGGCACGCTGGGTGTAGCCGAGCTTCCGGTCCTTCTTGCGTACATCCTCGGCGAGCGGGGGGAAGAGGCCGAAATTGACGTTCATCGGCTGATAGCTCGCGGCATCCGCGCCGCCGGTGATATGGCCGAGCAGCGCGCCGAGCGCAGTTTCGCCCGGCGGCGGGGGCAGGGGGCGACCGCCCAGCTCGGCGACGGCGAAGCGCGCGGCGATCAGGCCGATCGCGGCGCTTTCGACATAGCCCTCGCAGCCGGTGATCTGCCCGGCAAAGCGGATATGCGGCGCCGACTTGAGACGAAGCTGGCCGTCGAGCAGTTCGGGCGAGCGGATGAAACTGTTGCGGTGAAGCCCGCCGAGACGCGCGAACTCGGCTTTTTCGAGGCCGGGGATGGTGCGGAACAGCTCGACCTGCGTGCCATGCTTGAGTTTGGTTTGGAAGCCGACCATGTTCCACAGCGTGCCGAGCGCATTGTCCTGCCGGAGCTGGACGACGGCATAGGGCCAGCGTCCGGTGCGCGGATTGTCGAGCCCGACGCCTTTCATCGGACCGAAGCGCAGCGTTTCGGGGCCGCGCTCGGCCATCACCTCGATCGGCATACAGCCTTCGAAATAGGGGGTGTCGGTTTCCCAGTCCTTGAACTCGGTCTTGTCGCCGTCGATCAGCCCCTGGACGAAGGCATGATATTGATCCTTGTCCATCGGGCAGTTGATATAATCCTTACCGTCGCCGATCGGCCCGACCTTGTCCCAGCGGCTTGCCATCCACGCGACGTCCATGTCGATGCTGTCGCGGTAGACGATCGGCGCGATCGCGTCGAAGAAGGCGAGCGCGTCCTTGCCGGTCGCGGCGCCGATGCTGGTCGCCAGACTGGGTGCGGTCAGCGGGCCGGTCGCGATGATCGTCAGCCCCTCCGAAGGCAGCGTATCGACGCGCTCGCGGACGATGGTGATGTTGGGATGTGCCGACAGGGCACGGGTGACGCCGCCCGAGAAAAGGTCGCGATCGACCGCGAGGGCCGAGCCCGCGGGGACTTTCGTAGCGTCGGCCTCGCGCATGATAAGCGAGCCCAGCGATCGCATCTCGCGGTGGAGCAGGCCGACCGCGTTGCTGTCGCCGTCGTCGCTGCGAAAGCTGTTCGAGCAGACCATCTCGGCAAGCGTGTCGCCCTGATGCGCCGGGGTCGTGTCGCCAGCCCCGCGCATTTCGGACAGGCGCACGCGATAGCCCGCCTCGGCAAGCTGCCATGCGGCTTCGGAGCCGGCGAGGCCGCCGCCGATGATGTGAATGTCGTGGGTCATGACTCTATCCGTTGACTTGCGCGCCGTGCGCCGCGCACTAGGCGGGTTGAGAACAAGATGCAAAGGGGTGGACGATGAACGAAGGGCAAGGCTGGGATCGCGCGCGCTGGCTGTGGGGGCTGGCGCTGGTCGGCGGCATCAGCTTCTTCGTCGCGGTTCACCAGCATTGGGACGGCCCCGCCGTCCATCTTTGGAAAACCTCGGGCGTCGCGCTGCTTGCGGTCTGGGCCGCGGTCAATGCGCGGAATGGTGACGGACGGTTGATTGCCGCGGTGCTCGGTTTCGGAGCGCTCGGCGACTGGGCGCTCGATGCGATCGGACTTATGCAGGGCGCGGCGGCCTTTGCGATGGGGCACCTCGTCGCCATTGCGCTCTATCTGCGCAATCGGCGGCCCGCGATGACCGGATCGCAGCGCCTGCTCGTCTTCGCCGTCGTGCCGCTGGCGATGCTGATCGCCTGGGCACTGACCCGGCATGGCGAAGCGGGTGAGACGGGGGCGGCGGTCGGTTATAGCGCGCTCGTCGCGGCGATGGCGGCGACCGCCTGGGCGAGCCGCTTCCCGCGCTACCGCACCGGCATCGGCGCGATGATGTTTCTCGCCAGCGACCTGTTCATCTTCGCGGGCGAGGGCGGGACGCTCGGCAAGGATGTGACGATGTGGTTCGTCTGGCCGCTTTATTTCGCGGGGCAGGCGCTGATTGCATGGGGCGTGGTCAAGACGCTGTCGAGCGAGGGGAACGCATAGATCGCGGTCAGTCTTCGCCTCGCAGGCAGGACGCCATCCAGGCCTTGTCCTCGGGTTCGGGGCCTTCGCCGCCCAATGTGCGCACTTTCGGCAACCCGGCACCGGGACGGGCGCTGGCGCAACTGAAGCTGTCGCCGTCCTTCACGCTGTGGAGCCGGTTGCCGCACGCCTGAAGCGTCCGGTCCGACGTGCCCCAACCGACTTTCGCGGCATCCGCCGGGGCTTGTCCGGCACAATAAGTGTCGGTTTCCGATCCGGGGTCGCCGCAGATGCGGTCGATATGGGCGCGATTATCCTTGGCGGTCGCGACGAAGCGCTGGGTATAATAAGCGTTGGTCGCGAAATCGCGCTGGACCCCGCACACGCGGTCGCCGCGCTGCTCCATCAGCGTGTAGGCGCAGATATTCGCGCCCTGATAGGTTTCGCAGGCCATCCATGCGCCGTCGAAGGGGGCGGGCTCGTGCTGCGAGGCCGCGCCTCCCGTCACGAGCGCCGCGAAGGGCAGGAGAGGAAGCAGAAGGAGGCGCATCTAAATTCTCTCTTTGAAGCGAGTTTGACCCCGTCTCATACCCCGGCATGCGGACGGCAATGGCCTGGATCACAGAGGGTTAAGGAAATCGGCCTATCCGTCCCACGCCGCGATCGTCGTGCGGTGAAGCAGGCGGTCGTGTCCGTCATAGCCGCCGGTCGCGCGATGCAGCACCGAGCGATTGTCCCACATGATAAGCATGTCGGGTTCCCATTCGTGGCTGTAGCGGAATTCTTCGCGGCCCTGCCATTCGAGCAGTTCGACGATCAGCGGGACCGCCTCCGCATCGTCCAGGCCATCGAAACCGATGATATAGCCCGCGCAGCCGAACAGGCCCTCGCGGCCGGTTTCGGGATGCCTGCGGACGAAGGGATGAAGCTGGGTCGCCAGCGCTTCCTCGCCCGAACGGATGTCCATGCTGCGGCCCTGATCCCGGACCCCATACATGCCCGAGGGAGCATAGCCGCCGCGCGCGCTGTGGACGGCCTGCAACCCCTCGACGCGGGCGCGCAAATCCGCGGGCATCGCATCGAGCGCGGCGTGCTGGTTCGAAAATTCGGTGTTGCCGCCAACGGGAGGTATGGTGATGCCGAAGAGGCAGGTTCCGGCGGGCGGGCGGTCCTGAAAGCTCCAGTCGCTGTGCCAGTTTTCGGCGAACAGCGGTGCGGTCTCGTCGGCGCGGCGTTTCACCGCAATGATATGCTCGCGGCCAGGGATCGGCTTGATGAACGGATCGTCGCCGAAGCCGCCGAAGTAACCGGTAAAGCGCTCGAGATCGTCATCGCTCATTTTCTGGCCGGGAAAGACGAGGACGTGATGATCGAGCCACGCCGCGCGGATTGCGGTGATGGTTTCGGGGGCGAGCGGCCGGGTCAGATCGACGCCGGTGATGCGGGCGCCGCAGGCCTGGCCGCTGGGGGTGATGGTGAGCGTCATGGGGAGATGCTGCGCCGGTTGAGGGAAGAGGTCAATTGGGGATGCCTCGTCTACCGGGCTTCATTCGTTTTCAAGCTGGTGCTAGGAAACTGGTAGGGGATATATGCGAATATTATTGCTTGGCGCTGGCGGGTTTATTGGCCGCCATATTCTGTCCGATCTGATTGCCGCCGGGCATGATGTGGTGGGGGTGGTGCGGCCGGGACAGGATTTGACCGCCGTGTTTCCGGCAGCCAGTTTTGTCGCGCTTGACCTCGCCCATATGCTTTCTGCCGAAGATTGGTCGGGCCACCTTGCCGGAGTGGAGGCGGTCGTCAATGCGGCAGGGGTGTTGCGTGGGCGGGACATGGACGCGGTCCATATCGACATGCCGCGAGCCCTCTACGAAGCCGCTTCAAGAGCCGGAGTGAAGCGGACCGTGCTGATTTCTGCAATCAGCGCGCGTGAGGATGTCGCAACGGATTATTCGCTGTCCAAACTTTCGGGCGAGGCGGTGCTTCGCTCCTCCGGCCTCGAGTGGATTCTTCTTCGGCCATCGCTCGTCTATGGCGATGGGAGTTACGGGGGAACGTCGTTGATCCGGGGCATGGCAGGCTTGCCGCTGGCCGTGCCGCTGCCCGATTCGGGGGATTTCGCATTCTCCCCGATCCATGCCCGGGATTTGGCCCGCACCGTGCGGATCGCCTGCGAGGGCGGAATTGCGCCGCGCGAGGTGCTCGAACCGGCCGGGCCGGACACGATGAACCTGATGGATATACTTGCCCGATATCGAGCGTGGCTGGGCTTTGCTCCCGCCCGTTTCTTGCATGTGCCGATGCCGCTGATGCGATTGCTGGGATGGATCGGCGACAGGGCCGGCGACGGCCCCATATCGACCAACAGCCTGGTCCAGATGGCGGCGGGCAACGCCGGCGACGGCGGCGCCTTCGCAAAGGCCGTTGGCTTCAAACCGCGCAGCCTCGACGATGCGCTGCGCGACAGCCCGGCGCAGGTTCAGGACCGCTGGCACGCAAGGCTGTTCTTTCTCGTTCCTGCACTCAAGGCCGCGCTACTTCTCCTATGGCTGGTTTCGGCCTGGGCGGGGCTGACGCATGGCGCGGAACAGGCAAAAGCCTTCACCCACAGCATCGGATTGCCTCCGGTTTGGGCGGATCCTCTGCGTATTGGCAGCAGTGTGCTGGATATCGCGATCGCCGTGCATCTGGCGGTTGCGCGTTCGGCGATGCGGACGGCGCTCGTGCAGTTAGCCGTTGTGTTTGGGTATAGCGTCGTCATCGGTGTTGCGCTGCCGCACCAATGGCTCGATCCGCTGGGTTCGCTGCTCAAGAATCTGCCGATCATGGTGGCTATCGCGATTTATGGGGTGATCGGGGACAAGCGCTGATGGACCCTTATCTGGTGTGGAAATGGCTGCATATCGTGAGCAGCACGGTGTTGTTCGGCTTTGGCGCGGGCACCGCCTGGTATTTCTGGAATGCTCATCTCACCGGTGATCCGGTGCTGATCTCGCGCATTGGCCGGATGGTGATCAGGGCGGACTGGATCTTCACGGGGACAAGCGGAATCCTACAACCGGTCAGCGGGGTTGCATTGGTTCATCTCGCAGGCTTTTCCCTCCTCGAATCGTGGCTGGTAGCCGCCTATGCGCTCTATGCGATCGCATTTCTCTGCTGGGCGCCGGTGGTCCGGCTCCAGATCGAGGCGCAACGCCTTGCCCAAGCGGCAGCCGAAAAGGGTGTGCCGCTAGGGCAAGACTATCGCCGCACCATGCGGCTATGGTTCGCGCTGGGCTGGCCCGCATTTCTGGGGCTGATGGCGGTGTTCTGGCTGATGGTTGCGAAACCCGCGCTCTGGTAACGGCCCGTCCGCGCTTCAAGGCCGTCGGCGGTCAATCCCGCTTGCTGAGCCCCACCACCGCGTGCATCGGCAGTTCGCCGTAGAGGTGCGGGAAAAGCGCGCCCTCGCGCGCTTCTTCCCAGCGCACCGCCTCGCCGAATTGCGACAGGTCGACCTCGGCGATCATCAGGCAGCCTTGGCCCGCGAAATGCTTCGCCAGCGTCCCTTCGAGCTGCTCCGCGGTCGACAGGTGGATATAGCCGTCGGCGATATCCACCGGCGCCCCGCGGAACACGCGTTCGCGCTCGAAATCGACCCATTGCTGGTGCGTCAGCACCTTGAAGGCCGTGGGCGCGCTCATTCGGAGGGCGCCTCCGTCGCGGGGGCCTCGGGGGTTTCGGTTTCGGCGATGCCGTCGGCATCATCCTCGTCGCTGTCCTCGATCAGCGCTGCCGAGACGACATGCTCGCCGTCGGCGACGTCGAACAGGCGCACGCCCGCCGAGCCGCGGCCGATGACGCGCAGGCTGTCGAGGCCCATGCGGATCAGCTTTGCCTGATCGGTGACGAGCATCAGCTGATGCGCCTGCGTGGCGGGGAAGCTGGCCACCACCAAGCCGTTGCGCCTGATATTGTCGATGTTGGTGATCCCCTGGCCGCCGCGGCCGGTGCGACGATATTCATAAGCCGACGACAGCTTGCCATAGCCGTTCGCGCAGACGGTCAGGATGAACTGTTCGCGGCCCGCCAGTTCGGCGAAGCGATCGGCGTCCATGTCGGGCGCGCCTTCCTTTTCGGCCTTCCACGGGGCGAAGCGGAGGTAATCCTCACGCTCGTCCTGATCGCGCATCCCGCCACGATGGAGGATCGACAGCGAGATCACCTCATCGTCATCCTTGCCGAGCTTCATACCGCGCACGCCGGTCGAGTTGCGGCTCTGAAACTCGCGGACGTCGTCGCCGGCAAAACGGATCGCCTTGCCCTGCCGCGTCGCGAGCAGGACATCGTCGTTTTCACCCAGCAGAGCGACGCCGATCAACCGGTCGTCCTCATCCTCGCCCTCGAATTTCATGGCGATCTTGCCGTTCGACGGAACGTTGGTGAAGGCGTCCATGCTGTTACGACGCACATTACCCTTTGCGGTTGCAAACATGACGTGCAGCTTGCCCCATTCGCCCTCGTCCTCGGGCAGCGGTAGCACGGTCGAGATGGTCTCGCCCTGCGCGAGCGGCAACAGGTTGATCATCGGCCGGCCGCGCGTCGCCGGTCCGCCTTCGGGCAGGCGCCACACTTTCAGGCGATAGACTTTGCCCGCGGTCGAGAAGAAGAGCACCGGCGTGTGGGTCGAGGTGACGAAGAGTTCGGTGACGACATCCTCGTCCTTCGTCGCCATCCCGGCGCGGCCCTTGCCGCCGCGGCGCTGGGCGCGGAAGGTATCGAGCGGGGTGCGCTTGATATAGCCGTCGAGGGTGACGGTAACGACCATCTCCTCGCGCTCGATCAGATCCTCGTCGTCGATGCCGTCGGCGGCGGGAGCGACGAGCGTCTTGCGCGGCGTCGCAAATTCCTCGCGCACCGCGATCAGTTCCTCGCGCATCACCGCATAGAGTTTTTCGCGGTCGGCGAGAATCGAAAGCAGTTCCTCAATCTCGGTCGCCAACTCCCCGAGTTCCTTGCCAATTTCGTCGCGGCCGAGCGCGGTCAGGCGGTGGAGGCGAAGGTCGAGGATCGCCTTCACCTGAATTTCGGAGAGGCGGTAGGTGGCGCTTTCCTCCATCTCGCCCTCGATCGCCTCGACGAGGCGGATATAGGGCGCAATTTCGCCGATCGGCCATTCGCGGGCGAGCAACGCTTCGCGCGCCGCGGCGGGCGAGGGCGAGCCGCGGATGATGCGGACGACTTCGTCGAGGTTCGAGACCGCGACGACGAGGCCGAGCAAGATGTGGGCGCGGTCGCGCGCCTTGGCGAGTTCGAACTTGCAGCGGCGGGTGATCACCTCCTCGCGGAAGGCGATGAAGGAGGTCAAAATCTCCTTCAGGCCGAGCATTTCGGGGCGGCCGCCGCGGATTGCGAGCATGTTCGCGGGGAAACTCGACTGCGCCGGGGTGTGGCGCCAGAGCTGGTTAAGTACGACCTCGGCGGTCGCGTCGCGCTTCAGTTCGATAACGACGCGGACGCCCTCGCGGTTCGATTCGTCGCGGATGTCGGCGACGCCTTCGATCCGCTTGTCGCGCGCGGCTTCGGCGATCTTCTCGACCAGCCCCGATTTGCCGACCTGGAAGGGGATCGAGGTCAGGACGATCGACTGACGGTCATTGCGTCCTTCCTCGATCACATGCGTCGAGCGCATCATGATTGAGCCGCGCCCGGTCAGATAGGCGTTGCGTGCGCCGCCCTGACCCAGCATCATCGCGCCGGTCGGGAAATCCGGGCCGGGAACGATCGCCATCAGGTCTTCTAGGCTTATCGAGGGGTTGTCGATCGTTGCTAAGGTTGCATCGATAACTTCGCCGAGGTTGTGCGGCGGGATGTTGGTCGCCATGCCGACCGCGATGCCGCCCGCGCCATTGACGAGCAGGTTGGGGAAGCGTGCCGGGAGCACGGTCGGCTCTTCGCGGCTCGCGTCATAGTTGGGCTGGAAGTCGACCGTGTCCTTGTCGAGGTCGCCCAGCAGGACCATCGCGGTTTTCGCGAGGCGTGCTTCGGTGTAGCGCATCGACGCTGGCGGATCGGGGTCCATCGATCCGAAATTGCCCTGGCCGTCGATCAGCGGGACACGCAGCGACCAATCCTGCGTCATGCGCGCAAGCGCGTCATAGATCGCGCTGTCGCCGTGGGGGTGATAGTTACCCATGACGTCGCCGACGATCTTCGCCGATTTCTTGTAGGGGCGGCCGGGGACGAAGCCGCCTTCCTGCGCCGCATAGAGGATGCGGCGGTGGACGGGCTTCAGGCCGTCGCGCACGTCGGGGAGCGCGCGGCTGACGATCACGCTCATCGCATAATCGAGGTAGCTGGTCTTCATTTCGTCGACGATGTTGATCGGCGACACGCCATCGTCGGACGGCTGCATAGGCGTATTTTCTTCGGTCAAGACCCGGCCTTTTTTCTGCTTATCGGGAGATGGATTTTGCCTAGCCCATGGGGGCGGCGAATGCCAGCGATTCGGTCGGTTTTCAGCAGATTTTTTGCACCTGTGAGGGCATCGGAATCGCGCGGCTTTCGGCGTGTCGGGGTGACGTCATGATGCGCGACAAGCGGCTTGCCAATCCTTCGCGCGCCCCTAAAGCTGGCGCGCGATGACCAACTGCCAGCCTGGGGGGCGCCGGTGGCCCTGATCGCGCTCGTCGGCGCGAGCGAAATGCTGCCCGACGGGTCGCTGCGCGCGCTCGTCACCGTGGCGGGCGAGACGCTGATCGAGCGGCAGGCGGCGCGGCTCGCCGATGTCGGGGTGACGCATATCGCGGTCGCGGTCGCGGCGGTGCCGGCGGAGCTGCTCGGCGTTTGCGACCGCATCCGGCGCCGCGGCCTGAAGGTGACGCCAGTGCGTGCCGCCGCCGATCTGGTTGCGCTGGTCGAGAGCGATGACCGCATCCTTCTCGTCGCCGATGGCCTGCGCGCCGGGGGCACCCATTATGCAGCGATCGCCAGGCCTGGGTCGCCCGCGATCCTCGTCACCGGCGACACGGTGCTGACGCAGGCGTTCGAGCGGATCGACGCGACGCGGCGCTGGGGCGGGCTCGCGTCGATCTCGCAGCCCATGGCCGCGGAGCTCGCGGCGATGCCCGGCGAATGGGACATGATGCTGACGCTGCTCCGCATGGCGGTGCAGGCGGGCGCGCGGCGGCTCTATTGCGAGCCGGCGCTGTTCGAGCAGGGCGAGATCGCGATCGTCACCGATCGTCCGACCGCGGCGCTGATCGAACAATCGAGCCTGCAACAGGTCGAATATGGCGGCATGGGGCTTGGCCGCTCGGCGATCATGATGCCGCTGGTGCGATTGGTCGGCCCCTTGCTTGTGCGTTCCGCAAAGACCGCGCGCTATCTTCCTTATGTTACAGCGCTTTTATGGGTCGGCGTTGCGTTGCTCGCGGCGAGCGGGCTGGCCGCTGCGGGGGCCATCGTCGCGGTGCTCGGTGGGCTGGGGCTGGCTGCTATGCGCTTCCTCTCGGCCTTCCGCGCCGAGAGCGCGGCGCAGGACCGGGTGCGCCACGTCATCCGCGTTTTCGGCTGGCTGCTGCTGGGGCTCTTTCCCTGGCTGCTGTCGCTCGGCGGGGCCGATCATCTGATGCCGCGCTTTTCGGAGGCCGCGCTCGCGCCCTGTCTGGCGGCGACCATCCTGCTCGCGCGCTGGCTTTACGAGGATGTGGGCGAGACGCGCCGGTTTCATTGGCTGCTTCCCGATGCCGACCAGGCGTGGATGATGCTGGTGCCCGCCCTGTTGTTCGATTTCGCGACGCTGATGTTCGCGGTGCTGCCGCTGCTGGCGCTGTTCCAGATCATGATCTGGCTCCGTCTCGCACGGCGGCCGGATTCACTCTAAAACAAAGCGCTGCAAGGTTTAACGCCTATTAACGATAGGCTGCTATCGCGGGCGTGCATGGCCGAATCCCTTTCCTCGCCCGGCATCGAATTGCCGTCGCCGATGCTATCGGCGCGCCTGCGCGAACTCGCCGGTTTCCTGGCGGCGCCGATGGCCGGACGGCTGACCGAGGAGCAGCGCGCGCTGTCGCTGGGCATCGCGCGGCGACTGGTCGCCGATGCGGCGCAGATGCCGGGAGACGCGATCGATGCCGCGATGCTGTGGGGAGAATGGCTCGAAGGCGGATTGCCGACGGCGGCACGGTTGGCGGCCGCCTGCTATGCCCGCGCCGAAGAGCATCGCTGGCGCGAGCATTCGGCGATGCGGGCGATCGCGCCTGTGTCCGCAGCCGACGAGTCCGGCGACCCCGCCACTGCCGCCGTGCCGGAGATGCCGCCCATGGTTGACCGCGCCTATCTGGCGCTTCAGATCGCCGACCGGCGGCGCTTCGACGCGCGCGGCCATCCGCGCATCGCGCTGGCCGATGCCGACCCCGAACTGCTCCGCGCGCTGCTTGGCGACATTGCGGCGTGGCGCGTGCGCCAGCCGGGCAAGGGCGGCGTGTCGGCGTTCGACCCCGACGATTTCGTGCAGCGCGCGCTCGATCGGCATTCACCGGCTGCGGGGATCGACCGCGCCGCGCGGGCCTATCATGCGTCGCTCGGCACCGCTTCCGCCGTTGCTGCAGCGGCGACAGCGGCGATCGCGGCGCACGACTGGCCCGCGCTGATCGCGCTTGCCGCGTGCGAGCAGCGGCGATCCTATGCCGATATGGCGTTCGCGCTGCTCAGCGCCGAGCCTGCGGCGCTGCCGGCGCTGCTCGCCCCGTTGCGTCTCGACCGGGCGGCGCTCGCGCCGCTAGAAGCGTCGCTGGCAGCGCTTCCGTCGCGCACCGATGGCGAGGCGGCCCGATGAGCGAACGCGTCATCCGCGGGCGGATCGACCGCGCGGGCGCGCTGGTCAGCGCCGATGCGCCGTTGCTCCGGCTTCAGCAGCGCGCCGGGGCCGGGATTGGCAAGCCGCTCGCGCTGCCGCACCTCGCGCGGCTCGTCGCGCTGGCGC
Source organism: Sphingopyxis sp. (assembly GCF_036261875.1). GTDB lineage: Bacteria > Pseudomonadota > Alphaproteobacteria > Sphingomonadales > Sphingomonadaceae > Sphingopyxis. The sequence continues at coordinate 114,239 of NZ_DATAJZ010000022.1, read as the reverse complement.
AGCGGCTGCAACGCGACCTTTCGCGGCCGCTTTATGCCGCCGACGATCATAGCGATATTCACGCGCTCGTCCGCGTTCTGCCCGACGGTGACGGCGCCAGTCTGGAAATTAGCGACTGGCGCGCCGGCGCAATGACGATGCCGCAAGCGGCGACCGCCGACGCGGCCCCGCCGCTTCGCGGATGGACATGGGAATGCGACCAGCAATTGCGGATGATCGCCTTGCAGGGCGCCGCTAATGCGCCACTCGTTCCTGCGGAGTGGGAAGGACGGTCGCTGTCCGAACTGTTCGAGTTGCAGCCCGATGAGCAGGGACGGTTTCCGGTGCTGCGCGCGCTCGCGAGCCAATCGCGTTTCGAGGGGCAGCGCGTCCGCGCCGACGGTTCGACGGGGCGGGTCGCGATGACGCTTGCCGCCGCCCCCATCTTCGATGCGACCGGACGCTTTACCGGCTTTCGCGGCGAGGCGGATGTCGAGCAAGAGACTGCGGCGAGTGGGGGCAGCGTGACCGCCACGCTCGCCGACCCCGCGTTCGGATCGCTGCCGCTGTCGGACCCGCAATTCGGACGGCGGATCGATGGCGCGCTGCGTGGACCATTGAGCCGCATCATCGCGACCGCCGAGACGATCCACGGCCAGTTCGACGGGCCGATCCGCGCCGATTATGCGCGCTATGCCGGCGATATCGCGCACGCCGGGCGCCATTTGCTCGGGCTGGTCGACGATCTCGCCGATTTGCAGAATATCGAGCGTCCCGGGTTCAAGGCGGCGGCCGACGAGATCGACCTTGGCGACCTGGCGCGCCGCGCGGTCGGACTCCTCGGCATGAAGGCCGAGGAAAAGCGCATTCGCATCGACGCGCCGAAGATCGATGACAAGATGCCCGCGACGGGCGAATTCCGCCGCGTCTTGCAGGTGCTGCTCAACCTGCTCGGCAATGCGATCCGCTATTCGCCAGAAAACTCGCAAATCTGGATCCGCGTCGATCGCGAGGGCGACCGCGCGATGGTCACCGTCGCCGACCAGGGACAAGGGATTTCGGGCGAGCAGCAGGCGGTGGTGTTCGAGAAGTTCGAGCGGCTCGGCCGCACCGACAGCGGCGGATCGGGGCTGGGCCTCTATATCGCGCGGCGTCTGGCGCGGGCGATGGACGGCGACCTGACGGTCGAAAGCGCGCCGGGGCAGGGAGCGCGGTTCACGCTGAGCCTGCCGGCGCGGGATAGCTAAGGTCGTCGCCCCCGCGAAGGCGAGGGCCGTCAGAGGTGCAGCGCAAGGCTGCCTGCGGCCCCCGCCTTCGCGGGGGCGACGATTGTCTTGGGGTGTACCGCCACGAAAAAGGGGCCGCGGAACGGCCCCTTTTCCTGATTTCGATTTCTCGCGAGTGTTTAACGCTTGTCGACGGGCACGAACGGACGGTGCGTCGGGCCTGTGTAGAGCTGACGCGGACGACCGATCTTCTGCGCGGGGTCGGAGATCATTTCGTTCCACTGCGCGACCCAGCCGACGGTGCGGGCGAGCGCGAAGAGCACGGTGAACATCGTCGTCGGGAAACCGATCGCCGACAGGATCACGCCTGAATAGAAATCGACGTTCGGGAACAGCTTCTTCTCGATGAAATAGGGGTCGTTCAGCGCCATTTCCTCAAGCTGCAACGCAACCTCGAACACCGGATCGTTGACCTTGAGCGCGTCGAATACCTCGCGCACCGTCTTTTGCATCACGGTCGCGCGCGGGTCGTAATTCTTGTAGACGCGGTGGCCGAAGCCCATCAGGCGGAACGGATCGTCCTTGTCCTTGGCGCGAGCGAGATATTCGGGGATGCGTTCGGGGCGCCCGATCTCGCGCAGCATGTTGAGCGCCGCCTCGTTCGCGCCGCCGTGCGCCGGACCCCACAGGCAGGCAATACCCGCCGCGATGCACGCGAAGGGATTCGCGCCCGACGAGCCCGCGAGGCGGACTGTCGAGGTCGAAGCATTCTGCTCGTGATCGGCGTGGAGGATGAAGATGCGGTCGAGCGCGCGGACGACCGCCGGATCGACCTCATATTCCTCGGCCGGGACGCCGAAGGTCATGCGCAGGAAATTATGCGTGTAGCCGAGGTCGTTGCGCGGATAGACGAAGGGCTGACCGACCGAATATTTATACGCCATCGCCGCGATCGTCGGCATCTTCGCGATCAGCCGGTGGCTGGCGATCATGCGCTGGTGCGGATCGTGAATCTCGGTCGAATCGTGGTAGAAAGCGCTGAGTGCGCCGACGATGCCGCACATTAGCGCCATCGGATGCGCGTCGCGACGGAAGCCGCGGAAAAAGGTCGACAATTGTTCGTGGACCATCGTGTGGCGGGTGATGGTATTGTCGAAAGCCGTCAGTTCCTCAGCATTCGGCAGTTCGCCGTTGAGCAGCAGATAGCAGGTTTCCATGAAGGTCGAATGTTCGGCAAGGTCGCCGATCGCATAGCCGCGGTGCAGCAGCACGCCTTCGTCGCCGTCGATATAGGTGATCTGCGATTCGCAGCTCGCGGTCGAGGTGAAGCCGGGATCGTAGGTGAAGGCGCCGGTCTGGGCATAGAATTTGCGGATATCGACGACATCGGGGCCGACCGTGCCCTTGAGCACCGGATTTTCGACGGTGGTGTCGCCCAGGGTGATTTTTGCGATATCGGTCATTTTCTTTCCCCTGAAGGTTTAGGGCGGGAGACGTTGCGGCTACGCCCCTGCCGGATAATATTGCGCTGCGTCAAGTCGCGCCAGGCTCGCATCGCGGCCGAGCAGCAGCAACACGTCGAAAATTCCCGGAGATACCGTGCGTCCGGTCAGCGCGGCGCGCAGCGGCTGCGCGAGTTTGCCGAGCCCGATTCCGGCCGACTCGCTCGTCTCGCGAACCGCGGCCTCGATATCCTCCGCATTCCAGTCGTTCAGCCCGCGCAGCTTGTCGGTGACGCTGGCGAGCACTCCCTCCGGCGCATCCCTTAGCACCTGCGCGGCCTTTTCGTCCACCGCGAGCGGCAGCGCCTCGAAAAGGAAGGTCGCGCCCTCGGCGATCTCGTCCAGCGTCTTGGCGCGGGGTTTCAGCGACTCCATCGCGCGCACCAGCAGATCGCGTTCGGCATCGCCCAGCGCGCGGCCGACGCACTTTTCGACGCGCGGGGCGACGAGATCGGCGAGGCGGGCGTCATCGGCTTCGCGGATATAATGGCCGTTCAGATTTTCGAGCTTTTTGAAGTCGAAGCGCGAGGGCGAGCGGCCGACATGATCGAGGTCGAACCATTCGACCGCCTGCTCGCGGCTGATGATCTCGGCGTCGCCGTGCCCCCAGCCGAGGCGAAGCAGATAATTGTTCACCGCTTCGGGCAGATAGCCCATCTCGTCGCGATAGGCGTCAACGCCGAGCGCGCCGTGGCGCTTCGACAGCTTCGCGCCGTCGGCGCCGTGGATCAGCGGGACATGCGCATAGACCGGCTCGCGCCAGTTCATCGCGCGGATCAAAGCAAGCTGGCGGAAGGCGTTGTTGAGATGGTCGTCGCCGCGGATGACGTGGGTGATCCCCATATCATTGTCGTCGACGACGACGCTCAGCATATAGGTCGGGGTGCCGTCGCTGCGCAGCAGGATGAAATCGTCGAGCTCGGCATTCTGGACGGTGACGTCGCCCTGCACGCGGTCGCGGATCGTGACTTCGCCGTCCTGCGGGGCGCGCAGGCGGATGACGTGCGGCGCTGCGGGATCGCCGTCGTCGCGGTCGCGCCACGGGCTGCGGACGCGGAAGGGGACGCGCTTTTCCTGCGCTTCGGCGCGCATCGCCGCGAGTTCGTCCTGCGTCAGATAGCAGCGATAGGCTGCGCCCCTGGCAAGCAGGTCGTGCGCAACCTCGGCATGGCGCGGCGCGCGCGCGAACTGAAAGACGGCATCGCCGTCCCAATCGAGATCGAGCCATTTCATGCCGTCGAGAATCGCGTCGATTGCGGCGTTGGTCGAGCGCGCGCGATCGGTATCCTCGATGCGAAGCAGGAACTTGCCGCCATGGTGGCGCGCGAACAGCCAGTTGAACAGCGCGGTGCGCGCGCCGCCGATGTGCAGATATCCGGTCGGGGAGGGGGCAAAGCGCGTCACCACGTCGGAGCCGGTCGCCTCGGGGGTCGCTTCTGCCAATTTGGTCGGGTTTTCGGTTGCCACTGCGGCCTCTTTCACTCAATTTGCCGCTCCGGTCAGGGGGACCGGGACGGAGGATCGGGGCAGCCCCTAGCATGGCGGCAAGGTCGCTTCAAACGCCCATGTTCGCGCACGCGATTGCGGCCCTTCGCGGGCTTTCGGAACGCGCCGAGGCGTGGCTCGACGTTGAGCGTGAGCGGATTGGGCTCTGGCTTCCCGTCGCGCTCGGCGCGGGGATCGCGGCTTGGTTCACCTTGCCGACGCGGATGCAGTGGGTCGGGCTGCTTTTCCTGCTCGCTGCGGGAGCGCTTGTCGGTTTGCTGGCCGGATGGCAGCGGCGGTTGGGTCGCATCGCAGCGGTCGGCTCTGCGGTGATGGCGGCGGGACTGCTGCTGATCTGGGCGCGCGCGGCATGGGTCGCGGCGCCTGTGCTGGCGCAACCCGCGGTGACCGCCTTTTCGGCCGAGGTCGAAGCGGTCGAGCCGCAGCCCGCGCGCGAGCAGGTGCGGTTGATCGTCCGTCCGCTCGGTCGTCCCGATCTGCCGCCACGCGTCCGGCTAACGCTGCGCGGCAATGGCAGCGATATTGCGCCGGGCGAGTTCGTCGGGCTGCGCGCGCGGTTGATGCCGCCGCCAACGGCGAGCCTGCCGGGCGGCTATGATTTTGCGCAGCGCGCCTGGTTTGACCGGATCGGCGCGGTCGGGACGGTGCTCGGCGACGTCGCCCGGTCGCCCGGACCGCGTCGCGGCGGCCAGCCGCTGCGCGCGCGGCTGAGCGCGCATATCCACGAACAGGTCGCGGGATCGCCGGGCGGGATCGCGGCGGCGCTGGTCACCGGCGATCGCGGCGCGATTTCGCCCGAGGATGACGAGGCGATGCGCCGTGCGGGCCTCGCGCACCTGCTGTCGATCAGCGGGCTGCATGTGACCGCGGTGATCGGTTTCGCGATGCTCGTCGCGATGCGGCTGTTCGCGCTCAGCCGGCGGCTGGCGCTGGCGGGATATGTGCTGCCTATCGCCGCCGCTGCCGGGGCGCTCGCGGGGGCGGGCTATACGTGGCTGGCGGGGGCCGAAGTGCCGACGTTGCGGTCACTGATCGCGGCGCTGCTCGTTCTTGTCGCTTTTCTGATGGGGCGCGAGGCGTTGACTTTGCGGCTGGTCGCAGCGGGGGCGCTGATCGTGCTGTTATGGCGCCCCGAATCGCTTGCAGGGCCTAGTTTTCAGCTCAGCTTCGCGGCGGTGACCGCGCTCGTCGCGCTTCATGAAAGCCCAGCGATGCAGCGCTTCCTCGCGCGCCGCGACGAGGTTCTGCCGCTGCGATGGGGACGGGCGTTGGCCGGATTGCTGATCACCGGTCTCGTGGTCGAGCTGGCGCTGGCGCCGATCGCGCTGTTTCATTTCCACAAGGCGGGGCTTTACGGTGCGCTCGCCAATGTCGTGGCGATCCCGCTCACGACCTTCGTCATCATGCCGATGGAGGCGGCGGGGCTGCTGTTCGATAGCGTCGGGCTCGGCGCGCCCTTCTGGTGGGTGGCCGATCACGCGCTGCGCCTGCTAATCGCGCTCGCGCATCGGGTCGCAGACACACCGGGCGCGGTCGCGACGCTGCCGAGCTTTCCGCGTTGGGGCTTCGCGCTGACCGTCGGCGGCGGGCTCTGGATTCTGATCTGGCGGACGCGCTGGCGCTGGGCGGGGGCGGCGCCGCTGGCGATCGGCATCGCGGCGCTGCTCGCGCAGCCGCGCCCCGATCTGCTCATCACCGGCGACGGGCGCAACATCGCGGCGGCGGTGCCCGGCGGCGGCTATGCGTTGCTGCGCGACCGCGCGGGCGATTTCGTGCGCGATACGATGAGCGAAGCAGCGGGGGTCGACGTGCCGCTGGGCGCGCTCGCCGAGCTCGACCATGTCGAATGCAACGCCGATTTCTGCCGCTGGCAACAGGGCGCGGGGCAGAATGAGACGAGCGCGCCGTACGTCATCCTTGCCTCGCGTGGTCGGGACCGGATCGAGGGCGCCGAAATGGCCGCCGCCTGCGCCGCAGCCGATGTCGTGATCAGCGACCGCTGGCTGCCGCGCGAGTGCGTCGGGCGCTGGCTGACGATCGACCGCGACAGTCTGGCGCAAAGCGGCGGGCTGGCGATCTATCTGGGGGAAAGGCCGCGGGTCGCCGCCGCGCTACGCGCGGGTGACGAGCATCCGTGGCGTCGCCCCGATCAACTCAGTGGTAACGACGAAGCAGTCCCGACAGACGTCCTTGCACCATGACGCGCCCGGCTTCGTAGCGCTGCGGCTCATAGGCGCTGTTGGCGGGATCGAGCCGGATCATCTTGCCCTCGCGGCGGAAATATTTGAGCGTCGCATCCTGCCCGTCGACCAGCGCGACGACGATGTCGCCCTCGCGCGCGGTGTCGGCTTTCTGGATCAGCGCATAATCGCCGTCGAAGATTCCCGCCTCGACCATCGAGTCGCCCGACACTTCGAGCGCATAATGCTCGCCCGCGCCGAGCAGCGCGGCGGGAACAGCGAGTTGGTTGTGATCCTCGAACGCTTCGATCGGCACACCCGCGGCGATCTTGCCGTGCAGCGGCACCTCGATGATGTCGTTCGCGGCGATCGGGCGCAGCGCGGGCGCGGGTTTGCGCAGTGGGACGATATTGTCACGATCACTCAGCACGGGAGCCTTCGCGCCTTCGGGGGTCTTGAGCACCTCCAGCGCGCGGGCGCGGTTGGGAAGGCGGCGGAGAAAACCTCTTTCTTCCAAGGCGCTTATCAGGCGATGGATACCCGATTTCGACTTGAGACCGAGCGCTTCCTTCATCTCCTCGAACGACGGCGAGATCCCGCTCGCGTCGAGGCGCTGCTGGATGAAGTGGAGCAGTTCATGCTGCTTGGCGGTCAACATCGATCATTCTCCATGATGCCCCGAATGGACCGGGCGCCGGACATAGAGAGAACGATAGTGGAACAAATCGGAACTTGTCAAGCGATGTCGATATAATCGGCCAGTTCGCCCGCGGCTTTGGCGGGTGCGCCGATCTCGCGGATCACGAGCGCGTCGGCGTCGGCGAGCGGGAAGGTGCGGCCGCTGTCCTGTCCGTCGAACGGCATGAGGCGCTCGCCGTCACGGCGCGCGCGCAGATAGTCGCGCCGCGTGCCGCCGGGGCCGAGCGCAGCCGCGAGCGGCGCGTGCCGGATTTCGGGCAGCGGGTTGCGCGCGCCTGCAAGATGGCGGACGAGCGGGAGCAGGAACAGGGTCGCGGTGACGAAGGCCGACGATGGATTGCCGGGCAGGCCGAGCAACAGCGCATCGCCGATGCGACCCGCGATCAGCGGCTTGCCCGGCTTCATCGCGATCTTCCAGAAATCGACGCGCCCGCCTGCATCCTCGAGCGCGCCGCGGACATGGTCATGATCGCCGACCGACGCGCCGCCGACGGTGACGATGACGTCGTGACGTCGCGCCAGATCCTTGAGAACGCGGGCGATCATCGTCCGGTCGTCGCGCATGTGCAGCGGCAGCCCGACGTCGGCGGGTTCGCGCGCGAGCAGCGCCGCGAGCATCGGGCCGTTGCTATCGGGAATCTGACCGGGGGCGAGCGTGCGGCCCGGCTGGACCAGTTCGTCGCCGGTGGTCATGATCGCGACGCGCGGGCGCGCGCCGACCGCAAGCTGCGCCGCGCCGCCCATGATTGCGGCGGCGATGGCACCCGGGGTCAGGCGCGTTCCGGCAGTGAGCAGCCGGTCGCTTGCGGCGAAATCACTCGCGCGGGCGCGGATATGCTGACCGCGCGCAGGCGCGTCGCCGGTCAGGGTGAGCGTCGCCCCATCGGCGGCGGCATTTTCTTGGATGAGGATGGTGTCGGCGCCATCTGGAAGCATGGCGCCGGTGAAGATGCGTGCCGCCTCGCCCGCGCCGAGCGGCGCGGATGGCGCGGTGCCTGCGGCCACCTCTCCGCTGATCCGCCAAGGGCCGGGAAGATCGTCGAAGCGGATCGCATAGCCGTCCATCGCCGACAGCGGCGCCGCGGGCTGGTCGCGTTCGGCCGCGATGTCTTGTGAAAGATAATGGCCAAGCGCTTCCGAAAACGCGATAGTTTCCGGCGCGAGCGGCGGGCGCAAGGCGAGCAGGCGCGCCTGTGCCTCCTCGACGGCAAGCAGGCCGCTCATGCGGCGCGCCAGTCGCCCGAGCGGCCGCCGCTCTTTTCGAGCAGGCGGATGCCCTCGAGGATCATCGCGCGGTCGAGCGCCTTTGCCATGTCGTAGAGCGTCAGCAGCGCGACCGAGGCGGCGGTGAGCGCCTCCATCTCGACCCCGGTCGGGCCGGTCGTTTCGGCGGTAGCGCGGACCGAAACGCCGGTGCCTTCCCAGTCGAATTCGACCGAAACCTTGGTGAGCGCGAGCGGGTGGCAGAGCGGGATCAGGTCGGACGTGCGTTTCGCGGCCATGATGCCGGCGATGCGCGCGGTCGAGAGGACGTCGCCCTTGGGCGCGTTGCCGCTGCGGATCGCGTCCAGTGCCTCGGCTGACATCGCGATGCGGCCGCCCGCGACGGCGCGGCGGCGGGTGGCGGGCTTGGCGCCGATATCCACCATATGCGCGGCGCCGCTGTCGTCGAGGTGAGTCGGTTTGCTGGTCATCGGGGCGAGCGAAGCAAGGCAGCGTAAGAAAGGCAAGGGGAGATGGCGGCTTTCGACCGGAAGCGGACCTACCTTACATCGTCATCCCGGACTTGATCCGGGATCCATTCATCCGGCGCTGAGAGAATGGATCCCGGATCAAGTCCGGGATGACGAAAGTCTGAAAGTCGCGCGCAGCATCTCTTATCTTCGTCATTCCCGCGAAAGCGGGAACCCAGAGCGTGCGTCGGCTGACCCCACTCTGGGTTCCCGCTTTCGCGGGAATGATGAAAGTGGGGAAAAGGCCGCTTCCCACCCCAATGCGGAAATGGCGTTTTACCCGTTCAGCAGCGCCCTTGTTGCCGCCTCGACATCCGGCTGGCGCATCAGGCTTTCGCCGACGAGGAAGGCGTGGACGCCGCTCTGCGACAGGCGGTGGCAGTCGGCGTGGGTGGCGATGCCGCTTTCGCCGACGAGCAGCGTGTCGGGCGGCACCAGCTTCGCCAGCCGCTCGGTCACCGCGAGGTCGGTTTCGAAGGTGCGCAGGTCGCGGTTGTTGACCCCGATCAGGCGCGAGCGCAGCTGCGTCAGCGCGCGGTCGAGTTCGGCCTCGTCGTGCACTTCGACGAGGACGTCCATGCCGCGCTCGATCGCCGCATCCTCGATCTCGCGCATCGCGCCGTCGCCCAGCGCTGCGACGATGATCAGGATCGCGTCGGCGCCGATCGAGCGCGCCTCGGCGACCTGCCACGGGTCGATCATGAAATCCTTGCGGAGGACCGGAAGGTCGCACGCGGTGCGCGCCGCGATCAGAAATTCCTCATGCCCCTGAAAATAGGGCGCGTCGGTGAGCACCGACAGGCAGGCGGCGCCGCCCGCGGCATAGGCGCGGGCGTGTTCGGCCGGATTGAAATCTTCCCTTATCAATCCCTTGGATGGCGAAGCTTTCTTGATTTCCGCGATCAGGCCGAAGCCGCCCGCGCCGATCTTTGCCCGCAGCGCTGCCGTGAAACCGCGCGGGGCGCCGGCGTCGATGCCGTCGAGATCGGGAATCGAATAGGCCTGGCGGCGCTGCGCCACCTCCTGCGCCTTGGTGACAAGAATTTCGGTGAGTTTGTTCATTTATAGGCGATCCAGCAATTGAGCAGGGCGTTGGCGAGCCCCTTGTCGATCGCCTCGGCCGCTTCCTCGACGCCGTCGGCGAGCGTTTCGGCGGCGCCCGCGACGACCAGCGCTTCGGCGGCATTGTAGAGCACCGCGTCGCGATAGGCGCCGGGCTCGCCCAGCAGCAGTGCGCGGAGCGCCGCCGCGTTCGCCGCTGCGTCGCCGCCGCGGATGGCGGTGATCGGATGGTTGGGAAGACCGGCGTCGGGGGCGGTGCTGCGCTGCATCCGCACGCCTTCGCGGGTGACGACCGCGACCTCGTTGCCGCCCGCAAGCGACAGTTCGTCGAGCCCTTCGTCGCCCGAAATCACGCGCGAATGATCGGTACCGAGCCGATGCAGCGCCTCGGCATAGACGGGGACATAGGCGGGACGCGCGATGCCGACGAGCTGGCGCGAAACGCGCGCGGGGTTGGCGAGCGGGCCCATCAGGTTGAAGATGGTACGCTGCCCGATCGCCTTGCGGATCGGCTGGATACGCTTCATCGCGGGGTGATGGTTCGCGGCGAAGAGGAAGCAGATGCCCAGATCGGCGAGCTGCGCTTCGGCCATCGCCCCGGCGCGCTCCATGTCGAGGCCGAGCGCCTCCAGCGTATCGGCGGCGCCCGATTTCGATGAAGCCGCGCGATTTCCGTGCTTTGCGACTGGAACCTCGCATGCCGCGACAACGATCGCGACCGCGGTCGAAACGTTGAGCGTGTGGTGGCCGTCGCCGCCGGTGCCGCAGACGTCGATCGCGTTTGCGGGGGCGTCGATCGGGATCATCCGGTCGCGCATCGCCTGCGCCGCGGCGGCGATCTCGACCATCGTCTCGCCGCGATCGGAAAGCGCGATCAGGAAGCCGGCGATCTGCTCGTCGCTCGCGTCCCCGTCGAGGATCGCGGCGAACGCGGTGGCCGCTTCGTCATGCCCCAGCAGCGCGGCGGGGTCGGGGAGCGGGCCGAAACGGCTCATGCCGCGCGCCGCGCCGCGACCGGCAGCCCTGCTATCTTCAGGAAATTGGCGAGCATCGCATGACCCTGCTCGGTCGCGATGCTTTCGGGATGGAACTGGACGCCATGGATCGGCAGTTCGACATGGCGGAAGCCCATCACCGCGCCGTCGTCGCTCGTCGCGTTGATCGCGAGAACCGGCGGAATGTCAACGACCTCAAGGCTGTGATAGCGCGTTGCGGTCAGTGGCGAGGGAAGGCCGGTGAAAAGGCCTGTGCCGTCATGGCAGACCGGCGAGGTCTTGCCGTGCATCAGATGGCCGCGCTGGACGGTGCCGCCGAAATGCTGGCCGATCGCCTGATGGCCGAGGCAGACGCCGAGCAGCGGCTTCCTCGCATCGGCGCAGGCAGCGACGAGATCGAGGCTGATTCCCGCTTCGTTCGGAGTGCAGGGGCCGGGGGAAATCAGGAAGGCCGCGGCACCGGTTGCGAGCGCTTGCGACGCGGTCAGCGCGTCGTTGCGCTCGACGCGCACCTCGGCCCCGAGCTCGATCAGATAATGAACGAGGTTGAAGGTGAAGCTGTCATAATTGTCGATGACGAGGATCATGGCGGCGCCCTAACGGTTTTGCGGCGCGGGGGGAAGCTTTACGAACTATCGGGCGAGCAATTCCACCTTCATCCTTCGGAATCATTCGGCCATCAGCTTCGCCAGATCATCCTTCCAGAATTTCGCCCATGTGTGGGTGCTATGCCCCTTTGTTTCAGCGCTGGCGGGGATCAGGATGAACTTCGCCGCGGGCATCCGCGCAACCGCTTTTTTGGTGATGCCATAACCGGGCGGGTTGATGAAATCGTCGGCGGAATTGATCCACAGCACCGGCACTTCGATCTTTTCGAGATTCGCCCATGGGTTGTAATTTCGGGACGAATCAAACTGATAGATGATGTCGTTGGCATCGTTTCGGCCAAAGGTGCGTGCGAAGGCTTCGTCCTTGTATGTTTCCGCGGCTTCGCGCGTCGGATATTGCGCCTGCAACGCATAGGGGTTCGCGCCCGCGATCATCGACAGCGACGCCGCGGTGCGCAGCCCCGACAGCGGCGGGTCGGTATAATTGCCGTCCTTCCACAGCGGGTCGGCCTTGATCGCGTCGATCGACAGGGTGCGCCACATCCGGTTTTCGCCTGCGATCTCGACCGGCAGGCAGGCGAAGGGCGCGAGCCTTTCGGCGAAGCCCGGATGCACCTCGCCCCAGACGAAGGCGTGCATACAGCCCATCGAAGTGCCGAGGATCAGCTTCAGTTTCGTCACGCCGAGCTTTTCGGTGAGCATCCGATACTGGGCGGCGACCATGTCGTCATAATCATAGCGCGGGAACGCCATTTTGAGGCCGTCGCTTGGCTTCGACGAGCCGCCGTGGCCGATATTGTCGGGCAGGATCACGTAATATTTGCCGGCGTCGAGAACCTGCCCGGGTCCGAACAACTCGTTCGCGAACTGCGGCTGGAAGAATTGCTTGCCGGTGCCGCCGGTGCCGTGGAGGATCATCACCGCGTTGGTGACATGGCCCTGCCGGTCGCGCTGCGGCTTGCCTAGCGTCGTGTAATGGATTCGCAGCTCGGGCAGCTTTTCGCCGGTGCCGAAGGTGAAATCCTTGAGGATCGCGTCACCCTCGACGGCGCTTTCGGGCTGCGCGTGAGCGGGACTGGCTGCGGCGAGGAGCAGGGCGAGCGGGGCGAGGCGTTCCAGCATGGCGACGAAGCTAGCGCTCGCCGGCACCGGGTCAAGCTATTGCCCGTAGTCTGCTTGGCCCGCGATGCGCACCGCTTCGCGCGCCGCCGCGAACAGCGCCCCCGCCTTGGCCTCGCATTCGCGCTGCTCATAGGCGGCTTCGCTGTCGGCGACGATGCCGGCACCGGCCTGGACGTGCATTTCGCCATCCTTGACGATCGCGGTGCGCAGCACGATGCAGCTGTCCATATTGCCGTCGGGGGCGAAATAGCCGACGCCGCCCGCATAAGGCCCGCGCGCGTCGACCTCCAACTCGGCGATGATCTGGCAGGCGCGCACTTTAGGCGCGCCGCTGACGGTGCCCGCCGGGAAGCCCGCGAACAGCGCGTCGATCGCATCCCTGTCGGGCGCGATTCGGCCGATGACGTTCGACACAATGTGCATGACGTGGCTGTAAAATTCGACCGTATAGCTGTCGGTCACCGTGACGCTGCCGCCGGTCGCGGCGCGGCCGACGTCGTTGCGGCCGAGGTCGAGCAGCATCAGATGCTCGGCGCGCTCCTTGGGGTCGGCGAGCAAAGATTCGCGATTCTCGACATCTTCCGCGCTTGTCTTGCCGCGCGGGCGGGTGCCGGCGATCGGGCGGATGGTGATCTCGCCGTCGCGGACGCGCACGAGGATTTCGGGCGACGAGCCGATGATCGCGAAGCCCGGCAGATCGAGGAAATAGAGGAAAGGCGACGGGTTGATGCGGCGGAGCGCGCGGTAGAGGTCGAAGGGCGGCAGGTCGAACGGAGTCGAGAAGCGCTGCGACAGCACGACCTGAAAAATGTCGCCGGCGGCGATATAATCCTTTGCCGTGGCGACCATCTCGGCAAAGCGCTCGGGCGTCGTCGCGGGGATCGCGGCGATGTCGGCGGGCAGCGTCTCGGTGCCGGCGCGCTCGCCGTGGGCGCTGGCGGTTGCGAGGCGCGCGGCGATGGCGTCGAGGCGGTCGGCCGCGGCGTCGATCATCCGGTCGATCGGCGCGCCCGCGTCGGGCCAGATCGGCGCGATCAGGAACAATTCGTCGGCGAGACGGTCGAAGACGAGGATCGTCGTCGGGCGGACGAACACCATGTCGGGCAGGCCGAGCCCGGCGCCCGGCGCGCGCGGGATGCGCTCGACGAGACCGATGGTTTCATAGGCGAAGAAGCCGACGAGCGTCGCGAGCGCCTTCGGCAGCCCCTCCGGCACGTCGAAGCGGCATTCGGCGACGAGGTCGCGCAGCGCCTGCAGCGCGCCGGTTTCGAGCGGGTTGAAGGCGTGTTTGTCGTGCCGCCAGTCGCGGTTGATCCGCGCGGCATCGCCAGTCGCCTCGAACAGCAGGTCGGGGTCGAGCCCGATCAGACTGTAGCGCCCGCGCGTCTCGCCGCTTTCGACCGATTCGAGCACCCAGTCGCCACGGCCTGGCTCGATCAGTTTAAGCGCGGCCGAAACGGGGGTCTCGATATCGGCAATCAGCCGCTGCCAGACGACCGCGCCGCGGCCGCCCGCGAGCGCTTCGAGCGCCGCAGCCCTGCCTTCGAGCGCCACTATTCGGCGACCGGCGTCGCGCCGGTCAGTTCCTTGCGAAGCTGTTCGAGCAGATCCTTGTTGATCTTCACCCCGATGCGGCGCTTCGCCTCGCCGGCGAATTGCTCGACCAGCTCGTTGCCGAAAGCGGGAGCGAGCGGCTGCGCGATCGCATCGACGCGGGCGGGATCGATCGCTTTCGGATCGGGGCGGTCGACCTGGGTCAGCGCGATCACCATCCAGCCGCGATTGCCGGGGATTTCGAGCGTCTTGACGCTGCCCTTCGCCATAGAGAAGAGCAGTGCGAGTTCGGGCGGAACCGGCTTGCCGTCCTGGCCGAGCTCGGCGCGGCGGCCGCCGATCGTCTGGACGCCGGCGTTGGGCCCGGAGGCTTTCGCGGCTTCGGCCAGGCTCTTGCCGCCTTCGACCGCCTTGACGATCGCGCGCGCCTTGTCGCGGGCGACCTTCTGCCCCTCGGCAAAGCGCCATTCGCTGAGCAGGTCGCCGCGAATCTGCGCGAAGGGCGGCGGCGCCGCGGCGACGATCGACTTCACCGAATAGACGGCGAATTTCTCATTCTCGACCAGTGTCGCGAGCTGCGCTTCGCCTTCGCCGCTGGTCTGGAAGGCGCCGCCGATCATCGGCGCATATTCGGGGGCGAGCGCGAAGCCCGGGGTGCCCGGCGCGCGGCCGCTGGGGAGCAGGGCGGGGGTTTCCTCGACCTTGAGCTTGCGGTCGGCGGCGATCTCCTCGATCGAGGCGCCGCTGTTCACCGCGTCCTGGATCGCGTTGTAATAATCGACGATCGCCTCGTTCGCCTTGTTCTTGCTCAGTTCGACGCGAATCTCGGGCGTCGCGGCGGCGAGGTCGCGGGCGGGCTTGGCGGTGACGCCTTCGACGCGCGCGACGACCCAGCCGAGGCCCGACTGGACCGGGCCGAGAAGCTCGCCCTGCTTTGCCGTGAAAGCGGTCTTGGCGATCGCGTCGCTGGTCGTGGCGGCGTAGGCCGATTGCGTCAGTTCGCCGGTCGTCGAGGCCGAAAGCCCCGCGGCCTGCGCAGCGGCGGCGAGCGATGCGCCGCCGCGGACCTTCGCGGCGATGGCGTTCGCAGTCGCCTGATCGGGGGCGATCACCTGCGCGAAGCGGCGCGTCTCGCTTGCGGCATATTGCGCGGCGTTGTCCTTGTAGGCCTTGGCGATCTCGGCGTCGCTAACCGCGGGGACAGGCACGGCGCTGCGGTCGAACAGCGCATATTGCACCACGCGGCGCTCGGGCACCGTGAATTTCGAGGCATTTTGTTTCAGAAAGGTCTTGAGCGTGGCGTCGCCGGGGTCGCCGGCCGGCGCGAAGGCGCTTGCCGGGATGAAGGTCGCCTGGCCCTGCCGCTGTTCGAGCAGAAGCGCCGCATAAGGGCGCGCCACGCCGGGCGAGACGCGAGGAATCGTCCCAATCGGAATACCGATCTGTTCGAGCATGAGCTGCTGCCTGAGCTCCTGGCGGAGTTGCGCTTCGGTCATGCCGTTCTGACGCAGGAAATTCTCGAACGTCTTTTGGTCGAACTTGCCCGACACGCCCGAAAAGGCCGGAATGTCCGCGATACGGCCGTCGATCTGGCGCTTGCTGACGCTGAAGCCGATCTTGGTCGCAAATTGATCGAAGGCCAGACCGTCGACGAGTTGGCCGAGCACCTGATCGAGCCCGCCGCCCTCGACGAAGGCCGCCATGGTAAGGCCCGGCTGCTGCTCGCGCGCCTGATTATACGACTGGCGCACGCGGTCGCGCAGCTCGCCGAGGCCGATCTCGCGATCGCCGACCTTGGCGACATTGGCGCCGCCAAGGCCGCCGAACGAGGCGTTGCCGGTCACGTCGCCCAGCGCGAACAATATGCCGATCAGGACGATGAAGGCGAGCGCGAGGAACTTGCCGATCGTCGAACTGAAAAGGTTGCGGAGGTTCGTGATCATGAAGCGGTCAGTCTTTCGGCAGGCGCGGACGTGCGCGGTCGCGCGCTGCTTTAGGCGGGACGGGAGAGCGCATCAAGGCGGGAAAGTGCGAGCGCGCGTGACCGGCTTGCCTTCGCGGCTTCTGCGCCGCTAGGGGAAACGATCGGATCGATGAACAGGGGAATGGGCGATGACGCGGCGCAAATATGTGGTCGGCAATTGGAAGATGAACGGGCTGATAGCCGCGCTCGACGAGGCGAAGGCGATTTTCGCCGCCGCCGAAGCACATTCTTCAGTAGATGTCGCGCTCTGCCCGCCCTTCACGCTGATCGGCGCGATGGTTGCCGCGGTGCCCGGCGCGGCGGTCGGGGGGCAGGATTGCCATGCATCGGCCTCGGGTGCCTTTACCGGATCGGTCGCGGCGCCGATGCTGGCCGATGCGGGCGCGCACCTCGTCATCGTCGGGCATAGCGAGCGGCGCGAGGGGTTCGGCGAAAGCGACACCGACGTCCGTGCCAAAGCTGAGGCCGCGCTGGCGGCGGGGCTGTCGGTGATCCTGTGCGTCGGCGAGCCGCGTGCGGTGCGCGAATCGGGCGGGGCGATCCCCTATGTGCTGGCGCAGGTTGCGGGATCGCTGCCCGGCGAATTCGATCCGGCGCGGCTTGCCGTCGCTTATGAACCGATCTGGGCGATCGGCACCGGGCTGGTGCCGACGGTCGCCGATGTCGCCGACATGCACGGCGCGATCCGGGCGAAGCTGAACGAACAGGCCGGCAGCGAAGCCGCGAGCGTCATGCGTCTACTCTACGGCGGGTCGGTGAATGGCGACAATGCCGCCGAGTTGCTGGGGGCAGGCGACGTCGACGGCGCGCTCGTCGGCGGCGCCAGCCTGACCGCGGCGAAGTTCGTGCCGATCGTCGAAGCGGCGGCCAGTCTCTGATCGTCGCCCCCGCGAAAGCGGGGGCCGCCATCGGCCTTGCGCAAGGTTGCCAGCGGCCCGCGCCTTCGCGGGGGCGACGTATGGCTTGAACCCCCGCCGCTTCGTCTCTATGTGCGCCGCGGGCGTGGTCCGTATGGGGCCATGCAAGTTCCGGGAAATATAGATGTCCAGTCTCTTCACCTTCCTGCTCGTCGTCCAGGCGCTGATCGCCGCGGTGATGATCGGCGTCATTCTGATGCAGAAGTCGGAAGGCGGCGGCCTGGGGGTCGGCGGCAGTCCCGCGGGGCTGCTCTCGGCGCGCGGTGCGGCGGATTTCATGACCCGGGCGACCACGGTGCTCGCGACCTTGTTCGTTGGTCTGTCGATCGTTCTCGCGGCGCTGGCCTCGGTGGGCGGAGCCGGCGGTTCGACGATCGATACCTCGCTGTCGAAGACGGCGCAGCAGAGCAGCGGCGCGCCCGCCTCGTCGCTGACCGGCGCGGCGCAGAACGCCCCGGCCCAGAGCGCTCCCGCTTCGGACGATCCGCTCGCCGCCGCATCCGCCGCGGCCAGCCAGAAGGCGGTTCCGGCCCCGACCGAAGCGCCCGCCAAGAAATAAGTCTGTAAAATACCGGAAGGCCTCGGCTTTCCGGCTTCGCGCGCGGCGGCGGAAAAATTTCCGCGTCGGGCGATTCGACGGCTTGCGCCGTCCCCCTCCTGTTGAGTAAGTCTTTCCTCCCATGGCGCGGTTCATTTTTATCACCGGCGGCGTGGTCTCCTCCCTTGGCAAAGGTTTGATGGCGGCTAGCCTTGCGGCACTGTTGCAGGCGCGGGGCTATCGCGTCCGCATCCGGAAGTTCGATCCCTATCTGAACGTCGATCCGGGGACGATGTCGCCCTATCAGCACGGCGAGGTCTATGTGACCGACGACGGGGCCGAGACCGACCTCGACCTCGGCCATTACGAACGCTTCACCGGCGTCGCGGCGCGGCAGAGCGACAATGTCACCTCGGGCCGCATCTATCAGCAGATCATCACCAAGGAACGCCGCGGCGACTATCTGGGCGCGACGGTACAGGTGGTTCCGCACGTCACCGACGCGATCAAGGCCTTTGCCCGCGCCGAGACCGACGACCTCGATTTCGTGCTGTGCGAGATCGGCGGCACCGTCGGCGACATCGAATCGCTGCCCTTCATTGAGGCGATCCGCCAGCTCCGCAACGAGGAGGGGCGCGAGAATACGCTGTCCGTCCACGTCACTTTGGTGCCCTATATCGCCGCCGCGGGCGAGCTGAAGACCAAGCCGACCCAGCATAGCGTGCGCGAGCTTGCCTCGCTGGGCGTTCAGCCCGACGTGCTGCTTTGCCGCTGCGAAAAGCCGCTGCCCGAGGGCGAGCGCGCGAAGATCGCGCAATTCTGCAATGTGCGGAAGGAAGCGGTGATTCCGGCGCTCGACGCCGATTCGATCTATTCGGTGCCGGTACAATATCATGGCGAGGGGCTCGATTCGGAGGTGCTGCGCGCTTTCGGCATCCACGACGCTCCCGAACCCGACCTGACCGCCTGGTACGACATCATGGACCGCAAGCAGCACCCCGAGGGTGAGGTCACGATCGGCGTCGTCGGCAAATATGTCTCGCTTCCCGACGCCTATAAATCGCTCAACGAGGCGCTGGCGCATGGCGGCATGGCGAACCGGGTCAAGGTCAACATCCGCTGGCTCGACGCCGAAATGTTCGAGGAAGGCGACCTCGCGGCCAAGCTGGAGCCGATGCACGGCATTCTTGTGCCCGGCGGCTTCGGCGAGCGCGGGTCGGAAGGCAAGATCGCGAGCGTCCGCTTCGCGCGCGAACAGGGGGTGCCGTTTCTCGGCATCTGTCTGGGGATGCAGATGGCGTGCATCGAGGGTGCGCGGAACACGAGCGGGATCGCCAAGGCGTCGAGCACTGAGTTCGGCGCGACCGACGAGCCCGTCGTCGGCCTGATCACCGAATGGATGAGCGCCGAGGGCCTGCAGCAGCGCGGCGCGAACACCGATATGGGCGGCACGATGCGGCTTGGCGCCTATGACGCGAAGCTGTCGCCGAACAGCCATGTCGCGAGCATCTATGGCGCGACCGACATCAGCGAGCGCCACCGGCACCGTTATGAGGTTAACGGAGCGTATCGCGAAGCGCTCGAAAAAGGCGGTCTGGTCTTTTCAGGCATGTCGCCCGATGGCATGCTGCCCGAAATCGTCGAGCGGCCGGACCATCCGTGGTTCATCGGGGTGCAGTTTCACCCCGAGCTCAAATCCAGACCCTTTGATCCGCACCCGCTGTTCAAGGGATTCATCGAAGCCGCGGTGAAGCAGAGCCGGCTCGTCTAACGCAAAAGCAAAGGGATGACAGGGGCATGGATCACGCGAAACTCGCTGCACTGCAGGGCCCCGACAGCATATTCTCGGGCCTGACCGTCGAGAATTGGGCGGAGATTGCGAGCCGGTCGGTGCAGATCAGCTTTGCCAAGGGCAAGGAATTGCTCGTCCAGGGCGATCCCGGCGACATGATGCTGATTCTGACCGAGGGCACAGCGCGCGTGTCGATGCTGACCGCGGGCGGGCGCGAGATCGTCCTTGCTTATGCCGAGCCCGGCGCCGTGCTTGGCGAGATTGCGCTGCTTGACGGCGGGGAGCGCACCGCGTCGGTGACCGCGACCAGCGCGGGGAGCGCGCTTCAACTCGGTCGCAATGCGCTCAAGGATTTTTCGGCGAGTCACCCCGAATTCACCTGGTCGCTGATGCAGCAGCTCGCGCGGCGGCTGCGCACCGCCGACCAGACGATCGAGAGCGACCGCGCCTATGCCTCGGGCCCGCGGCTTGCGCGCTATCTCAAGCGGCTGATCCGCAAGGATGCGGCGGAGACGACGCATCGCGTCGAATTGAGCCAGACCGAACTCGGCAATTTTGCGGGGATGAGCCGCGAGCATATCAACCGCCAGCTTCGCAGTTGGGAGGAATCGGGCTTGATCTCGCTGGAGCAGGGGCGGGTGCGCGTGCTCGATACCGATATGCTCGAGGATATCAGCGAGAGCGAGGGGTAGGTCGACGAACGTCGGCTGACGACCGGGAAGCTGACCTACCTTATATCGTCATCCCGGACTTGATCCGGGATCCATTCTCTCAGCGCTGGTTGAATGGATCCCGGATCAAGTCCGGGATGACGAGAGTCTGAAAGTCGCGCTCAGCATCTCTTAATCTTTGTCATTCCCGCGAAAGCGGGAACCCAGAGTGGGGTCAGCCGACGCACGCTCTGGGTTCCCGCTTTCGCGGGAATGACGAAAATTAGGAAGGGGCCGCTTCCCACTTCAAAGCTGACATCTGCTGCGCCGCCACCCGAATCACAACGCCCGGGCCTCTCGCGAGACCCGGGCGCCTGTGACGAACACTCGCCATCCCCCTTGTGCGCAGACCCGGCGAAGAGCCTGCACTCCCTGGAGCCGGGCCTTTGGGCCGCGTTGAACCAGAGAGTGTGGGCTAGGGCCAAGGGGGGGATTTGTCACCCTTCGGCACGCCTGCCGCGTTTCTTTTGGCCCGGCCTGTGGCCGATGGGCAACATATTATGCGAATCGTTCGCAACAGGACGACGCGTCGCCCCATTGCCAGTATCGCCGCCGCTGCCTAAAGCGAGGCCATGACCGCACCGCGCATTGCGCCAAAAAGGCCGCTCGCCCCATGATCCTGCGTGCGTATGAACGCGCCATCTTCAAACGCTACCTGCTCCCCCAGCGCGGCGAAGGCTTCATCTTCGTCGCCGCGGCGTTCAGCTTCATCGCGGTGACGCTGGGGGTCGCGGCGCTGGTGATCGTGATGAGCGTGATGAACGGCGTCCGGTCCGACCTGTTCGACAAGATCGTCGGGCTGAACGGCCATGCGGTGGTGCAGGGCTTCGGCGGGCGGATCGACGATTGGCAGGATGTGCTGAAGCAGGCGAAGGCGACGCCGGGCGTCACATCGGCGACGCCGCTGATCGAACAGCCGCTGCTCGTGACGTTCAGCGGGCGCGTCGAGGGGGTGCTGGTGCGCGGCATGACCGTGCCCGACATCCGCAAGAACGACGTGCTGGGCGACAAGGTGCTGCAGGGCAGTCTCAATTCGCTCACCCCGGGTTCGGGCAATGTCGCGCTCGGCAGCGAGCTGGCGCGCAATCTGGGGGCGACGGTCGGGTCGACGGTGACGATTATCAACCCGCAGGGGCGCTCGACCCCCTTCGGCACGGTGCCGCGCGAAATCGCCTATCGCGTGTCGGCGATCTTCGAGATCGGCGTCTATGATTTCGACAAGGCCTATGTCGTGATGCCGATGGAGGATGCGCAGCTTCTGCTGCTCAGCGGCGACCAGATCGGGATGATCGAGGTCAAGGTGACCGACCCCGACCATGTCGGCGACATCCTCCAGCCGCTGGCCGAAAAGGTCGCGGCGAAGGCGGTGATATCCGACTGGCGATCGATGAACGCGAGCCTGTTCGAGGCGCTGTCGATCGAGCGCGTCGCGATGTTCATCATCCTGTCGCTGATCATCCTGGTCGCGGCGTTCAACATCATCTCGTCGCTGATCATGCTGGTGCGCG
The DNA here is from genome assembly GCF_036261875.1 of Sphingopyxis sp. GTDB lineage: Bacteria > Pseudomonadota > Alphaproteobacteria > Sphingomonadales > Sphingomonadaceae > Sphingopyxis. The sequence continues at coordinate 92,624 of NZ_DATAJZ010000022.1, read as the reverse complement.
CCAAGATGCGCGACATGGCGATATTGCGGACGATGGGGGCATCGCGCGATTCGGTGATGCGCATCTTCATCGCGATCGGGCTGGCGATCGGGGTCGCGGGAACGCTGATGGGCATGGCGATCGGTTTCGGCCTGCTTTTCTTCCGCCAGAATGTCCTGCGCGGGTTCGAGATCATCACCGGGCAGTCGCTGTGGGATCCGTCGATCCGCTTCCTGACCGAGCTGCCCTCGAAACCCGACCCGTTCGAAATCGCCGGGATCGCGGTGATGACGATCGTGTTCAGCTTCCTTGCGACGCTCTATCCGGCCTATAAGGCGGCGAACACCGATCCGGTGCAGGTGCTCCGCTATGAGTGACGTTCTCCTCGAACTCACCGGGCTCAAGCGCAGCTTCACGCAGGGCGACGTCACCATCGAGGTGCTGCGCGGGATCGACGCAAATCTTCGCCGCGGTGAGATCGTCGCGCTGCTCGGGCCGTCGGGGTCGGGCAAGTCGACGATGCTGCAAGCCGTCGGCCTGCTCGAAGGCGGATTCGACGGCACGATCCGCATCGACGGCGAGGATGTCACGCGCTTCGACCAGGGCGCGCGCACGAAGACGCGGCGCGAGAAGATCGGTTTTGTTTATCAGTTCCATCATCTGCTCCCCGATTTCACCGCGATCGAGAATGTTGTGCTGCCGCAATTGATCCGCGGCGCGGGGCAGGCGGAGGCCGAGGAACGCGCGACCGATCTGCTTGGGCGGCTGGGGCTCGCCGAGCGGCTGCATCACAAGCCGAGCAAGCTGTCGGGCGGCGAGCAGCAGCGCGTTGCGGTGGCGCGCGCGCTCGCGAACCGGCCTTTGCTGGTGCTCGCGGACGAGCCGACGGGCAATCTCGACGAAGCGACCGCCGACCGCGTGTTCGACCAGTTCGTCAAGCTGGTGCGCGACCATGGCTCGGCGGCGCTGGTCGCGACGCACAACGAGCGGCTGGCGGCGAAGATGGACCGCGTGCTGCGCTTGCACGAGGGGCGGATAGAGGGGTAGGCTTCCCCGAAAACCCCTCCCTCAAGAGGGAGGGAATGAAAAGAGGAGACGGCAAATGACTCTCTACGATCTTTCGGCGAAGCTTCCCGGCGGCGGGTCGCAATCCTTGGCCGATTATCGCGGCAAGGTGCTGCTGATCGTCAACACCGCGTCGAAATGCGGCTTCACCCCGCAATATGAGGGGCTGGAAGAACTCTATCGCGATTATAAGGATCGCGGGTTCGAGGTGCTGGCTTTCCCCTGCAACCAGTTCGGCGCGCAGGAGCCGGGCGATGCGGCGGAGATCGCGAATTTCTGTTCGCTGACCTATGACGTGACCTTTCCGGTGATGGCGAAGATCGACGTCAACGGATCGGACGCCGATCCGATCTTCAAACATCTGAAAGAGGAAAAGACCGGTCTGCTCGGCAGCGGGATCAAGTGGAATTTCACCAAATTCCTGGTGGGTCGCGACGGCAAGACCGTGTCGCGCCACGCGCCGACGACGAAGCCTGAGTTGCTGCGGAAAGAGATTGAGGAATTGCTGGGTTAGGGAGGCCGCGAACTCAGTTTGAAATATACACTTCGGGGAATCCCTGCTTCCGCCACCGTTCAACATCAGCCTGCATCTGTGCACGCTTCGCGGCCGGGGATATGTCGTCCGTTGCGAATTCCACATTCTCGCTAACAGGTGTGCCGTATCGACGGCACTGTTGGAGCATCAGTGGGAAATAGCTCTTGATGATGGGCAGGGCGTTCTTCAGCGTTGGTGAACTTCCCCGATAGCCCTCGGGTGCCGGCTTGCGCTTGATTGCGTGGAAGCAGGCGGCATTCATGCCATTGATCGGCTCGCGAAGCTGCACCCACATCATAAAATTCATCGGTTCGCCGGCAACGGATCCGGTCGGTGCTCCCGTTCCCGTCGCGGGTTTGGGCGTATTCGCTGGAGAAGACGAAGATGTTGCATTGTTCGATGCGGTTGGAGAAGCCGTATAGGCCCAGACATCGAACGGGTTGGCGATCTTGATCTCGCGGCTCGCGGGTGGTGCCTGGGCGAGCTGAATATGCGCTTTGGCCAAATCCAGCGCAGCCTTCTCGCTGTATCTGTGATCACATTTGATGTTGCGCGACCACCCTTGCGCTGTCGGATAGAGTCGTTCCGACAGGGCGCTCAATTGTTGCATCATGACCGCCTCACCGCCGAAGCCCGGATCGGCAAAGTCAGCCGGGGCGACAACGATCAGGTTGGAGTTCGGCCCGTCGCATTCGCCCTTGGAACATATTTCGACGGCACAGGTGCGCCAATCCTGTTGCTGAGCATGCGCCGTACCAATCGAAAGGATGATCGCCAAACAGGTGAAAGCCACGCGTGAAATCGTCATGAGCACCCCTCGATTTTCGGCCTGTCCTGGCGCGCTGCTCAAGATGAACGGCGCGCGACACGGCTACGGAATCTAGGCGAGGCGCCCGAACGCGGGCATCCCTTTTTGTGGGGTAAAAACAAGGGTGCGCAACGTTAAGCGCGTCGGGACTCTACTCTATCACATTCGCATTTGTCATTGCGAGCGAAACGAAGCAATTCAGAGCGGTCGAGCGCAGCTCTGGATTGCCGCGTCGCCCCGGATCAAGTCCGGGCCTCACCGCAATGACGATTTTGTGAATCGAGACCATGGTCGAATCGCCGTCGTCACGTTAGCGTAACCAAATGGCCTACAGCCCCTTCGTTCCCCTGCGCGTCTTTTCCAGTTTCACCATGCTGGAAGGGGCGATCGATCCGAAAGCCATTGCCAAGGCCGCGCGCGAGCGAGGGTTTCCGGCGATCGCGGTTGCCGATCGCAACGGGCTTTATGGCGTCATGGCGTTTGGTGAAGCGTGCAAGGCGGCGGGGGTGCAGCCGGTCATCGGCGCGCTGCTGAGCGTCGCGCGGCCGGGGCAGCGGCTTGCGAACGGCGCGCCGATGGTCGACTGGCTCGCGCTCTATGCGCAGGACGATGCGGGCTACAACAATCTCTGCGCGCTCGTCTCGCACGCGCATCTCGGGCGGCCGGTCGAGCAGGAGCCGCATGTCGCGCTCTCCGACCTCGCGGGCCGCACCGATGGGCTGCTCTGTCTGACCGGCGGCGGCGAGGGGGCGCTCGCGCGACTGCTCGCGGGGGAGCAGAAGAGCGCGGCGGACGATTATGTCGAGCAGTTGGAGGCGCTGTTCGGCGGACGGCTCTATATCGAGCTGTCGCGACGCGGCGACGCGACCGAGACGGCGGCCGAGGAGGCGCTGATCGACATGGCCTATGCGCGGGCGCTGCCGCTCGTCGCCACCAACCCCGCCAATTTCGTCGAACCGCAATTCCACCCCGCGCACGATGCGATGCTGTGCATCGCGCAATCGGCTTATGTCGAAAGCGAGGATCGCCGGGTGTCGAGCCCCGAGGCGTGGCTGAAGCCCGCCGAGGCGATGGAGGATGCCTTTTCCGACCTGCCCGAGGCGATCCGCAACACGCTGGTCGTCGCGCAGCGCTGCGCCTTCATGGCGCCGAAGCGCGCGCCGATCCTGCCCAGCCTCGCGGGCGACCGCGAAGGCGAGGCGGCGCAGCTCGCGGCCGATGCCCGCGCGGGGCTGGAGGCGCGGCTCGCGCTATATCCCGAATTGAGCGCGGAGGAGCGGCAGGCCTATGTCGAGCGGCTCGATTTCGAGGTCGGGGTCATCACCCAGATGGGGTTCCCCGGCTACTTCCTGATCGTCGCCGACTTCATCAAATGGGCGAAGGCGCACGATATTCCGGTGGGGCCGGGGCGCGGTTCGGGCGCGGGGAGCGTCGTCGCCTGGGCGCTGACGATCACCGATCTCGATCCGCTCAAGCTCGGCCTGCTGTTCGAGCGGTTCCTAAACCCCGAGCGCGTGTCGATGCCCGACTTCGACATCGACTTCTGCGAAACGCGGCGCGGCGAGGTGATCCGCTATGTGCAGGAGAAATACGGCCGCGACACCGTCGCGCAGATCATCACCTTCGGAAAGCTGAAGGCGCGCGCGGTTCTGAAGGACACCGGCCGCGTGCTCCAGATGAGCTATGGTCAGGTCGACCGGCTCGCGAAGCTGGTGCCGAACCATCCGACCGACCCCTGGACGCTCGAACGCGCGCTGAACGGCGTATCCGAGCTGATGACCGAATATAAGCAGGACGATGGCGTCCGCCGCCTGTTCGACATGGCGCGCCAGCTCGAAGGCCTGCCGCGGCACAGCTCGACCCACGCCGCGGGCGTCGTGATCGGCGACCGGCCGCTCGACCAGCTCGTCCCGCTTTATCGCGACCCGCGTTCGGACATGCCGGTGACGCAGTTCGACATGAAATATGTCGAGACGGCAGGGCTGGTGAAATTCGACTTTCTCGGCCTCAAGACACTGTCGGTGCTCAAGGAAGCGCGGCGGCTGCTCGCGCTGCGGGGGGTCGATGTCGATCTCGACCAGCTCGCGTGGGACGACGAGGAAGTCTATGCCCTGCTCCAGCGCGGCGAGACGGTCGGGGTGTTCCAGTTGGAATCCGAAGGGATGCGGCGCACGCTGTCGGCGGTGAAGCCGACCAATTTCGGCGACATCATCGCGCTCGTCGCGCTCTATCGCCCCGGCCCGATGGACAATATTCCGCTGTTCGGCGCGCGCAAGAACGGGCGCGAGCCGATCGCCTATCCGCACCCGCTGCTTGAGGGCATCCTCGCCGAAACCTATGGCATCTTCGTCTATCAGGAACAGGTGATGCAGGCGGCGCAGATTCTCGCCGGCTACAGCCTCGGCGGCGCCGACCTGTTGCGCCGCGCGATGGGCAAGAAGATCCAGGCCGAGATGGACGCGCAGCGCGAGACTTTCGTTGCGGGCTGCGGCGAACATAACAAGATCGACGCGAAGACCGCGAACGAGCTGTTCGACTTGATCGACAAGTTCGCGGGATACGGCTTCAACAAGAGCCATGCCGCGGCCTATGCGCTGCTGTCCTATCAGACCGCGTGGCTGAAGGCGCATTATCCGCACGAATTTTTCGCGGCGTCGATGTCGTTCGACAGCCACCAGACCGACAAATTGTCGATCTTCATCGACGATATGCGCCGGCTGGACATTGCGGTCGCGCCGCCGTCGATCAACGACAGCGAGGCCGATTTCTCGGTCGGGCGTGCGGTGGAAGGAGGGGGCGAGGAGGGGCTCGCGGTGCGCTATGCCCTCGGCGCGCTGAAGGGCGTCGGCGAAAAGGCGATGGAGGTGCTCGTCGCCGAGCGCCATGCCAAGGGCGAATTCGCCAGCCTCGACGATTTCGCGAGCCGCATCGATCCCAAGCAGCTCAACCGCCGCCAGATCGAGGCGCTGGCGGGGGGCGGCGCCTTCGACTGTGTCGAGCCCGACCGGCCGCGCGCCTTTGCCGGGGCCGAGGCGCTGCTCGCCTGCGCGAACAGTTCGGCGCACGAGCGCTCGACGGGGCAGGGCGGGCTTTTCGGCGGCGACATCGCGATCGCGCCCGCGCTCCAGCTTCCAGCCGCCGAGCCGTGGACGCTCGCCGAGCGGATGACGCGCGAGAAGGAAGCGTTCGGTTTCTATTTCTCGGCGCACCCGGTCGAGCAATATGAGGCGATCGTTCAGGCGCGCGGCGCGCGCAGCTATGGCGACATTTGCGAAAATGTCGAAATGACGCCGGGAACGCGCATCCCGATGCTGATGGCGGCGATGGTCGAAAGCGCGCGCGCGCGCGTGTCGCAGCGCGGCAACCGCTTTCTCAACCTGACGCTGTCGGACCGCAGCGGGCAGTTCCAGTCGAGCTGTTTCGACGAGCAGGCGGGCAAGGTGCTGGAAGCGCTGGCGGCCGAAGGGGGCTGCGCGATCCTGTCGGTCGAGCTCGACCTGCTCGAAGGGGAAGAGACGCCGCGGGTGACCGTGCGCGGGGCGCAGTCGCTGGCGGACATCGCCGCGACCGCGGCGCTGCAACTGACATGCCGGGTCGAGCTGGCCGACGCGGTGGCGGAGATTGCGGGGCTGCTCGAACGGCGCGAGGATGCGCGTGGCAAGGTGATCATCGCGACCCGCGATCCGCTCACCGACGACGACATCCGGATCGAACTCGGGAGCCGTTTCGCGCTTGGCCCCGACACCGTCTCGCGCCTTGAAATGGTTGCGGGTGTAACCGACGCTGCGCTTGCACTCGTCGCGCCGCGCGATTTCAGGGTTCGTTAGCCCGCTTCACCCTTGCATCGCTCGCATTTTCAGCCCTATCCCTGAGGTGCAACGATAATCGAGGGATGTCTGAAATGGGAATGCAGGGCCAGCCGCTGCTCGTCACGAGCCTGATCGACCACGCGGCGCGCGAGCATGCCGCGCGCGAGATCATCTCGCGCTGGGCCGACGGCAGCGTGACGCGATCGACGTGGGGCGAGGTGGGCAGTGATGCGCGCCGCTTCGCGGCTGCGATGGTGAAGCTGGGCATGAAGAAGGGCGATCGCATCGCGACGTTGGCGATGAACCACGGTCATCATCTGGTGAGCTGGTACGGGACCGCGGGGATGGGCGGGGTTCTGCACACCGTCAATCCGCGGCTGTTCGACGAGCAACTCGTCTATATCATCAACCATGCCGAGGACCGGGTGCTGTTCCTCGACGCGGCTTTCCTGCCGATCATCGAGCGGCTTAGGCCCGAATTGAAGAGCGTCGAGTATTTCGTCCTGTTCGATGCACCCGCGCAGGACGGCTATCTGTCCTATCGCGACCTGATCGCCGCCGAGGACGGCAGTTTCGCCTGGGTGGAGCTCGACGAGCGCGATCCGGTCGGGCTTTGCTATACCAGCGGCACGACGGGCAATCCCAAGGGCGTGATCTACGAGCATCGCTCGAACGTCCTGCACGCGATTACCGAGGTTCAGCCCGACGCTTTCGACCTGTCGAACCGCAGTGTGATCCTGCCGATCGTGCCGATGTTCCACGCGAACAGCTGGGGCGTTCCCTTCGCAGCGGCGACCGTGGGCGCGAAGATGGTCTTTTCGGCAACCAACGACGCGCAGGCGCTGTGCGACCTGATGCACGCCGAGGGGGTGACGCACAGTGCGGGGGTGCCGACCGTGTGGCTCGCGATGTTCGCGCATATGGACGCAACCGGCATCGGCTATGGCGCGCTCCAGCAGGTCAACATCGGAGGATCGGCGGCGCCGCGCGCGATGGTCGAACGTTTCATGAAGGCGGGCGTCTATGTCGGTCATGCCTGGGGCATGACCGAAACCAGCCCGATCGGGACGATGGGCCGGCGCCCGTGGAACTGGGACAGCCTGAGCTTCGACGAGCAGGTCGATGTCATCTGCCACCAGGGCTGCCCGCCGTTCGGGGTCGAACTGCGCATCGTCGACGACGAGGATCATGTGCTGCCGCGCGACGGCGTGACGAGCGGGCGCCTGCAATGCCGCGGACCGTGGATCATCCAGCGCTATTTCAAGGCCGATGCCGATGCTGCCGACGCCGACGGCTGGTTCGACACCGGCGACGTGTCGGTAATCCACCCAGACGGCGTCATGCAGATCACCGATCGCGCGAAGGATGTCATCAAGTCGGGCGGCGAGTGGATTTCGTCGATCGAGCTCGAAAATGCCGCGGTCGGCGCGCCGGGGGTGCAGGAAGCAGCGGCGGTCGGCGTGTTCCACCCGAAGTGGGACGAGCGGCCGATCCTGCTGATCGTGAAAAAGCCCGGCGCCGAGGTGAGCGAGGCGGGCATCGTCGATTACCTCAAGGATAAGGTCGCGAAATGGTGGCTGCCCGACGAGGTCGTTTTCGTCGACGAACTGCCGCACACCGCGACGGGTAAAATCCTGAAGCGGCAGATTCGGGACGATTACAAGGATTACAAGCTGCGGTCGCTGGTGGAGGCGTAGCGTCATTGCGAGGAGCATAGCGACGAAGCAATCTCCAGCTCACGTTCATTCAGGACGATAGCTGGAGATTGCTTCGCTTCGCTCGCAATGACGGCTTTGGCTGGGCGGTCGATCAGAACAACTCCATCTGCCCATCGCGCTCGGGTGGCCGGAACAGGTCGCAGCGGAGCGGTGGGAAGCGGCGGTCCATGCCGTGTTCGCGCGCGGCGCGCTTGACGCGCTGGCGGATGAGCTGCGGCCAGATGCCTTGGCCTTTCATGCGAGTGAAGAAGCCGGGGTCGTTGTCGCGGCCGCCACGGATGTCCTGAACCATATGCATCACCTTGTCGGCGCGGTCGGGATAGTGGGCGGCAAGCCAGGCGCGGAAGAGCGGGGCGACTTCGTAGGGCAGGCGCATCACTATGTAGGAGGCGCGGATCGCCCCGGCCTCGGCGGCGGCGGCCATGATCGCCTCTATCTCGTGATCGGTGATCGCTGGGATAATCGGCGAGATGTTGACCTGCGTCGGTACGCCGGCGTTGATGAGGCTGCGGATCGCCGCGAGGCGGCGGCGCGGATGCGGCGCGCGGGGTTCGAGCGTGCGCGCGAGCGCCGCGTCGAGCGTCGTCACCGAAATCGCGACCCCGACCAGATCGTCGCGCGCCATCGCCGCGAGCAGGTCGATGTCGCGGAGCAGCCGGTCGGATTTGGTGGTGATGAGCAGCGGGTGCTTCGTTTCGGCCAGAACTTCGACGACTGAGCGGGTGATGCCCCATTCGCGCTCAATCGGTTGATAGCCGTCGGTGTTGGTGCCGATCGCGAGCGGCGCGACTTTGTAATTGCGCTTCGTCAGTTCCTGCCGCAGCAGTTTCGCGGCATCGGGCTTGGCGAAGAGCCGGCTTTCGAAATCGAGGCCGGGCGACAGGTCGTGGAAGGCGTGGGTCGGCCGCGCGAAGCAATAGATGCAGCCATGCTCGCAGCCGCGATAGGGGTTGATCGAGCGGTCGAAGCCGATGTCGGGCGAACTGTTACGCGCGATGATCGTCTTTGGATGTTCGACGGTCACCGTCGTTCGCAGCGGCGGCGGCGCGCCGTCGATATCCTCGGCCGCGTCGAGCCAGTCGCCGTCGGCCTCGCGATCCAGCGAGCCGGTGCGGGTCGGACGGAGATTGGTCGGGGCGCCGCGGCCCGCAATCGGGGGGAGGGGTTTCGGCGATTCCATCGGGGGAGGATATTCCGCCGATGAGAACATATAAAGAACAAAAAAAACTTCTTCCCCCTCCCGCTTGCGGGAGGGGTTATTCGGTCAACCGCGGCATCAGTTCGACGAAGTTGCAGGGACGATGACGACTGTCGAGCTGGGTCGCCAATATGCCTTCCCACGCGTCGGTCACCGCGCCGGTCGAGCCGGGGAGCGCGAAGATATAGGTGCCGCGCGCGACGACCGCGCAGGCGCGCGACTGGATCGTCGAGGTGCCGATCGTCTGGTAGCTCAGCCAGCGGAACAATTCGCCGAAGCCGGGAATATCCTTGCCGTCGAGGCGGTGCAGCGCCTCCGGCGTGACGTCGCGGCCGGTGAGGCCGGTGCCGCCGGTGGTGATGATGACATCGACGTCCGGGTCGTCGATCCAGCCCAGGAGGCGCGAGACGATCAGGTCGCTTTCGTCGCCGATGATCGCGCGCGCGGCAAGGATATGACCCGCATCGCTCAGCAATGCCTCCAGCTTGTCGCCCGATTTGTCGTCGGTAGCGCTGCGGCTGTCCGAAATCGTCAGAATCGCAATGCGAACCGGCCGGAACGGCAGGCTGGCATCAATTGGCATCGGCGAGGCCGCCGGCCCAGCTCAGCCGGGTGCGATCCTTGCTGTCGGGGAAGCGCGGCCATTTGCCCTGCGCGAGCGCCGCGCGGCTGACCGACGGCTTGCCCTGCTGCGCTTCGTACATCCAGTAATTGCGCAGGACGGTGCCGACATAGCCGCGCGTTTCCCAATAGGGGATCGATTCGATGTAGAGCAGCGGGTCGCCATTGTCGCGAATCTCGCTCTGCCAGCGCGCGATCGGCGCGGGTCCGGCGTTATAGGCAGCGATCACCTTGGGCAGCAGGCCGCCTGTCGAGCCGTCCTTGCTGAGATATTCGAGATAGCGCTGGCCGAAATCCATGTTGACCGCGGGCGTCTTGAGGTCGCCCGGCGCACGGCCGTCGCCGTTCCAGCGCGCAAGGTCGGATGCGGTGCCGGGGCGCACCTGCATCAGCCCCATCGCACCCGCGGGGCTCACGACCGCGCGCTGGAACCGCGATTCCTGGAGCGTGTGGGCAAAGACGAGCGCCGGATCGACGCGCCAGCCGCCATTGGGCTCCCATTTGGGCTGCGGATAGCGCGCCGCCGTCGCGAGCTTGCGGCCTTGCGGCGTGTTGTGCGCGAGATAGAGCTGGGTTTCGGGAAGGCTGAGCGCCTGCGCCATGCCGGCGAGCTGGGCGTGCTGGTTCGGATTGCCGATGCGCGCCTGATGCTTCAGCAGTTCGCCGGCATAGGCGTCCTCGCCGATCTCGGCGAACGCCATGGCGGCGCGGACGTTGGGCAGATCTTCGAGCGCGCGCCAGGCGCTGCGGTCGGGACGGACATTCTCGCGCTGGCTGCCGGTCTCGATGCCCAGCGTTTCGGCGGCGAGCAGGCCATAAAGGGTTTCCTCGTTCGCCGCGGCGGCGCGCAGGCGCGCCTGCACCGACTGCGGCTGGCCCGAGGCGATCGCGGCGCGCGACGCCCAATAATAAGCCGCGGCGCGCAGTTCGCTGTCGGGCGCTTCGCGCGCGACGCGGTCGAACGAGACGAGCGCGGTCGGATAGTCGCGCAGGCGCCACGCGGCGAGCCCCTGCACCCACGCGGCCTGCGTCGCCCAGGCGCCGCGTCCTTCGGTGCAGGCCTGCGACAGGCGCAGCGCATTCTGATCGTCATTCTCGATATAATAGGACCAGGCGATTTTTTGCCGCCATTCGTCGCGCGCCTCGGGCGTCAGCTTGTCGGCGACCGCCATGTAGAGCGATTCGGCGCCCGCCGGGTCGTCGTTCTTGATCCGGTCGGGGATCGAACGCGCGAGCCCTGCGGCGAACGGGTCGCTGACGCTGTCGGCGCCGACGCGGCGCGGCGCGGTGCCCGACCAGCTCAGGCGGTTCTGATAGGGGAGCGTGGGAATGTCGGTTGCACCGCGCTTGGTCGCGAGGCGGCCGAGCTGTTCGGCCTGCGGCAGTTCGGACGAGCGCGCGAGGATCGGCATGATGTCGGCGACTTCGGCACGCGGACTGTTCGCGGCGGTGAGCAGTTCGGCGCGCAGGAAATCGGCGAGCGGGCCGTTGTCGTCGCCGAGCAAGGATTTCGCTTCGGCCCAGCGCTGGCCGCGGATCGCGGCGAGCACCTGCGTATAGAGCTGCTTCTGTTTCGAGGAGAGAATGTCGGGCACCGTCTGCGGTGCGGCGAGCAGGTCGGGCGTCCCGGCATCGGCGGCGAGCGCGGGCGAGGCCGTCGCAGCCAGGGCCAGAAGCGCGCCCGAGAGCAATTTTGCGGTCATAATCTTCATCTCTGTCAACGTCCCCGGTTGAACAGTTTCAGGCTATCCCAGGCGGCCGCCTTTTGCGCGGGCCGGGCAAGCAGCATCGCGGGGTGCGCGACTGCCACGGCCTCCATCTTGCCGCCATCTTGGTTAAGATCGAGTAACCTTCCGCGCGCGTCGGGAAGCGACAGGCCCGCCGCCATCTGCACGACGTCGCTACCGACCAGCAGCAGGCGCTGCGGCTTTGCGAGCCCGAGGTGATGCCAGAGCAGCCGGTCGAGCTCGCCCTTGTCCTTCTCGTCGCAGCGGCCGCCGGGCGGGCGCGTGACGGCAAGGCTGGCGAGATAGCAGTCGGCGCGCGCCATTCCGATCGCGCGCAGCATCGCGTCGAGAAGCTGGCCCGCGGGGCCGGAAAAGAGCGTGGCGTCGCGCTGGTCGTCGATCTCGGGCCAGGCGGTGAGCAGCATCAGCGGCGCTTCGGCCTGCCCCGCGGGAAGCACGCGGCGCGCGTCCCACTGGCTGCCCGGCACGTCGGGGCCTTCGGCCAGCCATGTCTGGAAGGTGTTCCAGTCGTCCGGAAAGATGACCGGGCCTTTGGGGGCGGCTTCGGCGGGCACTTCGCGGCGCTGGAGCGCGGCAGGAAGCGGAGGGGCTTCGGGCTCGGCGACCGGCGACGGTTTGGGCCTTGCCGCAACGTCATTGGCGACCGGCACGTCGAGCCAGCCCGCCGGCGCTTCGCCGACGAGCGAATCCACTCCAGCCAGCGACCACCAGTCGTGATAGCTTGTCGCCAGCAAGGTTGAATTGCGCCCACCCATGATTTTGTTTCAAACAGGCAGTTGACGGGGCCGTCAATTGGCGGGCATCGCAATATGTGACAGAGTGAGCGCGGGACACGATGAATGATCCCGCGCGGGGACGGCAGAAAGGTACTTGCGGTGAGCGAACGGGAATCGATGCCCTATGACGTCGTGATCGTCGGGGCGGGGCCTGCGGGGCTTTCGGCGGCGATCCGGCTGAAACAGCTGGCGAACGAGGCGGGCAGCGAATTGTCGGTCTGTATCCTCGAAAAGGGGTCCGAAGTCGGCGCGCATATCCTGTCGGGGGCGGTGATCGACCCCAAATCGCTCGACGAACTGATCCCCGAGTGGCGGGTTCAGGGTTGCCCGCTCGCCGAAGTGCCGGTGAACGACAATCAGCATTGGGTGCTGACCAAGGCGAAGAAGTTCGGGGTCCCGCACTTCATTACCCCCGGCTTCATGCACAACAAGGGCACTTACACGGGCAGCCTCGGCAATCTCTGCCGCTGGCTGGCCGAGCAGGCCGAGGGGCTGGGTGTCGAAATCTTCCCCGGTTTCGCGGCCGCCGAAATCCTCTATAATGACGATGGATCGGTGAAGGGCGTCGCGACCGGCGACATGGGCATCGCGCGCGACGGCAGCCACAAGCCCGACTATGCCCCCGGCCTCGAACTTCATGCGAAATACACTTTCTTCGCCGAGGGCGTGCGCGGGCACCTCACCAAGATGCTCAAGCCGCAATTCGCCCTCGACGCCGATTGCGAGCCGCAGGTTTACGGCATCGGGGTCAAGGAACTGTGGGACATCGATTCCGAAAACCATGCGCCGGGCCGCGTCATCCACACGCAGGGCTGGCCGCTCGATGAGAATGCCAATGGCGGCGGCTTCCTCTATCATCAGGCGAACGGGCAGGTCGCGCTGGGCTTCGTGACCTGGCTCAACTATCGCAACCCGCACATCTCCCCTTTTCAGGAGATGCAGAAGTGGAAGACGCATCCCGAGATCGCCAAGATTCTCAAGGGCGGCAAGCGCGTCTCCTATGGCGCGCGCGCGATCAGCGACGGCGGCTGGCAGTCGGTGCCGAAGCTCGCCTTTCCGGGCGGCGCGCTGATCGGCGACACCGCGGGATTTCTCAACGTGCCGCGCATCAAGGGCACGCATACGGCGATGAAATCGGGCATGATGGCGGCGGAGGCAGCCTTTGCCGCCGTCACCGCGGGGCGCGAGGGCGATGTGCTGACCGCCTATCAGGATGCCTATGACGAAAGCTGGGTGAAGAAGGAACTCGGCATCGTCCGCAACGTGCTGCCGCTGGTCGAGAAGTTCGGCGACCTCGCCGGAACGATCCTGTCGGGCATGACAATGTGGCTCGAAACGCTGGGCATCCGCGTGCCCTTCACGATGAAGCATCACCCCGACAACACGACGCTCTATCGTGCCGACCAGATGAAGAAGCCCGACTATCCGAAGCCCGATGGCGTGCTGACCTTCGACCGCCTGTCCTCGGTGTTCCTGTCGAACACCAATCATGAGGAGGATCAGCCGGTCCATCTGCAATTGAAGGACCCGTCGATCCCGATCGAATATAATCTGCCGCTCTATGACGAGCCCGCGCAGCGTTATTGCCCGGCGGGGGTTTACGAGGTCGTCGGGCAGGACGAGGGCAATCCGCGCTTCGTCATCAACGCGCAGAATTGCGTCCACTGCAAGACCTGCGACATCAAGGACCCGACCCAGAATATCAACTGGGTCACTCCCGAAGGCGGCGGAGGCCCCAATTACCCCAATATGTAAGTCCGTTCGCCTGATTTTCGCTGTCGGCGCCCTTGCCGCCGCCGGTCCCGTGCAGGCGGCCGTCGACGATGGCGCCACGCTCGCGGCGCTGGCGGATGCGCGGCTGGCCGAGGAAGCGAACGATCCGGCCGCGGCCCTGACGGCGCTGGCCCGCGTCGCGAGCGCAGCGCCTGAGCTGCCCGGGCTGCGCGGCCGGATGCTCGAACAGGCGATTCAAGCGGGCGACCTGCCCGCCGCACGCAGCGCCGCGCTCCGGCTCTGGCAGGGCGGCGACCGGCGTTTCGACGCTCAGCTCGTGCTTGTCGTCGATGCGATGCGGCGTGCGGATTGGAAGGGCGCGCGCGACTATCTGAACGGCCGGTCCGACAAGGCCGGCGGCGATCCGATCACCCGGTTGATCCTTCCGACCTTTCAGAGCTGGATCGATGTCGGCGCGCGCGAAAAGGCGCCCGAGCGGCATCTGCTCGCCGCAGCGGGGAAGGGGCGCCCCGAACCCGCGCTGGAACTGGAAGCGGCGCTCGTTCAGCTTGCGGCGAAGCGCCCGGCCGAGGCGGCGACGCTGGCGGCTGAAACGACCCCGACCGACCGCCTGAGCCAGCTTGTCGCGCTGCGCCTCGCCGCAACGCTCGCCGCAGCGGGCGAAGCAGAGGCGGCCGACGCGCTACGCGGGCGGATCGCACTGGCGGCGGGTGGGCGCGAAGATCCAATGCTGCTGCTGCCCGACCAGCCGGTGTCGACGCCGCGCGGCGGGATGGCGCATTGGCTCGCGCTGCTCGGCGACGGCTTTGCGCGGATGCCGAACGGCAGCGCCAAACTGTCGCTGCTGTTCGGCCGCGCCGCCTATTGGCTGGACGATGGTGATTGGGCGGTGCGTTCGGCGCTCGTCGAATCGCTCGATCGCGGCGATCGGGAGCGTGATGCCATGGCGCTGCTGGCAGGCGGCCGAACGGCGCTCCCGCCGGTGCTTCAGATGCGCCGCGCCGAACTGATGGCCGACGCGGGCGAGCTTGCGGGGGCGACCGCGCTTGCCGAAGCGGCGGTGAAGGCCTCTCCGGCGCGCAGCATGTTCGCGCGCTTCGCGGACATCGCGCGGCGCGCCGAAGACCGCGAGGCCACGGCGCGCGCTTATGCGGGAATCGAGGCGACGCTGGGCGAGGGCCCCGAGGATCGCGCCTTGCGCGGGAATCTGCTGATTGCGCGCGCCGAACTGCGATTGCTGGCCGATGATTGGGATGGCGCGTCGGCGCTGATCGAGCAGGCGGTCGCGCTGCGCCCCGATGATCCGGCGGTGCTCAACTTCGCGGGCTATTCGGCGATCGAGCGGCGCCAGAATGTCGCGCAGGCGCTCGCGCGGATCGAGGCGGCGTGGCAGGCCGAGCCGCAGGACGCCGCGATCACCGATTCGCTCGGTTGGGCCTATTTCCTCACCGGGCGCACCGCCGATGCGGTGCCGCTGCTCGAAAAGGCGCAGGCGGGAGATCCCGGCAATGCGGTGATTGTCGAGCATCTGGGCGATGCCTATTGGCAGGCGGGGCGTAAGTTTCAGGCGCGTTACACCTGGCGCGCGGCGGCGCTGCTCGCCGAGGCCGACATGGCGGCGCGGCTCGCGGCGAAGCTGCGCGATGGGCTGACGACCGCGACGACGGCGCCGTGATGGCTATCCTGCGCGAAACCGGTTGGGCGAAGATCAACCTGGCGCTGCATATCCGCGCGCGGCGCGCCGACGGCTATCACGAGATCGAGACGTTGTTCGCTTTCGTCGATGCGGGCGATGCAATCACGGCCGAGGTGGCGGGCGCCGACCGGCTGATCCTCGATGGCGAATTTGCCGAGGGACTGTCGGACGGCGCCGACAATCTGGTGCTGCGCGTGCTGGCGTTGATGCGCGCGCGTCATGGCGCGGACCGCGTGCCGCCGTTGGATATCCGGCTGACCAAGACCCTGCCCGTGGCGGCGGGGATCGGCGGCGGATCGGCCGATGCCGCGGCGATGGCGCGGCTGGTGCGGCGGCATTTCCTGCCCGAAATCGGCGACGCGCCGCTGGCGCGGCTGGTCGCGCCGCTCGGCGCCGATATCGCGGCTTGTGTCGCGAGCGCCACCTGCCTCGGCACCGGCGTCGGCGAGCAATTGAGCGCGGCGCCGGAACTCGCGCTGAGCGGAACGCCGGTCCTGCTCGTCAATCCGCGCCAGCCGGTCGCGACGGGGCCGGTGTTCGCGGCGTGGGACGGCGTCGACCGCGGCCCCCTGTTCACCGGCGCCGATCTGCGCGCGCAGCTTTTTGCCTCGCGCAATGATTTGCAGCGCCCCGCGATCGCTCAATGCCCCGCGATTGTCGATGTCCTGACCGAACTGGGGGCGCTGAAACCCTGGCTCGCGCGCATGTCGGGATCGGGCGCAACCTGCTTCGCGTTGTTCGACGCGCCTGCCGAGCGCGATGCGGCGGCGGCGCGGCTCGCGGCGAGCCACCCGCACTGGTGGCACCTCGCGGGGGCGCTCAGATGAGCGAGGCGTGGCGGCAGTTGGGAACAGCGCGCGCGGGCGGCGTGTTGTTGATCGGCGATCATGCTTCGGCGCATGTGCCGGAGGATATCGATCTCGGCATCGAGGCGGCGCTGCTCGCCAACCATATCGCGATCGATATCGGCGTCGCCGAGGTGGCGGCGCTGCTGGTCGAGGCGGGCGCGGTCGATGCCGCGATCCTCGGCGGCGTGTCGCGGCTCGTCGTCGACTGCAACCGCGACGAGGATGCGCCGGGCGCGATCCCGATCGCCAGCGACGGTCACGCGATCCCCGGCAATGCGCTCGATCGGGAGGCGCACGAAGCGCGGCTGGCGCGCTTCTTCCGCCCCTATCACGACCATATCGCCGGGGTGATCGCGGCGCATCGCCCGGCAATGATCCTGTCGCTGCACAGCTTCACACCCTTGCTGGCGAGCGACCCGGACCAGACGCGGCCTTGGCAGGTCGGGGTGCTCTACAATGAAGACGACCGGCTTGCGGGGCCTGCGATTGCCGCGCTGGCGGCGGAGGGGTTGATCGTCGGCGACCAGCTTCCCTATTCGGGCAAGCTGCTCAACGCGACGATGAATCGCCATGCCGAAGCGAACGCCATTCCTTACGTGGGGATCGAGATGCGGCAGGATCTGGCCGGCGATGCTGCGGGGCAGGCGCTGTTCGCCGAACGGCTGGCGCGGATGTGCAGGAAGCTATCGTTGAAACTGCCCGCATAGGCGTGTAGAGGCGCTTTCAATCGTTGATTTATGAAATAATATTATCAGGAACTCTCCAAATGGCTTCTTATCGTTCTCGCACCACCACCCATGGCCGCAACATGGCGGGCGCGCGCGGGCTCTGGCGCGCGACGGGGATGAAGGACGGCGATTTCGGCAAGCCGATCATCGCGGTGGTCAACAGCTTCACCCAGTTCGTTCCCGGCCACGTCCATCTGAAAGACCTCGGCCAGATGGTCGCGCGCGAGATCGAGGCCGCGGGGGGCGTCGCCAAGGAATTCAACACGATTGCGGTCGATGACGGGATCGCGATGGGGCATGACGGCATGCTCTATTCGCTGCCGAGCCGCGACCTGATCGCCGACAGCGTCGAATATATGGTCAATGCGCATTGCGCCGACGCGATGGTGTGCATCTCCAACTGCGATAAGATCACGCCGGGGATGCTGATGGCGGCGCTGCGGATCAACATCCCGGTCGTGTTCGTTTCGGGCGGGCCGATGGAGGCGGGCAAGGTCGTGCTGAAGGGCAAGGAGGTCGCGCTCGATCTCGTCGATGCCATGGTCGCCGCCGCCGACGAAAAATACAGCGACGCCGACGTGACCGCGATCGAGCAGGCGGCTTGCCCGACCTGTGGAAGCTGTTCGGGCATGTTCACCGCCAATTCGATGAACTGCCTGACCGAGGCGCTGGGGCTGTCGCTGCCGGGCAATGGTTCGACCCTGGCGACGCACGCCGACCGCAAGGCGCTGTTCCTGCGCGCGGGGCGGATGATCGTCGAGATGTGCCGCCGCCATTATGAGGAAGGCGATGACAGCGTGCTGCCGCGCACGATCGCAAGTTTCGAGGCGTTCGAGAATGCGATGAGCCTCGACATCGCGATGGGTGGGTCGACCAACACCGTGCTTCACCTGCTCGCCGCCGCGTACGAGGCAGGGGTCGATTTCACCATGGCCGACATCGACCGGCTGTCACGCCGCGTCCCCTGCCTGTCGAAGGTCGCGCCCGCGAAGCAGGACGTCCATATGGAGGACGTCCACCGCGCGGGCGGGATCATGGCGATCCTCGGCCAGCTCGAGCGCGCGGGGCTGCTCCACGCGCACCTGCCGACCGTGCATAGCGCGACGCTGGGCGATGCGCTCAACAAATGGGATATCTCGCGCACCAACGATCCCGATGTCCAGACCTTCTTCATGGCGGCGCCCGGCGGCGTGCCGACGCAGACCGCGTTCAGCCAGGATCGGCGCTGGGACTCGCTCGACCTCGATCGCGAGGCGGGGGTGATCCGTTCGGCCGATCATGCGTTCAGCAAGGACGGCGGGCTCGCGGTGCTGTCGGGCAATATCGCGCTCGACGGCTGTATCGTGAAGACCGCGGGGGTCGACGAATCGATCCTGACATTCGCGGGACCGGCCAAGGTTTATGAAAGCCAGGACGCCGCGGTCGCGGGCATATTGACCGGACAGGTCGAGGCGGGCGACGTCGTCGTCATCCGCTACGAAGGACCGAAGGGCGGACCGGGAATGCAGGAAATGCTTTATCCGACGAGCTATCTCAAATCGAAGGGGCTCGGCGCCGCCTGCGCGCTGATCACCGATGGGCGCTTTTCGGGCGGCACCTCGGGCCTGTCGATCGGCCATGTCTCGCCGGAAGCGGCCGAGGGCGGGGCAATCGGGCTGGTCGAGAATGGCGACCTGATCGAGATCGACATTCCGGGGCGCAGCATCAAGCTGGTCCTGTCCGACGCCGAGCTCGCGGCGCGGCGCGCGGCGATGGAAGCCAAGGGTGACGATGCCTGGCAACCCGCCAAGCCGCGCCCGCGCAAGGTTTCGGTAGCACTTCAGGCCTATGCCGCGATGACGACCAGCGCCGCGCGGGGCGCGGTGCGCGACCTGTCGCAGTTGAAGGGCAAAAGATGAAGGCATTTGGGGGTGTGATCGCGGTCTTGCTCGTCGCGGGCTGCAACGGCGGCCCCGACAATGGCAAGCTCGCCGAGGCCGAAGCGCGCGGCAGCAAGGAAGCGGCGCTCGACGGCCTCATCGACTGCGCGCTCGAAGACGCGAAGGCGTTCGACCGCGACTGCACGATCACCGAAATGAGCGGCGCCGACGGCACTGTGCTGGTGGTCGGCAAGGCGGACGTCGGATATCGCCGGCTGCAGATCGCGAGCGACGGGCGCGGGGTGGTATCGGCTGATGGCGCCGAGTCCGCGAAAGTGACGATCGTCGGCGACGGGATGATCGAGGTTGCGGTCGGCGCCGATCGCTATCGGCTACCCGCGAATACCGGCGTGACGAAATAATCAACTCGTCATTGCGAGCGCAGCGAAGCAATCCAGGGCGGTTTACGCGCACTCTGGGTTGCTTCGCTGCGCTCGCAATGACGATTTCCTTGAATGGCCCGATGTCCTAAAACCACGCCATGCCCATTCCCGCCGATGCCCCGATCCTGACCAGCGCGGCGATGCGTGCCGCCGAGGCGGCGTGCGCGGCGGCGGGGACGTCGCTGTCCGAACTGATGGAGCGCGCGGGTGCAGCGGTCACCGATTGCGCGTGGCGGATGGCCGCTGGCGCGCCGATCCTGATCCTCTGCGGTCCCGGCAACAATGGCGGCGACGGCTATGTCGCGGCGCGATTGCTGCGCGAACGCGGGGCGGCGGTTCGCGTGGCGGCTTTGGCGCCGCCCGCGACCGATCTCGCCAGGGCAGCGCGCGAGGCATGGGCGGGCGAGGTCGAGCCGATCGACGATCATCTGTCGCCCGCGCCGGTCATCGTCGATGCGCTGTTCGGCGTGGGACTGACGCGCCCGCTCGCGGGCGATCTGGCCCGGTGCCTGCGCGGCTTGGCCGATAAGCGGATATTGGCGGTCGATGTGCCGAGCGGCGTGGATGCCGACGGTCATCGGGACTGGGAGCCGCCGCTGCCCGCCCATGTCACGCTCGCGCTGGGCGTGCTAAAGCCCGCGCATGTCCTGCTTCCCGCCGCGCGGAATTGCGGCGATGTCCTGCTCGCGCCGATCGGGATTGTCGCCGACCGGGCGATGCGAAGCCTGCCGCGGCTGGCCGCCCGGTCGCCCAACGCCGGCTCGCACAAGTTCAACCGGGGGATGATGCTGGTCCGCGCCGGGCCGATGGCGGGGGCGGCGGGCCTTGCGGCCGCGGCGGGGCTGCGCGCGGGCGCGGGCTATGTCGTGCTCAGCGGCGGCGATGATGCGCCCTTTTCGGCGATCATCGCCGAGCGTGGCGCGAACTATGCTCAGCGGCTTGGCGATAAGCGGCTCGGTGCAGCGGTGATCGGGCCGGGCTATCCGGCGAGCGAGGCGCTGGACCGCGACGTCGCGGCAGCAATCGATGCGGGTAAGCCGCTGGTGCTCGATGCGGCGGCGATCGATGCGGCGCTGCCGCGTCTGGGCAGGGTGACTGCGATCCTGACCCCGCACGAGGGCGAGTTCGCGCGCGCCTTTCCCGATCTCGCCGGAAGCAAGATCGAGCGGGCGCGGGCCGCAGCCGAGCGCACCGGCGCCGTCGTGATCTACAAGGGCGCCGATACCGTCATCGCCGCCCCCGACGGGCGCGTCGTCGCGGCGTGGCCGGGAAGCCCCTGGCTTGCGACCGCGGGAACGGGCGATGTGCTGGCTGGGGCGTGCGGGGCGATGCTTGCGGGCGGCGGCGACGCGTTCGACGCGGCGGTCGCGGCGGTGGGCTGGCATATCGCCGCCGCGCGCCGTATAGGCCCCGGCCTTGTGGCCGACGATCTGATTAGGGACTGATATGAACGACAGCGCGCTGATCGAGCGCATCGCCGCGCGCGGCGATGGCGTGACCGCCGACGGGCGCCATGTCGCGGGCGCGGTGCCCGGCGACCATGTCTTGGCCGACGGGACGCTGGTGCCGGGGCCTAACCGCGCCGAGCCGGTGTGCCGTCATTTCGGCAAATGCGGCGGCTGCCAGTTGCAGCATGTGTCCGAAGCCACGCTCGCCGACTTCGTGCAGGGCCGTGTCGTGGGCGCGCTCGAGGGGCAGCAGGTCGCGGCGGGGGAGGTGTTGCCCGCCTTGCTGTCGCCGCCGCAGAGCCGCCGCCGCGCGGCGCTCACCGCGCTCAAGATCGGCAGGCAGATCGCGCTCGGCTTCAACGCGGCGCAGAGCAACCAGATCGTCGACATGCGCATGTGTCCGCTGCTGGTGCCTGAACTGTTCGCGCTCGTCGCCCCGATCCGCGCTTTGCTGGACGGCATTGCGCCGCAGCGGCGTCCGGTGAAGGTCAAGCTGCAGATGCTCGACCAGGGCGCCGAGGTGGTGCTGGAGGGCGTGCGCGCCGAGGGGCTCGACGCGGCGATGGCGCTGCAGGATTTCGCGGGCGACCATGCGCTAGCGCGGCTCGCGATCGATCAGGGCGACGGGCTGGAAACCGTGTGGCAGCCCGAGCCGCCGACCGCGCATTTCGGGGCCATTGGCGTCGAGGTGCCGCCCTTCGCTTTCCTGCAGGCGACGGCGGCGGGGCAGGCGGCGCTCGTCGAGGCGGTGCGCGATGCGATCGGCGACGCGGGGGCGGTTGCCGACCTGTTTGCGGGCGTGGGCACCTTCGCGCTGTCGGTGCAGGCGGGACGAAAAGTCTATGCCGCCGAGGGCGCACGCGATGCGATCGCGGCGCTGACCGGCGCGGCGAATCGGGCGCGAGCGCTGGTCGCGACCGAGCATCGCGACCTGTTCCGGCGGCCGCTGGTGCCCGCCGAGCTTAATCGCTTCGGCGCCGTCATCCTCGATCCGCCGCGCGCGGGGGCCGAGGAGCAGGTGAAGCAGATCGCCGCGTCGAGCGTGCCCGCGATTGCCTATGTGAGCTGCAATCCCGCGAGCTTTGCGCGCGACGCCAAACTGCTTTTGCAGGGTGGCTATCGGCTCGACTGGGTAAGGCCCGTCGGGCAGTTCCGCTGGTCGACGCATGTCGAACTGGCCGGGCGCTTTTCGCGATAGACCTTCGCCCCCGCTTGCGCGGGGGCGACGTCTTCTCAATGCACCACGAAACCGATGAAGGCGTGCAGGCAGAGCGCGATCAGCGCGAGGCTGGCGAGCGCGAACACCGCGAAGCGCCACATCACGCGGTTGACCGTCGCCTGAATCAGGCTGTGCAGGATACGCAGGCCGACATAAGCCCAGGCGATCTGCGCATTGAGCCCGCCGCCCAGGCCGCCGACGGCAAGCGCCAGCGCGACGGCGTAGAAGACCGTCGGCTGCTCCATCAGGTGATTGTAATTATGCGCCTTCCACTGGACTTCGGCGGGCAGCACGTCGTCGAGTCCGCGGCCCGTCGTGCCGACGAGATTCTTCGCGTCGATCTTGGCGCGGCTCATCGCGGGGATGCGCGTCGCATACATCCACACCCACATGATCATCGACCAGAGCGCGAGCGTCGCGACCGGTCCCAATATAGCGTTCGTTTCCATGGTTTCCCCCTCAGCCCAAGGTTGCGATCACGGCGAGCAATGCCAGCACGAACAGGCATAGCGTCGACAGCAGGAACAGCATGAAGCGGACCGGAATCCGGTTTACCGTCACCTGCCAGAGGCTGTGGACGATGCGGATGACGACATAGGCCCAAGCGAGCCCGCGCGTCAGGCCGGTGTTGCCGCCCGAAAGGTGCAGGAAAATGATCGTCGCGTAGAAGATCGTCGGCTGTTCGAGCAGATGGGTGTAATTGTGCGACTTCCAGTTCACCGCGGGCGGCAGGACGCCTTCCAGATCGGCGCCGCGGCCGCCGGGCGGCGCGGTCTTGAGGTCGACCCCCATTTTCTTGAGTGCGGGCAGGCGCGTCGCGGCGACCCAGCCGGCCATCACGAGCGTCCACAGGACGAGAATGGCGCCGGGCGCGAGCAGGCTTTGTGACATGAGCATCCCCCTTTTCGATGTGCGGGGATGCTAGGGCGCGCGCGCCAATATGCAACGGGGGATGTTCAGTCGCGCCGCGCCGCCAGTTCGGCGCGGATCGCTTCGCCGTCGCCGTCGATGCGCGGCGCATAGCCAAGGTCGCGCGACGGCGCGGCGCCATATCTGACCGGCGGCCGCATCTCGAAAAAGGCGCCGACATCGGGATGCTCGCGAGGACGAAAGAAATCGGTCGCGGCGAAATGCGGGTCGTTCCGGATATCGTCGAGATCGCGAACGCGCATCGCGGGAATGTCGTTGGCCGCGAAGATTTCGAGCCATTCGGCGGTGGTCCGGGCGGGCGTCCGGCGCGCGATCTCGCTATAGATCAGCGGCATGTGCCGACCCTTCGCCTTTGCCTCTTCATAGGCCGGCGAGGCGAGCATGTCCTCGCTGCCGAGCAGTTCCATCAGGCGCGCGGTCGATGCGGGCGTATAGGGGACGATCGCGATATGGCCGTCCCTGGTGGGGAAGGGCTGCCGCGTCGGGTCGAGCTGGCGCGGATAGCCCGCCGGGCCGATCGCGGGGTCGAGCGTCGCGTCGCACAGATGCTCGGTCAGCATGAAGGCGGTGAAGCATTCGAACATCGGCACCGCGACCTCCTGCCCCTCGCCGGTGCGGAATTTGTGGACGAGCGCGGCCAGGATCGCCTGCGCGCCGAAATGCCCCGCCACCTTGTCGGCGATCAGCGAGGGGAAATAGCGCGGGCTGGGGTTGCCGTCGGCGCGCGGAAGCAGGCTGGTCGTCCCGCTCGCCGCTTGGATCACGTCGTCATAGGCCTGAAGATCACGATAGGGACCGTCCTGGCCGAAGCCGGTGCCGTGAACATAGATGATATCGGGTTTGATCGCCTTGCAGCTTTCATAATCGAAGCCGAGCCGCGCGATCGCCTTGCCGCGGATATTGTGGAACAGGACGTCGCCGGTCGCGATCAGGTCGCGCAGCGTCGCGGCATCCTCGGGCTGCTTGAGGTCGAGCGCGATCGAGCGCTTGCCGCGGTTCACGGTGAGGTGGATCGACCCCATCGTCGGGTCGGGCCTGCCGTTGCCGAGATAGCGTGACACGTCGCCGAGGCCGGGCGTCTCGACCTTGATCACTTCGGCGCCGAGGTCGGCGAGCATCTGCGTCGCATAGGGGCCGAAGATGACCGTGGTGAGATCGATGATCCTGATTCCCTCGAGCATCGCCATCGCCGTTCCTTCTCCCGGAGTTTCGAATGGCGATGCCCGAACGCGGGGGCTTTGTCACCCCGCGCCGAGGATAGGGGGACGATCAGATGACGCCGAGCGACTGCATCGCTTCGGCGACGCGGACGAAGCCCGCGATATTGGCGCCGAGGACGTAATTGCCCGGCGCGCTATATTCGTCGGCGGTCGCGGCGCAATTGTCGTGGATGCCGCGCATGATCTGCGCCAGCCGCGCTTCGGTCTGGTCGAAGGTCCAGCTATCGCGCGAGGCATTTTGCTGCATTTCGAGCGCCGAGGTCGCGACGCCGCCGGCGTTCGCGGCCTTGCCCGGCGCAAACATCACGCCGTTCTGGTGGAACAGATCGACCGCGTCGGGGGTCGAGGGCATGTTGGCGCCTTCGCCGACGACCTGAACGCCGTTTTTGATCAGCGTCGTCGCATCCTTGCCGGTGAGTTCGTTCTGCGTCGCGCAGGGGAGCGCGACGTCGCACGCGACGTCCCAGATCGAGCCGCCCTCGATATAATGGGCGCCGGCACCCTTCATGCGAACATAGTCGGACAGGCGCTCGCGGCGGATTTCCTTGACCTCCTTCAAAAGGTCGAGATCGATGCCGTCCTCGTCGAGGACATAGCCGTTGGAATCGGAGCAGGCGACGACCTTGCCGCCGAACTGCCGCACCTTGTCGATGGCATAGATGGCGACGTTGCCCGAGCCCGAGACGACGACGCGCTTGCCGTCGAGCGTCGCGCCTTTGGTCGCCAGCATCTGCTGGACGAAATAGACGAGGCCGAAGCCGGTCGCCTCAGTCCGTGCGCGCGACCCGCCATAGACGAGTCCCTTGCCGGTCAGCACGCCCGCCTCGTAGCGGTTGGTGAGCCGCTTGTACTGGCCGAACATATAGCCGATCTCGCGCCCGCCGACGCCGATGTCGCCCGCGGGGACGTCGGTATACTCGCCGAGGTGGCGCTGCAGCTCGGTCATGAACGCCTGACAGAAACGCATGATCTCGCCATCCGAACGGCCGCGCGGGTTGAAGTCCGACCCGCCCTTACCGCCGCCGATCGGCATGCCGGTCAGCGCATTTTTGAAAATCTGTTCGAACCCCAGGAATTTGATGATGCCGAGGTTGACCGACGGATGAAAACGGATGCCGCCTTTATAGGGGCCGAGCGCCGAGTTGAACTGGACGCGGAAGCCGCGGTTGATCTGGACCTGGCCGCTGTCGTCGACCCAGGGAACGCGAAAGATGATCTGCCGCTCCGGTTCGCAAATCCGCTCGATCAGCGCGTGATTCGCATATTCGGGATGTTTGGCGACGACGCGCCCGAGGCTTTCCAGCACTTCGTGGACCGCCTGGTGGAATTCGGCTTCCCCAGCGTTACGGCGCAATACTTCATCAAGAACCGGCTGCAACTTTTCATCAATCTTGCTCAAAACATCCTCCTGACCGCATGAATCGAACGGGCGTGTGGACGATGCGCGGCTGGGCCGCAAGGCTGCGGGGCAAGAAAAATGGCTTGATTGGAGGCTGTTCGCCGAAAAGACCGTGGTCCTGAAGCGCGATCTGCTCAGGCACAAGCACCGCGTTCCCCCTCTCGTCATCCCGGCGAAGGCCGGGATCTCGCCGGTGCGTCAGGCCGAGAGGGCGAGATCCCGGCCTTCGCCGGGATGACGATTCCTGGCACACTGCGAGCCAAGAAAAAGGCCGGTCCGCGCATGGCGAACCGGCCTTTTGAAGCGGGTATCCGGCAAGTTTTAAAAAAGCTTGGTCACCGTCGCGCTGCGGCGTTCCTGTTCGACTTCGCCGGTGTAGAGGCTGGCCATCGGTTCGTCGCTGACGACATGGATTTCCTCGGCACCGAAGCCGTTGAATTTCGTCCGCATTGCGCAGCCATAGGCACCGAGCATCCCGATCTCGATGAAATCGCCCGCCTTGACGTCCGCCGGCAGATAGAAGGGGCCCGCCATATGATCGAGGTCGTCGCACGTCGGGCCGTAAAAGCTGAACGCGGTCATTTCGGCTTCGCTCGCGGCTTCGCGCAGCAAGGTCACCGGAAAGCGCCAGCCGACATGCGCTGCGTCGAACAGCGCGCCATAGGCGCCATCGTTGATATAGAGCTCGTCGCCGCGGCGCTTTTCGACGCGCACGATCAGCGAGCTGTATTCGGCCGACAGCGCGCGGCCCGGCTCGCACCAGAGCTCGGCCGAATAGCTGATCGGCAGGCTTTCGAAGCTGCGGTGGATCGTGTCGAAATAGGCTCCGAGCGGCGGTGGCTCCATGCCCGGATAGGTCGAGGGGAAGCCGCCGCCGACATCGATGATGTCGACCGTCACCGCCGCCGCGACGATCGCGGCGCGGACGCGTTCCATCGCCTGGGCGTAAGCGTGCGGCGTCATCGCCTGGCTGCCGACGTGGAAGCAGATGCCGAGCGCGTCGGCCGCCTGACGGGTCGCCATCAACAGTTCGGCGACTTCGTCGGGCTCGGCGCCGAACTTGGCGGCGAGGCTGAGCTTCGAATGGTCGGACGAGACGCGCAGGCGCACGAGCAGGTTGAGGTCGGCCGCGCCCTCGGTCGCGCGGACGATCTTCTGAAGCTCGTCCATCGTGTCGAGCGAGAAGGTGCGCACGCCATGCTTCCAATAGGCTTCGGAAATCGCTTCCTCGGCCTTCACCGGATGCATGAAGCAGAGCGTCGCCTGCGGCAGGGTGCGCGCGACGAGCCGCACCTCGGCGATCGAGGCGACGTCATAATGAGTGACGCCCGAATCCCAGAGGATGCGCAGCAGGTCGGGCGACGGATTCGCCTTGACCGCGTACATGGTCGTGCCGGGAAATCGCTCGATGAAGAAACGCGCTGCGCGCGCCGCGGCGTGCGGACGGACAAGCGTAACAGGTTCGACCGGCGAAAGTGCCTGAATCAGCCCGTGGGCGCTATGATGCTGGTGCAACTCAAGGGACCCCCAAAAATAACGTTAAACATCCAAGGCTGCCTTGCGGTTATTGGAAGTCCCCCTGGGGCAGCGGAGGGCGATATATGCAGGGGGGTCCCCCCTGTAAAGACCCTATCGCGCAATTTTGTAACGCGGCGGCGACACAAGCGCCGAAACGGGGCTGGGCTGCGCCGAAGGGGGAAGAGACAAGCGGCGGTCGCCACGCTAAAACGAGGCATCATTCCATTTGAGGCGATGTCCGGACGAAAGTCGGTGTCTCGCCCCTGGGGAATGGCGCGGCGTCGGGATCCCGGCCTTCGCGGGGATGACGAGGAAAGAGGATATGCGCCCATGGTTTCCCGTGCCGAGGTGAATCACACTTTCACGGACGCCGAACTCGATGAACTGAAAGCCTTCGGCGCGGTCGAATCGCATTTTGCGGGCGACCTGATCGTCGAGGAAGGCGCGATGGCGCCCGATTGCATCATCACCCTATCGGGGCATACCGATATTTTCGCGTCGACCGACGAAGGGCGGAAGCGCGTCGGCTGGATGGAGCGCGGGCAGTTCGCGGGCGACCTGTCGGTGCTGACGGGGCAGCGGCATCTGTCGCGGGTCGAGATGGGTCAGGATGGCGAGATATTGCGCATCGCGCACGCCGATTTCCAGCGCCTGATCGCCGGAAATTCGCACTATTCGGACATTTTCGTGCGTGTGCTGTCGGCGCGGCGCGAGTTCAGCAACCACCGCGGCTTCGCGGCGGTCATCGTGATCGGCGCGGCGATGGACCGCGGCGTCTATGCTGTGCGCGACCTGCTCGCCAAGCATGGCGTCGCACACCGCTGGTTCGACCCTGCCGATGGGCCGGTAGCGGCGCATCTGTTGGCCGAGCGCGGCCTGATCGAAGAACAGTTGCCCGCGGTCATTCTCGGCGCTGCCGATGTGTTGATCCAGCCGACGCCCGAACAGCTCGCCCAGGCGCTGGGCCTCGATCTGCTCCCCGATGGTGCGACCGCTGACGTGATCGTCGTCGGCAGCGGGCCCGGCGGGCTTGCCGCTGCGGTTTACGCCGCGTCCGAGGGGCTGTCGGTGATCGCCATCGATTCGCTCGCGCCGGGCGGACAGGCCGGCACCTCGTCGAAGATCGAGAATTACCTTGGTTTTCCGACGGGCATATCGGGCAACGAACTGGCCCGCCGCGCGACGGTGCAGGCGCAGAAATTCGGCGCGCGCATCGTCGCGCCGGTGCGTGCGGGCGCGCTCGACCGCGACGGCGACGCCTATTGCCTCAGCCTTGCCGACGGACGGCGGCTACGTGCCCGTGCGGTCGTGATCGCATCGGGCGCGCAATATCAGCGGCTGCCGATCGAGGGGACCGAGGCCTATGAGGGACGCGGCATCTTCTACGGCGCGACGCCGATGGAAGCGCAGCTTTGCAGCAATGCCGAAGTGACCGTGGTCGGCGCGGGCAATTCGGCGGGGCAGGGCGCGATCTATCTCGCCAGCGTGGCGAAGAAAGTCCGGGTCGTGTTCCGCCGCGCCAGCCTGCGTGACACCATGTCCGAATATCTGGTCAAGCGGCTGGAGGAACATCCGAATATCGAGATCATCGCGTCGACCGACGTCGTCGCTCTGCACGGCGAGGAGCGGCTGGGAGGCTTGACCTATCGCTGCCGCGAGACCGGCGCCCAAGGGCGGTGCGACTGCGGCTTTCTGTTCCTGTTCATCGGCGCGAGCCCGAACACGCGCTGGCTGCCGAGGGAAATGGTGTGCGACGAGCGCGGCTTCGTGAAAACCGGGAGCGACATCGCGCCGCTCGAACTCGTCAAGGCGGGCTGGTCGCTCGACCGCATGCCGAGCCGCTACGAGACGAGCTGGCCGCGCATCTACGCCGTCGGCGACGTACGCAAGGGATCGGTGAAGCGCGTCGCTTCGTCGGTGGGCGAGGGATCGGTGGTGGTCAGCGACATCCACCAGGCGCTGGCGGAGGTCAGCTCAGCCGCGTCTTGAAATCCTCATAACCGAACTCGCGGACCAATTTCAGCGCGTCCGTCTCGCTGTCCCACAGCCAGATCGACGGCAGCGGGACGCCGTTGAAGCCGTTCGTCTTGACCATTGAATAATGCGCCTGGTCGAGGAAAGCGAAGCGTTGACCGATGCGCGCGCCGCCGGGCAGGCGGTAATCGCCGATCACGTCGCCCGCGAGGCACGAGGGACCGCCGAGACGCGTTGCCATGCCTTCGCTGCCTTCGTTGAGCATCGCGGGCCGGTAAGGCGCCTCGATCACGTCGGGCATATGGCAGGTCGCTGAAATGTCGGTGATGCCTACGGCCATCCCATTGTCGAACAGGTCGAGGATTTCGCCGACGAGGATGCCCGCGTCGAGCGCGACGGCTTCGCCGGGCTCGATCATCACGTCGCAATCGGTCGCGGCGCGCACCTGTTTCAGGAAGGCGATCAGCTCGTCCACCTGATAATCGGCGCGGGTAACATGGTGGCCGCCGCCGAAGTTGATCCATTTGAGCTGGCTGAAGAAGGGGCGCAGCATCGGCTGCACCGCGTTCCAGGTGCGCTCAAGCGGCGGGAAATCCTGTTCGCAGAGGCTGTGCATATGGACGCCGTCAACGCCCTCCATATGCTCGGGGAGCAATTGGGTGACCGGGAAGCCGAGGCGGCTGCACGGCGCCGCGGGGTCGTATTTCGGGGTCTCGCCCTCGCTGTGCATCGGGTTGATGCGCAGACCGATGTCGAATGTCTCGCCCTTTGCGCGGAACTCGTCGAGCAGCGGGCGGAAGCGCGCGATCTGGCCCGGTGAGTTGAAGATGAGATGATCGGACAGCGCCGCGATCGCGGGCAGGTCGGCCTCCTTGTAGCCCGCACAATAGGTCGCGACCTCTCCGCCATATTCCTCGCGCCCCAATTTCGCTTCGTAGAGGCCCGACGCGCAGACGCCGTCGAGATACTCCGCCACGACTGGCCCCAGCGACCACATCGAAAAGGCCTTGAGCGCCGCGAGCACGCGCGCGCCCGACGCGTCGCCGATCTGGCGCAGCACCGCCAGATTGGCGCGAACCTTAGCCGCATCGACGACGAAGGCGGGCGAGGGGACGCGGGTCAGGTCGAAACGGGCAAAAGCTCCGGGATCGCCGGCACGGGTTTCCATGTCGTTATTGTTCCTGTCAGGCCGCGATCGGCCCCTTGAAGATGAAGAACGCCCCCGCCGCTATCAATGCGAAGCCGACGAGATGATTCGCGGTCAGCTTCTCCCCGAGCCAGAAGACCGCGAACCCTGCGAATATGATTAGGGTGATCACCTCTTGCAAGGTCTTGAGTTCGGCGGTGGTGTAGACGCCGTGGCCGATGCGGTTCGCCGGGACCGCGAGGCAATATTCGAAGAAGGCGATGCCCCACGCCATCACGATCGCGAGCCACGTCGGGCGCGATAGATCGCCGAGATGGCCGTACCAGGCGAAGGTCATGAAGATGTTCGAGAGGCAGAGCAGGGCGATGGGGGCGAGATAGGACGTCATGGCTTGTCCTTTGCCAGCGGCAGGACATCGCGGAGCAGCGCGGCGAAGAAGAGGCCGGGTTCCTCGACCATCGGCATATGCGCCGAATGTTCGAGCCAGACGAGCGTCTTCGATGGCGCCTTGACCTTGCCGAACCATTCGGCCGCGACCGGCGACGGTACGGTATAGTCGTGCCGCCCGAGCAGGAAGACGATCGGCACCTCCATGGTCGTCACATTGGTGAAGCTGACATCGGCGAGCCGCGGCCAGAGCGTCGTCACCGAAAATTCGCTGCCCTTGCCCCATGCCTCTATGTCGGCAGGGCCATATTCGGGAGACAGGCGCGGGGTCTGGAAATAATATCGGAGGTCGGGCTTGTTATAGATGAGCGAGCCGTAGGGGATCGCATATTTGCGCCAGCCGTCGGCCTTGGCGATGGTGAATTCGCCCTGCGGATAGGGCGCCAGCGCGTCGATCGCCTGCACCGCCGCGCTGTCGCCCGCGGCCAGCGCCTTGGCCCGCGTCCA
The DNA here is from genome assembly GCF_036261875.1 of Sphingopyxis sp. Taxonomy (GTDB): domain Bacteria; phylum Pseudomonadota; class Alphaproteobacteria; order Sphingomonadales; family Sphingomonadaceae; genus Sphingopyxis. The sequence continues at coordinate 61,310 of NZ_DATAJZ010000022.1, read as the reverse complement.
CGCCATGCCGGCCTTTTCGCCGGCGCGGAAATCGATGCCCTGACCGACGCCGACATAGGCGTAAAGGAGGTCGGGGCGCTTCACCGCGACCGATAGGCCGACGATCGAGCCCCAGCTATGCCCCATCAGCACGACCTTGCGCTTGCCATAGCGCTTCTTGAGCAGCTCGATCAGTTCGATGGCATCGTCGCGGTAGCGGTCGGGCGTCATGGTCGGGGCGAGCGTGGCGGGATCATTGAGCGGATAGGAACGCCCGGCGCCGCGCTGGTCGTACTGGACGACGGTAAAGACATCCTCCCATGGCCGCTGGAATGCCCACGCGAACGGCATCTCGACCGCGCCCGGACCGCCGTGGACGAAGACGAGGATCGGATTGTCGCGGTCGGCGCCGCGGACGTTGACGATCTGGCGCGCCCCGCCGAGGGGCGCCTCAAAGGTCTCCTGCACGCCGTTAGGCGTCACGATCTTGCCGATATCGGCGACGATCGCGCGCGCGGGGGCGTAGGCATCCCCGGATTGAGCGGCGACAGGCGCAGCCAGGACGGCGAGCAATAGGGTCACCACGATACGGATCGTCATAGCGTCAATCCTTTGTCATCCCCGCGAAAGCGGGAATCCAGTTCCGGCGTTGCTACTGGGTTACCGCTTTCGCGGGAACGACAAAAAGAGATCGGCTGCAAGCGGATCAGAAATCGAGCGGACCATCCAGTTCCTTCACCTGCCACGGCAGACCATGCTTGTTCAGCATGTCCATGAAGGGATCGGGGTCCATCTGCTCCATGTTGAACACGCCCCCCTCACCATTTGGGCCGCTCCACGTGCCCGTCACCATCATCGCGGCGCCGATCATCGCGGGGACGCCGGTGGTGTAGCTGACCGCCTGGTTGCCGGTTTCGGCATAGGCGTCCTCATGGTCGCAGATATTGTAGAGGTAGAGCGTCTTTTCCTTGCCGTCCTTGCCCAGGCCGGTGGCGATGACGCCGATATTGGTCTTGCCCTTGGTCGTCTCGCCGAGGCTCGACGGTTCGGGGAGCACGGCTTTCAGGAACTGGAGCGGAATGATCTCCTTGCCTTCGTAGATCACCGGGTCGATCCGCGTCATGCCGACGTTCTGGAGCACGGTGAGGTGCTGGATATAGGCGTCGCCGAAGGTCATCCAGAAGCGGATGCGCCCGATCTCGGGCAGGTGGGTCTTCAGGCTTTCGATTTCCTCATGATACATGAGGTACATATTCTTCGGACCCACAGCCTCGAAGTCGAAGCTCTGCTTCACCGACATCGGCGGGGTTTCGACCCAGTCGCCATTTTCCCAGTGACGCGCGACCGCGGTCACTTCGCGGATGTTGATCTCGGGATTGAAATTGGTCGCGAAATGCTGGCCGTGATCGCCGCCGTTGCAATCGAGGATGTCGAGCGTGTCGATGCGGTCGAAATGATGCTTGCGGAGCCAGGTGGTGAAGACGCTCGTCACGCCGGGGTCGAAGCCCGAACCGAGCAGCGCCATCAGCCCCGCCTCCTTGAAGCGGTCCTGATAGGCCCATTGCCAGTGATATTCGAACTTCGCCTCGTCGCGCGGCTCGTAGTTGGCGGTGTCGAGATAATGGGCGCCGGTCGACAGGCACGCCTCCATGATCGTCAGATCCTGATAGGGGAGCGCGAGGTTGACGACATGCGTCGCGCCGATCTGGCGGATCAGTGCGGCGGTCGCGTCGATATGGTCGGCATCGACCTCGGCGGTCTTGATCGTGACGCCGGTGCGTTCCTTGACCGACGCGGCGATCGCGTCGCACTTGAACTTGCGGCGGCTCGCGAGGGTGATGTCGGGGAAGATGTCGGCGTTCATCGCCATCTTGTGCACCGCGACCGAACCGACGCCGCCTGCGCCGATCACTAGAACCTTGCTCATCGTGAAAAATCTCCTGTCGCGAACCTGCGCCGCTTGTGATCTATGAGCGGCCCTATAGGACGAAGCCATGACAGAACAAAGCCCCGAAGCCCTGCTCGACCCGGCGCGCGCGCCGACCCTCGCGGGTGTCAAACGCGCAGCAGCGAAAGTCGCTGCCATCCTGCCGCAAACGCCGCTGCTGCCGCTCGAGGTCGATGGGCGGACGATCTGGTGCAAGGCCGAATGCCTGCAGCCGGTCGGCGCTTTCAAGATTCGCGGCGCCTGGCACCGATTGACCGACCTGACGCCCGAACAGGCCGCGGCCGGCGTCGTCGGCGTGTCGAGCGGCAATCACGCGCAGGGCGTCGCCTGGGCGGCGAAGCGATTGGGCATCAGGGCGACGATCGTGATGCCGAGCAACGCTCCGGCGATGAAGCTCGCCGCAACGCGCGCGCTCGGTGCTGAGGTGGTGCTCTACGACCGTGTCACCGAATCGCGCGACGCGGTTGCGGCGCGGCTGATCGAGGAACGCGGCGGGACGCTGGTTCACGCCTATGGCGATCCCTGGATCATCGAGGGGCAGGGGACAGCCGGGATCGAAGCGCGCGCACAGATGGTGGCGCGCGGACTGGGCGAGCCCGATCTGGTGGTTGCGTGTTGCGGCGGCGGGGGATTGTCGGCGGGGGTCGCGCTCGCTTGTCCGGACGCCGCGATCGTCGCGGTCGAGCCCGAAGGCTGGGACGATGTGACGCGCAGTCTGGCGGCGGGGAAAATCCTGTCGGTCGAGGATATGGCCTGGCCGACCGAATGCGATGCACTGCAGACGCCCGAGACCTGGCCGATCAATTTCGCGGTGCTGCGCGCGCGAGGCGTGCGCGGGATGGCCGTCACGCGCGACGAAGTGCGTAGCGCGATGCGGCTGGCCTTCGAGCGCTTGCACCTCGTCGTCGAGCCGGGCGGCGCGGCGGCGCTGGCGGCCATCCTTGCGGGCAAGGTCGATGTTACCGATGCGACGCTGATTACCTTGTCGGGGGGCAATGTCGATCCGCAGAAGTTCGCCGAGATCATCACCGAATAGGAAACCTATCGACGGCGGGGCGTGTTTGAGAGGGATAAGGAGACGCGAGATGCAAAAGAGCATGATCCTGACGGGCGCCGCGGCGCTGGTGCTGCTGACCGGGTGCGAAAAGGCCGAAGCGCCGGCGCCGGCCGAGACGACGACCACCGAGGTGCCGGTCGAAACCGTTCCCGACGAGACCGCACCCGACGATTCGGCAACTGCGTCGCATCGCTTCGCGAGCTGGGCGGGCAAATGGACCGGGGTCGAGGGCATGTATGTGACCATCACGACCGCCGAGCCCGGAAAATACAAGCTGGAGATGCAGTCGGACCTCGACACCAAGGGCAGCTATGACGGCGAAGACAGCGAGCATGGCATCAAGTTCAAGCGCGGTAGTGAAGAGCTGTCGCTCCGCCGTGGCAGCGGCGACGAGACGGGGCTCAAATATCTGGCGGGCAAGAAGGATTGCCTCATCGTCAAGCCCGGCGAGGGATATTGCCGGGATTAACCGACAATTTGTCATTCCCGCGAAAGCGGGAACCCAGCTTCTTTCTCCCTTAATTCTTCGCGCCTTTGCGCCTTTGCGTGAGTCTTTTGAAAATCTCACGCAAAGGCGCAAAGGCGCGAAGAAGGAAAAGCTGGGTTCCCGCTTTCGCGGGAATGACGAACGGGGGAGCGAGAATGACGACGGGGGGAAAGGGCATGAGCGGCATCGTAAAAGCGGAAGACGCCCATCAATCGGCGCTGATCGAGACGTTGGCGCAGGCGTTCCAGACCGATCCCGCGCTGTCGTGGATATTGCCCGACCCGGACCATCGCGCGCGTGCCTTGCGGAGCCTGTTCCGGGTGCTGGTGCCGGGTGACAGGCGCGCCGGTGTCGCGCTACGGTCTGAGGGCGATGAGGCGGCATCGCTGTGGCGGGCGCCAGGGCAGGCGCACAGCGGCACGCTCGAATTTCTGCGCACCGTCGTTCCGCTGGTCGCGACCTTCGGCACCGCCTTGCCGCGCGGGCTGAAGGTACAGGGCGGGATCGACGCGCACCGGCCGAAAGGGCGGTTCTGGTATCTCCACTATGTCGGGGTGCGGCCCGAACATCAGGGCAAGGGGCATGGCGGGCGGATCATCCGCGCGCAGACGGCTGTGGCCGACAGCGAAGGTATGCCATGCTGGCTGGAGACCGCGACGCCCGCGAACGTGCCGCTCTACGAACGGCTGGGGTTCGTGACGCAAGTCGAATGGGATGCGCCAGGCGGCGGGCCGCACTTCTGGGGGATGATGCGGCCGGCGCGTTGAAAGCTGGGCTATTCTTGATGGAATCGTCATCCCGGCGAAGGCCGGGATCTCGCCGGTGCGTCAGGCCGAGGCGGTGAGATCCCGGCCTTCGCTAGGATGACGAGAAGGAGGGGCAGCGTTTCGGTCGAACCTGATGACGCTCTAATCGCCGAACCCCACGAACCGCACCGCCTCGTCGACGCGTTTGCGGTTCGACACCACCGCATTCGCCGGAAACGCCTCATCGGGCCAACCCATCGCGACGCAGATCATGATGACCTGATCGTCGGGGATGTGCGCCTGTTCGCGCACGACCGGGCTTTGCATGATGCCCTGGCTGTTGATCACGCAGCCGAGCCCGCGCGACCATGCGGCGTTGACGAGCGCGTTGGTCACCGCGCCGCAGTCGAACGGCGCGATGTCGCCGCCGAGCAGGACGCGGTCATAGGTGACGACGATGCTGACCGGCGCGTCGAACTGGCGGAACCCGCGCAGCACCCAGTCCTGCCGCGCGTCCTTGTCGTCGCGCGCAATCCCCATCGCGCCGAACAATTGCTTCGCGATCTCGATCTGCCGGGCGCGATGGTCGTCGGCGATGCCGTCGAAGCGGCGGAATTCGCGGCTGTCGGGCTTGCCCGCCAATATGCCTTCGGTGTTCCCCTTGCGAATCGCCTCCAGCGGCGCGCCGGTGACGACCGAGAAATTCCAGCACTGGTTGTTGAAGGAGGAGGGCGCGCGCATCGCGACCCCGATCACCTCGGCGATCAGCTCCTTCGGAACGGGCTTGTCGAGGAAGCCGCGGATCGAGCGGCGCCCCAGAACGACCTCGTCGTAACGCGGTGCTTCGCTCACGCCGCTTTCTGGAGCTCCAGTTCGAGCCGGTCCCAAATCTCGACGAGCGCTTCGGTGAGCTCGCGCATCATTGCCTCGTCGTGCGTCGGGCCGGGGGTGAAGCGCAGGCGTTCGGTGCCGCGCGGCACGGTCGGGAAATTGATCGGCTGGACGTAAACGCCATATTCGGCGAGCAAAATGTCGCTGATCTTCTTTGCGCGCACCGGGTCGCCGACCATCAGCGGGACGATGTGCGTCGTCGAATCCATCACCGGCAGGCCCGCATCCCGGAAGCTCTGCTTGAGATAGGCCGCCGCCGCCTGCTGTGCGTCGCGCTCGACGCTCGACTGCTTGAGGTGGCGCACGCTGGCAAGCACGCCCGCGACGAGCACCGGCGACAGGCTGGTCGTGAAGATGAAGCCGGGCGCATAGCTGCGGATCACGTCGATGATATTCTTGTCGGCGGCGATGTAACCGCCCATCACGCCGAACGCCTTGCCGAGCGTGCCTTCGATGATGTCGACGCGGTGCGCCGCCTCATCGCGGTCGGTGATGCCGCCGCCGCGCGGGCCGTACATGCCGACGGCGTGAACCTCGTCGCAATAGGTCAGCGCGTTATATTTCTCGGCAAGGTCGCAGACCGCGTGGATCGGGGCGATGTCGCCGTCCATCGAATAGACGCTCTCGAACGCGATGACCTTCGCCGCCTGCGGATCGTCGGCGGCGAGCAGTTCTTCCAGATGGTCGAGGTCGTTGTGCCGCCACACGCGCTTTTCGCAGCCCGAATTGCGGATGCCCGCGATCATCGAGGCGTGGTTGAGTTCGTCCGAATAGATGATGCAGCCGGGCAGCAGCTTGCCGAGCGTGCCGAGCGTCGCCTCGTTCGAGATATAGCCCGAGGTGAAGAGCAGCGCGCCCTCCTTGCCGTGCAGGTCGGCGAGTTCGGCCTCGAGGTCGATGTGATAATGGGTGTTGCCCGCGATGTTGCGCGTGCCGCCGGCGCCCGCGCCGACGTCGTGCAGCGCCTCTTCCATCGCGGCGACGACCTTGGGGTGCTGGCCCATCGACAGATAGTCGTTCGAACACCAGACGGTGATCGGCTTCGGCCCGTTGTGGCCCGCGAAGCAGCGCGCGTTCGGAAAGGCGCCCTTGTTGCGCAGGATGTCGATGAAGACGCGATAGCGTCCCTCTTCGTGCAGCCGGTCGATCGCGCGCGCGAAAATATCGTTATAGTTCACGTCTCAGCCCCGCATGTTGGCTTTTGGCGTCGCTCCCTCCGGCGACGCAGTGGGGGACGCAATACCGCCGAAAAACCGCGAAGGCCAGTGCGAACGATTCGCAGCAGATAGGTCAAATTGTCTCAATGCGGCCGATGCCATAGGGCGCGAGCGCGGCGATCGGCGGCGGCGGATGGACGTCGCTGCGCGTAAAGACCGCAATGCCGGGCGCGGCTTCGGCGGGCCAGGGCTGGCCTTCGGTGAGGTGTGCGATGCGCCGCGCGATGCCCGCCGCCCCGTCGATCAGGCGCACGTCCGGCCCCGCCGCGGCCTGCAATTCGGCCGACAATAGCGGGAAATGGGTGCAGGCGAGGACGATCACGTCCATCGCTTCGCCGCCGGGCTGGCTGCGCAGCCCCGCGATGGCGCGCTCCGCCGCGGCCGCATCGACCGGGCGCCCATTGAGCTTGTTTTCGGCCGCGGCGACGAGCGCGGGGCTGCCGTGGCGGAGCACGGACTTGCCCCCGGCGAATTTCGCGCTGAGGTCGTCGACATAGGGCTGGCGCACCGTCGCTTCGGTGCCGAGGACGCCGATCACGCCGGTTTTCGTCATCTCGGCGGCGGGCTTGATCGCTGGGACGGTGCCGACGATCGGCAGATCGAGCGCGGCGCGGACATGGGCGAGGGCGATCGTCGAGGCGGTGTTGCACGCGATCACCGCGAGCCGCGGCTGATAGCGCTCGACGAGCCGCCCGAGCAGCGCGGGAACGCGCGCCGCGAGTTCGTCGTCGCTCTTCTCGCCATAGGGCAGGCCGGCATAATCGGCGGCGTAGACGATCGGCGCGGTCGGCAGCAACGCGCGCGTCGGACCGAGGACGGTGAGGCCACCGAGGCCGCTGTCGAAGAAGAGAATGGGGGCATCGGGAGCGGGGATGGTCATCCGCGCCGGTTAGCAGGCGGCGGGGCGGTGCTCAATCGCTCGCGTCATCTTCATGGAATCGTCATTGCGAGCGCAGCGAAGCAATCCAGAGTAGCGTAAACCGCTCTGGATTGCTTCGCGTAGTTTATCCTGAGCGCCTGCAAGGCAGTCGAAGGGTTCGCAATGACGGCGTGTGGGTGACGCGGTTAAATACAGATGGTTGATCCATTCTGGCGATCATCCATCTCGAACCCGTTGATTGCATCGCCCAACATCGCCACACTGTGCCCGAACGGAGCAGGGGGTTTCATGACGATAATTTTGCTGGTCCTCGGGGGCTATCTGCTCGGCTCGATCCCGTTCGGCGTCATCCTGACGCGCCTGTCCGGCGCGGGCGACCTCCGGCAGATCGGGTCGGGCAATATCGGCGCGACCAATGTGCTGCGCACCGGGCGCAAGGGGCTGGCCGCGGCGACGCTGATCCTCGACGGGGCGAAGGGCGCGGCCGCGGTGCTGCTTGCGCGGCATTTCGTGCCCGGGCTCGGCGCCGACGCCGCGATGATTGCGGGCGCGGCGGCGATGATCGGTCATTGCTATCCGGTGTGGCTGACATTCCGCGGCGGCAAGGGGGTCGCGACCCTGCTCGGCCTGTCGCTGGCGCTCGCCTGGCCGATCGGGGTGATCTTCGCGCTCGTCTGGCTTGGCACCGCGCTGCTCAGCCGCATCTCGTCGCTCGGCGGGATGGCGGGGGCGGTCGCGGCGCCGATCGCCGCGTTCGCGCTGGGGCAGCAGACTTATGCGGTCGGGCTTGCCGCGCTCGCGGTCGTGGTGCTGTGGCGGCATCGCGAGAATATCGCGCGTCTGCGCGCGGGGACCGAGCCGCGGATCGGCGGAAAGAAGGACGCATGACCCACGCCGAGCGGATCGCGCGGCTGCGCCTGATCCGCACGCCGAATATCGGCCCGGTGAGCTGGCGCCAACTCCTGCAGCGCTTCGGTTCGGGTGAGGCGGCGCTCGACGCGCTGCCTGACCTGGCGCTACGCGGCGGCCGCGCGACGCTGCGGATCGCGTCGGCCGAGGCAGCCGAGTGCGAATGCGATCGCGTCGCTGAGCTCGGCGCCCGGTATCTCTTCATCGACGACGCCGATTATTCGCCGCTGCTGCGCGCGGCCGAGGGCGCGCCGCCGGTGCTGATCGTGCGCGGCGATAGCGCGATGCTCGCGCGTCCGTGCGTTGCGATCGTCGGCGCGCGCAACGCCTCGGCCATCGCCTGCCGTTTCGCGCGCCAGCTCGCCGCCGACCTCGCGGCGCGCGGCGTCACCGTGGTCAGCGGGCTGGCGCGCGGGGTCGATACGGCGGCGCATGTCGGCGCGCTCGGCGGCGCGACGGCGGGCGTGATCGCGAGCGGGATCGACATCGCCTTTCCGCCTGAAAATGCGGCCTTGCAGGAAAAGCTGGCCAGCGATCATCTGCTGATCGCCGAACAGCCGCCGGGCACCGAGCCGCTCGCGCGGCATTTCCCCGCGCGCAACCGCATCATTGCCGGGCTCGCGCACGGCACGGTGGTGATCGAGGCGGCGCCGAAATCGGGATCGCTGATCACGGCGCGGCGCGCGGGCGATTATGGGCGCGAAGTGATGGCGGTGCCGGGCTCGCCGCTCGACCCGCGCGCGCAGGGTTGCAATCTGCTGATCCGTGAAGGCGCGACATTGATCCAGACTGTCGACGATGTGCTGGAGGCGGTCGGGCCGATCGACACGCGGATGGCAAGAGAGCCGCGGCGCGATTTCGTTCCGGCGGTCGCGGCCGAACCGATGGGCGACGGCGATCGCGACGCGGTGGCGGGTCTGCTCGGCCCGACGCCGGTGGCGGTCGACGAACTCGTCCGGCAGTCGGGCCGGCCCGCCGCCGCGGTGCAGCTCGTCCTGCTCGAACTCGAACTGGCGGGGCGGATCGAGCGGCACGCGGGCGCGCGGATTTCGCTGCTGTGATCGCCCGCACTGCCTGCCAAGCCCCGGTAATATAACGACTCGTCCCGGTTCAGCCATCGTTCAGCGGTGCGCCGACAGGTTGATGATATTGTATCTCATGCCGGGGAGATAGACGATGCGAAGCCGATATTTGACGGGTGTGACGATGGTCGCGGTGCTGGCCTCGGCGCCCGCTCCGCTGCCGGTGGCGATCGCGCAGGCGCGGGCCGCCGATGGCCAGCAGGGCTTTTGCCGCAACGCCGCCCCGCTGCCGCGCCTTGGCCCGGAAGTGGCGCCACGTCCGCAGCAGGACGACAGGCGATATGCGAGTGATCGCGTCGAGCGCGACCGCGCCGAGGTGGAGATCGATGCACCGCCTCCGCCGCCCCCTCCGCCGCCAGCGCCGCCTCCACCGCCGGTGATGGCGGCGCCCGTCGAAGCCGTTGCCGATGTCGCGGTCAGCGGATCGGCGGTCGGTGCAAGCGAACGCTCGGTCGTGCGCCCCGGTCCCTATCCGCCGCCGGTGCCGGGCCCCTATCCGCGCCCGCGGCCGCAATCGGGCATCCTCACCGCGGGCGAGCATGACGATCTGCTCAATCCCGAACTCTATGCCGCCTATGTGAACCGCAGCGGCGATCTGGGGCAGGAGGTTCGTGACCTGCCGCGCGTCGACACGATGCGTGTCGTCACCGTCAAGGTGAACGACCGCAGCGGCCAGCCGATCCCCTTCGCCGATGTCATCGTGACGTGCAGCGACGGCAACAGCATCACCATGGCGACGCAGGCCGACGGCAGCGCGGTCTTCTTTCCCGGCCTCGACCGGCTGAGCGATCGGATCACCGTGTCGGCGAAGCAGGCCGGGCGCACCATCGCCGATGCGCGGCCCGTGCTCGTCGCCGACGCGCCGGGCGGCCAGACGGTCGGGCTGACCGCGAACCAGACGGCCACGAAAGCGACGAAGCTCGACCTGATGCTCGTCGTCGACACCACGGGCAGCATGGGCGACGAGATCCGCTATCTTCAGTCCGAACTGCGCTCGATCATTTCGTCGATCACCGCCAAGCATCGCGACCTCGACATCCGCGTCGGCTTCGTCTTCTACCGCGACCTCGGCGACGACTATGTCACGCGCACCGTCGCTTTCGACCGCGATATCGGGCGCGCGCAGGGCGTGCTCGCGCAGCAGGACGCGAACGGCGGCGGCGACTATCCGGAAGCGATGGACCAGGCGATGATCCGCGCTGTCGGGCAGGACTGGCGCCCCGATGCGGTGAAATCGCTGCTGCTCGTCGCCGACGCGCCGCCGCACGACGACCTGTTCGGGCAGACGTGGGCGGCGGCCGAAGCGGCGCGCGCGAAACGCATCCACATCACCCCGGTCGCCGCGTCGGGCGTCGCCGACAAGGCCGAATATGCGATGCGCGCGATGGCGGCGGCGACCCAGTCGCGCTATCTGTTCCTGACCGACGACAGCGGCGTCGGCAATCCGCACGCGCCGCCGGCGATCGACTGCTACCTCGTCACCCGCCTCGACGCGCTCGTCCGCCGGGTGATCGACAGCCAGATCAGTGGCCGCCGTATCGAGCCGAACGATAAGGAGATCATCCGCAGCGTCGGCAAATATGACGCGGGCAAATGCATCCTGCCCGCTGATTTCCGGTGGCAGAACCAGTAGGGAATTGACTCGCCCCCGCATCTGACCGATGCGGGGGCGTGGGTTGCTTCGATTAACCTCTCGCTTCGGTTGGTAGGGTCGGCTGACAGGGGGAGGGGTCGGAGGATATGACCCATGAGAAAATTGCTGTCGGCCGCCGCCGCGCTGGCGCTGCTGGCCCAGCCCGCCATCACCTTCGCCAAGGACCGGGAGCCGGTCAAGATATCGGGCCCGGCGAACGCGAAGGGCGTCACCAGCGTCGCCATCGGCGCCTTCAACGTCGGCTTCATCTTCGAATCGATCGACCAGACCGCAGCGTCGGGTGGCCTGATGGGCGCGTTCGGTGGCACGACCAAGGCCAAGAGCGAACTGGTCGGCGTGACGCCCGAAATGATGCAGATGATCACCGACGCCGCCTATGCCGATTTCGTGTCGCAACTAACCGCGGGCGGCTATGCGGTGCAGCCCGCTGCCGACCTGTTCGGCCATGCGGCGCTCGCCAAGACCAAGTCGCAGGACGTGCCGCTCGACATCAACATCGCGCTCGAAAAGGGCAGCAAGGGCAAGGCGACCTATTTCAAGCCGACCGAACTGCCCTCGCTGTTGATGGTGCCAGGCGACTTCCTCGGATCGGGGATGAGCAGCATGGGGATCAACATGGCCGCGGGGCAGGCGAGCTATGCGCTGTCCAGCTATGCCAAGGACGCCGGGGTCGGGGTGATCGACGTCGTCTATCTGATCGATTTTTCGCAGCAGAAGCACCCCGGCGCGTTCAGTTTCGGCGGGTTGCAGGTCAACAGCGCGCTGTCGGTCAGCGCCGACTATTCGCGCATGACGCTGATCGCGCCGAGCGGCAAGCAGGCGGTGATCACCGTGAAGGCGCCGGTCGCGGTCGAAGGCGAATTCATCGAAAAGAGCGATGCGTCGAGCGGCACCGACAAGGCATTGCAGTCGGGCGCGAACGTCGCGGGCGGCGTCGCCGCGGCGATGGGCTTCGGCGGGCTCCGCTTCGGCAAGACGCGCAAGTTCGCCTTCACCGCCAAGCCCGGCAATTACGAGGAGGGCGCCGCGAAGGCCGCCAGCCTTGCGAGCGAGATGCTGTTGGGGCGGCTGAGCGCGCTGCGTTGACCTCGACGCGGGCGCTCCCTAAATCCGCTTGACGGAGGGCTGGAGCGCCCGCCACCCTCGCGCGTGTACGTGAGAGTAATCGGGGAACGAATTTTCAATGCAATTGGTGATTGTGGAATCGCCCGCCAAGGCGAAGACGATCGAGAAATATCTCGGCCGTGATTTCAAGGTGCTGGCAAGCTATGGCCACGTCCGTGACCTGCCGCCCAAGGACGGCTCGGTCGACCCGGACGACGGCTTTGCGATGCAGTGGCAGCTTTACCCCGACAAGGCGAAGCGGCTGAAGGATATTCAGGACGCGGCGAAGCAGGCCGACCGCCTGATCCTCGCGACCGACCCCGATCGCGAGGGTGAGGCGATCAGCTGGCATGTGCAGGAATTGCTGCGCAGCAAAAAGGCGCTGCCGCAAACCGTCGATCGCGTGACCTTCAACGCGATCACCAAGCAGGCGGTGACCGATGCGATGGCGCATCCGCGCGCGCTCGACGACGATCTGATCGACGCCTATCGCGCGCGCCGCGCGCTCGACTATCTCGTCGGTTTCACGCTGTCGCCGGTGTTGTGGCGCAAGCTGCCCGGCGCGAAATCGGCGGGCCGCGTCCAGTCGGTGACGCTGCGCATGATCGTCGAGCGCGAGCGCGAGATCGAGGCTTTTGTTGCGCAGCAATATTGGTCGGTGACCGGGCTGTTCGAGATGAGCGGCACCCCCTTCAAGGCGCGGCTCGCGCGCTGGCGCGGCGACAAGATCGAGCGGCTGTCGATCGGCACCGAGGCCGATGCGCGCGCCGCCGAAGCCGATGTGAAGGCCGGCCATTTCACCGTCGACACGGTCGAGACCAAGCCGCTGACGCGCAACCCGCCGCCACCGTTCACCACCTCGACCCTGCAACAGGAGGCCGCGCGCAAGCTCGGCTTCTCGGCCAGCCACACGATGCGCGTCGCGCAGGACCTCTATGAGGACGGCGCGATCACCTATATGCGAACCGATGGCGTCCAGATGGACGGCAGCGCGATCAGCGCCGCGCGCCGTGCGATCGCCGATCGCTACGACGGCGGCTATGTCCCCGACAAGCCGCGGCAATATCAGACCAAGGCGAAGAATGCGCAGGAAGCGCACGAGGCGATCCGCCCGACCGATTTCGGCAAGGACAAGGTCGGCGGCGGCGATCATGCGCGGCTCTACGAGCTGATCTGGAAGCGCGCGCTGGCGAGCCAGATGGCGTCGGCGCGGCTCGAACGCACCAGCGTCGACCTGTCGGACGGCACCGGCAAGACGGTGCTGCGCGCGACGGGGCAGGTGGTGAAATTCCCCGGCTTCCTCGCGCTCTACGACGAAGGCCGCGACGACGCTGAGGATGAGGATGCGCGCCTGCTTCCCGCGATGAGCAAGGGCGACGCGCCCGCGAAGACCGGCGTCGAGGTCGAAAAGCACGAAACCCAGCCGCCGCCGCGCTATTCGGAAGCGAGCCTCGTCAAGAAGATGGAGGAGCTCGGCATCGGGCGCCCGTCGACCTATGCCTCCATCCTGCAGGTTCTCAAGGACCGCGCCTATGTGCGCGTCGAGAAGAACCGCTTTCTTCCCGAGGAGAGCGGACGGCTGCTGACTGCGTTTCTCGAACGCTTCTTCAATCGCTACGTCGAATATGATTTCACCGCCGGGCTCGAGGAAGAGCTCGACGACGTATCGGGTGGCCGTGCGCAATGGCAGGCGGTACTCGAGAGCTTCTGGCGCGACTTCAAGCCGCGCACCGGCGAGGTGATGGAGCAGAAGCCGTCGGAGATCACCGCGGCGCTCGATGAGTTCCTTGGCCCTTATCTCTTCCCGGACAAGGGCGACGGCAGCGACCCCAGGCTCTGCCCCAATTGCGGCACCGGGCGGCTCGCGCTGCGCGGCGGCAAGTTCGGGCCGTTCATCGCGTGCAGCAATTATCCCGAGTGCAAATATACGCGCAAATTCGCGCAGCCGGGCGGCAATGGCGAGGCCGACACCGGGCCGGAGACGATGGGCACCGACCCCGAAAGCGGGCTGGAGGTGACAAAGCGCAGCGGCCGTTTCGGGCCCTATATCCAGCTCGGCGAGGGCAAGGAGGCGAAGCGCTCGTCGATCCCCAAGGACATTCCGGCCGAGGATTTCGATCTCGATTATGCGCTGCGGCTGCTGAGCCTGCCGCGCGAGGTCGGGGTGCATCCCGAAAGCGGCAAGCCGATCCTCGCGGGACTGGGGCGCTATGGCCCCTATCTGTTGCATGACGGCAAATATGGCAAGCTGACGGGCACCGCCGAAATCTTCGACATCGGGATGAATGCCGCGGTCGTCCGCATCGCCGAAGCGGCAAACGGCGGCGGGCGCGGGCGGGCCAAGGTCGAACCGCTCAAGACCTTCGGCGCGCATCCGACGAGCGGCGGCGAGATGAAGCTGATGGCCGGGCGCTTCGGCCCCTATGTGACCGACGGCACGACCAATGCGACGCTGCCCAAGACGATCGAACCCGATGCGCTGACCGAAGAGGAAGCGGTCGCGCTGATCGACGCGCGCGCGGCCAAGGGGCCGGCCAAGGGCAAGAAGAAGGCGGCGCCGAAGAAGAAGGCCGCCGCCAAGAAGGCGCCGGCGAAGAAGAAGGCGGCGGCAAAGAAGGAATAGGTCATCCCGGCGAAGGCCGGGATCTCGATGCGGCATTGTGACGCACCGGCGAGATCCCGGCCTTCGCCGGGATGACGATTATATCTTGGCATGTTAGGGTGACGCACCGGGAGGTATTTCGATGCGTCATCTGCTTGCCTTGTCGCTCGCCCTTCTTTCAAGTCCCGCCGCCGCGCAGCAGGTCGGGACGCTCGTTTCCGCAGATCCCGTCGCCGAGACGCCGCCCGGCACGCAGGCGTGGCGTATCCGCTACTGGACCGCGAACCAGGACGGCCAGCGGCAGGAGGTGACCGGCATGATCGTCGCACCGCGCGAGGCGGTGCCCGCGCAGCCGCGCCGCGTTATCGCCTGGGCGCATGGCACCTCGGGGGTAGCGCAGAAATGCGCGCCGTCGAACAATCCCGCTTTCTTCGCTTCGAACCCGATGGTCGAGGCGATGGCGCGGCGCGGCTATGTCGTCGCGGCGCCCGACTATCCGGGGCTCGGCAGCGCGATGCCGCATCCCTATCTGGTCGGCGCCGATACCGCCCATTCGGTGCTCGATGCGGTGCGTGCGGCGCGGGCGATTCCGGGCGCGGCGGCGGGCACGCGCTTCGCGGTCTGGGGCGAATCGCAGGGCGGTCATGCCGCGCTGTGGACCGCGATTTCGGCGCGCGACTATGCGCCCGACCTGACGCTGATCGGCACCGCGGCCGCCGTTCCGCCGACCGATCTCGCCGCCAATATGCGGCAGGCGAGCGATCCCAATGCGCGCGCCCTGCTGCTCGCCTTCACGCTGCATAGCTGGTCCGAGCGCTTCGGCTACTCGCTCGATGCTTTCACCAATAAGGCGACGCAGGGCGTCATCCACCGCCTTGCCGAAAACAACTGTATCGATGTCGATAATAAGCCGAAACTTGGTACGATCCTCGGCATGTTGGCGGTGCGACAGGCGGTCCAGAAGAAGGATGTGACCCGGATGGAGCCGTTCGCCAGGGCGATGCGCGCGAACAGCATCGACCCGGCGCGCGTTCCGGGGCCGCTGCTGATCTCGCAGGGAAGCAAGGATACGCTGGTCGCGCCGGCGGTGACGCGCGCCTTCGCGAAGGCGGTGTGCAAGCGCCGCACGGCCGTCCGCTGGATCGAGATTCCCGGTGGCAGCCACATCGACGGCGCGCGTGGTCCGCGAACCGACGAGACGCTCGACTGGATCGACGCCCGCTTTGCAGGACAGGCGCCGCCGGACGATTGCCGGCGGATTTAGAGCGACGAGCCTTTAATCTGACCCAACGTCCCGTTCGTGTCGAGCGTAGTCGAGACACCCATCGGTGTAACGCAAGGTCGATGGGTGTCTCGACTACGCTCGACACGAACGGAATTGAGGCTGTGCTATTTCGCCCGGTATCCTATCCCGCGCAGGGCGGATCGGCGGGGCGGAAATCATGCTGGCTCACATTGTCGTGGCGGACGAGGCGGATTTTCGAACCGGGGTGGCAGGGCGTGCCGCTCGGCAGCACGACCACGGCCTCCTGCGCTTCGCCAAGGCGCACGGTCGCGCGCGGCTTGCCGTTCGCGGTGTCGATGCGCTCGACCTCGCCGCTCACCAGATGGTCCTTGTTTTCGCGCGCGATCAGATTGCGTTCGGTGAGGACGATCAGCACCGCGGCGATCGCCAGATACCACATCCAATATTTGAGGACGCCGCGCAGGCGGTCGGCGGGGGTGTTGAACGGATCGTGCGCCATCTTGCTTCCCCTCAATCGACCCAGTCGAGACCCATGTCGCGATAAACGCCGCGGTCCTCGTCCCAGTTTTCCTTGACCTTCACGTGCAGGAACAGGTGGACCTTGCGACCCATCAGCTCGGTCAGCTCGGCGCGCGCGCGGGCGCCGATTTCCTTGATCCGGCTGCCGCCCTTGCCAAGCACGATCGCGCGCTGGTTGTCGCGCGCGACGAATATCTGCTGGTGGATTTCGGCGCTGCCGTCGGGGCGCGTCTTGAACAGCTCGGTCTCGACCGTCGACTGATAGGGGAGTTCCTCGTGAAGCTGGCGGTAAAGCTGCTCGCGGGTGATCTCGGCCGCGAGCATCCGCTCGGGCGCGTCGCTGACCTCGTCCTCGGGGAAATGCCACGGCCCCTCGGGCATCAGCGCGGCGAGATGCGCCTTGAGTTCGGGCACCCCGTCGCCGCTGCTCGCGGCGATGAAGAAGGTCTCGTCGAACGCCAGCCGCGCGTTGAGCTCGGTCGCGATGGTGAGCAGTTTGTCCTTGCGGGTCAGGTCGACCTTGTTGAGGACGAGGAATTTCTTCTCGGGCCGGTTCGCGACGCCTTCGAGCACGCGCTCGACGCGGCCCGTCAGCTTTGCCGCGGCGTCGACCATGACGAGGATCGCCTCGGCCTCCTCGAGGCTCCCCCACGCGGCGGCGACCATCGCGCGGTCGAGGCGGCGCGTCGGTGCGAAGATGCCCGGCGTGTCGATCAGGACGATCTGTGCGTCGTCCGCCATCGCGACGCCCATCAGCCGGGTGCGCGTCGTTTGCGCCTTGGGGCTGACGATCGCGACCTTTTGGCCGACGAGCGCGTTGACGAGCGTCGACTTGCCCGCGTTGGGGGCGCCGACGACGGCCACGAAACCGCAGCGCTGGGTCATTTCGCTTCTTCCTGTATCAATCGTTCGAGCAGCGCGGTCGCGGCGGCCTTTTCGGCCGCTTGCTTCGACGCGCCTTCGCCTTCGGCCTCGGCGAGCTTGCCCACCGCCACCGCGACGCGAAAGCGCGGGGCATGGTCGGGGCCTTCGCGGCGGACGAGGCGATATTCGGGGGGCTTGCGCTTGCGAGCGAGCGCCCATTCCTGAAGCGCCGCCTTGGGATGCTTGGGTGCGGCGACCTGGCCGTCGATCATGTCGCCCCATTTGGCGACGATGAAAGCCCGCGCGGCTTCCTCGCCGAGATCGAGCCAGATCGCGCCAAGCAACGCCTCCAGAACATCGGCGGCGATATTGTCGCTGTGCCGCCCGCCGTCGCCGATCGCCTGGCTGCCGAAATGGACGTGCGCGTTGAGGTCGAGCCGCTGCGCGATCGCCGCGCAGGTTTCCCCCGACGCCAGTGCATGCAGCCGCGACGACAGTTCGCCTTCGGCGGCTTTCGGGAAGCGGCGGAAGAGTTCGGACGCGATCACCAGCCCGAGCACGCGGTCGCCGAGGAATTCGAGCCGCTGATAATCGCCCGCGCCGCTGCTGCCGTGGGTCAGCGCCTCATGGTAAAGCGCGAGGTTGCGGGGGTCGGCGCCGGTCAGGGCCGCGATCGTCGCCGCGGACGGCCGTTCGCTCAAAAGCCGTCCCCGATCCGGCTCCACCGCGCGGCGGTGAACCAGCTTATCGGATTGAACCAGCTTGCCGACCCGTCGGTCGAAAACATGCCGACAAGCGCGTGGCCGACGAGATTCTTTTCGGGGACGAGACCGATGCCGCCATTTTCCTCCGCGGGGAAACGGCTGTCGGCGCTGCGGTCGCGGTTGTCGCCCATCAGGAACAGATGCCCCTCGGGCACGGTGACCAGGGGGGTGTTGTCCTGCGCGATCGACGTGATGTCGAGGATCGCATAGCTTTTGCCGCTGGGCAGCGTTTCCTTGAACTGCGGGTAGCGGCATTCGCGCTGGCCAGCCGCGGTGACTTCCTCGAACTGCGGGGCGTAGCAGGGCAGGGTGCCGGTGGTGCGCGACGCGTCGATCATATTCTGCGTCACCGGGATGACGAAATCGGCCATCGGCTCGCGCTTCAGCGGCTTGCCGTTCAGCCAGACGATGCCGTCGCGGACCTGGACCGTGTCGCCGGGAAGCCCGATCACGCGCTTGATATAGTCGTTGTCGTTGACCGGCGGCGCCTTGAACACGACGACGTCGCCGCGATCGGGCGTGCGCGCGAAAATGCGGCCCGGAATCAGCGGAACGCTGAACGGCAGGCTGTATTTCGAATAGCCATAGGCCATCTTGTTCACGAGCAGATAGTCGCCGATGAGCAGGCGCGGCTGCATCGATTCCGACGGAATGTTGAAGGGCGACAGGAAAAAGCTGCGGAAAATCAGCACCGCAACCGCGAGCAGCGCAAGAAAGCGGATCGTGTCGACCGCCTCTTCCTTGGCCGAGAGGGGCGTGGGTTCGGGCTTGGCCGGGCTGGGGTCGGCCGCGGGCGAATTATCGGCGGTAAAGCTGGCGTCGGTCATGCCGCGCATTGGCGACGAATAGGTCTGCACGTCAAGCGAATATCGGCGGATGGCGCTGGCGCGGGGACCGCGGCGGGCTTATGAAAGTCCCGATCAAGGACATAAGGAAGCACCGATGACCACCCCATCCGAAGCGTGGCAAGCGCTCGCCGACTGGCAGCCGCAAACCCTCTCCGATCTCGTCGCCGCCGATCCCGAGGCGCGGCTCGATGCACTGGTGCGGAGCGTCGCCGACATCCGGTTCGACTTCGCCAAGACCCATCTCGACGATCGCGCGGTTGCGATTCTGGCTGGCCTTGCGGTGGCGCAGGATTTCGCGGGCCGCCGCAAGACGCTGTTTTCGGGCGGCATCGCCAATCCGACCGAAGATCGCGCCGCCGAACATAGCGCCGAGCGCGGCGAAGGGGCGCCTGAATCCGTCCATATCGCGCAGGCGCTGCACCAGCGGATGCGGATGATGATCGACGCGATCGAGGCGGGTGCTTTCGGCGAAATCCGCCACCTGCTGCATATCGGCATCGGCGGCTCGGCGCTCGGCCCCGACCTGCTCGTCGATGCGCTGGGGCGGCACAGCGGGCGCTATGACGTCGCAGTCGTCTCCAACGTCGATGGCGCGGCGCTGGCCGAAGCCTTCGCGAAGTTCGACCCCCAATATACGCTCGTCGCGGTCGCGTCGAAGACCTTCACCACCACCGAGACCTTGCTCAACGCCAATTCGGCGCTGCAATGGCTGGACGAGGCGGGCGTCGACGATCCGCTCGGCCGCTTCGTCGCGCTCACCGCCAATCCCGACAAGGCGATGGAGTGGGGGATCGACGAGACGCGTATCCTGCCGTTCAGCGAGACGGTCGGCGGGCGCTATTCGCTCTGGTCGTCGATCGGCTTTCCCGCGGCGCTCGCGCTCGGCTGGGACGCCTTCGCCGACCTGCTCGAGGGGGCGGCCGAGATGGACCGGCATTTCCGGCTGACCGATGGCGCGGACAATATCTGCCTGCTCGCGGCCTTCGCCGATCAGCTTTATGCCAACCGGCTCGGTTGTCAGACGCGCGCGGTCTTCGCCTATGACGAACGGCTGCGGCTGCTGCCCGCCTATCTGCAACAGCTCGAAATGGAATCGAACGGCAAGTCGGTGACGCTGGATGGCGCGCCGCTCGGCCGCCTGAGCGCCGCGATCACCTGGGGCGGGGTCGGCACCGACGCGCAACACGCGGTGTTCCAGCTGCTCCATCAGGGCACGCACCTGACCCCGGTCGAATTCGTCGTCGCGCGCGAGCCTGACCATTTGCTCGACGATGCGCATCATGAAACGCTCGTCGCCAACTGCATCGCGCAGGGCGCGGCGCTGATGACGGGCCGCGCGAGCGACGACGGCGCGCGCGCCTATCCGGGAAATCGTCCCTCGACGACGATCCTGCTCGATCAGGTCAGCCCACGCAGCCTGGGCGCGCTGATCGCCTTCTACGAGCATCGCGTCTTTGCCAACGCCGTGCTGCTCGGCATCAACCCGTTCGACCAGTTCGGCGTCGAGCTGGGCAAGGAGATGGCGAAAGGGCTGGCCGAGGGAACGGTGGAGTTCGACCCCGCGACGCAGGCGCTGATGCAGGCGGCGCTGGGGGAATAGCCCTACATCCGTCATTGCGAGGAGCCGAAGGCGACGCGGCAATCTCCAGCCATCGGCCTTGCGCAAGACCGATGGCTGGAGATTGCTTCCCCCGGCTTTCGCCGGGGTCGCAATGACGCTGTGGTTCACGCTGAACGCAAAATTCGATTGGCAAGCTGCCGCCGCGTAACCACATAGGCGACCGTCGCGAATAGCGGCCTGTCCATGTCAGGGGTAATCCATGAGCGATTTCGACTACGACCTTTTCGTCATCGGCGCCGGATCTGGCGGCGTCCGCGCCTCGCGCGTCGCGGCATCGCACGGCGCGCGTGTCGCGGTGGCGGAGGAGTATCGGGTCGGCGGCACCTGCGTCATCCGCGGCTGCGTGCCCAAGAAATTGCTCGTCTATGGCGCGCATTTCGCCGAGGATATCCACGACGCGCGCAAGTTCGGCTGGGACGTGTCCGACTGCACCTTCGACTGGCGGGTTCTGCGCGACAATGTGCTCGCCGAGGTCAACCGGCTCGAAGGGCTTTACGGCCAGACGCTCGACAACCACAAGGTCACGCTGTTCCGCACGCGCGCGACCGTGATCGGCCCGCAAAAGGTGCGGCTCGCCGACGGGCAAGAACTGACCGCCGAGCGCATATTGATTGCGACCGGTGGCTGGCCGCACGTTCCTGAATTTCCGGGCAGCGACCATGCGATCACCTCGAACGAGGTCTTTCACCTCGACACGCTGCCGAAGCGGATCGTGATCGCGGGGGGCGGCTATATCGCCAACGAGTTCGCGGGCATCTTCAACGAATTCGGCAGCAAGGTCACGATCGTCAATCGCGGCGACACCATCCTGCGCGGCTATGACGAGCAGATCCGCGACCGCCTGCTCCAGATTTCGATGACCAAGGGCATCGACTTCAAATTCAACGCGCCGTTCCGGTCGATCGAAAAGAGTGAGGACGGTTCGCTCACCGTTCACCTCGACAATTGCGAGCCGATCGAGGCCGATGCGGTGCTGATGGCGACCGGCCGCGTGCCGAACACGAACGGGCTCGGACTGGAAGCGATCGGCGTGGAGCTCGACGCACAGGGCGCGATCAAGGTCGATGCGGCGAACCAGTCGTCGGTGCCGAGCCTCTATGCGGTCGGCGACGTCACCAACCGCATCCAGCTCACCCCGGTGGCAATCCGTGAGGGACAGGCCTTTGCGGACTCGGTGTTCGGCGGCAAGCCGACGCGCGTCGATTACGCGAACGTCCCGAGCGCGGTGTTCAGCCATCCGCCGATCGGCGCTGTGGGCATGACCGAAGCGCAGGCGCGCAATGAGCTGGGCTCGGTGCGCATCTACACCAGCGATTTTCGCGCGATGAAGAATGTCCTCGCCGGGCGCAACGAGCGTGCACTCTACAAGATGGTGGTCAATGAAGCGACCGATCAGGTCGTCGGCCTCCACATGATCGGCCCCGACGCGCCCGAGATATTGCAGGCGGCCGCAATCGCGGTGAAGGCCGGGCTGACCAAGGCCGATTTCGATGCGACGGTCGCGCTGCATCCCAGCATGGCCGAAGAACTGGTGCTGATGAAGTAAAGCCACAGGTACGTCATCCCGGCGAAGGCCGGGATCTCGCCGTCGCGTCGTTCCGCAAGGGTGGGATCCCGGCCTTCGCCGGGATGACGAATGGAGCGTGTGGGTGAGCAATCCATCTGCTATGCTGCTCCCATTGCAGGGGAGCGGACAGATGGCAGGCACGGCACTGGTCACCGGCGGCAGCGGCTATATCGCAGGCTTCCTGATCCGGCAGTTGGTCGAGAATGGCTGGACGGTCCACATGACCGTCCGCAGCCTTATGCGCGAAAGCGAGGTTCGCGGGTGGCTGAACGTCCCCGCCGATAAACTCCGCTTCTTCGCTGCCGATCTCGAACAGGATGCCGGCTGGGCCGAGGCGATGGCGGGGTGCAGCCATGTCGCGCATGTCGCGTCGCCCTTTCCGCTCGGGGTGCCGAAGCACGCCGACGAGCTGATCGTGCCCGCGCGCGAGGGAGCGCTCCGCGCGCTGCGCTTCGCCAAGGCGGCAGGGGTGACGCGGTTCGTCCTCACCTCCTCGATGGCGGCGATCGCTTATGGTCACGGCGACGGCGGCGGCATCTATAGCGAAGTCGACTGGACCAACCTCGATAACCCCGGCGTCATGCCCTATCCGCGCTCGAAGACGGTCGCCGAGCGCGCCGCGCGCGACTGGGTGGCGACCGAGGGCGGCGCTATGGAATTCGCCTCGGTCAACCCCGCCGCGGTGTTCGGACCGCTGCTGTCGGACGATCTGTCGACCTCGATCGAGCTGGTGAAGCAGCTTCTGGAAGGCAAGGTGCCGATGTGCCCCGACATCGGTTTCGGCATCATCGACGTGCGCGACGTCGCCGACCTTCACTATCGCGCGCTGACCGCGCCTGGCATCCGCGACGAGCGCTATGT
This sequence comes from Sphingopyxis sp., assembly GCF_036261875.1. Lineage (GTDB taxonomy): Bacteria > Pseudomonadota > Alphaproteobacteria > Sphingomonadales > Sphingomonadaceae > Sphingopyxis. The sequence continues at coordinate 38,464 of NZ_DATAJZ010000022.1, read as the reverse complement.
CTGCTCGGGCCCGTTCCTGAAGATGATCGACGTCGCGAACATCCTCAGCGCGAACCTCGGCGAACAGGCAAGGAAGGTGCCGACGCGCCGGATGCCCGATTGGCTGCTCAAGCTGTTCGCGCTGGTGCGCCCCGAACTCAAGCAGCTCGTCGCCGAACTCGGCAATGTCCGCGGCGGCGACAGCCGCCATGCGATGGATACGCTCGGCTGGACGATGCGTCCGCCCGAGGAGGCGATCCTCGCGACGGCGCACAGTCTGATCGAGCGGGGGATCGTGAAAGGGTGATTTCCCTCCCGCGAGCGGGAGGGAAAACGTTATGCGATCGTCGGAATAATGCCGCCTTCGGCGCGGATCGCGGCGCCGTTGGTGACCGCGGCCAGCGGGCTCGCGAGGTAGGTCACCAGCGCCCCGATCTCGTCGGCCTCGATCAGGCGGCGGATCAGAGACAGCGGACGCATTTCGTCAAAGAACGCCTTTTCGCGTTCGGCTTCGGAGGCATCGGGGTTCGACACGACCGACCGAATGAAATCGACGATCCCTTCGGAGCGCGTCGGGCCGGGCATCACGGTGTTGACGGTGACGTCCGTCCCGCGCGTCTGTTCGGCAAGACCGCGCGCGATCGCGAGCTGGGCGGTCTTGGTCGTCCCGTAATGCACCATCTCGGCAGGCGGCAGCAGACCGCTCTCGCTGGCAATGAAGATCACGCGGCCCCAGTTGTTCTCGAGCATCTTGGGAAAATAGTGGCGTGCCAGACGCGCGCCGCTCACGACATTGACCTCGAAAATATGGTGCCAGTCGGCGTCGCTGATCTCGGTGAAAGGCTTGGCTTCATAGATGCCGAGATTGTTGACGAGAATATCGACTGCGGGAACCGCAGCGATCAGCGTTTCGGCGCCTTCTGCGGTGGCCGGATCGGCAAGGACGGCGCTAATTTTACCCGAAGCGGCCAGTTCGGCGGCCGCTTCGTCGAGTTTCTGTCGATTGCGTCCGGTGATGACGACCTCCACGCCTTCCTCGGCGAGGTGCCTGGCGATCGCGAAACCGATACCGGCGGTCGATCCGGTAACGAGAGCGGTCTTGCCCTTGAGTTTCAGATCCATGGGAAATCCTTTCGTGTCTGCTGCTGTTCGATGGGCCGAAGATAGCGTTGCGCGCCATTGTTGATTAGAATGTGCGTCATCATTTCAGTGATGATCCAAAATCAGGAATGGCGATGGACAACCGATTCGGCGATATCGAGACCTTTCTGGCGGTAGCGAACGGCGGCAGCCTTGCCGCGGCGGCGAAGGCGCTGCGGTTAACCCCATCGGCGGTCAGCCGCAGCATCGCGCGGCTTGAACAGCGCCTCGGCATCACGCTGATGCGCCGGACCACGCGATCGCTGGCGCTGACCACCGAAGGACAGGTATATCGCGAGCGGATGAGCGTGTTGCTCGCCGACATGGCGTCGGTCGAGGCGGGGCTGGGGCAGGAGGGGCAGGGGCCGCGCGGACTGCTGCGGATCAATGCCTCGCCATCGATCGGTGCGATGGGGTTGCTGCCGATCCTGCCGCGCTTTGCCGAGCGCTATCCCGCCATCGTCATCGATCTCACCCTGTCCGACGCGATCGTCGACCTGGTCGAGGAACGCGCCGATGTTGCGATCCGTATCGGCCCCTTGCGCGATACGCGGCTGCGCGCGAAGAAGCTCGGACACAGCCGGATGCTGCTGGTCGCAAGCCCCGACTATCTCGCGCGGCGCGGAACCCCGCAAACGCCCGACGATCTCGACAGGCACGATTGCTTGCGGTTCAGCTTTCGCCGTTCGATCGACACTTGGCCCTTTCGGATCGCCGGCAGGATCGTGCATCGACCCGTTCATGGCAGCTTCTTCGGCAATTCTGGCGAGGTCGTGCGGCAGATGGCGGTCGCCGGCGGCGGGATCGCCCGACACGGGCATTTTCACGTCGCGCCGGACATCGCCGCTGGGCGGCTCGTCGAGGTGCTGCCCGGCTACAGCTCCGGCGATGGCGAGGATATACACGCGCTCTACGCGCCGGAGGACCGCGCCGCCGCGCGTATCCGCGCCTTCCTCGATTTCCTCGATACCGAGCTGGTGATCGCGCCCTAACCGATGCGGTAAGGCACCACCCCGCGCCGGTCGGGGTCGACCAGGATCGGGCGGTCGCTCGGCGGGAAAGCGCGCTGGTCGCAATCGTCGCGCGGGCAAATGCGGCACGACAGGCCGATGCGCGCCGCTGCCTGCGGCGCATCGACATCGACCCCATCGGCATAGACGAAATCACCGGCATATTGCGCCTCGCACCCCAAGGCGACGGCATAGCGGCGCGGGCTCCGCGCATAGCTGCCCGACGGCTTCACCAGCCCCTTCGCCATTGACACATAGCGCAGGCCGTCGGGCGTTTCGGCAAGCTGGAACAGGATGCGGTCGGGGATCGCCGCCGCCTCGTGGACGACCCACAAGGGGCAGGCGCCGCCGAAGCGCGCGAATTGCAGGCGCGTGGCGCTGTGGCGCTTGGTGATGTTGCCCGCCATGTCGACGCGGCAGAAGAACATCGGGATGCCGCGCGCGCCGGGACGCTGGAGCGTCGAGAGGCGATGACACGCCTGTTCGAAGCTGACGCCATATTCGAGCCGCAGCCGGTCGATATCGTGGCGCACCGCGCGCGCACTGGCGCGGAACGGGCCATAGGGCATCAGCACCGCGCCCGCGGCATAGTTGGCGAGCCCGACATGCAGGAGCTGCCTTGCCGCCGCGGTGCGCAGCGGCGACGCCTCGACCACCGTCGCGATCTCGCCCGCGAGCGCGAGCGCCGCGAGTTGGTGCGCGAGCTGGAAGCGGCGGCTTTCGGATGGCTGCGACGGATCGATGACGAGGTGGCGCATCGTCGCGTCATAGTCGCGCAAGGCCTGCGCCTGATTATAGACGATCGAGATGCCGAGCGCATCGCGCAGCCGCCGTTCGATCGTTTCGATCGCGGGCGAGGATGCGCCGCCGCGCAGGCCCTTTGCCAGCGTTTCTGCAGCGCGGTCGATGCTGTCGACATAATTGCCCGCATCGTGGAACCAGTCGCGCACCTCCTCCCACGGCAGGCGGCTGCCTTCGGCGGTGCCGCCGGTCAGCGCTTCGTCGATGATCTGGAGCCGCTGTCCCGCGCGGCGGTAGGCGGCGTGGAGCGCGACGAACTGGTCGGCAAGATGCGGCTGCTGCAGTGCCGCGCGTTCGAGCTGCTCGGGCGCCAGCGGCGATGCCGCGAACAGCGGATCGGCCGCGGCCTCGCGCAGCGCCCCGGCGCGGCGGTCGCCGGCGTCGGCGGCGACCTCCTCCCATTCAAGGGGGAAAAGCTTTTGCAAGCGGTCGAGCAGCGCCGGGGTCAGCGGGCGGTCGTCATGCTCGATCTGGCTGAGATAGGAAGTCGAGATGCCGAGCGTCACGGCGAAATCGGCCTGGCGGAGGCCGCGGTCGTGGCGAAGCTGGCGCAAGCGGCTTCCGGCAAAGATGCGTTGGCGGGTCAAAACCTTCTCCTCTCTCCTTGCGGGAGAGGATATGGAGGCTTGGCGGCGAAGCCGCCTAGCCGGAGTTGGAGAGGGGAGCCCCCTCTCAAGACTTGCTAGGCGACAAGTCGCCAAGCCAAGCCTTTCTCTCCCGCAAGGGGAGAGAGCTATTAATTTGCAAACTTATACTTTGCAACTTTGCAAATTCACATTTGCATCGGCGGCATAATGCGGGCAGGCGACGGTCGAATATCTGTTGGAGAGCCGCATGTCCGCCAATATCACCGAAATGGAAGCCCGCCGCGCCGCCGCTGCCCTTGGGGGCGGACAAAAGCGCATCGACGCGCAGCACGCCAAGGGCAAGCTGACCGCGCGCGAGCGGCTCGATGTGCTGCTCGATCATGGCTCGTTCGAGGAACTCGACACCTATGTCGAGCATGATTGCGTCGATTTCGGGATGCAGGATCAGAAAATTCCGGGCGATGGCGTCGTCACCGGATCGGGGACGATCAACGGCCGCCTCGTCTATGTCTTCAGTCAGGATTTCACCGTCTTCGGCGGCTCGCTGTCGAAGCGCCATGCCGAGAAAATCTGCAAGGTGATGGAAAAGGCGATGCTGGTCGGCGCGCCGGTGATCGGCCTCAACGACAGCGGCGGCGCGCGCATCCAGGAAGGCGTCGCGTCGCTCGGCGGCTATGCCGACGTGTTCCAGCGCAACGTGCTCGCGAGCGGCGTCGTGCCGCAGATCAGCCTGATCATGGGGCCGTGCGCGGGCGGTGCGGTCTATTCGCCCGCGATGACCGACTTCATCTTCATGGTGAAGGATAGCAGCTATATGTTCGTCACCGGCCCCGATGTCGTGAAGACCGTGACCAACGAGGTGGTGACGCAGGAGGAACTCGGCGGCGCGATCACCCACACGACGAAAAGCTCGGTCGCCGATCTGGCGTTCGAGAACGATATCGAGGCGCTGCTCGCGGCGCGCGATTTCTTCGATTATCTGCCCGAGAACAACCGCAGCGGCGTCCCGGCCCGACCGACGAGCGATCCTTACGACCGCGCCGAAATGAGTCTCGACACGCTGATCCCGCCGAACGCGAACCAGCCCTATGACATGCACGAGCTGATCCGCAAGACGGTCGACGAGGGCGATTTCTTCGAGGTGCAGCCGGCGCACGCGGGCAACATCATCTGTGGTTTCGGGCGCATCGAGGGGCGCACGGTCGGCATCGTCGCCAACCAGCCGCTGGTGCTCGCGGGCGTGCTCGACATCAATTCGTCGAAGAAGGCGGCGCGCTTCGTCCGCTTCTGTGACGCGTTCGAGATTCCGATCATCACCTTCGTCGACGTCCCGGGCTTCCTGCCCGGCACCGCGCAGGAATATAACGGCATCATCAAGCATGGCGCGAAGCTGCTGTTCGCCTATGCCGAGGCGACGGTGCCCAAAATCACGGTGATCACGCGCAAGGCCTATGGCGGCGCATACGACGTGATGGCGTCGAAGCATCTGCGCGGCGATTTGAACTATGCGTGGCCGACCGCCGAAATCGCGGTGATGGGCGCGAAGGGCGCGGTCGAGATCATCTTCCGCAGCGACATCGGCGACCCCGAAAAGATCGCCGAGCGGACGAAGGAATATGAGGACCGCTTCGCCAACCCGTTTGTGGCGGCGCAGCGCGGTTATATCGACGAGGTGATCTATCCGCACTCGACGCGGCGGCGGATCGCGCTGGGCTTGCGGAAGCTGCGGAACAAGCAGCTCGAAAACCCGTGGAAGAAGCACGATAATATTCCACTGTGATCCCTGTCGTCACCCCGGACTTGATCCGGGGTCCATTCTCCCGGCGCCGGAGGAATGGATGCCGGATCAAGTCCGGCATGACGAAGCCGGCGAGTTCGATTGTGACGACCGGCACATCCGATGCGCCGGGCTGGAGGCAAGAGCAGCAAGCGGCTAGGTTGCCGCGATGGTCTTGATTTTCCAATGAGGTTTGAAAATGCGTAACGCCTTTCTCGCTCTTCTGATGGCTCCGGCCCTGCTGGCCGCGCCCGCCGCATCGGCGTTCGATCCCGACACGCCGGTCGGGGCGACAAAGGAAGCGTTTCCGGTCGTGCTCGGCGATGACGAGGATACGACGATCGACGCCGCGTTCCGCGCTGCCTTCGCGCTTCCGAAAGGCGCCAAGGCGGAGGCCGAGCGGATGATCGACGATCGCACCTATCATTTCCGTCCCGTCGCGATCCATCTGCTCGAAGATAATACCGGCGTGCTGCTGAGCGTCGGCGGGCTCGACGATGCGGGGCATAGCGAGGGCGGGCTCAACGCGATCCATTATCTGAAATCGAGCCCGACGGGCTGGGTCAAGCAGGGCGAATGGATCGACGTCGGCGCGGTCGGCACCGTGGGGAATGGCGCGACGAGCTGGGCCTTTACCAGCCTGCTCGGCCGCAACCTCTATCTGGTCACCGAAGGCGGCGGCGTGTGGCAGGGCTGCGCGATCGGCACGGCGGTCGTGACCGAACTGACCCCCGATGGCCCCGTCGATCGCGGCGGTTTCACCGATTCGATGAGTTCGGGCGCCGGGATCGGTCAGACCGAACAGACCTATGACGGGCAGATCGCCGCCGCCGTTCCCGACAAGAGCTTTACCGTCGCCTACACCGGTACGCGGTCGTTCAAGCAGCAATATGTGCTGAAGGATGGCAAATATGCGCTGGTCGGCAAGGACCAGGTTGCGGGTTGCTGAGGCGGACATGGGACGGGCCACGCGACAACGCCGTATCGATGCGCAGGAGCGTTGGCCCGATCTGTATCAATTTCTTGCGGCCTATCTGCATCAGGATTGGCCAGATGATAGTGGAACGTCCGAAGCCGCCGTCGATTTGGCCATTTCCGAGCATGGCTTGGAACAGCGCCAATCGATCGCGCGCCAATGGTGGAATTGGAATGGAGTCGAGGGAAGCAATGCCGATCCGCGTCCGGCGATCAACGATGGGTTGGGGGTCGAAGTCTCGTTCGATACGCCAAGGGAAGGACGCGATTTCATGAACTCGGTTTATGACAAGCTGATCGTGTCGATCAGACAGGAAGTGAAGGATTGGAAGCCGTGAAACTAGGCCGCCTCAACCATATCGGCGTCGCGACGTCGTCGATCGCCGACAGCATCGTTTTTTACCGCGACGTGATGGGCGCGACGAAAATTCACGAGCCGTTCGACCTGCCCGATCAGGGCGTCAAAGTCTGCTTCGTCGATACGCCCGGCGCCGATGGCGCTTTGAACGGCACGCAGATCGAGCTGGTCGAGCCGTTGCCGGGCAACACGTCGATCGCGGGCTTCCTCGAAAAGAACCCGGCGGGGGGGCAGCATCATATGTGCTATGAAGTGCCCGACATTCACGCCGCCAAGGCCGCGTTCGAGGGACAAGGAAAGCGCGTGCTGGGCGAACCGCGGATCGGGGCGCATGGGACGCTGATCTTCTTCGTCCATCCGCGCGACATGGGCGGGGTGCTGACCGAGATCATGGAGACGCCGAAGGGACACTGATTTTTCTCCTCTCCCCTTGAGGGAGAGGAAAGAGGAGGTTGGGGACTTGTCCCCTACCGGAACTTGGAGAGGGGTCGATGGGCGAGCCTACGGCTCGCGACCCCTCTCCCAGCTACGACTAGGCGGCAAAGCCGCCAAGTCTTCGCATCCCTCTCCCTCAAGGGGAGAGGGAAAAGGAACAAGAGACTGCATATGACCGACAAACCGACCCTCGACCAATGGGCCGCCGCCGCCGAGAAGGAAGTGAAGGGCAAGGACCTCAGCTGGCACACGCCCGAGGGGATCGACGTCAAGCCGCTCTACACGGCCGAGGACGTGGCCGCCGACCCCGGCCTGCCCGGTTTCGCGCCGTTCACCCGCGGCGTGCGCGCGTCGATGTATGCGGGGCGGCCGTGGACGATCCGGCAATATGCGGGCTTTTCGACCGCCGAGGAATCGAATGCCTTCTATCGCCGCAACCTCGCGGCGGGGCAGAAGGGCCTGTCTGTCGCTTTCGACCTTGCTACCCACCGCGGTTATGACAGCGACCACCCGCGCGTCGTCGGCGACGTGGGGAAGGCGGGGGTCGCGATCGACAGCGTCGAGGATATGAAGATCCTCTTTGACGGCATCCCGCTCGACCAGATGTCGGTCAGCATGACGATGAACGGCGCGGTGATCCCGATCCTCGCCTTCTTCATCGTCGCGGGCGAGGAGCAGGGGGTCGAGCGCAAATTGCTCGACGGGACCATTCAGAACGACATCCTCAAGGAGTTCATGGTCCGCAACACCTATATCTATCCGCCCGAACCCTCGATGCGGATCATCTCGGACATTTTCGGCTACACGTCGCGCGAGATGCCCAAGTTCAACAGCATCTCCATCTCCGGCTATCATATGCAGGAAGCCGGCGCGACGCAGGTGCAGGAGCTGGCCTTTACCATCGCCGACGGCGCTGAATATGTACGCTACGGCGTCGCCTCGGGCCTCGATATCGACAAGTTCGCCGGGCGCCTGTCCTTCTTCTTCGCGATCGGCATGAATTTCTTCATGGAGATCGCCAAGTTGCGCGCCGCGCGCGTGCTGTGGCACCGGGTGATGACCAACCTCGGCGCCAAGGACGAGCGGTCGAAGATGCTGCGCACCCACTGCCAGACCTCGGGTGTCTCGCTGACCGAGCAGGATCCCTACAACAATGTCATGCGCACGACGATCGAGGCGATGGCGGCGATGCTGGGTGGCACCCAGTCGCTACACACCAACGCGCTCGATGAGGCGATCGCACTGCCGACCGATTTCTCGGCCCGCATCGCGCGCAACACCCAGATCGTCATCCAGGAAGAAACCGGGATGACCAAGGTCGTCGATCCGCTCGGCGGCTCCTACTATGTCGAGGCGCTGACGCAGGAACTGGTCGACAAGGCGTGGGAGATCATCGAGCGCGTCGAAAAGGAAGGCGGCATGGCGAAGGCCGTCGCCGCGGGCTGGCCCAAGGCGATGATCGAGACCGCCGCCGCCGCGCGGCAGGCGCGTGTCGATCGCGGCGACGATGTGATCGTGGGCGTGAACAAATATCGCCTCGCCAACGAGGATTTGCTCGAAACTCTCGAAGTCGACAACACCAAGGTTCGCGAAGCGCAGATCGCCCGCATCAACAAGATGAAGGCAAGCCGCGACGAGGCGGCGTGCCAGGCGGCGCTCGACGCGCTGCGCAAGGCGGCGGCGGGCGAGCAGTCGATCGAGAACAATCTGCTCGCGCACGCCGTTGAAGCCGCGCGTGCCCGCGCGACGCTCGGCGAGATTTCGTCGGCGATGGAAGAAAGCTTCGACCGCTACGGCACCCAGCCGACCCCGGTGAAGGGCGTCTATGCCGCGCCTTATGCGGGCGATCCGCGCTGGCAGGCGGTGATCGACGGCGTCGCGGCGGTCGAGCGGCGCATGGGGCGCAAGCCTAAGCTGCTCGTCGCCAAGATGGGGCAGGATGGTCACGACCGCGGTGCCAACGTCATCGCCTCGGCCTTCGGCGACATGGGCTTCGACGTCGTGTCCGGGCCGTTGTTCCAGACACCTGAGGAAACCGTCGTGCTCGCGCTGGATAGCGGCGTCGACGTCGTCGGCGCATCGAGCCTCGCGGCTGGGCACAAGACGCTGATCCCCGAACTCATCGCCAAGCTCCGCGAGGCGGGCCGCACCGACATCAAGGTCATCGCGGGCGGCGTCATCCCGCCGCAGGACTATGATTATCTTCGCGACGCGGGGGTGCAGGGCATCTATGGCCCCGGCAGCAACGTGGTCGAATGCGCCGCCGACGTGCTGCGCCTGCTCGGCCATAATATGCCGCCGCTGGAGGATGCCGCGTGAGCGACGATATCGATGAGGGGAAGGTTGCGGTGGTGCCGGAACTCCACGACAGTTCGGCCTATCTCTACGATTATTTCAAGCATCTGACCTCGCTGTCGATCCTGACGCTGGGCGGGGTGCTTGCGATCTCGACGGCGGCTGGCGAGGCCAAGGCTTCGAAGGAATCGATGATCGCCGTCGTTGCGCTGGTCGGCATCGCCGCGCTGCTCGCCTTCAGCGGGACCAGTGAAATCGTCCGCCAAAAGGCGACGGGAGAGATCAAGGCCAAATGGCTGACCTTCTATCGCGTGGGCGCCCCGATCGCGCTGTCGCTTGGCGTTGGCGCATTTCTCTATCTTTTCCTGAAAGGCCTTCCCGCATGACCGGACAAAAGCCCGAAACGCTGACCATCCACGCCGGGACCGCGCCCGATCCGACGACCAAGGCGCGGATCACCCCGATCTATCAGACCTCCTCCTATGTCTTCGACAGTGTCGAACATGCCTCGCGCCTGTTCAATCTGGAAGAGTTCGGGAATATCTATACCCGGATCATGAACCCGACCAACGGCGCGCTCGAGGGCAAGATTGCAGCGCTGGAGGGCGGGCAGGCGGCGCTGGCGGTGGCGTCGGGCCACGCTGCGCAGTTCCTCGCGTTTCACACGCTGATGGAGCCGGGCTGCGAGATCGTTGCGGCGCGCAAGCTCTATGGCGGGTCGCAGAACCAGCTCGGCCAGAGCTTTCGCAAGATGGCGTGGACGACGCATTTCGTCGATGCTGACGACGCAGACAATGTCGCGGCGGCGATCAACGAGAACACCCGCGCGGTGTTCATCGAAAGCCTCGCCAACCCCGGCGGTGTCGTGCAGGATATCGAGGCGATCGCGAAGGTCGCGCATGATGCCGGGGTGCCGCTGATCGTCGACAACACGATGGCGACCCCGATGCTGTGCCGCCCGATCGAGCATGGCGCCGACATCGTCGTCCATTCGACGACCAAATTCCTCAACGGCCATGGCAATGCGATCGGCGGGGTGATCGTCGATGCAGGATCGTTCGATTGGGCGAAGGGCGGAAAATATCCGACGCTGAGCGAACCCAATGCATCCTATCACGGGCTCAAATATACCGAGGCGTTCGGGCCGCTCGCCTTCATCCTTGCCGCGCGCACGCTTGGCCTGCGCGACCTGGGGCCGGCGCTCGCGCCGATGAACGCGTTCCTCGCGCTCACCGGCATGGAGACGCTGGCGCTGCGTATGGACCGGCATTGCGACAATGCGCTGGCGCTCGCGAAATGGCTGCGCGCGCACCCGAAGGTCGATTGGGTTTCCTATGCCGGGCTGGAGGACGATCCCTATCATGCGCTCGCCAAACGCTACCTCGGCGGCCGCGGTGGCGCGGTGTTCACTTTCGGGCTGAAGGGCGGGTATGACGCGGGGGTCAAGCTCGTCTCGTCGGTCAAGCTGTTCAGTCATCTCGCCAATCTCGGCGACACGCGCTCGCTGATCATCCACCCCGCCTCGACCACGCACAGCCAACTTTCGGAGGTCGATCTGATCGAAACCGGCGCCGGCCCCGACGTGGTGCGCGTGTCGGTGGGCATCGAACATATCGACGACATCATCGCCGATCTGGCGCAGGCACTGGAGGCCGCCGCGTGAGCCTGCGTTCGGCCCTCGTCGCGCTGGCGGTCCTCGCAGCCGCATCGCCCGCACTTGCGAAGGATGCGGGGCAGCCGAGCGAATATCGTCCGGGCATCACGGTCGAACGGCTCTACACGCAGCAATTCGACGACGTCTATTACACCACCTGGCTCGGCCGCCTCGAAAAGTCCGATGGCGGCTGGCGCGACGTCTATGTCGAGACGGCCGAGAAATATGTGAACAAGGGGCTGATCAGCTTCAATTGCGTCGATCCGAAGGCGGACATCGGCCTCATTCTCTATGACGTCGGAACCTACGGCGACGCGGCCGACCGGCGCGTCGTGCGTGTCCGCTTCGCCGACCGCAAGGCGTGGGCCGGGGAAAGGTTCGAGCCGCTCTATGGCGAAACCCCGCCCTATCAACTCTATCTCGCGGCGCGCCAGCGCTTCTGCAAATGACGAAGGGACCGAGCATGAACTTTGCCATCGATGACGAGGCGCCGCGCACCGACTGGACGCGCGAGGAGATCGCCGCGCTGTTCGACATGCCGTTCGACGAATTGATGTGGGAGGCGCAGGGCGTCCATCGCCGCCACCACGCGCGCGGGGAGGTTCAGCTTTGCACCTTGCTCAGCATCAAGACCGGCGGCTGCGCCGAGGATTGCGGTTATTGCTCGCAGTCGGCGCACGCCGAGACGGGGCTCAAGGCGACCAAGCTGATGGACGTGCGCGCGGTGCTGCAGGCGGCGGCCGAGGCGAAGGATGCGGGCTCGCAGCGTTTCTGCATGGGCGCGGCGTGGCGCAACCCCAAGGACCGCGACATGCCCGCGATCGTCGAGATGATCGAGGGCGTGCGCCAAATGGGCATGGAAACCTGCATGACGCTGGGGATGCTCACCAAGGAGCAGGCGCAGACGCTCGCGGTCGCGGGGCTCGACTATTACAACCATAATATCGACACGAGCCCGGAGAATTACGGCAATATCATCTCGACCCGCACCTTTCAGGACCGGCTCGACACGCTGGAGGAAGTGCGCGCGGCGGGGATCAACGTCTGCTCGGGCGGGATCGTCGGCATGGGCGAGACGCGCGAAGATCGCGTCGGCTTCGTCCACGCGCTCGCGACGCTGCCGGAGCATCCGGGCAGCGTTCCGATCAACGCGCTGGTTCCGGTGAAGGGGACGGTGCTTGGCGACATGCTGGCCGACACGCCGCTGGCGAAGATCGACGACATCGAATTCGTCCGCACCGTCGCGGTCGCGCGCATCACCATGCCGAAGTCGATGGTCCGCCTGTCGGCGGGCCGCGAGAGCATGTCGGAAGCGACGCAGGCGCTCTGCTTCATGGCGGGCGCGAACAGCATCTTCACCGGCGACAAGCTGCTGACCACGGGCAACCGGGGAGACGGCGCCGACGCCGCGCTGTTCGCGAAGCTGGGGCTGCGGCCGATGGAGAGCGAGGAGCCGATGCGGATGGAGGCGGCGGAGTGACATGGAAGCGGGCCGCGTTGTTACGCATTGCCTCCGCGGTAACGGTTACGGCGATCATGCTGCTGTTGACCCTGTTGGCGGCCGCCTTCCTTTTGAGAGGAAGCGATGGCGATGAAGAAGTGACGCTTTGGACGATTTGGCCGGCGATCGTACTTTGGGTGGTGATCACACCTTTCGTCGAACGAGCGTTTCACCGTTTTCTTTTGAAGAAGTGGGGTTCTAGTGTTTAAGAAAATCCTGATCGCCAATCGTGGCGAAATCGCCTGCCGCGTCATCAAGACCGCGCGCCGCATGGGCATCGCGACCGTCGCCGTCTATTCGGACGCCGACGCGCGCGCGCCCTTCGTGCGGATGGCCGACGAAGCGGTGCATATCGGACCGTCGCCCGCGTCCGAATCCTATCTGATCGCCGACAAGATCATCGAAGCCTGCAAGGCGACGGGCGCCGAGGCTGTGCATCCGGGCTATGGCTTCCTGTCGGAGCGCACCAGCTTCGCCGAGGCGCTGGCCAAGGAAAATATCGCCTTCATCGGCCCGCCGGTGAACGCGATCGCCGCGATGGGCGACAAGATCGAGTCGAAGAAGCTCGCCAAGGAAGCAGGCGTCAACGTCGTCCCCGGCTTCGTCGGCGAAATCCGCGACACCGAGCATGCCGTCGAGATTTCCAACGAGATCGGCTATCCGGTGATGATGAAGGCGTCGGCAGGCGGCGGCGGCAAGGGGATGCGCCTCGCCTATGACGAGAAGGACGTCCGCGAAGGCTTCGAGAGCGTCAAGCGCGAGGGGCTGAACAGTTTCGGTGACGACCGCGTCTTCATCGAGAAGTTCATCCTCAACCCGCGCCACATCGAGATCCAGATCCTTGGCGACCAGCACGGCAACATCCTTTACCTCAACGAGCGCGAATGCTCGATCCAGCGCCGCCACCAGAAGGTGGTCGAGGAAGCGCCGTCGCCCTTCGTCACCGAAAAGATGCGCAAGGCGATGGGCGAGCAGTGCGTCGCGCTGTCGAAGGCGGTCGGCTATTACAGCGCGGGCACGGTCGAACTGATCGTCTCGGGCGCCGATCCGACGGGCGAGAGCTTCTACTTCCTCGAAATGAACACCAGGCTTCAGGTCGAGCATCCGGTGACCGAAGCGATCACCGGCATCGATCTGGTCGAACAGATGATCCGCGTCGCGGCGGGCGAAAAGCTGCCCATGTCGCAGGACGATATCAAGATCGACGGCTGGGCGATCGAGAACCGCGTCTATGCCGAGGACCCCTATCGCGGCTTCCTGCCCTCGACGGGGCGGCTGACGCGCTACAAGCCGCCGGTGCCGGGCTGGACCGACGACGGCGCCGAGAACGGGCGCCGCGGGGTCGACGGCGTGCGCGTCGATGACGGCGTCTATGACGGCGGCGAGGTGTCGATCTTCTACGACCCGATGATCGCCAAGCTGATCACCTGGGGCAAGACGCGCGACGAGGCGGCCGACCTGCAGGTCGCGGCGCTCGACCGCTTCGAACTCGAAGGGCTCGGCCACAATATCGATTTCGTCTCGGCGATCATGCAGCATCCGCGTTTCCGCTCGGGCGAGCTGACGACGGGCTTCATCGCCGAAGAATATCCGGAAGGCTTCCACGGCGCGCCGACCGACGAAGCGGTGACGCGCACGCTCGCGGCCATCGCGGGCTTCATGGCAAGCGCTGAGGCCGACCGCGCGCGGCGCACCGACGGCCAGCTCGGCGACCGGCTCGACCCGCCCGCGAAATGGCAGGTGACGATCGGCGGCGCGAGCCACAAGGTGAAGCTGGGCCACAAGCATATTAAGGTCGATGGCGAAAAGATCGACATCGCGCTCGAATATACGCCGGGCGACCGGCTGGTGGTCGCGGAGATCGACGGTAGCGAGCTGGCGGTGAAGGTCGCGAAGACGCGCACCGGCTGGCGCATGACGACGCGCGGGGCCATCCATGATGTGCGCGTGCTGCCGTGGCACGTCGCGCCGCTCGCGACGCACATGATCGAGAAGATCCCGCCTGATCTGTCGAAGTTCCTCATCTGCCCGATGCCGGGGCTGCTCGTCGCGCTGCATGTCGGCGAAGGCGACGCGGTCGAGGCGGGTCAGCCGCTCGCGACGGTCGAGGCGATGAAGATGGAGAATATCCTCCGCGCCGAAAAGACGGGCGTGGTGAAGACTGTCAACGCGGCGCAGGGCGACAGCCTGGCGGTCGACGCGGTGATCTTGGAGATGGAATAACCCACTTTCGTCATTCCCGCGCAGGCGGGAATCCAGCTAAGGCAGCGACGTTGAAGCTGGATTCCCGCCTGCGCGGGAATGACGGAGAGTTGGAATGCACCTGAATCACGACGCCGCAGCCCCTGCGGCCGACCCCATCGCCTTCGACGATTTCCTCCGCGTCGACATCCGCATCGGCACGATCGTCGAGGCCGAACCCTTTCCCGAGGCACGCAAGCCGGCGTTCAAGCTGAAGATTGACTTCGGCCCGGCGATCGGCGTCAGGAAGAGCAGCGCACAGATCGTCGCGCGCTATGGCCTTGCGGAATTGCCGGGGCGGCAGGTCGCGGCGGTGGTCAATTTCCCGCCGCACCAGATCGGCAAATTCATGTCGGAGGTGCTGACCCTCGGCTTCGCGGACGAGGCGGGCGAGGTGATCCTCTTCGCGCCCGACCGCGTGGTGCCCAACGGGTCGCGATTGTTCTAGCCATCGTCACCCCGGACTTGATCCGGGGTCCCGCTGATGATCGTCCGCGACAAGAAGCGGGATGCCGGATCAAGCCCGGCATGACGAAATCAGGTGACAGTCTCCGCCTTCCCCATCAACCGCTTCGCCAGGAACAGCTTGAACAGGATGAACGCGACCAGCCCGACCGCGGCGGTCGCGACGTGGAACAGCCAGAAGCTGGTCGTCGGCATCGACGAATACCAGGTGCCGACCTCGCCGACGACCTTGTTCGCGCCGAAGAAGGCCAGATAATAGATGCCGACGATCGTCGCGTTGAGCGCCTTCGGCGCCAGCTTGGTGAAGAGCGCGAGGCTCACCGGCAGGATGTGCGCAAAGCCGATGCTGTTGAGCAGATGGAACATCACCGGCCAGAACAGCCCGATCTTGCCGCCGCCCTGCGTCGCCGCCGCCATGACCAGACAGAGCCCGCCGGCGATGGTGAAGACGCTGCCGATGATCATCTTGCCAAGCTCGTCGGGCTCGCGGTGGCGCTTGCCGTACCAGACATAGAAAGCGGCGACCGCGGCGAGCATCGAGAAGCTGGCGGCGGCGTCGATCGTGATCATCCAGCTCGTCGGCAGGGTGGTGCCGAAGAAGGTGAGCTGGAAATGCTGGTCGGCCCAGACCAGATAGGCGTTGAAGATCTCCTGATTGGTGAGCAGCGCGACCGCCATCACCGGCACCAGCACGATCACGGCGAGGACGCGCAGCCCGTCCTGCCGCGTCATCGGTTCGGCGGCCTTCGCCTCGGTGTTTTTCCCGGGCCGATTATCGGCGGGCAGCCACGGTCCCGCCATGATGTAGAGGATCAGGCCGAGCACCATCACCACGCCCGCGGTGCCGAAACCCCAGTGCCAGCCGACCTTTTCACCGAGCGTGCCCGAGATCAGCGGCGCAGCGATCACGCTGACGTTGATCGCGATATAGAAGATCTGGAACGCCATCGCGCGGCGGAGGTCGCTCGGCCCATAGAGCTCGCCGACTTGGCTCGCGATATTGCCCTTGAACAGCCCGACCCCGACGATCAGCGCGAGCAGGGCGAAGAGGAAGGCGCCCTCGAATGCCATCAGGAAATGGCCTGCCGCCATGAACAGGCCGCCGAGGATCAGCGTCGTCCGCCGCCCGAGCCAGCGGTCGGCGATCAGCCCGCCGAGGATCGGGGTCAGATAGACGAGCGAGGTATAGTCGCCGAAAATCTTCGACGCGAAGGGCTGACCGTCGATCCCGCCATACCAGCCGCGCAGGGCTTCGAGCCCGACCACGCCGCCCGCATGTTCGGGCAGCAGCAGATATTTGACCATGTAGAGGACGAGCAATGTCTGCATCGAATAATAGGAAAAGCGCTCGCACCCCTCGACGAAGGCGAGATAGCCGAGCCCTTTCGGATGGCCCAGAAAGGCGCGGTCGCTGCGGTCCGCCTCGAAATCGGGCGTCGCTTCGGCAATGGTCATGGATAGTCCCCCGGTGATCGGTTCTGTTGCCGCGACCCTAAGGTTTCAGATGCAACTTTCCAGTGGCAATCGACGAACGGCGCCGCTGGGGACTGGCGGGTTTCGAGCGAATTCCGTCATCCCGGCGAAGGCCGGGATCTCGCCGGTGCGTCATACCAATAGGGTGAGATCCCGGCCTTCGCCGGGATGACGAGATTGGTGAAGCGGTGCAGTCCCAAAAAGCCCACGCAACTGGCGGCGCATTTTATGCTACCAGCGCCACCGCCCGGATCCACCCCGCGCTGGCGCGTTCGATCTTCACCGGGAAGCAGGAGAGCGTCCAGCCGGTGGGCGGCAACGCCGCAAGGTTGGTCAGCTTTTCGATCTGGTAATAGGGCCTGATCCGCCCCGCTTTGTGGCCTTCCCAGATGATCGACGGGTCGTGCGTCTCGGCCC
The DNA here is from genome assembly GCF_036261875.1 of Sphingopyxis sp. GTDB lineage: Bacteria > Pseudomonadota > Alphaproteobacteria > Sphingomonadales > Sphingomonadaceae > Sphingopyxis. The sequence goes on along the minus strand of NZ_DATAJZ010000022.1, from coordinate 21,356 downwards.
AGCGCTTTGCGGTGTGGCTGAACGGCGCGTCCCAACTCCACGCGTCGGTGCCGACGACCTTTACCCCGCGCTCCGTCAGGTAAAGCGTCGCCTCGGCGCCCATGCCGCAGCCCTGGTCGGTGAAATATTCGGTGCCATAGACCGCGCCCGACTGGACGAGCACGATGTCGAGCGGCTGGAGCGCGTGCCCGATGCGCGCGAGTTCGGCCTCGACCTCGGCACCGCTCACGACATGGCCCGCGGGGCGATCCGAGAAATCGAGCTTCACGCCGGGGCGGAAAAAGAGGTCGAGCGGCGCCTCGTCGATGCTCGGCGCCGCACTCGCGCCGCTGTCGGTCGTCGAATGGAAATGCCACGGCGCGTCCATGTGCGTGCCGTTATGGGTGCTGAGCGTCAGGCTTTCGACCGCCCAGCCCTCGCCGTCGGGAAGGTCGTCCTTCGTCAGCCCGGGGAAGAACATCGCGATCTGCTCCCACGTGTTTTCGTGGGTCATGTAGGTGATCTGCGGACGCATCACCGGCGGGTCGGAAACGACGTCGTTGGTGATCGGGATCGAGAGGTCGATGAACTGCATGGCCCCAGTCTGCCACCGTTGTGCCGCCGCGCCAAGAAGGCTTGCGCGATGCCATGCGCGGGTTAGAGATGACGCAAAGCCCGAACCGGGGCAGGGGAGAGTGTATGACCGACGCAGCCGCCGTCGCCGATCACGGCGCGGGCTATCAGCCGACCGCGCAGGATATTCGCCTGGTCATCGCCGCTTCCTCGGCGGGGACGATCTTCGAATGGTATGATTTCTTCATCTACGGCACGCTGGCGGCGATCATCGGCAAGGCGTTTTTCCCCAGCGACAATGCGACGCTCGAGGTGCTGCTCGTCTGGGCGGGGTTCGCGGTCGGGTTCGGTTTCCGGCCGCTGGGCGCGGTGCTGTTCGGCTTTCTGGGCGATCGGCTGGGGCGCAAATATACCTTCCTGATCACCGTCACCCTGATGGGGATCGCGACCGCGGGCGTCGGCATGATCCCGTCGGCGGCGACGATCGGCATCGCGGCGCCGATCATCGTCATCGCCCTGCGCATCCTGCAGGGGCTCGCGCTCGGCGGCGAATATGGCGGCGCCGCGATCTACGTCGCCGAACATTCGCCGCCCGAAAAGCGCGGTTTCTATACCAGCTTCATCCAGGCGAGCGTCGTCGGCGGTTTCGTGCTCAGCCTGATCATCGTGCTCGGCTGTAAGGCCGCGATGTCCGACGCGCTCTGGGAAAGCTGGGGCTGGCGCGTGCCCTTCCTCCTGTCGCTGGTGCTGCTCGCGGTTTCGCTGTGGATGCGGCTCAAGCTGTCGGAAAGTCCGGTGTTCCGCGCGATGAAGGCCGAGGGCGAACTCGCGAGGAATCCGCTCAAGGAGAGCTTCACCTATCCCGGCAATCCGAAGCGCATCCTCGTCGCGATGATCGGCATCGCCGCGGGGCTGACGGTGATCTGGTACACCGCGATGTTTTCCGGCCTGTCCTTCCTCAAGGGGCCGATGAAGGTCGAGGAGACCGCCGCAGAGATCATCGTCGGCGTGGCGGCGGCGCTCGGCATGGGCTTTTTCCTGCTGGCGGGGCGCTTGTCGGATCGGATCGGGCGCAAGAAGCCGATCGTCTGGGGCTATGGCGTCACGCTGGTGCTGCTCTTCCCGCTGTTCTGGTGGATGGGCAGCGTCGCCAATCCCGCGCTCGAAGCGGCGGCAGCGCGCGCGCCGGTCGTCGTCACCGGATCGCAGTGCAGCTTCGACCCCTTCGCCAAGGAACAGGCGACCGCGTGCGGCAGGACACTCGGCGAGCTGACGAAGCTGGGGGTGCCCTACAAGGTCGCAGCGAGCGGCAGCGGCTTCGACAGCGTCGCGATCCATATCGGCGGCAAACAGGTCGCGAGCGACGACCCGGCGCTGCTGAAGCCCGCGCTCGAGGCGATGGGCTACAGCTTCGAGCCGCAGGTTCCCGGCGCGCTCGGCATCGCCGTCATCCTCATCGCGCTGCTCGGGCTGAGCGCCTTGTCGGGCTTCACCTACGGCCCCGTCGCCGCGCTCCTCTCCGAAATGTTTCCGCCGCACGTCCGTTATTCGTCGCTGTCGATCCCCTATCATCTCGGCTGCGGCTATTTCGGCGGCTTCCTGCCGCTGATTGCGAGCTTTATCGTCGCCAAGACGGGCAATGCCTATGCCGGCCTCTGGTATACCTGGGGCGTCGTACTCGTCGCCTTCCTGCTCACCGCCTTCATGCTGGAGGAGCCGGTCGAGGGCCAGTGGGACAAGCCGAACCCCGGCTGACCATTGGCGGCACTGGCAAAGGCGTATAGGTCGGGCGCATGATCGACATCGCCTCTCCGCTCCGCCTTCGCCTCGATTCCACCGCGCTCGTTCGGAACTGGCAATGGCTGGCGGCGCGAAGCCCCGGCGCGTGCGGAGCGGCGATCAAGGCCGATGGCTATGGACTGGGTGCCGCGAAGGTCATGCGTCACCTCGCTGCCGCCGGATGCCGCGATTTTTTCGTCGCCACCTGGGCCGAAGCCGCCGCGCTGATGCCGCTCGCCGGCGATGTGTCGCTGTCGGTCTTTCATGGCGTGGGCGACGCCGACATGGTCGCCGCCCGGACGCTGCCCGCGCGTCCGGTCCTGAACAGCGTCGAACAGGTCCGGCGCTGGCGCGCGGCGGGCGAGGGGCGCCCGTGCGACATCATGGTCGATACTGGCATGAACCGCCTCGGCCTGCGCGTCGAGGAAGCGATCGGCGGCGCGCTGGGCGGGCTGGCGATCGACACTTTGCTCAGCCACCTCGCCTCGGCCGACGAGGACAGCGAGCAGAATGCCCGGCAGCTCGCGGCCTTCCGCACCGTGCGTCAGGCCGTTCCCGCACGGCGCTACAGCCTGGCGAACAGCGCGGGCATCTGCCTGGGCCCCGATTATGGCTTCGACCTGACGCGCCCCGGGCTGGCGCTCTACGGCGGCGTGCCGCGCCGCGAGGCCGCGGGGCATATCCGCCAGGTCGCTTTCCCCGAAGCCCGGGTGCTGCAGGTGCGCGAGGTCCGCAAGGGAGAGCCCGTCGGCTATGGCGCCACCTGGGTCGCGCCGGCGGAAGGCCGCGTTGCGATCGCCAATATGGGCTATGCCGACGGCTATCTGCGCTGCCATGCCGGACAGGGCGGTGCGGCGTGGCGCGCGCGCGATCTGCCGCTCGTCGGCCGCGTGTCGATGGACCTGATCGCCTTCGACGCGAGCGCGGCCGACGGCCTGGCCGAAGGCGACTGGCTGGCGCTCGATTACGACCTGCCGTCGACCGCGGTGCGCAGCGGACTGTCGCAATATGAACTGCTGACGGGGCTGGGGACGCGGTTCGATCGATGCTGGATTAGCAAGGAACCGTAGCCCACGAAAAAGGGACGGCAAATTGCTTTGCCGTCCCTGCTTTCGCTTGTCGCGGAGGTTAGAAGTTGCCGCGGATATTCACGAAGATGCGGCGACCCATATAATCATATTGAGTGCCGAAGGCCGGAGCCTGACCGATCGCGGTGATACCCGACAGGACGGTCGAGGCGCGCGGCGGTGCCGTGTCGAAGAGGTTTGCGACACCCAGCGTGATCGCGAACTTGTCTGCGACTTCGCGCGTGACCGACATCGAGTGATAGAAGGTCGGCGACAGGCGGACATCCTGGCAGAAAGCGCCGCCGGGACGGAAGATCGACGTGCGGCACGGCTGGCCGCCCTGGGTGTCGAGCAGGTCCTGGAGGTTCGAGGTGCCGCCGGTGACGTCGAGACCATAGAAAAGCGTCCACGGTCCCTTGTTCCACGACAGGTTGAAATCGCCGACCCACTTGGGATCGCCGGCTTCGCCATTGTCGTTGACCACAGTGCCCTCGAACAGGCCGACCTTGTCCTCGATCTGCCAGGTCATCTGGGCGCCGAAGGTCAGGCTGCCGAGATTGCCGAGATCCTGATCGATCCGCAGCGTAACGTCGATGCCCCGATTGCGCTGGCGGTTGATGTTCACATAGGTGTCGAGAACCTGCGTGATGTTCATCGCGGCGGGATCCCCCGCCGGAGCGCGCGTAATCAGGTCGCAGAGCGGTTCATCGGGATAGAATTGCGAATTATAGCAACCCGTCACGATGTTCGATGCGCCGAGCGTAGTAATCTCGTCGCGAATCTTGATGTCGAAATAATCGACCGCAAGGCTCGTCCGCAGGCCGCCCCACAGCAGGCCGCTCAGATTGGGCGTCAGGATGACACTTGCGGTTTTCGCAGTCGACGTTTCAGGCTTCAACTGGCCGATGCCGCCGCCGGAAACAACCGTTGCCGACCCCGTGGCACCCTGGAAGTTGCCCGGAATGCCAGCCGCGGTGCAGTTGTCGAAGATGCGCTGGTTGATATTGCCCTGTTCCAGGTTCCGCGTCGTGTTGATGCAGATGTCGATGTCCTGCTGTGCCTGGAAGCCGGTCTGGTTTTCCAGGAACAGTTCGAACAACGCCGGCGCACGGAACGACGTGCCCCACGTGCCACGGAAACGCAGCCAGTCGTTGACTTCCCAATCGAGGCCGGCCTTCCAGGTCGTGTCGCTGAAGCTGTCCTGGACGCCGTCGCGGCGGGTTGCCTTGACGTCGGTGTAGCGCGCGGCACCCGACAGCGTCAGACGCTGGATCAGCGGTGTGTCGTGAATCAGCGGAACCTGGATTTCGCCGAAGATTTCCTTGCTGATCGTCCGGCCCGCGGTGATCCCGGACGAGGTGCGCAGCGCGGCGTTGCCGGCCAGCGTGTATTCGCCTGGCGTGTCGCGGATTTCGTCGCGGCGAATCTGGGCACCCAATGCCACGCCGACCGAGCCCGCGGGCAGGTCGAACAGATTGCCCGACACCGTCGCTTCGGCCGATGCCTGCTTGAAGACAGTGTTACCCGTCTCCTTGCCGAACAGGAAGGCGCGTTCCTGCGGCGTGAAGTCGCCGCGCAGGACGCGCGGATCGGTGAAATCGATGTCCATGCAGGGCAGGCCATTGATCCGCGTGGTCAGGCCGACGCACGAACGCGTGCGGAAGCTCTGCGAGTCCAGCGAGTCCTGGAAGATCACGTCCTGCGTATAGTCGGCATCCGACTTGCTGTACTGGCCATAGATGTCCCAGTTCCAGCCGCCGCCGAAATCGCCGCGGAAGCCCAGAACGCCGCGATAATAATCGACATCCGTGCTGAAGTCGGACTTGGCGAGGATCAGAGGACGGAGCAGGAAGTTGCCGCCAAATTCGGTGTTGAGCGGATCGCCGGCATCTCCCGGGCTACAATTGTCGCCGTCAAGCGGATTGGATGTTTCCGAAGGTGAACAGAAGAATGCGGGCAAATCCGAATTGCCCGTGAACTGAAATACGTTCAACTGCTGGAAGCCATTGTTGTATGACTTGCGATTGTTGAACAGCAGCTCGGTGTATACCTCGACATTATTGGTAATTTCGTAGGAGCCGTCGAGATAGGCCGTGATGCGCGATACCTTCGAAAAGACATCCGACGCCTGTTCGAGCGGTTCGAACTGGTTGAGCGCGCCCGTCGAGGGGCCGTCGAAGTTCAGGCCAAAGAAATCCGCCGGTGCATAGACGCCCCGATCGGCATAGTCGTTGAAAGAAATGCCGACCTGCCCCAGATTCGAACCATATTGACCGATGAACAACTGCTGGCCGTTCGGTGCGATGAGGCCCTGCGAGAAGCCCGGACCTGTGAAGTCGTTGTTAGTGAGGATCAGGTTGCCGATCGTGCCGTTACAGGCGGGCTTGCCAGTGCGGAAGTCGACGATGTCGGCTCGAGTGCCGTCCTCGCGCGTCAGATATTCCTCTTGGCAGAAAAGGAACTTGCGGTCGCGGCGACGCAGGTTCTGCTGCTGGAAATAATCGACGGTCGCAAGAATGTGGCCGCGTTCGAACCGCTTTCCATAGGTCAGGTTGAGATCATAGGTCTCGCCGCCGCCATGCTGCGGTATCGAGGTGAAGCCGCCGACCTGAAAGCCATCCGCATCCTCTTTGGTCAGGATGTTGACGACGCCCGCGACCGCGTCGGAGCCATAGATCGACGATGCGCCGGTCTTCAGCACTTCGACCTGGCGGACGATCGACAGCGGCAGGACGTTGAGGTCAAATGAAGCGACCGCGCCGCGAACGCCCGCGGGGCCGGCGCGACGGCCGTTGAGCAGCACCAGCGTGCGTTCGGCGCCGAGACCACGCAGCGAGATGGTCTGGGCATCGGCACCGCCGTTGGTGACGAAGCCGTTCGAGATCGACGAGGTGATCTGGATCGACCCCTGCGCGATCGGCGAAGATTGCAGCAGGTCGGCGAGCTGGTTCTGCCCCTGCTTCTGGCCGATGTCGGGGCTGATGACCTGGATCGGATCGGGGCTGTTAAACTCGCTCTTGCGGATACGCGAGCCGGTGACGACGATCCCGTCGCCCGAGCTTTCGCTGCCGTCGCAGACGCCGTCCCCATTGGCATCGGTGCAGCTGATGCTGTCGGCGGTGTCCTGGGCGAAAACTGGCTGGCTGACGGATATCGCCACTGCAAAGGCAGCGGCACCCTTAAGCAGGTGCGACTTATTCATATGGAACTCCCCGGTTGCCCGTTCAAAAATTGGTGACGAACGGCTCTATTCAGAAAAGACCTAAAAAAATCCCTGCACAAGCCTCAGATGGCTATTTATGTCGCGTTTCCGATTATGCGGGCCTCATTGTGTCATTTTTGCAACAGGGGCGGGCATTGCGACGGACTCTGTCGCGGACAATATGCTTGTTCTCCAGCGACATGATCCTGATGAAAAAGGTTTTTTGACGCCTTAAATTTTCATCTTTCCGGTTACCAGTGAAACTAAATTACGAGAATGGCGTTGGAGAGACTGGTTGACATGACGGGTGCCGGGCTCACCATGCCTCCAAAGGCGATCGGTCAGGTCGGCGGAGCATGTGGGGCGGCAAGCGATTCCGAATCGCCCGCGGGCTTCCTTGCAGCGCGCATGTTGCGGCGCATCAATCTTTGGTGTTAAGGTCCGCTGGCCGGGAACCATCCGGCGGCGATCGGATGCGATCGACAGGAGCAGAGGGCAGCATGGCAAAGTCGAAGACGGCCGCAGACGGCGATGTCGTCACCATCAAGAAATATGCCAACCGGCGCCTCTATGACACCGAACGCAGTTGCTATATTACGCTCGACGATCTGGGCGCGATGGTCCGTGACGGACGCGATTTTCGCGTCGTCGATGCAAAGAGCGGCGAGGACATCACGCACAATGTGCTCACCCAGATCATCATGGATACCGAAACGCGCGGCGAGACGCTGCTGCCGGTCAATTTCCTGCGTCACCTGATCGGGCTTTACGGCGACAAGATGCAGTCGATGGTGCCGCAATATCTCGAAGCGTCGATGACCGCGTTCCGCAAGAACCAGCAGGACGTCCGTGCCGCCTTCGAGGGCGCGCTCGGGTCAAACCCGCTCGCCGAACTGACGCGCCGCAATTTGGAGATGTTCCAGCAGGCCGCGGGCGCGTTCATGCCAGGTGCGGCCGCCGGCAAGGGCAAGGATGCCGAGATCGCCGCGCTCAAGGCGGAAATCGCCGAACTCAAGGCCGAACTCGCCAAACAGAAATAATGTGGGGCGTGTTTCGCTCCCCCAGCACAGAAAACAGGACAGATGATCAAACATGCGCTCAGCGTAACGCGTCAGGCCGACTTCGCGGCCTGGTATCAGGACGTCATTGCCGAAGCCGACCTCGCCGAGGAGTCGGGCGTGCGCGGCTGCATGGTGATCAAGCCGTGGGGCTATGGCATCTGGGAGCGCATCCAGACGGTGATGGATGCCGCGATCAAGGATGCCGGTGTCCAGAACGCCTATTTCCCGCTCTTCATCCCCTTGAGCTTCTTTGAGAAGGAAGCCGACCATGTCGATGGTTTTGCAAAGGAAATGGCGGTCGTTACGCATCACCGGCTGATCGCCGACGGAAAGGGCAAGCTGGTGCCCGATCCCGAGGCGAAGCTGGAGGAGCCGCTGATCGTCCGCCCGACGTCCGAAACGGTGATCGGATCGGCGATGAGCCGCTGGGTGCAGAGCTGGCGCGACCTGCCGCTGAAGGTCAACCAGTGGGCGAATGTCGTGCGCTGGGAAATGCGCACGCGCATGTTCCTGCGCACCAGCGAATTCCTGTGGCAGGAAGGCCATACCGCGCACGCCGACAAGGACGATGCGATGGCGGAAACGCTGCGTGCGCTCGAAATGTATCGCGCCTTTGCCGAGGATGTCCTCGCGATGCCGGTGATCGCGGGCGAGAAGCCCGAGAATGAGCGCTTCCCCGGTGCCGTCGCGACCTATTCGATTGAGGCGATGATGCAGGACGGCAAGGCGCTGCAGGCCGGCACTTCGCACTATCTCGGCACCGGCTTCGCCGAGGCCGCGAACATCCGCTATCAAGACAAGGAAGGCGGCCACAGCCTCTGCCACACGACGAGCTGGGGCACGTCGACGCGGATGATCGGCGGCGTGATCATGACGCACGGCGACGACGATGGCCTGCGCTGCCCGCCGCGCATCGCACCGCACCAGATCGTCATCGTGCCGATGCTGCGCGACAATGAGGAGGATGCCGCGATCCTCGACTATTGCCGCGCTCTCGAAAGCGAGCTGAAGGCGCTCGATGCCTTTCGCGAGCCGGTGCGCGTGCTGCTCGATGCGACCGCCAACAAGGCGCAGACCAAGCGCTGGGGCTGGGTCAAGAAGGGCGCACCGATCATCCTCGAGATCGGCCCGCGCGACGTCGCCGGCGGCAATGTCGCGGTGATCCGACGCGACCGGCTCTATCAGGAGAGCGGCAAGCTGAACACGGCCTTCGTCGCGAAGGCTGATTTCGCCGCAGGAGCGGTGGCGATGCTGGAGGAGATTCAGACGAATCTCCACGCCGAGGCGAAGGAGCGGCTGCATTCGAACATCCGCCGCGACGTGACCGACCTCGCGGCGCATTTCGGCGGCGACGACAAGTTCGTCGGCTGGGTCGAGGTGCAATGGTCGCGCCCGACCGGCACCGTGCTCGAAGGGATCGTCGAGACGCTCAAGGCGCTCAAGCTGACGATGCGCAACACGCCGCTCGACGCAGCACCGGCCGATGGCGCCTGCTTCTTCACCGGCGAGCCCGCGGTCGAGCGCGTGTTGATAGGACGAACCTATTGATTTATTTCACGCGAAGACGCGAAGACGCGAAGAAGAAGGCTCGGGCCGACAGGCCCCGTCCTCCTTCCGATGATGCGGCATGGCGCGGCGCCGGGGAGGGAAAGCCGCTTCGCGGCAGGCGCGACCTCTTCGCGTCTTCGCGTCTTCGCGTGAATCAATTGGACGATCCGCGATGAAAAAGCCCAAGCCGCAACCCGGACTCCCCTCACGCGAACAGATTCTCCGCCTCATTCAGGACAGCCCCGGCGCGATCGGGAAGCGGGAGATCGCCAAACATTTCGGGCTCCACGGCGCCGACAAGATCGCGCTGAAGGCGCTGCTCAAGGATATGACCGACGAGGGGCTTGTCGACATGGCGCCCGGGCGGGCGTTTCACAAACATGGCGGATTGCCGCGCGTCACCGTGCTGCGCGTTGCGGCGGTCGAGGGCGATGCGGTGTGGGCGGTTCCCGATCGCTGGGAAGGTAGCGGTCCCGCGCCGCGCCTCCGCGTGATGGAAAAGGGGCGCAAGAGCGCGCTCGGCATCGGCGACCGCATCCTCGCGCGCACCGAGGAGCGCGGCAGCGGCCATGTCGCCCACCCGATGAAAAAGTTGCAGGCGGGCGGCGAGACGGTCATCGGCGTGCTCGTCGCCGATACCGGCCCCGGCGGCAAGCCGATGACGTGGCTGCGCCCTGCCGACAAGCGCGCGCGCTTCGATTTCGCGGTCGCCGACATGGGCGATGCGAGTATCGGCGATCTCGTCCGCGCCGAACTCTCGGGGCGTGGCCCGGCGACCAAGGCGCGCGTGGTCGATCGCATCGGCGATCCCTTCGCGCCACGTTCGCTCAGCATGATCGCGATCGCGCGGCACGAGATTCCGCATGTCTTCGGCGAGGAGGTGCTGGCGGAGGCCGAACGCGCCGCGAAGCTGCCGCTGACTCCGGATGGGCGCGAGGATTTGCGCGACCTGCCGATCGTCGCGATCGACCCCGTGGACGCGCGCGATCATGACGATGCCGTCTGGGCGACCCCCGACACGGATGAAAAGAACAAGGGCGGATATCGCGCGATCGTCGCGATCGCCGATGTCAGCTTTTATGTCCGCGCCGATGGCGCGCTCGACCGCGAGGCGCGGCGGCGCGGCAACAGCGTCTATTTCCCCGATCAGGTCGTGCCGATGCTGCCCGAAACGCTGTCGGCGGGCGTCTGCTCGCTGAAGGCGGGGCAGGATCGCGCCGCGATGGCGTGCCACCTCACCGTCGACAAGCACGGCAAGGTGACGTCATGGCGTTTCACGCGCGCGCTGGTGCGGCTGCGCGCGAACATCGCCTATGAAGATGCGCAGGCGGCCTATGACGCCGATAGGCCCAAGGAGGGGTGGGACGAGGATGTCCTGCCCGCGCTCAGTTATTTGTGGGCCTGCTGGAAATTGCTCGCCAAGGCGCGCGATGCCCGCGCGCCGCTCGACCTCGATTTGCCCGAACGGCAGGTGATCCTCGACGAGCAGGGCGGCATCACCGAGATTCGGGTGCGCGAGCGGCTCGACGCGCACCGGCTGATCGAGGATTATATGATCGCGGCGAACGTCGCCGCGGCGAAGGCGCTCGAGGCGAAGAAGTCGCCCGTCATGTACCGCATCCACGAGCCGCCGAGCCGCGAGAAACTCGTCAGCCTGAAGGACTATCTCGAAACCTTCGACCAGAGCTTCGCGCTGGGGCAGGTCATCACCCCCGCGGTGTTCAACCGGCTGATCGACGGCTTTTCGGAAGACGACCGCCTGCCCGAGATCATGCAGGCGATCCTGCGCAGCCAGACGCAGGCCTATTATGGCCCGGCCAATGCGGGGCATTTCGGGCTCGCGCTCGGCTCCTACGCGCATTTTACTTCGCCGATCCGGCGCTATGCCGACCTGATCGTCCACCGCGCGCTCGTCGACAGCTATCGCCTCGAAGTGCCCGGCAAGCCCAAGGGGCTTCCCGAGCGCACCGGGCTGGGCGAAGCCGACCGCAAGGGGCTGTCGCGCATCGGCGAAGCGATCAGCGCGCTCGAGCGCCGCGCGATGGAGGCCGAGCGCGAGACGATTGACCGCTATGTCGCGGCGTATCTGGCGACGAAGACGGGCGAGATCGTCGCGGCGCGGATCACCGGGGTGCAGCCGTTCGGCTTCTTCGCGACCGTCGACGGACTCGGCGGCGACGGGCTGGTGCCGGTATCGACGCTGGGGAGCGAGCGCTTCTTCTATGACGAGGCGGCGCGGACGCTCGACAGCGAGCATGGCCGCGTCAGCTATTCGGTTGGGCAGCGGCTCGATCTTCGATTGATGGAGGCGAATCCGATCAGTGGCGCGCTTCGCTTCGAGCTTCCCGACGCCGAGGGCGGTCCACCCGCCAAACGCCCGCCGCGCCGGGACGGGAAAGGCAAGCACGTCGTCGGCAAGCGCGGGCGGCCTGCGAATATTCGCCACCAGGGGCGGCGGCGCTGACCGTCGTCATTGCGAGATAGGATCAACTCAACGCATCGAGCCGGGCGATGTCGATGCCGCCGGGCACGAGCATCACCGGGCAGGGGAGGGTTCCCGCATCCTGTCCGGTGAAATAGCTCACCAGCGGCCCGGGGGCGCCGCTGGCCGCCGTCGCCAGCACCAGCGCCGATATCTCCTCATTCTCGCGGATCACGTCGCACACGGCTTCGGTCGGCTTGCCCGATTTGACCAGCGTCTGCGCGACGATGTTGGCTTCCTGCATCACCGCGTCGGCGGCCGCCCCGATCAACCGCTCGGCATGTTCGCGCGCTTCGGCCTCGATCGTCGCCTGGACGCCGCCGAAGGCGACGAAATCCTGCTTTGGAAGGATTGCGAGCACGACGATGCCGCCCCCGGTCCGCGCCGCGCGCCGCGCCGCGAAGCGCAACGCGAGGCTCGCCTCCGGGCTGTCATCGATCACCACCAGATATGTCCGCATCGCCCCGACCCCCGCTATGCATTTTGCGAGGCGAGAGTGCGTCACATTCGTATGAAAGGCAAGGTTGCCGCGCTGGACCTTGACCGGCCCAGCGCTTATGGCGAGGAACAATCCGTAGCGGCAGGCCCCGCCTGCGAGACTCTTCGAGGGACGAAACCGACGATGCCGATCGAACTCAAAATGCCCGCCCTTTCGCCGACGATGGAGGAAGGGACGCTTGCGAAGTGGCTGGTGAAGGAAGGCGATACGGTCCAGTCGGGCGACCTGCTCGCCGAAATCGAAACCGACAAGGCGACGATGGAATATGAGGCGATCGACGATGGCGTGATCAGCCAGATTCTGGTCCCCGAGGGCAGCGAGAATGTGAAGGTCGGCACCGTGATCGCAGTGATCGCGGGCGAGGGCGAGGATGCCAGCGCCGCCAAGGCCGCGCCGGCGCCTGCTGCGGCTCCCGAAAAGAATGACGTCGCCCCCGCGAAGGCGGGGGCCGCTAGCGGTAGTGCGCCGACCCCAGCGGCCCCCGCCTCCGCGGAGGCGACGGACAAAGCTGCTCCCGCCGTGTCGGGCGACCGCATCAAGGCCAGCCCGCTCGCCAAGCGCATCGCGGCGGAGAAGGGCATCGACCTGTCGACGATCACCGGCACCGGCCCCGGCGGCCGCATCGTCAAGGACGACCTCGAAGGCGTTTCGGCCAGCGCCCCGGCGGCAGCCGCGCCGGCTCCCGCCGCGACGGCCGCTCCCGCTCCCGCTGCGGCACCGGCCCCCGCCACCGCCGGCCCGATCCCCGATTTCGGCATTCCGCACGAGGACGAGAAATTGTCGGGGATGCGCAAGACGATCGCGCGCCGCCTGACGCAGTCGATGCAGGAAGCGCCGCATATCTATCTGACCGTCGACATCCGTCTCGACGCGCTGCTCAAGCTGCGCGGCGAACTTAACGCCAGCCTCGAAAGCCGCGGCGTCAAGCTCAGCGTCAACGACATGCTGATCAAGGCGCTCGCGGTCGCGCTCGAACGCGTGCCGGCGTGCAACGTCAGTTTCGGCGGCGATGTCATGCGCAAATACAGCCGCGCCGACATCTCGGTCGCGGTCAGCATTCCGGGCGGCCTGATCACCCCGATCATCACCGACGCGGGCGGCAAGTCGATGTCGAAAATCTCGACCGAAATGTCCGAGCTCGCGGCGAAGGCCAAGGAAGGCAAGCTCCAGCCCAACGAGTATCAGGGCGGCACCGCCTCGATCTCGAACATGGGCATGATGGGGATCAAGCAGTTCACCGCGGTGATCAACCCGCCGCAGGCGATGATCATGGCGATCGGCGCGGGCGAGAAGCGGCCCTATGTGGTCGACGATGCGCTCGCGATCGCGACGGTGATGTCGGCGACCGGCAGCTTCGACCACCGCGCGATCGACGGGGCGGACGGCGCGCTGCTGATGAAGACCTTCAAGGAACTGGTGGAGAACCCGCTGGGGCTGGTGGCGTAAAATGCCCGAGGGGCCGCAAAGCCCCTCTCCCCTTGCGGGAGAGGGGTTGGGGAGAGGGGGGCGGCCTGTCGCACTCGCCAGAGCGAAGCGCATGCGATCTGAACCTACTGACGCCGAACGGGCTTTATGGCACCTTCTGCGTGCCAAACGATTCTCGGGCTACAAGTTCAAACGCCAGGTTCCGATCGATCGCTACATCGCCGATTTCGTCTGTTTTGCGCATCGTCTGATCATCGAGGCGGACGGTTCCCAGCATGCGGAAAGTGACTACGATGCAGAACGCGATGCCTATCTTGCCGGGCAGGGCTTTCGCGTCATCCGCTTTTGGAACAATGACATTCTGACCAACATCGAGGGTGTGAGCGCAGCCGTCTGGACGGCGCTTCAGGACGAGACGTCCACCCCCTCTCCCCAACCCCTCTCCCGCAAGGGGAGAGGGGCTTTTGAAGGAGCCCATAATGGCTGACACCAATTACGACCTCATCGTCCTCGGCTCGGGCCCCGGCGGCTATGTCGCGGCGATCCGCGCGGCGCAGCTTGGGCTTAAGACCGCGATCGTCGAGCGCGAGCTGCTCGGCGGCATCTGCCTCAACTGGGGCTGCATTCCGACCAAGGCGCTACTGCGCTCGGCCGAAATCTATCATTATATGCAGCACGCGGGCGACTATGGGTTGAAGGCCGCGCAGATCAGCGCCGACATCGATGCGGTCGTGAAGCGGTCGCGCGGGGTCGCGAAGCAGCTCAATCAGGGCGTTGCGCACCTGATGAAGAAGCACAAGATCACCGTCCATATGGGCACCGGCAAGCTCACCGCGCCGGGCAAGCTCGAGGTCGCGGGCGAAAAGGGCACCGAGACCCTTTCCGCGAAGAACATCATCGTCGCGACCGGCGCCCGCGCCCGCGACCTGCTCTTCGCGCCGGCCGACGGCAAGCGCATCTGGACCTATCGCCACGCGCTCGTTCCGCCTGAAATGCCGAAAAAATTGCTCGTCATCGGATCGGGCGCGATCGGGATCGAATTCGCGAGCTTCTACAAGGACATGGGCGCCGAAGTGACCGTCGTCGAAATGCTCGACCGCCTCGTTCCCGTTGAGGATGCCGACGTATCGGCCTTCCTCGAAAAGGCACTCAAGAAACAGGGAATGACGATCCTCACCGGCGCCGGGGTCGAGGAACTCAAGGCGACCGCGACCGGCGTCACCGCGAAGATCAAGACGAAGGACGGCAAGGTCGAGCAGGGCGAGTTCACCCACGCGATCGTCGCGATCGGCATCGTTCCGAATACCGAGAATATCGGGCTCGAAGTGCTCGGCGTGAAGACGACGAAGGGTCATATCGACACCGACGCGATGTGCCGCACCAATGTTCCCGGCCTGTGGGCGATCGGCGACGTCACCGCGCCGCCGTGGCTCGCGCACAAGGCGATGCACGAATCGATCATCGCGGTCGAAGCGATCGCGGGCAATCATCCACACGCGATGGACCCGCGCAATATCCCCGGCTGCACCTACTGCCGCCCGCAGATCGCCAGCGTCGGTCTGACCGAAGCGAAGGCGAAGGAGCTCGGTTACGAGGTCAAGGCCGGCACCTTTCCCTTCATCGGCAACGGCAAGGCGATTGCGCTCGGCGAATCCGAAGGCTTCACCAAGACAGTGTTCGATGCGAAAACCGGCGAACTTCTTGGCGCGCACATGATCGGCGCTGAAGTCACCGAGCTGATCCAGGGCTATACGATCGGCAAGACCGCCGAGCTGGTCGAGGATGATTTCATCGGCACCGTCTTCCCGCACCCGACGCTCAGCGAGACGATGCACGAAGGCGTGCTCGCCGCGTTCGGGCGGCCGCTGCATATCTAGGCGCGCTTGAACCCTGCGATCCTTCATTTTTCCCGGACGGGCAGCGTCGTCAAGGCGCTGTTCTTTCTGGGCGTCGCGGCGATTGCGTTCGCCGTGGCGGGGCTGATGCACGCCGACCGCGTGGCGCCGCCGCCGGTCGCCGCTGGCGTGCCGGACCTGACGCTGCCCGCACCGGCGCCGCATCGCGACCCGCTGGCACCGTTCAAGATACCGCTTCTCGTCATCGCGGGGGTCACCTGCCTTTTCTACGCCGGGCGGCACGGTCTGCGCGCACTGACGCGGCAGACGGCGGTCCGGATCGAAGGGGGGCGGCTCCATTTCCATTCGAGCTATGGCGCCGACCCGAACCCCTTGCCCGCGGCGGATATCATGGAGGCCATCTGCGATCGCGCCGACCGGCTGCCGGGCGAGATGTCGGAATCGGTCAGGTTCGGCGCGCGCGCACGGCACGGCCTCTATCTACGCTACCGCGCCGACGGATCGAGCCGCGAACTGCGTCTGATCGACAATGACGTCGATGGCGGCATCGAGCAATTGCGCCGCTTCGCGGCACAGGTCGACGCCTGGCGCCGGTCGGCGGCGGCAAAGGCAGAGCGATGATCGGCAAGCCAAAAGCTATTCTTGCGGCGATCATGCTCATCGTCTCGGTGATCCTGCTCGGCTTGATCGTCAGCGCGGGCTGGACCGTCGCCGCCGACCTTCGCATTTCGAACGCGCTGTCGCTGCGCGTCGGGCAGAGCGATCCGGGGCTCATCGCCTTCATGCAGGGGGCGAGCTGGATCGGCGGGGGCACGCCGCGCTGGATCATCGTCATCCTGCTCTCGGCGCTCGTCTGGCGCTGGTGCGGGCGGCGCTGCGCGGTGGCGCTCGCAGGGGCGTCGCTGCTGGCGAATCTCGCCTCGAACGCGCTCAAATTCGCGTTCGACCGCGCGCGGCCCGACATCATCGCGCATCTCGATCATGTGAACAGCGCCTCCTATCCGAGCGGCCATGCGACGAGCGCTGCGGTTGTCTATCTGCTGCTCGCCTGGCTCGCGCCGCCGCGCTGGCGGCCGTTCGCCTGGACGCTAGCCACCGCGATGATCCTGCTCAACACAGCCTCGCGCATCATGCTCGGCGTTCATTGGGCGAGCGACATCGCGGGCGGCACGCTGCTCGGCGGCGCCTTCGCGCTGCTCGGGACATGGTGGGTGTCGCGGCCTGAAAGATCGTCCGGGCCGAAAATTCCGCTGTCCTAAAAAGTCTCGTTTTGCCATCTATCGGACAGGCAACAACAACAGACGGGGCGGGATATGCAATCCAGTGTGAAGTTCGGCGGTTTTCTGCGGGGAATCGCTTTCGGCGCGAGCGCGCTTTTCGCGGCGGCCACGCTGCCGGCGACGGCGCAGGACGGGGCGGCGCAGGACGGGTCTGGGCAGACGGTGATCACCGCCGCGCGCTATCTCGACGTGCAGAGCGGCAAGATGGTCGAGCATCCGGCGATCTTCGTCGGCGCCGACGGACGCATCGCGAGCATCGCCGACGCGCGCACGGTGCGCTGGGGCGCCGGGGTCAAGCATATCGACCTGGGCGAGCGCACCCTGCTTCCCGGCCTGATCGACATGCACGTCCATCTGACCTCGCTGGCCGAGGTCGGCGGCTATCAGGGGCTGCGCTATACCGACAGCTTCTGGACCGTGATGGGCGTCGTCAACGCGAAAAAGACGCTCGACGCAGGCTTCACCACGGTGCGCAACGTCGGGTCGGCCGATTTCGGCGACGTTGGGCTGAAGCAGGCGATCGAGGGTGGCTATGTCCAAGGGCCGCGGATCATTCCCGCGGGCTATGCGATCGGCGCGACCGGGGGGCATTGCGACGAGGGTGGTTTGCCGCCGTCGATGGATCACAAGGGGCCGTCGGTGGTCGACAGCCCGCAGGAAGCGCGCGCCAAGGTGCGCTGGCTGCACAAATATGGCGCGCGCGTCATCAAGATCTGCGCGACCGGCGGCGTCTTCTCGCTCGGCGACAGCGTCGGCGCGCAGCAGCTCAGCTTCGACGAGATGAAGGCGATCGCCGACGAGGCGCATATGCTGGGGCTCAAGGTCGCGGCGCACGCGCACGGCGACGACGGGATCAAGACCGCGATCCTCGCCGGGATCGACACGATCGAGCATTGCAGCCTTGCGAGCGACGAGGCGATCAAGCTCGCGATCGCGCACAACACCTGGTTCGACATGGATATCTACAACGACGATTATATCCTCGCGACCGGGACTGCGAACGGCACCGAGCAGGAAAGCCTCGACAAGGAAAAGGCGATTGGCCTCGCGCAGCGCCAGACCTTTCAGCGCGCGGTCAAGGCGGGCGTGCACATGATCTTCGGAACCGACGCGGGCGTCTATCCGCACGGCGACAATGGCCGGCAGTTCGCGAAGATGGTCGAATGGGGCATGACCCCGCTGCAGGCGATCCGCGCCGCGACGCTGAACGGCGCCGAGGCGCTGAGCATGACCGGCGACGTCGGCACGATTGCGGTCGGCCGCTATGCCGACCTCATCGCGATCGACGGCGATCCGCTGGCGGACGTGCGGCAGCTCGAGCATGTCGACGCGGTGGTGAAGGGCGGGGTGCTGGTGAAGGAACTCTGATCGTCATTGCGAGCGGAGCGAAGCAATCTCCAGCCGACGACCATCGGCGACGATAACTGGAGATTGCTTCGTCGCCTGCGGCTCCTCGCAATGACGATTTGAATTCAGACCACCAACCGGTCGATCATCGCCTCGCGCATCGCGGGCGTCAGGTTGAGCACCGCTTCGGCATAGGTCGGGATGTCGCCATGGTCGCGCCGCACCGTGGCGAGCGCGGCCTCCAGATAGACGGGGTTCACCGACATCAGCGCGCGCACCGCGTCGTCGCTGATCGCAGCGCCGTGGCGCGCGCGAATATGCTGGGCGCCCTGCGCAATCCGCTCCTCGATCCGCCCGGCGGTATTGGTGAGCAGATAGTCCTGGATCAGGTCGTCCTCGTGCACCCCGAGCAGCCGGTGGACGATCGCGACCGCGAAGCCGGTGCGGTCCTTGCCCGCGACACAGTGGACGAGGCTCGGCGTATCATATTCGGCGAGCGCGGCGAGATAGAGGCGCAGCGTCGCGACGAGCGCGGGACGGTAGGGCATTCCCGCATAGGTGTCGATCATCCGCGCCCGCGCGGTCTCGAAATCGATCGCGCCGCCTGCGGCGGCGGCCTGCAGGTGCGGGGCGAGGCCCGCGGTGACGCCGCCCGCGAACAGCACGCGGCCCGCGAAATTTCCTGATCGGCGGCACGGGTGCACCTCGCGCTCGTCGTCGCCGCGCAGGTCGATGATCGTGTCGAGGCCGAGTCCGTCGATCGCGGTCAGATCCTCGTCGGTCGCCGCCTCGTGCTGCGCCGACCGCCAGAGCATTCCGTCCCGCAGCCGCCCGCCGCCTTCGACGGCATAGCCGCCATAGTCGCGGAAATTGTGGACGCCCGACAGGGGCAGGACGCGTTCGGCCTGCATCGTCATTCTCCCGTGAACACCGGCGGCCGTTTCTCGACGAAGGCGTTGATCGCCTCGCGGTTGTCGGCGGTTTCGTGAACGATCGCCTGATAGGCGGCGCTGAGTTCGAGGATGTCGCTCATCCGGCTGTGCTGCGCCTCGCGGAGCAGCCGCTTGGTCAGCCGCAGCGCGCGCGGCGGGTTACAGACGATGCGCTCGGCAATCGCGACGGCGCGGTTCAGCAGTTCGGCGTCGGGCACCACCTCGGTGACGAGGCCATAGTCCTTCGCCGCCTGCGCATCGAAGCGGTCGCCGGTCAGGAACAGTTCGGCGGCGCGCGGATAGCCGAGCACGCGCTGGAGCAGCCAGGCGCCGCCGTCGCCGGGGACGATCCCGACCTTGATGAAGCTGCACGCGAATTTGGCGCTTTCCGCCGCGATGCGGATGTCGCAGGTGCAGGCGAGGTCGCAGCCGAGCCCGATCGCATGGCCGTTGACCGCAGCGATCATCGGGATTTCGCAGTCCATCAGCGCGCGGATCACCGCCTGCACCCCGCGGCGATAATTGGCGCGGGTCGAATCGGGCTGGTCGAGGACGCCGATGCCCTGGCGCTCCTGCATCGACTTGAGGTTGCCGCCCGCGCTGAACGCCTTGCCGCTGCCGGTCAGGATGATCGCGCTGACGCTGCGATCCTCGCCCAGCGTGCGGAGCGTGTCGATGATATCGTCGCAGTCCGCATGGGTGCCGATCGCGTTCATGCTCTCGGGCTTGATCATCGTCAGGATCGCGATCTTGCCCCGCCGCTCGACACTCAGAAATTCACCCATGAATATTCTCCCGATGCGCGGACAGGCTATGCCTCGCGCACGCTGGTTGCAAGCCAATGACGATGGCGCCGGACGCGCGGGCGCGCCCGGTCGCCGCGATGATCAGCGGACCGCGCCGCCGTCCCGAAGCACCGCGATCCGCGCCGCGTCGTAACCGAGCGCGGCGAGCACCGCATCACCGTCGGCACCGACCGCCGGGGCCGGGCGCGGAACATCGGTCACGCTTGCCGAATAGCGCGGCGCGGGGGCGGGCTGGGTAACACCGCCGACGGTCAGGAAGGTTTCGCGCGCGACGTTATGCGGATGCTGCGGCGCTTCGTTCAGCGAGAGCACCGGGGCGAAACAGACGTCGGTCATCTCCATGATCGCGCACCATTCGTCGCGCGTCTTGGTCGCGAACAAAGCGGTCAGCTTGTCCTTGAGCGGTCCCCAACTGGCGGGGTCCATCTGCGCGTCGAAGGCCGGATCGGCGTCGAGCCCGGTCTTCTCACGCAGCAGGGCATAGAATTGCGGCTCGATCGACCCGATCGAGATGAATTTACCGTCCGCACAGGCATAGGTGTCATAGAAATGGGCGCCGGTGTCGAGCATGTTGGTGCCCGGCGCGTCGTTCAGCCGACCCATGGCGAGGAAGCCCCAGCTCATCCCGGCGAGCAGCGCCGATCCGTCGGTCATCGCGCAATCGATCACCTGGCCCTGGCCGGTCTTCGCGGCGTGGAGCAGCGCGCTCGCCATGCCGAACGCCAGCATCATGCCGCCGCCGCCGAAATCGCCGACATAATTGACCGGCGGCACCGGCTTCTCGCCCGCGCGGCCGACGGTGTGGAGGACGCCCGACAACGCGATGTAATTGATGTCGTGTCCGGCGGCTTGCGAATAGGGGCCGAACTGGCCCCAGCCGGTCATGCGCCCATAGACGAGCTTCGGATTGTCGGCGAGCAGCACATCGGGGCCGAGCCCCAGCCGCTCCATCACGCCGGGGCGATAACCCTCGATGATCCCGTCGGCGCTCTTGCAGAGATCGCGCGCGATCTGGACAGCCTCGGGATTCTTCATGTCGAGCGCGATCGAGGTGCGGTTTCGCGACAGCGGGTCGCGCGGATCCATGAACCCGCCGGGGCGGTCGATGCGGATCACCTCGGCGCCATGGTCCGCGAGCATCATGCCGCAATAGGGGCCGGGTCCGATCCCCGCGAATTCGATGATCCTGATGCCGCTGAGCGGTCCCGCCATGTCGTGTCTCCCGAAAGATGCGGGGGCGGCCGTTGCGCCGCCCCCGGATATTGCTTCGCCCAGAGGGGCGCCGTGGTCAGATGCGTTCGATGATGATCGCGGGCGCCATGCCGCCCGCGGCACACATGGTGACGAGGCCGTAGCGGCCGCCCGAACGTTCGAGTTCGTCGAGCGCGGTGCCGATCAGGATCGAGCCGGTGGCGCCGATCGGGTGGCCGAGCGCCATCGCGCCGCCGTTGATGTTCACCTTCTCGCGGTCGAGATCGAGGTCGCGGATGAACTTTTCCGCGACGACCGAGAAAGCCTCG
>NZ_DATAJZ010000018.1:0-6303 GCF_036261875.1 Sphingopyxis sp. | reverse complement strand
ATGTCAGTCCTGCGATGCAGCAGCCCCGTCGCCACGATCAACAGGTCGAGAGCGCCATCTTGGGCAATCTGGCGACCTGCCTCGGCAAGCGTGTCGTTGTCCAATATGTCGATCGTCAGCCTAGTTACATTGGAATGGTGCGCCGCATAGGGCCGCCTGTTCCCGGCATAGATGCGGTCAAATCGCCCCGACGCCACGAGTTGATTCACAAGCGCGGCACCGATACCGCCGCTGCTTCCGATCACCAAGGCGCGCTTGACGCTCACATGCTGCTCCTCCCGGCCATGACGTCGGTCCGGCATCCCGACGCTCTTAATCGGCGGCAGCGCGATATCCCATATGCCTCAAAGGGAAGGTGGAGCGGTGGCTAGAAACCGGCCTCGACCGCAAGCCGGATCGCATCGGCCGTGGTTTCGACGCCGAGCGCGCGCAGCAGGGCAGCGCGGTGCATCTTGATTGTCCGCTCCGACAGCGAAAGCGAGAACGCGATCTGCTTGTTGAGCTGGCCGCTCGCCATCAGTTTCAGCACCTCGCGCTGCCTCGGCGAGAGCGCCTCGATCTGGGCGCGCGCTCGCGCGCTCCGTCCTCCAACCGCCTCGCCGGCCTCGTCGACCTCGATTTGCGAGCCGAGAAAATATTCGAGAGTGCCGCCGGGGCCAAAGATTGGCGCCACCATCACGGCATTGCGGAAGGGCGTTCCGTCCTTCCGGTAATTGAGGATCTCGACGAGCGCTGGCCTCTGCTCCCGGATGGCGGCCCGCAAGGTCTCGGTCAGTTCGGGCTCGGTGCCCTGCCCGGCGAGAAAGCGGCAATTGCGTCCAAGAATTTCCTCCGGCCCATAGCCGGTGAGCGCCGAGAAGGCAGCATTGCACTCGACGATCGGATTGTCAGGCAGGCGCGGGTCGCTGATCACCGCGGCGATCGGGCTGGCCGCGATCATTGTCTTCAATGACATATTATCTGCCTGCTCTCCCTTGGGTGCCCCAAGGGACATGTTGCGACACTTCCCCTCGCTCATGCAAGCCTGCGTCGATGACAATTGCGACGAACCGGAAAAAATTGCGCATGACGCCCAGCAGATTGACGGCACAGTCATGCTTACGGGCGGCCGGAGGACATCGAGCGAGCCCCCTTGGCGACCGCGAGGCCATGGTTTGATGCGGGTCGCGATCATCGGAGCGGGTATTTCGGGGCTAGCCTGCGCCAGGCGGCTGCGCGACGCCGGGCTCGAGGCGACACTCTTTGACAAATCCCGCGGAATCGGCGGCCGCCTCGCGACCCGCCGCGCCAATCCGGGCAATCCCGAGGTCGCATTCGATCATGGCGCAACGCATTTCACGGCACGCTCGGAAGGCTTTACCAAGCTCGTAGCAGCGTGGGAGAAGGCAGGCCTCGCCGCGCGTTGGCCGGCCGCCGGCGCGGACAGCTGGGTCGGCACGCCGACAATGACCACGCCGCTCAAAGCTCTCGCGGACGATCTCGATGTCCGCCTGTCGCGACCGGTGACCGCCCTTACCAAATCGCCCGCGGGCTGGACGCTCCACAGCGAGGCAAAACGGCTCGGTAAATATGATGCGGCGGTGATCGCCATCCCCGCCGAGCAGGCAGCGCCGCTTCTGTCGCTTCACGATTTCGAGATGGCGCGCGCCGCCATGGCGGTGCGCTACAATCCCTGCTGGACCGCGATGTTCGCCTTCGATGAGCGGATCGAGGAGCTTCCCGATTTCCTCCGCGGCGCCGGCTCGCTTGTGGTCGCTGCGCGCGACAGCGCGAAGCCCGGCCGCGCGCCGGGCGAGCGGTGGGTCGTGCAAGCCGACTGGACTTGGTCGGAGGCACATCTCGCCTGCGAGGGCGCGAGCGTGGCGCCAGCGCTTCTCGCCGAACTAGGCAAGATCGCCGGACGCGACTTGCCCACCCCAAGCCATATCGCGGCCCATCGCTGGCTATTCTCGCAGCCCTCGGGACAGGATATGAAGCTGCTCTGGAACCCTGCCATTGGTCTCGGCGCCTGCGGCGACTGGCTCTATCACGGCTTTGCCGAATATGCGTGGCTGTCGGGCCATGTACTCGGCGCGGCGATTGCGGCAGAGGCGCCGCGATGACGCGCGCGATCGTGATCGGAGCCGGCATCGGCGGCCTCGCCCTCGCCATCCGTCTCCAGTCGGCGGGCCTCGATACGCTGCTCGTCGAAGCGCGCGACCGGCCGGGCGGCCGCGCCTATGTCTTCGAGAAGGATGGTTTCACCTTCGACGCCGGGCCGACGGTGATCACCGACCCGGCCTGCCTAGCCGAACTTTGGGCGCTCAGCGGTCAGCGGCTCGGCCGAGATGTTGATCTCCTTCCGGTATCCCCCTTTTACCGGCTGAGCTGGCCCGACGGATCGACCTTCGATTATGGCAATGACAAGGAGTCGCTCGCCCGTCAGATCGCCGCGCTCGATGCCGCCGATGTGGCGGGCTATGAGCGGTTTCTCAGCTTTTCCGCGTCGGTTTTCGAGGAAGGCTATGTGAAGCTCGGCGCGGTACCGTTTCTCGATTTCCGTTCGATGCTGAAGGCGGCGCCCGCGCTCCTGCGGCACCGGGCCTGGCGGTCGGTCTATAAAACCGTCTCCGGCTATGTCCGGAGCGAGAAGCTCCGGGAAGCGCTATCCTTCCACACGTTGCTTGTTGGCGGCAACCCGATGGCGACGAGCAGCATCTATGCGCTCATCCACAAACTCGAGCAGGATGGCGGCGTCTGGTATGCGCGCGGCGGCACCAATCGGCTCGTCGCCGGCATGGCCGCGCTCTTCGAGCGCCTCGGCGGCACGCTGAGGCTCGGCGATCCGGTCGCCGGCATCGAAACCGAGAGCGACCGGGTGACGGGCATCGTGACGCGGAGCGGGTTCACCGCGCGTGCCGATCTTGTCGCCTCGAACGCCGATCTCATGCACAGTTACCGAGACCTGCTCGCGCATCCGCGCGGCAAGCGCGAGGCCAAGCGCCTTGCGCGCAAGAGCTGGTCGCCGAGCCTCTTCGTCCTCCATCTGGGTGTGCGCGGCACCTTTCCCGAGATCCCCCACCATATGATCCTGTTCGGTCCGCGCTATCGCGGCCTTCTCGACGATATCTACCGAAACGGCACACTCGCCGAGGACTTCTCGCTCTACCTTCATCACCCGAGCGCAACGGATCCGGGCGTCGCGCCCGCGGGTCACAGCAGCTTCTACGCGCTCGCTCCGGTTCCCCATCGCGGCCACGCCCCGCTCGACTGGGAGGTCGAAGGACCCAAATTGGCCAAGCGCATCATCGCTGAGATCGAGCGGCGTCTGATCCCGGACCTTGGCGAGCGGATCGTCACGCAAATCCAATATGCACCGCCGGACTTCGAACAGGATCTCGCCGCGCATCTCGGCAGCGCCTTCAGCCTCACGCCCACGCTGCTGCAGAGCGCCTATTTTCGAGGGCACAACCGCGACGCGCGCATCGAGAACCTCTATTTTACCGGCGCGGGCACGCATCCCGGCGCGGGTATTCCGGGGGTCGTCGCGAGCGCGAAGGCGACGGCGAGCCTCATTCTCGGCGACTTTGGGGTCGAGATCGCGGCCTCCCGCGACCCGGGTGCGCGCCACCGAATATTCTCCAGGCGCGATGACGCGGCAGGAGATGTCATGCCCGGCTGATCGCATCGACTTTCCGGTTCTGCCGGCGGCCAGCGCCTTGCGACCCACGCCTGGCCGCGGCGGGGGGCGGTGATTGCTCATCGCCGGGCGGTGCGACGCCACGTCGCACCGCCCAACCTTCCCCTTGCTCGCGCTCGCGCTCGCAAAGCGGCTCTTCATTGCCTGGGCTTCCCGAAAGGTCATCTTTTGCGGAGATCGGAGCCTGCCAGATGACGGAGCTCACGATCGCCCGCACCACAGCCCGTCAAAAAGGGAACCGCCGCCATGCCGCCCGCCATCTTGTGGCTCCGTCAGGACCTCCGCACCACCGACCATCCGGCCCTCCTCGCGGCGATCGCCGAAGGTCCGGTCATTCCGCTCTACATATTGGACGACGAGAGCCCCGAAACGCGCGCGATCGGCGGCGCGCAGCGCTGGTGGCTCCATCACAGCCTCGCCGCGCTCGATGCGAGCCTTCGCAAACGCGGCAGCCGGCTCGTCCTGCGCCGCGGCCCTGCCGCCGAAATAGTCGAACGCGTCGCGGCGGAAGCCGAGAGCACAAGGGTTCACGCGACCCGCTGCTACGAGCCTTGGTGGCGGCGCTGCGAAGACGCGCTGGACTCCAGGCTTGCGCTGCGGCTCCATGACGGCAATTATCTCGGGCCGCCCGAGAGTATCACCAATGCGCAAGGCGCCCGCTACCGCATTTTCACGCCTTGGTATCGCGCGCTTCTGGGGCGCATGCCGCCCGCCCTTCCCTATGCGGCGCCCGACCATATTCCGGCTCCCGACGTCTGGCCGGCGTCGGACAATCTTGCCGATTGGGGTCTGACCCCGACCAGCCCCGACTGGGCTAAAGGATTTGGCGACTGGCGCCCGGGCGAGAAGGGTGCATGGCGCGCGCTGCGCGACTGGCTGCCGCTTGCCGGCGACTATAAGACCCGCCGCGATTTTCCTTCGCTCCCCGCGACATCGCGGCTGTCGCCGCATCTTCATTTCGGCGAAATCAGCCCTCGGTCGATCTGGCATGCGCTCGGCGAGCGCGACGATGCGGGCGCCGAAACCTTTCGGTCGGAGCTTGGCTGGCGCGAACATGGCATCAACCTCGTCGACCAGATGCCCGATTATGGCGATCGGAACGGGCGCCCCACCTTCGATAATTTTGGCTGGCGGAGCGGCCCCGAAGCAGACCGGGACTTCGCCGCCTGGACCCGGGGGCGGACCGGCTACCCGGTGGTCGACGCGGGCATGCGCGAGCTCTGGCGCACGGGCTGGATGCACAACCGCGTGCGGATGGTCACCGCCTCCTTCCTCGTCAAACATCTGCTGATTGATTGGCGCCGCGGTGAGCGCTGGTTCTGGGATACGTTGCTCGACGCCGATCTCGGGTCAAATGCGATGAACTGGCAATATGTTGCGGGCACCGGCGTCGACGCGCCGGTCTTCTCGCGCATCATGTCGCCGCTGCTCCAGAGCGAGCGGTTTACGATGGGAGATTATGTCCGCACTTATGTTCCCGAACTTGCGCATCTGTCGGACGCCGAGATCACCGCCGCCCATGGTCAGGACGCGCAGGTGCCCACCTATCCGCAACCGCTTATCGGGCATGATGCGGCGCGGGCGCGGGCCCTCGCTGCCTGGGAAGCCCTGCGCGGCTAGCGAACGAGGGCCACGGCGCTAGTCGAAAGCGGCACTTGCCACGCCGTGGCTGTTATAGACGGGCCCTTCGCGCGACACCGCGAATTTGCGGCTCGACGACGCGCGCACACCAAATGCGCCGATATGCCCCAGCATTCCCCTGTATTGCGGCCCGGCCAGATGCGCTGCGAGCGTAACTTCGCCGTCCCATTCCTCGAACACGTGGATGCGCGTCGCCACATGCGGATCAAGGGTCCAGGCGTAAGCGAGACAACCCGGCTGGGCGAGCGCGCCTTCGATCCATCCGCGCGCACCCGCCAGCGCCTCTCCGCGCGTCTCGGGATCGATATCGATGACCGCCTGGATCAGGATCTTCATGCCTGCACCTCACCTTTTGAAAGCTGCGGCAACGGCCGAAACCGCCGCTCTGCAAACAGCCACCGGCCGTCGATCCGGCGGCAGACGTCGTCATAGATGCCAAGGGTCCGGTGAAGGGCGCCGTCGCGCAGGAAGATTTCCTCGGTGTAGGACCGCATGGCCGCGGTTTCACCATGGATCTCGATCGATCCGGGCCAGGCGCGAAAGACGATGTCGGGAAAGGCGCGCATCGCCGAGCGCCAGGTGTCGACAATCTTCGCCTTGCCCTCGAATATCCCGAACCCGGGAAGCGACCATCGGCCGCCTTCGTCCCAGGTCGCGGCCCAGGCTTCGCTGTCGGCACGGTTGACCGCGTCGGCATAGGCATCGAGCATCTCGCGAAGCGCCAGCCGGTCTTCGAACGATCCCTCAAACGGCATGGAAGCCCCCTTCTCGCCCGGGCGCGTCGATGGTCCGGCCTGCCGCCGGTTTGCCTGCGGCCGATCGGAGGGAGAACTGCCGATATCGCTAGGGTCAGGACCCATTGATTTGAGCAGGCCGCTGTGATTCAGGCTCACCGCGAGGAGCCTGAATGATGAGTGATTTGTATTGGCTGACGGACGAGCAGATGGCGCGTCTTCAGCCCTATTTTCCGAAGAGCCATGGCC
>NZ_DATAJZ010000011.1:0-38002 GCF_036261875.1 Sphingopyxis sp. | reverse complement strand
ATCCCGACGGGCGCGAAGATCTTCAACTGGCTGTTCACCATGTATCGCGGACGCATCCGGTTCGAACTGCCGATGATGTGGACCATCGCCTTCATGCTGACCTTCGTGGTCGGGGGCATGACCGGCGTATTGCTGGCCGTCCCGCCCGCAGACTTCGTGCTGCACAACTCGCTGTTCCTGATCGCGCATTTCCACAATGTGATCATCGGCGGCGTCCTGTTCGGCCTGTTCGCGGCGATCAACTACTGGTGGCCCAAGGCCTTCGGGTTCAAGCTCGACGTCTTCTGGGGCAAGATCAGCTTCTGGTGCTGGGTGGTCGGCTTCTGGATGGCCTTCATGCCGCTCTATATCCTCGGCCTGATGGGGGTGACGCGGCGGATGCGCGTATTCGACGACCCGAGCCTGCAAATCTGGTTCGTGATCGCCGCCGTCGGCGCCGCGGTGATCGCGGTGGGTATCGCGGCGATGCTGATCCAGTTCGGCGTCAGCATCTGGCGGCGCAAGGAACTCGCCGACGAAAGTGGCGATCCGTGGGGCGGCCGCACGCTCGAATGGGCGACCAGTTCGCCGCCGCCCGACTATAATTTCGCCTTCACCCCGGTGATCCATTCGCTCGACGCGTGGCACGACATGAAGAAGCGCGGGCACCAGCGCCCGGTCGCGGACTTTCGCGACATCCACATGCCGAGCAATACGGGCACCGGCTTCATCCTCGCGGCCTTTTGCCTGGCGATGGGGTTCGCGCTGGTCTGGCATATCTGGTGGCTGGTGATCGCCAGTTTCGTCGCGACGATCGCCTATGCGATCTTCCACACCTTCAACTACAAGCGCGATTTCGACATTCCGGCGGCCACCGTCGCGGCGGTCGAGGACGTGCGGACCCGCCACCTCGCGGCCGGAGCCTGATGCGATGAGCGCCAAAACCATCACTGCAGTCGCAGACGAGCCGGTCCAGTTCTACGATCTCGACGAGCACGCGCATCCCGAGGGGCACAGCACGATGCTGGGCTTCTGGATCTATCTGATGAGCGATTGCCTCATCTTCGCGATCCTGTTCGCCTGCTTTGCGGTGCTCGGTGGCAGCTATGCCGCTGGACCGGCGCCGAAGGACCTGTTCGAGCTGCCGCTCGTCGCGCTCAACACCGCGATGCTGCTCTTCTCGTCGATCACTTACGGTTTCGCGGTGCTCCAGATGCAGCAGGGCAAGGTCAAGGGAACGCAGCTCTGGCTCGCGATCACCGGCCTGTTCGGGCTCGCCTTCCTGGGGATCGAGCTTTACGAATTCCACCACCTGATCGAGATCGGCGCGACACCGCAGCGCAGCGCCTTCCTGTCGAGCTTCTTCACGCTCGTCGGCACGCACGGGCTGCACGTCACCTTCGGCACCCTCTGGCTCGTCGTGCTGATGGTCCAGCTCGGCAAGCATGGGCTGATCGCCGCGAACAAGCGCCGCGTGATGTGCCTGTCGATGTTCTGGCACTTCCTCGACGTCGTCTGGATCGGCGTCTTCACCATTGTCTATCTGATGGGAGTGCTGCGATGAGCGCCGACCCGCACCACGCCCATGCGGAGGGCGGTCCTCACGAGATCGAGATGCCGCACGCCTCGATGCGCGATTATCTCATCGGCTTTATCCTGTCGGTGATCCTGACCGCCATCCCCTTCTGGCTGGTGATGGAGCGGCCGCTGTCGGACGGCGCGACCGCGGCGGTGATCATGGCGTTCGCGGCGGTGCAGATCGTCGTCCATATGGTCTTCTTCCTCCATATGTCGCCAAAGGCCGAGGGCGGCTGGTCGATCACCTCGCTGACCTTCACGATCATCATCGTCGTGATCATGCTCGCGGGTTCGCTGTGGGTGATGCACCATCTCAACACCAACATGATGCCGATGCCGCACGATGTGAGCCAGCTTCCTTGAGGCGCGGCTTCGTCGTCGCGGCGCTGATCGCCGTGGCGGCGGGTTTCGCCGCGCTCGGCATCTGGCAGCTCGAACGGCGCGTCTGGAAGCATGAGCTGGTCGCCGCGGTCGATGCGCGCATCCATGCGGCGCCGGTTGCGGCGCCGGGCCCCGATGCGTGGCCGCGGATCGATGCAAAGCGCGACGCCTATCGCCGCGTGACCGCGCGCGGGCATTTCCGCCACGACCGCGAGACGCTGGTGCAGGCGGTAACGGCACGCGGCGCGGGCTATTGGGTGCTGACCCCGCTCGAAACCCTGCACTTCACCCTGCTCGTTAATCGCGGCTTCGTTCCCAAGGAGCGGCGCGATCCGCGCACGCGTGCAGCGGGGAACGCCGCCGGCGGCGTCGCGGTGACCGGCCTGCTGCGGGTCACCGAGCCCGGCGGCGCCTTCCTGCGCGCGAATGATCCGGCGGCGGGTCGCTGGTATTCGCGCGATGTCGCGGCGATTGCGAAGGCACGGGGGCTGGGCCGGACGGCGCCCTATTTCGTCGACGCCGACGCCACGCCCAACCCCGGCGGCTATCCGGTCGGCGGGCTGACCATCGTGCGCTTTCCCGACAATCATATGGTCTATGCGCTGACCTGGTTCGCGCTTTGTGCATTGAGCCTCTTTTTCGCGGGACGGCTGTGGCGTATCCGGGATTGATGACCGAGCCCATGATCCCGCCAGTCGATGCGCCCGCCGAGGCGAATGCCGGGCGGCGGAACATGGCGCTGCTGATCCAGCTCCGCTGGCTCGCGGTGGGGGGGCAGCTTGCGACGATCGGGGTCGTCACCGGCGTTCTGCACATCCATCTGCCGCTCGCGCCGCTGGTGGCGGCGATCGCGGTGCTGATCACGATCAATGTCGCCAGCCTCGCGCTGCTGCGGCGCGGGCGCGCGGTGACCAATGCCGAGCTGACCGCGGCGCTGCTGTTCGACGTCGCGGCGCTCGGCTGGCAGCTTCATCACAGCGGCGGGCTCGCGAACCCCTTCGCCTCGCTCTTCCTGCTCCAGGTCGTGATCGGCGCGATCCTGCTGACGCCGGCCTCGTCGTGGGCGATCGTCGTCGCGGCGCTCGCGGCGATCGGGGTGCTCGCGGTCGAGCCGACCCCGCTGATCCTGCCGCCGCCCTATGCCGCCGATCCGATGGCGCTCTATCTCAAGGGCAGCCTCGTCTGCTTCCTGCTGATCGCGGTGCTGCTCGTCGCCTTCGTCACCCGGATCAGCCGCAATCTGCGCGACCGCGACGCCGCGCTCGCCGCGAGCCGCCAGCGCGCGGCGGAGGAGGATCATATCGTCCGCATGGGGCTGCTCGCCTCGGGCGCGGCGCACGAACTGGGGACGCCGCTGTCGACCCTGTCGGTGCTGATCGGCGACTGGAAGAGCGCGCCGGACCTCGCAAAGGCGGAGCTTCAGGACGATCTTGCCGACATGGACGCGGCGGTGCGGCGCTGCAAGGCGATCGTCAGCGGCATCCTGATGTCGGCGGGGGAGGCGCGCGGGATCGCGCCCGAAATGACGACGATGCGGACCTTCCTCGGCGATATCGTCGCCGACCACGCGGCCCGCTTCGCCGGGCATATCGACCTCAGCGACCGCTTCGGCGCCGACGTCGCCATCGTCTCCGACCCGGCGCTGCGGCAGGTGATCGGCAATGTCATCGACAATGCCGCCGAAGTGTCGCCCGACTGGATCGGCATCACCGCCTCGCGCGACGGCGAGACCGTAGTGATCGAGATCGCCGATCATGGTCCGGGTTTCGCCGAAGCGATGCTCGACGGGTTCGGCCAGCCCTATCGCTCGACCAAGGGGCGGCCCGGCGGCGGGCTCGGGCTCTTCCTGCTCGTCAACGTGCTGCGCAAGCTCGGCGGCTGGGCGAGCGCCGAGAATCGCGATGCCGGCGGTGCGGTGGTGCGGATCATGCTGCCGCTCGCGGCGGTCGCGGCCCGCGAAAGCGAGGGTGCATGAACGACCGGCGGCAATTGCTGATCGTCGAGGACGACGACGTCTTCGCGCGGACGCTCAAGCGGTCGTTCGAGCGCCGCGGCTATGAGGTGCGCGTCGCGGCAAGCCCCGACGAAGCCGAAGCGCTGCTGGCCGGGTGGCGGCCGGGCTTCGCGGTGGTCGATTTGAAGCTCGGCAATGCCTCGGGGCTCGCCTCGGTCCAGACGCTGCGCGCCGCCGATCCGGCGATGCGGATCGTCGTGCTCACCGGCTTCGCGAGCATCGCGACGGCGGTCGAGGCGATCAAATTGGGCGCGTCATATTATCTCGCCAAGCCGTCGAACACCGACGATATCGAGGCAGCGTTCGATCGGTCGGAGGGGAATGTCGATGCGCCGCTCGACGCGCGGCCGTCGTCGATCAAGACCGTCGAGTGGGAGCATATCCACCAGACGCTGGTCGAGACCAATTTCAACATTTCGGAGGCCGCGCGGCGGCTGGGGATGCACCGGCGGACGCTCGCGCGGAAGCTCGAAAAGCGGCAGGTGAAATGATGCGCAGGCTCGCGCGCTTCGACCTCAACCTGCTCCAGGTGTTCGACGCGATCCACGCCAAGGGCGGCGTGTCGGCGGCGGCGCGCCACCTCAACCTGTCGCAACCGGCGATCAGCCACGCGCTCGCGAAGCTGCGCGATGCGTTCGGCGATCCGCTGTTCGTGCGGCAGGGCAATCGGCTGGTGCCGACGTCCGCCGCGCGCGCGATCGCCGGGCCGGTGCGCGAGGCGCTGCGCGGGCTCGACGCCGCGCTCGACGCCGCGACCGCCTTCGACCCGGCCGAGACGGCGCGCGAGTTCCGCATCGGCGTGCGCCTGTCGGGCGAGATGCCGCGTTTCTCCGCGCTCGCGCTCCGCGTGCGGAGCGAGGCGCCGCGCGCGATGCTGGCGAGCGTCACCTTTCGCCGCCGCGACCTGGTGGTGGCGCTCGCGAACGGCGACCTCGACCTCGCGCTCGATGTCGCCTTGCCTTCCGACGACCGGCTCTGCCGCCATTATCTCGGCACCGAGCCGCCCGTCATCGTGGCGCGCAAGGGGCATCCGCGCATCGATGGCGCGATCGATCTCGATACCTATCTGGCGCTCGACCATATCGTCGCCACCGCGCGCCCGCACGGGCCGGGAATGGAGGATATGGCGCTCGACCGCCTGGGGCTCGCGCGCCGCGTCGCGGTGCGGTGCCAGCACGCGATCACGGCGTGGCAGATCGTCGCCGCGTCCGATATGCTCTTTTCGCTGCCGCGCTCGCACGCCGAGGTTCTGGACGCGATGTGGCCGATGCAGCTCGTCGACATGCCGCTGCCGGTCGAGCAGGGGGGCAGTTATCTCTATTGGCACCAGGCGGCCGACGCCGATCCCGGCCTGCGCTGGCTGCGCGGGATCATCGCGGATGAGTTGGGGAAGTCCGAATAAGTCTCCTTACATCGTCATCCCGGCGAAGGCCGGGATCTCGACCTTGCTTTGCAATGCACCGGCGAGATCCCGGCCTTCGCCGGGATGACGGAAGGGTATTATGAAGGCGAATATCAGCTATTCGAACCTATCATTTCTATCGATGGATGATCATCGCTAGCGTCGCCGCAAATCACAGCGGAGACCCCTATGACCGAGATCGAACTCGAAGCCGAACTCAACGACCTGCGCATGTCGAAGGAAGCGCAGCCGCTCTTCGACGCGGTGAAGCGCCATATCGCCGAGAATGTCGATCCGATCACCGAAGAATTCTTCCGGCTCGGCGAGGGCCGCGCCGATCGCTGGAGCTGGGCGCCGGGTCAGCTCGACCTGCTCGAAGGCGCGAAGAACAAGGCGAAGGCCGCGGGTCTGTGGAATTTCTTCCTGCCGCACGGAGACACCGGGACGCCGCTCACCAATCTCGACTATGCCTATATCGCCGCCGAGCTCGGCAAGTCGCCGCTTGCGTCGGAATCGCTGAACTGCTCGGCGCCCGACACCGGCAATATGGAAGTGCTCGAAATGGTCGGCACGCCCGCACAGAAGGAGCAATGGCTGAAGCCGCTACTCAACGGCGAAATCCGCTCGGCCTATGTGATGACCGAACCCGGCGTCGCCTCGTCGGACGCCAGCAACCTCGAAACCAGCGCAGTGCTCGACGGCGACGAATGGGTCATCAACGGTGAGAAATATTTCATCAGCGGCGCCGGCGATCCGCGCTGCAAGATCCTGATCTGCATGCTGAGGACCAATCCCGAAGCCGCGCGCAAGGGGCAGCATTCGCAGATCCTCGTGCCGATGGATACGCCGGGCGTGCAGGTGCTCGGCCCGATGCGCGTGTTCGGCGCCGACCATGCGCCGCAGGGCCATATGCACATGCGCTTCGACAATGTCCGCGTGCCGCGCGAGAATATCCTGCTCGGCGAGGGCCGGGGGTTCGAGATTTCGCAGATGCGCCTCGGCCCGGGCCGCATCCATCATTGCATGCGCACGATCGGCAAGGCCGAACTGGCGCTCGACCTGATGGTCAAGCGCGGCAATTCGCGCACCGCCTTCGGGCGGCCGCTGTCGCAGCTCGGCAAGAATCTCGAGGTCATCGCGCGGGCGCGCTGCGATATCGAGGCGCTGCGGCTGATCGTGCTCAAGGCGGCAAAGGCGATGGACCTGCTCGGCAACCGCCAGGCGCGGGTCTGGGTGAGCATGGCGAAGGCGATGGTGCCCGAACGCGTGTGCCAGATCATCGACCAGGCGATCCAGATTCACGGCGCGACCGGCATCTCGCACTGGACGCCGCTGGCCGACCTCTATGCCGACGTGCGCCACCTGCGCTTCGCCGATGGCCCCGACGAGGTTCATTATATGGTGGTGGGCCGCGAGGAACTGGGGCGGCATTAAGACCCGTCATTGCGAGGAGCGAAGCGACGAAGCAATCCCCAGCTATCGGCTCAGGGCTGCGCGCTGGAGATTGCTTCGCTTCGCTCGCAATGATGATAGGGGCGCTTGGGCCCTTCGCAGGGTCGCAGAGCGTCAAAAACTCTTGGGCAGTTTCAGCACATGCGTTGCGACATGGCTCAATATCAGGTTCGTGCTGATCGGCGCGACCTGATAGAGCCGCGTTTCGCGAAACTTGCGTTCGATGTCATATTCCTCGGCGAAACCGAAGCCGCCGTGGGTCTGGATGCACATGTCGGCGGCATACCAGCTCGCTTCCGACGCCAGCATCTTCGCCATGTTCGCTTCGGTGCCGCACGGCTCGCCCGCCTCGAACATCGCCGCCGCCTGATCGACCATCGCCGCCGCCGCCGATAGCTGGACATGCGCGCGCGCGATCGGGAACTGGATTCCCTGATTTTCGCCGATCGGCCGCCCGAACACTTCGCGCCCCGAAGCATAGGCCGACGCGCGGTCGATGAAGAAACGCCCGTCGCCGATGCATTCGCTCGCGATCAGGATGCGCTCGGCATTCATGCCGTCGAGGATATATTTGAAGCCCTTGCCTTCCTCGCCGATCAGGTTCGCGGCGGGGACGCGGAGGTCGTCGAAGAAGAGTTCGGTCGTCGCATGGTTGAGCATCGTGCGCACCGGGCGGATCGTCAGGCCATTGCCGACCGCTTCGCGCATGTCGACGAGCAGCACGCTCATTCCGTCGGACGATTTGGCGACCTGATCGCGCGGGGTGGTGCGGACGAGCAGCACCATCAGGTCGCTGTGCTCGGCGCGGCTGATCCAGATCTTCTGCCCGCTGACGACATAATCGTCACCTTCGCGGCGCGCGAAGGTCTTGATCCGCGTCGTGTCGGTGCCGCTCGTCGGCTCGGTGATCCCGAAGGCCTGGAGGCGCAGCTCGCCGCTGGCGATGCCGGGCAGATAGCGCTGCTTCTGCTCGGCCGATCCATGCTTCAGGATCGTGCCCATCGTGTACATCTGTGCGTGACAGGCGCCGCCATTGCAGCCCGAACGGTGGATTTCCTCGAGGATCGCGGTCGCCGCCGACAGGCCGAGCCCCGCGCCGCCAAACTCCTCGGGCACGAGGACCGAGAGGAAACCCGAGCTGGTCAGCGTGCGGACGAATTCGGTTGGATAGATGCGGTCGCGGTCGAGCGCCTGCCAATAGGAGCCGGGAAAGTCGGCGCACAGCCGGCGGACGGATTCGCGGATTTCGGGATGGGAGGCTTCGGGCATCGCTGGCTTTCCGGTTTCGATCTGAGACCCGCTGCCCATAGCGCAGATGCCGCCGCCTGCAATCGGCAAACGCTTTGGGCCGGGAGCCGGCGGTGTCTCAGGAGGTCAGCGACCGACTCAGCTTTTCCGCCCGCGCGCGCAAAATCTCGTCCTTTGTCTTCGCAAGCGCGGGGGCAGCCTTGTCGAGCAGCCGCCGCGCCCCGGCCTTGTCATGATCGCCGACGGCGACCTCGGCCAGCGCGACATCGACGGTGGCGTCGAAATCGGGATTGCCGAGAAGCTGCGCGGTCTTTTCGCGGTCGACCGCGGCCAGCATCGGTCCGGCTTCGGTGAAGCGCTGGTTGGCGATCAGGCATTCGGCGGTGAAATAGCGGATCGCGTGCGTAAGCGGATAATCGGCGCCGAACGCCGAAAGGCTGGTTTCGAGCGCCTCGCGCGCGAGACCCAGCGCTTTCGCCCGCTGCGGCGTCTGGCAGAGCGCCGAGGCATAGTCGATCTGCCCGGCCAGCGCCTGATGCGAATGCTCACCGGCCTGCGCGGCCGCGCCTTTCCAGACCTTCTCCGCCTCGACTGCCGCCTCGGCATAGCGGCCGAGGGCGGCGAAACTCTCGAAACGGGTCGACCGCAGGCCGAGGGTGAAGCGATGGTCGGGACCGAATCTTTTCTCCATCGCCGCGAGCAGTGGCGTGCTGCCGTCCAGCGCTTCCTTGTAGCGCCCGGTCATCGACAGGCTGTTGAGCCAGTGCTGGCGGGTGACGAGCGTGTCGGGATGGTCGGCGCCGCGGATGCGCGTCGAATCGGCGACGATCGCGCGCGCGATCGGTTCGGCCTTGTCGGCCTGTCCGAGCCGCATCAGCGTCAGTACCAGCGACGATCGCGCCTTCAGCAATTGCCCCGGCGGAACGTCGCTTCCGCTCGCTTCGCCGATCGCCACCGCGCGGCGAAACGCGGGCTCGGCCCGTTCGATGTCGGCGAAATAATCATAGGCGCCTTCGGCGCGCGCGAGGGCGAAGCCCATGCGGCCGGACTCGCCGCGCTTGCCGAGCCGCGCGCGTTCCTTCTCCAGCAGGCGGCCCGCCTCTTCGAGCCGGTCGGGCTGGCCCGACGTCGCCTCCATATTGACGCGGTCGAGGCGGCCGGTGATGGCGTCGTCGCTTTCGGTCTCGCCCGCCTTCGCGAACAGCGCGTCGGCGCGCGCATATTCGGCGCGCGCGGTGTCGGGGTCGGAACGCTGGTGAAAGGCGCGCGCGATGGCGAGGTGCAGCCGCGCGGCGATCCCCGGATTGGCCGCGAAACGCTGGTCGATCTGCCCGCTCGCGCGCTTGATCGCGTCGACGACGGTTTCGTCGGCACTCGATTTGGCGGGGTCGGGGCTGCCGAGCACATCCTCGGCGATGAAAGCATAGCTGGTCTCGGTCAGTTCGCGCGCGGCGAGTGCGGCGCCCCGCTGATGCCAGGCATAGGCCGCGAGTGCCGAGGTCGCGAGCAGCCCGGCGGTCAGGCTTGCGAAAGCGGCGCGGACCCACGGCCGCTGCGCCGCGCGGCGCTCCTCGCGGCGCTGCTGGTCGGCCAGGAAAGCGGCGCGCTCGGCGGCCTCGGCGGCCTGGGCGCGGCGGTCGTCCAGCCGCTCGATCCGCTCGGCAAGATCGGTGGCGCTATCCAGCCGGTCGCCCGGCGTCAGTGCGGCCGCGCGTGCGATGTCGCCCTGCAGCAGCGGGTCGGCGACCCGCTCCTCCCAGCCCGGCGCGAGCGCCGCGGTGAAATCGCCGACGACGAGCTGATAGAGGATCAGCCCGAGCGCATAAATGTCGCTTTTCACCGTCGGCACCGCGTCGCCGATCAATTCGGGCGCGCGATAGGCGAGCGTGCCCGACCGCGGCTCGTCCTTGCCGAGATCGGTGTCGAGCGAGCCCGGATTGGTGATCTGAAAGCTCGCGAGCAGTGCATCGTCGATCAGCCGCCCGCTGCCGAAATCGACGAGGCGCAGCACCCGGCCGCTCTCGCCGTCGTCGATCAGCATGTTGGCGGGCTTCAGGTCCTTGTGAAGAACGCCGACGCTGTGGATGCCCGCGACCGCGCGCGCCGCCATCGCCGCGACCGCCAGCCGCTCGGCGAGCGGGATGGCCGACAGGCCGCCCTCGGCCCAGGCGAGCAGATCGCGCCCGCCCCAGGCATATTCGAGAAAGAAGGGCGCCGCGTCGAAATTCCATTCGTGCAGCGCGGGAAGCGGCGATGTCTTGCCGAGCCCGGCCGACACCAGGCGCGACAGCGCCGCCTCACGCTTCAGCGCGCGCAGCCGGTCGGGCGCGTCGGCAAATTTGAACACCCGCTGCTCGCCCGTCTTGGCCTGGCGTGCGAGCCAGACGTCCGCGGCGCCGGTGTCACCCAGCGGCCGTTCGAGTTGCCAGGCCTTGCGTCCGGGAACACTGTCCCCGGCGGTGAAGGCGAAACGCGGCGCGAGCGGCGTGTCGACGCTCTCGACCTCGACCGGCGCGGTCAGGCGATAGCCGACGCGCGGCACGGTGGCGACGATGTCCGAACCCGACGCGCCGAGCGCCTTGCGCAGCTTCGAAATGGCGGTCGCGAGCGAGCCTTCGACCACGGTCACGCCGGGCCACACCGCGTCGAGAATCTCGTCCTTGGTGACGACTTCGCCCGCGCGCAGCAGCAGTTCGTGCAGCACCTCGAGCGGCTTGCCCTCGAGCGCGACGGGGGCGCCGCCGATGCGCAGCGTCCAGCTTGCTTCGTCGAACTCGGCGTTCGCAAAATGCCACAGCCGCCGCCGCCGCCGCGACGAATGAGTAGATGACATGATTTTGCGACCCCCTGCTACGCCCGCTTTTCTCAAGCTTTAGAAATTCTTGATAGTGGCATCAAGACTTTGCCGTTGCCGCGGATATAGGTAGCCGGAAGGTCGGGCTGCGGAAGGCCGGGCAGCGGATGCACCGTGCGCCGTGATCGGGTGAGCCGTCGCGATCCATCGCTTTTGAATTGGGGGAACATCATGCGTTTTGTCCTTGCCCTGATATCGCTTGCGGCCTGCTCGACGCAGGCCACCGTCCATGCCCAGACCGCGCCCAAGCCTTGGCCGCGCGAGGTGCAGGCGGTCTATGACCAGCTCAAGCAGGATTGCCGCGCCGAGGGTGGCAGGTTCGTTTCCGATCGCGCGGGTTTCGCGACCCAGGTCGAGGTGACGAACGACGGCAAGCCCGACTGGGTGGTCGAATATGCCGCGACCCGCTGCACGACGTCGGGCTATTCGGCGTGGTGCGGAACCGCGGGCTGCGTGATCGGCATTCTCGGATCGACCAGGAACGGCCTGCGCGAAATTTTCAACGACAATGTCCGCGGCTGGGACATCATATCCGTCGATGCGAAGCGCAAGGGGCTGATGCTGCTGACCCACGGCAGCGTCTGCGGCGGATATGGCGCGGAGATCTGCGGGCAGACTTTAGTGTGGAACGGCCAGAAATGGGTGCAGACCGGAATGCAGCGGAACGTCGATCCGTCGAAGATGAAGGGCGGCGACGGTGCTGGCGAGGAAGAGAATTTTACCCCGCCGCCCCAGCACACCGCGCGGTGGCAGTTCGCGGGGACCGGACCGAATGCGATCGCCGCGGTGACCGGACATCCCGAGTTCGCGGCGATCGGTATCCGCTGTCAGCCCGGCGGCGGTCTCTATATGACCGTCGTGCCGAAGGCCGGCGTTCCGCTTCCGGCGGCCGGGCATCCGCTGCTGCTTTCGTTCCGAAGCTCGATGGAGGATCGCGAAGGAACGCAGGCGCTCGTGCAGGAGCCGGGGAAGGGCGATTTCAGCGGGACGATCGACCCGGTCGTCGAAAGCCTGCTCAGCGGCCGCGATACCGACCTGTCGCTGATCGCGAGCAGCGACGGTGGCGATGAATGGAAGGATCTGAGCTATGTGTCGCTCGGTGGTTCGACTGCGGCGATCCGTGCGCTCGTTCCGCAATGCGCTTCCGCCGCGGGCGCGGCATCGGGCGCGCAGGCGGCGGGGCAAAAGCCCGTTGCGCCGCTCGGCATCGTATCGGGCTATTATGTGAACGAGACCGAGCCTTGCGCGAACCCCGGCTTCGAGGCGCTCTATTACGACGGCAAGCGCCTCGGCCTGATGCGCGGCGGCGGTGCGCCGGGTAGCCTCGAGGAGAATTTCGTCGGCCCGCTCGGCAAGGTCGAGAAATCGCGCGGTTCCTTCTTCCTTCCCGAATGGGAGATGGAGGTGAAAGTCCTGTCGCCGACGCGCATTCAGCTCACCATCCAGGACACCGGCCCGCCGATGCGCTGGTGCCCGGCGGAGCAGCTCGGCGCGAAGTGGCGGCTGCGCTGACCAGCCACCGGAGCAGGGGAACTTCCGGCACCGGGGCGCGTTTCTCGATCATCTAAACAGGATGATGCGATGGCCAAATCGCCCGACGCGCGGGCGAGGGTGAGGTCGCGCGCCAATAGGGAGAATAGGCATGTTCAGATGGGCTATTATTTTCGCGGTCGTCGCGCTCATTGCCGCGCTGCTCGGCTTCGGCGGCATTGCGGGCATTTCCGCCGAGTTCGCGAAAATCCTGTTGATCATCGGTGTCATACTGTTCGTGGTCGCTTTCCTCTTCGGACGCGGCGGGCGGACCACGCTGCCCTGACGGAGCGTTCGCAAAGCGAATTGATTGGCCCGGTCGTCTGTCAGGCGGCCGGGCTTTTTCCTGACATCGCCAGCATCGTCATTGCGAGCGAAGCGAAGCAATCCAGGGCGTGCGTAAACCGCCCTGGATTGCTTCGCTTCGCTCGCAATGACGTCCGGATTTAATGCGCCGATAGGGGACGGAGCTTGGCGGACGTTATATGCCAGCGGAGCTGGCTCGCGCTCGCTCCGTCGACATTGTTGACGCGGCGCAGCACATACTCTCCGCCGAAACGCTGCGACGCGCCGGTGTCGAGCGTCGCTTCGACGGTGACGGGAACCGTCAGATAGATCGAGCCGGCAGCGCCCTCGGCATCCCCGACCGCGCCGATCGTGACGCGCGTCGAGCGGGTGTGGGCAAAGCCGGCGCGAAAGCCCTCCGGCGTCTGCTTCGGCGGGCCGTTTTCGCCCCATTGCAGCCACGCGGTGTCGTAATCCCCGGCAGCGAGCGCCGAATAATAGAGCTTCACCACCGCGATCGCCGCCGCCTTGCTGTCGGGCGCGGGGCGGCAATCCGCGGGCAGCGCGCCATCCTTGCCGAGCAGCGCGCAGCTTCGCGCAATCTCATTCTCGATCATCGCGCAGCTATTGGCGGCGTTGCAGGGCGGGTGCGTCGCGGGCGACAGGTTGCGGCAGACCGCGGCGCGGCGATCGGCGGCCTGCTGGCCGATTTCCGCCGCGCAGGATCGCGGCTCGGCGGGCGCGGCTGCGGGTGCGGTCGTGGCCGGCGTGCCGGATGCAGTCTCGACGGCGGCTTTTGCCGGCGGCGCGTCGGCGGCGGATTGGCCGGACGGCGCCGCCTGCTGTTCGCCCCCACCATTGCAGGCCGCGATTAGCAGTATCAGGGGCGACAGCAGGCCCACGTGGTTTCGTTTCGTCATCCCGCCCTAACGCGCGCCGATTTGGGCGGTTCCACCCGCATCCGGTCGCGGCGATCCTAAATGCTCTTGCCCGCGTCGAGCGCATAGCCCGCCGAGCGCACCGTGCGGATGATGTCGGCGGTGCCGGGCAGGTTGATCGCCTTGCGCAGGCGGCGGATATGGACATCGACCGTGCGCAGCTCGATATCGCTGTCCTGTCCCCACACGCTGTCGAGCAATTGCCCGCGCGAGAAGACGCGGCCGGGATGCTCCATGAAATGACGCAGCAGGCGAAACTCGGTCGGTCCCATCGCGACGATCTGGCCGTTGCGCACGACCTTGTGCGCGACCGAATCGAGCTCGATGTCGGCATAGGCGAGCAGCTCGCCGGCGAGCGCGGGGCGCAGGCGGCGGAGCACCGCCGAGACGCGCGCGACGAGTTCGCGCGGGCTGAACGGTTTGGTCACATAATCGTCGGCGCCGGTCTCCAGGCCGCGGATGCGGTCCTCCTCCTCGCCGCGCGCGGTGAGCATGATGATCGGCACGTTCGCCGACTTGGGGTTGCGGCGCAGGCGGCGGCAGACCTCGATGCCGGGCAGGCTTTCGATCATCCAGTCGAGCAGAACGATGTCGGGAACGCGCTCCTCGACCAGGATCAGCGCCTGTTCACCGTCGGGGGTCTGGCGCACCGAAAAGCCTTCGCGTGCGAAATGCCAGACGATCAGTTCGGCGATCGCCTCGTCATCCTCGATCAGCAGCAGGTCGGGCTGCGGCATCAGCCTTGCTCCTTCTCCGCGGCCGCGCCGCCTTCGGGGCTTTCGCCGCGCTCGCGCTCCTCCATCCGCTCGCCGGTCACGACATAATAGACCATCTCGGCGATGTTCGTCGCATGATCGCCCATGCGCTCGAGATTCTTGGCGACGAACAGCAGGTGCGCACTTTCGGTGATGTGCTTCGGATTTTCCATCATGAAGGTCACGAGGGTGCGGAAGATGCTGTTGTAGAAATCGTCGACATTCTTGTCGCGGACGGTGACCCGCACCGCGAGGTCGGCGTCGCGCGCGGCGAAGCTGTCGAGCGCGTCGTGGATCAGTTCGGCGACGAGCGAGGACATCGACGTCAGCACCGGGATCGCCTCGATCGATCGGGTCGGATCCATCAGCGCGACGCGCTTGGCGATATTCTTCGCATAATCGCCGATGCGCTCGACGACCGAGACGATCTTGAGCGCCGCGATCATCTCGCGCAGGTCGTCGGCCATCGGGGCGCGGAGCGCGATCGTCTGGACGGTGAGCTGTTCGACCTCGGTCTCCAGCGCGTCGATCTTCTTGTCGCCCTGCACGACCTGCGCCGCGAGTTCGAGATCGCCGTTGCCGAGCGCGGACATCGCCTGGAGCAGCGCCTGCTCGGCGCGGCCGCCCATCTCGCTGATCAGCCCGCGCAGGCGGTTCAGATCCTCGTCGAAGGCCTTGACGGTATGATCGTTGGTAAGTGCCATCACTCTTGTCCTTTAGTGCTACGCATCAACCGTAGCGGCCGGTGATATAATCCTTGGTGCGTTCCTGCCGCGGGTTGGTGAAGATATCGGTGGTCTTGCCATATTCGACCAGCGTCCCGAGGTGGAAGAAAGCCGTGCGCTGCGACACGCGCGCCGCCTGCTGCATATTGTGCGTGACGATCACGATCGCGTATTTGCCGCGCAGTTCGTGGATCAGTTCCTCGATCTTCGCGGTCGCGATCGGGTCGAGCGCCGAGCAGGGCTCGTCCATCAGGATGACTTCGGGATCGACGGCGATCGCGCGCGCGATGCACAGGCGCTGCTGCTGCCCGCCCGACAGTGCGGTGCCGCTCTCGCCGAGCCGGTCCTTGACCTCGTCCCACAGGCCGGCGCGGGTCAGCGCGCGCTCGACGATGGCGTCGAGGTCGGCCTTGCTGGCGGCGAGGCCGTGGATGCGCGAGCCATAGGCGACATTGTCGTAGATCGATTTCGGAAAGGGATTGGGTTTCTGGAACACCATGCCGACCCGCGCGCGCAGCTGCACCACGTCCATCGACGGGGCATAGATGTCCTCGCTGTCGAGCAGGATCGTGCCCGTCACCCGCGCGCTGGCGACGGTGTCGTTCATCCGGTTCAGCGAACGCAGGAAGGTCGACTTGCCGCAGCCCGAGGGGCCGATGAAGGCGGTGACCAGATCGGTGCCGACATTGATCGACACGTCCTTGATCGCCTGTTTCTCGCCATAGAAGACGTCGACCCCCTGGGCCTTCATCTTGGGATCGGCGATGGTCAGATCGTCTTGGGTCATAATCACCAGCGTTTTTCGAATTTGTTGCGGAGATAGATGGCGAGTGCGTTCATCGACAGCAGCACGATGAGCAGCACAATAATTGCCGCGGACGTCTTTTCGACGAAGCCGCGATCGACCTCGTCGGACCAGAGGAAAATCTGCATCGGCAGCACGGTCGAGGGCGCGCAGATGCCGTTCGGCACGTCGCCGATGAAGGCGCGCATCCCGATGAGCAGCAGTGGCGCCGTCTCGCCGAGCGCGCGCGCCATGCCGATGATCGTGCCGGTGAGGATGCCGGGCAGCGCGAGCGGCAGGACATGGTGGAACACCACCTGCACGGGGCTCGCCCCGACGCCGAGCGCGGCGTCGCGGATCGACGGCGGCACCGCCTTGATCGCGTTGCGCGCGGCGATGACGATCACCGGCATCGTCATCAGCGCCAGCGTCAGCCCGCCGACGAGCGCGCTGGCCTGACAAAGGCCAAACCAGTTGATGAACACCGCGAGCGCGAGCAGGCCGAAGATGATCGAGGGCACCGCGGCCAGATTGTTGATCGACACTTCGATCAGGTCGGTCCAGCGGTTCTTCGGCGCATATTCTTCCAGATAGAGCGCCGCGAGCACCCCGGTCGGGAATGCGATGAGGAAGGCGATGAAGATCGTCAGCACCGACCCCTTGAGCGCGCCCCAGATGCCCGCGACCGCGGGATCGGTCGCGTCGGCATTGCGGAAGAAGGACCAGTGGAGGCCGGTCGACAGCTTGCCATCCTTCTCCAGCGCCTCGACCTTCGCGCCGAGCGCGCCCTTGGCGCCTTCCTTGGCGGCGATATCGACTTCGGACGCGGCGGGAAGGTGAAAGACCGTCTTTGCCGTGAGCAGCTCGGGATCGGCCTTGATCGCGGTGCGGACTTCCTTCCACGCATTTTCCGAAAGCAGCTTCGACCCGTCGGCGCCCAGCGCCTCGTCGGCGGCGAAGGCGACGATGTCGGCCAGCCCCGCGTTCGCGATCACCTGATCGGCGTCGGTGTCGCCGAGCCGCGACGCGTCGATCGTCAACGGCATCGCCTTGAAGTCGATCGGCACTTCGACATTGGTATAGGTAAAGCCGCGCAGGCCGTTGCCGACCATCACGAAGAGGAGGAAGGCCAGGAAGGCGCCCGACAGCAGCACCGCGCCCAGCCCGAACAGCTTGAAG
This sequence comes from Sphingopyxis sp., assembly GCF_036261875.1. GTDB lineage: Bacteria > Pseudomonadota > Alphaproteobacteria > Sphingomonadales > Sphingomonadaceae > Sphingopyxis. Next base: position 20,898 of record NZ_DATAJZ010000011.1, on the reverse strand, counting down.
CGGCGTTCGGCGGCGTAGCGGCTGGCGATGCGCTTCTGCATCGCGGTGCCCTTCCAGTCGGTGGGGGCGGTATCTCTATTCATAAGCTTCGCGATATTTCTTGACGATGCGCAGCGCGACGATGTTGAGCAGCAGCGTCACGACGAACAGCACGAGGCCGAGCGCGAAGGCGGCGAGCGTCTTCGCGCTGTCGAACTCCTGATCGCCGGTCAGCAATTTGACGATCTGCGCCGTTACCGTGGTGACGCTGGCAAAGGGATTGGCAGTGAGGTTGGCGGACAGGCCGGCGGCCATCACCACGATCATCGTCTCGCCGATCGCACGGCTGACCGCGAGCAGGATGCCGCCCATCACGCCGGGCAGCGCGGCGGGGATCAGCACTTGCCGGATCGTCTCGTTCGGCGTCGCGCCGAGCGCGAGAGATCCGTCGCGCATCGCCTGCGGCACCGCGTTGATGCTGTCGTCGGCCATCGAAGAGACGAAGGGAATGATCATCACCCCCATCACGATGCCCGCCGCGAGCGCGCTTTCGGTGCTGGCATTGGGAATGCCGATCGTCACCGCGAACTCGCGCAGCGCCGGCGCGATGGTGAGCGCGGCGAAATAGCCATAGACGACGGTGGGCACGCCCGCGAGAATCTCGAGGCAGGGCTTCACCCATTTGCGCACGCGCGGCGCGGCATATTGGGTGAGGTAGACCGCGGTCATCATGCCGATGGGAATGGCGACGATCATCGCGATGATCGCGCCGATCAGCACCGTGCCCCAGAACAGCGGAATGCCGCCGAACGTATCGGGCTGCGCCGCGCCGCTCTGTGGGTTCCAATAGGTGCCGAAGAGCAGCTCGGTCGCGGGGACGAGGCGGAAGAAGCGGATCGATTCGAACAGCAGCGACAATACGATGCCAAAGGTCGTCAGGATCGCGACCAGCGAAGCGAGCAGCAGGATCGCCATGACGATCTTCTCGACCCGCGTCCGCGCCCGGAAATCGGGCTTGATCCGCGTGAAGGCATAGAGCCCGCCCGCGAGTGCGAGCGCCAGCATCGCCGCGATGCCGATCCACGCGTAGCTATGCGTCGCGTCGGCATAGGGCTTCACCAGCGGCGCCGCGGCGGGAATGCGCACCGCGGCCTGCGCGCCTTGCGCGACGTTGCGCGCGTCGGACAGGATCGCGCCGCGCTCGAAGCCGAAGGCGGGCAGGCTCTGCGCGGCGTCGCTCGCGAGCACGCTGTTGGTGATCAGCGCGGGCGACACGCTCGACCAGACGGCGAGGAAGATCGCGGCGGGGACGAACAGCCACAGCGCGACATACCAGCCATGATATTGCGGCCGCGAATGCAGCTTCGCGCCCGCGCGCCCCGCGAGCAACGCCGAGCGCCCCCGACCGGCCAGCCAGCCGATCAGCGCAAGGCCCGCAATGAGCAGGAGGAGGGCGGCGGCGTTGAAGGTCACTTGATCGTCATCCGGTAAACAAATCCGTTGCCGTCATTGCGAGCGAAGCGAAGCAATCTCCAGCTGTCGGATCAGCCGGGCGATAGCTGGAGATTGCTTCGTCGCTCCGCTCCTCGCAATGACGATCCGAAAAAGGCGGCCGGGGAGGGGGCATGTCGCCCTCCCACCCCAGCCACCAGCAGGGGGGAGGTTACTTCAATTCGGCGCCATTCAGCGGCGTCATGCCCTTGGCGTTCGCCGCGGCCTTCGCCGCCACGTCGGGGGGCGAGATGACGAGGCCCTTGGCGGCGAGATAGCCGTCTTTCGCCGCGCCCTTCAGGAATTCCGCCACATATTCGGCGAGCCCCGGAACGACGCCGACATGCGCCTTCTTGATATAGATGAACAGCGGACGCGATCCCGGATAGCTGCCGCCGGCGATCGTGTCATAGGTCGGCGACACGCCCTGCACCGGCACCGCCTTGATCTTGTCCTTGTTGGCGTCGAGGTAGGAGAAGCCGAAGATGCCCAGGCTGTCGGGGTTCTTGTCGAGTTTCGAGATGATCAGATTGTCGTTCTCGCCCTGCTCGACATAGAAGGGCGCGCCGCGCAGGCCGGTGCAGACCGCTTCATGCTTGTCCTTGTCGCTGTCCTTCAGCGCCTTCATCTCGGGGTTGGCGTCGCAGCCCTTGCCGAGGATCAGTTCCTTGAACGCATCATAGGTGCCGCTGGTCGACGGCGGGCCAAAGACCGAGATGCCGACCGCGGGCAGCGCCGGATTGACGTCTTTCCACGTCTTCGCGGTGTTCGGCTTGCCATAGGGGTTCGCCGCGAGCGCCTTGTAGACGTCTTCCTCGGTCAGCTTGAAGCCAGGACCACGCTGCGCTTCGCCGAGCGCGATGCCGTCGATGCCGATCTGGATTTCGACGATGTCGGTGACGCCGTTCTTGGCGCAGGTGTCGAATTCCTTCTTCTTCATGCGGCGCGAGGCGTTGGCGATGTCGGGCGTGTCGCCGCCCGCGCCCTGGCAGAAACGCTCGAAGCCGCCGCCGGTCCCGGTGCTGTCGATCTTGGGCGTCTTGTTGCCGGTGGCTTCGGCGAACTTCTCGCCCACCGCGGTCGCAAAGGGATAGACGGTCGACGATCCGACCGCGCTGATATAATCGCGCGCACCGCCGCCCGAGGACGCCTGATCCTGGCACGCGGAAAGCGCCAGCGCGCACGTCGCCGCACCAGCGAAGCCAAGCATCCGGGGAGCAAACTTCTGGAACATGGAACAATCCTGTCGGGGGTCGTTACCGAACCAAGCCGCCACCCCCGCGGCGACTCGCTGAGCCGCCAATGGGGGTTTTGTGTGACGCGTTTGTGACAGGGAGTGTCATGGAAGTGTCATGGATTGAGCTCGGACATTGACAATTTCTCTAATACCGTCCCAGATGCTATCTGGAGGCAGTGACTTGGGGGAATAAATGGATCCGATAACTATTGGCGCAGCGGCAATAGCTGCTGAACGTACTGCCAAACTGTTTGATAAGGCACTCGAGCGTGTCGAAGCGAAACTAAGCGGGGCCGCTCGGACGCAGGCCCTTAAAGCTCTTGGTAAGCTTAGCAGCTACAAACCTATCTTGGAGGAAACGTACGGCCGAGTTTCCACGTTCAAGACGTTCGCTGATCCTGCTAACTTTGTTCCCGTACTAGATCATTTTGTCTCGCCAACGCTGAGTCAAGAAAAGCATCGAGAAAAGAAGATATCTGAACAGTCTATTATTGAAAAAATTTCAAAAGGCGAGAATTTCACAATATCAGCGAGAGCTGGTACCGGAAAGAGTATGCTTGCTCGGTACATTTCTTTAAGCCTTTTTGAGAACCCAAGTGGGATAATTCCTCTATTTATCGAGCTCAGGCACATGAATCGCTCGAAGTCTCCAACGCTTTTGGATCATGTTCATAAATCTTATCGACGCACGAGCTCCATCCAGATCGAAAATCTTAGATCTGGGTTGGAGGCCGGATCATTTTGCCTCATCCTCGACGGATATGATGAAATAAATTTTGAAAATCGAGAGAGTATAGAGCAGCAAATTATCGAGATATCTGAAACATATCCTAAATGCTCTATCATAGTGACAGGGAGGCCTAATGAGGATTTTCAGTCTTGGAGGCATTTTCAAGTCTGGGACATAGATCCAATGTCCAAGTCAAAGGTAATAGAGCTAATTAAAAAATTGAACTATAAAAGAGATGTGATAAATAGATTCATAAAGAAGGTAAATGATGGCTTATTTGAAAGCCATCAAAGCTTCCTATCTAACCCTCTTCTTGCAATACTTATGCTTCTTTCTTATGAACTAAATGGAAATATTCCTGATAAGATGCATTTATTTTATTCTGAGGCATTCAGGACACTGTTTCACAAACATGATGCTACAAAGGATCAGTATGAGCGACGCCGCCGTACGTCGATGCAGATAGATGAATTTCAAGAAGTTTTTTCGTTATTTTGCTTAAAAACATATGTGATGGAGAAAACGGAATTTATAGAAAGCGAGCTTAAGTCGCACCTGGTTGACGCTCTTAAATATTACAAGAAATCTGATACCGCAAATGACCTAATGTATGATCTTGAGGAGGCTGTATGCCTTATTATGAGGGAGGGACATTCATACTTTTTTGTTCATAGATCGTTTCAAGAGTTTTTCACTGCATATTTTCTATCTCTCTGTCCTCAAGATATTCGGGACAACTTCTTAAATGATGTTGCAGTGCGTCGGTATGATGGCGTTCTTTCAATGTTGTTTGAAATGGCTAGGGATCAGATCGAGGCTACATGGGTTATTGAGAATTGTGAAAAATACCTCAACGAGGTTGGTATTGGTGACAGTGCAAAGACTCATCCAGTCTTTGCCGGATATGAAGCGCTTGATCTTGCTCGGTTGCCCGAGGGGCATTCTCGGTACTCAGAAAAACATTTTATTGAGCCTGTTAGATTTCGAAGAGGGAAGTGGCAAGAATTCTACTCTGTTTTCTTCTCATTCTACCCCGTCTCGGAAAATGAAAATTCCATCGAATGGTTTTACGAACTGCAAAGATATGCTGAACAGAACTGGGATAGCCTTCCAGATTTGCAAAGCTCAGAGGTTTCGAGTTGGTACGAGGAAAAGGAAATACCCGTCAAGTCGCTAATATTTAGAGATATTCCTATTGATGAACTAAGAAACAAGTTGATATATTTGAATTCAGAGAGAGATTTTTGTAGAATAAAAGATATTAGAATGGGAATTTCTGATGAGATAACAAGTAGAAAAGATTTTATAGATAAACTTTTTTCTGAAAACTGATGCGCATTTCATGATCCTCATCACCGGCCACGTCATCCTCACCCCGGAGCATCGCGAGCGCATGATCGCGCTCGGCGCCGAGCATAGCGCGCGGTCGCGCGCTGAGCCGGGGTGTCTGGCGCATCATTGCCATGTCGATGTCGAGAACCCCGACCGCCTCGTCTTCGTCGAGGAGTGGGCGAGCGTCGATGCGGTGCGTGCGCATTTCGCGGTGCCCGCGGCGCGCGCCTTCGTCGCCGACATGCGGCGCCTTTCGTCCGAACCGCCCGCGATCCGCATCTATACCGCCGAGGATATCACCGCGACGCTGATGGGATAGGGGCGGGGCGAAACTCCCCTCCCTCCCGCGGGAGAGGCAGAGGCTTGCCAGCCTCCTTCATCCCTCTCTCGTCATTCCCGCGAAAGCGGGAATCTCGCTCTTCTTCGTGGCTTCGTGTCTTTGTGCGAGATTTTTGGGTTCGCACAAAGACACGAAGCCACGAAGAAGGAGAGGCAAAAAGCACCGCCCCTCGGCCCCTCCCGCCAGCGGGAGGGGAGAAGGGCAAAAATCGCTTTCCTACATTATTCGGCTGTGCCAGCCTTGATCCTGGCTCTTTCGCATCATGGACAAAAGCGGTGGCGCCCGGCGTGCGGGCGCGGCCCGGTTTGGCTTCGCCGCAGTGCGCGGGGTATGGCCGCGGCAAATCGGCGCACAAGGCTGAACTTTACTGAACTTTGGATCGTTGGCGCGCGCGGTCGCCGCAACCGCCTGCGATGCGCATCTATGCCGCAGAGGGTGTCACCGTGAGGCTGATGGGATCGGCATAGCACAACCCGTTTCCGTCACCCCGGACTTGATCCGGGGTCCCGCTTGTCGATGTCGCTGAGCGGGACCCCGGATCAAGTCCGGGGTGACGATGAAGAGGGGGAAGGGTGTCGCCGCCCCTATTTCCCCAACAGCGGCGCCAGATATTGCCCGGTGAAGCTGCGCTTCTCCTTCACCACCTGTTCCGGCGTGCCCGCCGCGACGATCTCGCCGCCCTTGACGCCGCCTTCGGGGCCGAGGTCGACGATCCAGTCGGCGGTCTTGATGACGTCGAGATTATGCTCGATCACCACGACGCTGTTGCCCTGATCGACCAGCGCCTGCAGCACTTCGAGCAATTTGCGGACATCCTCGAAATGCAGGCCCGTCGTCGGCTCGTCGAGGATGTAGAGCGTCTGCCCGGTCGAGCGCCGCGACAGCTCCTTCGCCAGCTTCACCCGCTGCGCCTCGCCGCCCGACAGGGTCGTCGCCTGCTGCCCGACCTTGATATAACCGAGCCCGACGCGGACGAGCATCGCCATCTTGTCGCGGATCGCGGGCACCGCCTTGAAGAAATCGGCGGCATCCTCGACCGTCATGTCGAGCACGTCGGCGATGCTCTTGCCCTTGAACTTTACCTCCAGCGTCTCGCGGTTGTAGCGTTTGCCGTGGCACGTTTCGCACGTCACATAGACATCGGGCAGGAAGTGCATCTCGATCTTGATCAGCCCGTCGCCGGTGCAGGTTTCGCAGCGCCCGCCCTTGACGTTGAAGCTGAAGCGCCCGGGCTTGTAGCCGCGCGCCTGCGCCTCTGGCAGCCCCGCGAACCAGTCGCGGATGATCGTGAAGGCGCCCGTGTACGTCGCGGGGTTCGATCGCGGAGTGCGGCCGATCGGCGACTGGTCGATGTCGATCACCTTGTCGCAATGCTCGAGGCCGGTGAGCGCGTCGTGCGGCCCCGCGACGAGCCGCGCGCCGTTCAGCGTCCGCGCTGCGCTGGCATAGAGCGTGTCGATGACGAGGCTCGACTTGCCCGACCCCGACAGGCCGGTGACGCAGGTAAAGGTGCCGAGCGGGATTTTCGCGGTGACATTGCGTAGGTTGTTGGCGCGCGCGCCCTTGAGCACCAGATCGAAGCCGTTGCCGGGGCGGCGGTGCGCCGGCACCTCGATCTTCTTCGCGCCGGTCAGATAGGCGGCGGTCAGGCTCTTCTTGTTCGCGAGCACCTGCTTCAGCGTGCCCTCGGCGACGATCTCGCCGCCGTGGACGCCCGCGCCGGGACCCATGTCGACGACATAATCGGCGTGGCGGATCGCATCCTCGTCATGCTCGACGACGATCACCGTGTTGCCGAGGTCGCGGAGGCGCTTCAGGGTCGCGAGCAGCCGGTCGTTGTCGCGCTGGTGGAGACCGATCGACGGCTCGTCGAGGACGTAGAGCACGCCTGACAGGCCGCTGCCGATCTGGCTGGCAAGGCGGATGCGCTGACTCTCGCCGCCGCTGAGCGTGCCTGACGTCCGGTTGAGATTGAGATAGTCGAGCCCGACATTGTTGAGGAAGCCGAGCCGCTCGTTGATCTCTTTTAGGATCGCCTTCGCAATCTGCCGCTGCGTCTCGTTCAGCTTCTCGTCGAGCGTGCTGAACCACGCCAGCGCGTCGGCGACCGAGCGCTGCGCGGACCGGCTGATGTCTTCGCCCGCGATCTTCACCGCGAGCGGTTCGGGGCGCAGGCGCGCGCCGTGGCAGGTCTCGCACGGCTGCGCGGTCTGATATTTGCCGAGTTCCTCGCGCATCCATGCGCTCTCGGTCTGCAGCATCCGGCGGTTGAGGTTGCCGATGACGCCTTCGAAGGCCTTGTGCGTCGTATAGGTGCGCTTGCCGTCCTTGAAGGTCAGCTCGACCGGCTTGCCGCCGCTGCCGTAAAGGATGATGAGCTGCACCTCGCCGGGCAGGTCCTGCCACGGCGTTTCGAGCGAAAAGCCATAGGCTTTGCCAAGGCTTTCGAGCACCTGCATATAGTAAGGCGATGGCGGGTTCGACTTCGCCCACGGCACGACCGCGCCCTTTTTCAGGCTCAGCGCATGGTTGGGGACGACGAGCTCGGGATCGAATTCGAGCCGCTCGCCGAGCCCGTCGCACGCCGGGCACGCGCCCTGCGGTGCGTTGAAGCTGAACAGCCGCGGTTCGATCTCGGCGATGGTGAAGCCCGAAACGGGGCAGGCGAATTTCTCGGAGAAGATGATGCGGTTCGCGGGGATGCCCGCGCCTTTCATCGCCCCGCCGGTGTCTTCCTCTTCGCGCCCCGGCACGACGCCGTCGGCGAGGTCGACATAGGCCAGCCCTTCGGCCAGCTTCAGTGCGGTTTCGAAGCTGTCGGCGAGCCGCGTCTCGATCCCTTCGCGCACGACGATGCGGTCGACGACGACCTCGATGTCATGCTTGTATTTCTTGTCGAGCGCGGGCGCATCCTCGATCTCGTAGAAGGTGCCGTCGATGCGGACGCGGGTGAAGCCTTCCTTCTGCCACTGCGCCAGTTCCTTGCGATACTCGCCCTTGCGGCCGCGGACGACCGGCGCGAGCAGATAAGCGCGGGTGCCCTCGGGAAGCTCACGGATGCGATCGACCATCTGGCTCACCGTCTGCGCGCTGATCGGCTCGCCGGTCGCGGGCGAATAGGGAATGCCGACGCGCGCCCAGAGCAGGCGCATATAGTCATAGATTTCGGTCACCGTCGCGACCGTCGATCGCGGGTTGCGCGACGTCGTCTTCTGCTCGATACTGATCGCCGGCGACAGCCCGTCGATATGTTCGACGTCGGGCTTCTGCATCATCTCAAGGAACTGGCGCGCATAGGCCGACAGGCTCTCGACATAGCGCCGCTGCCCTTCGGCATAGATGGTGTCGAAGGCGAGGCTCGATTTGCCCGAGCCGGAAAGTCCGGTGATGACGATCAGCGCGTCGCGCGGCAGGTCGACGTCGACGCCCTTCAGATTATGCTCGCGCGCGCCGCGCACGGAGATGTGAGTGAGACTCATGGGAGAGGCTTGTTCCAGATTTGTTCTTGGCGCGCAAGGGGGCGCGAACCTGTTCGCAAGATGGGGCTGGATGACGCGAGGCGCAAGGGCGCCGTCGTGTATTGCTTATACAATACACTAATGATATTTCTTGCGCCAATTTAGGGAGGGCGAATGACGGCACTGGTGGAATTGGGGGCCGACGGCTGGTTGAAACCCGGCCGTTACCAATGGCTCCGCGCGCTGGTCTTCATGATCGCCCTGGCGGTCCTTTGCGTGCTGACCTTCAATGTGGCGGCCGATACGACCCTTCGGTTCGCCGCTTTTCTGGCAGGCCAGCCCTTCACGACGCGCGCTGCGGCGCCGACCGGCGCCCGCCTCGCGGCCGTGCTGGTGGGATCGCTCGCCATGCTCGGGGCCTATGCGCTGATGGTGCGATGGGGCGAAAGACGCGCGGCGCACGAAATCGATCCGAGACACGCGCTGCGCGAGCTGTCCATCGGCGTCGCCATCGGCGGTGCGATCATGGCGGTCATCCTCGCGATCATGTGGAGCGCCGGCTGGGTCGTCCTTGCCGCAGCACCGATCACGGGAGTCGCCGAAGCGATGAAGCAGACGGTGCAGTCCGCGGTGATCGAGGAAGTGCTGATGCGGATCGTCATTTTCCGCATGTTATGGCGCGCATTCGGGGTGTGGCCGGCCTTGATCGCGACGGCGCTTCTCTTCGGAGGACTCCATCTCGCAAATCCCGGCGCCAGCCCGTTCGGGGCACTCTGTCTGATCGCCGGCGAAGGGATCGGCGCCGGCCTCTATCTGCTCACCGGGCGCCTATGGATGTCGATCGGGATGCACGCGGGCTGGAATTTCACGCTCGGCTGGCTGTTCGGAAGCACGGTTTCGGGTCTCGACGCTTTTGTCACCGGGCCGCTGCGAATGTATCCCGCGCAGGGCGTGGCGACGCTGCTCAGCGGTGGCGGTTTCGGTCCCGAGGCCTCGGTCGCGGCGCTCGCCGTATCGCTGGCGGGGAGCGCGGTCTGCCTGACGCTGGCATGGCGGAAGGGGCGCTTCGGCACCTGAAGAGGGCTTCGGCTTTCCACCAACATCCCAAAGGCTTCGACCAATGCCGGGCCGCTCGCTTGACCCGCCGTCTCCCCGCGCGGACAAGTCGGACCATGGCTCCCGTGCCGCCGGGGCGGCACGGGCCGATGAGGAGACTGGGGACATGAAGAGATTTTTCGCAGGAGGGGCCGCTCTCGCGCTCGCCGCCGCGCTGGTGGCGGCGCCGACGCTGGCTCAGGATCGCGCGCAGCCGGCCAGCGCGGATGGCGCTGTATCCGCCAAGGACGACGGATCGCTCAAGGCGCTGCGCTTCGGTACATGGGGTGTCGATCTCGGGGCGCGCGACACGTCGGTGAAGCCGGGCGACGATTTCGACAAATATGCGAACGGCGGCTGGTTCGCCCGCACCGAGATTCCGGCCGACCAGACCTCGGCAGGAGTCGATTACGACGTCTATAACCTGACGCAGCGTCAGCTTCGCCAACTCGTCACTGGCGCGCCCGCGACGAGCCAGGTCGGCGGCCTCTATCAGAGTTTCATGGACGAGGCGCGTGTCGAGGCGCTCGGCGCAAAGCCGCTGATGGCCGATATCGCGACGGTGCAGGCCATCAAGGACCGGAGCGAGATGGCGCGCTTCATGGGCGCTTCGCAAGGAAGCTTCGGCGTTTCGATCGTCGGCGGCGAGCCCTATGCCGACAGCGCCGACCCGACGACGAACGTGCTGTGGCTGGGGCAGGGCGGGCTCGGCCTTCCCGATCGCGACTATTATCTGAACGACGCCTTCAAGCCGCAACGCGACGCCTACCGCGCCTATATCGTCCGCACGATGAAGATGATCGGCGATCCGGCGCCTGAAAAGGCGGCCGACACGATCCTCGCTTTCGAGACCGAGGTCGCGAAGGCGAGCTGGGCGATCGCCGACCGCCGCGACATCGGTAAGATCAATAATCCGATGTCGTCGGCCGAACTCGCCGCCTATGCGCCGGGGCTCGACTGGGCCGCCTGGTTCGCCGGGGCGGATATCGGCGGCCAGAAGCGGATCATCGTCAACGAAAATACGGCGATCCGCGACATCGCGGCGCTCTATGCGAAGACGCCGCTCGATACGCTCAAGCTGTGGCAGTCATTCCATGTCGCCGACAATGCGGCGAACTATCTGTCGAAGGACTGGGTCGACAGCCGCTTCGAATATACCAAGGCGCTGAGCGGCGTTACCGAACTGCGCCCGCGCTGGAAGCGCGGGTTGCGGCTGGTCGACGGCAGCCTCGGCGAACGGGTCGGCGAGGAATATGCGAAGGCCTATTTCCCGGCGAGCGCCAAGGCGAAGATGGAAACATTGGTCGCCAATCTGAAGCTTGCGATGGGCGACCGCATCCGCGGCAACGGCTGGATGGCGCCCGAGACCAAGGCGGCGGCGATCGCGAAGCTCGAAAAGATGGACGTCATGGTCGGCTATCCCGATAAATGGCGCGACTATTCGGGGCTGAAGATCGATCCGACCGATCTCTACGGCAATGTGAAGCGCAGCGCGGCGTTCGAATATGCCTATACGCTGTCCGATCTCGACAAGCCGGTCGATCGCAAGAAATGGTCGATGAACCCGCAGGAAGTGAACGCCTATAACGGCTTCCTCGAAAACAAGATCGTCTTTCCCGCGGGCATCCTGCAGGCGCCCTATTTTGCCGAGAATGTCGACGATGCGGTCAACTATGGCGCAATCGGCGCCGTCATCGGCCATGAGATCAGCCATGGTTTCGACGATCAGGGCCGCAAGGTCGATGCCAACGGTGCGGTGCGCGACTGGTGGACCGCCGCCGACGCCAAGCGCTTCGACGAGCAGGCCAAGGGCTTCGGCGCGCAATATGCGACCTATGAGGCGGCGCCGGGCGCCTTCATCAATCCAGACCTGACGATAGGCGAGAATCTGGCCGATCTTGCCGGGTTGGAGGTCGCCTACGACGCCTATCACCGCTCGCTGGGCGGCAAGGAGGCGCCGGTGATCGACGGGCTGACCGGCGACCAGCGCTTCTTCCTCGCCTTTGCGCAGGCATGGCGTGACAAGGCCCGCGACGATGCGATCAAGCAGCAGGTGGCGAGCGATCCGCACAGCCCCTCACGCTGGCGTATCATCGGGCCGCTGCGCAACGTCGATGCCTGGTACAAGGCGTTCAATGTGACGCCGGCCGCCAAATATTATCTGAAGCCCGAGGCCCGCACCCGAATCTGGTGAGGTTATTCGGCGACGACGGGGGCGGCCGCTGCGCGCTGCCCCCGCACCGTCATCACGGCCAGCGATAGCGCCGCGCCGATGATCACGAACAGCGCGGGCGCGCCGCCCAGCACCGACATCATGCGGATGCCGTCGATCCCCGACGCGGCGACGAGCACGACCGCGACCAGGCCCACCGCAATTCCCCATACGCTCTGAACCGCCATCGGCGCCTCGGGCGCGTCGGGGGTGATGCCGCGCGTCGAAAGCGCGCTCATCGCCGAGACATTGGCGTCGGCCCCGGCGACATAGGAGAGGAAGATGGTGAAGAGGATGAGCCCGGTCACTGCGGGGCCGCCGCCGAGGGCGTCGAACAGGCGAAAGAGAACCGAGTCTGGCCCCTTGGCGGCGATGACGGCATAGAGGCTGGCGCCGCTTTGCTGATCGAGGACGATCGCCGATCCGGCGATGGCGGTCATCCACAGCGCCCCGAACAGCGACGGCAGGACAAGGTTCATCAGGATGAATTCGCGGACGCTGTAGCCGACCGCGAGGCGGCCGAGGAACAGCGCCGTGACCGGCGCCCAGGCGAACCAGTTCCCCCAATAGAAGATCGTCCACTGGCGGCTCCAGTCGCCGTCGACGTCGAGGCCGAGGTTGCGGGGAATGAAGGTGCCGACATATTCGGCGCCGCCGCGCAGCGACAGGCCGAACATTTCCGCCGTCGGTCCGGCAAGCAGGGCAAAGGCGATAATGGCGAAGAAGAGCCAGGTGTTGAGCACCGACAGTCCCGCAATGCCCTTTTGCAGGCCGGTTGCGGCCGAGATCAGGAAGCTCGCGACGATCAGGATCGCGACGGCCCAGCGGAGCGGCATTCCCCCGGCGAAACCGCCGAGCGTTTCGATGCCGCCCGCGATCGCCAATATGCCCGCGCCCATCGATGCCGCCATCCCCGCGACGAGCGCATAGAGGCAGACGATATCGATGCCGGTGCCGACCGGTCCGCGCGCGCGATGCCCGAGCAAGGGCACGAACAGCGACGACAGGCTGAAGGGCTCGCCGCGGTTGTAATAGACGAGCGCAAAGGCGAGCGCGGCGACGGTGTAGATGCCATAGGGCGTGAGCGTCCAGTGCAGGAACATCGTCGACATGGCGAAGGCCGCCGCGGCGTCGCTGCCGGGTTCGAGCCCCAGCATCGGCGGCGGCGCGTTGAGGTGGAACAAGGGCTCGGCGGCGCCCCAGAACAGAATCCCGGTCGCGATCGTCGTGCAGAGCATCACCGCGAACCAGCGCCAGCGGTTCAGCAGCGGCCGCGCGCCCGCGCCGCCGATCACCGTCCGGCCGAGCGGCGACAGGGCAACCGCGCCGAGCAGCGCGAGGAACGCGACGCCGGCGCCCGCGAACAGCGGGCCGAGTTGGCGCAGGATCCAGTCGTTGACCGCGGTTTCCGCGGCGACGAACGCGGCGCCCCGCCAGACGCTGAGCAGCAGTGCGATCGACAGGATCGCCAGCGGAATGAAAAAGACCGGTCGGTTGAGCGGGTGGCGAGAAGCTGCTGGCAAATGATCCGCCGTTCGGACATGGAGGACGGGGTCAGCATGACGGCTGGGCGGCGCGTCGTCAAATCCATGCGATCGGCCTGCGCTGCCGGGAACGACGAGCCGAGCAAAACGTTGGACGGGCAGGTGCCTGAATTGGAAGGAGCGCTTCGATGATCAGGGCGATTTTGACGGCCAGTGCGGTGATGGCGCTGTTCGCGGCGGGACAGGCCGGCGCGATGCAGAAAAATCCCGATGGGACGACGGCGGAGGAGCGGTCCAACACGGCGCGGCTCAACGCCGACCAGTTGGCGAAGGCCAATGCGGAGACGCAGGCTTATGAGGCGCAGGTGGCGGCGCGCGATCAGCAAGAGGCCGCCGCGCAATCCGAATTCGCCAGGGAAACCGAGGCCTATGAGGCCGAAAAGGCGCGCGTCGCCACCATGTCGGCCGAGGAGCGGATTCAGTGGGAAGCCGATGTTGCGGCCTGCAAGGCCGGCGACACGTCGCGCTGCGCGGCGCCGCAGCCCAAGAATTGACGCACTGACGATAGCTATTGGGGAACGGCAGGAGGCTCCGGCGGTTCGCCGGGGCCTTTTTGCTGCGGTTTGCCGGCGGGCTCCGGTAAAGTCATGGGGGGAGGCGGCGGCGCGACGGGGATGACCATCGCCGGCCCGTCTCGCGGTTCGGGACGCGGCGGAGGGTCCGGGTTTGGCGCGGGATCGGGAAGGCGGCCATAGCGATAATCGTCTGCCGGTTCGGGCGCCGGTTCGGGCGGTGGCAGGACATCGTCGTCCACCTGGCCGAGGTCCCGAAAGGCATCGCTCATCCGGCGATCGTGCCGGGCGTTCAGCCGCGCGGCGACGCCATAGCTGTCGGCGCAGTCGGGGCAGGGCGGAGCGTCCGCCTGTTCGGTGACGAGCGCGTCGGGATTGGCGCTGAGCCCGGCAAAGGAAGCGTCGCTGCCGGCCGCGCGGTCGAGCCCCTTGTTGACGACCGCGAAGCCCAGTAGCGCGCCGCCGATGACCCCGGCAAGACCGAGCCCGAGCGCCCAGACCAGCCGGCGCGCGGCGCGGTCGCGACTCGAAGAGGGGCGGGGTTTCCTCCTCATGGCGCGAAGAAAGCCATTGTCGGGCGCGGATGCAAGCTCTCGGCCATTGGTCGATGCCCCAATGCGCTTCGTCCGCCTGATCGACCGGGCTCCCGAGCCGGTCGAACCGCTCGTGCGGGTCGGCCGGTTATGGCGTATTCCATCGATGCGGGATGCGGGCTGGTGCAATCTCCCCGGTTAACATCAGGCCGTGTCTCGCATCATAACTCCGGATTGAGAGGACTCCCCCCATGTTCAAGCCGACATTCAAACCGACGTTCAAACCGACTCTGGCCCTGATCTCCCTGACGATGGCGGCCACCGGCGCTGCGGTGCCCGCGATGGCGCAGGACGACGATGCGCCGCGCGTCATGGTACGTTACGGCGATCTCGACCTTCAGACCGTCGATGGCCGCGAGCAACTCGATACCCGCATTCGCAGAGCCATCCGTTCGGTGTGCCGTGTCAATATTCGTCCCTCGCTGGAAGAGCGCGGGTTCGAACGCGCGTGCGAAGCGCGGGCGCGAGGCAGTGTCGAACCGCAACTCGCAGCCTTGTTCAAGGGAAGCAGCGCCCGGTTCGCGAGCGAGAAACCGCCGGTCGTCGCCGCTCCCTGACGGGCCGTTGCCATCGGGGCCGCCCATAAGCAGGGGGTGGCCCTGACGAAGGCGATCATGCTCCGTGCGTGATCGCCTTTACGTCGTGCAGATAGGTGCGGCCGATCCGGTGGACACCGCCTTCGCCCAGGTCGACGCTCCATGCGCCGTCGCCATGGTGCTTGAGCCCGACGATGCCGTCGCGGCGGATCATCTTCGACCGGTGGATACGCATGAACTGGTCGGGGTCCATCCGCGCCTCCAGTGACTTGATCGTCTGATGGATCAGCCAGCTTCGGCCGCCGACATGCAGGCGCATATAATCGCGTTCGGCCTCGATCAGGTCGACCTGGTCGGCATCGATGCGCAGCATCTCGCCGCGGTTCTGGACCCAGAATTCGCTGATCCACTTGCTCTTCTGCTTGGGCGCGCGGTCGGTCGCGCTCCACTCGCGCACGCGGGCCAGCGCACGCGCGAGGCGGTCGGGCGATACCGGCTTGAGCAGATAATCGACCGCGGCGACGTCGAACGCCGCCACCGCATAGCGGTCGAAAGCGGTGACGAAGACGACCGCGGGCGGATTGTCGATCTTGTCGATCGCCGCCGCGACCGCCAGCCCGTCGAGATCGGGCATCGCGATGTCGCAGAGAACGAGGTCGGGCGCGAGCGCGTCGACCATGCGCAGCGCCGAGGCGCCGTCGCTGGCGGTGCCGACGAGCGAAATGCCATCCTGCTGCCCGGCGAGGATCTGGAGCCGCTCGATCGCCAGCGGTTCGTCGTCGACGATCAGGGTGCGCAGTGTCCGCATCATCTCAACATCCCTCCCGTGCCAGCGGCAGCCATAAGGAAACGAAGAAGCCGCCGCTGTCCGACACCCCCCATTCGCAGCCCGCCGCGGGGCCATGGCGGGTCAGCAGCCGCTCGCGGACGTTGCCGAGGCCAAGGCCCGTTCCCGGCGCGGGAACCGGCGCTTTGGGATCGATGTCGTTTTCGGTGCGGACGACGAGCAGGCCGTGCTCGCTGCTCGCGGTCAGCCGGATCGCGATTCGGCCCTTGCTCGGCGCGACGCCATATTTGATCGCATTTTCGATGATCGGCTGCAGGATCAGCACCGGGACGCAGGCATTTTCCAGTTCCTTCGGCACCGCGACCTCGACCTGCAGCCGGTCGGGGAAGCGGACCTGCTCGATATCGAGATAGAGCCGCTGGAGCGCGATTTCCTCGTCCAGGCTGACGAGCTGTTCGGGGTCGATCGCGAGGCTCGATCGCAGGAAGGACGACAGGTTCATGATCATCGTCTCGGCCTCGCTCTTCGACCCGCGCAGGACGAGCGTCGACAGCGAATTGAGCGTATTGAACAGAAAGTGCGGATTGACCTGATAGTGAAGCGCGCGCAGCTGCGCGGTCTGCGCCTCGATGCGGAAATGGTTCGCGCGCCGCTCGACCGCGCGCATCTCATTGGCATAGCCGAAGGCGACATAGAGCGCGGCCCAGACCGCGAAGAAGAAATACCAGCGGATCGAACTGTCGAGGATCAGCACGATTTCCCAGGCGACGGGGAATTTCGCCTGGATGTCGGCGATGATCTTCGCCGAGTCCGGGAGCGGCAGCCAGTAATAGAAGACGAGCAGGTTGATGCACGCATAGACGATGACCAGCGGGATCGCTGCCCCCATCGCGACGGCGAGCCGGGCGCCGAAGCCGCGCGGCTGGACGTGCTGGATGAGCTGGTAGAGGACGAAGGTGCACAAAATGCCGGCGACGACGACGATGGCGCGGCGGCCGGTATACTCCCATTGCTCGGCGCCCGCGAGAACGCCGAGGCCCGTGGTGATCAGGAAATAGAGCAGCCACATCGCGATGATCGATCCGATCGCAACCGGGGGATTGACGCGCGCGTCGGAGGCGCGCCAGTCGGGCGCCGCCGCCAGCATCTTCGCCCGTTGGTCGCGCAGGGTATCTTTGCGGATAGTCATGTTCATCGAGGCTGCCTTAGCGTCAAACAGCGTCGCAAGGCTAGCAGGCTCCCGGCCGCCAGTCGAAGCGGCCCGGACTTTGGTCGAAAGCCGCCGCGCGCTGGAATTTGAAGCGGCACCGGCCCGCTCCCCCACCCGGCCTCCCATAGTTTACTATCGTTGGGGAGGCCGGGTGGGGGAGCGGGCCGGTGCCGCGATTCCGCGCAGCGGAATCCGACTCTATCCGAGGTTGGGTTGCGGCATGGTGCGGCGCCAGCCCCCGTTCTTGTAGACCGCCCACGCCATCGCCAGCGAGGCGAGTGAGGACAGCGGAAAGCTCCACCACAAAATGTCGCTGCCGATCGCTGCATAGCCGAAATAATAGATGCCGAGGCGGATCGGGAACATCGACAGGAACAGGATGACGAGCGGCGGCACCACCGACCCGTTGGCGCGCAACGTGCCGATCAGCACGATGGTGGTGCCGAAGGGCAGGAAGGTCCAGGTCGCGATCAGCTGGATATGACGCGACACCTCGATCGCGGGGCTTCCGCTGCCGAGGAACAGCGCGAGCGCGGCACGGTCGCAGAGCAGAAGCAGCACGATCAATATGCCGGTCATGACGAGGTTGATCGCCATGCCGCTGTTCGTCACTGACGCCACGCGGTCCCAGCGCGCCGCGCCGATATTCTGCGCCACCATCGCGCTGACCGCGGCGCCGATCGCGAGCGCGGGCATCTGGACATAATTCCAGAGCTGCAACGTCGCGCCATAGGCGGCGGCGGTGACGAGTCCCTCGCGATTGACGAGCCCGACCATGACGAGCCCGGCGCCCGAGATGACGAGCATCTGCGCACCCATCGGCAGGCCGCGCCCGACGATGAAGCGAAGCTCGCTCCCCGTGGGCAACAGATAGGCGAGTTCGCGGCCGCGAAGGCGCAGCACATGGTTTCGGGCATAGAACCAGGCGATCATCCCCGCGAGGCTGATCGTCCCCGCGGTCGCGGTGGCGAGCGCGCTGCCCGCGATGCCGAGGCGCGGGAAGGGGCCGAGGCCGAGGATCAGCACCGGATTGAACACGATGTCGAGCACGACCGTCAGCATCATGAAGCGCAGCGGCGTCACGGCATCCCCCGCGCCGCGCGACGCCATCATCAGCGTCACCGACAACATGCTCGCGGGCACCGCGAGGAAGGTGACGCGCAGATAGTCGCGCGCCAGCCCGAACGCCTCGGGCGGGGTTTTCAGCCAATGCAATATTCGGTCGGACGCGAACCAGCCCACGACCGCGATCGCGATCGAAAAGATCAGCGCAAGCCCGATGACGCCGCCCGCCGCGCGCCGCGCCGCATCGATGTCGCCGCGCCCGATCGACTGGCCGATCAGCACCGTCGCCGCCATGCCGAAGCCAAAAAAGGCGCCGAACATTAGGAACATGATGATGTTGGCGTTGGCGGTCGCGGCGAGCGCGCTTTCGCCGAGAAACTGGCCGACCCAGATCGAGTTCACCGAACTCGACAGCGTCTGCAATATGTTCGACGCGAGCGTCGGCAGCGCGAAGAGGATCAGCGTTTTGGTGATCGGCCCGCTGGTCAGGTCCATCCGCCCGCCGCCGCGCGCGTTCTGGCGCGGCGGGATCGGCCCCGCGGCCGGGTCGGCCGCGGCCGCGACGGGCAGCGGCGTGACGGGCGTTTCGCCGTCGGTCACCCCAGCCGTGCCAATGCCGCGGTCAGGCGCTCGGCCTCCGCCGCCTTGGCGGCATGATCGGCGCGCGCCTTTTCGACCGCTTCGGGTTTCGCGCGTTCGACGAACGACGGATTGTTCAGCCGGCCGGCAAGGCCGCCCAGTTCCTTCGCCGCGGCGGCGAGCGCCTTGGTCAGGCGGTCGCGCTCGGCGGCGATGTCGATCACGCCTTCGAGCGGGACGGTGATCGTTTCGCCCTCGACGACGAGCTGCGCCGATGCACCCGCCGGCGCGGGTTCGAAACGGATCGCGTCGAGCCGTGCAAGGCGATCGAGCTGTGCCGCGAGCTTGTCGGCACGGTCCTTCAGCGACGCCGGGAAATGCGCGGTCAGCCGCGCGCCCGGCGGCAGGCTGAGTTCGGCCTTCGCGCCGCGGAGTTCACTGACCAGCTTGATCAGCCAGTCGATATCCGCGCTCGCCTCGGCGTCGCGCTCTGCCTTCGGCTCGGGCCATTTGGCGGTGATCAGCGGATAGGCGTCGCGGTCGCCGAGGCCGGTCCACAGCTCTTCGGTGATGAAGGGCATGAAGGGGTGGAGCATGACGAGGATCTGGTCGAGCACCCAGCCGGCGACCGCCTTCGTCTCGTCGTCGATCGCGCCTCTCTCGACTTCGCTCGAGACAGGCTTGATCAATTCCAGATACCAGTCGCAGAAGCGATCCCACGCAAAGCTGTAGATCGCATTCGCGGCATCGTCGAAGCGATAGGCGGCGAAGGCCTTGTCGATCGCCGCGACGGTGTCGGCAACCTCGCCGATGATCCAGCGGTTGACGGGCAGGCTCGCCGTGGGCGCTTCGAGGCTGGTCGAGGCGGAAATGCCGTTGGCTTCGCAGAAGCGCGCGGCGTTCCAGAGCTTGGTCGCGAAATTGCGATAGCCCGCGAGGCGCGCGTCATCCATCTTGATGTCGCGGCCCTGGCTCTCCATCGCCGCCATGAAGAAGCGCAGCGCGTCGGCGCCGTACTGGTCGATCAGCCCGAGCGGATCGACGACATTGCCCTTCGATTTCGACATCTTCGCGCCATCAGGCGCGCGGACGAGGCCGTGGAGATAGAGCGTCTTCCACGGGACGTCGCCCATGAACTCCATCCCCTGCATCGCCATGCGCGCATCCCAGAAGAAGAGGATGTCGAACCCCGAGACGAGCACGTCGTTGGGGTAATGGCGGCGGAGCATCTCGGTATCGTCGGGCCAGCCGAGCGTCGCGAAGGGCCAGAGTGCCGAGGAGAACCAGGTGTCGAGGACGTCGGGATCGCGGGTCAGGGCGACGCCTGCGCCCGCCTGAGCCTGTGCGTCCTCTTCGGTTTCGGCGACGAAGATGCGGCCATCCTCGGTATACCATGCCGGAATCCGGTGCCCCCACCAGAGTTGGCGCGAGACGCACCACGGCTGGATATTCTCCATCCAGTTGAAGAAGGTCTTTTCCCACGTCTTGGGGACGATGTTGATGCGTCCGTCGCGCACCGCCGCCATCGGCGGCTGCGCGAGCGTTTCGGCATCGACATACCATTGGTCGGTCAGCCAGGGCTCGATCACCACGCCGCCGCGATCGCCGAAGGGGGTGGCGATGGTGCGCGGCTCGGCGTCGTGCTCGGCGCCGTCCTTGTCGATGTGCGGGATGAGGAAGCCCTCCTCCTTCATCCGCTGCACCACCAGTGCCCGCGCGTCGAAGCGGTCGAGGCCGATGAATTCGTTTGGCACCAGGCCGTCGGCAGTCTGCACCACCGCGGCCTTGGCATCGAGCATGTTGAGCATCTCGCCGGGCGCGATTCCCGCGCGCTTGCCGACCTCGAAATCGTTGAAGTCGTGCCCCGGGGTGATCTTGACCACGCCCGAACCGAGCTCGGGATCGGCGTGCTCGTCGGCGATCACCCGGAACCGGCGGCCGGTGATCGGCTGGACGATGTCCTTGCCGACCACGCTGGCATAGCGAGCGTCGCTCGGGTGCACGGCGACGGCCATATCCGCCAGCATCGTCTCGGGCCGGGTGGTCGCGACCACCAGGTGGTCGGCGCCCTCATCGGTGGTAACACCGTCGGCCAGCGGATAGCGAAAGTGCCAGAAGCCGCCCTTGATCTCGTGCGTCTCGACTTCGAGGTCGCTGATCGCGGTGCCGAGCGCCGGGTCCCAGTTCACCAGACGTTT